>JHVD01000001.1 GCA_000619965.1 Propionibacteriaceae bacterium P6A17
CCCCGTACAGGTCGGCCCCGCGCAGGTCGGACCCGCACAGGTTGGCCTCGCGCAGGTTGGCCTCGCGCAGGTTGGCCCCGCGCAGGTCGGCCCCGTACAGGTCGGCCCCGTACAGGTTGGCCTCGCGCAGGTCGGGGAGCCGCCTCAGTGCCTCCTCGCGGGTCAACGGCTCACTCATCGCCGCCCCCCTCCCAGCGGTCGTCGACGGCGTCGACGATCGGACGCCTATCGGACTCGTCCAACACATCACCGTCCGGACGAGCGACGTACGGGCGCAGACGGCTGAGCATCCACGGCACCTCGCTCTCGGGGACCGTGCCCCCATCCGCCAGCGGCACCCACCGGTTCTGGCGGCGGCGCCACACACGCCCGTCACCGTCGAGGTAGATACCCTCCTCGGTCGGCAGGGCGTACAGCGGCTCGGGCGTGAGCCGGCGCACCGCAGAGCAGTCAGCGTCGCGCCACATGGCGGGGTAGTCCGCCGGGAAGTAGCTGACCACTCCCTCGTCGTACACAGCGATGAAATCCCAGTCGTCCGGGATGGTCACGTCGTCAGGCACCTCGTGCCAGCCGGCGATCAGATCATTGAACGTTGACATTTGTGTTTCTCCTAGTCGGTGTAGATCTTGACGGTGCATCCCCGCACCAGGTAGCCGAAGGGGTGGTCCCCGCCAGAGACGAGCTCGACCTTCTCTGTGTCGCTCCAGTGCCCGCACTGCTCAGGGTCGAGCCGGTACTCGACGTACGTCAGACCGCGCGTTTCGCGCAGAACCAGTTCACTGCGCCGCAGCCGCTCATACGGTGACACGCGGTTCATCGCCACACCCCCCGATCCGTCCCGGTCCCGAGACAGAAGGGGCAGCACGTGTCGTAGTCGCCGCCACCCCCAGAGCCTCCGCAGAGGTTGCACAGGTCTCCATCACGGGGCCCATACCAGTACCCGCTCACGACTCCACCTCCGCCCCCGGCGCTGGGAGCGCCAGAATCGCCGCGAGACGGCCCCGCAGGAGCGCCGTGGCTAATTCCTTGGACTCGGCGCTGTTGCGCGTCATGAGCCCCTCTGTGGGCTCGCTGACGTGCACCCAGTCGATGACCTCCCCGTCCTTGGTGACCACGCAGCCGCCGTCGAGCGTCAACGACTCGACGAACGCCTTCTTCGCGGCCGGACGGACGGTACGGATGATCTCGCTCGGCGCCTGCTCCTCGAACCAGGCGAGGAGCGCCTCGTCGTCGTCGACGCTGGTAGTCGGCTTCCGCCACGTGCGGGTGACGGTGCCCCAATCGGTCTCAGCGGTCTTGGCGCGGGTCGAACGCATCCAGTCGAGCGCTGCGGCCTCGGCCTCCTTGATCTCGGCCGCGATGGCGGCGGAGAGCAGCTTCAGGGCTGCGAGCCTGTCAGTCGGATTCATACTCAGTTCCTCGTGTGTGTGTTTGATCGGTTGAGGTTGGTGGTTTCGGTAAGCGCCGCAATCGCGGGATGCCGCGAGCCGGGCGCGAGAGGGGCTGGCTGCTCCCAGTCGCGGGAGCGGGCCAGCCGTGCGGCGTGGGCGAGCCACGCCTGATAGGCGGCCGGGTTGTCGGCGGTCTCCGGCGGTGGTTCGAGATGCCCGATCCGCGCCCTTTCCCGCTCGTGCTCGACTCGCCCCAGCTCGGTGACGATGTCGCGCAGTTCGACGAGCCACGGCTCGCCCGCCCTGCGGGGCGCGGTACAGAGACGCCCGACGGCCTCCAGGGCATCCCGGACGTCATGCGGCGCGAGCGCTTCCGCGAACGCCTCGGCGGAGAGGTCGTCGAGTCGCAGGCTCGGCTGGTAGGCGGCGATCTTCCGCATCACGCGGAGCGCATCGGATCGGATCATGCGATCAGCCGCCCGTCCGCGATGTCGCGTGCGGTCGCCTCGGCCATCATGCGATCCCAGTCCGCGCCGGTGAGGTCACCTGCGCGCCGGCTGGTCGCCTGCTGCGGTGCGGCCTGCCTGTCCTCGGCATTGCGGAGCCAGTTCCGCCACGTCGCATCCCAGTCGAGCTTCCTCCCACGCTGGCCTGATACGCCAGCCCAGTAGTCGCGGAACCGTGCGAGCTCGCGACGCAGCCACTCGGGGCTGTGACCCGACTCGGCCTTCTCGTTCCCAGGGGTACGCGAGGGCTGCCAGCCGTCGGGGAGACGACTCGCTCGCTTCGGCGACGACGGCGTGCCGTCGGCGCTGTCCATCGGATCTGGGGTAGACGGCGCCTGCGCAACAAGGGGGCCCAAAGAAGGCTGTTCCCCTGTTCCCCTGTTCCCCTGTTCCAAGGCCGGAACATCGCGGTGCTTCCGCTCCTGCGTCGCGGAGATGCACGGTATTTCCGCTACAGGCGCGTTTGGCGTAGCCACGTCGCGATTGGTGGGCGGTGCAGGGAACCGCGACACCTTCGCGCGGCGCTCGTTGCGCTGATGCCTGTCCCACGACGGAATCGCGTAGAAATGGCGCCCGTCGACCTCGTAGAACACCACGCCGAAGCACTCAGAAACCTCCGCTACGATGTCGCTGAAATGCACGGTATTTCCGCTCCTGTCGGTGAAGGCGCTGTCGTTCGGGAAGATGAAGCCCTCGAGCTCCTTCAGATTGGCGGTGCCGCGTCCGAAATCGTCAGCCCAGTTCCACATGGCGATGAACGCCAGGCGCGCCCACGGGCCGGCCTTCGCCGTGCTCGGCGAGTCCCAGAACTCGGGCTTGATCGTGCGAATGCGAGGCATGTCAGAACGGGGGCTGGTCGTTTCCGGGCGCGGCCTGCCACGGGTCGGTAGGCCGCTGTCGGGGCTGGCTGGCCGTCCCGCCGCTGTCGCGGCGCACGGGAAGGATCACACTCCCAGCGTCCTCGACCCGCACCTTCGTCCGGCTGCGCGTCGACCCGTCCCTGCCTGTCCACCGCTCCTGCTCGAGCGTGCCGGCCAGCATGACCGCGTCGCCCTTGCGCAGACGCTCGGCGAGCGCCTCAGCCAAGCCACCGAATGCGGCAGCGTCGACGTACGTCGGCTCCGCATCCTCCCACCGGTCGCCGCGCTTCACGCGGTGGTTGCACGCGACCGACAGCCCGCAGACGGCTGCGCCAGACTCCGTGAACCGCAACTCCGGATCTCGGGTCAGTCGCCCGATCACAGTGATGCGAGGCAGCATCACACCCTCCTCCCTGTGGCCATCACCACGGCCACCAATCCGTGTTCATGAGGACGCCCACGGTGACCATGGCGGCCGAGACCGCGATGGAGCCCCACAGGCGCGCGAAGTGCAGCCACCGCTCACGCCGCGACATCGCCATCCCCCTTGGTGCGCGCTTCCGCGCTCTCGACCAGCTCGGCCAGTGCGCGCAGGTCGGTCGTCTCGCCGATACGGTGCCCGTGCGTGCGCTCCCACCATGCGGCCATGGCCGGCATATCCTGGACGGCGGCTGCGAGCCGCTTCAGGAGCGCAGCCCTGGCGCCCTCGTCGACGTGCGGCCTGTGCGCCGCCTGTGTCGCGATCTGCCCGTCCTCGTCGTCATCGGTGACAGCACCCGTCATCGCGCCGAGCAGATACCGGCGCCCGTAGGTGATCGCCGACCCCAGCGACTGGGCATCCTGCACGCCGATCATCGGCAGCTCGCCGGTCAGCGACTCCCCGGAGGAGTGCAGCAGCAGGCCGACCAGTACAGGCCCCGTGTCCCGCACCTGCGGACAGACGGAGAACGCTAGCCCATGCCTAGCGAGCAGCGGCATCACCGTCGAGGACACCGCTGCGAGGTCCGCATACGAGTAGCTGTAGCTGCGGGAGCGCGCCGTCTTTGTCTTCGCGATGCTCGGCAACTCGGCCTGCACTGCGGCCAGCGCCTCCGCGAGCTTCCCGGTCGTGCTCATGCTGCCACCACCTTCCTGGCGCGCTTGAACGCGGCGAGCGCGCTCCTGCTGACGGTGTACGTCGGGCGGCCGCTCGTGGCCGCAGTGTTCGTCGCGGAGAGCTGGCCGCTGCGGATCAGGCGCCGCACCTTCGGCTCGCTGCATCCGAGCGCGCGGGCCACCTCCGCGACAGTGAGGTCCCCGCTCATGCCGCCACCTCCCGCGCGGCGTGGTCACGGATGAGCTCCTGCGCCGCGACCACGAACCATGCGGGCGGGGGCGGGGCTTGGGTCTCCGGCCAGCGCAGTCGCGGGCTCGGCTCGCCGTTGGCGGTGCTGTATGCGAACGAGGCCTTCCCATGGCCGATCAGGGCGACCTCGAACGTCACGGACTCTGCGCTGGTCGATGCCGTGTAGGCCGCCCGACGCGCGATGAACGGCTTCCCGGAGTTGGTGACGGCCGCCACGGGTTCGATGTCCGTGTGAAACTCGAGACTTGACCTCACCTCGCGGCCCTCCTCGGGGTTGCGGGCTGGCGCAGGATGCTCCATGGCGCCCATGGCGCCGCCCTGCGCGGCGAGTCCTGTGGTGCGATATGCTGGGTCATGTGATTGGTCCCTTTCTGTGGGGTCGATGGCCCTCGTCGCGGTAACGGCGGGGGCCGCTTTCATGTCAGGCGGCGGCTGCAAGCAGCGCCGCGTTGACGAGGGTGGATGGGGGAACATCGAGGGCCCGCGCGATGAGCACCAGCTCCTCGATCCCGAGCGGGGAGACCCCGCCGAGTTTGCGCCCCAGCACGTCGCGGTTCATGCCGACCGCGTCGGCCAGTTCGCCGATCCCGATCCCGTGACGTGCGACGGCAGCACGTACCTCCGCCGCCGCCTGTGCTCGTGCTGTGGTTTCCATGCCCCCCAGTATAGTCGTATTTACGACCCTTGCAAGCCGGAATCGACTATTTCGACAACATTCACGCCGACCGTCGTATTTGCTACGCTTGACCTATGGGACGGAAGCCAGCGATCGGGCCAGCCACGCGGCACATAGCCGCCGAACTGCGAGCCCAACGAGCACGCCTCGGACTCACAATCGACCAGGTCACCGACACCACAGGGCTAGCCCGCTCCACCGTCGTCTACTGCCTCAAGGGCGAGCAGTCGATCACAATCGAGGCATACCTCGCCCTCTGCGAGGCGCTCGGCATCGACGCAGGCCCACTCCTCGACGAAGCCGCCGAGCTGGCCGCCACGCACCCCGACGCCCTCGCGCTTGCCGCCGACCGCACCAGCCAGCCCACCGACCGAGAGCGCTTCGAGGCGCAGCATGAGCACGACGACCCAGCCTGACCCATGGGCGGCACTCGCCGCCCATCCCGACATTCGCCTCCACATCACCAGCCTCCCGCCCGGCATCCGAGGACTCACCGACGGGCACTCGACGATCTGGCTCTCCGACCGGCTCACGCAGCGCGAGCGCCGATGCACCCTCATGCACGAACTCATCCATATCCGCCACAAGCACCGAGGCCATCAGCCGGAATCCGTTGAGGAGGCGGTGCGCCGCGAAACCGCCCGCATCATGCTCCCCGACATCAGCCGAATCGCCGACGCCCTCGCCGCAGGCACCCCGTGGGACGCCGCCGACACCCTGTGGGTCACCGACGACCTACTCAGGGCCAGACTCCAGCACCTACACCCCTCAGAGCGCGCCTACCTCCAAGCCCGCGCCGAACATCTCACCGATGGGATCGCAGCATGAACGCCAGAAACATCCGCACCTTCCTCGACTCCAAGGCCGCCGGCTGGGCCGCCTTCGGGCTCGTCGGCGTCATACTCCTCGCCATGTGGGCGATCAACGCCGCCCAGGGCAGCAGCGACGGCCGCCAACTCACCGAGACCAACGCCCGCGCCATCTGCCGCACCGCAGTCAAGCAGCAGCTCAAAAATCCCGACAGCGCGACATTCAGTGACGAGACCTACCGTGCCGAGGGGGACACCTACGTCGGCGGCGGCACCGTGCGCGCCGAGAACAGCTTCGGCGGCACCGCGATCCACACCTTCACCTGCACGGCGAGCATCTCCGCAGGCGACATCATCGGCGTCGCGAAGATCCAGCGGTGAGCGGGCACGTCCGCGACCTCTGGACCATACGCAGCCCCAATGGCGGGCGCCGCATCCACGGCCCACGCTGGGGCAAGGGGAAACGGTGGCAGGCGGTCGTCATACGCCCCGACGGCAGCCGCGCCACCTCGACCCATGAGACGCGACGCGCCGCCGACCTCTGGGTCGCCCGAGCCCAAACCGAGCGCCAGCTCGTCGCCCCACGGGTCGCCTTCGACGCCGCAGCAGACGAGTGGGTCCGCGCCCAACACCAGATGCGGCCGCAGTCACGCGACGCCGCGCAGTCGAAGATCGACCGCATGCTGAAACCCGCCCTCGCGGGGGTTGCGCTCGGAGACATCACCCGCCCCATGCTGCAGGCCGTCGCCAATGACCTCGCCGCCTCCTACTCGCCAGCCTCCGTGCGGGTCGCATGGTCCCACCTGCGCGGCATCCTCACCACCGCGCACATGGACGGCCTGATCGACAGCATCCCCACTGTCGGGGTGAAGCTGCCGCGCGCCAGCGAAGAGCGCATCATCCCACTCACCGACGAGCAGGTCCGCACACTGCTGCGCGTCATGCCCGACCGAGTGCAGTCGATGGTGCTGCTCGGCGCCACATCCGGCCTACGCCCCGGCGAGCTGGCAGGACTCACATGGGACCGCATCACCGACACGAGCGTGCGCGTCGACCGGCAGCTCCTCGCCGTCGACGCAGGCAGCCCAGTATTCGGGCCGCCGAAATCAAAGGCCGGCTTCCGCACCGTCGGCGTCGGCCCGGACGTCATTGCCCGACTGGTCGCCCACCGCGAGCGGTACGGCGAAGGGCCTGCCGGGCTGGTGTTCGTCTCGCCGCGCGGAAGGCCGATGGATCGCGCCCTCCGGCAGGACGTGTGGGCGCGATACCGGCACGAAATCGGCGGGCAGCGCGGACAGTCCTGGCATCAGCTACGCCACTACCACGCGTCGAAGCTGATCGCGGCCGGTATGTCCGTGGTGGCCGTCGCAGCACGGCTCGGTCACAGGGACGTGACGGAGACGCTGTCGACGTACGCCCACCTGTGGCCGGGAGACGAGGCATCGATGGAGACGGTCGCCGCGTCGATTGCCGGCATCCTCAGCGCACGATAGCGCACACGGGAGCAGTCAAACTGGGCCGTGACTAGGGCTGCAACATCGAATCCGCCCGGTACCCGGCTTACAGGCCGGCTCGTCCACCTATTGTGCTCCGGCTAGGCGCTTTGTCTGGTTGTCCGCCTCGCCAGTGCGCAGAACCAGCGCACGGTGCGTTCGCCAGGCCGGCGCTCAGCCCAGGTTGGTCGGCACCGTGAGGATTTCGGCGCCGTCGTCGGTGACGACGATCGTCTGCTCGAACTGCGCGCACCACGACTTGTCCAAGGTGGTGACCGTCCACTGGTCGTCCCACACCTCGGACTCCTGATTGCCCAGCGTGAGCATGGGCTCGATGGTGAAGGTCATGCCCTTCTCGATGCGGGTGTCGATGCGGGGCTCGTCGTAGTGCAGGATGACGAGGCCCGAGTGGAAGGCGGTGTGCACTCCATGGCCGGTGTAGTCGCGCACGACGCCGTAGCCGAACCGCTTGGCGTAGCTTTCGATCACGCGCCCGATCACCGAGATGGGTCGCCCGGGACGGACGGCCTTGATGGCGCGGTTGAGGGCCTCCTGCGTGCGCTCGACGAGCAGGCGCTTGTCGTCGGCCACCTCCCCGCACAGGAACGTGTAGCAGTTGTCGCCGTGGACGCCGTCCTTGTAGGCGGTGCAGTCGATCTTCACGATGTCGCCGTCCTCGAGCGGCCGCGCATCGGGGATGCCGTGGCAGATGACCTCGTTGACCGACGTGCACACCGATTTCGGGAACCCGCGGTAGCCCAGCGATGACGGGTAGGCGCCGTGGTCGAGCATGTACTCGTGCGCGATGCGGTCGAGCTCGTCGGTGGTGACGCCGGGGGCGACGGCCTTGCCGGCCTCGTGCATCGCGCTCGCCGCGATCTGCCCGACGTGCCGCATCCGCTCGATCACGTCCGGGGTCTGCACGTCGGAACCGCGGTACGGGTCGGGCCCCGGCTTGCCGACGTAGGGCGGCCGCACGATGGAGGCGGGCACGTGGCGGACGGGGCTGATCTTGTGCGGGGTAACGATGCTCACGCCTCGAGCCTACCCCGCAGACCGCGGACTGCGTCACGCCGCCGGCGCCCGACGCTGCGGATCAGTCCACCCGACGGGTGGACACCGCCTCCCCGACCTCGCGGATCGACGGCTCGTGGTCGATGGTCGCGCACCCGACGACCACGCCCAGCTCGCCGTCGCGCCCCAGATCGTAGATCCAGATGTCGAGGACGTCGCCCTTGATCCCGTCGGGGCGATCGACGTACACGTTCGCCTTGAGGTACCAGCCGGGATGCCCGTCGAGGCTGTCCGCCTCGCTCACCAGCACCTCGTGGCCCGTGTAGCCCTGGTACATCCACGACGACGCCATGCAGCTCAGCATCGCCTTGACGGCCTGCTGCGGCGAGGTGAACCCGTCGACGGCGCGCACGCTGCCGACGTCGACCGACGCCACCCAGCCCTCGGCGACCGGGCGCACCCTGGAATTCTGCTCGGACATCCACGGCATGAACGTGCTCGACCCGATCCAGTCGGGCGTCATGGGCGCGACGATGGACAGCCCCCCTGCGTGCATGCGCCCATCCGCGTCGACGGTGCTGTGGGGGATGCCCACGTCTGGGCACTGCGTGGGATCGCCCGAATCGCCGGTGTCCTCGGACTGAGGCTCCGACGGGTCGGCCGTGCGTTCGTCCCAGGGGCGCACCGTCGGGCGCGCGCTGCGCGAGTCCTCGACGCCAGGGCTGGCGGCGCCGAGGAACCCCGTCGGCTGCAGGATCATCACCAGCACGAGGGTGCCGATCAGCAGCAGCCCCGCCACCACCCAGCCGATCGGCGACGACCGCCGCGCGGGCTGGTCCACCCAACGGGTGCCGTCCCAGTAGGCGGGCTCGTTGCCGCCCCTGGGATCGGGGTACCAGCCGGGCTGACTCATGCTGCGAAGTGTAGACGTCCCGCCCGAGCTTCCGCCCCTGCGGCACACTGGTGCCATGGACAGCCTCTCCGACCACGTCTTCCGCACCATCGAGGAGCACAACGTCCGCTTCGTGCGGCTCTGGTTCTCCGACGTGCTGGGCAACCTGAAGTCCGTCGCCATCGCACCCGCGGAGGTGGAGGGGGCGCTCGTCGAGGGGGTGGGCTTCGACGGCTCCGCCATCGAGGGCTTCGCCCGCGTGTTCGAGGCGGACATGGTGGCCCACCCCGACCCGTCGACCTTCCAGATCCTCCCGTGGCGCGACTCGGGCGACATGACCACCGCGCGCATGTTCTGCGACATCCGGCTGCGCGACGGCTCGCCGAGCTTCGCCGACCCGCGCTACGTCCTCAAACGCGCCGTCGACAAGGCTGCTCAGGCCGGGTTCACGCTGCAGGTGCATCCGGAGATCGAGTTCTTCCTGCTGAGCCAGCTCCACCCGCCGGTGCCGCTGGACAACGGCGGCTACTTCGACCACACCACGCTCGGCCACGGCACCGACTTCCGCCGCGACGCGATCCTGTGCCTCGAGCAGATGGGCATCTCCGTCGAGTTCAGCCACCACGAGGGCGCACCGGGACAGCACGAGATCGATCTGCGCTACGCCGACGCGCTCACGATGGCGGACAACATCATGACGTTCCGCGTCGTCGTGCGGGAGTCCGCGGTCACGCAGGGCGTGCACGCGACGTTCATGCCGAAGCCGTTCACGCAATTCCCGGGCTCGGGCATGCACTCGCACCTGTCGCTGTTCGAGGGCGACCGCAACGCCTTCTACGACGCCGCCGACGAGTACCAGCTCTCCCGGACGGCGAAGCACTTCATCGCGGGTCTGCTCAGGCACGCGCCGGAGTTCACCGCCGTGACCAACCAGTGGGTCAACTCCTACAAGCGCCTCGCCGCCGGCGACGAGGCACCCGCGTTCGTCTCGTGGGGGCGCAGCAACCGCTCGGCCCTGATCCGCGTGCCGCAGTGGACGCCCGGCAAGCAGGGCAGCGCGCGCATCGAGTACCGGGCGCTCGACTCGGGAGTCAACCCCTACCTCGCGTTCGCGTGCCTCCTGCGGGCCGGGCTGAAGGGCATCGAGGAGGAGTACCCCCTGCCGCCCGAGGCCGAGGAGGCGGTGACCGACCTGTCGCCGCGGGAGCGCCGCGCCATCGGGATCACGGAGCTGCCGCAGAACCTCGACACCGCGCTGCGCGTCATGGAGGCGTCGGAGCTCGTCGCCGACACCTTGGGCGAGCACGTCTTCGAGCACTTCCTGCGCAACAAGCACGCCGAGTTCGAGGCCTACCGTCGCCAGACGACACCCTGGGAGATCGAGCGCCACATCGGCCTCATGTGAGCTCACACCAGCGGAAACACCTGCGCCACCTCGTCGGCATGGGCGCCGCTGGAGCGCACGTTCGCCTCGGCCCACGTGAGCCTCCCCGTGACGAGGGCGAGGAACGTCGTCGGGTCCGTCTCCACCACGTTGGGTGGGGTGCCGCGCGTGTGCTTGGGGCCCGTGCCGAAGCCGAGCTGCACCGCCGCATACGGCGGTACGCGCAGCTCGATCGAATGGCCCCCGTGACGCTCGCCCAGCAACCCGCAGGCCGCCCGGCAGGCAGCGCCGACGAGCACCGGCGGCAGGGCTGCGTGGTCGCGGGCCGCGCCCAGCAGGAGCCCGGTCAGGTCGGGGCGCCGCGCTCCCAGCGCGAGGGCGAGGGCATCGTCGTCGACGAGCCCGCGCAGCGCTGCGACGACGGCGGGGCTCGGGCGGAACATGCCCCGATCCTACCGGCGGCGGGGCATAGACTCTGCCCATGACGAGGGTGCAGTCGGCGCATGCGCAGTTCGCGCGGCGCGGCTTCGCGCAGGCCGCGACCGCCGCCAGGATTTGGGAGTCGTGGAGCCCAAACGAGCAGGCCTCGCTCGACCTTGGCGCGTTCGAGGAGGTGGGCGACCGCTTCCAGGCCCTCGAAACCCTCGACCAGATCCGCGGCTGCGGACTCCTGGGCGACGTGCTCGCCTCGCCCGCATGGCTGCGGCGGGTGCTGCTCGTGGCGGGGGCGTCGTCGGTGCTCGGGCAGGCCATGGGGCGCGCGCCGGAGCTCGTGCGGCTGCTCGCCGAGGAGCCGCGCGAACGCGACGCCGACGGCTGGCGGGAGTTCTTCGAGGCCAGACTGCCGATCGAGGACGGGGAATGCCACGAGTCCGCAGACGCGCTGCGGGAGGCCAACCGGGCGGCGATCACGCTCATCGCGGCGAGGGACCTGAGCTCCCCGGATCCGGCGGCGATCGTCGAGGGGATCGCCACGGAGCTGAGCCACGTCGCCGACCAGGTGCTGCGCACCTCGCTGGCGCTGGCGCGCGCGGAGGTGCCCGACTGGCGGGAGGCCCGCTTCGCGGTGTTGGCGCTCGGCAAGACGGGCGCCCAGGAGCTCAACTACCTCTCCGACGTGGACGTCATCTACGTGGCCGAGCCCGTCGACGCCGGCGCCGACCCGTCGAGGGCGATCGCGATCGGCACGCGCCTGGCGGCCGCCCAGGCGCGCATCTGCTCCGCGCATACGAAGGCGGGCACGATCTGGACGCTGGACGCCGCGCTGCGCCCGGAGGGCAAGGCCGGCCCGCTGGTGCGCACGCTCGCCTCATGCCGCGCCTACTACGACAAATGGGCGAAGAATTGGGAGTTCCAGGCCATGCTGAAGGCCCGCCCCGTCGCCGGCGACCTCGAGCTCGGGCAGGGCTTCGTCGACATGCTCGCGCCCAAGGTGTGGAGCGTGGCCCACGCCGAGGGCTTCCTGCCGGAGATGCGCGCCATGCGCGAGCGGGTCATCTCGCTCATCCCCGCCGCCCAGGCCGACCGCGAGATCAAGCTCGCAGCCGGCGGGCTGCGCGACACCGAATTCTCGGTCCAGCTCCTCCAGCTCGTTCACGGCGGCGCCGACGAGACCCTCCGGCTGCGCGGCACCCTCCCGTCGCTGCGCGCGCTCGTCGCTGGCGGCTACATCGGGCGCAGCGACGGCGCCGCTCTCGCCGGCCACTATCGCAGCCAGCGCGTGCTCGAGCACCGCGTCCAGCTCGCACGACTGCGGCGCACCCACCTCCTGCCGGAGGAGGACCAGCAGCTAAGGGAGTTGGCCCGCACCGCCAGGGTGGCGGACGTCGACGAGTGCTGGCGCAGCGGCCGGCGCGACGTGCGTCGGCTGCGCCAGCGCATCTTCTTCTCGCCGCTGCTCGATGTCGTCGCGGGGGTGCCCGCCGAGTCGCTGCTGAGCCGCGACGCCGCCGTCGAACGCCTCCTGGCGCTCGGCTTCCTCGACCCGCGCACGGCGCTGGTGCACATGGAGGCGCTCACCCAGGGCACCTCGCGGGCCGCGGGCATCCGTCGGCAGCTCATGCCGGCCATGCTCGAATGGATCGCCGACGGTCCGAACCCCGACTTCGGCCTCCTGGCGTTTCGCCAGCTCTCGGAGGCACTCGGAGAATCGAGCTGGTACCTGCGGGCCATGCGCGACGAGGGCTACATGGCCAAGCGACTCGCCACCGTCGCCTCGACGAGCCGATTCACCGTCGACCTGCTCATGCGCTCACCGGAGACGGTGCGGCTGCTCGCCTCCGACGACGAACTTCGGCCCCGCCGACGGCAGGACCTCGTCGACGCGATGCGCATGGCCGCCCACCGGCATCACGACGTCGAGCGCGCCGTCGACTCCGTGCGGACGTTGCGCCGCAACGAGCTCTGTCGGATCGCGCTCGTCGACGTGCTGGGTGGGGTCGACATCGAAACCTGCGGCCGCGCACTGTCCGACCTCGCGGACGCGTTCGTCGAGGTGGCCTTCGACATCGCACGACGCGAGATCGATGCCCCCGAGGTGGGGGTGGTGGCGCTCGGCCGATGGGGCGGACGCGAGATGGCGTACTCGTCGGACCTGGACTGCATGTTCGTCGTACCCGACGGCACCGACGGCCCCGGCCAAGATGCCGCCACCCGGCTCGTCCGGCGCGTGGCGCAGATCGTCGGCCAACCCGGCCCGGACCAGCCGCTCGTCCTCGACTCCGATCTGCGCCCCGAGGGCAAGGGCGGCCCACAGGTGCGCACCGTGGCGTCCTACCGCGCCTACTACGAGAAGTGGGCGGCCACCTGGGAGCGGCAGATGCTGCTGCGCGGCCGGCTCGGCGCCGGCGCGCCGCACCTCGTCGAGGCAGTCCTCGCCGACGCGGACCCGTACCGCTACCCGGCAGGCGGCCTCACCGACCAGCAGGTGATGGAGATCCGGCGGCTGAAGTCGCGCATGGAGAAGGAGCGCATCCCGCGCGGCGCCGACCGGAGCCGCCACCTGAAGCTCGGCCCCGGCGGGCTCTCCGACATCGAGTGGACCGTGCAGCTCATCCAACTCCAGCACGCCCACGAGGTGCCGGGCCTGCGCACCACGTCGACGCTCGGCGCCCTCGAGGCGGCGCGCGAGGCCGGCCTCGTCGGCGACGACGACGCCCGCGCCCTGCACGACGCCTGGCGGCACGCGAGCCTCGTGCGCGACGCGATCATGCTGGTGCGTGGCCGCTCGTCGGACACGCTGCCCACGGACCCGCGCGACCTCGCCTCGATGCAGGCCCTGCTGCGCCGCGAGGGGCCGATCACGCAGCTCGGCGAGGAGACCCGTCGGCACGCCCGGCTCGCATCGGGCGTCGTCGCGCGACTGTTCTGGGGCGAGGACTGAGGGGACCCGTCGCAGCCCCCGCACGGCAGGGTGCTAGGGTGGGCTGCAAGTGTTCCGGGGTCGGTGAAAGTCCGAACCGGCGGTGAGAGCCCGCGACCCTCGCGCAGCGTGCTGCAAGAGGTTGACTCGGTGGAAGTCCGAGGCCGACAGTCAAAGTCTGGATGGGAGGAACGCGAGCGACGTCGTCGCGTCCAGTGACGTCGTCGTGCGCTGCCCCGGTGTCGGATGAAAGGACACGCGAGTGGCAGCGCACCAGCGATTCTGGAGTGCCTTCCCCTCCCGCGCCCGCCCATCGACGCCGGTCGAGCGCTACGTCGCGCCCACGGTGGCCGCGCTGGCGGCCGTGGTGTTGTGGTGGCTGGCCAGTCTTTTCCTGCCACCGCTGCTGCTTCCCAGCCCCATCGCCGTCGCGCACCGGCTCGGCCAGCAGGTCGTCTCCGGCGTGGCGGGCATGTACGTGTGGCCCACGATCGCCCCCGCCCTCGCGGGCGTCGGCATCGCACTGGTCACGTCGCTGCTGCTGTCGGTGGCCGTGACGCACTCGCGCCCGGTGGCCGCCATCGTGGAGCCATTCGTGGCGCTGTCGCAGACGGTGCCGCTGGTGGCGATCGCGCCGCTGCTCGTGCTGTGGCTCGGCTACGGCCTCGTGCCCATCGCGGTGCTGTGCGCCATCGTCGCGTTCTTCCCGATGGTGACGACGGCGATCGTCGGCTTCCGGCACCTCGATCCGGTGGTGCTCGAACAGGCGGCCCTCGACGGCGCCGACGGCTGGCAGCGGCTGTGCTTCGTCGAGTTCCCGATGGTCGCGCCGGCGCTGCTGGCCGGCGTGCGCGCCGGTGCGGTGCTCGGGATGACCGGTGCGGTCGTCGGCGAATTCGTCATGGGTGGTGAGGGCCTCGGAACACTCCTGACCCTCTCGCGCCAAGCCTCCGACACCGTCGGGGTGTTCACCGTCATCGCATGGATCTCCGCGGTGGCCATGGCGCTGTACGCCCTCGTCGCGTGGGGTGAACGCGCGGCGCACGCCATGGTCGAAGGAGAAGACCGATGATCACCAACCGCCGCACCACCATCGCCCTGTTCGCCGCCGCACTCGCGGCCGGCTGCGCGCCCCAGTCGCCCGGCACCACGTCCACCAGCGCAGGCACGCGAACGCCGGCCCCGGATCGGCCGAGGGTGACCGTCGGGCTCACCTACATCCCCAACGTGCAGTTCTGCGCCTTCTACCTCGGAGTGCAGGAGGGGCTCTTCGGCGACGTCGACGTGACCCTGCGCCACCACGGCGAACAGGAGGGGCTGTTCGAGGCGCTCCAGCTCGGGCGCGAGGACGTCGTGTTCGCGTCGGCCGACGAGGCCGTGGTCGCCGGTGGTCTCGCGACGATCGCCACCGCCTACCAGCAGTACCCGGCCGAGGTGATGATCGCCGGCACCGCGGCAGGCCTCGGGGACCTTCGCGGCAAGCGGCTGGGCATCCCGGGCCGTTACGGGTCCAGCTACTACGCCGCCCTAGCCGCACTGGCCAGTGCGGGGCTGACGGAGGAGGACGTCCGCCTGGTGGAGATCGGCTACACGTCCGTGGCTGCGCTCACCACGGGAAAGGTGGATGCGGTGGTCGGGTTTCGCAACAACGAGCTGGTGCAGTTCCAGCAACAGTCCTTCGCCGTGACGTCGTTGCCCATCGCCGACGAGGCGGTGCTCGTCGGGCCGAGCCTCATCACCACGCAGGCCCGCGCCGACGAGGAGGCGCTGCAGCGGGTCGTCGAGGGCATGCGCGCCGCGGAGGAGCGGGTGATCGCCGACCCGGAGGCCGCGCTGCGGGCGACGGCGCAGCAGGTGCCCGCGCTGGCGGACGCGGCGCAGCGGGCCAACGCGGAGGCCGTGCTGGAGGCGACGACGAAGCTGTGGCTGGACCCGTCGGGCGCGGTGAGCGTCGCCGTCGACGAGGCGGCCATGCAGCGGATGCGGACGTTCCTGCAGGAGGCCGGGATCGCGAAATGAGCCAGGCCCCCCGCGACGCCGGGCCTACTCGTCGTCGACGACGGGCCCCGGCGGGCGCAGCAGCGCACCGATGACGGGGGCGGCGAGCACGGCCACCGTCATCGCGGCCTGCGACGGGACCCATGTCGCCAGCCACAACAGCGGCCCGGCGAGAAGGATCGACAGGCCCAGCCACAGGTAGCCGAACCGCAGGAGCCGGCAGATCAGCAGCGCCGCGGCGAACCCGACGGCCAGCCCGGCGATGGCGTACCAGAAGTACGGTGGCACGTCGAGGGGTTCCGCCTCGACGACGGCCCCCGGATGGGCGTGGCTCCACCAGGCCACGCCGACGGCGGCCCCGGCGGGAATCAGCAGGAAGATGACGACCGCGGTCATCACCCACAACGCGAGCGCCCTCGGGCTGCTCCACACTTCGCTTCTCGCCACGCGCCCCATCGTAGTGGGGGACCAGTCGGCGACACTCGCGTCAGCGGCGTCACACGTCGTGGCCTCCACCAGCACGTTGCGGGGGACCGCGCCATGGGCGGCGACTGGCGCGGGGCGCCTGCGCGCGAGTGCTCAGCGCACCTCGACGAGCGTGCGGCCGTGCAGCCTGCCGTCGAGGAGTTGCTGGCCGGCTGCGATCACGTCGTCGAGCCCGATCGTGCGTGTCATCGCCGACAGGAGGCCGCGGTCCACGCCCCGGTCGAGCACCCGCCACGCGTCGGCGCGGTCGTCGGCGTCGGCCCAGACGGAGTCGATGCCGGCGAGCGTGACGCCGCGCAGGATGAACGGCATCACGCTGGCCGGCAGATCCGCGGAGCCGGCGAGGCCGCAGGCCGCGACGGTGCCCCCGGGGATGGTGCGCGCGATGGCGTTGGCGAGCACGACCCCACCGACGGAGTCGACCACGCCCGCGTAGAGGGCCTTCTGCAGCGGCCGGCCGGTGGCGCCGAATTCGTCGCGCCCCACCACCTGCTGCGCGCCCAGCGAGCGCAGGTAGTCGCCGAACTCGTCGGCCCTGCCGGTCAGCGCTGCCACCTCGAACCCGGCGGAGGCGAGCAGCATCGTCGCGACCGACCCGACGCCCCCGGTGGCGCCCGTGACGAGCACCGGGCCCTGATCGGGCGTGCACCCTTCCATGACCAGGCGCAGCACCGCGAGCGCCGCCGTGTAGCCGGCCGTGCCCAGCGCTGCCGCGTCGGTGGGGGAGAAGCCTTCGGGGAGCGCGACGGCAAGGCTCGGGTCGATGTGGGCGAGCGTGGTGTAGCCGCCGTGGCGCGTCTCGGACAGGCCCGCCCCGTTGAGGACGATCCACTGCCCCGGGGTGAAGCGCTCGTCGCTGGAGGTGCGCACCGTGCCCACGAGGTCGATGCCCGCGATCAGCGGGCGCTGGCGCACCACGCCCGGGCGCCCGGTGACGGCGAGTGCGTCCTTGTAGTTGAGATCGGAGTAGTGGACGTCGACGGTGACCGGCTCGTCGGGCAGGAATCCCTCGTCGAGCTCCTGGAGGCCGACCGAATCTTCATTCACGATGATGGCGCGCATGCTCTCCAGCCTAGGCGGTCGACGGCGCCCGGCTTGCGTCGGCCCCTCGCGCCGGGGATCGGGTGCCGCGGGTGTCCGTCGGGCGCCAAGCGGGTGGCGCTACGATCGACTACGTGTTGAACGCAGGCGGGAACCTCCCACATCGGTCGAATTCGGCCGTGGAAGGGGTGTTGCTTGGGCGGATTTCGTGCCACACTGTGCGCAAGCCGTATACGGTTCCCACGTCCGACGACTCGCAGTGGAGCGAGTTCCTCCACTTGGACCCGAACAAGGAGAAGTAGATGTCCCGTATCGACAACGCCGAACTGCGCGGCAAGGTCATGTCCGCCGAGGAGGCGGCCCAGTTCGTCAATCACGGTGATCGCGTCGGTCTTTCCGGCTTCACCGGAGCCGCGTACCCCAAGGCGCTGCCGACCGCGATCGCGAACCGCGCGAAGGCCGAGCACGAGGCAGGCCGTCCGTTCCAGATCGACGTCTTCACCGGCGCCTCCACCGCGCCCGACTGCGACGGTGTGCTGGCCGAGGCCGACGCCGTCCGCTTCCGCTCGCCCTACCAGTCCGATCCGGTGATGCGCAAGGCCATCAACGACGGCAAGATCCTCTACTCCGACGTGCACCTGTCGCACTCGGGTTGGCAAGTCCGCCGCGGCTACTTCGGCAAGCTCGACGTCGCGATCGTCGAGGCCACCCGCATCGACGCCGACGGCAACCTCATCCCCTCCTCCGGCGTCGGCAACAACGTCGAGTACCTCGACACCGCCGAGCGCATCATCGTCGAGGTCAACTCGTGGCAGTCCGCGGACCTGGAGGGCATGGCCGACATCTACCGCATCGGCCCGACGCCCGGCCGCAAGCCCATCCCGATCACCGCCGCCGGCGACCGCATCGGCAACCCCTACATCGACATCGACCTGTCCAAGGTGGTGGCCGTCGTCGAGACCGACGCCCCCGACCGCAATGCGCCGTTCAAGCCGCTCGACGACATCTCGAAGCAGATCGCCGGGCACTTCCTCGATTTCCTCGAGGGTGAGGTCGCCGCTGGCCGGCTCGCCTACGACCAGTATGTGATGCAGTCGGGCGTCGGCAACGTCCCGAACGCGGTGATGGCGGGTCTGCTCGACTCCAAGTTCGAGAACATCCAGGCCTACACCGAGGTCATCCAGGACGGCATGATCGACCTCATCGACGCCGGCAAGATGACCGTCGCCTCCGCGACCTCCTTCTCGCTGTCGCCGGAGTACGCCCACAAGATGAACGACAACGCGGCCTTCTACCGCAAGCACATCGTCATGCGTCCGCAGCAGGTGTCGAACCACCCCGAGGTGATCCGTCGACTCGCACTCATCGCCACCAACGGCCTCATCGAGGCCGACATCTACGGCAACGTCAACTCGACGAACGTCTCCGGCACCCGCATGATGAACGGCATCGGCGGCTCGGGCGATTTCACCCGCAACGGCGCGATCTCGTCGTTCATCACTCCCTCGGAGGCGAAGAACGGCGCCATCTCGGCGATCGTCCCGTTCGCGTCGCACATCGACCACACGGAACACGACGTCATGGTCGTCATCACCGAGTACGGCTACGCCGACCTGCGCGGCCTCGCGCCCAAGCAGCGTGTCGAGAAGATGATCGGGATCGCGCACCCGGACTACCGTCCGCTCCTGCAGGAGTACGTCGACCAGGCGGCGGCCAAGTGCGGCACGCACCAGACGCCCCACGACTTGGCGCACGCCTTCGACTTCCACACCCGCCTCACCGAGACGGGCACGATGAAGAAGGCCTGAGCGTCCGTCCCAGCTGCAGCGAAGGGGCCCCGCACCACATCCAAGGTGCGGGGCCCCTTCCGCGGTTTCGGAACGCTCGCCCGGGAGCCCACCGAGGTGCCGCACGGCCACTGGATGCCGGTGGTGTGAACCGTGAGCTCACACTCGATGTCGGAAATGGGCCGATTCGGAGGTCATTTGCCCATCGAGTGTGAGTGGGTGGTTCGAAGACCCGGGCACCTCGGCCAACTGCAGGCGGACATGATCGCCGGTCGAGTCGGTGACCGCCGCACCTTGGTCCAAGATTTGGGATCTCGCCCTGCCCGTGAGCAGACTCCAGAGCAGGGGAGGCCTGCACGGCGCGATGCTCGAGGTGACCGGCGGGATCGGATCGTGGCGTCGACGAATCAGCGGCCCGCCACCGCAGAGGTGCTCAAGGAGCCGGAGGAGTTCGCCGGTGCCCACGTCACCATCGACACCGGCTGCGGCCCTGTGCTCTGCCACAGGGCCGAAGCCCCTGCGCCCGAAGGCTGGGCCGGTCCCATTGGTGTCTGGCTACTCAATGCTGCCTGCAGCCCCTGCGCCCGCAGGCTGGGCACCCTGCAGGCGATGGTTGCGACGGGGGCCCCGCACCATGAGCGGTGCGGGGCCCCCGTGTGTCAAGGCGGCGAGGATCAGAGCGCGTAGTACAGCTCGAACTCGTAGGGGTGCGGGCGCTGCGCGATCGCGGTGACCTCGGCACGCTTGAGGTTGATCCACGTCTCGATCAGGTCGGACGTGAAGACGTCGCCGGGGAGCAGGAACTCGTGGTCGGCCTCGAGCGCGTCGAGGACGGACGAGAGGTTGCCCGGGACGGTCGGCACCTGGTCGTGCTCCTCCGGGGGCAGCTCGTAGAGGTCCTTGTCGACCGGCGGCAGCGGCTCGATGCGGTTCTGGATGCCGTCGAGACCGGCCATGAGCATTGCCGAGAAGGCGAGGTAGGGGTTGGCCGACGGGTCGGGGCAGCGGAACTCGATGCGCTTGGCCTTCGGGTTGGAACCCGTGATCGGGATGCGGATGCAGGCCGAGCGGTTGCGCTGCGAGTAGACGAGGTTGACCGGGGCCTCGAAGCCGGGGACCAGACGGTGGTAGGAGTTGACCGACGGGTTGGTGAACGCCAGCAGCGCCGGGGCGTGCTTCAGCAGACCGCCGATGTACCAACGGGCCTGGTCGGACAGGCCGGCGTAGCCGTTCTCATCGTAGAACTGCGGGGTGCCCTCGGACCACAGCGACATGTGGCAGTGCATGCCCGAGCCGTTGTCGCCGAAGATCGGCTTCGGCATGAAGGTGGCCGTCTTGCCTGCCTCCCACGCGGTGTTGCGCACGAGGTACTTGAACTTCAGCACGTCGTCGGCGGCCTTCAGCAGCGTGTTGAAGCGCCAGTTGATCTCGGCCTGGCCCGCGGTGCCGACCTCGTGGTGGGCACGCTCGACGACGAGCCCCGAGCCCTCCATGTGGCGGACGATGTCGTCGCGGAGGTCACCGAAGTGGTCCACGGGCGCCACGGGGAAGTAGCCGCCCTTGTACTTCACCTTGTAGCCGCGGTTGCCGCCGTCCTCGACGCGGCCGGTGTTCCACGCGCCCGCCTCGGAGTCGATGTGGTAGTAGGCCGAGTTCGAGGTGGTGTCGAAGCGGATGTCGTCGAACACGTAGAACTCGGCCTCGGGGGCGAAGTACGCGGTGTCCGCGATGCCGGTGGACTGCAGGTAGGCCTCCGCCTTGCGGGCGATGTTGCGCGGGTCGCGCGAGTAGGGCTCCTTGGTCAGCGGATCGTGGACGAAGAAGTTGACGTTCAGGGTCTTCGACTTGCGGAAGGGATCGACGTAGGCGGTCGTCGGGTCCGGCAGCAGCGACATGTCCGACTCATGGATCTTCTGGAAGCCCGTGATGGACGAGCCGTCGAAGTTCAGACCGTCCTCGAAGACCGACTCGTCGAAGGAGCCAGCGGGGACCGTGAAGTGCTGGAGCACACCCGGGAGGTCGCAGAAGCGGACGTCGATGGTTTCGATGCCCTCCTCCTTGACGTAGCGCAAGAGCTCGGAAGCGTCTTTGAACATGAAACCACCTTCCTGATTGGTTCGACAGGTTCACGATAGGGCGGCGTCCGCCGTCGGAGGCATCCCCTGCCCAATTCTGCCCTCGGCAGTGGCGCGATGGGGCAAGGATGTGCTATATACCGCTGGCGGTGGAGCGTCGTGCCGCTGTCGGAGCGGGTAGGCTGCGGGCGTGCAGCAACTGGAAGACGAATACCCGGGATCGAGCCTTGGTCTGCCCCGCGAGGGGAGAGGATCGCTCGCGTCGTGGCGGGCGCGTGTCGCGGCCCTCATCATCGACTGGTTGGCATCGATGCTGGTGGCTACGCTGCTGTTCGGGGTCGAGGTGCTCACCGGCTCCGGGTGGCGCAGCTTCATGATCCTCGCGACGTTCTTCGTCGAGGCCTCCGTGCTGACGACGATCACCGGCAGCTCGTTCGGCCAGTTGCTCGCGCGCATCGGCGTCACGCGCGTCGACGGGCTGCCGCTGGGACTGTGGCGCCCGACGCTGCGCACGCTGCTCAAGTGCCTCGTGGTGCCCGTCGTGGTGATCGGCGCCGAACGTCGCCACCTCGACGACCTCCTGCTCGGCACCGTCGTGGTCAATCGCCGGTGACGCAACGGCGGCCGCGCAGGAGCCCACGCTCCGCACGGCCGCCACGGCGCTGGAGGGCGTTAGGGCTTCGCGACGGTGATCGTCCAGCCCGCGTCTTTCACCCGCTGGAAGTCCACGACGGGGTAGCCCTGCTCCGCCGCCCAGCGCGGGATCGACTCCGTGGCCTGGGTGCAGTCGAAGTCGATGCGCAGCAGGTCGCCACTGGGGATGGCTGCGATGGCCTCCTTCGCCTCGGCGAGCGGGAACGGGCACACCTCGCCGGCGGTGTCGAGAAGGTGGGTGGTGCTCATGGTGATACTCCTTGTCAGACGTTTGCGGGGACGGTTTGGGGGGCGACGGTGAGTCGCTTGGCCGGAGGCCGCAGGAACAGCTTCGCCGCCACGCCGACGCCCAGGAAGAAGCCGGCGAACGACAACCAGCCGTTCAGGCTCAGCTCCGCGGAGCCGACGAACGAACCGCCGATGGTGCAGCCGCCGGCCAGCGACGCGCCAATGCCCATGGCGATGCCGCCGAGGAGCGACTTCACCATCTGGCGCTCGTCGGGCACGCGCAGCCGGAACTCGCCCGCGCCCTTGGCGGCGATGTAGGAGCCGACGATGATGCCCACCACGAGCAGGGTGCCCCAGTCGAGCAGCTTCGCGCTGTCGCCGGTGACGATGCCCGTGGCGAGATTCGACGACGGGGTCGTGATGCCGAGGCCGGCCCGGCGCCCGGACGCGTAGCTCAGCGGGTAGGCGATGATGCCGATCACGCCGAGCAGCACGGCCGTGACGAACGGGTGCCACGGCTTCTCGAACAACCAGTGGGCCAGCCCGGTGCGCGTCGGCGGGAGGGTGGCGATGGTGAGACGGCGTTCCCGCAGGAGGTGCCCACGGGCCAGCCATCCCACGCCCAGCACGAGGGCCCCGACGACGATCCACGGGCTGATCCCCAGCAGCGAGTGCACCGTCGTGACCTCGAGCGTGTTGATCTCCTTGGCGCCCGAATTGAGGGGCTTCAGGATGCCCTCCTTCATGGCGGCGGCCGAGAGGGCGTACATGATGAGCGCGAGCCAGCTTCCGATGAGACCCTCGCCGGCGCGGTAGTAGGTGCCAGTGGCGCAGCCGCCGGCGAGCACGATGCCGATGCCGAAGATCAGCGAGCCGATGATCGTCGCGAACGGGGTGAGGGGGCGGGAGGAGTCGTCGACGACGCCCATCGAGCGCAGCGTGAAGAAGCCGACGGACAGCACGGCGATCGCGATGAGGTAGGCGGTCAGCCAGCGGTGGCTGCGCGAGATCCACACCTCGCGGAAGGCGCCGGTGACGCAGAAGCGGCCGCGTTGGAGGACGAAGCCGAGGACGGCACCGACCAACAGGCCGGTGAGGGCAAAGAAGAGTTGCATGGGGGGAGCTCCTGAGGGTGCGCCATCGGCGCAAAGGGGAGGACGGCGCCGCTTGGAGGGCGCCGAGGGTGTCGCTGGGGTCGCGCCGGCAAGGGGCGCGGCAGGGGACGCCGCCGGAGGGACTCGTCGGCGGGGACGCGAAGGGGGAGCTCAGGAACGACAGGTCATCGTCGAGACCCGCAGGAGGTCGATGTGCAGACGCACGGTCAGCGGCGCGGCGCTGCCGGTGGCGTGGTGCATCGTGCTCTCCTCGGGTGGGTTGTCCGGAACACTAGCGGTCCTACAGGTCACCGCGGAAGGGGTCCGCGTTCGCCGTCGGTGAACTGGCTCATCGCGAGCCCCACTCCCACGCGGGCCGGGCGAGCAACCCCTGGCCTTCGATGGTGGTCTCGCCCAGATCCTTCACCAGGTGGAGGTGCTCCACCTCGTCGTCGGCGGCCAACAGCGCCGCGAGCTGGGGCGAGTGCGTCACGACGACGATCTGCGTGCGTCGGGATGCGTCGAGGATGAGCCTGGCGAGCGGCTCGATCAGTTGCTCGTGGAGGCTGCCCTCGGGCTCGTTCAGCGCGAGCAGTGGGGGAGCGTCGGGGGCGTGCAGCGCGGCCAGCAGCATGAGGTAGCGCAGGGTCCCGTCGGACAACTCAGCCGTCTCCAAGGGGCGCAACATCCCGGGTTGCTCCAGCAGCAGCCGGAAGACACCGCCCTGCTCCTCGACGTGCACCCTCGACCCCGGCAGGGCGTCATCGAGCAGCGTCTGCAGCGGGGAGCCCCCGTGCTCCTCGATGGTGCGCCAGGCTGCGGCGAGGTCGGCGCCATCGTCGGCGAGCGACCACGTGCGCGTGCCCACCTGCGGACGGCGGGCGGGCGCGTCGCGGTCGACGCGCAGGGCGTCGTAGAAGCGCCAAGCGGCGAGCTCCTCGGCGAGGTCGCGCAGCTCCGGCACAGCGCGGCTGCCGAGCAGGCTCGCGTGCGTGGCCAGCGTGCCCGCGGGGCGCCACTGCCCGTCGCGGACCTCGAGCGTGCCGCGGCGTCGGCGGGCCATCAGAGCCGAGGGGCGCAGCACGGGGCCGAGCCAGACCGCCTCGCGCTTGATCTCCGGGTCGCGGTTGAAGCACGTGTGGGCGCTCTGCTGGGGGATGCCGAGGTCGATGAGGTAGCCCAGACCCTGCCCTCCGACGCCGATCTGCAGGCTGATCGGCGCGCTGCGCACCGTCCCCTCCACGCGGCCGGTACGGCGCGCCCCCCGGAGGCTCTCGGGGCCCGCCCACAGCACCGACGACAGCCCTCCCTCGAGCGCCAGCGACGAGGCGACGCGCCCCTGGCCGCACGCAGCGAGCAGGCGGAGTGCCTTGTGGAGATTGGATTTGCCGGAGCCGTTGCCGCCCGTGACCACCGTCACGCGCCCAAGGCGGCAGACGACGTCGCGCAGCGAACGGTACCCCTTGACGGCGAGCGTGGTGTACATGCCCTCGAGGCTAGCGCCGGGCACCGACGATTCGCCTCGGGGAAGCGGCGCGGGGGCTGCGCACGCTCCACGCTCGAAGGTCAGGACGGCGTCAAGGGGCCCGTCAGGTAGCGCTGGACGTTGGGCCCGACGAGGTCCGCCACCTGCTCGCGCGTGAGGCTCGCGAGCGGCTCGACCCGGACGACGTGCCGGGCCACGATCAGCCCGGACATCTGGCTCGCCACCAGGCTGGCGCGGAGGCGACGTTCGTCGTCGGGGCCGTCGATGTGGCTGGCGATTCGCTCGAGCAGCGCCTTCGTGACGAACGTCCGCAGCAGCTCCGGGTTGCCCGCGAAGGCCCGGCGCACCATCGCGAGCATCGCGCGCCCTGCCGGGCTCACCCAGACGGATTCCGCCTTCAACACCAGCTCGCGCCCCCAGCGGTCGACGGGGTCCACGCCCAGCCGCTGCTCGAGCTGCACAGGCTGGAGGTGCTCGTCGAGCACGGCGGCGAAGAGCCCCTCCTTGGAGCCGAAGTAGTGGTTGATGAGGGCCGGGTCCACGTGCGCATTGCGCGCAATGGAGCGCAGTGACACCTGCTCGAATGACTTCTCGCTGAACAGCGTCGCGGCAGTGTGGAGGATGCGCTGTCTCGTGCGGGCTCCCTTGGACGTCTCGCTCACCGGGTCCGCCTCCGCATCGACCTCGAGGCGAGGAACAGGGCCGCGACGACGGCCGCCGCGAGCCCGGCCAGGCGCAGCCAGGAGCCGTCGTCGAGGGAGTCGTTGGTGAGCAGGTCCCGCACGACGTCCACGGCCCACGTCATGGGCAGCCAGTTGGCGACCACCTCGAGGGCGCGGGGCATGTCGTCGGGGCGCACGAGCAGGCCGCACAGGAAGATCTGCGGTCCGATGAACAGCGGCATGAACTGCACCGCTTGGAATTCTGTGCGTGCGAACGCGCTGGCCAGCAGGCCGAACGCCACCCCGAACAGCGCATCGAGCAGCGCCACCGCGAGCAGCAGCGGCCACGGGCCGGTGATGTCGACGCCCATGGGGCCGAGGATCAGCGTGGCGAGGATCGACGCCTGCGCGATGGCCAGGACGCCGAAGACGAGCCCGTAGGACGCGACGAGGTTCCATCGGCTGAGCGGGGTGGTGAGGATGCGCTCGAGCGTCCCCGAGGTGCGTTCGCGCAACATGGCGACGCTCGTCACGATGAACATCAGCATCATGGGCAGCACGGCGAGCATGATCGGCCCGACGCTGTCGAAGACCTTCGGCTGTCCGGGCAGCGTGGGCGCGTCGACGAAGACGTAGTAGAGCAGCGTGAGCAGCAGCGCCGGCACCACGAGGATCAGTCCGATGGTGCGCGGGTCTCCCCGCAGTTGCGCGAGGATCCGGCGCACCGTCGTGAGCGGATACCTGCGCCGGGGGAGGGCCATGTGGCGGGCGGCGGCGGTCATCGCTCCTCCTCGGGGGTGCTGCGGATCAGGGCAAGGAAGGCTTCCTCCGGGGTGTCGGTCCCCGTGCGGGCTTGGACATCGGCGACGGGGGCCTGCGCCAGGAATCGGCCGTCGCGCATGAACAGCACCTCGTCGCAGCGCGCAGCCTCGTCCATGACGTGGCTCGAGATCACCAGCGTCGTGCCCTCGGCGGCCAGCGATCGGAAGGTCTCCCAGAGGCCCTCGCGCGTCAGCGGGTCCAGGCCGACGGTGGGCTCGTCGAGGATGAGCACGTCGGGGCTGCCCACCAGCGCACAGGCCAGCGACGCCCGGCTTGCCTGACCGCCGGAGAGGCGGTCGACCCGGCGGTGCGCGTGGTCCTGCAGCTCGACGCGTTCCAGCGCCGCGTCGACGGCGTCGCGACCGCGGCCGACGAGTTGGGCGAAGTGGGTGACGTTCGCGCGCACCGTCGCGTCCGCGTAGATGCTGAGCGTCTGGCTCGTGTAGGCCATGGCCCAGCGCAGGTCCTTGTGGCCGGCGGGAAGTCCGAGGACGTGCACCGAGCCGGAGGAGATGTGTTGAGCGCCGACGATCGTGCGCATCAAGGTGGTCTTGCCGCAGCCGGAAGGCCCCAGCAGCCCGGTGATCGATCCCGGCGCCAGCGTGCAGGACAGTCCGTGCAGTACCTCGAGGCGTCCGCGATGCACGACGAGGTCCCGCACCTCGACCGCGGGTTCGCCGCCCGTTGAATTCATCATGTGTTGAATCTACACCCTGAGCCGATTGATCCCCTCATCGGGGCCTGCACCGCGTCACTCGTCGGCGGCGAGCAGCCACGCCTCCTCGAGCTCGTCGCGACGGGCGGTCGCCGCCTGCAGCTCGCGGTCGAGCTCGGCGAGGCGCGCGTAGTCCGTCGCGGCCTCCGCCATCCGCTCGTGCAGGGCGGCGATGTCGGCCTCGATCCGCTCGAGCTGCCCCTCCAGCCTCGACAGCTCCTTCTTGCGCGCACGCGATTGCGCCGCCGACGACCTCGCTCGCTCCGCCGGGCGGGCCGGGGCGACGACCTCCTCGACGCGGGCTCGCCTGCGGGCGAGGTACTCGTCGACGCCATCGGGCAGCAGGCCGCAGGTGCCGTCGCCGAGCAGCGCGTACGTCACGTCGGTGACGCGTTCGAGGAAGTAGCGGTCGTGGCTCACCACGATGAGCGTGCCCGGCCACGTGTCCAGGTAGTCCTCGACGACGGTGAGCGTGTCAATGTCGAGGTCGTTGGTGGGCTCATCGAGGATCAGCACATTGGGCTCGGTGAGCAGGAGCCGGAGGAACTGCAGCCGACGGCGCTCGCCGCCCGAGAGGTCGCCAATACGGGAAACGAGCTTGTCGCCGGTGAAACCGAAGTCCTCGAGCAGGTTCGACGCACTTGCCTCGCGCCCAGTGGCGAGCTTCGTCTCCTCCTTGAGGCGCTTCACCGAGTCGAGCACGCGGTCGGCGTCGTCCAACTCGGCCACGGCCTGCGACAGATACGCCAGACGGATCGTCTGCCCGCGCTTGATCTTGCCTGCGCTGGCCCTGCGACGGCCGGCCAACAGGTCCAGCAAGGTGGTCTTGCCTGCGCCGTTGACCCCGACGAGACCGATACGCTCGCCCGGCCCGATGGACCAGGTCAGCGAACGCAGGAGCTGGCGTCCGTCCACCGCGTAGCCGACGTTGATGAGGTCGAACACGTCCTTGCCGAGGCGTGCCGTCGCGAACTGCTCCAACTGCAGACGGTCCCGCGGCGGGGGTTCGTTCTTGATGAGTTCGTTGGCCGCCTCGATGCGAAACTTCGGCTTCGACGTCCGCGCGGGCGCCCCGCGCCGCAGCCACGCGAGCTCCTTGCGGGCAAGGTTGCGACGGCGGGCCTCGTTGGCGGCGGCCTGGCGTTGTCGCTCGACGCGCGCCAGGACATAGGCCGCGTAGCCACCGTCGTAGGCGTCGACGACGCCGTCGTGCACCTCCCAGATGCGGTTGCACACCGCGTCCAGGAACCAGCGGTCGTGGCTGACGACGAGCATCGCCAGCCCGGCCCGGGTGCGGGCCGCGAGGTGGTCGGCGAGGAAGGCGATGGCCTCGACGTCGAGATGGTTGGTCGGTTCGTCGAGCACGAGCAGGTCGTGGGGGCCGAGCAGCACGGTCACGAGCGCGACGCGGCGCCGCTCGCCCCCGGACAGCGTGCCCAGACGTCGGTCGAGGTCGATGTCGGGCAGGAGCGCGCCGACGACGGCCCTGTGCTCGGCGTGGCGGGCGAAGACGTGGTCCGGTTCGCCGCCGAGGGCGACGTCGCGGATGGTCTGCTCGTCGGTGCCGACGTGGGCCTGCCGCAGCACGCCGATGGAGGCCGAGTTGGAGACGGTGACCCGGCCCTCGTCGGGGAGCAGATCCCTCGTCAGGATGCGCAGCAGGGTGGTCTTGCCGTCGCCATTGCGGCCGACGACGCCGACGACCTCGCCCGGGCCGAGCCCCAAGGAGACGTCGTCGAGCAGCGTGCGGGTGCCGAACCCGTGCGTGACGTGCTCGGCGTTGACGATGTTGGCCACGTCAGTGGCCGCGCATCGCCTTGCGCGCTCCGCGCGTGTTGATCGGCCCCTTGGGGATGGGCGCCTTCGGGCGCATCGCGTCGAGTGAGCGCAGGCGGGCGCGAGCCTCCTCGATCTGCTGCGGCGTGAGCTGCTTGGGGAGCTTCTTGATGTGGTCGGCGAGCTTGTCGAACGGCACCTGGCCGTTGCCGTTGCCCATCTGGATGACCTGCGCCTGCACGCCGTAGAGGACCTGATCGTGCTTCTTCTTCTCGCTCGTGAGCAGGGACTTCAGGCGGCCGGGTTCGCCGTCGCCGATCAGGATCAGGCCACCGGGGCCGATGGTGCGGTGCACCGCGTCGAACTGCCGCGTGACCGCCACGCCCGGAGTGGAGAACCACTTCTTGTTGGGCAGCATCGACAGCGCCACCTCGGCCGATCCCGGCTGGCCCTCGTAGCGCTTGTACGTGCCCTTCTTCGCCCGGTTGGTGAGCATGAGCGTCCAGCCCATGAAGCCGGTCATGATCGCGAGCAGCGTCCAGAGCGCGAACGACAGCCACTGGCCCCACGACAGCCAGATCGTGAGCGCCATGATGACGACGAACGGCACGAGGAACGCGGCTGCCAGATACCACGTGAGCTTCGGGTCCTGCTCCTTGGTGACTCGGTGGACTTCGCGAATCTGGCGGATCGTGCCCCAGTCCTTCGGGTCGTTCGAGTGCTTCTTGGCGAGCTTCCTCGCCTTCAACTCTTCCTTCTGCTTGGCCTCGAGGGCCTTCGCGCGTTCACTCTTCGCCATGGGTGCTTTCTCGGCTCACTTCTTCTTCCGGGCGTCCATCGCGGTGCGGTACAGGCGACCGGCGCGATAGGAGGAACGGACCAGCGGTCCGGACAGCACACCAGCGTATCCGATCTCCTTCGCCTCCTCCTCGAGCTCCACGAACTCCTCCGGGGTCACCCACCGGTCGATGGGGTGGAGGGTGGCGTTCGGGCGCAGGTACTGGGTGATCGTGATGAGCTCCGTGCCGGCGTCGTAGAGGTCGTGGAGCGCCTGCGAGATCTCCTCGCGGGTCTCGCCCATGCCGAGGATGAGGTTGGACTTCGTGACGAGGCCCTGGCTGCGCGACATGCGCAGCACGTCGAGCGAACGCTCATAACGGAAGCCCGGCCGAATGCGCTTGAAGATGCGCGGCACCGTCTCGACGTTGTGCGCGAACACCTCGGGTGCGGCGTCGAAGACCTGCTGCAGCAGCTCCGGCCGGCCCGAGAAGTCGGGGGCGAGCATCTCGACGCCGACCCCGGGGTTGACCGCGTGGATCTGCCGGATCGTCTCCGCGTACAGCCAGGCGCCCTCGTCCTCGAGGTCGTCGCGGCACACGCCGGTGACGGTCGCGTAGCGAAGGCCGAGCTTCTTCACGGAGGCGGCGACGCGCAGTGGCTCGCTGGGGTCGTAGCCGTCGGGCTTCGCGGAGGTGATCTGGCAGAAGTCGCACCGTCGGGTGCACTGGTCGCCGCCGATGAGGAACGTGGACTCGCGGTCCTCCCAGCACTCGTAGATGTTGGGACAGCCGGCCTCCTGGCAGACGGTGTGCACGTCGCCCGTGCGCACGATCTGCTGCAGATCGTTGTAGTTGGGGCCCATCTTCGCCTTGGTGCGGATCCAGGCGGGCTTGCGTTCGATCGGCGTCTCGGCGTTCTTCGCCTCGACGCGGAGGAGCTTGCGGCCTTCGGGATGAACAGCAGTCACGGTCTCAACCCTATCAATCGGTGGTTGGGCGCCAGTTGGCGTAGTCGAGCGTCCGGGCAAGGTGCGGACGCAGGTCGTCGGCGACCCCTTGGACGGTCCAGGGGCCGGGGATCTCCTCGACGATGGAGGTGACGTCGGCGTCGGAGATCCCGCAGGGGATGATGTTGCCGAAGCGTTCGGCGCTGGAGAGGACGTTGAGCGCGAATCCGTGCATGGTGGTGCGTCGGGACACGCGCACGCCGATCGCGCAGATCTTGCGCTCGAGGCGGTGGGCCGTGGCCGGGAGCCACACGCCGGTGCGGCCGACGACGCGCCCGGCGTGGATACCGTAGTCGGCGAGCAGCGCGATGACGGCCTCCTCGAGCCTGCGGACGTGGTCGACGACGCCCATGCCGTCGGCGAGGCGCACGATGGGGTAGCCGACGAGTTGGCCGGGGCCGTGGTAGGTGATGAGCCCGCCGCGGTCGACGTCGACGACGGGGGTGCCGTCGCGGGGGCGCATCTCGTCGGTGGTGCGGCGTCCGGCCGTGTACACGGGCGAGTGCTCGACGAGGAGCACGTGGCCGGGGCGTCGACCGTCCGCGACCTCCTCGTGGATGGCGCGTTGCAGCGCCCACGTCTCGCGGTAGTCCGCGTTGCCTCGGCCCAGACCGACGTCCTCGAAAGTCAGCACCGCGCCATCCTACGCGCCCCCGCAACTTGCCTCCGCGCCGTGAAACTGATAATGATTTTCACAGACTGCAAACTGGAATGGAAGTGATGATGACCGCACGAAGCACAGCGCAGACCGCGACGCGCTCGGTGGCGATCACCCTGAACGCCGTGCTGCTCGCGACGCTCGCGCCTTGGCAGGCACGCGCCGACGAATCGCCGCTGATCCTCGAGGTGGGCCACGTGGACGCCTTCAACGTGACCGTGGACGGGGGCCGGCTGCGTCTCAACCTCAAGGAGGACGTGACGGGCCACCACGTGCCCCGAGATCCCTCCTCCGTCGAGCTGCACGTCAAGTCGGCGGCGCTCAAGGACATCCCCGCTGGCATCCCCGGTGCGCCGAAGGCGTACTGGCTGCCGATGGTGCAGGACCAGGGGCTCCTGTGGCCGGGCTGGGACACCCTGGGCGTCCTCGGCTCTGGCTTTGACGAGTCCGTGGACCTCGTCTTCCGGAAGGTCGAGGGGCCGGGGACCATCGGACTGTTCGGCCAGGGCACGTTCGGGGGCATCGCCCCGCTCCTCGAAGATGGCCGGCTCGAGCTCGTCGACGGCGCCGTCCGCAGACAGTCCTTCCCCGCGCACACCCACGCGCATTGGACCTTCTCCAAGCCGGGCGTCTACTCCATCACCGTGCAGGCCGTCGGGACGAAGGCCGGCCAGCGCCTGACCAGCGAGGAGCAAACCTACCGGTTCACCGTCGGCGACGACCACCGCGGCAAGACCTACGCCCCGGAGACGGAGCCGACGGACGAGCCCACCAGCGCTCAACACCCACACGCACGCCAACTGGGTCTTCACGAAGCCCGGCACCTGGCTCGTCCGGCTCCAGCTCGACACCCAAGGCGTCGACGGGACGCAGTACTCCGACTCGACGGTGCTGCGCTTCAGCGTGGGCAACGCGGCCGACCCGCAGGAGGCGTTCGCCGCGCAGTGGGTCGGCGGGGAGGAGCCGAGCCCGTCGGCAACGGACTCCTCTGCGCCCTCGGCGACCGCGACGACGACCACCCCGGCCGACACGTCGGGCCAGGACGGCGCCGACGACCAGACGGCGGCCGGGGCCTCCCCGTGGATCTGGCTGGCCGGGGCGGGCGCCGTCGCGGTGCTCGCGGCGGGGGCCGCCGTCGTGCTGCAACGCCGCCAGCGGCGGCTGGAGCGGGAGGTGTTCGACGGTGAGTGAGGCGCTCGCGGTCCGCGGGCTCGGCGTCGCGCTCGGCGGGCGGCCCGTGCTGCACGACGTCGACCTGCAACTGCCCGCGGGTGGGGTGCATGGGCTGCTCGGGCCCAACGGCGCGGGCAAGACGACGTTGTTCCGTTCGATCATGCGCCTGATCCCCATCCATGCCGGGAGCATCTCCACTCCCGGCGGCGTCGGGTACGTGCCGCAGCGCCACGACGTGATGTGGGACTTCCCGATCACCGCGCAGGAGGTGGTGCTCACCGGCCTGACGCGCGACATCGGCCTGTTCCGCCGGCCCCGTCGCGCGCACGTGCAGTCCGTCGCCGACGCGTTGGCCCGCGTGCGGATGACCGACCTCCGCTCGCGCCCTATCACCGAGATGTCGGGCGGCCAGCGTCAGCGCGTCATGATTGCCCGGGCGCTGGCGAGGAGGCCCCAGTTGCTGCTGCTCGACGAGCCCTTCACCGGCCTCGACATGCCCACGCAGGAGCTGCTCACCGGCCTGTTCCGTCAGCTCGCCGACGAGGGCACCACGCTGCTGATGTCCACGCACGACCTCACGCACGCGATCGTCGCCTGCGACGGGCTGACCCTGCTCAACCGCACCGTCGTCGCCACCGGGCACCCCGGCGAGTTGCGCTCGCCGAAGCTGTGGATGGACACCTTCGACGTGAGCGAGCACTCACCTCTGCTCCGGCAGGTGGGCATGGTGCACCGCGCGACGTCCCTCCACCAGCACCCCCACGCCGACTACGAGGAGCAGGCATGCTGACGCCACTCGACTTCCTGCACGACCTGGTCAACCCCATGCTGACCTTCCTGCCGAAGGCACTCGTCGTCTCGATGGTGGCCGCGCTCGTGTGCGGGGTGATCGGCTCCCACGTGGTGCTGCGGGGGATGACCTTCATCGGGGACGCCGTGGCCCACTCCGTGTTTCCGGGCATCGCGGTCGCGTTCGTGCTGCAGGGGTCGCTCGTCGTGGGCGGCATCGTCGCGGGAGTCGCCACGGCGGTGCTCATCGCGCTGTTCTCCCAGACGAAGCGGCTGCGGGAGGACTCCGTGATCGGCGTGTTCTTCGTCGCCGCGTTCGCGCTCGGCATCGTCATCATCTCGCTCTCGCCCGGCTATGCGGGCTCGCTCACGAGCTTCCTGTTCGGTTCCATCACCGGCATCCCCGACGAGGCCGTCGCCTTCACCGTCGTGATGGCCGTCGGCGTGCTCGGCGTCGCCGCGCTCTTCCACAAGGAGCTCGTGGTGGTCAGCCTGGACCGCGAGTACGCGCGCTCGCTGGGCATGAACGTGCTGCTGCTGGACATCGTGCTCTACGTGCTCGTCACGCTGGCGGTCGTGATGAGCATCCAGACCATCGGCAACGTGCTCGTCCTGGCCCTGCTCGTGACCCCCGCCACGGCCGCGCGCATGCTCACCGACCGACTCGTGCCGATGATGGCGACGGCCGCGGGCATCGGCGCAGGCAGCGCGTTCGTGGGCCTCTACCTCTCCTGGGCCCTCGACGTGCCCACCGGCGGCACGATCGTGCTGGTGTGCACCGTCGCCTTCCTGCTCGCCTGGGCCTTCGGGCCCCGCCACGGCCTGCTGCGGGCGCGCGGCGGGGGTCAGCCGAGCTGGCGGATGACGAAGCCGAACTCGGCGCTCCTCGGCCAGAGCTGATGGCGCGGCAGCACGTCGGGGCCGCAGGACCGTGAGCCCAGACCGTGCTGGAAGGCGTCGAGGTGGAGGTGTAGTCCGCGGCTGGGCGGGAGCTCGTGCTGGTGCGCGGCCGACGCCAGCTCGTGGGCGTCGTGGCGCAGCAGCGAGAAGCCCGGCACGTCGGGGCCGAATGCAGTCAGGCCCACGCGCCCGGCGTCGCCCTCGATCAGCAGCCGGCGCAGCGCCTCGCGGTGGCCCGTCTCCTGCGGCCGGGCGTACGCGAACGCGAGGTCGTCGATGGCGGCCTCGTGCTCCGCGACGATGGACGCGGCCCGCGAGTCGGGGTACGCCTCGCCGGGCCCGCCGCCGAACCACCTCGCCGTGGCGAAGCCTCCGGGCAGCAGCGCGTGGAAGCCGATCCTGGGCCAGGTGACGTCCGTGCGTGGGCGGATGGGCGCGACGAGGATCCGGCAGTACGCGCCGGCGTCGGCGACGCCCCACCGGTACGTCACCTCGGCGCCGTGGCGGCCGCTGGCGGGCATCAGGCGTTCGACGACGACGAACTCGCGTCCCTCGACCTCGGCCCGCGTGGTGCGGCGCAGCAGCCGGTGGAGTCCCTGCTCGCGCCAGCGCTGCGCCGACGACGGCCCGCGGGCGCCGTAGCCGAAGTCGTCGAAGTAGCTGGCCAGCTCGTAGGAGCCGCCGACGGTCAGCGCATCGTTGTCGGTGGGTGCGCGCCACAGATCGACGCCGGCCTCGCGCACCTCGAGGTTGCCGACGGCGCGCAGCCGCCCGTCGGCCCGGTCCAACACCACGTCGCCCAGCCGCACGTCGGCCCCGACCAGCGGCGCGGCGGCGGGCCGGGGTGCGCGGGGCGCGGGCTGGTCGTCGAGGCGCTGTTGCGCGACGACGACGACGTGCCCGGCTGCTGCCCACGGGCGGTCGGAGCGCTCGACGACCTCCACGGTCAGGTACGAGTCCGCCAGGTGGCGGGCCTCCTCGGGAAGGCTGGGCAGCGGGAGGCCCGTGCTCGTGCCCGCCGGCACGTCGAAGCCGTCGAAGACGCCCTCGGCGCGCAGTCGGCCGTCGACCTCCCAGCGCCAGCGGGCCGAGAGATGGTCGGTGCCGACGTCGTGGAAGCGGTTCTCGAACGTCACGACGTCGCCGATCGAGACGGCCACCGGCGTGAACTGCTGCCGCACCTCGGCCATCGCCGGCGAGGGGGTGCCGTCGGAGTGCACGAGCCCGTCCATGACGAAGTTGCCGTCGTGCGGGTCCTCCCCGAAGTCGCCGCCGTAGGCGTGGAACGCGATGCCGTCGGGCGTCGTCGTTTCGATGCCGTGGTCGCGCCACTCCCAGATGAAGCCGCCGTGCCAGTCGTCGAGCCGCTCGAAGCGCTCCACGTACTCGCCGAGCGCGCCGGGGCCGTTGCCCATCGCGTGGACGAACTCGCAGAGGATCTTCGGCTTGTCGGCGAACCGGGAGGACTGCGCCGGGCGACGCGTGAGCCCCGCGGTCGTGCCGGCGGACAGGGCCTCCATCTCGGGCAGGGGGGCATACATGCGCGAGACGATGTCCGAGTAGGCGGCCTCGTAGTCGCCCTCGTAGTGGACCGGCCGGCTCGCATCGACGCGGTGCGCGAGCTCCGCCATGGCCGCGAGGTTCGCGCCGGTGCCGGACTCGTTGCCGAGGCTCCAGCAGATGATCGACGGGTGGTTGCGGTCGCGGTGCAGCATGCGGTCCATGCGCTGCAGGAGCGCGTCGCGCCAGGCGGGGTCGTCGCTCGGGTTGCCCTCCCACGCCACCGCCTCGAAGGCGTGGGTCTCGAGGTCGCACTCGTCGATCACCCAGAAGCCCAGCTCGTCGGCGAGGTCGAACAGCCTGGGGTGCGGCGGGTAGTGGCTCGTGCGGATGGCGTTGATGTTGTGCCGCTTCATGAGCAGCAACCCCTCGCGGCAGGCGTCCTCGTCGAAGACCCTGCCGTGCCGCGGGTGGTATTCGTGCCGGTTCACCCCGCGCAGCCGCACCGGGATGCCGTTGACGAGCCACCGGTTGCCGCGCACCTCGACGGTGCGGAACCCGATGCGCTCCTCGACGTGATCGACCCCGTTGGACAAGACCGCGTCGTAGAGGCGCGGCCGGTCGGCGCTCCACGGCTCCACTGCGCCGCAGGCCACGGGCGCAACCTCCTCCGGGGAGTCCCAGGTGACGTCGACGCCCAGCTGGGACACCTCGAGGCGCACCGGATAGGAGGCCTGCCCGAGCTCGACGGTGAGCACGCCCTCGCCGGTGCTGGCGTCGTAGTCGGCGCGCAGCCAGTGGTCCTCGATGGCCCCGCTGGGGCGGGCGACGAGCGTCACCTCGCGGAAGATGCCCGGCAGCCACCACTGGTCCTGGTCCTCGACGTAGGTCTGCGCGGACCACTGGGCCACGCGCACGTGGACGACGTTCGTGCCGGGCCGCAGCAGGTGCGCCACGGGCAGCTCCGACGGCAGCCTCGAGCCCCGCAACACCCCCGCGTGCGTGCCATTGACCGCGACGATGCCGATCGACTCGACGCCGTCGAACCGTAGGCGGACATCGTCGTGCTGTTCCCAACCCGGCGGCAGCTCGAAGCTGCGGCGGTGGTCCCCGATGGGGTTGTCGTCGGGGGAGTACGGCGGATCGAGGGGGATCGCGTGTTGCACGTTGGTGTAGATCGGGTGGCCGCGCCGGCCGTCGCCGGTGAGCACCCAGTGGGCGGGCAGGTCGATGGTCTCCCAGGCGGAGTCGTCGTGGTCGACGGCGTCGCAGTCGACGGGCGCGTGCGCCACGTCGGGCGACAGCAGGAAGCGCCACTGGCCGTCGAGGGACAGCCGCAGGGGCTCGTCGCGGCGCCACGCCCGCGGCGGCAGCCCGTCGCCTGGGCGGGTGTCGTCGAGGATGGCTCGGGTGTCGCGGAGGATCGACATGGGGGGTCCTTCCGAGGGATCGGTGGTGGGTTCAGTCTGATACGGGGCGGGTGGAGTCGCGGACGACGAGCCGGGTGGGGAACATCCGGTGCCCGGGATCCTCGCCCGCGATCAACGACTGCAGCATCTGGATCGCCTGCTGCCCGAGGTGCTGGATGGGCTGGTGGACCGTCGTGAGCGTCGGGGTGAGCTCACGGGCGATCTGGTGATCGTCGAAGCCGACGACCTGCACGTCGTCGGGGATGCGCAGCCCCCGCGCGGCGATCGCCCGGTACGCGCCGGCGGCCATGCGGTCGGAGGCGCAGAACACGGCGTCGATCCCGGGCTGGCGCTCGAGCAGATCCTCCATCGCGGCGACGCCGGACGAGGGGCCGTAGTCGCCGTGTCTGACGAGTGTGGCGTCGTAGTGGGCGCCGAGCGCGAGCCGGGCACCCTCGAGGCGGAGCTGACCGCCCGGCGCGTCCTCGGGGCCGGCGATGATGGCGATGCGACGAGCCCCCGCGGCCAACAGGTGCTCGACGGCGGCGGCTGCGCCCGACTGGTCGTCGACGGTGACCGTGCGCACCTTCGGGCCCAGCAGATGGGCGGGCAGCCGCCCGCACACGGCCACGGGCAGCTCGGCGGCGATGATGCGGTCCAGGAGTGGGTCGGTCATGTGGGGCGTGAGGTGCACGACCCCGTCGAGCCGGCGCCGGTCGAGGAACGGGGCGGTGCGTCGGCGCTCGAGATCGCTGCCCGCGAGCAGCAGGAGCAGCGCGTCGGAGCTGTCTCCGAAGCCTTCGGACACGCCCTTGACGAGCTCGCGGAAGGTCGGGTCGTCGAACAGCTCGTCGGAGGGCTGGGTGAGCAGGACCGCGACGGCGTGGTTGCGCCCGGAGGCGAGCGCGCGGGCATGGGAGTTCAGGCGGTAGCCCGTCTGGGCCACGGCCCTGTGGACGGCCGCACGCGCCGAGTCCGACACGTTCGGTGCCCCGTTGAGGACTCTGCTGACCGTGCCGCGGGAGACTCCGGCGACTCGTGCGACGTCCTCGATCGTGGTGCCCATGCCTGCCTTCCTATCCCTTGGTGGCGCCCAGGGTCAGCCCGGCCACGAACTGCTTCTGCAGGATGAAGAAGACCGCCAGCACCGGCAGCGCAGCGATGATCGAGCCTGCCGAGAGGAGATTGTAGTCCGTGAAGAACGACCCCTTCAGGTTGTTCAACGAGCTTGTCACGGGGAACTTGTCGCCCGACTGCATCAGCACGGTGGCCCAGAAGAACTCGTTGTAGATCCACGCGGTCTGCAGCGTCGCCAACGCGGCCAGCGGCGGTCGCAGCAGCGGCACCGTGAGACCGGCGAACTGGGTCCACACGGAGGCCCCGTCGAGCATCGCGGACTCGTAGATCTCCTTGGGGAGCGTCTTGATGTAGTTGCTCAGCACGAAGGTGCAGAAACCCGTCTGGAAGGCGACGTTGATGATGATGACGCCGAGATGCGAGTCGAGCAGGGAGCCCGAGGAGGAGAGCCAATAGGGGAGTTCGACGGCCCTGAACATCCGGTAGACGGGGATGAGCAGGGATTGCGGCGGGAGGAGGTTGGCGGCCACGAAGACGGCGAGCATGCCGAGGTTGAACCGGAAGCTGTACCGGGCGAGCACGAACGCGGCGCACGACGACAGGATGAGCGTCGCCACGACGGCCGTGACCGTGATTACTGCGGAGTTCCAGAAGCTGTTGGCGAAGCCGCCGCGCTCCCAGGCATCCACATAGTTGTCGAGGGTGAACCCGCCGAAGGACAGGTAGCCGTGCTGCAGCGTGTAGCCATAGTCGCGAAAGGAGTTGAACAACGCCCACGCCATCGGGAAGAGCCATGCGAGCGAGATCACGATCAGGAACGTATGGAGCACCACGCGCGCGGGGTGCACGCGCTGCCTGCGGTGGCCTGCGGTGTCGTCGGACATCAGCGTTCTCCCTTCAGGACCACGCGGAGCTGGATGACGATGAAGATGGAGCTGATCAGCAACATGATGGTGGCGAGCGCCGATCCGAAGCCGATCCGGCTGGCCTCGCCGACGACGTTGGTCGTGACGAGGGTGGAGATCAGCTCGAGGCCATTGCGGCCCCGATTGATGATCCACGCGAGGTCGAACGCGCGCAGCCCCTCGATGAATGTGATGGTCAGCACGATGATGTTGATCGGGCGCATCACGGGGAAGATGATCTGGAGGTACGTCTTGGTCTGGCTGGCGCCGTCGATGGCGGCCGCCTCGCGGAGGCTGGGGTCGATGCCCTTCAGCCCCGAGAGGTACAGCAGCATGATGTAGCCGGTGTGGCGCCAACCGTTGGCGATCATGGCGGCCCAGAGGTTGATCGTCGAGTCCCCGTACCAGTCGATCGAGGTCCCGAACAGCGCGTTGATGAGGCCCTGGTCTCGGCTGTACATGAGCTGCCAGATGAAGCCGACGAGCGCCGCCGACAACACGACGGGCAGGTAGAGGGCCGTCTGGTAGAACCGCGTCGCGCGCAGCTCCTTGTCCAGGAAGACGGCCAGCAGCATGCCCAGCGGGGTGAACACGAGGAACAGCACGAGCAGCCACAGGATGTTGTGCCAGAGGGCGGGCCAGAACGGCGGGTAGATCGTCGCCAGGTCCACGTAGTTGCGCGCGCCGACCCACTGGATGTCGGACAGCCCGCCGATGCCGTCCCACGAGGTGAGGGACAGCGCCACGGTGACGAGGGCCGGCCCCCAGACGAGCCCGGCGACGACGATGAGCGGGATGCCGAGCATCAGGCCCAGGACGACCCTGTCGGTGCGGGAGAGGAGGACGCTGCGGTCACGTCGCGGTCGTGTCGTGATCTTGCTCATCTGGGGGCCCACCGTCAGTTCGTGGCGAAGATCGACTTCTTCTGCTCCTCGACGCTGGCGAGGATCGAGTCGATCTGGGTCGGGTCCTTGACGAAGGCCTGCAGCGCGGGGCCGACGACGGTGTTGGCGAAGTCGGGGCGCGAGTCGCGGTCCAGGAACTGGGAGATCGCCTCGGCCTCCTCGATGACCTTCACGGCCTTCTTCTGCAGCGCGTTGTAGGAGCTCTGGTCGGCCTTGGAGTTGGCCGCGATCACCGACGGGTCGGACTTGACCGTGACGCCCACGGCCTCGGGCGTGGCGAGGTAGGCGAGCAGCTCCTTGGCCAGCTTCTCATCCTTGGGCTTCGCGGCCATCATGAAGCCGTCGACGGGTGCCTCGACGACCTTGGCGCCGATGGCGGAATCGACCTCGGGGAAGACGAAGAAGTCGAGGTCGTCGGCGAGGTCCGCCTCGGCGAACTGCTGCTGCATGAACATGCCCATGACGTAGACGCCGGACTTGTTCTGGATCAGGCCCTGGGAGGCCTCCTGCCACGTGCGGCCGAGCGCGTCGGGCTGGTGGAAGGGAAGGAGCTGGTTCCAGGCCTTGAACACGTTCTTGACCTGCTCGCCGTCCCAGGCCTCCTGTCCAGCCATGAGGGACACGTGGTAGTCGTAGCCGTTGACGCGCAGGTTGAGCATGTCGAAGGTGCCCATCGCCTCCCAGCCGTCCTTGTCGGCGAAGGCGATCGGGGTGATGCCGTCCTTCTTCATCTGCTCGGAGAGCGTCAGCCACTCGTCGAGCGTCGTGGGCTCGGTGTAGCCACGCTCGCGGAACAGGCTCGGGCGGTAGAACACCGCCCAGGGGTAGTAGGTGCTGGGGATGAACACCTGACGGTCCTTCGAGTCCGTCGAGGCGACCTTCATCGAGTCGGGCATGCCGTCGATCTTGTCCCAGACGTCGCTGATGTCCCCGACGAGACCCTTGTCCGCGAAGTAGCGGGCCCGGTAGCCCGCGAACCAGGTGAAGGTGTCGTCGGGGTTGCCCTGCAGGTAGTTGTTGATGCCCTCCTTGAAGGTCTCGTGCTGGATGGTGTTGATCTTCACCTCGCTGCCGGTGAACCCGGCCATCATCTCGGCGAAGGCCTTCTTGGGGACGTCGTCGGACTGGTACGAGCCCATCGTGACGACGCCGTCAGCCGAGCCTGCGGATCCGCCTCCGCAGGCGGACAGGAGGGACGTGCCGGCTGCGAGGCCCGAGGCCTGGAGCAGCCTCCGGCGGGAGAAGGGCGTGTTGCGGGTGATCATGGTGATCCTCCTTTGGATCAGTCTGGGAGCGCTCCACGGATCAATCCGTGATACTCCCATGATGACAAGGATATTTGATTGTCACTGGTTCGCCACTGCGACACTTGCTGTCACATCTGTGTGAGCGCTCCCACAGTAGCATGCGCCGATCCTGCGTCGTCAAGGGGGACCGGGGAAGACGACGACGGGGCGGCGCCGGGAATCCCGGCAGCCGCCCCGTCGGACCTGGTTCGGTGGGTCAGAGCCCGAACTCGGCCCCGAAGTCGCCCTCCTCGAGGCGCGCCTTGACCGCCGACAGGAAGCGGGCGGCGACGGCACCGTCGATGAGGCGGTGATCGTAGGTCATGGACAGGTACATCATGTCGCGCACCGCGATCGTCTCGCCGCCGAACTGGTCCGTCACGACGACCGGGCGCTTCACGAGCGCGCCGGTGCCCAGGATGGCCACCTCGGGGAGGTTGATGATCGGGGTGTCGAACAGCGTGCCCGCGGACCCGTAGTTGGTGATGGTGAAGGTGCCGCCGCTCAACTCGTCGGGGCCCACCTTGCCCGCGCGGGTGCGCGCGCCAAGGTCCGCGATCTTCTTCGCGAGACCCGTGAGGTTGAGGTCGCCGGCGTCCTTGATGACGGGGACGAGCAGGCCGCGCGGCGTGTCGACGGCGATCCCGATGTTCTCGCTGCTGGCGTAGGTCACGGTGCCGGCCTCAAAGTCCGCCGTCGCGTTGACCACGGGGAACGCCTTCAGCGCCTCGACGACCGCGAGGGTGATGAACGGCAGGTACGACAGCGACGCACCCTCGCGGGCCTTGAAGTCGTCCTTCACGGCCTTGCGGATGCGGCTGATGGCCGTGACATCCACCTCGACGGTGGCCGTCAGCTGGGCACCGGTGGACAGCGACTGGGTCATGCGCTCGGCGATGACCTTGCGCAGGCGGCTGAGCTTCTCGGTCGTGCCACGCAGGGCCTTGGCCTCGTCGCTGACCGGGGCCTTCGGCTGGGCCGGGGCGGCGGCGGGGGCGGGCGTCGCCGGGGCGGCGGCGGGGGCGGCAGCCTTGGCGGCGGAGGCAGCGTCGATGACGTCCTGCTTGCGGATGCGGCCGCCGACTCCCGTGCCGGTGACCTGCGCTAGGTCCACGCCGTGCTCCTTGGCCAGCTTGCGCACCAGCGGGGTCACGTAGGCGCCGTCGCTCGACGATTCGGCGGCTCGACGAGCGGCCACGGCGGAGTCGACGGCAGGCGAGTGCTCGACCTTCGGGGCCTCGGCCGCGGGGGAGGCCGCAGGCTGCGCTGCCGGTGCCGCAGGGGCGGGCTCCGGTGCTGCGGCAGGGGCGGGCTCCGGTGCGGGGGCCTGCGCCGCCGGGGCTGCTGCCGGCTCCGAGGGGGCTGCCGCGGCCGCGCCCGGCTCGCCGATGATGGCGAGCACGGCGCCGACCTCGGCGACGTCGTCCTCCTGGAAACGGATCTCGAGCAGGGTGCCGGCTGCGGGGCTGGGGATCTCGGTGTCGACCTTGTCAGTGGACACTTCGAGCAACGGCTCGTCCGCTGCGACGGTGTCGCCGACGGCCTTGAGCCAGCGCGAGATCGTGCCCTCGGTGACCGATTCGCCCAGCGCGGGGAGCGTGACCTCGGTGCCGGAGGCCGGGCCGCTCGCGGGAGCGGGGGCGGGCGCCTCAGCGGCGGGCGCTGCAGGGGCCTCCGGGGCGGGAGTCGGCTCAGGGGAGGGCGCCGGAGCGGGCTCGTCGGCCTCCGCGGCAGCGGCAGGGGCCTCACCCGCGTCGCCGATGATGGCGAGCACGGCGCCGACCTCGGCGACGTCGTCCTCCTGGAAACGGATCTCGAGCAGGGTGCCGGCTGCGGGGCTGGGGATCTCGGTGTCGACCTTGTCGGTGGACACTTCGAGCAACGGCTCGTCCGCCGCGACGGTGTCGCCGACGGCCTTGAGCCAGCGCGAGATCGTGCCCTCGGTGACTGACTCGCCCAGCGCCGGAAGGGTGACTTCGGTGGACATTGTGTGATTGCTCCTTTGCTTGCCGCTGATTGTGTTCAAGCCTATATCCGTTCACGCACGCATGTGCAAGGCTCGTCCGCCGAGTGCGAGGAGCACCTCGGCGAGCGACTCCCCGACGGTGGGGTGCGGATGCACGATCGAGGCGACGTCCGCAGGCTCCGACCGCCAGCCGACGTGGAGCGCCCCCGCGCTCGCGAGCTCCGCCACGTCGACCCCGACCGCATGCACCCCGACGACGGCGCCCGCCTCGTCGAGGACCGCCTTGACGAGCCCGTCCTCACGTTCACCGGCCGGGCGCGCCAGGAGGGACTTCGCGTTGCCGGCGAGGTATCCCGTCACCTCCCGTGCCCCGGGGCCGGCGTCGTCGAGGGTCACACCCACGCTCGCCACTAGGGGGTGGGAGTAGGTGATGCGGGGGATGCCCGCATCGCTCGGCAGCGGAGTCGGCCGGGGCGCTCGGCCCATCCGCCACGCCACCTGCTCCGCCACGTGCATCCCGTGCGCGTAGCCGCGATGCGCGAGCTGGGGTCCGGCGACCAGGTCGCCCGCGGCGTGGATCCTGGGGTTGGTGGTGGTGAGGTCGTCGTCGACGCGCACGTGGCGGCCCTCCAACTCCACGCCCGCCTGGTCGAGGCCCAGCCCCTCCGTCCGGGGCCTGCGGCCCACCGCGACGAGCAGCAGGTCCGCGTCGAGCTGTTCGTCCCCGACGAGCGCCCGCACTCCGTCGGTGGTCGCCTCGGCCGAGGCCAGCGCGGCGCCCGTGCGCACGTCCACGCCCCGCGCGCGCAGCGCCCGGGTGAGCACCTTGACGCAGTCCGCATCCTCCCCCGGGAGCAGCCGGGGCGCCGCCTCGACGAGCGTCACGTCGACGCCCAGATCGCGCCACAGCGAGGCGAACTCGCACCCGATCACCCCGCCCCCGACGATCAGCGCCCTCGCCGGGAGGCGCGTCAGCCGCAGGGCGTCGTCGCTGGTCAGGATGCGCTCACCGTCGACGGCAAGCCCGAGGGTTTCGGGGCGCGCCCCGGTGGCGACGAGGGCAGCGTGCGGGCGCAGGACCTCGTCGCCAGCGCGAATCTCCCGCGGCGAGAGGAACTCGCCGGGCGCGGCGATGATGCGGATGTGGGGCGTGCCGAGGAGGGCGCGCAGCCCGCGGTGCAGGTGGTCCACCACGCCGTCGGCGTGGGCCCGGATGCCCGCGGCGTCGACGTCGCCGGTGCCGCCGGAGATGCCGAAGGCCTCGGCGCTGCGCACGGTGCGGCGCACGCCTGCCGCGTGCAGCCAGGCCTTGGTGGGGATGCATCCGGCGTGGAGGCAGGTGCCTCCGAGCGGGCCGGGGTCGATGAGCGTCACGTCGAGTCCGAGACGCGCGGCACGCAGCGCCGCCGAGTAGCCGGCCGACCCGGCTCCGAGAATTGCGAGGTCGGTCATGGGGGACAGTCTTCCACTTCGGCGAAGCACGGTAGGGAATACTTGCGGGCATGGGTTGGTTCGAACGACGTCGACGACGGGCGCAGCAGGAGCACGACGACGAGGCGCAGCGTGTCGGCGCCTACGAGCACCTGTCGGCCTTCGTGAGGACCCGCCGCGGCGTCGAGGCCTGGCTCGAGCGACCCACCAATTTCAACAAGCCGTCCATCCTGCTCGTGGCCTTCGACGGGGAGTCCACCAGGCGGGCGGTGCCCGACATGGAGTACGGGCTCGCCTTCGCGGAGGAACACGGCATCCCGTGCTACGACGCGGGGGTGGTGCCGTACCCCCAACGCATGCGCGACTACGGCTTGTCGCAACGACGGAGGAGTTGACCAATGGGCAGGTTCACCTGGGGTAGCGAGGAGCATCGCACGTGGCTGGAAGGCCACCGGGCGTGGATGCTCGACTTCTACCAGCCGCACGTCGTCGACCCGGCCGGAGGCTTCCACTGGCTCGGCGACGACGGCAGGCCGAAGCCCGAGCAGGGCAAGGGGCTGTGGATCGCGGCGCGGATGACGCACTGTTTCTCGCTCGCGCACCTGTTGGGCCGCGACGGCGCCCGCGACGTCGCGCAGCACGGCGTCGACCACCTGCTGGGCGGCGGCCGCGACGCTGAGTACGGCGGCTGGTATGCGCAGGTGGGCGCCGGCGCCAATGAGGCGAAGGAGATGTACGGGCTCGCGCACGTCGTCCTGGCCGCTTCGAGCGCATTCACTGCCGGCCTCGACGGCGCGCAGGCGCTGCTCGATGAGGCGTTGCGGCTCATCGACGAGCACTACTGGAGCGAGGCCGAGGGGGCCTGCCTGGATGTGATGGACCGACGGTTCGCCGTTGCGGACCCGTACCGGGGGCTGAACGCCAACATGCACCTCACCGAGGCCTACCTCGCCGCCTTCGAAGCGACGGGGGAGCGTCGGCTCCTGGACCGCGCGCTCAGGCTGGCCGAACGGTTTGCGAAGGCGCAGCTCACCTCGGGCCGCGAGGCGCCGCACCGGCTCGTCGAGCACTTCGACGAGCAGTGGGCTCCCCAGCCCGACTACAACCGCGACGAGCCCGCGCATCCGTTCCGTCCCTACGGCTCGACCCCTGGCCACTGGCTCGAGTGGGCGAAACTGTGCGTGCAGATCTCCGCACTGCGCCCGGACGTCGACTGGCTCGTCCCCGCGGCCGAGCGGCTGTTCGCCGGGGCGATCGACGATGCCTGGTGCGAGGGTGGTGGCTTCGTCTACACCCTCGATTGGGACGGCAGCCCCGTCATCTCCAACCGCTTCTTCTGGCCCGTCACCGAGGCGATTGGCGCCGCGCACGTGCTCCGGTTGGCGACGGGCAAGCAGGACTACGCCGACTGGTACGAGCGCTTCTGGACCTTCGCCGACGAACACCTCGTGGACCACGACCGCGGCTCGTGGCACTCCGAACTCGACGACGACCTCCGGCCGGTGAAGCTCACCTGGGATGGCAAGCCCGACCTGTACCACGTCCTGCAGGCGACGCTCTACGCGCTGCTCCCCCTCGACGAGGGCCTCGCGAAGCACCTGCTCAAGGCTCGCGGGGTTTGAGAGTCTTGACGAGACAGGCGCCGACCAGCAACAGCCACGCGGGCGCGTACAACAGCCCGAAGGAGGCGCAGCCGAAGGCGATCACAATGAGGGAGAGCCCCAGCAGGACCCACCCTGTGAGGCCAACCCGCTTGCGGGCAACGACGATCGCCAGCGCGATCAGCAACGCAGCGAGCAGCAGCGGCCACAGCAGGGCGGAGAAGCCGTTGGCCTGGGCAATGGTCATCCCAGCGCCCGTGGCGTCGGTGTAGAACGGGGCGACCAGGAGCCAGAGCGTGACCCCGGCAGCCCACAGCGCGGCGATCAGACAAAGCACCTTCATCAGAGGAAGCCTGTCAAATGGCGATGAGAAAGCAGATTGGTGCAGCCACCGCTCTTCGACGCGGGCCAGTAGAACGAGGCGGTGCCATTTTCCTCGCCAAGCACTTCCGCGCGTTCATAGGTGTTGAACGTGTCGATTCCGAGGCAAAAGACTCCATCGCGGAACTTGGCATACAGTGCCGACCTGCTCTGTGTGCAAGAAGTGGTGTTTTGCCAATCCTCGGACACGAGACCCCATCCGGTCTGACTCCTGTGCGTCCGGTTCTTCGTGCCACCTGCAGTCACGACGCAGTTGCCGTTGTACGACCAGTTCGTCGTCACTCGGGTCCCTGTGACGTTCCAACCAGGCGGGTCCTCGTACCACGACTCGGTGAACGCTGCAGCCGACTTCGTTTGGAGTGTGTTGGCCGCTGGCTGCGGGTCGCTGGTGTTGGCCGATCCTTGGGGCGCGGGCACCGCTGGCTCGGGCTCGGGGTCTGGCGGACGAGGTACCTTGTGGCTTGCGCGCAGTTCCTCCACTTCGCTCGCCGTGAGATAGCGAATCTCATAGACCGACTCGCAGGTGCTGGGGTTGAATGCGATTTCCACTCCCACTACCACCCGATTGAGCGACTGGTCCAGACGCCCGCTCGTGCCTCCCCGACAGCCCCCATCGGGTGTTCGACTGCCCCGGATGGTCTCGATCTTGTCAGCGGGGCGCCGATGCTCGTGACGATCAAACCGAACCCAGTCTCCGTCAAGACGGACTGCGTATCCCCTGCCTGGGGCGGGTACTGCGTTCGCGGGTTGCAGGCTGGCCGTTGCGGCGAAGGCCAGCACAAGCCCCAGTAGACCGATCTGCAACTTGGATCTCTTGATAGTCATACGAACCTCCACCATCGGCATCGTCGAGTTGAGGGTTACAGGGCGTTGAGATGACTAGTGGGGCACCAGTAGGCAGCTTCTGGGGTGATGTCAACCCTCCGAGTTGACTCATCCAATACCTCCGCCTGGACTGGTTCGTTGCCTCGCATGCCTTTCCCTACAACGAGAGGGCACCACCACGACGCGGCAGGCGCTTGCCGAGCTGCTGGAGGAGTTGCTGCCCCTGGCCAGACGTCGGTCCACCACCTGCCCCTGCCCTCGCACAGGTCAGCGTGACCCGACGATCAGCCCGCCGCCTGCTGCGCGAGCGCCACGAGCGTGCGCACCGCGACGCCGGTGCCGCCCTTCGGCGTGTAGCCGTGCGCCTCGTCGGAGTCGGCGGGACCGGCGACGTCGAGGTGCGCCCACTGGATGCCTTCTGGCACGAACTTCTCCAGGAACGCGCCCGCGACGAGCGCGCCCCCATAGCGCTTGGTGCTACCCGAGCGGAAGTCGGCGATGTCGGACTTCAACTGCTTGCGGATGTCGTCGGTGATGGGGAGCTGCCAGAACTCCTCGCCCGCGGTCTCAGCCGCGTCGAGGACGCGGTCGGCGGCCTCCTCGTCGTTGGACATGAGCCCTGCGACGCGAGTGCCCAGCGCCACCATGCACGCTCCGGTGAGAGTGGCCACGTCGACGATCAGGTCCGGCTTGTCGGTGGCGGCGCGTGCGATGGCGTCGGCCATGACTAGGCGTCCCTCCGCGTCCGTGTTGTAGTTCTCGACCGTCTGTCCGTCGAACATCGTGAGTACGTCGCAGGGGCGGTAGGCGCTGCCCGACGGCATGTTCTCGGCCATCGCCGCATAGGCGGTCACCTGCACCTTCAAGCCCAGCTCCGCGATGGCACGGATCGTGGCGATGACGATCGCCGCACCCGACATGTCCATCTGCATGCCCAGCATGCTGGCGGGGGGCTTGATGTCGAGGCCGCCGGAGTCGAAGGTGATGCCCTTGCCGACGAGCGCGAGGTGGAACTTCGCGCCCCGCGGCGCGTAGCTCAGCCGCACGAGGCGGGGCTTGCGCGTCGACCCTCCGCCGACGGCCAGGATGCCACCGTAGCCGCCCTTCTCCAGCGCGCGCTCGTCGAGGATCTCGACGGCGATCCGCTCCTCCTTGACGAAGGCGCGGGCGGCCTCGGCGAACGTCTCGGGATACAGCAGGTTGGGCGGGGTGTTCGACCAGTCGCGGGCCTGGTAGACCGCACGGACGTTGGCTCGTGCCCGGGACAGCGCATCCTTCATGGACGATCCGGCGATGATGGTGAGCTTCGCGACGGGCTCGGCGGTGGCGTCGGCGGTCACCTTGCGCACTCGGTAGGCGCCGAGCGCGGCGCCCTCCGCGGCGGCCTGCAGCAGCTCGGGATCGGCCAGCTCCAGCGACACCGTCACGGCCAGGCCCTCGGCGTCGGGAAGACCTGCGACGGTGCGCAGTGCGGCCCCGACGGCGCGCCGAAGCTCGGTGGGGGAGACGTCGGGCTCCCCGAGACCGACGACGACCGCGCGCAGGGAGCCCGCTGCGGGCAGGACGGTCACCTGCTCCAGCTCGGCGGCGGCCCCCGCGGCGAGCGCCAGATCGCCCACGCCCACCTTGTACGCGCCGACGTAGGCCTTGTCGAGCTCGGGAAGCCCACCCACCAGCGACGTCACCGAGCCGGTGCTCGTCAGGCCGACGACGACGACGTCGGTGTCCTTGGGCAGGGACTTGTCCAGTTCCAGAGTGAGATCATGCATTGCTCCACCCTAGCCACGCAGCGGTAGCTTTGCCTCCATGCGGAAGCGGATTGCACTGTGGTTGTTCGTCGTGGCCTCGGCGCTGCTCACCGGCTGGGGGGTCTGGTCCTACGCGAACCCCTCGGCGCAGTGCCGTGGCGAGATCATGGGGCCCGGCGACGTGTGCCACTACTCCAGCCCCAACAGCGAGGTGACCGACGTCGTCCAGACCTACGAGCAGCGCATTGCGACGATGCGCCAGCAGCTCCCGTACGTGATCGGGGTGGGTGCGGCGGCGACGGTGTTCAACGCCGTCCTGCTGGTGCGCTCAGGCAAGGAGGGACATCGGTCCGTAGACGACCCTGTCCTCCTCCATGAGCGTGACCTCGCCGACCCCGAGGTCTGAGAGGTCTTCGTAGAACTCCGCGAGCCAGCGCTCCGCGCTCTCCTGCGAGTCGAACTCCCGGACGAGCCCCGCGCTGTCGAGCTCGTGCTGGTCGAAGGTGCCCGCGACGGGCTTCCAGCGGTATGCCACGGCTTCGCTCCCTGGTCGTTGGCTCGTCAGTAGGAGTCGCCGCGCGCGATGCGCGGGGCGGGACGGCGGAACCGGCGGATCATCATCGCCCGGTTGATCAGGTACATCAACAGGCCGCGCGTGTTCGCGTTGCGAACGCGTTCGGCCAACTCGCGCTTGAAGGAGCGCCACATGATCCAGATGTTGATCGCGGCAATGATGAAGATCACCCACAGGCCCAGCGAGATGTAGAACGACAGCACCGGGTCGCCCATGAATACCATCATCAGCGCCATGATGAGGATCATGGCCGGCATCAGGAACTCCGCGACGGTCCAACGCGCGTCGACGAAGTCGCGCAGCAGCGTCCGCTCCGGCCCGCGTTCGATGCGGTCCCAGTCCTCCTGCTGCGCCCGGTACTTCGCCTCTCGGGCAGCCTTGCGCTGCTCCCGGGGAGACCGGGTGGGATGCAGCCGCTCCATGCGGGCCGCCTCGGCCTCCCTGCGGGTGGGCGTCGGCCCTTCCTTGCGACCGCGGGGCGCCTTGGTGGGGGCGGGCGTCGGCGCCTCGTCGACGACGGCCTCCGCCTTGGGCGCGGGCGTGCCTCGCGTCGCGGACTTGTCGGTGGCGACGGTCGACGTGTGTGTCCGATCATTCCTGTCGGTGCGTTCATACGGGCGGAACAGTCCCACGGTGACTCAACCTCACTGGTGCTCTGGCATGGCGAGAAGGCAGTCTACCCGGTCGCGACGCGAGCATCACGACCACCTGAGTGCGCTGGGCGGCGAGCCGTTCCAGGCGACCATGTACCTTTGGGGGCAACGACAACCTCGGAAGGACGACACGTGGCCGGCATCTTTGAACGCATCGCGATGGTGTTTCGCACCAAGGCGAACAAGACCCTCGACAAGTACGAGGATCCGCGTGAGACCCTCGACTACTCCTACCAGAAGCAACTCGAACTACTACAGAACGTCCGTCGAGGAGTGGCCGACGTCGCCACGAGCCGCAAGCGCATCGAGCTGCAGGCCACCAAGCTCAACCAGGAGGTCGAGCGCCTGACGCTGGCCGCGCAGCGGGCGTTGGAGTCCAACCGCGAGGATCTCGCCCGGGAGGCGCTGACCCGCAAGGCCGGCCTCCAGCAGCAGCTCTCCGACCTCCAGGCCCAGCACGCCCAGCTCCTGCAGGAGGAGGAGAAGCTCGTCCGCGCCAGCTCGCGGCTGCAAGCCAAGGTCGAGGCGTTCCGCACCCGCAAGGAGACGATCAAGGCCACCTACTCCGCGGCGGAGGCCCAGACGCGCATCAACGAGGCCTTCACCGGCATCTCCGAGGAGATGAACGACATCGGGCTGGCCATCCAGCGCGCCGAGGACAAGACGCTGGAGCTCCAGGCCCGCGCGTCCGCCGTCGACGAGCTCGTCGCCTCCGGCGCCATCGAGGACGTCAGCGGCGGCAACGACATCACCCGCGAGCTCGACATGCTCGCCGCGGGTTCGAACGTCGAGAACGAGCTCGCCGCCATGAAGGCCCAGCTCACGGGCGGCTCGGCGTCGCGCCCCGCGATCGAGGCACCGGAGGGGCAGCCCGACCAGGCCGCGTCCCCGTCGTCCCCGAGCACCGAGGCGGGCTTCAACCCCTACGACGGGCGGCAGGCATGATCGTTCGCGTCCTGGGACAGGGTCAATGGATCCTCGAGGTGGAGGACCTCGAGGCGTTGGACGCCGTGGACCAGCGGCTGGAGGAGGCGGTGGCAGACGAAGACCTCGATGCAATGCGCGCCGCGCTCGTCGAGCTCTTCGACGGCGTGCGTGAGCGCGGCACCGAGGTGCCCGACGAGGTGATCGCCGAGTCCGACCTCGTGCTGCCGGACCCGGATGCATCCCTCGACGAGGTGCGGGCCCTGCTGGACGCCACCTCGGAATACTTCGGGCTCCTCCCCGACGTGGCAGCCTCCGACGATTCGGCGGAGGCTTGAGGGTTCTCGTCGCGCCCGGCCGGGTTGGCGACGTCGCGGCCTCCCGCGTCGGCGAGGTGATCGGCATGGCCTTCCACGAGGAGGGGGCGCAGGTTGCCGTCGTGGATCTCACGACGCCGCTGCCCGCGCCCACCACCCTCGACGAGCTGGGGCGCATGCTCGACGAGGGGCTGCCAGCCGTCGACGTCGCGGGCCTCACGGATGCCCTCACCGACGTGTCGGGGCTGCGCCGGGTCCTCGCGGGGCGCACGTTCACCGCGATCGTCCCGGACGAGGAGGTGCGCGCTCCGCTGACCGGGCTCTCCGGCACCGCCGTGGCGCGGGCACGCGCCACGAGCGAGGACCTCACCGTCGGGCTGGCCGCAGACGCTCGGGCGCGCGAGTGGCTGCGCATGCATGACCTCGACGACGCCCCCGGCGCCGGCGCCTGCGACGGGTTGGGGGCCGTGCTCCTCGACGCGGGCCTTCGGCTCGAGACGGCGCTCGGGTGGGCCGTGCAGCGCACGCGCCTGCGCGAGACCGCGGTGAGGGCCGACCTCGTCGTCACCGCCTGCTCGGACCTGGACTTCCAGGCGCGCGGCGGGCCACTGGTCCAGACCGTCGTGGAGGTGGCGGGGGAGGCGCTCAGGCCGGTGATCGTCGTCGCCGGGCGCAACTTCGTCTCCCGCAGAGAGCTGCGCCTGGCGGGTATCGAGGACGCCCACGCCGTCCACGCCGGCGCCGTGGAGGAGCCGGTGCGCGAGCCCGAGCTGGTCGCGGTCGCGTCCCGGGTGGCGCGCACCTGGCGGTTCCCAAGCCGTTGAATGCGGTACGGACGCTGCGTACACTGGGCGAGGTCCAACCACTACTGATGGAGTCAGCGTGACTGATATCAAGCTTGAGGCACCCGCCGGCGTCACCCTCACCGAGGCCGCCGTCGACAAGGTGCGTGCTCTGCTCGAGGCAGAGGGTCGCGACGATCTGTCGCTGCGAATTGCGGTGCAGCCCGGCGGATGCTCGGGGCTGCGTTACCAGCTCTACTTCGACGACCGCGCCCTCGACGGCGACGTCGCCACCGACTACGACGGGGTGAAGGTCGTCACGGATCGGATGAGTGCCCCCTACCTTGGCGGCGCCTCGATCGACTTCGTCGACACGATCCAGCAGCAGGGCTTCACGATCGACAACCCCAACGCGCAGGGCTCCTGCGCCTGCGGCGACTCGTTCCACTGAGTCCGGCCGCCTCGGCCAGCGTGTCGAGCGCACCAAAATAGCACCCCCGGTGTGGGCAGTTTCACCCGGGGGTGCTGTTTTGCGTTATGGTGACTTCTGCAGTGCTGTTTGCGGGCGTGCGACGTCCGCAATCGAGAGTTGGAAGGCAACGAGTGGTGAGAAGCAATCCTCGACCGCGGCGCCGGATGACGACCATGGCGGTCGGAATCCTCGCATTGGTGGGGCTGTCCGGATGCAGCGGGCAGTGGGCAAGGTTCGGCCTCCCCGAGCCCGCGTCCGAGCAGGCCCCGCACATCGGCAATCTCTGGGTCGGATTCTGGATCGCGGCGCTGGTGGTGGGCGCCCTCGTGTGGGGCCTCATCGGCTGGGCGGTCATCCGGTACCGCAACAAGGGGGACGAGCACGCCGCACCGCGGCAGACGAAGTACCACCTGCCACTGGAGATCCTCTACACGCTCGTGCCGTTCCTGATCATCGGTGTCCTGTTCCTCTACACGGTGCGGGCCGCCGACGCGGTGCTCGATCAGAGCCAGGAGCCGGACGTCACCGTCGACGTCATCGGCCAGAAGTGGTCGTGGACGTTCAGCTACCACGGCGCCGACGACCCGGCCATCGGCGTCGACGCCCACAACGTCGGAACCCTCGAGAAGATCCCGGATCTCTACCTGCCGGTCAACCAGCGCGTGCGCTTCAACCTGGAGTCTGCGGACGTCATCCACTCGTTCTGGGTGCCCGCGTTCTACTTCAAGATGGACGTCATCCCCGGCCATCCCAACTCCTTCGACGTCACCCCGAACAAGGTCGGCGTGTTCGACGGCAAGTGCGCGGAGCTGTGCGGTGAGATGCACGCCGCGATGATCTTCAAGGTCCATGTCGTCGAGGAGGCCGAGTACGAGGCCTACGTGAAGCAGCTCGCCGCCGACGGCAACGAGGGCCTCAAGGTGATGCCGCAGACCACCAAGCACGTGCTGCCCGAGTCCAACAGCAAGGAAGGCTAGCCAATGAGCAGCGACGGTATCGCCGCGCGCACGCAGCTCGCGCCTGCGCAATCGACTGAAGCCACCCACACGCTGGGGGCGAAGTTCATGAAGTACCTGACCACCACCGACCACAAGGTGCTGGGCAACATGTACTTCGTCACCTCGATGATCTTCTTCATGTTCGGTGGTGTGCTCGCGCTGGGCATCCGCGCGGAGCTGGCCAGCCCCGGCATGCAGTTGATGAACCACGAGACGTTCAACCAGTTCTTCACGATGCACGGCACGATCATGCTGCTGATGTTCGCGACGCCGATGTTCGCGGGCTTCGCCAACGCGATGGTGCCGCTGCAGATCGGCGCCCCCGACGTCGCCTTCCCCAGGCTCAACGCCTTCGCCTACTGGCTCTACGTCGCCGGCTCGCTCATGGCCTGCGCGGGCTTCCTGAGCCCCGGCGGCGCTGCCAGCTTCGGTTGGTTCGCCTACGCCCCGCTGTCGACGGCACTGCACTCGCCCGGCTACGGCTCCAACATGTGGGTTTTCGGCCTGTACCTGCTGGGCCTGTCGTCCATCCTCGGCGCGGTCAACTTCATCACGACGATCATCTGCATGCGCGCCCCGGGCATGACCATGTTCCGCATGCCGATGTTCACCTGGAACATCCTCGTCACCTCGATGATGGTCATCATCACCTTCCCCGTCTTCGGTGCCGCACTGCTGGTGCTGGGTTCCGACCGTGTCCTCGGTTCGCACATCTTCGACGCGGCCTCCGGCGGCGCCCTCCTCTACCAGCACCTGTTCTGGTTCTTCGGGCACCCCGAGGTCTACGTGCTCGCACTGCCCTTCTTTGGCATCATCACCGAGGTACTCTCGACGTTCAGCCGCAAGCCCGTCTTCGGCTACTACGGCCTGGTGTTCGCCACGTTGGCGATCGGCGCCCTCTCGGTGTCCGTCTGGGCCCACCACATGTTCGTCACGGGCGCGGTCAACCTGCCGTTCTTCGCCTTCATGACGTTCATGATCGCGGTCCCGACGGGCGTGAAGTTCTTCAACTGGATCGGCACGATCTGGCGCGGTTCGTTGACCATGACGACGGCCATGACGTTCGCGATCGGCTTCCTCGTGACGTTCCTGTTCGGTGGCCTCACCGGCATCATCCTCGCCGCCCCGCCCCTGGACTTCCAGGTCTCCGACACCTACTTCGTCGTCGCCCACTTCCACTACGTGCTGTTCGGCACTGTCGTCTTCTCGACCTTCGCCGGCTTCTACTACTGGTGGCCGAAGTTCACCGGCCGGATGCTCGATGAGCGGCTCGGCAAGCTGCACTTCTGGCTGATCTTCATCGGCTTCCACATCACCTTCCTCGTCCAGCACTGGCTGGGCGTCGAGGGCATGCAGCGTCGCATCGCCGACTACGGCTCGTGGGAAGGGTTCACGGTGCTGAACCAGGTCTCGACGTTCGGTGCGTTCATGCTCGGCGTGTCGATGCTGCCGTTCCTGTGGAACGTGTGGATCTCCCGCAAGGCGCCCAAGGTGGAGGTCAACGACCCGTGGGGCTGGGGCCGGTCGCTCGAGTGGGCCACGTCCTGCCCGCCGCCTCGGCACAACTTCACCTCCATCCCGCGTGTCCGTTCCCTCAACCCGGCCTTCGACCTGGCGCACCCGGAGCTGGCCGAGGATGAGCACGACGCCGATCCCGGTGAGCTCCTGGACGCCGGCGTTCGCGGCAAGCACCAGCTCGAGGAGGAGTCCAAGTGAAGACCGAAGCCCGCGTATTCTGGTTCATCGCGATCTTCTTCCTGGTGATGAGCCCCACCTACTGGTTCATCACCGGCGAGATCATCGGCTCCGTCGCGCTCGCGTTCACGTGCCTCCTCGGCGTGATGATCGCCGCCTTCCTGCAGTACGAGGCGAGGCACTTCGATGCCCGCCCCGAGGACCGCAAGGATGGCACGATCGCGGAGGGCGCCGGCGTGTACGGCTTCTTCCCGCCGAAGAGCATCTGGCCGTTCTGGTGCGCCCTCGTCGTGACCGTCATCTTCCTCGGCCCGTCGGTCGAGCAGTGGTGGATCTCGGTGCTGGGCTTCGGCCTCGGCATCTGGGCCGCCTCCGGATGGGTCCTCGAGTACTACCGCGGCGACTACCAACACTAAGCCCTGAGCCGCCAAGACAGGTGAGGTGGGCGCCCCGCATTGGGACGCCCACCTCACCTGTTTGTCGCGGTAGACCTCACCAGCTCTGGGCGAGCGGGCGGCCCTCGTCGAAGCCGGAACCCGACTGGATACCGACGACGGCACGCTCGGCGAATTCGGGAAGGTTGCGGGCACCGGCGTAGGTGAACGACGAGCGCACCCCGGAGGTGATCCAGTCAAGCAGGTCCTCGACGCCGGGCCGGGTCGGGTCGAGGTACATGCGCGAGCTGGAGATCCCCTCCTCGAACAGCGCGGCCCGGGCCCGGCTGAAGGCGGACTGGTCCTTGGTGCGGTTGCGCACCGCGCGCGCAGACGCCATGCCGAACGATTCCTTGTAGATGCGCCCGTGCTGGTCGAATTGGATGTAGCCGGTGGACTCGTGGGTGCCCGCGAACCAGGAGCCGATCATCACCGATCCTGCTCCGGCGGCCAGCGCGAGGGCCACGTCGCGCGGATGGCGGACGCCGCCGTCGGCCCAGACGGACTTGCCGTGCTCCGCCGCGGCGGCGGCACACTCGAGGACGGCGGAGAACTGCGGGCGGCCGACGCCGGTCTGCATGCGGGTGGTGCACATGGCGCCAGGGCCGACGCCAACCTTGCAGATGTCCGCCCCAGCCTCGATGAGGTCGTGCACGCCCGCGGCGGTGACGACGTTGCCGGCCACGATGAGCACGTGGCGCCCCGTCCGGGCGGCGAACTCGTCGCGCACCTGCCTGGCGGCCTCCACGGCGCCCAGCATGCGCTCCTGGTGCCCGTGGGCGGTATCCATGACCAGGACATCTGCACCGGCGGACAGCGCGGCCTCGACCTTGGCGTGGACGTCGCCATTGATGCCCACGGCCACGCCCGCGCGCAGCCGGCCCTCGTCGTCGAGTGCGGGGGAGTAGATGGTGGAGCGCAGCGCCCCCTTGGCGGTCATGATCCCGGCGAGTGAGCCCTCGTCGTCGACGGCCACGGCCAGGTCCTGATGGGCGCTCGAGAGGACCTCGAAGACCGCCTCTGGGGCCAGATCGGGGCTGACGGCGGTGAAGTCGGTGGACATCACGTCCTTGGCCTGGTTGAAACGATCCGCTGCCTCCGCGGCCGCGGGCGAGACGATGCCGACGACCTTGCCGCCGTCGACGACCACCGCCACGCCGTGCGCGCGCTTCGGGATCAGGCTGAGCGTCTCGGCATTCGTGGTGGTGGGGGAGACCGTGACGGCGGTGTCGAACACCGGGTGCGCGTGCTTCACCTTGCCGAGTGCCTTGGCGACGACGTCGGCCGGGATGTCCTGGGGGATGATCGCCAGCCCACCGCGACGGGCCATCGTCTCGGCCATGCGCCGTCCCGACACGGCGGTCATGTTCGCCGCGACGAGCGGGGTGGGCGTCGCGAGCCCGTCGGCGGAGGTGAGGTCGACGTCGAGCCGGGAAGCGACGTCGGAGCGGCTCGGGACCATGAAGACGTCGGAGTAGGTCAGGTCGTACGTGGGCTGGGAGAGGAAATGCACTCGTCAAGTATGCCAGTGCGACCAACATGACCCCGACAATGGGCGACGGGGCCCCCACCTGCCGTGGGGACCCCGTCGAGTGCCAAGGGTCAGTGGAGCTCGGGCTTGTCCGATGACCCCTCGACCTCGTGGTCGTCGTGGTCGGAGTGGTCATCGTGGTGCTTGGCTTCCTCGATCTCCGCGGCACTTGGCTTGCGGATGTCGTGGCCGAGATACCAACGCGACAGTGCCGCCCGCTTCTTCGAGACCTTCGCCGGGCCTGCGAGACCCTCGGGGGAGGTGCCGTCGTCGGCCTCCACAGCCTGGTACTGGGCGTGCTGCGTGAGGGTGTACGCCTCGTCCTGGGAGATCGGGACGTGATCCTCGTAGTAGCGGCCCTCGGCGGTGCGGACGATCTCGCCGGACTCGGAGCCGTGCAGCACGCGCTCGCGGTCGGCGCGCTGGAGCGACAGGCACAGGCGGCGGGTGACGATGAACGCGATGATGGGGCCGAGCAGCAGCGCCCACTGCAGGAACAGCGTGATCTGGTTCAGGTTCATGTGGAACCGGATCGCGATGATGTCGTTGGCGCCACCGAGCCACAGCACCGCGTAGGCGGTCATACCCGCCACGCCGAGTGCGGTGCGCGTGGGGGCGTTGCGCGGCCTGTCCAGGATGTGGTGCTCGCGGTTGTCGCCGGTGATCCAGCGTTCCACGAACGGCCACAGCGCCAGCAGCGTGAACAGGATGGTCAGGCCACCCACGCCGGGGATGAAGATGTTCCAGCTCCAGGTGGTGGAGCCCAGGTGCCACTCCCACGGGGGCATGATGCGCACGAAGCCCTCGGCGAAGCCCATGTACCAGTCGGGCTGCGAACCCGCGGTCACCTTGGCCGGGTCGTAGGGGCCGTAGAGCCACACCGGGTTGATCTGGAACAGGCCACCGAACAACACCAGCGTGCCGAACACGATGAAGAAGAAGCCGCCGGCCTTGGCCATGTAGACGGGGAACAAGGGGTAGCCGACGACGTTGTTCTGCGTGCGTCCGGGGCCCGGGAACTGCGTGTGCTTGTGGTAGACGAGCAGCGCCATGTGGGCGCCGATCAACGCGAGCAGCAGGCCGGGGATCAGCAGGATGTGCACCATGTACAGGCGCGAGATGATCATGTCGCCCGGGAACTCGCCGTTGAAGAGGAAGAACTCGATCCAGGTGCCGAAGATCGGGATCGACCGGATGAGGCCGTCGGCGAAGCGCAGGCCGGTGCCGGAGAGGAGATCGTCGGGGAGCGAGTAGCCGGAGAAGCCGGCCAGCAGCGACAGGCCGAGGAGGCCGACGCCGATGAGCCAGTTGATCTCGCGCGGCTTGCGGAAGGCGCCGGTGAAGAACACGCGCAGCGCGTGCACCGTCGCCGCGGCGACGAACAGCAGCGCCGACCAGTGGTGCACCTGGCGCAGCAGGAGGCCGCCGCGGACGTCGAAGCTGATGTGCAGCGTCGACGCGAACGCCTCCGAGATCGGGATGCCCTTCATGAGCTGGTACGAGCCGTCATAGACGACCTCGGCCATCGAGGGCTTGAACCAGATCGTGAGGAAGATGCCCGTCAGCAGGCAGATGATGAAGGTGTAGAGCGCGATCTCGCCGAGCAGGAAGCTCCAGTGGTCGGGGAAGACCTTGCGCAGACCGAACTTCGTGATCTTCGCCAGGCCGACGCGCTCGTCGGCCCAGGTGGCGATGCCTGCCGCAGGGTGCTTCTCGGCGTGCTCTGCGGGGCGGTTCTCGAGCGACGACGGAAGGTCCTGCTCGACGGCGGTGGGCTTGGCCATCACTGGTCACCATCCTTGTAGTCGTTGCGGGAATCGCGCTCGAAGTAGCTGGGGCCGACGGGCACGGTGAAGTCGCTGCGAGCGACGAGGTAGCCCTCGTCATTGACGGTGATCGGGAGCTGCGGCAGCGAGCGGGCCGCGGGACCGAACACCACGACGCCCGAGTTGCCGAGGTCGAACGTCGACTGGTGGCAGGGGCACAGCAGGTGGTGCGTCTGCCGTTCCCACAGGGAGATGGGGCAGCCGACGTGGGTGCAGATCTTCGAGTAGGCGAGGATGCCGGAGACGTGCCAGTCCTTGCGAGACTCGGGGATCTTGATGTCGTTGGGATCCATGCGCACGATGACGATCGCAGCCTTCGCCTTGGCCTGGTGTCCCTCGACGCCCTCCAACGCATCCTCGTGGTGGTGGTGGCCCTCGTCGTCGACCCAGCCGTGCAGGTTCGACGGCTCGGCGTTGACGAGCTGGCCGATCTCGAGATCCGTGGCCTTGATGGGGCGCCAGGTCTCGTCGTTGACGAGGAGCACCTCCTTCTCCGGCGCGGCCGCGAACAGCGTCTTCTCGATGGTCTCCTTGCGCATGGCCTTGGTGGGCCAGGGGCCCATGTCGGCCAGCGTGACGACGGCGGGCAGCGCGACGGTGCCGACGGCGCCGCCGAGCGCGCCGAGGATGAGGCCGCGACGCTTCACGTTCGACTCGGCGACGCCGGCCTGAAACTTCTCGATCGCGATCGCGCGGGTCTCCTCGTCGGAGGCAGCCGAGTGGCGCTCCTCGACGATCTCGTGGTCGTCCATCAGCACGCGGGCCCATTGGACCACGGCGAGGCCGATGAGCAGGACACCGAGGCCGGCGGTGAGGCCCAGGAGGAAGTTCTGGGCACTCGCGTGCAGGAACTTCACCCCGGCGAACTCGATGTTGATCGTCGTGTGACGCCGGATGGCGAAGTAGACGATGAGGTTGAGGATCACCAGGACGGGGACGGCACCCAGCATCGCCAGGATGGCGGCGTAGGCGCGGTTGCCGGCGCCCTTGTCCACGTCGGTGAAGCGCTCAATGTGCTCCTCGACACCGGGGTTGGGGACGACGTGGTCGGTCGTCGGGTCCAGCACGGGACGGTCGTCGTTGCTCATCGGGCGCGAGCTCCCTTCTTGGCGATCCAGCCGGCGATGATCGCGAGGCCGCCGATGCCCAGGATGAAGATCCACAGGCCTTCGGTGACGGGGCCGTGGTCGCCCAGGCCCAAGCCGCCGTAGCGGGGCTGCTCGTTGGCGTTGTTGATGTAGCCGATGATCTCCCGGACGTCGTCATCCTGGAGGACTTCCTTGCTGAACATCGGCATCTGCTGCGGGCCCGAACGCACGGCCTCCCAGATGTGGACCGCTTCGGTGTCGGCGAGGCTGGGGGCACGCTTGCCCTCGGGCATCGCGCCGCCGCCGCCGATGATGCCGTGGCAGGCCGAGCAGTTGGCGCGGAAGAGCGCGCCACCGCGGGCGATCTCCTCCTCGGTCAGGCCCTCCGGGTCGTACTGCGATTGCTCGGGGATCGCGGGGCCGGGGCCGAACGTCGCGACGTAGGCGGCGATCGCGTCGATCTGCTCCTGCGTGTAGACGTTCTGGCGGGTGGGGATCTGTGCCTCTCCGCGGGTGGCGGGCATGCGGCCCGTGCCCATCTGGAAGTCGACGGAGGCGGCACCGACGCCCACGAGCGACGGGCCGGCCGACTGGCCTTCGCCGTTGAGGCCGTGGCAGGAGGAGCAGGAGACGTCGAAGAGGGCCTTGCCCTCCGCGATCTGCTGGGTCATCTCGGTGTCGGCGGAGCTCTGCGACGGGGCGACCGCCGAGTAGGCGATTCCCACGACGAGCAACGCCAGAACCAGCAGCCAGGGCCTGGCCGACGCCTTTCGCTTGCGCTTGGTTTCGGTGTTCAAGGGAGTGCTCCTGATGGACTTAGCGGAGGAAGTAGAGGACGCCGAAGAGGATGATCCAGATGACGTCGACGAAGTGCCAGTAGTAGCTGACGACGTGGGCACCGACGGTCTGCTCATGGGTGTGCGTGCGCGTCATGTACGAGCGGGCGAGCACGAACCAGAAGGCGACGATGCCGCCCAGGACGTGCAGACCGTGGAAGCCGGTGGCCAGGAAGAAGGCCGACCAGTACTGGTTGGTCTGGATGGTGAATCCCTCGGAGAAGAGGGTGAAGTACTCCCAGACCTGCCCGGCCACGAAGATCGAGCCCAGGACCGCGGTGATGATGAACCCTTGGCGCATGCCCATCTTCATGGGGTTGATCCACGAGCCGTTGACCCGCCCCGCGCTCGCTGCGTTCGCGGCGAATTGGCAGAAGAAGGAGCTCGTGACGAGGATCAGGGTATTGATGGAGGCGAACGTGACGTCGAGATGCGCCGACTCGGCGGTCCACATCGGCGTGGTGCCGTTGGCGGCTGCGATCTCGTTGGTCGTGTTGCGCAGCATGAAGTAGGCCGCGAACAGCGTCGCGAAGAACATCAGCTCGCTGGACAGCCACACCCAGACGCCGATGCCGACCATGTCGGGGCGTCCCTTGGGCGCGTTCAGGCGGGACTGGGGAATCTGGTGCAAGGCGCCGGAGGGCTTGTCTTCCTCGACGTGTTGCTCTTGAGCGTTGGTGACCACGGGCTCATTATTGCCGCAAAACGGTCCGGCGTCACGTTTCAAACCGACCCCGGCCCAAATCGCGGAACATCGGGATGTGATAATGCCCACTATGTTGGCCGATCTGTCGCTCGTGCTCCCGCTGCACGCGAAGCCCGATGATCCCATCGAACCCCTCGTCGGCTGGCGATACCTGACCGCGTGGGACTTCCCGTGGTGGGTCGTGTTGTCGCTCACCGCGATGACCGTCGCCTACCTGCTGGGGGTGCGGGCGCTTCGCCGCCGTGGCGACGACTGGTCCGCCTGGCGCACGGCGTCGTTCCTGCTCGGCCAGGGACTCGTCGCGATCGCGACGTTCAGCTTCCTCGGCGTCTACGACACGGTGCTGTTCTGGTCCCACATGATCCAGCACATGCTGCTCAACATGATCGCGCCGGTCTTCCTCGTCTCGAGCGCGCCGGTGACCCTGGCGCTTCGTGTGCTCTCGCCGAAGCCGCGGGCTGCGCTCCTCGCGTTCGTGCACAGTTGGTTCGCCAAGGCGCTGCTGTTTCCCGGGTTCACGCTGGGGCTGATGGTCGCGAGCCCGTTCCTGCTGTACCTCACGGGCTGGTACGACTTGACGCTGCGCAACAGCTTCCATCACGACCTCCTCCACATCTACATGGTGGTCCTGGGGTGCCTCTTCTTCATGCCGCTGCTCGGCCCCGACCCCCAGCCCTACCGCCTGCCGTACCCGCTGCGCGTGGTGATGTTCATCTTGACGATGCCGTTCCACGCTTGGCTCGGGGTCATCATCATGGGGTCGACGCACCTCATCGCGGAGGAGTGGTACGTCTCGTTCGAGCGGAGTTGGGGGCTCAACCCCCTGGAGGACCAAACCTGGGCCGGTGCGCTCATGTGGGCGACGGGCGACTTGACGATGTTCGCGGCGATGGTCGTGATCTTCGTCCGTTGGGTGCAGGAATCGCAGCGGGAGGCCCGTCGGCTCGACCGGCAGCTCGACAGGGAGCAGGCCCGGCGCGTTCCCCCTGGATCCGGGACAGCGGACCAGGCGCCGGAAGGCTAGACTCGACCCTGAAGTTCCTGCAATCCACCAAGGACGGACTGAATGACTGACAACCCGGTGAAGGTGCTGGTGTACTCCGACAATCGTCTGGTCCGCGAACAGGTGCGCCTGACGCTGGGCACGCGCTTGGCCGCTGACCTCCCCGAGATCGAGGTGGAGGAAACGGCCACGGCCGCCGCACTGCTGCGCGCCCTCGACTCGGCGACGCGCTACGACCTCGTCGTCCTCGACGGCGACGCCCAGCCCGTCGGTGGCTTCGGGCTCGCCCACCAGCTCAAGGAGGAGTACGCCGACTGCCCGCCGGTCCTGCTGCTCATCACCCGCGTCGTCGACTCCTGGCTCGCGTCGTGGTCGCGCGCCGAGGCCGTCGCGCCCTACCCGCTCGACCCGTTCGAGATGCCCGCGCAGGCCGCCAACCTGCTGCGCACTCGCCTCGGGGTGGATGCTTGATGTACTCGTGGCCTGAGGTCCTCACCGGTCTGGTGCGCAGCGAGGGCCTCGAGTTCGAGGCTGCCCAGTGGGCGCTCGGCGAGATCTTCGCGCAGCGGGCCACCGACGTGCAGGTCACCGCGCTGCTCGTCGCCATGCGCGCCAAGGGCGAGACGGAGGACGAGATCCGAGGCCTGGTGCAGGCCATGCTCGACAACTCGGTCAAGATCGAGCTCGAGCAGGAGGCCGTCGACATCGTCGGCACCGGCGGCGATCGTGCCAACACCGTCAACATCTCGACGATGGCGGCCATCGTCGCCGCCTCGGCGGGCACCAGGGTGGTCAAGCATGGCTCGCGGGCCGCGTCGTCGCAGTCGGGCACGGCCGACACCCTCGAGGCCCTGGGCGTGAACATCATGATGGCCCCGGAGCGGCAGGCCGCGGTGCTCGCCGAGACGAACATCTCCTTCCTGTTCGCACAGCTCTACCATTCCGCGATGCGCTTCGTCGGCGGCGTGCGCAAGCAGCTCGGGATCAAGACGACGTTCAACTTCCTGGGCCCATTGGCCAATCCCGCCCAGCCGCGGGCGATGGCGCTGGGTGTCGCCGACGACGAGATGGCGCCGCTCATGGCGCGCGTCATCGCGGGTCGCGGAGGCCGCGGGCTGGTGTTCCGGGGCTTCGACGGCCTGGACGAGCTGACCACCACGTCGCCCTCCGACGTGTGGGCCGTCGGCGACGGACGGGTGCACTACACGAGCGTGGACCCGCTGAAGCTGGGGCTGGACCCGGCTGCGCCGCACGACCTCGTCGGTGGGCCGCCGGAGCACAATGCGCAGGTGGTCCGCGATCTCGTCGACGGCAAGCCCGGCCCGGTGCGTGACATCGTGCTGCTCAATGCCGCGGCCGCCATGCTCGCGTTCCACGGCGTGGACCAGGGACGCGACGTCGGCGAGCAGATCGCCGAGCACCTCGACGAGGCCCGCGCGGCCATCGACAGCGGGGCGACGAAGGCCAACCTCGACCGCTGGGTGGAGCTCACGAACCAGGAGTGAGCCACCGGGCCACCACGGGGCCGAGCCACAACCACGGGCCGTAGGCGACATGCCTGCGGCCCGTCGTCGTCGCGACGATGGCCGCCACCGCTCCGAGTGCGGTGCCCGCGACCAGGCTCGTCGCCCAGGCCTGGGCCCCGTCGGCGCCGGCGACGGCCCCCACCGCGGCGGCGAGCCGGACATCGCCGAACCCGAAGGAGCGGCTGGTGCGCCACACCAGCCAGAAGCACGCGTAGGCCGCGGCGGCCCCCAGCACCGCGGCGGTGGGCGGGGTGCCGCGGACCAGCCAGTCGACGCCCAGCCCCGCACCGACGGCCCACCACAGCGGGGTCATGAGCTGGTTCGGCAGGTACGTCGTGCGCAGGTCCACGACGACGAGCGCGGCCCCGAGCACGGCGTAGCCGCTCCACGCGCCGAAGCCCGGCGGCATGGCGGTGGCCGCGAGCGCTGCGAAGCCTGCGGCCAGAAGGAGGTTGGTGGGGGAGCCGAGGCCGCGGAAGTCGGGCGGCGGCTCACCCAGATCCAGCGTGGGAGTGCGCAGCCTCGGCACCCACCAGCGCTGCACGCACATCGCCAGCGCGACGACGAGAAGTCCCTCCATGGGCCACAACCCTAGTGACGAGGGGCGCAACGACGAGCCCCTCACGTCAGGCTGTGGAAAACCCCCGCACATGCAGCGGGGGCGCCGCGACTGCGACGCCCCCTGGTGCGGGTCCGATTAGCGCTGGGCCTTGGTGAATCCCGCGGCCTGCGCGGCTTCCTCGGTCTTGAACCAGACCTCGGCGACGGTGCGCTCGTAGCCACCCGAGCCGGGCACGTGGTACTTCTTCGAGCGCTCGTTGCCCTTGATGGTGTAGTCGGCGGGGGGCTCCTCGCCGACGAACGCATCCGGGCCGTACTTGGCGTCGGCCTCGACGGACTCCTCCGCCTCGACGACGTCCTCCGGCTTGGCGGCGTCGTCGGCGACCGTCTCGCCCACCTCGGGCGCGGGTGCGCCCTCGGAGACCATCTCCGCAGCAGCCTCCTGGACGTCCTCCTGCTCCTGCTCCTGCTCCGCGGCAGCCGGGGTGGTGAACTGGGCGGCCGTGGCGAACGTGTCGTTGTTGTTCACGTAGGCCCGCGAGGGCTCGTGCGCGGTCCAGCCGTCGTCCTTGGGGGAGAGGAAGTGGCGGATCGCGGCCACGGCACCGGCGACGATCGCGCCCACGGCGAGGAACTTCAGCAGCGAGCGTCCGCGGCTGCGCTTCGGCTTCGGGGCGATGACCTCGGCGAGCACCTTGGGCTGCTCGGCGGCGGCGTGCAACTGCTCCGACAGCTTCGGCAGCAGCTCGTCGGCGACCTTCATGCGCGCGGCATCGACGGCGGGGGTGACGCGGTCCAGCGCCTCGCGCAGGGTCGGCTCGACGGCGTCCAGCTGGCGGGCCGCGAAGGTGGCCGTGCGCACCTTGGCGTCCTTGATCGCGGGACCGGCCTGCTTCTGGGCCTGCTCCAGCAGGACCTGAGCCTGTTCGAGGCCCTCGGCGAGGGCGTCCTGGGCCTTGGCCACACCTTCCTTGAGTGCCTGCTGTCCGTACTCGGCGGCGGCGGATGCGTGCTCCGCGGCGGCCTTCCGGATTTCTCTTGACTTGCGCACAAGTACCTCCATGTGGGTTCGGCTCGTGATCGAGCACCTTCAACGCTACCTGCTGGCGCGGCCCCACAACAGCATCGGGCACAATTCGCCGTCATCTGTCATGCTTGGGGGGTATCCACAGGAAAGGAATCCAGTGAGCACCGCAACCCTGCACACCAACCGTGGTGACATCGTCGTCGAGCTCCTCGAGGACCACGCGCCGCAGACCGTCGCCAACTTCGTCGGCCTGGCTGGCGGCACTCGCGAGTACGTCGACCCCTCCACGGGCGAGACGAAGACCGGTCACTACTACGACGGACTCACGTTCCACCGCGTGATCGACGGCTTCATGATCCAGGGCGGCTGCCCGCGCGGTGACGGCCGTGGTGGCCCCGGCTACCAGTTCGCCGACGAGTTCCACCCGGAGCTGCAGTTCGACAAGCCCTACCTGCTCGCGATGGCCAACGCGGGTCCGGGCACCAACGGCTCGCAGTTCTTCATCACCGTCGCGCCGACGCCGCACCTCAACCGCCGCCACACGATCTTCGGCGCGGTCACCGATCCTGAGTCCCAGCAGGTGGTCGACGCCATCGCGAAGACCCCCACGGATCGCATGGACCGGCCCATCGAGCCCGTCGTGATCGAGCGGGTCACCCTGGCCTGATCGAGCCACTGCCCAGCGCCGTTCGTCGCGTGTCAGCCGGCGACGGCGAGTGCGCCGGCCGGCAGCAGCCGTAGGGCCAGTTGCGAGGGGGTGAGGCCCGCGCCGACGGGCAGGCCCCACTCGCCGTCGATCTCGATCAGACGGATGCCGGGCAGCTCGAGCCAGGCCGCGACGCGTTCGGCCTCCTCGACGGTGCAGGACGGGAGCCCCGTGCCCGACGGCAGCACGGTCTCCGCGAGCAGGCGCGCCTCCTCGGCCGCAGCCCGGGCGCGGGCGCTCGTCGCGTGCGTTGCCCCCGCCAGTCGACCGTGGCGGATGACGTGAATGTCCCAGCCCCCGGCGACGGGCAGTCCCGCCACGATCTCGGGGCAGGCGGCAAGCGCGCGGAGCCGGTGCAGGCGCAGCGAGGTGCGGACGAACTCCTCGATGCGGCCCGTCAGCTCGCCGGCCTCCTCGTAGCGCTGCTCGGCGACGAGGCGCCGCAGCCTCCCACCGAGCGCGTCCAGGACGGGGCCGACGTCGCCCGCCCAGCAGGCCCGGACCGACTCGACGACCTGCCCGTACTGCCCGGCACCGTCGCCCAGTTCGCACGGTGCCTGGCAGCGACCCATGCCGGCCAGCGCGCACGCGGCGCTGGGCTTCGTCGGGCTCAGGCGCGAGGTGCACCGTCGCAGCAGGAACGCGTCCTGGAACGCCATCGTCACCGCGTCCGCCGATTGCCTGCCGGTGAAGGGCCCGAAGTGGGGCGCGTCCGAGCGCACCCGGGTGACCAGCGACAGGCGGGGGAAGGCCTCATCGGTCAGACGCAGCCACTTCACCTGGTCCTGCCTGCGCGAGCGCCGGTTGTAGCGCGGCGCAAGCTGCTGGATCATGCGCAGCTCCCGCACCTCCGCCTCGAGGTCCGTCGCGCAGGCCTGATGACGCACCCCGGTGGCGACGCGCACCATTTCGTGGATGCGCCCGCGCTGTTCGGCCGCGGAGAAATAGGAGCGGACGCGGCGGCGCAGGTTGTTGGACTTGCCGACGTAGAGCACTTCCGCCGGACGGCCGTCCTCCTCACGCACGAACCAATAGATCCCCGGCTCCTCGGGGAGGGCGTCGGCCCACGTCCGCTTGCGGCGGCGGTCGGGGGAGACCTGCTGGACGAACTCGAGCAGGTCCTCGATGGTGCGCACGCCCAGGTTGCCCACACGCTCGAGCAGGCCGTGGAGGACGTCGACGGTGGCCCTCGCGTCGGAGAGGGCGCGGTGGTTCGGGACGGACGTGGCGCCGAAGTGGGCGGCCAGGGTGGACAGCTTGCAGTTGCGCACCTCGTCGCGCAGGAGGCTGCAGCGGGCGAGCGCGACGGTGTCCACCACCGTCGGGCGCGGCCAGGCGAGCTGCACGTCGGCGAAGGCACGCTTCAGGAAACCGACGTCGAACCTGGCGTTGTGCGCCACCAGGGTGGCGCCGGCCATGAACGTGGCGAAGCTCGGCAGCGCCTCGTCGATGCGCGGGGCGTCGGCGACGAGCGCATTGGTGATGCCGGTGAGCACCTGAATGCTCGCGGGGATGGGCTCGTCTGGCCTGATGAGGGTCTGGAACTCGCCGAGGATCGCGCCCCCTCGTACCTTCACCGCCCCGATCTCGGTGATCGACGCCTCCGGGCCGGTGCCGGTGGTCTCCAGGTCCACCACGACGAAGGTGACGTCGGGCAGGAACGTGCCGAGATCGTCGAAGGAGGGCTGCCGAGAGCCTGCGGTGGGGGCCATGGGACGCAGCCTAGGAGGTGGGCCCGACAGTTTCCTTCGCAGGGCGCCACGCCCACGTCGCAGGCCGGGCTTGAGAAGAGACTGATAGGCGTTTAGGATTCTCTCAGATTCGCATCCGCGTCCCACAGGAGAACTCCGTGAAGCTCACCCGACTGGCCCTGACCGGCGCACTCCTCGGTGCCCTGCTGGCCGCAGACACCGCCGCGTTCGCCGACCCGGATGCGGTCGCCGCAGCCAAGGCCAAGCTCGACGCCATCGCCGCCGAGGTTTCCGCCATCGAGCAGGAGGGCATCGAGGCCGGGGCGCTCGCGGAGGAGGCGAAGCAGCGCCTGGCCCGCACCGAGCAGGACCTGCAGGCGCAGGAGTCCAAGGTCGCCAAGATGTCGGACGAGCTCGGGCAGCTCGCCGTGCTGCAACTGCAGCAGTCCAACCTCGACGTCACCCTCCAGCTCCTCTCGAGCGCGACCGACGATTCGTTCCTGAGCGCCATGGGCGCCGTGCAGGCCGAGGCGGAGCGCTCCAACACGGCGCTGCAGCAGCTCCAGAACGACCAGGCGCGGCTCGACGTGCTGCGGGCCGAGGCGAAGGAGGCCAAGGAGGCCATCGACGCCAACGTCGCCACGAAGGCCGCGCGCCTGAAGGAGTACGAGGCCAAGCAGGCCGAGGCCGAGCGCATCTACAACCAGCTCAAGCAGGAGGAGCGCGAGCGTCTCGCGCAGCTCCAGGCGGAGCAGGAGCGTCGAGCGGCCGCGGCTGCGCCAGCGACGTCGCGCTCGGAGGCCCGCGCCGCCGTCGGCGCCGCCCCGCAGGCCGCCGAGAGCAGCGAGCCCGCCGAGCCCGTCGAGGAGGCCCCGGTCGCGGCTCCCGACGGCAGCCGTGCCCAGACCGTGATCAACGCGGCGCTGGCGCAGGTCGGCAAGCGTTACGTCTACGGCACCTCCGGCCCCAATACCTTCGACTGCTCCGGGCTCACCTCCTACGCCTACCGCCAGATCGGCATCTCCCTGCCGCGCACCTCTCGCGCCCAGTACGCGAGCGCCGGCCGGAAGGTGTCGGTGAGTGACATCCAGCCCGGCGACCTGGTCTTCTACTACAGCGGCCCGAGCCACGTCGGCATCTATATCGGCAATGGGAAGATCGTCCACGCCGCCAACCCGCGCTCCGGAGTCAACGTGACCGGCCTGTACTCCATGCCGCTCAAGGGTGTCCGTCGGGTCCTCTGACCCTCGCAGCACGTCGGGCCCGGACGCTTCACGAAGCGCCGGGCCCGACGTCGTTCACCCTGCCGGGCAGGGGTGGCCTAGACTCTCGAACGACGAAGGAGCATCGTGCTGGCGTACCAATTCTTCAAGTACTCGATCTTCCTCCCGCTCGTCCGGTTCGGATTCCGGGCGAGGGTGGAGGGCCTCGACCGCGTGCCCCACGGGGGCGGCGCCATCCTGGCGAGCAACCACCGCGCGACGATGGACTCGATCGTGCTGCCGGCCATGATGCCGCGGGTGGTCACGTTCCCGGCGAAGGCGGAGCTCTTCCACGGGAAGTCGGTCGGCGGGAAGATCGTCGCCTGGTTCCTGCGGACCATCAAGATGGTGCCGATGGAGCGCGGCGGGGGACGCGCGAGCGCCGAGTCGCTGCGGGCCATCTCCGACGTGCTCGCCCAAGGCAACCTCGTCGCCATCTACCCCGAGGGCACCAGGTCTCCCGACGGTCGGCTCTACCGGGGCCACACCGGCGTGGCGCGCATGGCGCTCTTGAATGACGTCCCCATCCTGCCGGTGGGGCTCGTCGGGACGGAGACCGTGCGGGGACCGTTGGGCATCCCGTGGGTGCGCAGGCCGCAGGTGATCGTCGGGGAGCCGTTGTACTTCCCCGAGCTGGCCCACCGGACCGACATCAAGGCGCACCGCCATGTGACCAACCACGTGATGGCCGCCATCCAGGAGCTCACCGGTCAGCCCTACGTCGACGTGTACGGCGTGCGGGTCAAGCACGGCGACCTGCGCGGCAAGGACCTCTCGCGACACGAGCTGCGCACGCCGCCGGTCGAGCCCCTCGACACCCCGGACGGCGCCGAGTGACGCACGAGGAGGCCCCGGAGGCAGCCGGCGACGATGCCGGGCCCGGGCGCACCCGGCGCTGGCGGGGCGGACGAGGGCTCTGGGCCCGCGAACGCAACGACGTGCTCGCGCGCGTCTATCGGGTGGCGGTCGTCGCCCGCAGCCTGCTCGGCGCCCACGCGATCCTCGTCAACTTCTGGCTCGTCTGGCCCCGCGCGGAGCATCCCTGGCTGGTGGCGCTGGCCAACGCAGTCATCGTCGGGTGGACCGTCGCCGTGTCGTCGTGGCTGGCCGGTCCGAGCCGCCGCAGCCTGTACATCCACGTCGCCGACGCCGCGGTCACCGTCGGCCTCGTCCTGCTCACGCTCGTCGCGCTGCCGCACGGCGGTGCCCCGCTCTCCCTCGCCGGCTACTGGATCAGCGGCGCACCGATGTATGCGGCGATCTTCCAGTCGACGAGGGCTGGCGTGCTGAGCGCCGTAGCCGTCGGCATCGCGTTGTTCATGGTCCCGTCGCAGGCGAGCATGGAGCGCGCCGGCATGACGTTCGTCGTCATCCTCGTCGCGTGGTGCTCCGGCCTGCTCATCGAACAGTTCCGTGCGACGATCACCGAGCAGGAGCAGGAGCGCATCCGGGTGGCGGCGCTGGCCGAACGGGAGCGGCTGTCGAGGATCGTCCACGACGGCGCGCTGCAGGTGCTGGCGCTGGTCGAGCGCGAGGGACCGCTGCTCGGACCCGTGGGCGTGCGGCTTGCCGCCTTGGCGAGGGAGTCGGAGTCGCAACTGCGCGTGCACCTGCAGGACCGGGACATCCACGAGCCGCGGCCCGACGCCGCCGTGGACCTCGCTGCGGCGCTGGACAAGTACTCGTCTGCGCGCGTGACGGTCTCCACGATGGCCGGCGAGGTGCTCGCCTCGCGGTACGTCGTCGAGGAGATCGAGTCCACCGTGCAGGAGATCCTGAAGAACGTCGACCGGCACGCAGGCCCCGACGCGCGGTGCTGGCTCCTGCTCGACCAGGAAGTCGACGACGAGGCCATCGTCTTCATCCGCGACAACGGCGTCGGCATGGACGCGGCGCAGGCCCGTCGCGCCGCCGAGCAGGGCAGATTCGGCATCCGTGACTCCATCATCGGTAGAATCGCCGCCATCGGCGGCTCTGCCATCTTGAAGTCGGCCCCCGGGGCCGGGACGGAGTGGGAACTTCGGATCCCGCTCGACGCGGAGTAGCGGGCCGGCCGGGGCCACGGGACGACCAGTGAGGTGAATGCGGTGACGGTGACCGAGCGCAATCGGGTGATGCTCGTCGACGACCATCCGATGTGGATCGAGGCGCTGAGCGAGGACCTCACCGAGGTCGGGTTCGAGATCGTCGCCGTCGCGAAGAACGGCACCGAATGCCTCCAGCGGTGCCGCGCGGTGAGGCCGGACGTGCTCGTCATGGACCTGCAGATCCCCGAGCCCGACGGCGCCACCTGCATCGAGATCCTCATCGAGGAGTTTCCAGACCTCCACGTCCTCGTCATGTCCGCCTCGGGCGAGCGCGACGACGTGCTGCGGGCGATGAAGGCCGGCGCCAAGGGCTACCTCGTGAAGTCGGCATCGAAGCAGGAGCTCATCGAGGGCGTGCAGCGCACGGCCGTCGGCGACGCGGTGTTCACGCCGGGGCTGGCGGGGCTGGTGTTGGGGGAGTTCCGGCGCATGGTCAACACCGCGCGGGCGAACAACGACGAGGGGCCGGTGCTCACGTCGCGCGAGATCGAGGTGCTGCGCCGGGTGGCCAAGGGGCTCGCCTACCGGGAGATCGCGGAGGAGCTGTTCGTGTCGCACCGGACGGTGCAGAACCACGTCCAGAACGTGTTGCGCAAGCTGCAGCTCCACAACCGCGTCGAGCTCACCCTCTACGCGATCGATCAGGGCATCCACGACCCGAACTCGTGACTCGGTGCCCCTCGCGGGGTGCGCTACGCTCGTCGTCATGGCTTCGATGTCCCGAGAAGATCTTCGCGCCCTGCCCCAGGTGCAGCAGCCGTCGTATCCGGATGCCGCCGCGCTCGATCGGGTCGTCGATGCGCTGGAGAAGCGCCCGCCGCTGGTGTTCGCCGGCGAGTGCGACGACCTGCGCGAGCAGCTCGCCGAGGTGGCCGCCGGCCGCGCCTTCCTGCTGCAGGGCGGCGACTGCGCCGAGACCTTCGACGCCCTGAGCGCCGACAACATCAAGCGCAAGCTCATGGTGCAGTTGTCGATGTCGGTGGTGATGACCTACGCCGCGCAGGTGCCGGTGGTGAAGGTGGGCCGCATCGCCGGCCAGTACGCCAAGCCACGCTCGAAGGACCTCGAGACGCGCGAGGGCGTCACGCTGCCCAGCTACCGCGGCGACGCCGTCAACGGCTTCGACTTCACCCCCGAGGCGCGCACCCATGACCCCGAGCGGCTCATGCGCGTCTACGACGCCTCCTCTGCGACGCTGAACCTCGTGCGCGCGTTCACCAAGGGCGGTCTGGCGGACCTGCGGGCCGTGCACCTGTGGAATGCCGAGTTCGTGCGCGACTCCCGCGTGGAGAGCGAGTACGAGCAACTCGCCGACGAGATCGAGCGTGCGCTGGCATTCATGGTGGCCTGCGGTGTCCGGGACCACACGCTGTCCACCGTCGACTTCTACGCCAGCCACGAGGCGCTGCTGCTCGAGTACGAGCGCGCGCTCACCAGGATCGATTCCCGCACCCAGCAGCCCTACGACGTCTCCGGCCACTTCCTGTGGATCGGCGAGCGCACCCGTCAGCTCGACGGCGCCCACGTGGAGCTGCTGCGTCGGGTCCGCAACCCACTGGGTGTCAAGCTCGGCCCCACGACGACGCCGGAGCAGGCCGTCGCGCTCGCCGATGCGCTTGACCCGGACCACGAGCCGGGGCGGATCACGTTCATCACGCGCATGGGTGCCCGCCGGATCCGCGACGTGCTGCCCGGGCTCATCGAGGGGGTCGAGGCCTCCGGCCGACAGGTGGCGTGGGTGTGCGACCCGATGCACGGCAACACGTTCGAGACGGCCAACGGGTTCAAGACGCGCTCGTTTGCGGACGTGGCCGACGAGGTGCACGGCTTCTTCGACGTCCACGAGCGGCTTGGCACGTGGCCGGGCGGGCTGCACGTCGAACTCACCGGCGACGACGTCACCGAGTGCGTAGGCGGGGCCTACTCCTTGACGGAGGACGACCTGGCCGCCCGCTACGAGACGGCGTGCGATCCGAGGCTCAACCGCAACCAGTCGCTGGAGCTGGCGTTCACCGTCGCCCAGCGGCTGCGGGCGCTGCGCTCCACGCGCCACAATCCCGTGCAGGAGTTCGCCATCAAGGAGTTCTGACGGGGCACCTCGCGCCTCAGCTGATGAGCAGGACCACCTTGGCTCCCTCGGGGAGCTTGCTGCCCGCCTCGGGCTCGGTGCCGGCGGCGATGTTGAGCGGCAGCGGGAAGTCGTTGGCGCGCCGCACCTCGACCTGGAAGCCGGCGTCCTCGAGGATCTTCGTCGCGTCGTCGGTGGACTTGTAGCGCACGTCGGGCACTTCCACCATGACGGGTCCGAGCGACTCCACGAGCTCGATTGTGTCCCCGCGGTGCTTCGTCCCCGACTTGGGGTCTTGTGAGATGACGCTGCCCTTGGGGACGCTCGCGTGATGCTCTTGGGCCACCTCGACCTGGAAACCCGCGGCGGTGAGCTCCTTGCGGGCGGTGGCGACGTCGCGGCCCGTGTAGTCGTTGACCGTGATCGGCTCACGCCCCTTGGACACGACGAGGTCGATGGCCGTGCCCCGCTTGAGTTGGGCGTCGGGCGCCTGGGACGCCTTCAACACCTGCCCTGCGGGGGCCTCCTCATCCCAGACCTCCTCGATGGTGCCGGGCCGCAACGTGACCTCCGCGAGAGCCGCGCGGGCCTCGTCGAGGGTCTTGCCGACGATGCTCGGCATGGAGAAGCGTTCAGGGCCGAGCGAGACCACGACGAGCACCGTCGAGTCCCGCAGCACCCGGGCGCCCGGGCGAGGATCGCTGCTGATGATCTGCCCGGCGGGGACGTCCTCCGAGTGCTGGGTGGAGCTGTCGAGCTTGAGCTGCGCCTGGCTGGCCGCGGCGGAGGCGGCCGCCTCCGGCTGGTTGGCGAGCGCAGGCACCGTCGTGTACCGGCCGGACATCCACCACCAGGATCCCGTCCCGACCCCTGCGGTGAGCAGCAGCACCAGGACGAGCGCGAGGAACCCGCGGCGGCGGCGATGGATGGGCTCCTGGGACAGGTGGAACACAGGCGTGCGCTGGCCCTGCGGCGCCCCGCCTGGGCGACGGCGTTCCGGCAGCGACGGCGACGCTGGGGTGCGCGCCGGGCTGGGCGGCGTCGTCGGGGTGGGATGCCGCCCGGGCTCGTGACGCCACTGGGAGGACTCGTGGTGTGCCGCCGGGCTGGGGTAGGTGGGGCGGGGCCGCTCCGGGCGCGGCGCGATCGGCTGCGTGAGGTTGCCGCCGGAGCGCTCCGGCTCGAATTCCGACGCGAGCGACGGGTTGTCGGCCAGCCCACTGGACTCGAGCTCCCGGCGGGCGCGCCGCACCGCGCCGAGCAAATGCTGGCCGTCGGCGAGCCGCTTGTCGGGGTCTCGCGCCGTCGCGGCGAGCACGAGCGCATCGACGTAGTCCGGGATGTGCCAGGGCGTGCGTCGTCCGAGGTCTCGCAGCCGTTCGCTGGGGCGCGGCACGTCGACGTTCACGTGCCGGTAGGCGATCTGGTAGTTGTTCTCCCCGGTGTGCGGCTTCGTGCCGGTGAGCAGCTCGAAGAGCATGACGCCGGCCGAGTACACGTCCGAGCGGGCGTCGGGGCGGGAGTGGGTGACCAGCTCGGGCGGCAGGTAGGACGCGGTGCCGACGAGGACGCCGGTGGCGGTCATCTGCGGGGAGCCGACGCGTCGGGCGAGCCCGAAGTCGACCACCTTGAGCTGGCCGCGGTGGGAGATGAGGACGTTCTCCGGCTTGATGTCGCGGTGGACGACTCCGGACTCGTGGGCGGCGGCGAGCGCGGAGGCGATGTCCTCGAGGAGTGCCAGCGCGCGTTCGGGCGTCAGCGGCGCTTCGCGGCTGATGACGCGCCGGAGGGTCTCACCGTCGACGTACTCCATGACGATGTAGGGCTGACCTTTCGCGGTGCCCTGGTCGAAGATGCTGACCACGTTGGGGTGCGAGAGGACGGCGGCCGAGCGGGCCTCGCGGTCGAACTTCGCGACGAACTCGTCGTCGTCGCCGAGATCGGTGCGCATCACCTTGAGCGCGACGACGCGCGACAGGCGCAGGTCGCGTGCGCGATACACCGTGGCCATGCCGCCGCGTGCCACCTTCGCGACGATCTCGTAGCGATCATCCAGCACTTGGCCGACCAACGGGTCGAAAGTGCTGTTCATTCACACTCCATCACGGTCGGGGAAGGAGGCCGTGTGGGCCCGTAACGGCAATGATTCTAGGGCCACCGCCCACCGAGCCCGGCGCTTCGGCCCGGCGAGTCGCCGGGCCGGGGAAGGTGAGTGGGCTGGGAGCGGAGGGGCGTCGTCGGGCAGGAGCAACCTGTGCGGCTCAGTCACGGCACAGGTGTCGGAGGCACAGGCCCGACGGCGAACCTCCCGAAGGCAGTCGTGACCTGTGCGGCAACTGAGCCGCACAGGTGACAACTGCTCGATCCGGGGCCGGGGCTCGGTCAGACGGTCGACGGGGTGGACGGCGTCGGGTCGACCGCGTCCTCGATGTGCAGGTCCTCCATCCGCTGTCCGATGCGCATGCCGTAGAAGGAGCGCAGCACGAAGGTGGCCGACACGAGGAAGAACACGACGGCCAGCGTCGGCGCCAGCCAACCCACGCCGAGGGCGGGCAGGGCGACCGCGAGCTCGACGGCCAGCAGGCCGAACAGCGTCGTGAACTTGATGACCGGGTTCAGCGCCACCGACGAGGTGTCCTTGTAGGGATCGCCGACGGTGTCGCCGACGACCGTCGCGTCGTGCAGCGCGGTGCCCTTGGCGTCGAGATCCACCTCGACGAGCTTCTTCGCGTTGTCCCAGGCGCCACCGGCGTTGGCCATGAACACCGCCTGGTACAGGCCGAACACCGCCATGGCGATGAGGTAGCCGATGAAGAAGAACGGCTCGAGGAAGGCGAAGGCCAGCGTCGCGAAGAAGATGCCCATGAAGATGTTGAACATGCCCTTCTGCGCGTACTGGGTGCAGATCTGCACCACCCGCGACGAGTCCTTCTTGGAAGCGCGCTCCGTGCCCTCGAGCTGGATGTTGTCCTTGATGAACTCGACGGCCCGGTGCGCGCCCGTCGTGACGGCCTGGATCGAGGCGCCGGTGAACCAGTAGATCATTGCGCCGCCAACGACGATGCCCAGCAGGAACGGCGCGTGCAGCAGGGACAACTTGTCGAGGTTCGTCGTGAGCCCGTCGGTGAGCCCGATCATGATCGAGAAGATCATCGTGGTCGCGCCGACGACCGCCGTGCCGATGAGCACAGGCTTGGCGGTGGCCTTGAAGGTGTTGCCGGCACCGTCGTTGGCCTCAAGGAAGTACTTGCCACGCTCGAAGTCGACCGCGTGCCCGAACTCACGTTCGAGCTCGGCGGCAGCACCAGGGGTCTCCTCGATCATCGACAGCTCGAACACGGACTGGGCGTTGTCGGTGACCGGCCCGTAGGAGTCGACGGCGATCGTCACCGGGCCCATGCCGAGGAAGCCGAAGGCGACGAGGCCGAACGCGAACACGGCGGGGGCGAGCATGACGTCGTCGAGGCCGAGCGTCGAGATGCCGTAGGCGAGCCCCATGAGGCCGGCGATGGCGAGACCGATCCAGTAGCCGGAGAAGTTGCCGGCGACGAGGCCAGAGAGGATGTTGAGCGACGGCCCGCCCTGATGCGAGGAGACGACCACCTCGCGCGTGTGCTTGGCGCTCGTCGAAGTGAACACCTTCACGAGCTCGGGAATGAGCGCACCGGCGATCGTGCCGCAGGAGACGATGAGCGAGAGCTTCCACCACAGGCCTCCCGGCATGTGGGAGATGAGCGCCGCGGAGGTGAGGAACGTCGTCGCGATGCACACCACCGAAGTGATCCACACGAGGTTCGTGAGCGGCTGCTCGAAGTCCATCTCGTCGGCGTCGGCGTACTTCGCGCGGGTGATGGCGCGGTTGACGAAGTAGGAGATGCCGGAGGCGACGACCATAATCGAGCGGATCACGAACAACCACACGAGGAGCTGGACCTGGATCGTCGGGTCCTCGACGCCGACGAGGATGAACGTGATGAGGGCGACGCCGGTGACGCCGTACGTCTCGAAGCCATCCGCAGACGGCCCGACGGAGTCGCCGGCGTTGTCGCCGGTGCAGTCGGCGATGGTGCCGGGGTTGCGGGCGTCGTCCTCCTTGATCTTGAACACGATCTTCATGAGGTCTGCGCCGATGTCGGCGATCTTCGTGAAGATGCCGCCGGCGATGCGCAGCGCCGCAGCGCCCAGGGACTCACCGATCGCGAACCCGAGGAAGCAGGCGCCGGCGACCTCGCCGGGCAGGAACACGAGGATGATGAGCATCATCGCCAGCTCCACCGAGATGAGCACCATGCCGATGCTCATGCCCGAGCGCAGCGGGATGTCGTGGCACGGGTAGGGCTTGCCGCGGAGGGAGGCGTGGGCGGTGCGGGCGTTGGCGAGCGTGTTGACGCGGATCCCGTACCAAGCGACGCCGTACGATCCCGCCATGCCGATGAGCGAAAACAGGATGACGATGAGAGTCTTCCCGAATCCGAAGTCGACGAGGAAGAGGTAGTAGGCGACGATGATCGTCGCGATGAACGCCCACAGGAGCAGGAGGAACCGGCCCTGCTGCTTGAGGTAGGCCTTGCAGGTGGTGTAGATGAGCTCGGCGATGTCGAGCATCGCCTGGTGGGCGGGCATGCGTCGAAGCTGCACGTAGGTCATGAGCCCGAAGCCCAGACCCAGTGCGCAGACGATCAGCCCGAGGCCCAGCAATACATCGCCGGGCATGCCGAGGAACCTCTCCGAGCCCAGGTCCGGCAACTGGAGGGTTGCCTCGCCTCCCAGATGAACCTCCCCGCCGGTGCCCCCGCCCGCACAGGCGGTCAGGGCCAGCGTGGCGACCACGCCCGCAGCGGTGCGGGCAAGCCTTCTCGACTTGTCATTCATGTCCTTGACCACTTCTTCCTTGAACAAGGTCGTGGGCGGTCTGCCCGCCCACGGTTGATACTACGGGCAGTAGTCGAAGGGCCATTCGGGTACCCCCTCGGTGGGCGCGGGTGGCCGTCGCGTAACATTCGGCCATGACGACGGGGCCGCTGCAGATCCACATCATCGCCGACTCGACGGGCGAGTCCGCGGCCCGGATCGCGCGCGCCGCGCTGGCGCAGTTTCCCGACCAGGACGTGGAAATCGTGCGTCACCGTCGGATCAGCCAGACCGAGCACGTCGAGAAGGCGCTCGCCGAACTGCCCCTGGAACGGCCGATCGTCGTGCTGTACACGCTGGTCAAGCGTTCGATGGCCGAACTCGTCGAGCGCTTCTGCACCGACCACGAGGTGCCGCACGCGGACCTCATGACCGACACCGTCGGCGCCATCGAGCAGGCCAGCGGCGGCCGGGCGCAGGAGGTGTTGCGCCGCCCCGTCGGGGTGGAGGCCGATTACTTCACGCGCGTGAGCGCCATGGACTTCGCCGTCCGCAACGACGACGGCTCGATCCCCGAGCAGCTCCGCGAGGCCGACATCGTGCTCGTCGGGCCGTCGCGCGCCGGCAAGACCCCGCTGTCGATCTACCTCGGCTACCTGGGATACAAGGCCGCGAACGTGCCGCTCGTGCCCGGCATCGCCCCACCCCGGGAGCTTTACGACGTGGAGCGCTGGCGCATCATCGGGCTCACGATGGACGCCGACCGACTCCAGGTGATCCGCAACCAGCGGGTGCGTGGCATGGGCGGCTTCGGCAACCGCGACGGCTACGCCGACCTCGCGCACATCTACGACGAGCTCGACGAGGTGGGGGAGACGATGCGCGAGCTCGGCTGCCCCGTGCTCAACACCACTGGTGTCGCCCTCGAGGAGAACGCCAGCCGCATCGTCGATCTCGTCGCCTCTCGCGCCCGACGCCTCGGCGGCAACTTGCGCCAGCCACCCGGCGTGCGCTGCGAGGCGCGAGGCTGATCGTCGGCTCAGGGTGTCCGCATCACGGCGACGGGGTCCCTCCACGCCGCGAGCAGGGCAGGGGGGACCGCCGCGACGGCGGCCGTGATGGTGGCCAGGGCGGCCACGGAGAACGCGAACTCGGGCGGGATCGGTAGCGAGCGGGCGGCCGCGACGGCGAGCCCTGCACCCGCTGCGAGTGCGGCACCCAGCGCTGACGGCAGCGTGGTGCGGAGCGCGACGAGCGTGACCAGGTCGGCACGGGTGATGCCGAGGGTGCGACGGCGTCCCAGGTCCCTGCGGTGGATCAGCACGTCGGCGAGGACCACCACCGCGATGAAGAAGGCGCCCGCGCCGAGGATCAGCAGCAGGAGGGAGCGGCCGAACGCGGTGAGCTGCGCCGTCGGGCTGGCGCTCGTCGCGGCGGCCGCGACCGCCGACTGAACCGCCAGATCTCCTGGATTGGGTGCGAGGATGGCCAGTGCGGCGGCTTGCGTGCCCGACACCGATGCGACGGAATCCGCGACGATCCTGACTTCGCGGTTGGCGTCGGCGGGCGACGGGTCGATGGCGACGATCTGCCCCTCGAGCTGCTCGAACGGGGTCAGGGGGACGAAACGGCCGACGACGCTCCACTGCCGATGGTCGGTTGTCTCGACCACGCCGGACGGGACGGCCAGGCCCAACTTGGTCTGGGCGGTGGCCGAGACGAGCACCTCGGCCGCCCCCGGCGAGGGCATGCGGCCGGCCGCGAGCGTGATGCCCCCGTCGACGTCGCCGGAGACGACGATGAGGGAAACGCGGGTGGCGCCCTCGCCGAGCGCACCGTTGGACGCGTCGCGCGGAGTGCCGAGGGCCACCACCCGCTCGGCGTGGTCCAGCGAGCGCAACGTGTCCACTGCGGCGGAGGAGAGCAGCGACGAGTTGTTGTCGTCGGTGAGCGTGAGTGTCCGAGCGGCGGGCCGCGCGAACTCCTGCGCGAGCCGTTGTTCGGCCGCCGCCTGTTGGCCGACGGTGAGCAGCGCGGCGAGGCAAGTCGCTGCGGAGACGAGCAGGGCGAGGACGCTGGAGACGCGCGCGGCGATCGCCGAGGCGCACACTTCACGGGCAAGCTCTCCGACCCTCACAGGCGCAGCACCTCCCCGGCTCGCCCGACCACGACGGGATCGTGGGTGGCGATGACGACGACGCGCCCCTCTGCAGCCGCGTCGTCGAGGGCGTCCAGGACGTTTGCGGCGTTGACGGGATCGAGGTTGCCGGTGGGTTCGTCCGCGAGGATGATGCCCGGGGAGCCCACGAGTGCTCTGGCCAGGGCCACGCGTTGCGCCTGGCCGCCGGAGATCTGGCCGGGCCTGTGGTCGGCCCGCTCTCCCAGGCCGAAGCGCTCGAGCAACTCCTCGACGCGAGCGCGGAGGAGGGCGCGCCGTCCGCCGCCGTACAGGCCTGGCTCGATCACGGAGTCGACGATGGTCCGGGCGGGATCCAGCTCGGAGTCTTGGAACACGAAGCCGAAGCGAGTGGCGCGCAGGGACGATCGTCGGCGGTCGGGGAGCTCGGAGGCGCGCTCCCCGTCGACGAGCACCGCGCCAGCCGTGGGCGTCAGGAGGAGCCCGAGCACGTACAGCAGCGTCGACTTGCCGCGTCCCGATTCGCCCGTCAAGGCGGTGACGACGCCCGGTCGAAACGTGTGGTTCAGCCCGTCGAAGAGCTCCTGCGCGGAGCGCCGGTAGCGAAACCGGAGGTCCCGGACGGACAGTTCGTGGTTCATTGTCCGCCGAAGACCTTCACCGTCGTGCCTTCGGCCACGCCCTCGACGACGGCCAGCCCGTTGGCGATCTGGCGCACCGTGACCTCCTGTTCGCGCGTTCCGGCGCCTTCCACGACGGTGACGCTGCTGGTCCCATCGGGTGCGGTCTTGAGCGCGGAAACCGGGACGACCGGGCCGCTGGCCGGGGGCACGACGAGGACGTTCGTCAGCAGCGTCATCTTCTCCGTGACGGGAGCCGATCGCAGGCATCGGCGCACGGCAGGCCCCCGTCCGGCGCGGTGACCGGGGCCACGAGGACATCGTCACGCTTCGTCGGCTCGCCCGTGACGCCCGGCCAAGTCAAGTCACCGGACTGGATGCGTACCTCGGTACCGGGCGTGACGAGCTCTGCCTGCGTGCCCGTGAGGGTCATCTCGAAGCTCGGCTGCCCAGTGTAGGCCTTGAGGAGGACCTCGCCGCCCGCCAGGCTGGCGCCTGGCCAGAGGCGTTCGCGGTCGATGACGACGGACGCGGGCTAGGCAGGGAACGCGATGGCCTCGCCGAGCTCAAGCTGGCCGGTCACGGGATAGCCACTGCGCTTCTGCCAGGCCCTGACGGCGCGGGTCGTCGCGTTCGTCCAGTGGCCGGTGGCTTCCAATTCGAATTCCAGCGCGACGAGCGACTGCTGCACCTGACGAACGTCGGTGCCCTTGGCGTCGGGGCCGAGTGCCCGGTGGAACGGGACGCTGCCCTGCAGCGCGACGACCGGGCGCCCGCCCACACGGTAGAGCGCCTTGCCGAGCTCGGCCTTCCCCTGTGCCGGTACGTCCGTGACGATGCCGGCAAGCGCATTGACCGCCACGGGGCGGGTCTGGCGCTGCACCGTCGTCGTGAGGGTCAACGTACGCTCCACCGTCTGCATGCCCACCTTGACGGTCATCGATTGCTCGGGTACCGGCGTCACCGGGTCCGGTGGGCGCAATGTGACGCGACCGGCCACGAACGCGAGGCCGGCCACCGCGACGACGAGGACGGCCGTGAGGAACTTGCGCACCATCGCGTCAGCCGCCGTACAGGGCCTTGTCCGGCGGGAGGCCGGGGCATTCGCGGGCGATGCGGCTCACCTCTTCGCGCGGCAGCGTCGCGAGGGCATCGTTGGGCCACCACCGCTTGGTCTTGCCGTCGAAGAAGGTGCTGACGTAGACCTCCCTGGAGGGTGCCCCATCGGTGGAGATCGGGTGGCCGTGGGCCGCCATGCAGGGGATGAAGTACTCCATCCAGTAGTCGTAGACGACGGCGAGCTGGTCCTCGTTCCAGTCCGTGACGAGCCGTGGGTCAGGAGTGTACTTCGCATCGCAGACATACGCCGCCAGATCCAAGGCCTCCTCCTGCTCCGCAGGGACCCCGTCGACGAATTCCGTCCCTCCGTCCGGGCCGGCCACCGCCTTGAATCCGGCCTCGGTGAGACACCTCGCGCGAGTCTCCGCATAGTCGGCGGTGCCCTTCGTCCAACGGACGAGGTCCACCTTGGGCGCAGTGGTGCCCTCCGGGACCCGCAGGGAGAGGAACTCGTCACGCGCGCGGGTGAGCTCCTCGTCGCTCAGGCTGGGCAACTGCACCTTGACCTTGGGCTCCCAAGCGTCGGGATCCCACTGTGCCGATCCTGAGGCTGAACTCGTCGCGCCCGCCTGGCTGGCGCCCGGGGCGCCAGCGGGGGACTGGGCACTGTTGGCGACCGGATCCGCCTGCCCCGCGCAAGCCCCGAGTGCGAGGGCCCCGAGCAAGGCCAGTGCGTGACGGCTGACGTGATGCACCTACACTCCTCCTGCGTTGCAGTCCGTGTGGCCGTTGTGTGTGCTCGCGTTGGCCAAGAGCGGGGTCCCGGCCATGACCAGTGCAACCATCCCGATGCCCAGTTTTCGCATGGCGTTCTCCCTTGAACCACTGGGGCCATCCGTAGTGCGCCCCTCCCCCGTGAGAGAGGACGCTAGCTGAGGGGGGAGTCGCGTCAAGCGTTTGCCATGCGGGGAGTCGGATCATGTTGGCCAGCCTTCGCCCGACGGTGACGTCGCAGGAACACCCCGGTGGACGAACTGTGAACTCGGTCGGGCACCAAGGGCCCCTGCAGGCGGATCGCCGACCGGAAACGCGCACCCCATGGGTGGCTCGGCGAAAAGGCGCCCCCGCCCATCCGTAACGGCGGGTGCTGGGTAGTGTGGAGCACGCAAGGGCAGAGGAGCCCATGGCGAGATAAAGGAGTCTTGACCACATGAGTGAAGATCGCTACATCTACGATCTGGCCGACGGCCGCGCCGACATGAAGGCGCTGCTGGGAGGCAAGGGCGCGAACGTCGCCGAGATGAACCGCATCGGCATCCCCGTGCCGGACCTGTTCACCGTGAGCACCGCAGCCTGCGTGGAAACCATGAACCGAGGCGGCGAGTGGCCGGAGGGTCTCGTCGACGACGTCGATGCCGCACTCGCGCGGCTCGAGGAGCGCACCGGCAAGAAGCTCGGTGCCAGCTCGAATCCGCTGCTGGTCTCCGTGCGCTCCGGCGCAGTCTTCTCCATGCCCGGCATGATGGACACGATCCTGAACCTCGGCATCTCCGACGAATCCGTCCTGGCCGTCGCGCGCGAGTCCGGCAATGAGCGCTTCGCCTGGGACTGCTACCGGCGCTTCATCCAGATGTACGGCGAGGTCGTCGAGGGCGTGCCGCAGCACGCCTACGAGGACGCGCTCACCGAGCTCAAGAACGCCCGCGGTGCCGCGCAGGACACCGACCTCACCGCCGACGACCTCAAGGAACTCGTCGCCACCTTCAAGGAGATCTCCGCCGAGTACCTGGGCGGGGAGTGGACCAACGATCCCCGCGAGCAGCTGCGTCGGGCCATCAACGCCGTCTTCAAGTCGTGGCTCAATCCGCGAGCCGAGGTCTACCGTCGGGCAAACAACATCCCCGCCACCCTCGGCACCGCCGTGAACGTGCAGGAGATGGTCTTCGGCAACCGCGGCGACCGCTCCGCCACCGGCGTGTGCTTCACCCGCAACCCCTCCACCGGCGAGAAGGCGCTCTACGGCGAATTCCTCGTCAACGCCCAGGGCGAGGACGTCGTCGCGGGCATCCGCACGCCGCGGCCGCTGCCCGAGATGGCGGAGGTGCTGCCCGAGGCATATGAGCAGCTCATCGCCACCATGCAGCGTCTGGAGCAGCACTACAAGGACATGCAGGACATCGAGTTCACCGTCGAGGAGGGCAAGCTCTTCCTGCTGCAGACCCGCAACGGGAAGCGCACCGCCGCCGCGGCGCTGAAGGTCGCCTCCGACCTCGTCGACGAAGGTGTCATCGACGAGCGCACCGCGCTGACTCGGATCGAGCCCAAGCAGCTCGACCAGCTCCTGCACCCGGCCATCGACCCGTCGCACGGACGAAAGCCCGTCGCCAAGGGCCTCCCGGCCTCTCCGGGCGCCGGCGTCGGTGAGCTCGTGTTCGACGCCGACACCGCCGCCGAGCGCGGCGGACGCGGGGAGCCCGTCGTGCTCGTGCGCTACGAGACCACCCCCGACGACATCCACGGCGTGATCGTCGCCCAGGGCGTGCTCACCGCCCACGGCGGCATGACCTCCCACGCGGCCGTCGTCGCACGCGGCATGGGCAAGCCCTGCGTGGCCGGTGCATCCGGCATCAAGATTGATGCCGTCGGGAAGACCCTCACCATCGGCGACAACGTCTACCACGAGGGCGACGTGATCACCATCGACGGCTCCACCGGCGACGTCTACGGTGAGGAGCTCGCGCTCGTGCCCCCGCAGATCAACGAGGACTTCCAGCGCGTGGTCACATGGGCCGACGACGTCCGTCGCCTCGGCGTGCGCGCCAACGCGGACAACTTCGAGGATGCCTCGAAGGCCCGTGAGCTGGGCGCGGAGGGCATCGGCCTGTGCCGCACAGAGCACATGTTCATGGCGCAGGACCGTCTGCCTGCGGTGCGGCGCATGATCCTCGCCGAGACGCCCGAGGCCCGTGCCGAGGCGCTCGAGGAGATCCTGCCGATGCAGCAGCAGGACTTCGAGGGCATCTTCACCGCGATGAAGGGCCTCCCCGTGACGGTCCGTCTGCTCGACCCGCCGCTGCACGAGTTCCTGCCCAACCTCGTCGAGCAGTCGCTGCTCGTCCAGCGGCTGGAGCTCACCGGCGGGGATGCCGACGAGTTGGCCGCCGCCCGGCAGACGCTCGCCCAGGTGAAGCGCCTGCACGAGCTCAACCCGATGCTCGGCACCCGCGGCTGCCGCCTCGCGATGCTCTACCCGGAGATCCCCGAGATGCAGACCCGTGCCATCATCCGCGCCGCGTTGGCGGTGAAGGAGCGCGAGGGCGAGACCGTCGGTGTCGAGATCATGATTCCGCTGGTCGCGCTCCAGCAGGAGCTGAAGGTCCAGCGCGAGATCGTCGAGCGCACCGTGGCCGAGGAGGTCGGCGACTCCGGCCTCGAGGTGAAGATCGGCACCATGATCGAGCTGCCGCGCGCGGCGCTCACCGCCGACCAGATCGCCGAGTACGCCGACTTCTTCTCCTTCGGCACGAACGATCTCACGCAGACCGGCGTCGGCATCTCGCGTGACGACGCCGAGAACGGCTTCCTGGCGCAGTACGTCGTCGACCACGTACTCGAGCAGAACCCGTTCGAGTCGATCGACCAGGAGGGCGTGGGTCAACTCGTCGAGATGGGCGTGGCGAAGGGCCGCTCCGCCAAGGAGGGCCTGAAGTGCGGCGTGTGTGGTGAACACGGCGGCGACCCCGCGTCGATCGAGTTCTTCAACCGCGTCGGCCTCGACTACGTCTCCTGTTCGCCGTTCCGCGTGCCGATCGCGCGCTTCGCGGCAGCGAAGGCCGTGATCGAGCAGGGCTGATCGGCACTCCTGCCACCGCATGCGACGGGGCGGGCCGCACTTCGGTGTGGCCCGCCCGTCGCGTCGGGAGCTGCGCAGCATCTACCACTGGTGGATTCCTGCGCCGACGGGGCGCCTACGCCTCCTTGCGGGGCAGGACGTGCGACTCCTCGCCGAGGATCCTCGCACGGACCCACCACATGACCTCGACGGCGGCCATGCCGAGGCCGCCGACCGCGTAGCCGAGCAGCATCGTGTGGGGATTCGACGTGTCGAGGTCCAGGAACCCCTGGCTGGCCGGCAGGTGGATCAGCAGCCCGTAGAACGCGTAGGCGAAGGCGATGAGCCCCACGCGCCACAACCGGTAGGGGCGCGCGACGACGGACAGCACCCACGTCGCCGCCATGATCATCGCCATCAGCGCCGCCGTGGTGGCCTCCACCTGCACCGACGGCGACACCTCGCCCCGGCCGCGGACCAGCATGTAGGTGACGATCGTCGTCGCCGCGACGATCAGCCCCGCCGGCACCGCGAGCGACATCGTCCGACGGACGAAGCCCGGCTTGGCCAGGGACTTGTTGGGCGCCAGCGACAGCAGGAACGCCGGAATGCCGATGGTGAACCACCCGACGACGGTCACGTGCAGCGGCTTGAAGGGGAATGGCACCGTCAGCACGCCGAACACGAGCGCGAGGGCCACGGAGTAGATCGTCTTCGTGAGGAACAGCTTCGCGACGCGCTCGATGTTGCCGATCACCCGTCGGCCCTCCGCCACGACGTGCGGGAGCTGCGCGAATTCGTCGTCGAGCAGCACGAGTTGGGCGACACCGCGCGTGGCGCTCGCTCCCGAGCCCATGGCCACGCCAAGATCGGCGTCCTTCAGCGCGAGCACGTCGTTGACTCCATCGCCGGTCATGGCCACCTGATGCCCGTTGCGCTGCAGGGCGCGGACCATCTGCCGTTTCTGCTCGGGCGTCACACGTCCGAACACCCCGCACTCCTCGACGCGCCGGTCGAAGTCGTGGTCGACGATCGGCAACGTGCGGGCATCCACCACTTCGCCCAGGTCGACCCCTAGTGAGCGGGTGACGGCGCCGACGGATGCCGCGTTGTCCCCGGAAATGACCTTGAGTCGCACGTCCTGGTCCTGGAAGAACTGCAGCGTGCTCGCCGCATCCGGCCGCACCAGCTGGTCCAGGACGAGCAGCGCGAGCGCGGCGACGGGCCCTGGGGCGGCGTCGTCGTCGACGCGCGTGCTGGCGCGGCCCAGCAGCAGCGCGCGACGCCCCGACGCGCCGAACCGTTCGGCGCGCTCAGCGACTTCGCCGTCGGCCAACACCTCCGGAGCACCGAGCACGATGTGTTCATCGTGAAATGAGATCCCGGACCACTTCTTCGACGAGCGGAAGGGCGCCCGCGCCGTCACCAGGCGCGGAGACGAGGCGGCGGGGATGGTGTCGGCGATGGCCTGCATCGACGCGTTGGGAGCATCGTCGGCAGCCACCAGCTCGCCGAGCAGCGCGCGCACCGTCGCCTCGTCGGCGCCCAACGGGATGATCTCGCCCAAGGTCATCGCGTTCTGCGTGAGGGTGCCGGTCTTGTCGGCGCACACGACGTCGACGCGCGCCAGCCCTTCGATCGCAGGAAGCTCCTGCACGAGCACGTTGCGCTTGCCCAAGCGGATCACGCCCAGCGCGAACGCCATCGCAGTGAGCAGCACGAGCCCCTCGGGCACCATCGGCACCAGCGACGCGGTCATGCCGAGCACGGCGTCGCGCCAGTGGGTGCCGGGGTGCGAGAACTGGACGACGATCGACAGCAAGCCCACCGGCACGAGGATCCAGGTGACGTAGCGCAGGATCTGGTCGATGCCCTGGCGAAGCTCGGAACGCACCAGCGTGAAGCGTGCCGCTTGGGCCGTGATCTGCGCCGCGTAGGCCTCGGCGCCCACCTTCGTGGCGCGGTAGCAGCCGGTGCCCGCGACGACGAACGCCCCGGAGAACACGGCATCGCCGGGCATCTTGGCCAGCGGGTCCGCCTCCCCGGTCAGGAGCGACTCGTCCACCTCGAGCCCGCGCGCGGACGCCACCTGGCCGTCGACGACGATCTGCTCGCCCGGGGCCACGGCGATGAGGTCGTCGATCACCACCTCGTCGCGCAGGATCTGGTGCCGCTGGCCGTCGCGGATGACCGTCGGCCGGGCCTCGCCGACGACGGCCAGTCGGTCGAGCGTGCGCTTGGCGCGGAGCTCCTGGACGATGCCGATGACCGAGTTGAACACGATGAGGAGCGCGAACAGCCCCTGCTCGAGCCGGCCAGTGAGCAGGACGCAGCACCACAGGGCGAACAGGATCAGGTTGACGCGCGTGAGGATGTTGGCGCGCAGGATGCCGGCCACGCTGCGGCCCGAGCGCGACGGCAGCGTGTTGACCTGCCCCGCCTGGACTCGTTCCGCGACTTCCGCCGCGCTGAGTCCGCGCAGCTCGGCCGCGTCAGAAGGCACGGCGCACGCTCAACGTGGCCAGTCGCTCCAGTGCGCGCCGCCCGTCGAGATCCAGGTCACAGCTGGCCAGGGCCTCCGCGCCTTGCTGGAAGTGCGACTCGATCAACGCCTCCACGTGCTCGCGTGCACCCGTGGCCTCGATCACCGACGCCGCCTCCGCGACGGCCGTGTCGCTGGCGTCCTTGCGTCCCAGCACCGCCCTCAGCGGCCGAGCCTGCTCCGGAGTTGCCCGCTGCAGCGCCGTGAGCACCAGCACGGTCGCCTTGTCCTCACGCAGATCGCCGCCGGTGGGTTTGCCCGTGACGTCCTCGTCGCCCCAGACGCCGAGCACGTCGTCGCGCAACTGGAAGGCGTGACCGATGTGCGATCCGAAGCGGCCGAGCGCGTCGAGCTGGTCGGGCGACGCGCCGCCCAGCCGGGCACCGATCAACGCTGGCCGACGCATCGAGTAGCTGGCCGACTTGTACTCCAACACCTTGTAGGCCACATCGAGCGACTCGCGCTCGTCGGTGACGCCATAGGCGGCCGAGACGTCGAGGAACTGGCCCGCCGTGACCTCCGCACGCATCCGGGCCACCTCCCCGCGCGCCTCCTGCAGCCTGGCCGCGCCGGCGTCGTCGAACATCTCCACGCTCCACATCAGCAGCATGTCGCCCAGGAGGATCGAGGCAGCCGTCCCGAAATCGTGGATGCTGCCGCGGCCGTCGCGCTCGACGTGGAGCACCTCGTACTGCTTGTGCGCGGCTGGCATGCCGCGACGGGTGTCGGCGGAGTCGATCAGGTCGTCGTGGACGAGCGCGGACGCGTGCATGACATCGAGCGACGCGGCGACGCGCAGCACGGCCGGGTCCTCGTCGGGGGCGCCACCCACCGCGGCGTGCGCCCAATAGCAAAACGCTGGACGCAGCCGCTTGCCCCCGTCGGCGTAGGCGCGGGCGACCTCCAGCAGCGCGCTCGTGCCCACCGCCTCCATGAGGGGCTCCTGGCGGTCGAGGAACGCGGCGATCTCGGCCCCGACGCGCTCCCGGAACCCGACGGACAGGGGATCGGCCGGGCTGAAGTCTCGAAGCATGGACCAAGCCTAGTCGGTGGCGCGGCGCGCGTCCCTATGCTGACGGGCATGTGCCAGCAGCCCGCGACGACCGTGGCCGAACTCCTCGCCCGACGTACACGCCCCCTCCGTTCGTTCGAGTTCTTCCCGCCTCGCAACGACGACGAGGTGCCCGCGCTGCTGCGCACCGTCGAGAGGCTCGCGCCCCTCGGCCCCGACTTCGTGTCGGTCACCTACGGTGCCGACGGTTCCCGCAGGGAGGGCACGATGGCGGCGACGCGGGCCATCGCGCGCATCGGCAACCCGATGACCGTCGGGCACCTCACCTGCGTCGACCAGTCCAAGGCCGACGTGGCGCACACCTTGCGCCTGTACCGCGAGGCCGGCGTGCGCAACATCCTCGCGATCCGCGGCGACATGCCCGGCGGAGGGGCGTGGCGGGCCCATCCCGACGGGCTGCGCAACGCGACGGAGCTCGTCGAGTTCATCAAGCAGGAGGGAGACTTCTGCGTCGGCGTCGCGGCGTTCACCAGCCCGCATCCGGAGAGCAACGACCCCGACCTCGACGCCCGAATCCTCGTCGACAAGGTCGAAGCCGGCGCCGACTACGCCATCACGCAGCTCTTCTTCGACACCGACGACTACTTCACGATGGTGGAGCGCGTGCGCGCCCTCGGCTGCGACGTGCCGATCATCGCAGGCCTGATGCCGCTGACGGTGATCTCGCAGATCGAGCGTTTCGAGCACCTCTCCGGGCAGCCGCTGCCCGAAGAGTTCGTGCGTCGGCTGCGCTCCGCGGACCCCGCCGACGTGCGCGCCCTCGGGCTCGCGCACGCCGTCGACATGTGCCGATCCCTCGTCGAAGGGGGCGCCGCCGGGCTGCAGTTCTTCACCCAGAACCGCTCCAAGGCCACCAGCGAGGTGCTCGCCGAGGTGCTCGGCGTGCACCTGTAGCCCCGGCGGCTCAGTCGAGCAGGGCGCGCCAGCGCTCGGTGTCGACGTCGATCGTCACCAGACGCTGGGTGGCTCGCGTCAGCGCGACGTAGAGCACGCGCTCGGCACCGGGGGCCTCGTCGACGATCTCGTCGGGGCCCAGGACGACCACCGCGTCGTACTCCAGCCCCTTCGACTGCAGCGCGGTGACGACGAGCAGCCGCTCCTCGAACGCCCCCAGACGCGCATCCGAGAGGACGAACCGCGTCACCTCGGCCAGCCGGGACGGCGCCACGACGACGCCGATCGTGCCCGTCACCTGACCCGCGAGCCGGAGCAGCTCCTCCCGCAGGGTGGTCAATGCGTCGTCGGCCGACGACGACACCAGCCGCGGATCGACCCCCGTGGAACGCACTGCCTTCGGCAGCAGCGCGTCGGGATGCACCTTGCGGATGACCTGCGCGGCCAGATCGAACACCTCGCTGGGGGAGCGGTAGTTGGTGCTCAGCACGAAGCGCCGCTGCTCACCGCGGCCGATGATCTCCTGCAACGAGTGCGCAGTCTCCTCCGCGTCCGGATACGACGACTGCGCCGGGTCGCCCACCACCGTCCACGACGCCTGCGGGCCGCGACGCCGCAGCATCCGCCACTGCATCGGCGTGATGTCCTGCGCCTCGTCGACCAGCAGGTGCGCGTACGTGGTCTGCGGATCGTCGTCGGGATCGTCCACCTTCTGCCGCGAGAGCCGCTCGCCGATGCTGACCAGCTCCGCCACCTCGGCGTCGAGGAACGCCAGCGGGTCGTCGTCGACGGGCTCCGGCTCCGGGCCCAGGATGCCGACGAGCTCGTCCAGCAGCGCGATGTCGGCCACCGACCAATCGCGCGGCACCTCGTGGTCGAGGTCGACGCGATCCAGCCACCGGTAGGAGGATGCGATCGCGGCGCGTTCGTCGACGGCCAGCTCCGGCGCCACCTTCTCCAGCACCTGCTCGGAGGCGAGCCGCGCGAGCACCTTCGGCGCGCTGAGCGTCGGCCACCAGCGGGCCATGAAGCGCTGCAACTGCGGATGCTCACGGATCAGCTCCGGCACGTTCGCGTCCTCCACGTCCACGTCCGCCGGCAGCTTGCGCTCCAAGGCCTCGACGACGAGCGCCTGCGCCTGCCGCTGGCCCCGGTTGAAGCGGGTGGTGGCGAGGACCTGGTCGCGGATGCGGTCGAGCTCGGCGCCGCGCAGCGCAAGTACCTCGCCCTTGACCGTGACGCGCACCTGCGGCTCCTCGTCGTCGAGCGGAAGCCTGACGAGCCGACGCAACACCTTCAGCATCCTGAGCGAGCCCTTCAGCGTCGCCGCCTGGGCGTCGTCGGCGCGCTCACTGGCCAAGCCGAGGGTGTCCGTCGCGATCGCTCCCACTGACTTCAGCGTCACCGAGTCCTCGCCGAGGCTCGGCAGGACGCGCTCGATGTAGTTCATGAACACCGACGACGGGCCCACGACGAGCACACCGCCGCGCTCCAGGCGGGCGCGATTGGTGTAGAGCAGATAGGCCGCCCGGTGCAGCGCGACGACCGTCTTGCCGGTGCCGGGGCCGCCGGCGATGATCGTCACGCCCCGATAGGGCGCGCGAATGGCCTCGTCCTGCTCCGCCTGGATCGTGGCGACGATGTCGCGCATCTGCCGTCCGCGCGAGCGCGTCACTGCGGCCATCAACGCACCCTCGCCGAAGATTTGCAGATCGGATTCCGCCTGCGAGTCCAGCAGGTCGTCCTCGATGCCGAGCACCCGCTCCTCGCGGCAGCGCAGCACGCGTCGGCGAATCACGTGCATCGGATTGATCTGCGTCGCGCGGTAGAACGCCTCCGCGGCGGGGGCACGCCAGTCGATGACCAGCGGCTCGTAGTCGTCGTCGCGCACGCCCAGACGCCCGATGTAGCGAATCTCGCCATCGTCGAGGTCGAGGCGTCCGAAGACCAGGCCTTCATGCTCGGCGTCGAGCACGGCCAGCCTGCGCGCGGCCTGGTAGGCGAATGCGTCGCGTTCGAACAGCGCAGTGCCATCCTCCTCGCGTACGAAGTCCGCCCTGTCCGAGACGAAGATCTCACGGCCCTGCCGCGCCAGCTCCTTGGCACTGGCGGCGGCGACGTCAAGATTCGCGTAGACACGGTCGACGTGGGCCTGCTCGATCGCGATCTCCCGTTCGAGTGCTTCCCGCGATATGGTCAATGGAGTCCTCACTGGATGTCGGCTGACTGTTCAGTCTAGCCCTTTCCCGGTGGGGCGGCAGAGCACACGGCATGGACGAAGGAGGAGGGGCGAGATGGCGGTCGGCGACGACGAGCGTGCAGGAGCCGGGCGCGCGGGGGGCATCACACCGGTGCATCTGGTGATCGTGGCGGCGGTGGGAGTGTTCCTCATCGGACTCGCGGCCACCGTCGGCGGCGCCAAACCCGCGGGCGAGGGCGATGAGGAGGCGACGACGCAGCCCAGCGTCGCGTCGTCGCCTGCGAGCACGGCGCCGCGGGAGGCCGCCTCCGTCGAGCCGGCACCGGCAGACCCCGCGTCGGAGTCGGCCCGCGCCGCAGCGCAGGAGGCGCTGCTGCAGCTTCCCCGACGAGATCCGGCGGACCCGGCGGCGCTCGGCCGGGTGGATGCGCCCGTCGTGCTCATCGAATGGAGCGACTACCGCTGCCCGTTCTGCTCCGCCTTCAACGAGGACACCCTCCCGCAGCTCATGTCCTACGTCGACGAGGGCAGGCTGCGCATCGAGTTCCGCGACCTCGCCGTGTTCGGGGAGGAATCGCAGTTCGCGGCGGTGGCCGCGCGGGCCGCGGGCGAGCAGGGCAAGCAGGTCGAGTTCATGCACGCCCTCTTCGCCGCGTTGCCCAACCAGGGCCACCCCGACGTCGACGAGGCACTCGTCACCCGCATCGCCCAGCAGGTCGGCGTCGGGGACATGGCGAAGTTCACCGCGGATCTCGCCTCGCAGGAGCTGCGCAACGCGGTGCTCGCCGAGTCGTTCGAGGCCCAGCAGATGGGGCTGGGCTCGGTGCCCGCCTTCGCCATCGGCGGGCAGTACGTCGCCGGCGCCCAACCCGTCGAGGTGTTCCGTGCCGTGATCGAGCAGGAGCTCGCCAGGGCGGGCGCGTGAGTCTCGGCTACGCTGCGGCCTTCCTCGGCGGTGTCGCCGCGCTGCTCAGCCCGTGCGCCGCGATGCTGCTGCCCAGCTTCTTCGCGATGGCGTTCGGCGCCCGGAAGGTCACCCTGCTCGGCCGTGTCGGCATCTTCTATCTGGGCACGCTGCTGACCCTGGTGCCGTTGGGGCTCGCGGCGGGCTCCGTCGGCTCGCTGCTCGTCGCCCACCGCGCGACGATCGCCGCCGTCGGCGGCATTGTGCTGATCGTCTTTGGCGTCGCGACGATGCTCGGCGCCTCCCTCCCGGTGCCGGGTCTCAGAGCCCGCGGCGGCACGTCCGCGCTGGCCGTGCTGGTGCTGGGTGCGGTGTACGGCCTTGCCGGGGCATGTACGGGGCCGCTGCTCGGCGCGATCCTGACGTTCGTCGCCGTGCAGGGCTCGTCGATCTACGGGGCGATGCTGCTCGCGCTGTTCGGGCTCGGCATGGCGGCGCCGCTCGCCCTCCTCGCGCTGTGTTGGGAGGCAGGGAACCTCGCCGAGCGGCTGCGGCCTCGTCGCCTCGAGCTGGGCCCGATCCGCACGAGCGTGTGGGGGATCGTGGCCGGCGTGCTGTTCGTCGCGCTGGGCCTGCTGTTCCTCCTGAGCGACGCGACCGGCGCGCTCGGCGGTCTCTTGGACGCCACGGCCCAGCTGCGTCTCGAGACTGACCTGTGGCGCATCGCCTCCCACATCCCCGACTGGGCGGCGCTCGCCGCGCTGGCGACGGTCGTCTCGCTGCTGGCCGTGTGGGCGCTCAGGAGGGCCGAGCGGCGGGCGGATCGAAGCGCCGCCACGCGACCCCCATCGCGGTGAGGCGCGCGAGCTGACCGGCCAGCGCCTCCGGGGTGGTGCGCGCGCTGCCGTCGCCCACCCAGAGCTGCTCGGCGATCGCGGTGCCGCGCGGGAACGCGAAGTACTCGAGCTGAGCCGGCGTGCGCTGGTACTCCGTCCAGAGCTGGAACTGCCCGCCGAGCAGGCGCTCGTCCTCCAGCCCCTCCCACAGCGTGTGGAAGCGCGACACCTGCTCCAGGGTGCGCCCGACGCCAATCGCCAGCGGCTCGCCGGCTGCATCGGACTCGGCGTAGTCGAGGTATGTGTACTCGCCGGTGGCGGCGATGGTGTCGTGGCCTAGCGCCAACGACCGCGCCACCGTGTCGCTCTCGCGCCACACCATCACCGTCACGTCCTTCGGGGCCCCGTATTCCAGCACCTCGTCCCACACGATCACGCGCCGCCCCAGCCCGAGTGCATGCCCGCACACCACCTCCTCGAACCACGCCTGCGCCTCGCTGGTGGTGCCGATCCCGCGCTCCTCGAGGATCGCGCGCGTGCGCGGATGGGCGAACCACTCGTCGCCGGGGCACTCGTCGCCGCCCAAGTGGAGCGGGGAATGCGGGAAGAGGTCGGCGAGCGTGTCGACGACGGCCTCGCAGAATGCGAACGCCTCCGGGGTGAGGTTCATCACGTGGTGGGAGACGTGGAAGCACGTGCGGGGGTGGGCGATGTCGTCGCGGCAGCCCAGCTCGGGGTAGGCGGCCACCAGCGCCTCGGTGTGTCCCGGCAGGTCCACCTCGGGCACGACGGTGATACCGAGGGAACGCGCGTGGGCGTCGATGGTGCGCAGCTCGCCCGCCGTGTAGGCGCCCGAGTGCGGGATGCCGTCGTGCTCGACGATGTCGCCCGGCAGTTCGTGTCGGCCCAGCATCGTCCCCGGACGCCAGGCGCCCACGGTCGTCAGCCGGGGATAGCCGGGCACGGGCAGGCGCCAGCCCTGATCGTCGGTGAGGTGAAGGTGGGCGACGTTGAGCTTGTGCATCGCCAGGAGGTCGAGCCAGTGCAGCACGAACTCGACCGGCTGGTAGTGGCGGGCGACGTCGAGGTGCGCCCCACGCCAGGCGAATCGGGGCGCATCCTCGATGTCGACGCGCGGCCACGCGAGCGCGCCGTCGGGCAACGGCCCTCGGCCGAAGAGTTGCGCGGGCAGGAGCTGCAACAACGTCTGGGCTGCCCATCCTGCACCCGCGGCGTCGGCGGCGGTGATGGTGACGCGATCGTCGATGCGCAGCCGGTAGCCCTCGGCGGGCAGGCCGTCGTCGAAGCGGATGGTGCACAGCGCCCCCTCGAGGCGACGCTCGAAGCGGGCGTGTGCGCCGAGCCGGCGCTGGAGGACGTCGATGGCGGGGAGCGCCCGCGACGGCGCGTCCCAGGTGAGATGCCGGGGCACGGGCAGCGAGCCGCCCAACTCGGTCAGAATGCGGGGTGTGGGGAAGACGTTCACGGGGCTCCTTCGCGGACTGCTGCGAGCCAGTCTAGGGATGTCGGGCGGGGAGGCCGTCGGCCGGTGCGACGAAGCGCGCGGGGTGCCTCAGTCGGCCGCGCCGGATAGCCGAGGCATCACGAAGGCGCGGTTGCTCGGGCGGCAGTCCTCGCCCGTGAGCTCCTCGTGCAGGGCGTAGACGGCCAGCGCCCCGGACAACAGCTCCGCCCACGCCTCACCGCCGGCGAGGCTCGTCGCGCTCGCGTGCCGCGCGTCAGGGACGCTGCGACGCAGGAGGCGACGGGAGTCGTCGGGGGCGATGCCGGCCGCGAGGTCGGGCCTGGCGGCGCCGTGGTCGACGACCGTGGCGCGACGCTCCCCGCGGATGGTGCGCACTGGGGCGTTGCCGGTGAGGTCGACGACGTCCCGCGGCTCACCGGGCTCCCCGTCCCGCGCGGCGGCGACGAGCGCCGGCCGCGCGCGGAAGACCAGGCCACGCGGCAGGTGGGGTCGGGCATCGAAGCGGCGCTCGTCGGCGGCGGGACGCGCAGGTCTCGGCCCCAGGCGCCTGACGCCGCGCTCATCGAGGCGGTGCTCCAGCATGGTCACGAGCGCCCGGGCGTCCGCGGTGGCGCCGGAGGAGTCGACGAGCCGGTGCCGTCCGAACGTGCGCACGAGCACCTGCCGGAGTGTGACGAGGGCGGGCGCGGCGGGGGAGTCGGTGCCGGCGAACCAGCCCTCGGCGAGCATGATCGGCGCCAGGCGCCCGGCGCGGTCGGCGACGTCGGCGACGGTGCGGTCCAGCCAGAGCGCGCGACGATCCGCCGCCGTCCGCGGGGCCGCCGCCTGCTCCAGGCCGAATCGACGCCAGGCGGCCCAGAGGGAGTCCAGCTCGTCGAGCAGATCGCGCCATTGCGCGGCCTGCGACTCGCCGAGTGCGCCGCGGATGGCGTAGTACTGTCCTCCCCGCTCGTCGGGGAGGACGAGCTCGAGTCCGTCGGGCAGCAGGTATGTCGTCGGGGGCGCAGGGGCGAGCGTCAGCCCGAGCGCGCCGAGGGCACCGGCGAGCGGGCGGCCGGACTTCTTCGCGAGATCCCGCCAGGCCGCGGGCAGCTCGAAGTGGTCCAGCGGAGGCCGGGGGCGCTCGTCGCCAGCGATGCCGACCTCGTGGCCCAGCCGGGCGAGCCGCGCGGCGACGGCCATGCCCGTGAGCGTGTGTCCCTCGACGACGATCATGGGCGGCAGTCTAGGGCCGGCCCCAGCCGGGCCCGAGTCTGCGGTGGCCCGTGTCCAGGGGGCGGATCCGCGGGGTCCTGCCACGGAGCGGAACGCGTGGGGTTGTACCCCGGAGTGGAGCCACCCCCGGTGGCTTCGGTGGGCTCGTCGTGTCCGACGGCGTTGCCTAGACTCGGGCGCATGCCCAACGCGAATCTCAGCCAGCTCGAAACCTCCACCCGCGCCGCCCACGTCGACGTCTCGGCCTACCGGGTCGAGGTCGACGTCCGCGACGCCGCGGACACGTCCCGACCGACCTTCCCCGTGCGCGCCACCATCACGCTCACCACGACGTCGCCCGAGACGTGGCTCGACTTCATCGGCGAGGTGGAGCGGGTCGAGGTTGACGGCAGCGAGCGCCCCGTCGAGGCCGACGGTGCCCGCGTCGCGCTGCGTGACCTGCCGGTGGGCAGGCCCTTCGATGTCCGCGTCGAGGGCCGGGCCCGGTACTCGCGCTCTGGCGAGGGACTGCATCGGTTCACCGACCCCGTCGACGGCGAGACCTACCTCTACACCCAGTACGAGCCGGCGGATGCCCGTCGGGTCTTTCCCTGCTTCGAGCAGCCGGACATGCGGGCCGAGTTCACGTTCTCGCTGATCGGCCCGGAGGCTTGGTGGTTGGGCTCCAACCAGCCGGAAGCCTCGCGCGAGCGGGTCGCAGATCGGGTGGTGCGCGTCGACTTCGAGCCCACGCGCACCATGTCCACGTACATCACCTGCCTCTGCGCCGGCCCCTATCACCGCGTGGAGGACGAGTGGGTGGGCAGCGACGGCACGCGGATCGCGCTCGCGCTGCTCAGCCGCCGCTCGATGGCGCAGCACATGGACGCCGACGAGCTGTTCCGCGTGACGAAGGCCGGCTTCGACTGGTACGGCGAGCACTTCGGCCCCTACCCCTGGGGAGCGAAGTACGACCAGATCTTCGTCCCCGAATACAACCTGGGAGCGATGGAGAATCCCGGCTTGGTCACGTTCACCGAGCAGTACCTGTTCCGCTCGCGCCCGACCACCGCGCAGTTGCAGGGGCGAGCCAACACGATCCTCCACGAAATGAGCCACATGTGGTTCGGCGACCTGGTCGTGCCGCGGTGGTGGGGGGACCTGTGGCTGAAGGAATCGTTCGCCGAGTTCATGGGCACCCACTGCTCCGCCGCGGCCGCCGGGTACGACGAGGCCTGGGTCAACTTCGCCACCGCGCGCAAGGTGGGTGCCTACCTCGCGGACTCCCAGCCGACGACGCACCCCGTCGTCGCCGACATCCCGGACCTGGAGGCGGCGAAGACCAACTTCGACCGCATCACCTACTCCAAGGGCGCCTCCGCGCTCACCCAGCTCGTCCACTACGTCGGGCTCGACGCATTCCTGGCGGGATCGCGGCGGTACTTCGGGGCGCACGCCTTCTCGTCGGCCACCTTGGCGGACTTCATCGCCGCCCTCGACGCCGAGACCGACCGCGACCTGCGGCCCTGGATCGGTGCCTGGCTGCAAACCGCAGGCCACGACACGCTGGGGGCAGAAGTCGAGTTGGCCGACGGGGTGGTGCGGGAGCTCGTCGTGCGCCGGGGCTTCACCGGCGTCGGCGACGTCGGCGCGAATCGTCCGCATGCGACCACCGTGGGCCTCTACCGGATCGTCGACGGCCGGCTCGCGTTGGACGCCCGCTTCGAGGTGGTCGTGGATGCGGACGCGACGGAAGTCACCGGAGCCGCAGGGCGGCCCGCCCCGGACCTCGTGCTCGTCAACGACCTCGACCACACCTTCGCGCGGATCCTCCTCGACGACGACTCCCGCCGCACCCTCCTGGCGCACGTGGGCACCCTCGACCCGCTGGCGCGCGCCGTCGCGTGGACCGCGCTGTGGCAGGACGTGCGGGCCGGGTTGCTCGCGCCGGCCGACTTCAACGAGGCCGTGCTCGCCTCCGGGGAGCGGCAGTCCGGGCTGTTGGCGTCGCTGCTCGAGCGGGGGCTCGTGTGCGCGTCGCGCTACACGCAGGATCCCGGGGTGGGGGTGCGGTGGCGCGACGGCGCCAAGGCGGCCCTCGTCGCGGCGGAGCCGGGGTCGGCGGAGCAGCAGCTGTGGGCTCGCGCCTACCTCGCGGCGGCGTCCCTGGCCGGCGAGGACGTGCGCTGGCTGCTCGACGGCGGGGTGGCCGGCCTCGAACGCTCCAACGACATCGTCTGGGCGGGGTGGCAGGCCCTCGCCGCGCAGGGGGAGGCCTCCGACGCGGAGCTGGATCGGGTGCTCGCCGGCGACGACACCGCGGCTGGCCGGCTGGCGAGGCTTCGCGCCTGGGCGTCGCGCCCGGACGGTGCCGTCAAGCGCGAGGCGTGGCGGCGGGCGCACGTCGTCGGTGGCGAGACCAACCACGCCGTCGACGCGCTGCTGGCGGGGTTCAACGCGCCCGGCCAGGCCGCGGTCAGGGCGGGGGTGTCGTCGGGGTACTTCGACGCCCTGGAACAGGTGTGGCGCGATCACGGAATCGAGATCGCGATGCGGCTGGTGCGGGGCGGTTTCCCGGACGACGGCCACCTCGCCGGGCGCGCCTGGCTGGAGGCCCACCCGGAGGCGCCGGGGACGCTCGTCAGGCTGGTGCGCGAGGCCGTGCACGAGGAGGAGATCGCGGCCCGTCTGCGCGGCGCCTGACCCGGCCCGTCTGCGCGTCGCACGCGCTGCCAAGCCCCTCGGAGTTCGAGCCTCCGGGGGGCTTGACGTTTTGTCGGAGGGGGCGCCTATAGTGATACATACCGGACGGGCGTTCGATTATCTTGGGGAAGCGCTGGTCGAGCGTCAGCCGGTGTGGGCCGCCTTCGGCGGGCGTGGACTCGACCCCTGCGCCCGCCGAGGGCTCCCGGGTCGAGCCGATGTATTCGTACATCTTTTCCGTAACCGTCCGTTCCCCGGGAGGCCGCCGTGCGCATCTACCAGGAGCCCATCGCAGTGCAGTTTCGTGACATGCCGTCCCAGTTCGTCTGGCGGGGCCGGCTGCTGCGCGTGCTCACCGTCCACACCCTCACCCGCGAGGCCGCGCCGTGGTGGCGCCACCCTGAGGAGGGGCTGCGCGAGCGGGAGGTGTGGTGCGTCGAGGCGGAGAGCGCGGGCCGTCTGCGCGGCGTCTACGAGCTCGCGCGCACCGTCGGCCAGGACGACTGGCGCCTGCAGGCGGTGGCCGACTGATGTCCGGCTTCACGCATCTCGAGACGTACTCGGGCTACTCGTTCCAGTACGGCGCCTCGCACCCGGGAGAGCTGGTCGCACGGGCCGCAGAGCTCGGCATGACGCACCTCGGTCTCACCGACCGCGACGGCCTCTACGGGGCAGTCCGGTTCGTCAAGGCATGCCTCAAGGCGGGGGTGACGCCCATCGTCGGGGTGAGCCTGCCGGTGGTGGGCGACGGCTGGTCGCCCGAGCGTCGTCCGACGGCCGCACGCGGCGGCGAGTTGCGGGATCCGCGGCTGCCGCGAGTCCTCTGCTGGGCCTTGTCGCGCGCTGGTTGGGGGCATCTGTGCGAGCTCATCACGCACGCGCATTCCGCAGGGCGAGGGCTGCCCGTCGTCACACTCGACGTGCTGGCCCAGCACTGCGCGGGGCGGGAGGTCGTCGTCGGGCTGGGCGCAGACTCCCCGGCGGGCCGCCTCGTCGCGCAGGGCCGCCTCGACGATGCCCTCGCGCTGGCGCGGCGCTGGCGGGAGGTGCTGGGCCGGGAGGTCGTCGTCGCGGCCACCAACCACCACGTGCCCGGCCGCGGCATCGCCTCCGCGCATCAGGCGGCGGGTCTGCTGCGGCTGGCCGACCGGCTCGGTGTCTCCGGCGTGCTCACCAACATGGCCCGCATGACGTATCCCGAGCAGGCCGCCACCTGCGACGTGCTCGACGCGTCCCGCCGCCTCGTGCCGCTGCGGGCCGGCAACATCGACCGCGTCAACGCCGAGGGCCACCTCAAATCGGCCGAACGGATGCGCTTCGCCTGCGACGAGGCCGCGCGCATGGCCGGCATCGCATCCGACGACGTCCTCGCGGCCACGCGGGCGCTGGGGGAGCGGTGCGGGCTCGACCCGCTGGGCGACGTCGGCCTGGGCGAGATCCGGCTGCCGGAGTTCGAGGTGCTCGGCACCACCGCGGACGAGGCCCCGCGCGTGCTCAGGGAGCGTTGCCTGGCCGGACTCACCCGTCTCCACGGCGCCGTGCCCAGGGCCCATCTCGACCGCCTCGACGACGAGCTCGCGGTGATCGGGCAGCTGGGCTTCGAGTCCTACTTCCTCACCGTCGGCGACGTCGTCGACATGGTGAAGGGTATGGGGATCCGCTGCGCGGCGCGCGGCTCGGGTGCGGGCTCGCTGGTCAACCACGCGCTCGGCATCTCCGGCGTCGATCCGATGGCCCACGGGCTCATCATGGAGCGGTTCCTGTCGCCGCTGCGGGTGGCGCTGCCGGACATCGACCTCGACGTCGAGTCCGCGCGCCGCACCGAGGTCTACGACCGCATCTTCGCCACCTTCGGCGCCTCACGGGTGGCGTGCGTGGCGATGGTGGAGACGTACCGGGTGCGGCACGCGGTCCGCGACGTCGGCGCAGCACTCAGCCTGCCGCCGATGGAGATCGACGCGATGGCGAAGGCATTCCCGCACATCCGTGCCCGCGACGCGCGAGCCGCGATCCGCGATCTCCCCGAGCTGCGCGCCGCAGGCATGGGGGAGGCGCGGCTGAATCGCCTGTTCCAGTTGGTCGAGTCGCTCGACGGGCTGCCGCGCCACGTCGCGCTGCACCCGTGCGGGGTGATCCTCTCGGACTCCGCGCTCGCCACCCGTACCCCGACGCAGCCCAGCGCGGGCGGCTACCCGATGAGCCAGTTCGACAAGGACGATGTCGAGGACCTGGGCCTGCTGAAGCTCGACGTGCTGGGGGTGCGCATGCAGTCGGCGATGGCGCACGCCCTGGCCGAGCTCGAGCGCACGACGGGCACCGCCCCCGACATCGACGCGCTCGCCCCCTACGACGATGCGGGCGTCTACCGGATGATCGCGGAGCGGCGCACGCTCGGCTGCTTCCAGATCGAGTCGCCCGGCCAGCGCGAGCTCGTCGGCAAGTTCGGCCCCCGCAGCTTGGGCGACATCATCATCGACATCTCCCTGTTCCGCCCCGGCCCGGTGAAGTCCGACATGGTCTCGCCGTTCGTCGACGCGCGGCAGGGCATCCGGGAGCCGGAGTTCCTGCACGAGGACTTCCAGCCGTTCCTCGACGAAACGTGCCAGGTGGTGGTGTTCCACGAGCAGATCATCCAGCTCGTCGCGCAGATGACGGGCTGCACCCTCGCGCAGGGCGATGAGGTGCGTCGCGCGCTCGGGGACGCCGACGGGCAGGCGCAGGTGGAGCCGTGGCTGCGGGCCCGCGCGCGGGAGCGCGGCTACGGGGAGCAGCTGATCGGCAGGGTGTGGGAGATCCTGTCGTCGTTCGCGTCGTTCGGCTTCTGCAAGGCCCATGCGGCGGCGTTCGCGCTGCCCACCTACCAGTCGGCGTGGTTGAAGCATCACCATCCGGCGCACTTCATCGCAGGGCTCCTCACCCACGACCCGGGCATGTATCCCAAGCGGCTCCTGCTGGAGGAGGCGCGCCAGATGGGGGTGGAGGTGCTGGGCCTCGACGTCAACCGCTCCGCTCGCGAGTACCGGGCCGAGCGGGTGGGCGACGGGTGGGGTATCCGCCTCGCGCTCGCGGACGTGAAGGGCATCGCCGACGCCGAGGCGGCCGGCATCGTCGCGGCCCAGCCGTACGGATCGCTCACCGACTTCTGGCGGCGGGCGGGCGTGGCCCAGCCCACGGCGGAGCACCTCGTGCTGGCGGGCGCGTTCGATGCCCTCTACGGCGTTGGTGGTTCGGCGCGGGTCTCCGCGCACGCGACGGTGACCCGTCGCGATCTGCTGCTCGCGCTGGCCGACCTCCATGCGGGCACCGGCAGACGGGGCGCGCCGCGCGGAGGCTTCGTACAGGAGGCGTTCAGCTTCGTCGACGAGGGGCGCGTCGACGAGGACTGCGTCGACGAGGACTGCTCGCCGGGGATCCCCACCGACGTGCTCCCCACCGGGCTGCCGGAGATGACCGCCGACGAGCGACTGCGCGCCGAGCTGGACATCCTGGGGCTCGACGCGAGCCGGCACGTCATCGAGGACTACCTGCCGATGCTGCGGGCCATCGGGGTGACGCCGGCGCGCCTGCTGGGCGCCCAGCGACACTCGTCGGAGGTGCTCGTGGCGGGGGTGAAGGTGGCGACGCAGACCCCGCCGGTGCGTTCGGGGCGGCGCGTGATCTTCTGCTCGCTCGACGACTCGACGGGGGTGGGTGATGCGACGTTCTTCGAGGACGTGCAGGGGCCGTACTCGGCGACGGTGTTCAACTCCTGGCTGCTGCTGGTCCGCGGGGTCGTGCGCCGCACCGGCGACAGGGGCGTCTCCATCCGGGCCACCGGCGCGTGGGACCTGGCGCACGTGCACGACGTGTGGCGCTCCACCCTCGACGCGCAGGGCCCCGACGCGGCGGCGCGAGCGGTGTGGGCGCTCATCGACGAGGAACCCGTCGGCTACGGCATCGTGGGGGAGTACGTGCCGCCCCAGGAGCAGGAGCACGCCCGCATCGACGACGACCACACCCGTGCGGGAGGCATGGGGCGCCGTCGGGTGCTCGTCCACGCGAGCGGCTTCAAGCAGTCTCCGTACGCCGACGTGCGCGCGCCGGGGGTGCCCGTCGCGCAGGCGCCGCGCAAACTGTGGCACTCGAGCCCGGGGAGTGCTGGCCGATGATCGTCGCGCACGTGGACATGGATTCGTTCTACGCATCGGTCGAGATCGCGGAGCGCCCGGAGCTCGCCGAGGTGCCGATGTTCGTCGGCGGTTCGGACCGGGGCGTGGTGTTGTCGGCCAACTATCCGGCCCGCGCGTACGGCATCGGCGCGGGCATGCCTGCGAGTCGCGCGCGTCGCCTCTGCCCGGGCGTGCGGGTGGTGCCGCCGCGCTTCGACCACTACACGCTCGTTTCCGACGGCATCCGCGAGATCTTCCGCACGATCACCGACCGCATGGAGATGGTCTCGATCGACGAGGCCTTCCTCGACCTCACGACGGCGATGCGTCGCCTGGGCGGGGACCCGGCGGCGGTGGGCGAGCAGATCCGGGCGCAGGTGATGGACGAGCAGCGGGTGCCGTGTTCGGTGGGGATCGGGCCCAGCAAGTTCATCGCGAAGCTCGCGTCGAAGGCGGCCAAACCCGACGGCCTGAAGCACGTCCGCCCCGACGAGGTGATCGCCTTCCTGCACCCGCTTCCGGTGGAAGCGATCTGGGGGGTGGGGGAGGCGACGGCCGCGAAGCTGCACAGGCTGGGGCTGGTGACGGTGCGCGACGTGGCGATGACGAAGCGTTCGACGTTGCAGCGCGCCCTCGGCAACCAGGGCGGGCTGCTGTTCGACCTCGCGTGGGGCCGCGATGAGCGGTCGGTGATCTCGCGCGAGCCGGTGGAGCACAGCATCGGCTCGCAGGAGACGTTCTCGCTTGACGTCGACGACGCCTGGCGCGTCGAGACGGAGATCCTGCGCATGGCCGAGCGGACCGCGTCGCGGATGCGGGCGCAGCAGATGGTGGGCAGACGGGTGACGCTCTCGGTGCGGTTCGCGGACTTCCAAACGATCACCCGCACGGGCACGATCCCGCCGACGGATGCCACCAACGACATCTTCGCCGAGGCGATGCGGCAGTTTCGCAGGCTGCACCTGCAGCGGGCGAGGATCCGACGGGTGGGCGTGCGGGTGGAGGGGCTCTCCCCGCGCGCGGAGAGCTACGAGCAGCCGACGTTGGACGCCCCCGAGCGGGGGTGGCGTGAGCTGGAGGTCGCCGTCGACAAGGCCGTGCTGCGCTTCGGCCCGAAGGCGGTGCAGCGGGCGAGGCTGACGGTGTGAGGCCGGGCCCCCGGCCTTACGGCTGCTCGCCCTGCTGACGCTTCTTCCAGCGTTCCTCGAGGCGCTCCATGAAATCCTCGCTCGACGAGCCCCCCGCGGCCCGACCGCCGCCGCCCTTCGGCGCCGACGAGCCGCCACGGGCGGGCTCGCCGTCGTCCTGGACGCGCTGCCATGCGCCGATGCCGATGATGGCGGCGACGAGCATCAGCACGAATCCGGCGATGCTCACGGCAGGGTGGAGCTGCACCCCGCCGAACAGGGCTGCGAGCCCGGCGAGGAAGCCCAAGCCCGCGAGCGTGGCGCGTCGACGGTGGAGCTGCACCTGCCCGCGCCCGCTGAGCGCCTCGGCGAAGTGGGGGTCGTCGGCCTTGAGCGAGGCCTCAAGCTGCTCGAGCAGCTTGCGCTCCTGTTCGGACAAGGCCATGGCGTGACTCCCTCGTTCGTCGTTGTACGGGCCATTCTAGAAGGCGCCGTCAACCCGCCCAAGCCGGAGCAGCGACGCGCGTCGGATTCATCGTCGCCACAGCGATCGGGGCAGCCAGCGACGCCACAGCGGGACGTCCGTTCGCAGCGCGCGTCGCAGGGCGTTCACGTGCCCGGGCAGGTCGGTGACGTCCGCGTTGCGCGCGAACAGGGCACGCTCGACGGTGCCCGCCACCCGGGCCAGGGCGGCGCCGGCGGGGGTGTCCTCCCCGACGCTGCGTGCGGCCGGGCCGGGGGAGCCGCCGGGCCAGCGTCGGCCGGCGTCGACGAACAATGCGCGCGACTCCAGCCACGCCCCCGTCGCGAGCGCGGCCGCGGTCTGGCCCGGACGCAGGCGCCAGCGCGCCAGGGCCGTGCGGATCAGGGGCGGCGCCGCGGCGAGCAGGAGCACGCCGACGATGGCGAGCACCCAGCCCAGGGGAAGGCCTCCGCCCGGCGCGTCCCCGCCGTCGGGCACCGGCGCGGGCGACGGGGACGGCGACGACGGGGGTTCCGCGGTGTCAGGCGACGGGGAGCTGCTCGTCGAGGGCTCCGGCGAGGCCGAGGGCGGGGGCGAGGACTGTGGTTCGCTCGGGCCCGACGACTGGTCCGGATCCGTGTAGGACGGCGGACTGGCCACCGACGGGGTGGGCTCGAACGGGATCCAGCCGAGACCCTGGAAGTACAGCTCCGGCCAGGCGTGCATGTTGTGGGTGGTCACGGCGAACGAACCGTCGCCCTGGGGCGTGCCGGAGTTGAAGCCGACGGCCATGCGCGACGGGATGCCCTCGATCCGGGCCATCGTCATCATGGCTGCGGCGAAATGGATGCAGTAGCCCGAACGATCGGTCAGCAGGAACGACGAGATCGCGTCGGCCGAGGCCGTGCTCGGTGCGTCGAGGGAGTAGCCGAACTCGTCGCTGCGCAGGAACCGCTGCATCGCGAGCGCCTTGCCCCCGGCCGTGGTCTCTCCGGCGGTGACCTCCTGCGTCAGGGCGCGCACACGGGAGTCGACGTCGGGCACCGACAGCGTGATCGGGTCGGCGTCGGTGCCGGCCTCGGCGGCGGCGATCTCCTCCGCGGCGGGGCTCGGGACCGTCGAGGTCACCGAGTAGGACAGGTCGATGGTCTGCAGGAGACGGTCCTCGCCGGCGGCGACGATGGCCAGCGTCTCCGGGTCGTGCGACCACACGCCGGTCGCGTCGAACGAGTCCGGGGCGAAGGGCGCCGGCAGGTACTCGGAGCTGAAGGACTCCATCTGGACCTCGGAGACGACCTCGCGGCCCGGCCGGTCGTAGGCGCCGTCGAGCCCGGCCATGCGCAGTTGCATCGGCACGAGCCGCGCCCCGTCGGCGGTGAGGTCCGGCAGCGCGACAGTGCGGAAGTAGAGGGGCTGCCCGTCGGAGGTGCGGTAGGTGAACGCCGGGCGGTTCTCCGGACGCCGCAGGTTGTCGTTGAGCGCGATGGTGGGGTCGGAGAGCTGGATGGGTCCGGTGCCGCGGCCCTGCCACAGCGGCTGGTCGCTCACCGTCACCAGCGGCGCCAACAGGAGCGAGGCGACGACGCCGGCCGCGGTCATTCCCGCGGCGAGCCCGACGCGCGTGAGTTGGAACGCCCCGGTCCGCGAAGCGCTCGTGGCGCGCTGCCCCTCGCGGATGCGGGTGCCGACGAGCAGCACGCCCACGTAGGCGCAGGCGACGACGGCGAAATGCCAGCCCGACTGGGGGGTGCTGCTGGCGATGGTCGCGACGACGAAGCCCAGCGACAGCGGCGCGAAGGCCCAGATCGGCTCGTCGAGGACGCGCACGAGCAACTCGAGGGTCAGTTGGATGACGGCCGCGAACAGGAGCGTCACGAACAGCACTCCGGGGCTTTCGCCCAGTGGCGGTGCCTGACCGGCGATCGCCTGGGCCCCGTCGGCCAGGAGCTGCAGCACCGCCTCGCCGACCCCGTGGCCCGGCGACAGCGTCAGTGCGCGCCAGACGACGACGGCGCCTGCCGCGACGAGCTGCAGCGCGAGTGTCGCCGCGGGGCCGAGCCGCAGCAGTCCCGCGATGAGCCCCACGACCCCGACGGCGGCGATCAGGATGCCGGACTCTACGAGGTACGCCCGGCCCGCCAGCAGGGGACCGAGCGGGAGCAGCGACCCGAACACCGCGAGGGCGTTGACGATCGGCGACAGGACACTGGAGCGGTTGGTCATCGGGCGGCCCTCCGGATCGTGAGCCGGCTCCACGCGTCGGGCACCGTGTCTGCGGGGGTGTACTGCTCGACGGCCCACCCCGAGGCCTCGAGGAGGCGGACGGCGTCGCGGTGCTCGACCGCCTCGACTCCCCACGCCACGGGGTCCGCGACGAGTGCGGACGGCTTCGCGAACCGCTGGCCTGTGGCGACGAGCGTGCCCGCGTCGCGCGCGGTGAGCGTCGAGCCGAGGAAGACGACCGTGCCGGTGGCGTCGAGGGACTCGGACTCGCCGAAGATGGCGTCCAGATCGGGCTCGGCGGAGGCCGCGACGTCGGTGAGCGCGTCGAGGATCGCCTGCCGCTGCGCGGGCCCGCGGACCGTGCCGGTCTCGAGGATCGTGCCGGAGCCGCCTGCCATGACGATGCGGTAGCGGTCGTCGGCGAGGCGGAAGCCCAGGCTCGCCGCCGCCGAGACGACCCATTCGAGGCTCGACTTCGCCCCCGTCCCGACGTGGGCCGACGCGCGGGTGTCCACGATGACGAGCGCCGACGGGTCCCACGGGTGCTCCTCGAGGCGCACCATCAGCTCGCCCTGCTTGGCGCTCATGCGCCAGTGGACGCGACGCATGTCGTCGCCGTGGCGGTGCTCGCGCACGAGCACGTCGTCCTGGCCCGTCTGGCCGGTGCGCTGCGGCGCGGCTTCGCCCGCGGCGCCGAGCCCGATCCCGCGGGGGACGTCCGCGAGCGCCCACACCTTGGGGGCGACGCGCACGAGGGTATCCTCCCCGCGCACCTTGAACGAGCCGACGGCGAGCCCGAGCGGATCCCGCGCGCGGGCCTCGAGTGGCCCGATGAGGAATCGTCCGCGCTGGCCGGTGGAGAGCTGGTAGCGCACCGCCTGCGTCCAGGTGCCGAACCCGCGCGCGACCATGAATCTTCCGCCGCCCCCCAACGCCGCCGGCGCCTTGTCGTGCATCTCGAGGGCGGTTGCCGCCATGGGGCGCACGTTGGCCAGCCTGAGGACCACCTCCGCGGCCTCGCCGACGGTCACCACCGCGGGCGACGACGTCCGCTGGTACTCGATGCGAGGCCGCAGCACGACCACCAGCAGCAGGCCCAGGCAGGGCAGCAGGGCCAGGAACAGCCCGAGCACGACGAGGTCCGGCTCTCCGAGCAGGCTCGCGGCCCCGACGATCAGGGCCCCGGTGAGGAACAGGAGCGCCCCCCTGACGCTCGGGCGCGTGCCGCGCAGCAACGGCTCAGCCCCTGCTGGGGGCCGGCACGGACTGGACGACCTGCGCGATGACCTCCTCGGCACGACGGCCGGCCACCTGTGCCTCCACCGTCGTCATCACCCGGTGCGCCAGCACCGCGACCGCGAGCGCCTGCACGTCTTCCGGGATCACGTAGTCGCGGCCGTCGAGCGCGGCCACCACGCGCGACACCTGCATGAGGTGCAGCGAGGCGCGAGGGCTGGCACCAAGCCTGAGGTCGTGGTGGGAGCGGGTGGCGTCGATGATGCGCACGATGTAGTCGGCCATGATCGGGGCGACGTAGACGTCGGCGAGCGCCTGCATCGCGGCGTTGAGCTCCTCGACGGAGGTGACCGGGTTGACCTTGGCGAGTTGGTCGCCGCCTGCGCGCGCGAGCAGCATCCGCGCCTCGGCCTCGCGCCCGGGGTAGCCCATCTCGATGCGGGCCATGAAGCGATCGCGCTGTGCCTCTGGCAGCGGGTAGGTGCCCTCCATCTCGATCGGGTTCTGCGTGGCGATCACCATGAAGGGCCGCGACAGCCGGTAGGTCTTCCCGTCGGCCGACACCTGCCCCTCGGCCATGGCCTCGAGGAGTGCCGATTGGGTCTTCGGCGAGGCGCGGTTGATCTCGTCGCCGAGCACCACGTTGGCGAAGATTCCGCCGGGCTTGAACTCGAATTCGCGCGAGAGCTGGTTGAACACGGAGACGCCGGTCACGTCGGAGGGGAGCAGGTCGGGCGTGAACTGGATGCGTTTCACGTCCCCGGAGATGGCTCGGCCGAGCGACTTGGCCAGGACCGTCTTCCCGACGCCCGGCACGTCCTCGATGAGGAGGTGCCCGCCGGCCAGGAGCACGGTGACGGCGGTGCGGATCTGCTGCGGCTTGCCCTCGATCACGCGCGCCATCTCGTCGCCGATGAGGCTGGCGAGGCGGGCGATCTCGGCGATGTGGGGGGCGTTCACGGAACTGATGCTCCTCGTGGGGCGGGGACGTGTCGGGTCCAAGAGTACCGGCCCCCACTGACGACGCCCGAACGTCGCGTCGCGGATTGGGGAGGGAACACGCCGGGGAAGGGGGGCCAGGTGGAGGAAAGTGGGGTAATGTGGGGCCAAGTGGAGTGGAATGGGTCTCGAAGGAGGAAGGAGGTGCCCCGTGTTCCTCGGTACGTACACGCCGAAGCTGGACGAGAAGGGGCGCCTGATCCTGCCCGCGAAGTTCCGCGACGCATTCGCCGAGGGCCTCGTGGTCACGCGCACCCAGGACCGCGCATTGGCGATCTACACGCAGCAGGCGTTCGAGGCGCTGATGGGGCCGGTCGCGCTGGCCCCCACCACGGTCAAGCAGGTCCGCGACTACCAGCGCATGCTGGCGGCGGGGGCGAGCTTCGAGGTGCCTGACAAGCAGGGGCGGATCACCATCCCGCCCATCCTGCGCAAGTACGCGGGCCTCGATCGCGACGTCGTCGTGATCGGCGCCGGCACCCGTGCCGAGATCTGGGACGCCAAGGCATGGGCCGACTACTCGGAGGCGAGCGAGGCCGGCTTCTCCGACCTCGACGAGGAGTTCATGACGCCGCCGTAGACCTGGCGTCCGGTGCCCGGCCGGTGGGCCCCCTGGCTTTCTTCCCCGTTGCCAGGTGGTCGGCCGGACGGGGATCGGGCCCCAGGTCGCGGACGCGGCACCACCGACGGGCAACCGTCACCAGGAGCAGAGGACAAGGAGGGTCGAGATGGATGACGTGCACGTGCCCGTGATGCAGGCGCGCATCGTCGACGTCCTCTCGCGCTCCCTCCAGCGCCCCGGGGCGGTCTACGTCGACGGCACCCTCGGCTTGGGCGGGCACGCCGCCGCCATGCTGCGGGCCAACCCGCAGGCACGGCTGGTCGGCATCGACCGCGACACCGACGCCCTCGAGGTGGCGGAGGACCGCCTCGCGCCCTTCGCCGGGCGCACCACATTCGTCCACGCCGTCTACGACGAGCTGCCCGCGGTCCTCGACGACCTCGGCATCGCGCGGGTGGACGCCATCCTGCTCGACCTCGGCCTGTCGTCGCTGCAGATCGACCGGACCCAGCGCGGGTTCGCCTACCGCGTCGACGCGCCGCTGGACATGCGCATGGACCGCACGGACGGCCCCACTGCGGCCGACATCGTGAACTCCTGGTCCGCACCCGAGCTGGCGCGCATCCTCAAGTGGTACGGCGAGGAGCGCTTCGCCGACCGCATCGCGCGCGCCATCGTTGCGGCGCGGCCCTTCGAGACCTCGGGGCCGCTCGTCGAGGTGATCGCCTCCGCCATTCCCGCAGCGGCCCGGCACGCGGGCGGGCACCCCGCCAAGCGCACGTTCCAGGCGCTGCGCATCGAGGTCAACCGCGAGCTGCAGGCCCTCGAGGGCGTGCTGCCCGCGGCCGTCGACGCGCTCGGACTCGGCGGGCAGGTGGCCGTCCTCAGCTATCACTCGCTGGAGGACCGCCTCGTCAAGCGGACATTCGCGAACCGAGCCCAAGACCGTGCCCCGCGCGACCTGCCCGTCGTGCCCGAGCACCTGCTGCCCGAGCTCGAGCTCATCACCAAGGGCGCCGAGCGCCCCAGCCAGTCGGAGATCGATGACAACCCCAGGGCCGCCTCGGCGCGGCTTCGCATTGCCAAGAGGATCCGGGAGCGCCCATGACCACCAAGAAGACCCCCCGTCCCCGACGCGTCTCGACGTTCATGTTCGTGCTGTTCGTGCTCGGCATCGTCGGTGCCGGGCTCGGCGCAGTGATGGTCACCACCACCGCCATCGGCGCGCAGTCGCGCGAGCTCGCGAAGCTCCAGACCGAGGCCACCGCGCTCGAATACGAGTCGGCGTCGCTGCGTTCGCAGCTCGAGACCCTCGACAGCACCGCATCCCTGGCGCTGCGCGCCACACAGCTCGGGCTGGTGCCCAACCCCTACCCGGCGTTCGTGCTGCTCGGCACCGGCGAGGTGGTGGGGGAACCCACCACGGTGCGCGGCGACGAGTTCCCGCAGTTGCGCGGCCAGGCGCCGGCGCCGCAGCCGTCTCCGTCGGTCGTGACCGGCGCAGACCCGTCGTCGACCCCGCCGCCGGTGCAGCCGGAGGCCGCCTCCCCGAGCGAGCCGGAGGACATCGTCGCGGCAGGGGAGCCCACCGGCGCGCCGTCCCCCGACGACAGCCAGCCGGCCACCGCAGGGGACGGAGAGGGCGCATGAGCGAGCGTCGCCGCAGCGCCGCCGACGGCGCCCACCCGCGTCCCGGCAAGCGCGTGACCGAGGGTCGTGCGCAGGCCGCGACGTCGTCGAACAGGGCGTCTCGCGGGCGATCCTCGTCGCGGACGACGTCTGGCCGCGTGGCACCCGCCCGCGACGGGGAGCGGAAGTCGAGCCGTCGGGCTCCCTCTGCCCAGCGCAAGGGTGCCGCTCCCTCGAAGCGCACCGGCACGCCCTCGACGCGCCGCTACCGACGCCGCGGGCTGACCCTGCGGCTGGGCAACACGAGCGTGCGACTTCGCGTGTTCCTCGTCGTCGCGTCCCTGCTGCTGGGCGTGGCTGGCGCTCGGGCGTTCCAGCTCCAGGCGCTCGATCCGCAGGCGCTGGCCGCCGAGGCCGCGTCGAAGATGCAGACGTCCAGGGAGGAGCCGGCGCTGCGCGGGACCATCGCCGACCGCAACGGGGTCGTCCTCGCCGAGACGCAGCCGGGCTTCCGGGTCTTCGTCGACCCGTACATGATCCTCACCAACGGCGCCGACGAGCGCTACGAGCCGTCGGCGCAGCAGAAGCGCGAGGCGAAGGCCGCGCCGGAGGCCGTCGCGAACCTCCTGGTCAAGCACTTGGGCGGACGCAAGGAGGACTACCTCGAAATCTTCCAGCGGCGCAGCGAGAAGACCGGCAAACCGTCGCGCTACGAGGTCGTCGCCCGGCGCGTGCCCGCGCACACCTACAATCAGCTCCTGGCCGACATGCGGGCAGGTGTCGGCGGGGAGGCACTCGGCAACGACAAGCTGCGCTGGTACGGCGTCTTCGGGGAGTCCGATCCGATCCGCTCCTACCCGAACCGACAGACCGCGTCCAACGTCGTCGGCTTCGTCAACGGCGAGGGTACCGGGGCCAGCGGCCTCGAGTACGCGCGGGAGGAAGCGCTCAAGGGCACGAACGGCACGAGCACCTTCGACCGCTCCACCTATGGGCGCATCCCGCTGGGCACCAACATCATGGTGCCCGCGGAGGACGGCGTGAACCTCGAGCTCACCATCGACTCCGACCTCCAGTGGATGACCGACCAACTCCTGGCCAACGGGCTGCGCTCGTCGGGCGCCAAGACCGGCACGGCGATCGTCATGAACGTGAACTCGGGTGAGGTGCTCGCCATGTCGACGCTGCCCTCGTTCGACTCGTCGAATCCCGGCGCCGCCGACTCCGAGGATCTCGGCAACCGCGCCATCACGCAGGCCTACGAGCCCGGCTCGACCGAGAAGGTGCTCACGATGGCGGCGCTGGCCGATCAGGGCCTCGTCACGCCCGACACCAAGGTGCAGGTGCCCTCCCGGATCGCCTCGGGTGCCGGCTACGTGCGCGACTCCTTCGAGCACGGCGAGCTCAACCTCACCGCGCGGGGCATCGTCGCGCAGTCGTCCAACATCGGCACGATCCAGCTCGCCCGCCAGATGGACAAGGCGACGCTGCGCGACTACCTGGCCAGCTTCGGCCTCGGCAGCAAGACCGGGGTCGGGCTGCCGGGCGAGACCGCGGGCTCGCTGCCCGCCGCGGACATGGCCGACTACACGCGCGACCAGATCTCGTTCGGGCAGGGCCTGTCCGTCAACGCGCTGCAGATGGCCACGGCGATCTCGTCGGTGGTCAATGGTGGCGTCTACCACCAGCCCGTCATCGTCAAGTCGGCCACCACCGCCGACGGCGAGGCCGTCGATCTGCCCCAGCCCGAGCAGCGGCGGGTGATCTCGCAGGAGGCCTCGTCCATGGTCCTCGACATGATGGAGGCGGTGACGATGATGGATCCCGACCAGCGCTCCATCGCGGGCTACCGCACCGCGGGCAAGTCGGGCACCGCGCAGCGCTACGACGAGAAGTGCAAATGCTACAACGGCTTCACCGCCTCCTACGTGGCCGTCGCGCCGGCCGAGAATCCGCAGATCCTGGCCTACGTCGTGCTGGACCAGCCGACCAACGGCAACCTCGGCAGTCGGCTCGCGCTGCCCGTGGCCAACCAGATCCTGCAGGTCGCGTTGCCGCGCTACAACGTGCTGCCGTCGACCACCGCAGCCCCCCGCAACCCGCTAACGTTCGATTGATGACAGCCACCAGACCAGAGCAGACGACGGCAGTTCGCCTGCGCGCAGTGCTCCCCGAGGCCGACGCGGATCCCCTTGTCGACGGCATCACGTTGGATTCGAGGGCGGTCCAGCCCGGATGGCTCTACGCGGCGCTGCCGGGTGCGCGCACGCACGGCGCCCGCTTCGCCCAGGCCGCGGTCGAGGCCGGGGCGGTCGCCATCCTCACGGACGCCGCGGGCGCCGAGCTCACGCAGGGGACGACGGTGCCGGTGGTCGTCGTCGACGACGTGCGGGCCCGACTGGGCGAGGTGGCGTCAGCGATCTTCGGCCACCCCAGCCGCGGGCTCAGCACCTTCGGCGTGACCGGCACCAACGGCAAGACGACGACCGTCGCACTGCTCGCCGCAGGCCTGGCCAGCGCAGGGCTCACCGTCGGCACGATCGGCACGCTCGGGTTCCACCTGGCCTCGGAGCGCATCGAGTCGTCGCGCTCCACCGTCACGACGCCGGAGGCGACCGACCTCCAGGCCCTGCTCGCGGTCATGGCCGAACGGGGCGCCGACGCGGTGGCACTCGAGGTGTCGTCGCATGCGCTCGCGCTGGAGCGGGTGGGCGGGATCGCCTTCAACGTCGTCGCCTTCCTGGGGCTCGGCCACGACCATCTCGACTTCCACAAGACCTTCGAGGCGTACTTCGAGGCCAAGCGCAAGCTGTTCGAGCCGGGCCGCGCCGCCACCGCCGTGGTCTGGACCGACGACGAGCACGGCGCCCGGATCGCGGACATGGTCCGGCGGCAGGGCACGCCGCGCCTCATCACCTGCGGCACCCGCGACGCCGACTACATCGTCGCCGACTTCCGTCCCGACGGGCGTCTCGGTGGGCGCGCGACGGTGCGCAGGGGCGGCGACGACCTGGCTCTGCGGCTCGCCCTTCCGGGGCGCTTCAACATGATCGACGCCATGGTGGCGCTCGCGATGCTCGAGGCCGCGGGGCTGGCCACCGGAGACGTGCTGGCGGGTCTGGCCTCGGCGCAGGTCCCCGGACGCATGCAGCGGGCCATCCTCGACGACGCCGCCCCGCTCACGATCGTCGACTTCGCCCACACCCCCCAGGCCGTCTCGGCCACACTCGAGGCGCTCGCGCCGCTCGGGCCGATCACGACGGTCATCGGCTGCGGTGGCGACCGAGACCCGGACAAGCGCCCCCTGATGGGCAAGGCCGCGGCGGAGGCGAGCCGGCTCGTCATCGTCACCGACGACAACCCCCGCAGCGAGGACCCTGCGGACATCCGCGCCGCGACGCTGGCGGGTGCCCGTGGCGGGCAGGCTCGGGTGCTGGAGGTGGCCGGGCGCGCGGAGGCGATCGCCCAGGCCCTGCGGCTGACGGAGCGCGACGGTGTCGTCGCCATCCTCGGCAAGGGGCACGAGCGCGGCCAGATCCTCGCGGACAAGGTGGTGGACTTCGACGACGTGGGTGTCGCCCGCGCCGCCTGGGAGGGCCTCAAGGCCCAGACCCAGCAGGAATCGCGTGAGGAAGGACGACCATGAAGCCACGCCCCCTGTCCGAACTCGTCGAGCTCATGCAGCCGGCCGCCGTCGAGGTGGTCGGCGAGGATCGCGTCGTGGGCCCCGACGTCGTGACCGACAACCGCGACGTCACGCCGGGGGCCGTGTTCGTCGCCATCCCGGGCGAGCGCGTCGACGGGCACCTGTTCGCCCGGGCCGCAGCCGAAGCGGGGGCTGGCGCGGTGATCGGCATGGCCGTCACGGACGCCGACGTGCCGCACCTGCTGGGCGAGGACTCGGTGCAGACCCTGAGCTGGCTGGCCAGGGCCGTCGTCAAGGCCGAGCGCGCCCGGGGACTGGTGAGCATCGGGGTGACGGGCTCGTCGGGGAAGACGTCGACGAAGGACCTCATCGCACAGGTGCTGGAGCGCGCGGGCGAGACGGTCGCGCCAGTGGGCAGCATGAACAACGAGATCGGCGTGCCCGTGACGGCGTGCCGGGTGGGGGAGCACACGCGCTTCCTCGTCAGCGAGATGGGCGCCCGCGGGATCGGGCACATCGAGTGGCTCACGTCGCTCGTGCCGCTGGACATCGCCGTCGTCGTCAACGTCGGGCACGCGCACGCCGGCGAGTTCGGGAGCATCGAGACGACGGCGCTCGCGAAGTCCGAGATCATCCGGGACCTCCCCGCCGAGGGCTGGGCCGTCCTCAACGCCGACGACGAACGCGTCCGCGCGATGGCGGGCCTGACGGCGGCGCGGATCGCCTGGGTGGGGCAGGGGGAGCTGCCCGACGGTGCCCTGCGCGTGCGCGCCCGGGAGGTCGAGCTCGACGAGTGGAGCCGCCCCCGATTCATCCTCGAGGCCTCCGATGCCGCAGGCACCCGCACCGCCCAGGTCGTGCTGCAGGTGGTGGGGCGGCACCAGGTGGGCAACGCGCTGAGCGCAGCCGCCGTCGGCCTGGCCGTCGGGATGGACCTCGACGAGGTCGCCTCAGCCCTGTCGCAGGCCGTGGCCCGCTCGTCGTGGCGGATGGCGCTGAGCAGGCTCGACGGCGGAGCCACGCTCGTCAACGACGCCTACAACGCGAACCCGGACTCGATGCGCGCGGCCCTGACGACGGTGGCGGAACTGGTCGCAGCGGCCAGACGCCAGCACCCCGGGGCGCGGGCCATCGTCGTGCTCGGCGACATGTTGGAGCTCGGCGACGGCGCCCACGACGAGCACCGCGCGCTCGGCAGGTTGGTGGCCGAGCTGGGCCTCGACGAGCTCGTCGCGGTGGGCGAGTACGCGCAGGACGTCGTCGACGGCGCGGGGACGAACGTGCCGGTCGTGCGTGTGGCGGCGCGTGACGACGTGGCCGCGTCCCTTAGGCTGGCCTCGGGCGACGTCGTCCTCGTCAAGGGTTCACGCTCGGTGGGCCTCGAACGCGTGGCCGCAGAACTGGAGGAGCATCGGTGATCAACATCCTGCTGGCGGCGGGCCTGTCCCTGCTCTTCACACTCTTCACGACCCCGCTGCTCATCAAGTACCTGACGCGGAAGAAGTACGGCCAGTTCATCCGCGAGGACGGCCCGGACTCGCACCAGGTCAAGCGCGGGACGCCGACGATGGGCGGCCTGGTGATCGTCGCGGCCGTGCTGTTCGCGTATGCGGTGAGCCACCTCCTGCTGTGGAATCCGCCGACGCTGTCGGCCATCCTCGTGCTGGCGCTCATGCTGGCCATGGGCTTCCTCGGGTTCCTCGACGACTCGTCGAAGATCGCGAAGGAGCGCAGCCTCGGCCTCACCCCGCGCGGCAAGCTCATCGGGCAGTTCATCATCGGCGGCCTGTTCGGCTGGGCCGTGCTGAACTTCCCGAACGCCCGCGGCCTCACCCCCGGCTCCAACGCCGTGTCCTTCCTGCGCGACATCTCGTGGCTCGTCCTGCCGACGATCGTGGCGATCATCTTCGTCGCGTTCCTCGTGTCGGCCTGGTCGAATGCGACGAACCTGACCGACGGGCTCGACGGCCTGCTGGCAGGCTCCGCGACGCTCGTGTTCGCCGCGTACACCCTCATCAGCATCTGGCAGTTCAACCAGTGGTGCGGCCGACTCTCCAGCTCGGGTCCGCGCTGCTACCTCGTGCGTGACCCCTACGACCTGGCCGTCGTCGCGATCTCGCTCGCCGCGGCCTGCTTCGGCTTCCTGTGGTGGAACGCGAAGCCGGCCAAGATCTTCATGGGCGACACCGGCTCGATGGCCATCGGCGCCTCGCTGGCTGGACTGTCGGTGATGACCCGCACGGAGCTGCTGGCGGTCCTGATCGGCGCCCTGTTCGTCATGGAGGCGGGCTCGGTGTTCTTGCAGGTCGCCTACTTCAAGGCCACCAAGGGCAAGCGCATCTTCAAGATGTCGCCCATCCACCACCACTTCGAGCTCAAGGGATGGCAGGAGGTCACCGTCGTGATCCGCTTCTGGATCATCTGCGGCCTCTTCGTGGCGCTCGGCATCGGACTCTTCTACGCAGAATGGGTGGTGGGGCAGTGACCCTCGATCTCTCCTCGTTCGACCGGCACTCCGACTGGGCGGCGGCGCACGTCGTCGTCGCTGGGCTCGGCGTCTCCGGCTTCGCCGCCGCCGACGGCCTCCTCGAGCTGGGCGCCAAGGTGACGGTACTGGACGAGTCGACTGCGCACGACGACAAGGCCGAGCTCCTGCGGGTGCTGGGCGCGACGGTCGTCACCGGCCCCGGATCGACGGCGAGCCTGCCCGAGGGGACGGACCTCGTCGTGACCTCTCCTGGATGGCGTCCCGACGCGCCGCTGCTCGTCGCTGCGGCGAAGGCCGGGGTCCCGGTGTGGGGCGAGGTGGAGCTGGCCTGGCGCATGCTGCAGCCCGACAAGGCGGTGCCGTGGATCGGCGTCACCGGCACCAACGGCAAGACGACGACCACGCAGATGGTCACCGCGATGTTGCGCGCGGATGGGCGCACGGTGGCCGAGGTGGGCAACATCGGGCGCCCGATCGTCGAGGCCGTGCTCGACGACGTCGACTACGACGTCTACGTCGTCGAGCTGTCCAGCTTCCAGCTCCACTACGTGCACTCGGTGGCCCTGCACGCTGCCGCCGTGCTGAACATCCACGAGGATCACCTCGAGTGGTACGACGGCGAGGACGGCTACCAGCGCTACCAGGACGACAAGGCCCGCATCTACGAGCGCGTCACCCACGCCTGCGTCTACAACGTCGACGAGCCCGTCACCGAGCGCATGGTGGAGGAGGCGGACGTCCAGGAGGGTGCCCGCGCGATCGGGTTCACCCTGGGCACGCCCGCACGGTCCATGATGGGCATCGTCGACGACCTCCTCGTCGATCGCGCCTTCGTCGAGCAGCGCGCGACGTCGGCCCTCGAGGTGGCGAAGCTCTCCGACGTGCACCCCTTCGCCCCGCACAACGTCGCCAACGCCCTGGCCGCGGCCGCACTGGCCCGCAGCGTCGGGGCCAGGCCGCAGTCGATCGCGCAGGGGCTGCGCGACCTCGAGCTGGCCGGCCACCGCATCCAGGAGGTGGCGCAGCGCGACGACATCCGCTGGATCGACGACTCCAAGGCCACCAACCCGCACGCCGCCGACTCGGCCATGCAGGCCTTCGAACACATCGTGTGGATCGCCGGCGGCCAGACGAAGGGCACGTCGTTCGACGAGCTCGTCGCCAAGCACGCCCATCGGCTGCGGGCCGCGGTCCTCTTCGGCGTCGATCGGCAGGTGATTGCCGACGCACTGGCGCGACACGCGCCGGAGGTCCCCGTCCACGTGCTCGATTCGACGGACACTGGGGTGATGGTCGAGGCCGTCCGGCTCGCGGGCAGCCTGGCCGTCCCCGGCGACGTGGTGCTGCTCTCCCCGGGCGGCGCCTCGCTCGACATGTATCGCGGATATGCCGAACGAGGTGAACACTTCGCCGCAGCAGTGGAGGAACTGCTCGCCGCGCACTGACAAGCATTCCGGTCGAGAGGTGGAGGATCCGATGGCCAGTGAGACGCTCGCCCCGCCGCGTTCGGGCGCGCGCACCGGGCAGCTGCGGGCCCTCCTCGACGCGCCGATGACGCCGTTCTACCTCATCGTCGCCAGCGTGGGGTTCCTCGTCGGCGTGGGCACACTCATGGTGCTGTCCTCGTCGGCGGTCATCGCGCAGAGCGCCGGGCGCTCGCCGTACTACTACGTGATCCGCCAGGTGTTGTTCCTTCCTGTGGGCGTGTTGGGGGCCTTCCTGCTGAGCCGGTTCTCGTTGCAGCAGCTCATCCGGATCGGGTGGTTCGTCTGGGCGCTGGCGACCGTGCTGCTGCTCCTGCTCTTCACGCCGTTGGGGATCGAGATCTACGGCAACCGCAACTGGCTGTCCCTGGGGATCATCCAGATCCAGCCGTCGGAGTTCGCGAAGCTCTCGCTCATCGTGTTCGCGGCGTCGGTCTTCCACCAGCGACGTCGCCAGCTCCACGAGCCGGTGCGGCTCGTCTGGCCGTTCGTCCCGCTCAGCGGGGTGCTGTTGCTGCTGGTGTTGGCCGGCAACGACGTCGGCACGGGCCTCGTGATGGGGGCCATCTTCGTGCTGCTGCTGTGGTTCGTGGGTACGCCGGTGCGAGTGCTGCTGCCGCTGGGTGTGGCGGGGTCGGTGCTCGTCGGCCTCCTCGTCTACGGGTCCGAGAATCGCATGCGCCGCATCGCCATCTTCCTCGATCCCACCAGCAACACCGACCTCTCGTCGCAGCCGATGGCCGCCCTCTACGCGCTCGCCTCCGGCGGCTGGTGGGGCGTGGGCCTCGGCGCGAGCCGCCAGAAGTGGGGCGGCCTGAAGACGGGGGCGCACACCGACTACATCTTCGCCGTGATCGGCGAGGAGCTCGGCCTGTTCGGGGTGCTGGCCATCCTGCTCGCGTTCGCGGTGCTCGCCTGGGCCGGGCTCGAGGTGGCGTGGCGTTCGAAGGAGCTGTTCGCGCGGGTGGCGGCGGCGGCGATCACCGGCTGGTTCGTGGTGCAGGCGATCATCAACATCTTCGTGGTGCTGCACCTGCTGCCCGTGCTGGGCGTCCCGCTGCCGTTCGTGTCCTCGGGCGGCTCGGCGCTGCTGGCGAACCTGTTGGCCGTCGGCGTGCTGTTGGCCTGCGCCCGGCACACCCCAGACGCGGAGCGGTACCTTCGGGCGAAGAAGCGCAGGAAGGGCCAGCACCGCCGGATGACCAGCGTCATGGCCGCGACGAAGGGAGACTCGTGACCAGCATCGTCCTGGCCGGCGGTGGGACCGCCGGCCACACGTCGCCGCTCATCGCCACCGCGAAGGCCCTGCAGGCCGCGGGCGTCGAGGAGGTCGTGGCCGTGGGCACCCACCGCGGGCTCGAGGTGCGGGTCGTTCCCGAAGCGGGGCTGCCGCTCGAGCTCATCACCCCGGTGCCGCTGCCGCGCAAGGTCGAGCCCGCACTGTTCGCGCTGCCGTACACGTTGACCCGGTCCGTCCTCGAGGCCCGTCGCGTGCTGCGCAAGGCCCGCGCGGACGCCGTCGTCGGTTTCGGTGGCTACGTCTCCATCCCGGTGTACCTGGCCGCGTTCTCCATGCGGGTGCCGGTCATCGTGCACGAGGCGAACAAGCTGCCCGGGATCGCCAACAAGATCGGGGCCCGTCGCGCGGCGTTCGTCGGCACGACCTTCGACACCCCGATGCCGGGCAATCCCCGCATCGTCGGGATGCCGATGGACCGTCGCATCACCCACCCGACGATCACCCGCGCCGAGGCCAGGGCCCAGTTCGGGCTCGCGCCCACGGGGCCCGTCCTGCTGGTCAGTGGCGGATCGCAGGGGGCCGTCGCGATCAACGGCGCGCTGCGGGATGCGCGCGACGAGATCCTCGCCGCCGGCATCCAGATCCTGCACGTGCTGGGGCCGAAGAACATGTCCGACGAGCACGTCGGCGTGGTGGCCGACTCGGGGGCGCGCTACGTGCCCGTCGCGTTCGTGAGCGACATGGCGGCCGCGTATGCGGCGGCGGACCTCATGGTGGGCCGGGCCGGCGCCGGGACGGTGATGGAGACCGCCGTCTCGGGGCTGCCCGTGATCTTCGTCCCGCTGCCGTGGGGAAATGGCGAGCAGGGGCGCAACGCGGCGGCGCTCGTCGAGGCGGGCGGGGGAGTGCTGCTGCCCGAGTCCGAGCTGACCGGTGCCTCGCTGCGTGCGAGGGTGTTGGAGTTGTGCTCGGACGACGGCAGACTGGAGTCGATGTCGGCGGTCGCGAGGGCGATGTACCCTGCGGATGCCGCCGAGGTCATGGCCCGCGCGGTGCTGGACGTCGTGCGGAGAAAGGGATAGTCCGCGTCATGTTGCTCACCCCCATCGAAGTCGAGCCGGCCGACCAGATCGGCCCTGTCCACTTCATCGCCGCCGGAGGCTCCGGCATGAGCGGCGTCGCGCGGCTCTACGCCGAGTCCGGCATCCCGACGACAGGCTCCGACCAGAGCGACTCGCGTGCGCTGCGCTCGCTGGAGCGGGTCGGCGTGAAGGTCTACGTCGGGCACGATCCCTCCCAGATCGCCGACGACGTGCAGACCGTGGTCATCTCGTCGGCCGTGCGGGAGACGAACGTCGAGTTGATGGAGGCTCGCCGTCGCGGGCTCAGGGTGTGGCACCGCTCGGCGGCACTGGCCGCGCTCATGCAGGACAAGTCGGTCGTCGCGGTGGCCGGCACCCACGGCAAGACCACGACGACGGCCATGACCGCCGTCATGTTGAGCGAGGCCGGCCGCGACCCGAGCTACGTCATCGGCGGCGCGCTCACCACGACGGGCGTCAGCTCCGCGATCGGAGGGGGAGACGCGTTCGTCGTCGAGGCCGACGAGTCCGACGCTTCCTTCCTCCAGTACCCGACCTCGATCGCCGTCATCACCAACGTGGAGGCCGACCACCTCGTCAACTGGGGCACCCCGGAGGCGTATGCTGAAGGGTTCTGGCGCTTCGCCACCCAGGCGCGCGTCGAGACCGTCGTGATCAACGTCGACGACCACGGCGCCCGCGCACTCGCCGAGCGGCTCATCGCCGACGGGCGGGACGTCGTCACCTACGGCGAGGCCGAGGACGCCCGCGTGCGCTTCCACGACGTGGTCCCGACCGCCACCGGCGCCGTCGCCACGCTCACCTTCGACGGCGCGTCCGGCCCGCTTCGGCTCAAGGTGCCCGGCAATCACAACCTCGCCAACGCGAGTGCGGCCTACGCCGTCGGCCGCAGGCTCGGGCTGTCGCACGACGCGGCGGTCCGTGCGCTCGGCGAGTACGTGGGCACGCTGCGCCGCTTCCAGCTCATCACGGAGTCCGACGGCGTCCGCGTCTACGACGACTACGCCCACCACCCGACGGAGATCCGTGCCGCGCTGTCGGCGGCTCGCCGCGCCACCGACGCGGGCAACGAGGCGACGGGCCTGTCGGGGCGCCTCATCGCCTGCTTCCAGCCGCACCTCTACTCCCGCACCCTCGACTTCGCCGACGAGTTCGGCGAGGTGCTCACCGCCGCGGACATCGCCGTTGTCAACGACATCGACGGAGCCCGCGAGGATCCGGTCCCGGGCGTGACCGGCGAGCTCGTCGTCGAGGCGGCGAAGCGGCACGGGGTGCGCGAGATCCACTACGTCAAGGAGAAGTACGACCTCCCCGACGCGCTGAACGCGATCGCCCGTCCCGGCGACCTGGTGATCACGCTCGGCTGCGGTGACGTGACGATCGTGGGCCCCCTGCTCGCCAAGCTGCTCGACGAGCGTGCCTAGTCCACGAGAGTTCACCGAGGCCCGGCTGTCGCAGGCGCGCCTTCGGCGTCGGCGCCGATGGACGACGCGGATCGTGGCCGCGGTGCTGCTCGTCGTCGCGGCGGGGCTGGCGTGGCTGTTCCTCTTCTCGAGCGTGTTCGTCTCGCGCGAGGTGGTGGTCACGGGCACCAAGCTGCTGACCGTCGACCAGGTGCGTTCCGTCGCCGCCGTGCCGATGGGGCAACCCCTGCTGCGGCTCGACACAGGGGCCATCGAGGCCCGGCTGCGGGCGGAGCCCGAGGTGCGCAGCGCGGACGTCCAGGTGGACCTGCCCAACAGCGTGCGGATCGCCGTCGACGAGCGGGTCGCCGTCTACCAGATGCTCCAGGACGGGTCCCACTCCTGGGTCGACGACCAGGGGGTGGTGTTCCGCACCGGGCAGGCGCGCAGTGAGGCGATGCCGGTGGTCACCGTGGCCAAGCCGGAGACGCGGCTGCTGAAGGACGTGTCGACCGTGCTGACGGGCATGCCCGACGACGTCGCCGCCAAGGTGACGACGGTGTCCGCGAACTCCGTCGACCGCATCGTCGTGGAGCTGGACGACGAGCGGCGCATCGTGTGGGGCAGCGCGGAGCAGACGCCGCTCAAGGCGCAGGTGATCGGGCCGCTGCTCAACGTGGAGGCGAAGGTCTACGACGTGTCCGCGCCGGAGCACCCGACCACCCGGTGAGCGCTCGGGGGACGCGGCCGGGCTGCGGCTCCACCAAACCCTCAAGTTGTACTTGAGGCGACTTCGGCCCATCTCGTGGCGTCCGTTGGACGAGGTGGAAATTTGTCCATAGCCTTTCGAGGAAGAACGTTCACTTGGCCGGAAGGCAGACAATGGCAAGCGCATCCCAGAACTATGTCGCGGCGATCAAGGTCGTCGGAGTCGGCGGCGGTGGCGTCAACGCAGTCAACCGCATGATCGAGGCGGGGCTGCGCGGCGTCGAGTTCATCGCGGTCAACACGGATGCGCAGGCGCTGCTCATGAGCGACGCCGACGTGAAGCTCGACATCGGCCGGGAGCTGACCCGTGGTCTGGGGGCGGGCGCGGATCCCGCGAAGGGGCGGCAGGCGGCCGAGGATCACGCGGACGAGATCGAGGAGGCCCTGAAGGACTCCGACATGGTCTTCGTCACCGCGGGCGAGGGCGGCGGCACCGGCACGGGGGCCGCACCCATCGTCGCGAAGATCGCCCGCTCGCTGGGGGCGCTCACCATCGGCGTCGTGACCCGTCCGTTCTCGTTCGAGGGCAAGCGGCGCGCGACGCAGGCCGAGTCCGGCATCGAGGCGCTGCGCGACGAGGTGGACACGCTCATCGTGATCCCCAACGACAAGCTGCTCCAGATGACCGACGTGCAGATCGCGATCCTGGACGCCTTCAAGGCCGCGGACCAGGTGCTCATGCAGGGCGTCTCCGGCATCACCGACCTGATCACCACCCCAGGCCTCATCAACCTCGACTTCGCCGACGTGAAGTCCGTCATGAGCCAGGCGGGCTCGGCGCTCATGGGTATCGGCTCCGCCCGCGGGGAGGATCGCGCCCGCGCGGCCGCGGAGATGGCCATCAGCTCGCCCCTGCTCGAGGCGAGCATCGACGGCGCGCACGGCGTGCTGCTGTCGATCGCCGGCGGCTCGGACCTGGGCCTGTTCGAGGTCTCGGCCGCCGCGCAGCTCATCGAGGAGTCGGCCCACGACGAGGCCAACATCATCTTCGGCACCGTCATCGACGACGCCCTCGGCGACGAGGTGCGCGTCACCGTCATCGCCGCGGGCTTCGACGGCGGGCAGCCGAAGAAGCGTGAGAGCGCCACCCGCCCGATCCACGACCGTCAGCCGGCCCAGCCCGCAGTCGGTGCCGTGCCGCGCCCGCAGCCGGAGCCGCCGCAGGCCGCGCCGATGCCGTCGCCGCGTCCCGCCCCGGCCCCCGTCGCGCAGGACGACGACGAGCTGGACGTGCCCGACTTCATGAAGTGACCGGCTCGGCGGCTTCTTCCTGCATGAGCGCGTCGCAGCCCCGCCACGGGGTCGCGACGCGCTAGCCTTTCAACAGTTGATTCGCTTAGGAGGCGACTGTGGGCATTCGAGACCTGGCGGCCTGGGTTGGCCTCGTCGACGACGGCCGGTACGACCGCAAGGACGATGAGCTGTCGGCTGAACTCACCGATGACGTCTACGTGAGGGACGAGGACGAGCCGAGCGAGGAGGCCAGCGAGGTGGTCCCCGTCGAGCCGCGCAAGCGCCCCCGCAGCGTCGCGCCCCAGAAGCCCCAACCGGAGGTCGCAGACTTGAGCAGGATCGTCAGCGTGCGCCCGCGTTCCTACAACGAGGCGCGGGTCATCGGCGAGAACTTCCGCGACGGAGTCCCGGTGATCATGAACCTCTCCGACATGGAGGACGGCGACGACAAGCGCCTCGTGGACTTCGCGGCGGGACTGATCTTCGGCCTCCGCGGCAACATCGAGCGCGTCTCCAGCAAGGTGTTCCTGCTGTGCCCGGCGGGGCTCGTCGTCGGGCCGGAGGACAAGGAACGCATCGCTTCCGGCGGCTTCTTCAACCAGAGCTGACCGCCGCCGGTGATCGCCCTCGTGCTGTGGTGGGCCATCGGGCTCTACGTGTGGATCCTGGTGGCACGCGCCCTCATCTCCTTCGTGCCTCTGCTCGTCCCAGGCTGGACTCCCCGCGGCGTCGTCCTGGTCGTGGCCGAGGGCATCTATTCGCTCACCGACCCGCCGTTGAAGGCCTTGGGGAAGCTGATCCCGCCCGTGAGGCTCGGCACCGTCGCGCTCGACGTGTCGTTCCTCGTGCTGCTGATCGGGCTGCAGATACTGCAAACCCTCGTCGCGACCCTGCCGATCTGACGCTGGACGGGCCTGCGATGGGGGTGGCACCTTGGCTCCCCCTCGCGCACTAGGCTAATCTGTCAGCTAACTGTTCTCTCAGAATGTTTGGAGCGCCCATGAGCCTCACCCTTGAAGAGGTGCGTCGCGTCCGGTTCCGGATGGCACGTCCCCGAGATGCCGGCTATCAGGTCACCGATGTGGACAACTTCATCGACAAGGTGGAGGCGAGCTTCGCAGCGTTCGAGACCGAGCGCGACCTGCTGCGTCGTGAGCTGGAGTCCGCCGGCGGGGCCGGGCAGTCCGACGAGGGTGCGGCCCAGGCCAAGGCGGAGCTCGAGGAGGCCCGCGGCCAACTCGCGTCCAAGGACGAGGAGCTCGCCCGCCTGCGCGCGGAGCTGGAGCAGGCCCGCGCCGCCCAGCAGGAGACCCGCGAGCAGCCCGTCGTCGCCGAGCAGGATCCGGAGCTCGCCGGCCAGGTGCAGCGCCTCACCGCCTTCAACGAGGAGCTGTCGTCGCAGAAGCAGCAGCTCGAGTCGCAGAACGAACAGCTCCGCGTCCAGCTCGAGCAGGCCCGCAACGAGCTGGAGCAGGCCCGCAACGAGCGCATCGCGAGCGTGGCCGGCCAGCCGCAGGCGATCACCGTGCATGCTGCCGACGACGCGGCCCCGGCCGTGACGCGCCTGCTGCAGATGGCCACGGATCAGGCGAGCACGCTCGTCTCCGAGGCCGAGGCCGAGGCGTCGCGCAAGCTCGCCGACGCCGAGCAGCGCGCCACGGAGATCAAGACCGATGCCCGCACCCGTGCCGAGCGCATCGAGTCCGAGGCCCGCGTCAACGCCGAGCAGATGACCAACGAGGCCGAGCAGCGCGCCGCGCGTCTCGACTCGGAGACGGTCGCCAAGCGCAACGAGCTCTTCGCCGAGCTGGAGCGCGAGCAGGGCGAGCTCACCGCCAAGGTGGATGCCCTGCGCAACTTCGAGTCGTCCTACCGCACCAACCTGGGCGGCTGGCTGCAGAAGCTGCTCTCGTCGCTCAACGACGACCGCCCGGAGCCCGTCGAGGTGCCCGAGCTCGCGCAGCGTCCGTCGGCCACCCCGCGTCTCGACGCGCTGGCCGGTGGGGAACAGCAGGAGCACTGAGTCCACAACCCGTGCAGCGGGCCGACTCCCATGGGAGCGGCCCGCTTCGCTTCCCACCACGGGGTGCGCCCTTGGTGTACTATCCGCTGCACGGTTTCCACGCAAGAACACGGAGAGAGCCCGACGATGGCTGAGAAGAAGACAACCGAAGTCGTCCTGCCCGTCCTCGAGGGGGAGGAGCCTTGGACCGCAGAGGAGGTCAAGGAACAACGCGAGGAGCTCGTCGAGGAGCTCGCGCGGCTCGAGAAGCGCATCGAGGAGTCCGAAGCGGAGCTCGCCGCGCTGCTCTCCGGGGGCAACGACGGCGCAGGCCGTGATCCCGCCGACGTCGGGTCCAGCAACTTCGAACGAGACCAGGAGATGTCGCTCGCGCACAACGTGCGCGAGATGGCCGACCAGCTTCGGCTCGCGCTGACCCTGTTCGACAACGGCGAGTACGGCTACTGCGAGGTCTGCGGCAATCCCATCGGGAAGGGCCGACTGCAGGTGTTCCCGCGCGCCACGCTGTGCGTCACCTGCAAGCAGCGTGAGGAGCGACGCTGAACCGCGGACCGGCACTGCTGGCCGTCGGCCTCTGGGGCGTCGGCCTCGCCGCCGACCAGCTCAGCAAGATCGCCGCGCTGGAACTCCTCCAACCGGGGCAGCCCGTCGAGGTGCTCGGCCGGGCGCTGCAGCTTCGGCTCATCTTCAACCCCGGCGCCGCCTTCGGGATGGGGGAGAACGCGACCGTCGTGTTCAGCGTCTTCGCGATCATCGCCACCCTCGCGTGCCTGCTGGTGGCGCTCCCGCGCATCGTGAAGGTCTGGCACGGCTGGGCCCTCGGGCTCCTGCTCGCGGGCATCACCGGCAACCTCGTCGACCGGGTCATCCGACCGCCTGCGCCGCTGCACGGACACGTCGTCGACTTCCTCCAGGTGCCCTACTTCGCGATCTTCAACGTCGCGGACATCTGCATCACGGTCGCGGCCGGGCTCATCATCCTCGGCAGCCTGCTGTGGGACGAACAACCACGCACGTCCCACAACGGGGAGCCCGCCGACGCGTCGGGCGACGCATGAGCGTCTTCCTGGTGCCCGACGCGCTCGCGGGCGAGCGGGTGGACGTCGTCGCGTCGCGCGTCAGCGGCTACTCGCGCTCGAAGATCGACGCCATCCTCGCCGCCGGCGGCGTCCTGGTCGACGGGCACCCCGCCGCCAAGGGATCGCAGCGGGTCGGCGCGGGGGCGATGCTGGAGATCGTCGACGACCTGGCGCCGGCCCCGCTGCGGGTGGAGCCCCGGGAAGCGTCGGGGCTCCGGATCGTCCACGAGGACCCGGACATCGTCGTCGTGGACAAGCCGGTCGGCGTGGCCGCGCACCCGAGCCTCGGCTGGGAGGGCCCGAGCGTCGTCGAGCACCTCGCCCACCTCGGCGTGCCGGTGGCGACGAGCGGGGCAGCCGAACGCCAGGGCATCGTCCAGCGGCTCGACGTCGGCACCTCCGGGCTCATGGTCGTGGCGAAGAGCGAGCTCGCCTACAGCGTCCTCAAGCAGGCCTTCCGGCAGCGCACCGTCGACAAGACCTACCATGCGCTCGTGCAGGGGCACCCGGACCCGTTCTCCGGCACCATCGAGGCGCCGATCGGCAGGCATCCCGGGCACGAGTGGAAGATGGCCGTCCTCGACGGGGGTCGGCACAGCGTCACCCACTACGACACGCTCGAGGCGCACCGGGCGGCCACGCTGGTCGAGGTGCACCTGGAGACGGGCCGCACGCACCAGATCCGCGTCCACATGGCAGCCATCGGGCACCCCTGCGTGGGGGATCCGCTCTACGGCTCCGATCCGGTGCTCGCGCGCCGGCTCGGCCTCGAGCGCCAATGGCTGCACGCGGTGCGACTGGGCTTCGTCCACCCCACCTCCGGCGAGCCAGTGGTGTTCACCTCGCCGTATCCGGAGGATCTCGCCCACGCGCTGGAGATCGTGCGCGACGAGCACTGAACGCTGCACACCCGTGCACTGGGGGGAGTGCGATGCTGAGGCCCGGCGGGTGTTCTAGTAGGCTTGGGCCCGTGCGTAGAGCGAAGATTGTTTGTACATTGGGCCCCGCCACCGAGTCGGTGGATCGCCTGGTCGAGCTGATCCAGGCAGGCATGAACGTCGCTCGGCTCAATATGAGCCACGGCGACTACGGCGAGCACCTGCAGCGCCTCGAGAACGTCCGCGAGGCCAGCCGCATCAGCGGCGCCACGGTCGGCGTGTTCGCCGACCTCCAGGGCCCGAAGATCCGCCTCGGCAAGTTCGCCGACGGGCCCCACTACCTCGCTCGCGGCGATGTCTTCACGATCACCACCGACGACATCCTCGGCACCAAGGAACGTTCGTCCACCACCTACAAGGGCCTCCCCGGCGACGTGAAGGTGGGCGACGCCCTCCTCATCGACGACGGCAAGGTGGGTCTGCGCGTCACCAACGTCACCGAGACCGACGTGGTCACCGAGGTCGTCGTCGCCGGTCCGGTGTCCAACAACAAGGGCATCAACATCCCCGGCGCCGCAGTGTCCGTGCCCGCCCTGTCCGAGAAGGACGAGAACGACCTGCGTTGGGCGCTGCGCCACGGCGTCGACATGGTGGCGCTGTCCTTCGTGCGCCGCGGCGAGGACATCAACCGCGTGCACGAGATCATGGACGAGGAAGGCCACCGCGTCCCCGTCATCGCGAAGCTGGAGAAACCCCAGGCCATCGACAACCTCCAGGAGATCATCGACTCGTTCGACGCCTTCATGGTCGCCCGCGGCGACCTCGGCGTCGAGCTGCCGCTCGAGGACGTCCCGCTGGTCCAGAAGAAGATCATCCGCGCCGCCCGCAAGTGGGCCAAGCCCGTCATCGTCGCCACGCAGATGCTGGACTCGATGATCGTCAACCCGCGCCCGACGCGCGCCGAGGCTTCGGACGTTGCCAACGCGATTCTCGACGGCGCCGACGCGGTCATGCTCTCCGGCGAGACCTCCGTCGGCGATTTCCCGGTACTCACCGTCTCCACCATGGCCCGCATCGTCGAGACGACGGAGAAGGAGGGCCACGAGGAGATCCACCACATCGACTGGGACCCGCACACCACAGGCGGCATCCTCGCGAAGGCCGCAGCCGAAGTCGCGGAGCGACTCCGCGCGCGCTACCTCGTCGCCTTCACGAAGTCGGGGGACACCGGCCGACGCCTCTCGCGTCTGCGTTCCCCGATCCCGATGCTCGTGTTCTCGCCCGAGACCACCACGCGTCAGCAGATGACGCTCTCGTGGGGCGTGGAGACGGTCGTGACGCCGCACTTCGACACGCAGGAGGAGATGGTCGAGGCACTCGACGCCTACCTGCGCACGCACGGACTCATCGAAGTCGGCGAGCGCGTCGTCATCCTGTCCGGTCTGCCGATGGGCGTCCCGGGCAAGACCAACAACCTGCGGGTGCACCGCGTCAAGGAGCTCGGCACCGTCGAGGAGTGATTCGAGGCATCCCCTGCGCCCCCTCGGCTGCGGCCGTGGGGGCGCAGCCGTGCCCGGGCCGCGACGGGCGCAGAGGGCGTCGTCGCGGCACCTTCATTGGGTACCCGGCAGGGGATTCGAACCCCTACGGCCTTTCGGCCACTCGAGTTTGAGTCGAGCGCGTCTACCATTCCGCCACCCGGGCCAACCCGCATCATTGTGCCACAGGCTGCGTCGGGCCGCATCGTCGCCGAGGCGATCGGATCCGCGCAATCGCGCGGAGAGTTTGTTGCTCGGTTCGGCATCGTGCGAGCGTGGGCAGTAGGCTTGGACGAGATGTGAGCTCAAATACGAGCAAGTGAGGAATTGATGACAGAAGTCGACAAGAAGCCCACCGTCCTGGTGGCGGAGGACGAGGCGCTGATCCGTCTGGACCTCGTGGAACTGCTGCGCGAGGAGGGGTACGACGTCATTGGCGAGGCCGGCGATGGCGAGGAGGCCATCAAGCTCGCCCGCGAGCTGCAGCCCGACCTGGTCATCATGGACGTCAAGATGCCCAAGCTCGACGGCATCACCGCCGCCGAGACGATCGCCGAGGAGCGCATCGCGCCCATCGTCATGCTGACCGCGTTCAGTCAGCGCGACTTGGTCGAGCGCGCCCGCGACGCCGGTGCGATGGCCTACATCGTGAAGCCGTTCGACGCCTCCGACGTCGTCCCGGCCATCGAGGTGGCCCTCGGGCGCTTCCAGGAGATCAAGGCGATCGAGGACGAGTTGGCCAACCTGGAGGAGCGGTTCGAGTCCCGCAAGATCATCGACCAGGCGAAGGGCATCCTGCAGAAGGATCTCGGCCTGACCGAGCCCGAGGCCTTCCGCTGGATCCAGAAGACGGCGATGGATCTGCGCAAGTCCATGCGCGACGTCGCCGAGGGCGTCATCGCCCACAACAAGAAGAAGTGACCCCGGGCGCCAGCGCGCGCCGACGTCGAAGGGGAGCCCGCCTGCACAGGTGGCTCCCCTTCGACGCGTTCAGTGTCGGCGAACCGCCTCCGCGGTGGCCTGCAACGCGGCGCTCGAGGCGTCGAACGTGCACTGCGCCAGCCCCACGAACAGGCAATCGACGACGGCCAGCTGCGCCAGCCGCGACGCCGTCGCGCCGGCCCTGAACGACGACTCGCGGGCGGCCGTCGGGAGCACGTGGTGCGCGATCTGCGCGATGGGGGAGCGCGGGGCGTTGGTGATCGCGACGCCGACCGCGCCACGCTCGATGGCCAGCTCGAACATCCCGAGCGTGTCGCGGGTGGTGCCGGTGTGGGAGATGGCGACGGCCGCCGTCCCCGCGCGCATCAGCGCGGCGGAGGGGAGCCCGTTGTGCGCGTCGGTGAAGGCGTGCGCGTTGCGGCCGATCCGAAGGAGCTTCTGCATGAGGTCGGCGGCGACGAGGCCGGAGGCGCCCACGCCGTAGACGTCGATGCGCGACGCCCCCGCCAGCGCGTCGATGACCTGCGCCAGCCGCTCGAGCGGGAGGTCCGCGACGGTGTCCTGCACGGCCGCGGCGTCGGCGGCCGCGATCTTCGCGACCACCGCGGACAGGTCGTCGCCGGCCTCGATGTCGCCACGGGGCCGGGTGCCGTCGTGGTGCCGCCGCACCTGCTCCTGGGCGAGCAGCAGCCGCAGCTCGGGGTAGCCGTCGAGGCCGATCGCCCGGCACAGCCGCACCACCGTCGCCTGCGAGGTGCCGGCCAGCTCGGCCAGCCGGCCGATGGACAGCTGGACGGCCTCCTCCGGATCGGCGAGGATCGCCTCCGCCACCCGCCGTTGCGCCGGTTGCAGCCAGTCGAGGTGGGTGCTGAGCAGCACGGTCGCGGGTTGGGCGAGGGGAGCGGTCATGGCACCATCTTGCCGTTGATCTCCGCCACTGCGGAGCGAATGCCCGAAGGATCGCCTGCGCGCGTGTGATCGGCCGGATGGCGAGCCAGCGCGGCCGCGGCCCGGTCCGCGTCGACGCGGGCCAGCAGCGACACCAGCGCCACCCGGACGTCGCCGTCGGCAGCCTTGAGCGCTGCAGAACAGTCGTCGGCGGAGGCGCCGGAGCCCTGCTCGAGCATCCGTATCGAGCGGGCCCTCAGCTTGGCGTTGGTGGGCAGCATGTCGATCATGAGGTTCGAATAGGTTTTGCCCAGGCGCACCATCGCGGCGGTGGACAGCGCGTTCAGCACGAGCTTCTGCGCGGTGGCGGCCTTCATGCGGGTGGAGCCCGTGATGGCCTCGGGGCCGGTGTCGGTGAGGATCGCGACGTCGGCCAGCCGCGCGAGCGGCGCGTGCGGATTCGACGAGATGAGCACCGTCGGCAGGCCCCGACGGCGCGCCCCGGCCAGCGCGCCACCGACGAAGGGCGTGCGACCGCTGGCCGCGATGCCGACGATGAGGTCCAGGTCGCCTGCGGAGGCGGCGATGCGCGCACCGGCGGCCTCGTCGTCCTCGGCTCCCTCGACGGCCAGCGACAGGGCGCCCGGGCCGCCGGCGATGTGCGCGCTGAACACGTCGCTGCCGACGTGGTAGGTGGGCAGCAGTTCGACGGCGTCGAGGACGCCCATGCGTCCGGAGGTGCCCGATCCGACGTAGTGGACGGTCCCGCCGCGCGAGACGCACTCGATCACCAGGTCCGCGGCCGCGGCGATCGCCCCCGACACCCGCTCGACCGCCTGGGGCACGGCGGCGTCGGCCTCGACGATGCGCTGGACGACCTCCGCGGTGCCCAGGGTGTCGATGTCGCGCGTGCTGGGATTGGGCTGCTCGGTGGACCACACCAGCTCCGTGGGCTGCATCAGGGGATCTCCTCTCTGTCGATGACCAGTCGGGCGACGGGCCGAGCCCGCGGGATGTCCAGCGGGGTGGGCGGCGTCAGCGACCCGAGGATCGTCGCCCGTCGCGCGCCCGTGGCCCCCTCCGGCAGGCCTGGCAGCCCGTGGAAGGACAGCCAGCCCAGCAGGGCGAACAGGACGGCCTCCTTGGCCTGGGACGGCAGCCCGAGGGCGTCGCTGGTGACGACGGGGGCACCCGCGTGGGCGGAGATGCGGCCCATCAGGTGCGGGTTGCGCGTGCCGCCGCCGGAGACGACGATGCGCTGCACGTCGGCCAGGCGGTCGAGTGCGCGGGCGATGGAGCAGGCCGTGAAATCGGTCAACGTGGCCAGCAGATCCTCGACCGGGAGCGGCCGCGGCAAGAGGGCGTCGAGCCAGCCGAGGTGGAACAGCTCGCGGCCGGTCGACTTCGGCAGTGGGCGGGCGAGATACGGCTCGGACAGGAGACGGGCGAGGACGTCGTCGGCCACCCGCCCGCTGGCGGCGATGCGGCCGTCCTCGTCGCACGCGGTGCCGAGCTCGCGGCGCGCGACGGCGTCGAGCAGGCAGTTCGCGGGGCCGGTGTCGCCGCAGACGATGGGGCCCGCGCCGACGACGGCCACGTTGGCGATGCCGCCAAGGTTGAGCGCCGCCGTGGGCCTGTGACCGAGCCACAGCGCGTCGAGCGCGACGGCCAGCGGCGCCCCGTGCCCGCCCGCGGCGATGTCGGCGGCGCGGAGGTCGGAGAGCACGGGCACGCCCACGGCCTCCGCCACCCAAGCCGGTGAACCGGCCTGCAGCGAGCCGCGGGTCACGCCGTCCTCGACCCAGTGGAAGAGCGTCTGACCGTGCATCACGACGAGATCGGCGCTCCCGAGCGCGGCGATGGCTTCGCGGGCGGCCTGCGCGTACTCCTGCCCGATGTGCGTGTGGAGCCGGCACCACGTGGCGACGTCGCTGCCCGCCGGCGGCATCACGGCGTTGAGGTGGGCGGCGAAGTCCTTCGCGAAGGGGCGTTCGACGAGCCCGACGAGCCGGGCATGGAGCACGTCGCCGTCGACGCCGAAGTCCACGAGCGCCGCGTCGATGCCGTCCACCGACGTGCCCGACATCATTCCGAGCACCCTCATCTGTCGGCCCCCAGCAGCGCGACGACGGCGCGCGCATTCGCGCGACCCACCCCGAGGCTCAGCACGAGCCGCGCCGCCCGAGGGGCCGCCTCGGCGACGCCGGCATGCACCACCACCGCGTCCGGGCGCGCCTCGAGCACCCGCGCGAGCAACGCTCCCTCCCGCTCCTCGGCGCGCGCCATGCTCGTCAGCACGACGACGTCCTGCGGCCCCGTCGCTGCCGCGGCCGCCTCGGCCGGGTCCGCGGGAGCCAGCGCCCGGGCCCCCGGGAAGGCCTCCTGCACGACGCTGGCGAAGGCTGTGGAGGTGCGCCCGGCCGCGTACTGGGCGCGCCGACGCACGTCGAGCAGCACGGGCGGGCCGGAAAGCCGCACGTTTCCCGTCGCCCGCACGGCGCGCCGCGCCGCCTCCAGCCCGACGGCGTCGAGCCTGGCCAGCAACGGCGTCGGATCCTCGGCGGGCAGCGGGGGGTGCGCGGCCGCAAGGGCACGGTTGCGGGCCACCGAGGCGGCGACGCGTTGCGCGTCCAGGCGGCCCGAACGCAGCGCGCCCTCGACGGCCGCGAGCGCCTCGTCGAAGCAGGTTCGGGCGTCGCGCTGGTGGGGCGCATCGAGGCAGAGCAGGTCTGCGCCCGCCTCCAGCGCCCGCACGCACGCCTCGCCCAGCGGAATGTGGTCGGCGATGGCGCGCATGCCGAGCGCGTCGGTGACGATCACGCCGTCGTGCCCTCCCTTGCGCAGCGCGGCGGCCGCCCAGGGCGCGAGCGTGGCCGGGCGCTCGTCGAGCGCGGGGACGACGACGTGCGCCGTCATGACGGCGGCCGTGCGGACCTCGGCGAACGGCCGCAGGTCCCGGGTGTGCAGCGTCTCCGGGTCGGCGTCGAGGGTGGGCAGGGCGAGGTGCGAGTCGATCGTCGTGGCGCCGTGGCCGGGGAAGTGCTTCGCGCAGGCCGCGACGCCGGCGGCGGCTAGCCCGTCGACGAACGCCCGGCCGTGCGCGATGACCCGGTCCGGGGTCGGCGCGAAGGCGCGCACGCCGATGACGGGGTTGTCGGGCTCGCTGGCCACGTCCAGCACCGGCGCGAGGTCGAGGTTGATGCCCGCGGTGGCCAGGACGGCCCCGAGCGCCACGCCGCAGCGGCGGGTCAGGTGCTCGTCGTCGATGGCTCCCAAGGCTGCCGCGCCGGGCAGCGACGAGCCCTCGCCTGCCTGGATGCGCGTCACGTCGCCGCCCTCCTCGTCGGAGGCGACGATCAGCTCGCGCCCGGCGTGGCGGCGCAGCTCGTCGGTGAGGCGGCGCGTCGTCGCGACATCGGGGGTGCTGACGGCGAAGAGGCAGACGCCGGCGAGGCCGTCGGACAGGGCTGCGGCGAGCCAGTCGGGCACGGTGAGGCCGTCGAAGCTCGGGAGCAGCGTGCCCAGCGCGAGCGCCCTCATCCCTTCACCGCCCCGGCGGCCAGCCCCGAGACGAGGTTGCGTTGCACGAAGAGGAAGAACACGACCACGGGCAGCGTGATGAGCGTCGATGCGGCCATGATCGGGCCCCACTCGGAGGTGTACTCGCCGAAGAACTTCCGAAGGCCGATCGAGACCGTGTACTTCTCGGAGGACTGCAGGAACGTGAGCGCGAAGATGAACTCGTTCCAGGCGGTGATGAACGAGAAGATGCTCGTCGCGACGACACCCGGCATGACCAGCGGCATGAGGACGCGCGTGAACATCTGCCCCCAGCTCGCCCCGTCGACGTAGGCCGCCTCCTCGATCTCCTTCGGCACGGCGGCGACGAAGCCCCGCAGCATCCAGATGGCGAACGACAGCGAGAACGCGATGTAGACGACGGACAGACCCAGCAGCGAGTTGAGCAGGTGCAGCGACTTGGCCTGGATGAACAGCGGGATGACCAGCGCCTCGAGCGGGACCATCTGCACGATGAGGATCATGATGAGTACCGAGCGCCGCAGCGGGAAGCGGAAGCGTGCGACGGCGACGGCGGCGAGCAGGGCCACCAGCGACGAGACGAGCACCGTCACCAGCGCCACGAGGGCCGCATTGCCGAGGTACTGGAGGAAGCCGCCGCGGCCCAGGACCACGCCGAAGTGCCGCGTCGTGAGCTCGGTGGGCAGCAGGTTGGCGCCACGCTGGGTGGGGTGGGCGTCGAAGGCCGTGGACACCATCCAATAGGCGGGGAAGAGCGTGAAGGTGAGCAGCGCGACGACGCCGAGGGCGAGCCCGGCGGTGCGCAGCGGGCGGAGGCGGCGGTTCACAGGTCCTCGTCCTCTCTGAACAGGGTGCGCAAGTAGACGATGGTGATGGCGAGCAGCGCGAGGGTCAGGAGCACGGCGATCGCGGAGCCGTAGCCGTACTTGTGCTGGGCGAACGACTCGATGTAGGACCACACGCCCAGGTTGAACACGTCCCGGTTGCCGCCGTCGCCGCCAGGCATCAGGTAGATCTGCGCGAACACCTTGAAGTCCCAGATGGTCGACAGGATGGTCACGACGGCGAACACCGGCTTCAGCATGGGCACGGTGATGGACCAGAACTGCCTGGTCGCGGAGGCGCCGTCCATACGCGCGGCCTCGTAGAGCTCGTTCGGGATGGTCATGAGGCCAGCGAGCACGGTGACGGCGACGAACGGGAAGCCATGGTGCACGACGTTGAGCAGCACGATCGAGTAGAAGCCGAGCCGGTCGGCGAACCAGTTGACCTGGTGCGGGTCGATCCAGCCGAGCCCGGCGAGGACCTTGGAGGCGAGACCGTTCGTCGGGTCGAACAGCCACACCCACACGTACGTGCCGGTCACGGCGGGCATCGCCCAGGCCACCATGATCGCGGAGCTGCAGATCGTGCGCCACAGGGCGGGCAGCCGGTACAGGAACAGCGCCACGAGGGTCCCGAAGGCCACGGTGCAGCCGACGGCCGCCACCGCGAAGCCGATGGTGTTGGGCAGCACGGTGGACCAGAGGTAGTCGTCGGCGAGGATGTCGCGGTAGTTGTCGAAGCCGACGTAGTTGGTCTCCTTGCGGTTGAGCTCCCTGAGGCCGTAGTCCTGCAGCGAGAGGTCGACCATGCGCACCAGCGGCCAGAACAGCAGCGTGGCCAGGATCGCCAGTGCCGGCGCGAGCAGCAGCCAGGGGGCGACGAGCTGGCGACGTCGTCGACGACGAAGTCCGGGTCTCACGGGCGCTCGGCGAACGCCGGGATCGGTCGCTGCGGCGGTCATGGGTGGGTGGCTCCTCCAGGGGTCGGGCTGGGTGGGCGCAGGTGGCGGACGACTGGCCGCCACCTGCGCGGTGGGCGTCAGCCCTCGAAGACGCTCTGCATCTCCGCGTTGGCGGCGTCGGTGGCCGCCTTCACGTCGGCCTTGCCGGTCAGGATGGATTGCATCATCGACACGACGGTCTTCTTCGACTGGATCTGCCCAAAGGCCGGCGTGGCGGGGACAGTGCGTCCGGCCTCGGCCATCTGCTGGGCGAACGGCGCGACGAGCGGGTCGGTCGACTGGGACAGTGCCTCGATGCCGGCGGTGTCGCAGGGGAAGAAGTTGGACGCCTCACCCCACGCCTTCGCCTTCTCGCCGGTGGTCATGAGCTTCACGAACTCCCAGGCCAGCTCCTTGTGCTCCGAGTTCTCGAAGATCGACAGGTGTGAGCCGCCGATGACCGAACCGGCCAGGCCTGACTCCTTGCCGGGGATCGGGAAGGCGCCCAGCTTCTCGTACAGTTCGGGGCTGTCCTGCTTGATGGTCGCAGGCGTCCACGAGCCGTTGAGGATCATGCCGACGTTGCCGTTCTTGAAGTTCGTCAGCGCGTCCTTCTCGTTCCACGTCGCCGCGGCGGACGTCGAGGAACCGTGCTTGAGCGCGAGGTCGGTGTAGAAGGTGAGCCCCTCCTGCGCCTCGGGGCTGTTGATCGTCGCGGTCCACTTGTCGCCGTCGAGCGTCGCGATGTCGCCGCCCGCGCCGTAGATCCACGGGTAGACGGTGAACTCCGAGCTGCCCAGGACGGGGAAGGGGATGACGTCGGGCTGGGACTGCTTGATCTTCGCGACGGCGTCCTGCAGCTCCGCCCAGTTGGTGGGGGGCTGGGCGATGCCGGCCTTCTCGAAGATCTCCTTGTTGTAGAGGAAGGCGCGCAGGCCCGCGTACCAGGGGGCGCCGTAGACCTTGCCGTCGACGGTCGACGCGGCGGTGGCCGCCTCGATGAAGCCCTTGTCGAGTCCCGCGGCGGCGAGCTGGTCGGTCATGTCCATGAGCGCGCCGGCGTCGGCGTACTCCGGCGTCATGGTGAAGCCGAGCTCGGCGACGTCGGGGGTCTGCCCTCCGGCGATGGCGGTGGCGAACTTGTCCTTGGCGGCGGACCACGGGACGAACTCGACCTTGACGTCGGCCCCGGTCTGCTCCTTGAAGTCGGCGCCGACCTCCTTGAAGAAGTCCTCGGCGCTGGGGGCGGTGCCCTCCATGATCCAGACGGTGAGCTCCTTGCCCTCGCCGATCTTGTCTCCGGACTGGGCGCCGCCGTCGGTGGCTCCGGGGCTGGCGGAGCCTCCGCCGGTGCCCGACCCGCAGGCGGCGAGCGCGAGGGCCATCAGCCCCGCGAGGGCCGCGGTCACGTGCTTCCTCATGTGTCTCCTCCTTGATGACGATCACGCCGTGCGTGAAACATAAGTGCGTGAAAGGACGATAGCATGAAACTCAGCAACATGAAGGGTGTGGGACCATGGTCCGCATCGCCACGAACTCTCCGGGAGCGAACATGCATCTGCTCGGCATCGACGTCGGCGGCACGAGCACACGCGTGGTGTGCTGCGACGAGCACGCCCGGGTCGAGGGGGTGGGCGCCGGGTCCGGCGTGAACCCGAGGTCGGCCGTCGGAGACCCGGTGGAGAACCTCACACTGGCCATCCGGCAAGCGCTTGGGGACGAGCCCGTCGGCGTCGCCGCCGTGGCGGTCGGCGCCGCGGGGGCGGGCACCGCCGGACGCGAGGGCATCGTCGGGATTGTCCGGGAGGGGCTGCGGCGTGCGGGCGTCGACGCGACGGCTACCGTGGACACGGACCTAGCCGTCGCCTTCCGCAGCGCAGCGCCAGCCTCGAACGGCAGGCTCGTGCTGGCGGGTACCGGGGCGGCGGCAGTGCGCTACGAGCGCTGGCGTCAGGTGCGGCGCGCCGACGGGCTGGGCTGGCTGCTCGGGGACGAGGGCTCGGGGGCCTGGCTTGGCCGCGAGATCCTGCGGCGGGTGGCGGCGCACCTGGATGGTCGGGCGGCACCCACGGCCCTCACGGTCCCCGTGCTGGCGCACTTCGGGATCGAGCCCACCGACGACGACCTGCCGCAGCGCCTCGTCCGGGCCACCGACGGCACCCGCGCGGCCCACTGGGCCCGGCTCGCCCCGCTCGCGCTGGATCGCGACGGTGACCCTGCGGCCTCGGCGCTGCTCGACGACGCCGCGCGAGCACTCACGATCGCGGCGGAGACGGTCGGTGGTGCCCCCACCGTGCTCGCGGGAGGGCTGCTCGCAGTGGGTGGGTTGCGGCGCCGGGTCGAGGAGCGGCTTGGGCCGTGCGTGTTCGCGAGCCATCCGGTCGTGGGGGCCTGCGCGCTGGCTGCGGAGCAGGCGGGCGTCGCGCTCGACCGGGACGCGCTCACCGCGGCGTTGGCGGCCCGTTGATCAGCGTGGGGGAGCGTCGACGAGCTGGCAGGTGAGTGTCCCGAAGGCTGTGATCGTGCCGGCGTCGTCGCGGATTTCCACGCGGAGCGCCGCCATGGTGTGGCCCAGCCGGACGGGGGTCGCGATGCCGGTGACGTGCCCCGAACGGACGGCCTTCACGTGGGTGACGTGCAGATCGACGCCCACGGGCACCTTGCCCAGAGTGCGGGCGTGGGCCGCTGCGGCCAGCGAGGCCAGCGTCTCGACGAGCACCCCGGAAGCGCCGCCGTGCAGCAGGCCCAGAGGCTGTTGGTTGCCGTCGACGGGGATCCTGCCCACCGTGCGCTCCGGCGCCAGGGCCAGCACTTCGAGCTCAAGCTTGTCGTCGAGGGGGCTGCGCACGAGCGCATCGGCCCAGTCGGGAATCTGCTGCATGGCGCCACTGTGCCACAGGGCCGGGTAGCGTGAGGTCCATGACCAGTGTCTTGATCGTTGTCGACGTCCAGAACGACTTCTGCGAAGGGGGCTCGCTCGCCGTCGCAGGCGGCGCAGACCTCGCCGCCCGACTGCACGAGCTGCTCACGGGTGACCACGGCTACGACGTCGTCGTCGCCACGCGTGACCACCACGTCGATCCCGGCGCCCACTTCAGCGACGAGCCGGACTTCGTCGACACCTGGCCGCCGCACTGCGTGGCGGGCACGCCTGGGGCCGAGTTCCACCCGGCGCTCGATTTCGATGGCTTCGACGGGGTCTTCGACAAGGGCGCGTTCGACGCCGCGTACTCCGGCTTCGAAGGATCGTTCGCGGGGCAGGGGCTGGCCGATTTCCTCCGCGGCCGCGGAGTGACCGAGGTGGATGTCTGCGGGATCGCCACCGACCATTGCGTCCGCGCGACTGCCGAGGACGCCGCATCCGAGGGCTTCGAGACGACGGTGCTCCTCCCGCTCACCGCGGCCGTCTCACCCGGGCGTGTGCCGGAGCTCAAGGAGCGCTGGATGGACCTCGGGATCTGGGTGGCCGGCGGCGACGACTAGCCGTATCGCTCCGGTCGTCGCCGCGGGATCGCGCCGAGCGTCCAGCGCGAGGTGCGCGGGCGGGCTCTTCAGCTCGGAGCAGTACGTCCTGAGCGCTGCCTTGGCTCCTGTCCAGCACGGGCTTGGGGGAAGCGCCCTCGTTGTCTTTCCGAAGCTAGGACGCAACGGGCACCGGCTCCTGGTGGCGGGTGCAGCCGACGAACGACACATCGCGGTGGAGGCCGCGTGGGGAGGCGCCCAACACCTCCGCAGCGCCGACCACCAAGACACGGCTCGACGCAGGCGAGCCGCCATCTCGTTGCTCACACGTTCGGATCGCAGCGCCTCAGCGAGCCTGCCCGGTCAGTACGACGGCCCGCTCACCACTGCAGCACGCGCGCGGCCATCACCCCGGACTGGAATCGGCTCGTGCAGCCGAGCGAAGACTGCAATTGGGAGACATGACGACGAAACTGCCGCTCCGACATCCCCAGCCGGCGGGCGGCCACCGCGTCGGTGAGGCCCTCGGCGAGCAGCTGCGCCACCTGGACGGGGGTCAACTCGTCCAGCGGGCTGCCCGCGTCGTGGCAGGCCACGGCGTAGTCGTGCACGCAGTGGACCCCGAGCAGCATGCCCTCCGGGCGTAGGAAGACCGCCCCGAGCCCCTGCCAGGCGATCAGCGGCACCTCGACGCTCGGGGCCACACGCGGGGCGACGCCGAGCGCCGTCATCGCTTCGCACAGGCGCTGGACGCGCGGATTCTCGGCGGCGCGTCTGGCGATGAGCACCTTCGGCGTGACCCGGTTGGCGCACGCTGCCTTCACGGCCTCGAGGACGCCGGCGAACTGGTCCGGCTGTGGCTGCGGCTCCGTGCCGCGCGACGGCAGCAGCACGGTGACCCGTCGGGCCCGCTGGGCGAAGCCCGAAGCGACGTTGGCGAACTCGGTGGCCGACCGCAGCGGCTGGGACTCCTCGCCGCGCACCCCACGACGGGCCGCCAACCACCCCTGGACGACGACGTGGCCCCCGGCGACCTCGGCGACGGCGTCGTCGCGCCCGACGACGACCGCGAGCTGCGCGTGATCGTGGGTGGTGGTGAGCGCCAGCGCGCCCCGATGCAGCAGCGCCCGGACCGAGCGCGCGACGTCCTGCGGGGTGAGCCCCAGGTCGTGCGCGAGCGAGCCGAGCGTGGCGGGGGGTGCCACGATCGTGCGCACGAGGATGTCGACGTCTGCTCCGGTGGTCATGATGGATCCGAACCTAGCCCCGTCATGGGTCAAGTCGGACCGTGTGCGACGGTGCCCTTCGGCGTGGCCTGGCCTAAGGTGGGCACTGACTGGAGAAAGGACTCGCCCGTGATCGCAGACTCCGAAATGCGCTGGAGGGTCCGCTCCCGCGAGGTGCTGGGAGTGGGCCGGGTGTCGAGCTTCGTCGAGGACGTGGTGGAGACCCCGTCGGGCGCGACGATGACCCGCCAGTTCACGCTGCACCCGGGGGCGGTCGGCATCGTCGCGTGGGACGAGGAGCGCGACGCGGTGGCGGTGGTGCGCCAGTATCGGCACCCGGTGGGGATGGAGCTGGTCGAGATCCCCGCGGGGCTGCTGGACCTGGAGGGCGAGTCGTTCGTCGACGCGGCCGCGCGGGAGCTCGCGGAGGAGTCCGAGTTGGCGGCCGAGCGTTGGGAGGTGCTCGTCGACCTGTGTACGAGCCCCGGCGCCTCCGAGGAGAGCGTGCGGATCTTCCTGGCCCGCGGCCTCAGCGCGACGCCCCGGCCTGCCGACTTCGTGCTCGAGGGGGAGGAGGCGGAGATGACGTCCGCGTTCGTTCCGCGCGCCGAGCTGGTCGATGCGGTGCTCGCGGGGGCCTGCCAGTCGCCGACGCTCGTCGCGGGCATGTTGGCGCTCGAGACGGCGAGGCTCTCGGGGCGCCTCGACGCCCTACGCCCTGCCGACGCCCCCTGGCCCATCCGGGGATGACCACGCCGAGGGACGCCGTCGACGAGTTCCTCGCCCACGCGCGCGTCGAGCGAGGGCTGAGCGACAACACCGTCGCGGCCTACCGGCGGGACCTGCGCGACTACGTCGCCTTCCTGGAGCAGCGCGGCATCTCGGACGTCCAGGAGGTGACCGCCGTCGAGGTGTCGGAATTCGTGCGGGAGGGCTCGCAGTCCAAGGCGCGCTCGTCGGTGGCCCGCAGCCTCGTCAGCGTGCGCAACCTCCACGCGTTCGCGCACCAGGAGGGCTTCTCGACGACCGACCCGGCCGAAGCCATCTCGCCGCCGAAGCAGCCGTCGCGCCTGCCGAAGGCCCTGTCCGTCGACGAGGTGGCGCGCCTGCTCGCCGCGCCGGACCGCGACGACGTCGTCGGTCTCCGAGACGCCGCGCTGCTCGAGCTGCTGTACGCGACGGGGGCCCGCGTCGGCGAGGTGTGCAGGCTCGATCTCGACGACGTGACCGGCGTCCTGCGCGACCCGGACGCGGGGCTGCGGCTGCTGGGCAAGGGCTCGAAGGAGCGAGTGGTGCCCCTGGGTACGTATGCGCGCGACGCGCTCGATGCCTACCTGGTGCGCGCACGCCCCGCGTTTGCCGAGCGCGCGACGCTCGCCGACCACGCGCTGTTCCTCAACCTGCGCGGGCGCAGGCTGAGCCGGCAGAGCGCGTGGGCGATCATGCAGGAGGCCGCGGCGAGGGCGGGCATCACCGAGCCCGTCTCGCCGCACTCGCTGCGTCACTCGTTTGCGACCCACCTGCTCACCGGCGGGGCGGACCTCCGCGTGGTCCAAGAGCTCCTGGGGCACTCGTCGGTGGCTACGACCCAGATCTACACCCTCGTCACGGTGGAGCAGCTCCGCCAGGTGCACCGTCTCGCGCATCCACGTGCCCGAGGGGAGTAGCGGGGAGTAGCATGTCGACAAATGGACGGCGGTTCCGCCGCCGCGCCACCGCACGAGAAGGGCACCACCTTGGCTGACGAGTCGCTGTTCGAGCAGGAGATCGGCCCGACGGGTCGTCCGCTCCCGGATCTCCCGGAGCCGGCCCCGGTCGGTGACGGGCCCAAGCGGGCGGTGATCGTGTCGTTGTGCAACCAGAAGGGTGGGGTCGGCAAGACCACCACGACGATCAACCTCGGCGCCGCACTGACCGAGGTCGGACGACGCGTGCTGCTGGTGGACTTCGACCCCCAGGGCTCGCTGTCGGTGGGGCTTGGCATCAACCCCCACACGCTCGACCGCTCCATCTACAACCTGCTGCTGAGCCGCGAATTCACTCCGCAGGAGGTGGTCCGCCCGACGACCACCCCCGGCCTGGACATCCTCCCGGCCAACATCGACCTGTCCGCCGCGGAGGTGCAGCTCGTCAGCGAGGTGGCGCGCGAACAGACGCTGAAGCGCGTGCTCGACAGGCTGCGCAGCGACTACGACTTCATCCTCATCGACTGCGCGCCCAGCCTCGGTCTGCTCACCATCAACGCGCTCACCGCCAGCGACTACGTGATGATGCCGCTCGAGCTCGAGTTCTTCGCGCTGCGCGGCATCGCGTTGCTGACCGACACGATCGGCAAGGTGCAGGACCGACTCAACCCGGACCTGCGCATCCTGGGCCTGCTCGGCACCATGTACGACGCCCGCACCCTCCATGCGCGCGAGGTGCTGGACCGTATCGTCGAGGCGTTCGGCGAGCAGGTGTTCCACACGGTGATCCGGCGCACCATCAAGTTCCCCGAGACCACCGTCGCCGGCGAGCCGATCACCACCTACGCGCCGTCGTCGCCGGGGGCCGAGTCGTACCGTCAGCTCGCCCGCGAGGTGCTCGTGCGGGTGCAGCATGGCTAAGCGTGCGTTCCTGCCGGGGGCCTCGGAACTGTTCCGCCCGACGGAGCCGGCGCCCGCCGTCGCCCCCGACTCGCCGGCCGCCGCCGCGCCACAGGAGGACGCCGCGCAGCCGGAGGTGCCGGTCGCGTCGGGGCGCATCAGGCACGACCACAAGATCACGGTGTACTTCTCCGAGGATGAGCTGAACGCGCTCGAGGACGCCAACCTGCTGCTGCGCCGCTCCCACGGCATCCGCGTGGACCGCGGTCGACTCGTGCGCACCGCCGTCTCGCTGGCCCTGCGGGAGCTGCAGCGCGCCGGCGACGACGCGGAGATCGTGCGGGAGCTCCGGGGCTGAGCCGTGGCCCAGCCGCGTCGCCCGGGGCAGCAGCAGGAACGCCCGGAGCAGGTGGCGGGCTTCGACGTGCACCTCACCAACTTCGAGGGACCGTTCGACCTCCTGCTGCAACTCATCGCGCGCCGCGAGCTCGACGTGACCGAGGTGGCGCTCAGCAAGGTCACCGACGAGTTCATCGACCACGTCAAGCGCGGTGACTGGGACCTGGACCTCACCAGCGAGTTCCTCGTCGTCGCATCGACGCTGCTGGACCTCAAGTGTGCCCGCCTCCTGCCGGGCGCGGAGGCCGAGGACCCCGAGGACATCGCCGCGCTCGAGGCGAGGGACCTGCTGTTCGCCCGGCTCCTGCAGTATCGGGCCTTCAAACAGATGGCGGCGTGGCTCGAGACGCGGCTCGTCGTCGCCGGACGCACCCACTACCGGCCCGGCGGGCTCGAGGACTCCTTCCGTGCGGTGCTGCCCGAGGTGGAGCTCACCGCCGGTGCCGACGAGCTCGCCAGGCTGGCGGCCGCCGCGCTCGCGCCCAAGGAGGCGCCCGTCGTGGCACTCACCCACCTGCACCAGTCCAAGGTGAGCCTCACCGAGCAGGTGCAGCTCGTCGGGGCGCGGCTGCGCCGCGAGGGGGCGCTCACCTTCCGGACGCTCGTCGAGGGTGCCGACCGGCTGACCACCGTCGTACGCTTCCTCGCCGTGCTCGAGCTGTACCGGCACGGGCAGGTGACGTTCGAGCAGGTGACGCCGCTGGGGGAGCTCGGCGTGCGGTGGAGCGCAGGCGACGACGAGGCCGCGCACGTCGTCGACGAGTACGAGGCTGGCCCGCCCGCGCAGGAGGGCGAGACCGTGGACACCGAGGAGCTTGCATGAGGATCATCCGCGCCGTCGAGGCGCTCCTGCTGATGGCCACCGAGCCGCTGGCCCCCGACGAGCTCGCCGCCGCACTCGACGTGCCGAGGGACGACGTCCAGGCGGCGCTCGACGAGATCGGCCGCTTCCTCGCCGCACACGACCGCGGCTATCGGCTGGCGCACGTCGCGGGCGGCTACCGCTTCGCCACGGCCGAGGACCTGGCCGACGTCATCGAGGCGTGGGTGGTCTCCGACCAGCGCGCAAAGCTCAGCCAAGCCGCCCTCGAGACGCTGGCCGTCGTCGCCTACCTGCAGCCCGTGTCGCGGGCGCGCATCGCGGGGGTACGGGGGGTCAACGTCGACGGCGTGGTGCGCACCCTCGCCGTGCGGGGGCTCATCGAGGAGGCGGGGCACGATCCGGTCACGGGGGCGGTGACGTTTGCGACGACGCCGCTGTTCCTGCAGAAGCTGGGGCTGGCGAGCCTCGACGACCTGCCGGAGTTGGCCCCGCTGCTGCCCGACGCCGTAGCCTTGGAGGCCGAGCTCGGCCGCGTGGCGGCCACGGGGCTCGATGAGGAGGAACACCATGGATGAAGCTCGAAGCGGCCAGACCGAGCCGGAGGGAGTGCGCCTGCAGAAGGTGCTCGCCCAGGCGGGGATCGCGTCGCGACGCGCCAGCGAGGAACTGATCCTCGACGGGCGCGTCGAGGTCAACGGACGCATCGTCACCGAGCTCGGCACGCGTGTGGAGCCCGAGCGCGACACCATCCGTGTCGACGGCTCGCGCATCCCGCCGCCGCGCCACCACGTGTACCTGGTGCTGAACAAGCCTCGGGGCGTCGTCTCCACGATGGAGGATCCGGAAGGGCGCCGCACGCTCGCCGACTACGTGCCCGCGCGCTCGAGCCGGCTGTTCCACGTCGGGCGCCTTGACACGATGACCGAGGGGCTCATCATCCTCACCAACGACGGAGAGTTCGCGCACCGTCTCGCGCACCCCAGCTATGAGGTGAAGAAGACGTACCTGGTCGAGGTGGCCGGCACCGTCGATCCGCGCACGATCAAGCGGATGGAGAAGGGGATCGTCCTCGACGACGGCCCCGTGCGTCCCGACCGGGTGAAGCTGGTCTCGGCGACCGAGACGCGCTCGATGCTGCGTGTGACGCTGCACGAGGGGCGCAACCGCATCGTGCGGCGCATGCTGGAGGCGGTGGGGCATCCCGTCGACAGGCTCAGCCGCATCGCGATCGGCCCCGTGCGGCTCGGCCAGTTGCCCGTCGGGGAGACCCGCGAGCTCACCCGCGACGAGCTCGGCAAGCTGCTCGACATCGTGGGCATGTGACGGGGGCGTTATGATCGTCGGCGTGCCAGTGAAGAAGCCCACCCGAATCGTTCCCGTGCGCCTCGCGGCGGCGGCGGTCGCCGCCATGACGCTGCTCGCCGCCTGCTCGTCCTCCGGCGCCGAGTCGTCCCCCACGCCGTCGGCGTCGCCGTCGGTGTCCGCCTCCGCGGCGCCCTCGGCCTCGCCGTCGCCGTCGCCGTCGGCCGCGCCGTCGATCACCCCCGCGACGGACCTGTCGGCCATCGAGGTGACGGACGCGGACACGCCGGAGATCAAGGTGCCCACGCCGTGGGCGATCGCGAGCACCACGACGAAGGTGCTGCGGCCCGCGACGGGTCAGCAGAAGCTCACCAAGGATTCGGTGGTCACCCTCAACTACGTTGGCGTCAACGGCCGCACGGGTGAGATCTTCGACTCCTCGTACGCGAAGGGCACCCCGGCGACGATGTCGCTGGCGCAGGTCGTGGCCGGGTTCCGGCTCGGCCTGGATGGGCAGACCGTCGGCTCGCGGGTCCTGATCGGCATGCCCAGCTCCGACGGCTACCCCGACGGCAACGGCACCACGATCGAGGCGGGTGACTCGCTGCTGTTCGTGGTCGACATCCTCTCCGCCAACTTCACCGACGTCGTGGGCGAGGCCCAGCCGCCGGTGGAGGGCATGCCCACGGTGACGCTCGACGCGGACGGCAAGCCGGTTGTGGCCTTCGACAAGTCCAAGCCCGCCCCCGCAGACCTGCAGACCGCGACCCTCGTCAAGGGCCCCGGCGCGGCGGTGGCCGACGACAGCGTCATCCAGGTGCGCTACCGCTCCTGGGTGTGGGCCACCGGCGACGAGTTCGAGGACGGCTGGGCGCCGCAGAGCGGCCGCCTGGGCGGGCTCATCGAGGGGTGGAAGCAGGGCCTGAAGGGCCAGACCGCGGGCTCCCGGGTGCTGCTCGTCGTGCCCCCGGCGCTGGCCTACCCCGAGGGCCGCTCGACGTCGCCCACGCTGCAACCCGGGCAGACGCTCGTCTACGTGATCGACATCCTGGACGTCCAGAACTCGTAGTCGGGCGGCATCGCAGCGAGCGCGCCGGCCACGTCGTCGTGCTCGCCGAGCCCCAGCGATGCCGTGAGCCACGGCAACACGCGCGCCGGCCCGCCAGCCTCGTCGAGGTTGGCGGGCCCGTTGCGTTTCGCGAGACGTCGGCCGTCGCGCCCCAGGACGAGACCCACGTGCGCGTACGTCGGCGCTGCGCCGCCGAGCAGCTGCGCGAGCCACGCCTGGCGGGGCGCGGACGAGAGGAGGTCGTCGCCGCGGGTGACGTGCGTGACGCCGGAGCTGACGTCGTCGACCACCGAGGCCAGGTTGTACGCGAACTCGCCGTCGCCGCGGACGAGCACGAAGTCATCGACGACGGCCGTCACGTCGCCCGCGAATCGGTCGTGGATCGTGCACGTGGCACCATCGGCGCGTACCCGCAGGGCGGGCCGACGTTGCTCGCGTCGCTGCGCCCGCTCGGCCCGGGAGAGCCGCAGGCAGGTGCCCGGGTAGGGCCGATAGCCGTCGTCGTGGGGCGCCGCGGTGGCCTCAAGGATCTCTCGACGGGTGCAGAAGCACTCGTAGACGCGCTCGCCGAGCATCGCGATCGCGTCGCGGTAACAATCCAGCCGTTCGGACTGGCGGAGGACGTCGCCGTCCCAGTCGAGCCCGAGGCGACGCAGGTCGGCGAGGTTGCGGGCCGCCGCACCGTCCGCGGCCCGCACGCGGGCGGTGTCGAGATCCTCGATGCGCATGAGCCACCGCCCGCCTGCGGCGCGGGCCAGCAGCCAACCGGCGAGCGCGGTGCGCAGGTTGCCCAGGTGGAGGTCCGCCGTCGGGGACGGTGCGTAGCGGTCGACGTGCATGGCGTCCACGCTAGCCGACGGGCCCCGGGCCGGGTCCCTCGCCTTCGTGGCGGTTGCGGCTAGGCTGTGCGTGCGGCTACGAGCGCGAAGGCCTTGGGAGGTGACATGTCGGCGGCGAAATCCGAGCGGGTGATGAACCTGCTGATCGCGCTGCTCAGCACCAAGCGGTACCTCACGAAGGCGGAGCTGCGCGAGATGGTGGAGGGCTACCGCCACACCGAGAGCTTCGACCGCACCTTCGAACGCGACAAGGCCGAGCTGCGGGCGCTCGGCGTCGTCATCCGCACCGGCAGCAACGATCCGGACTCCGACGACGAGGACGGCTACCGTATCGACCGCGACGACTTCGAACTGCCCGAGGTGGAGTTCAGCGGCGCCGAGCTGGTCGCGATCGGGCTCGCGGCCCATGCCTGGCAGACCTCCGTCGGAGCCGAGGCCACCGCGACGGCCCTCCAGCGGCTGCGCGCGGCAGGGGCAGAGCCGGACGTCGCGCGCCTGCCCAACCTCCGCGCCCACATTCCCGTCGCGGAGCCCGCATTCGACCCGATCTACCGAGCCCTGCTGGAGCATCGCGCGGTCCGCTTCACCTACGACGGCCGCGTGCGCAACCTCCAGCCGTGGCGGCTGCTGCAGCGCAAGGGACTGTGGCTCGTGCTCGGTCATGACACCGACCGCGGGGCCGTGCGCCGATTCAAGCTGGCGCGCATCGAGGGGATCCCCGAGCCCGTGGGCCCTGCGGAGGCCTTCCAGCCGCCTGCCGACGTGGAGTCGCGCCTCGACGCCGTGCCCGAGGTGAGGGCCGTCGTCGCGGTGCGGGACGTTCCCGAGCTGCTGGCCGCGTCCACTCCCGTGGCCTGGGACGCGCCGGTGCCGGAGGGCTTCGTCGTGGTCGAGGTGACGGGCTTCAACGAGCCGATGCTCGTCACGGAGATCGTCGCCGCAGGCCCGGACGCGATCGTCCTGGACCCGCCGAAGGTGCGGGACGCCGTCGTGCGATCCCTGCTCGAGTGGGGAGGCGGCCAATGAGCGAGCTGCAGCGGCTGGTGTTGCTCGTCCCATACCTGCGCGCCCATCCGGGGGTCACCGTCGACGAGGTGGCCCGGGAGTTCGGGGTGACGCCCAAGCGCGTGCTGGCGGATCTCGGCATCCTGCAGTACGTCGGGCTCCCCGGCGGCTTCTACGGCGACCTCTTCGAGGTCGACCTGGGCGGCGCCCGCGAGTACGGCGACATCTTCGTCCGCAACGTCGATGCGCTGGGACGTCCCATGCGACTCGGGCGCGACGAGGCGGCGAGCCTCATGGCCGCGCTCCAGGTGGTGATGGACCTCGGCGGCGACGACGAGGGCGCCCGCTCGGCGCTGGCCAAGCTCGAGGCGGTGACCAGCTTGCGCCCGGACGCCGTCGAGGTGGAGGTCGCCACGGGCGACGCCGACGTCGTCGCCGCGCTGAAGGAGGCGCTCGCCGATGGGCGCGTCGTCCAGCTCGACTACCGCACCGGAGGGCGGGGGAGCCGGCGCCGGGCGGAGGTGGAGCCGGCCCGGCTCCGCACGGACGGGGGATACGCCTACCTCGACGCCTGGAGCCGGACCCGCGACGGGTGGCGCAGCCACCGCCTCGACCGCATCGACCGGGTCGAGATCCTGGACGAGCACGTCCCCCCGCGCGACGTGCCTGCATCCCTGGACACGTGGTTTTCCGATGCCGGACGGGAGCTCACCGTCACCGTCACCAACGCAGGGCGCTGGTGCGCCGACTACCATCCGACGACCGCCGTCGAGCGCGTCGACGACGGCTGGCGCATCACCTTCCCCCTCGTGTCCATCGACTGGGCCGCCAGGCTGCTGTTGCGGCTGGGGTCGGCGGTCACGGAGGTCTCGGACCCGGCGGTCACCGAGGCTGCGCGCTCACTGGCTCGCGAGGCCCTCGCCCACTACGGTGGTGTGTTGTGATCTGGGTGGCCTACACGCTGGGGCTCGCGGCTTTGGCGGGCTGCGTCGGCTGCGCCATCCTGCTGCACGGTGTCCGTCGACGGTTCGCCGCGCTCGGACGCGAGGTGACGCTGCTGGGTCACCGCGTGCGGCAGCTGCAGGCCACCTTGGACGTGATTGGATTTCCCGGGCAGCGGTAGACTGTCCCAGACTCGAGAAAGGTGGCATCATGCCCGCTCCGCTCCTGCTCGGCCCCATCGGTCTCCCCGAGCTCATCATCATCCTGCTCGTCGTGCTCGTGCTGTTCGGTGGGTCTCGCCTCGCCGGGCTCGGCAAGGGCGTCGGGCGCTCGATCCGCGAGTTCAAGGAAGAGGTCAAGACCGATACGCCCATCGAGGGGCCGAAGTCCGACGCTCCGCAGGCTCCCACGCAGCCGCCGGCGTCGCCGGTGTTGGAGGCGGAAGAGCCGCGTCGCGACGTGCAACCCTGATCGTTGCCCATGGCTGAGTTGGCCTCGGCGGACAAGCCTCGCCGCCTCGCGTGGCTGAGGCCTCCGGAGGGGGGCCCCGACGGCACGATGTCGTTGATGGACCACCTCCGGGAGCTGCGCTACCGCGTGACGGTGAGTCTCGTCGCGATCATCATCGCCGCGGTGGCCTCGGGCGCGTTCTACAACCAGCTCGTGCGCTTCGTGACGGTGCCGTTCGAGACCGTGAAGGCGATGGTCCTGGACAGCACCAACGGCAGCGCGCAGGTGGTCCTCACCGCCCAGAACGTCATGTCGCCGTTCATGCTGGCCATCATCTCGTGTTTCGTCGCAGGCATCCTGATCGCGAGCCCGGTGTGGCTCTATCAGGTGTGGGCGTTCTTCGCCCCGGCGCTGCTGAAGAACGAGAAGAAGTACGTGCTGTCCTTCGTCGGCGCGGCCACGCCGCTGTTCGTGGCGGGCATGCTCGTCGGCTACTGGGTCTGGCCGCGTGGCGCCGCGATCATGATCGGGTTCACGCCGCAGGGATTCGACATCCAGAACCTGCTCGACATGACGGACTTCCTGCAGAAGCAGTTGTCCATCATGATCATCTTCGGCATCTCGTTCATGCTGCCGCTGCTGCTCGTGATGCTGAACCTCGCCGGCATCGTGCACGGCTTCCAGCTCGCCCGCTACCGCAAGTTCGTCTTCCTCGGCGCGGTCATCCTCGCGGCCGTGGTCACGCCCACCCCCGACGCGTTCACGCTGCTCGCGCTCGTGGTCCCGGTGATGCTGCTCTACGTCGTCGCGGAGCTCATCTGCCGCCTCATCGACAAGCGTCGCGGCATCACCGCCGAATCGCTGGCGGAGTTCAACCCCGACGTGGAGGGCCAGGAGGTCTAGTGCACGAGGTTGCGAAGCCGCGCCTGCTCACCCTCGTCGTCAACCCGCGCTCCGGTGGGGGACGCGCGGGCAAGATGCTGCCCGACGTGGTCGAGAAGCTGCGACGGACGCTGCCCACCACCGAGGTGCTCGTCATCGAGTCCACGAGCTGGGAGGACGCCCGCACACGCATCCGGACGGCCGCCGTCGCGGCCAGGCCGGAGGACACCGTCGCGGTCATGGGCGGCGACGGCATGGCCCACCTCGGGCTCAACGGCTGCGCGCACACCGACGCGACATTGGCCGTCCTGCCCGCGGGCACCGGCAACGACTTCGCTCGCGCGCTGGGCGTCGCGAGCGTGGACGACGCGCTCACCGCGCTGGCCGAGGGACGTCGTCGCAGGGTGGACCTCACGCGGCTCACCAACGACACCGTGGGGGAGCGCTACGTCGGGGCCATCGTGAGCACGGGCTACGACGCGCGCGTCAACCGCGCCACCAACGACATCCGCCTGCGCTTCGGGGCGCTCAGCTATGGCTACATCGCCCTGCGCGAGCTGGCGAGCTTCGCGCCGCTGACGTACCGCCTCGTCATCGACGGCGAACCGCGCCAGATGCGGGGCATGCTCGTGGCGGTGTGCAACACCGGGATCTTCGGCGGCGGCATGCGCATCGGGCCCGACGCGGACCCGTCGGACGGGCTGCTCGACCTCACCATCGTCGGACCGGTCGGCCGGGGTGTGCTGCTGAGGCTGCTGCCGTCGCTGTACTCCGGGAAGTTCGTCTCCCACCCGGCCGTGGAGCGCATCCGGGCGCGCCGCGTCGAGATCGACGGCACGGACCTGTTCTGCATGGGCGACGGCGAGGAGCTCGGCGGAGTGCCGGCCGTCGCCGAATGCGACCCGGGCGCACTGCAGGTGTTCGCCGGATGAGCCTCATCGACGAGTTCGCCGCCGGCTACGACTTCCCCCTCGACCAATACCAGCTCGACGGCTGCGCGGCGCTCGAGGCGGGCAGGGGCGTGCTCGTGGCCGCCCCCACCGGCGCGGGGAAGACGGTGGTCGGGGAGTTTTCGGTGTTCCTCGCCGCGCACCAGTCGCGCAAGTGCTTCTACACCACGCCCATCAAGGCGCTCAGCAACCAGAAGTACCACGACCTCGTGGCGCGCTACGGCACCGATCGCGTCGGGCTGCTCACCGGGGACGTGACGGTCAACGCCGACGCGCAGATCGTCGTGATGACCACCGAGGTGCTGCGCAACATGATCTACGCCGCCTCGCCCACCCTGCAGCACCTCGGCTACGTGGTCATGGACGAGGTGCACTACCTCGCCGACCGCTTCCGCGGCGCGGTGTGGGAGGAGGTCATCCTCGGTCTGGCCGAGTCGGTGCAGCTCGTCGCGCTGTCCGCCACCGTGAGCAACGTCGAGGACTTCGGCTCGTGGCTGGACGAGGTGCGCGGTGGGGTCGAGACGATCGTCAGCGAGGTGCGCCCGGTCCCGCTGTACCAGCACGTGCTCGTGGGCCGGCGACTGGTGGATCTGTTCGACGGCGTGGCGCCAACCGCCATGCCGAATTCGGCCGAGCGGGCCGCCAAGGTCAACCGTGAGCTGCTGCGTGTGGCCCGCGAGGAGTCGAGCAGGGTCCACGACGACGCCCGCAATCCCCGCGGGCGCTCGGGCCGGGGGAAGCGACCAGGCGGCGGTGGCCGACGCAGCGACTTCGGCGGCGACACCCATCCTCGGTTCGCGGGACGTCCGCGCACCAGCCGGGCGGAGGTTGCGCGGGTGCTCCAGCGCGCCCGGTACCTGCCGGCGATCTACTTCATCTTCTCCAGGGCCGGCTGCGACGGGGCCGTCCAGCAGGTGCTGCACTCGGGCGTGGTGCTCACCGAGCCCGACGAGTCCCGGCTGCTCGGCGCGATCGCCGATCGACACGTCCAGGGCCTGGGCCTGGACGATCTCGACGCGCTCGGCTACGAGGACTTCCGCGCGGCGCTCGTCAACGGTGTGGCCGTGCACCATGCCGGGCTCATCCCGGTGTTCAAGGCCATCGTCGAGGAGGGTTTCCAAACGGGCGCGCTGAAGCTCGTGTTCGCGACGGAGACCCTCGCCCTGGGCATCAACATGCCGGCGCGCACCGTCGTCCTCGAGAAGCTCTCGAAGTACAACGGCGAGGCGCACGTCGACATCACCGCGGGGGAGTACACGCAGCTCACGGGCCGGGCCGGTCGTCGCGGCATCGACACCGAGGGGCACGCCGTCGTGCTCTGGCAGCCCGGCATGGATCCGCGCGCCGTGGCGGGGCTCGCGTCGCGGCGCACCTATCCGCTGCGGTCGAGCTTCGCGCCGAGCTACAACATGGCCGTCAACCTCATGGCGACGATGGGTCGGGACCAGGCGCGGGCGCTGCTGGACCAGTCCTTCTCACAGTTCCTCTCCGACAAGTCGGTCGTCCGGGCCGTGCGGCGCGAGCGCCGAATCCAGGAGGATCTGGCCCCGCTCGTGGCCGCCGCCGATTGCCACCTGGGCGACTTCATGGACTACGCACGGCTGCGCGACGAGCTCTCCCGGCTGGAGGCGAGCTCGGCGAAGCATCGTCGGGCCGAGCAGCAGGCGCGCACGGCCGACACCGTGGCGACGCTGGTCCCCGGCGACGTCGTGTGGGTGCCACGGCAGGGCTGGAGCGTCGTGCTGCGCGCGGGCCGCCGCCCGGCGAAGGACGCGCAGCCGTGGGTGCAGACGCTGTCGCTGGACCACACGGTGCTGAAGCTGGAGGCCCGCGACTTCGGCGGTCCCGTCGCCAGCTTCGGACGCATCCGCGTACCCCGACAGTTCCGGCTGCGGGAGCGTGCCGACCGCCGAGCGCTGCTGGCCGCACTCGGTCAGAAGGTCGAGTCGCTGGAGCCGCCCGAGGTGGTGGCCGTCCCCACCGACGAGGAGCACGCGAAGGAGATCGCCCGCCTGCGCCGGGACATCCGCTCGCATCCCTGCCACGCCTGCGAGCAGCGTGAGGAGCATGCGGTGGCGGCCGCCAGGATCCTGCGGCTCCAGCGGGAGGCGCGGCGCGACGAGGCGAGCGCGCTCGGCCGGGCCAATTCGCTCGGCGTGCAGTTCGACCGCGTGTGTGCGGTGCTGACGGAGCTCGGCTACCTGCGCGACGACGAGCTCACCGCCGCCGGCACGATGCTGCGGCGCATCTACAACGAGCTGGACCTCGTCGCTGCGGAGGCGATCCGTCGAGGGGTGCTGGCAGACCTGGATCCGGCGCAGCTCGCCGCGGTGTTGAGCTCTCTGGTCTACGAGTCGCGTCCAGGCCGCGACGCCGTGCACCCTCGGATGCCGGACGGGGTGAGCGAGCGGGCGCAGTCGGAGCTGCGCGACCTGTGGCGCGAGGTCGGCGTCGTCGAGCGTCGGCACGGACGCGACCGCGCTCGAGATCTCGACATCGGGTTCGCGGAGGCGTCGTGGCGCTGGGCGAGCGGCCAGGACCTGGCGAAGGTCCTGCGGCACGCACCGCTCGCGCCCGGCGATTTCGTCCGCTGGGTCCGGCAGGTCATCGACCTCACCGCCCAAGTGGGGCAGGCGGCCGGGCCGGGGGACCTGCGTCGGACATCACGCCTTGCCATCGACGCATTGCGACGGGGCGTGGTGGCGGCGGACATGGCCGAGGACTGATCGAGGGGAGAAACGGGCCCCACAATAGCGGGCAGGGGGTCACTTCGGCCCGGGTTGTGTGTGGCATGTCAGCAAGTGAATGGAGGGGTTCCGCCCAAGGTACGAACGTCCCTAGTGTCCGTTGCGTTCCGTTCAACAAACCAAGGGAGCAACACATGAAGCGAACCTCACGCATCCTGGCCACCGCGGCGCTCGTCTGCGGTCTGGCCGCTGGTGGACTCGGCACGGTGGCCGAGGCCAAGCCCCAGCAGGACGTCCGGTCCGCCCGAGCCAGCTACTCCGTCGACGTCGACGCGTACTGGACTGCGGAGCGCATGGAGAACGCCAAGCCTGCAGACCAGCTCGTTTCGGACAACAAGGCCAGCAAGCAGGCACCGAAGGCCGCTCGGAAGGTGACCAAGGGGCCGAAGCGCTCCGGCAGCCAGCCTCTGCCCACCCAGTCCACCATCGGCAAGGTGTTCTTCACCCTCGGCGGCTCGAACTACGTCTGCTCGGGCAATTCGGTCACCGCCGGCAACCGCTCCATCGTCGCGACGGCGGGCCACTGCCTCAACGAGGGCCCGGGCGCCTTCGCCACCAACTGGATCTTCGTGCCGGCCTACGAGAACGGCAACGCACCCTACGGCCGCTGGTCGGCCCGCGAGCTGCACACCTCCGAGGCGTGGGCCGCCCAGGGTGACATCACCTACGACGTCGGCTTCGCCGTGATGGGCACCGACGCCTCCGGGCGCAAGCTGGCCGACGTCGTCGGCTCGACCGGCATCGAGTTCGGCGCCAGCCGCGGCCTGAGCTACAACGCCTTCGGCTACCCGGCTGCGTTCCCCTACACCGGCGAGACCCTGCACGGCTGCTCGGGTGTGGCCAGCGACGACAGCCGGATGCCCGGCACCACCCAGGGCATTCCGTGCACCATGACCGGCGGCTCCTCCGGCGGCCCGTGGTTCCTGGCCAACGGCAACCAGAATTCGGTCAACAGCTACGGCTACAAGAACATCTCCATCATGTACGGCCCGTACTACGGCGACGTGGCCTACGAGGTGTACGACACCGCGGCTCGCAGCTGATGACGTCGAACCCCTTCCCAGCACGCCGACCGGGCGTCGCCCAGCGGGGCGTCCGGTCGGCGCGTCTCGATCCGGAGCGTGGCCTCGGGCACTTCGACGCGAGCACGATGGCGGCTGCCAGGCCCGCGCCCATGCCCGATGCTGGACAGCGCGCAGGTAGCGTGGCCGGCGGGGGTAGCTTGTCCCCCATGGGTGTTTCAGTGCGAGTGATTCCTTGTCTCGACGTCGACGGCGGTCGGGTGGTCAAGGGGGTCAACTTCACCAACCTGCGCGACGCGGGGGATCCCGTCGAACTGGCGGCGCGCTACTCGGCGGAAGGCGCCGACGAAATCGTGTTCCTCGACATCTCCGCCTCGGCCGAGGGGCGGGCCACGACGCGTGACCAGGTGCAGCGCTGCGCCGAGAACGTGTTCACCCCACTGACCGTCGGAGGCGGCGTGCGCACCATCGACGACGTGGACCTCCTGCTGCGCAGCGGCGCGGACAAGGTCGGCATCAACACCGGCGCCATCGAGCGCCCGACGGTGATCGACGACATCCGGCAGCGCTTCGGCCGGCAGGTGCTCGTGCTCTCCCTCGACGCGCGCAGGGAGCCGGGCCAGCCGTCCGGGTTCGGGGTCACCACCCACGGCGGACGCCGCTCCGCAGATCTGGACCTGATCCGTTGGGCCAGGGAAGCCGCCCGGCGCGGAGTGGGGGAGATCCTGCTGAACTCGATGGACGCCGACGGCACCACCGACGGCTTCGACCTGGAGATGATCCGGGCCGTGCGTGAGGCCGTCTCGTGCCCGATCATCGCTTCCGGCGGTGCAGGGGCGGTCGAGCACTTCGTCGAGGCAGCGCTGGCCGGCGCCGACGCCGTGCTCGCGGCGAGCGTGTTCCACTACGGCACGCTGACGATCGCCGAGGTGAAGGCGGGAATGCGCGAGGCCGGCATCAACGTGCGATGACTGCGGCATCCACGCCTCGGCCGAGTAGGGTGGGGGCATGGAATGCCTGTTCTGCAGCATCGTGGCCGGCGACATCCCGGCGATGAAGGTCCTTGAGGACGACCACGCGGTGGCGTTCCTCGACATCTCACCGTGGCAGGCGGGGCACACGCTCGTCGTGCCGCGACGGCACACCGTCGACGTTCTCGAGGACGACGAGGTGCTGGCCGAGATCGCGCCGCTCGTGGCCCGCACGGGCCGGCTGCTGCGACGGACGCTGGGCGCGACCGCGTGCAACATCCTGACCAACGCGGGGGCCGACGCCGGGCAGGAGGTTTTCCATACCCACGTGCATGTCATCCCGCGGTATGCGGACAGCCCCGGGGTTGCGGCCATTCGGGGCACGGTCACGGAGGAACCTTCGGATACCCATGCGCGCATCGTCGGGCACCAAAGTGCCCGTGGCTAGGATTGTTGCACCCTCAATGACCGTGCCCTACAGTTGTGGCGTCAACTACTACCCGATGTCGTTTCGGGTGTGAGGAAAGGAGGCGACCATGAAGGTTGCCAAGTCCATCGGCGTGGTCTCCATCATCGCCGGCATCATCATGTTCATCGCTGGCGCCGTCACCTGGGGCATGGTCTCCTCCCAGCTGGCCGCCGAGAAGATCACCGTGCCCGGCGACGCCGCCGCGTTCGCCGGTGCCGAGGTCAAGGGCCCGCTGACCGCCTACTTCCAGGCCGACACGATCAACAAGCACGCCACGAAGATGTCCGAGGGTCTGACCTACGCCGAGCTCGGCGCGAAGGTCAAGGAGGCCGAGGCCGCCAACGACACGGAGACGGCGGAGAAGTACCAGGCCATGCGCAACACCGTGATGAACGGCTCGTTCCTGCGCGCGTCGCTGTTCACCTCCGTGCTCGCCTTCGGCGTCTCGGCGCTCGTCATGGGGCTCGGCCTCATGTTCGCACTGCTCGGTTGGGCATTCATCGCCATCAAGGGCAAGCCTGCGGAGGCGGTTCGGGCGGAGGCCTGATCGACGCCATACCAGTCCACTCGCGACGGCGGGTCCGGGATTCGTTCCCGGGCCCGCCGTCCGACATTCGAGATGCGGGTTGACATGGCGGGTGAGGTGCGAAAAGGTTGAGCCATGACCAACCGTCACCTCGTAATTCTCTAGCGGCGCTTCGCATTCCGGACGAATCGAAGCGCTCCCTCGTGTGCCTGCAAGGCCTCGGGGGTTTTTTATTGGGTGACACGAACCGAAGGGGATTCCCATGGCCAAGCAGGACGGTGAACTGCTCACGGGTGCGCAGGCGCTCGTCGAATCGCTGGAGCGTGTGGGTGTAGAGGTGGCGTTCGGGATTCCGGGTGGGGCGATTCTCCCCGCCTACGACCCCCTGTTCGACTCGACGATCCGGCACATTCTCACGCGCCACGAGCAGGGTGCGGGGCATGCCGCCGAGGGCTACGCGCTCGTCTCGGGCAAGGTCGGCGTCTGCATCGCCACGTCCGGCCCCGGGGCCACGAACCTGGTCACGCCCATCGCCAATGCCTACATGGATTCGACGCCGCTGGTGGCCATCACGGGCCAGGTGAATTCCGGCGCGATCGGCACCGACGCCTTCCAAGAGGCGGACATTCGCGGCATCACGATGCCGATCACGAAGCATAGCTTCCTCATCAAGCGCACCGAGGACATCCCGCTGGCGATCAAGGAGGCGTTCCACATCGCGGGCACCGGGCGCAAGGGGCCGGTCCTCGTCGACATCGCCAAAGACGCCCTCGCGGGCACGGCGCCGTTCCACTGGCCCGACGAGATGGAGCTGCCCGGTTACCGGCCGACGCTCGAGCCCCACGCCCGCCAGGTCCGGGCTGCGGCCAAGCTGATCGCCGAGTCCAGACGCCCGGTGCTCTACGTCGGCGGCGGCGTCGCCGGGGCCCGCGCCCATCGGGAGCTGGCCGAGCTCGTCGAGCTGACCGGCATCCCCGTCGTGACGACGCTCATGGCCCGGGGAGTCTTCCCCGACAGTCACGAGCTGCACATGGGCATGCCGGGCATGCACGGCACGGTGGCCGCCGTCGGTGCGCTGCAGAAGGCCGACCTGCTCGTCGCGCTGGGCACTCGGTTCGACGACCGGGTCACCGGCCTGGTCTCGAGCTTTGCCCCCGAGGCGAAGGTCATCCACGCCGACGTGGACCCTGCGGAGATCGGCAAGAACGTGCCCGTCGACATCCCGATCGTGGGCGACGTGAAGGCCACGATCGCGGGGCTCGTCGCGCAGTTCCGCAAGCACGAGGCCCCCGACGTCGACGCCTGGGTGGCCATGCTCTCCACGATGAAGGAGCGCTACCAGCCGCGGTGGGACGAGGCCCCCGACGGCCAACTGTCCCCGCAGGAGGTCATCCAGCGGCTCGGGGAGTTGGCTCCGGCGGACACGATCTTCGTCACCGGTGTCGGGCAGCATCAGATGTGGGCCGCCCACTTCCTGCCGCATGAGACCCCCAACTCGTTCCTCAATTCCGGGGGAGCGGGCACGATGGGATTCTGTGTGCCCGCGGCGATGGGCGCGAAGGTCGCCAACCCGGATCGAATGGTGTGGGGCATCGACGGCGACGGCTGCTTCCAGATGACCAACCAGGAGCTCGTGACGTGCACCGTCAACCAGATCCCGGTCAAGATCGCGGTCATCAACAACAACGTGCTGGGCATGGTGCGGCAGTGGCAGAGCCTCTTCTACGAGGGGCGATACTCCAACACCGACCTCAACACCGACTCCTGGCCCAACTTCCCGATGCTCGCCGAGGCCATGGGCTGTGCGGCGTTCCGGGCCACCAACGAGGAGGAGATGGAGGACGTGCTGGCCAAGGTGATGCAGATCAACGACCGCCCGGTGGTCGTCGAGTTCGTCGTCCACAAGGACGCGATGGTCTGGCCCATGGTGCCGGCCGGCGTCAGCAACGATGAGATCAAGGTGGCGCGAGACATGGCGCCCGAGTGGGAAGAAGAAGTCCTGTGACCACGCATACGCTCAGCATCCTCGTCTCCAACCGCCCCGGCGTGCTCGCGCGCATCGCTGCGCTGTTCTCGCGTCGTGGCTTCAACATCGCCTCCCTGGCCGTCGGCGAGACGGAGCGTCCGGAGATCTCGCGCATGACCGTCGTCGCGCAGGTCGACGACGAGGCGGCGCTCGAGCAGATCGTCAAGCAGCTCAACAAGCTGATCGAGGTGCGCAAGGTCCTCGAGCTCGAGCCCAACGCGGTGCGCCGCCAGATGATCCTCGTGAAGGTGAAGGCCGACGTCACCACCCGCAGCCAGGTCATCGACGTCGTCGGCCTGTTCCGCGGAAAGGCGGTCGACGTCTCCAACGACTCGATTACGATCGAGGCGACGGGCAGCACCGAGAAGCTCGAGGCACTGCTCAGCATGCTCGCACCGCACGGCATCCAAGAACTCGCCCAGTCCGGGCACGTCGCGCTCGCTCGCGGCGCCAAGTCCCTGACGATCAGGAACAAGTAGGTAAGGAAACACACATGGCAGAGATGTTCTACGACGACGACGCCGACCTGTCGGTCATCCAGGGCCGGCACGTCGCGGTCATCGGCTACGGATCCCAGGGGCACGCGCACGCGCTCAGCCTGCGCGACTCGGGGGTCGACGTGCGAGTCGGCCTGCGCGAGGGCTCGAAGTCCTGGGCGAAGGCCGAGGCGGAGGGCCTGCGCGTGCTTCCCGTCGCGGAGGCCGTCGAGGAGTCGGACCTCATCATGATCCTCGCCCCCGACCAGGCCCAGCGCAAGCTCTACGCCGAAGAGATCGCCCCGCACCTGACCGCAGGCGACGCGCTCTTCTTCGCGCACGGCTTCAACATCCGGTTCGGCTACATCGAGCCCCCGGCGGGCGTCGACGTGTGCATGGTGGCCCCGAAGGGCCCCGGCCATCTCGTGCGTCGTGAGTACGTCGACGGACGAGGCGTGCCTGCCATCGTCGCCGTGGAGAAGGACGAGTCGGGCAACGCGTGGGCGCTGGCGCTTTCGTACGCGAAGGCCATCGGCGCGCTGCGCGCAGGCGGCATCAAGACCACCTTCACCGAGGAGACCGAGACTGACCTCTTCGGCGAGCAGGCGGTGCTGTGTGGCGGTGCGTCCGCGCTGGTCCAGGCGGGCTTCGAGACCCTCGTCGAGGCTGGCTACCAGCCCGAGGTGGCGTACTTCGAGTGCCTCCACGAGCTCAAGCTCATCGTCGATCTCATGGTCGAGGGCGGCATCTCGAAGCAGCGCTGGTCCATCTCCGACACCGCCGAGTACGGCGACTACGTCTCCGGCCCGCGCGTGATCGACGCGCACGTCAAGGAGAACATGAAGGCCGTCCTCGCCGACATCCAGTCGGGGGCGTTCGCCAAGCGCTTCATCGACGACCAGGACGCGGGCGCACCGGAGTTCCAGCGCCTGCGCGAGCAGGGTCAGAACCACCCCATTGAGGCCACGGGCCGCGAGCTGCGGAAGCTGTTCTCGTGGATGAAGGTCGACGACGACTACTCCGAGGGATCGGTCGCGCGCTGACACTCGTCCCGGGCCAGCCGCCCGGGGCAACACGACGGGGACGGGCCGGTGGGCTCGTCCCCGTCGTTGTGCTGGCGCGGTCGAGTGATCTCAGGCGCCGCGAGGGTCGGGCGTCGGGCCGTCGGCCCCGCCGCGCGTTGATGGCTGGCCGACGAGCGTGCGGGGGTTTGCCCCCGCAGTGACCCGCGCGGGCGGTATCCTCGTGGGGCGAGGAAGGGGTGGCGGTGACCGCGTTCTTGATCATCGGCGTCATCGGGGTGGGGGTGTTGGCGATCTCCCTGGTGTTCGGCGAAGCGCTCGACGGGCTGCTCGATCTCGACTTCCTCGGCGGAGACCTCTTCTCGCTGGCCAGCATCGCAGCCTTCCTCGGCGCGTTCGGATTCGGCGGCCTCCTCTCCCTCAGCCTTGTCGACGTCGTGTGGATCGCGACGTTGGTGGGCGCCGTCATCGGAGCGCTGGCGGCGTGGGGGGCCACGTCGTTGACCCGGTGGTTGAAGCGTGGCGAGTCGGGCTCGCAGTTTCGCACCAACGATCTGGTCGGGGCGACAGGTCGCGTCGTGACGGCCATCCCTGCCGACGGTCTGGGCGAGGTGATCGTGCGGGGGCCCAACGGCTCGCTGAAGCGTTCCGCCCGAGCCGCGACGGCGATCCCTGCGGGGACGGAGGTCTGGATCTCCGGCATCGTCTCACCGACGGCCGTCGAGGTCACCGCCGCCCACCCGCTTCCGCAGCCCTGACCCAGATCCGTCCAGCAAGGAAGGCACACCCATGGAAGACTCAATCTCGCTGTTCACCGGCGTCGGTGGCATCGTGCTGCTGCTCATCTTGGTGGTCTGGCTCATCGCGAGCCGCTACAAGGTGGCCAGGCCCAACGAGGCCTACATCATCACCGGGCAGAAGGGGAAGGCGGTGACGAATCCGGAGACCGGGCTCGTGTCCACCGACCTCTCCGGCCAGAAGGTCATCATGGGCGGCGGTGTGTTCGTGATCCCGCTCATCCAGCGCCTCCATGTCCTCGACCTCTCGTCGCGGCGCATCATGGTGACCATTCGCAACGCTGTCTCCGGCCAGGGCATCAAGCTCAACGTCGACGGCGTGGCCATCGTGAAGGTGGGCGGCAACGAGGACTCGATCCGTGCCGCGGCGCAGCGCTTCCTGATGCAGCAGGAGGAGATCGAGACGTTCACGCAGGAGACGCTGGCGGGCTCGCTGCGCTCCATCGTCGGCTCGCTGACCGTCGAGCAAATCATCCGCGACCGCGCGGCGTTCGCCCAGCGCGTCGCCGACGAGTCCGAGGCGTCGCTCACCGGCCAGGGGCTCGTGCTCGACACCTTCCAGATCCAGGACATCACCGACGACGGCAGCTACCTCTCCGACTTGGGCCGCCCGGAGTCGGCGCGCGTCGGGCAGCTCGCGGCCGTCGCGGAGGCCGAGGCACGCCGCGAGGCGGAACAGGCCCGCATCGCCGCGTCGCAGCAGATCGCCATCGCCGAGCGTGAGCTCGTGCTGAAGGAGGCCGAGATCCAGGCCGAGACGGACGCCGCGAAGGCCCAGGCCGCGGCCGCGGGCCCCCTGGCCCAGGCCGATCGCGATCAGGCGATCCTCGCCGAGCAGGAGAAGGTGGCAGTGCGCCAGGCGGCGCTCAAGGAACGGCAGCTCGACACAGAGGTGCGCAAGCCCGCCGACGCCAAGCGCTACGAGATTGAGACCGAGGCGCAGGCCCGCCGCCAGGCGGCCATCTTCGAGGCCGAGGCCAGCAAGGCCGCGGCCATCGCCGCAGCCGAGGCGGACGCGGAGCGTCAGCGGCTCTCCGGTGAGGGCGAGCAGTCGCGCCGCCAGGCGCTCGCGACGGCGGAGGCGTTCGAGGGCGCCAAGCGCGGTGAGGCCGAGAAGGCGCGGCGCATCGCCGAGGCCGAGGCCGTGCGCGCCGAGGGTGAGGCGCAGGCCGCAGCGGTCGCCGCGGTCGGTGCCGCCGAGGCCGAGGCCATGGACAAGCGCGCGGAGGCGTTCGCGCACTACAACGAGGCCGCCGTGCTGCAGATGCTCATCGAGGTGCTGCCGCAGGTGGCGGAGAAGGTGGCGGCACCGCTGGCCGCGATCGACAAGCTTACCGTCGTGTCCGCCGACGGGGCGTCGTCGCTGCCGCGCACCGTCAACGACAACGTGCTGCAGACCGTCGAAATGGTGAAGAACACCACTGGGATCGACCTGCTCGACGTGCTGCGTCGCCGCTCCGAGGGCTCGGTGTCGTCGCGCCCCGCGGTGGCCGCCGTCGACGACGAGGCCTGATCCCGCACGCCTGCGAACCGCCGCCCGGCCATGGTGCCAGGCGGCGGTTCGTCGTCGGTGTCGGGGCCCACTCGCTAGGACCGAGCTCCGCGTCGATGAACGCCGTCATTCCCGGCGACTGCAGGATCACCAAGACGTGGTCCTGGCCGAGCAGGAGGCCGTCGCCCAGTGTGCGGTCCTCCCGGGACTCCTCGTGGAAGGAGCCGTCGGCGACGTGGACGCTGACGTGCCCGCACCCGGGGCGCTGGAGGTCGTAGGACGCCGTTGTGCCGTGGACGTCGGATCACCTCGAATCCTGGGCGGGAGGACGCGCGTTCGCCGGGGTCGTAGGACGCCGTTGTGCCGTGGACGTCGGATCCCTCCTGCTGCACCTCGTCGTCCACCGGCCTGCAAGTGGGGTTGGCCGTCGGGGGAGGGGATCGGCGACGGCGTCGCAGCGGGGGCCACATCCGGCGACGAGGTCGGCTCCGAGGAGGAGGACTGCGTCGGGGCAGGTGCGGACGTGTCCGGCGTCGCCGGCGGCTGGGCGGGGTCGCCTGCGGGGCGAGCTGCCAGGCCCCCATGGCGGGGCCCGCAACGACGACCGCCCGCAGGTAGTGGCGGGGCGTGGCCCCTGTCGCCCACGCATCGGGTCCGTCTCTCGTCGCCTTCGGCCCTTCCAAGCCATCCTCACTGGCTCTACGCCCTGAGCGCCCGGTTGCGTGGCAGCGGGTGAGGGGGCGGGGCATGCGACGCGGCCGCCGCCCGGGGTGGGCAACGGCCGCGGGGCGTCGTCGGGTGGGTCAGGCCAGGCGGGCGGCGATCGAGTCACCGATGGCCTTGGTGCCGGGCCGGGCGCCGCCTCGCTCGGTGATGTCGGCGGCGACGGCATCGTCGATGCGACGGGCCAGCTCGGGCTCGCCGAGGTGGTCCAGCAGGAGCGCCATGGAGGCGATGGCGGCCGTCGGGTCTGCGATGCCCTTGCCCGCGATGTCCGGGGCAGAGCCGTGGACGGGCTCGAACATGCTGGGGAACTGGCGCGACGGGTTGATGTTGGCGCTCGCGGCCAGGCCGATGCCGCCGGTGACGGCGCCTGCGAGGTCGGTGACGATGTCGCCGAAGAGGTTGTCGGTGACGATGACGTCGAACTGCGCCGGGTCCACGACCATCGCGATCATCGCCGCGTCGATGTGCAGGTAGTTGGTCTCGACGTCGGGGAACTCCGCCCCGACCTCTTGGAAGACGCGGTTCCAGAGCTTGCCGGCATTGACGAGCACGTTGTGCTTGTGGAGCAGGGTGAGTTTGCCCCGACGGCGGCTGGCGCGCTCGTAGGCGTCACGGACCACACGCTCGATGCCGTAGGCAGTGTTGACGCTCACCTCCGTGGCGAGCTCGTTCGGGGTGCCGACGCGGACCGCGCCACCGTTGCCGCAGTAGAGGCCCTCGGTGCCCTCACGGACGACGACGAAGTCGACCTCCTTGCCCTCGACGACCGACGGCGCGAGCGGCATCGGCACGCCCGGGTAGAGCTTGGAGGGGCGCAGGTTCACCGCGTGGTCGAGCTCGAACCGAAGCCGCAGCAGCAGACCGCGCTCGAGCAGGCCCGAGGGGATCGCCGAGGAGCCGGGTGCCGCACCGACCGCCCCGAGCACGATGGCGTCGGCGCCCTTGATCTCCTCGAGGACGGAGTCGGGCAGCACCTCGCCCGTACGCTGCCAGCGGGCGGCGCCGAGGTCGTAGTCGTGGAAGTCGAAGGCGTCGGGGCACACCGTCTGGAGCACCTTGAGGGCCTCCGCGGTCACCTCGGGGCCGATCCCGTCGCCGCCGATCACTGCGATGTTCTTGCGCGTCATGGGAGCAACCCTAGCCAGTCCGACGTCGGGGGCCTCGTCGCGTCCACGGGCGTGGTGTGTGTCGGGCGTGGGCGCGGGGTGGCGTCGTGTGTGTGTGGGGGGTGGCTGGCCCCGGTTCGGTGGGTGGCGTGTTCGAGTTTGCCCGGTCTATAGGGCGGGCAGTTTCGAAGAGCCCGGGGAAATCGTCGAAGAAGGCGGGCAATCCCGAAGAGGGCCGGCGAGCCCGAACAGGGCCCGCCAGCCCGGGCAAGGCGAACAAGCCCGAACAGGGGCACGCCAGCCCGGGCAAGGCGAACAAGCCCGAACAGGGGCCCGCCAGCCCGGGCAAGGCGAACAAGCCCGACGACTGCCGCCGGACCACAGGCGGCGGGGGCAGTCGTCGCGGAGCCCGAGCCCGTCCGCCCGTCCGCAGGCCCCCGACCGCCGGGTGTGGCCACAGCGTGGTCGTCCGGCCGATACTGGCAGTTTCGCTTGTAGAGTGCGGTCGACAGGAAGGAGTCTGCCTTGGCAGCCCAGCAACCGACTCAACCCGGCGAGTTCCACATCTTCGACACGAGCCTGCGCGACGGAGCCCAGCAGGAGGGCATTCGGCTCACGGTCTCCGACAAGCTGCGCATCGCCGGCTACCTCGACGAGTTGGGCGTGACGTTCATCGAGGGCGGCTGGCCGGGCGCCAACCCCGCAGACACCGAGTTCTTCCAGCGAGCGAAGTCCGAGCTGCGGCTTGAGCGCTCGACGCTGGTGGCGTTCGGCTCCACGCGCAAGGCGGGGGTGGCCGTCGCCGACGACGCCCTGACGCAGGCGCTCGTGGACGCCGGCACCGAGGTGGTGTGCATCGTGGCGAAGTCGCACGACGAGCACGTCACCCGCGCGCTGCGCACCACCCTCGACGAGAACCTCGCCATGGTCCGTGACTCGGTGGAGTACCTGCGTGCCCAGGGCAAGCGGGTCTTCGTCGACTGCGAGCATTTCTTCGACGGCTTCCGCGCCAACCCCGAGTACGCGCTCGACGTGGTCCGCACCGCGCACGAGGCCGGGGCGGAGGTCGTCGTGCTGTGCGACACCAACGGCGGGATGCTGCCGAGCTGGATCGGCGACATCGTCGCAGCCGCCCGGGCCACCGGCGCGCAGATCGGCATCCACTGCCACAACGACACCGGCTGCGCCGTCGCCAATTCGCTGGCTGCCGTCGAGGCCGGCGCGATGCACGTCCAGGGCACGTTCAACGGCTACGGCGAGCGCACCGGCAACGCCGACCTGTCGGCCCTGATCCCCAACCTCGAGCTGAAGTACGGCTGGCAGGTGCTGCCCGACGGTCGCCTCGCCGAGCTCACCCGCGTCGCCCATGCGATCGCGCTCGTGGCGCACCAGCCGCTGTTGGGGCGCCAGCCGTACGTCGGGCAGTCGGCGTTCGCGCACAAGGGCGGCCTGCACGCGTCCGCGGTGAAGGTCGACGAGAACCTCTACCAGCACATCGCGCCCGGCTTGGTGGGCAACGACATGCGCATGCTCATCTCCGACATGGCCGGCCGCGCCAACATCCAGATCAAGGGCGAGCAGCTCGGCTTCGACCTCACCGACCGCGACCTCGCCGCACGCATCACCGAGACGGTCAAGGACCGCGAGCAGTCGGGCTACTCCTACGAGGCCGCCGACGCCAGCTTCGAGCTGCTCCTGCGCGACGAGCTCGGCGTCCTCGAGCTGCCGTTCGAGGTGGAGTCGTGGCGCTGTCTCACTGAGGAGCGCGACGGGGTCTCGCTCGCCGAGGCGACCGTCAAGCTGGTCGCGGGTGGGGAACGGCTGATGGTCGTCGGCGAGGGCAACGGCCCCGTCAACGCCCTCGACGGGGCCCTGCACTCCGCGCTCGCTGCGAAGTATCCGATCGTCGAGCAGTTCGAGCTCACCGACTACCGCGTCCGCATCCTCGACGAGGGCCACGGCACCGACGCGATCGTGCGCACCCTGATCGACACGTCGTTCGAGGGGCGCACCTGGACCACCGTCGGGGTGGGGACCGACGTCGTCGAGGCCTCGTGGGAGGCGCTGCGCGATGCGATGCTCTACGGTCTCCTGCACATCGACGACAAGCGGTGACAACCATGCGCATCACCGTGCTGCAGCCCGAATCCTACGTCCCGCTCGACCGCTTCGGCTCATGGCTCCGAGCCGGCGCCGAGCTCGAGGTCGTGTTGCTCGAGGAGCAGGCGCCGCCGTCGCTGGAGGAGGTGGGCGACGCGCTCGTCGTGCTCGGCGGGCGCATGGACTCGTGCGACGACACCCGCTCGCCCTGGCTGCCCGCCGTGCGGGCGCTGCTGCGCGATGCCGTCGCCGCAGAGAAGCCGACCCTCGGCATCTGCCTGGGGCACCAGATCCTCGCCACCGCGTTGGGAGGCGAGGTTGCCGTCGGGATCGAGGAGATGGCTGAGGAGGGCGCCTTCCGGATCTCGTGGTCCGACGACGCCCTCACCGACCCGCTCGTGGGCGCCCTGGCCGCCGACGGGGTGGGGCTGGTTGCCGAGTCGCACCACGACGCGGTGACGCGCCTGCCCGCGCGGGCCGTCCTCCTGGCCTCGAGCGAGCGTTGCCCGGTGCAGGCATTCCGCGTCGGCAGCGCGGTGGGGGTTCAGTTCCACCCGGAGGCGTCGCCGGAGCGCATGGCCCGCTGGACCGCCGGGCACGGGGGCGACGGCGACGCGATGCTCGACGAGATGCGCGCCGCTGACGAGCAGGTGGCGCGGCTCGGCGAGGGACTCGCGACGGCGTTCCTCGACGTCGTCCGCCGCTCGCTGCGCCCGGGGCTGCCTGCCGTCGGGGCCTGAGCGCTCGGGTCCTGCCTCACTCCGACGACGGAGAGGGCCGCAGGCGGACCCTGCGACCCCCTCCGCGGGCGTCAGGCGGCGCGGCTCAGCGCAGCGTGTACGCCTTCGGCAGTCGCATGCCGCGCTCGGCCATGAGGTCGCGCATGTGGTCGGGGCGGTCGGTGATGATGCCGTCGACGCCCATGTCCATGAGCGCGCGGGCGGTGGCGACGTCGTCGACGGTCCACGGGATGACCCGCAGCCCGGCCGCGTGGGCGTCGTCGACCATCTGCTTGCTCACGTAGAACTCGTAGTCGGCATCGCCGATCTTGCCGTTCTGCGGGAAGCCGTGGACGGGCGAGATGGCGGTCACGCCGTCGATCGACGCGGCGGCGCGCAGGAGGTCGCCGTCGAAGTCGTCGGCGTCGATGCCGCCCAGCCACGGCGAGGCGCCGGCCTGGCCCACCTGCAGGAAGTCGCGGTTGGTGAGCGCGACCAGCGGGAGGCTCGCGTCGAGGCGGTGCATCTCCTTGAGGGCGCCCCAGTCGAACGACTGGATGGTGACGTTGCGGAGCTGGCCGGCGGCGGCGATCTCCTCGTAGACGCGTCGGACGAACAGCTCGCGAGGGGCGGTCTCGTGCGCGGCGCCCGCCTCGACCTTCGTCTCGATGTTGAAGCGGATCGTCTTCGTGCGGTACTTCGCGGTCATCGCGAAGAGGTCCTCCAGCTCGATCATCGGGCCGGTCACGACCTCCTGATCAGGGTGGCCGGGGAGCTGCTGGTAGCCGCACTCGACGGTCTTCACCGGGGAGAGGGTCAGGTTGGTGATGTATTTGCGTACGTACGGGAACTCCGGGTCGCCCTCGAACGCCGGCTGGGTATCGCGGCACTTCGTCGGGGAGATCTGGCGGTCGTGCGTGACAACGACGTACCCGTCCTCGGTGATCTGGGTATCGAGTTCGAGGGTGCTGACGCCCATCTCGATCGCCTTCGCGAAGCCCTCGAGGGTCTCCTCGGTGGTGAGGCCGAGGCCACCGCGGTGGGCCTGGAGGTCGTACTGCGTCTTCTGGGGCATCGGGTGGGACGGGGCGGCGTCGGCGGGGAGTCCCGACAACAGGGCGGCGCTGGCGGCCACTGCGGCGAGGATCTTCTTCACGGGTCTTCCCAACGGGTCGTTGGGCTGGGGCCGTGTTCGACGCTAGGGGCGCGGGTGGTCGTCGCCGTGAACTGCTACCCAACGTTTCGTGAACGTTCGTGCCTTCTCCTGGCGATCGGGACGGCAGTCACGACGACAACCCTGCGGCTAGGCTGTCGCCATGCGTATTGCACGGTTTGCCAAGGACGGAATGGATCCCACCTACGGGATCATCGAGCTCGCCGTCGACTCCGGGGAGCACCCGGACACCATCGCCACCATCTCCGGCGACCCGCTCGCGGGCGTGCCCGTGAACTATACGGGGGAGCGGTTCCACCTCGACGAGGTGCGGCTCCTGTCGCCCGTGATCCCCCGGAGCAAGATCATCGGCATCGGCAAGAACTACGCCGACCACGCCAAGGAGATGGGCGGCGCGGTGCCCGAGCACCTGCTCGCGTTCTTCAAGCCGAACACCAGCGTCATCGGCCCCGGCGAGCCGATCATCCGCCCCGCGGGCTGCGACGAGATCAGCTACGAGGGCGAACTCGCGATCGTCATCGGCCGCTTCTGCAAGGAGGTCCCGGCCGAGCGGGTGAAGGATGTGATCTTCGGCTACACGATCGCCAACGACGTCACGGCCCGCGACTGGCAGCGCACCGACGGTCAGTGGTGGCGCGCCAAGGGATCGGACACGTTCCTGCCACTCGGGCCGTGGATCAACACGCACCTGAGCCTCGAGGAGGCCGGCCATCTCTCCATCCAGACCACCGTCGACGACGATCTCCGCCAGGACGGCAACACTCGCGAGATGGTCCGCGGCATCACGGACCTCGTCGTCGAGCTGACGAAGTCCGTCACGCTGCTGCCGGGCGACCTGATCCTCACCGGCACGCCTGCGGGCGTCGGTGCCGTCGCCGACGGGCAGGAGATCAGCATCTCCATCGATGGCCTCGGTACCCTCACCAACAAGCTGATCAGCGAGTGAGTGCCCAGCCTGTCCCGTCACTGGTGCACCGCGGCCCGGCCGAGGGGCCGCCGTCGGGGCTGACCTACCCGCTGACGCTGCGGCCGATGCCGTTGGTGCAGGGCATGTTCGGTTTCCTGCTGGCGTTCGTCGGGTTCATCCTCGTCGTGCCGGTGATCTCGCAGGCGGTGATCCGCGTCGGGCACTGGGTGCGCGGTGGCGACTGGGAGTCCTACCGTCGGGCGGCGGGCGCCTACGAGTTGCCAGAGGGGCTGCTGGCAGGGCACTTGGCGCTGGCGTCGCTCACGGTGGTGGTGCTGCTCGTCGCACGCTGGGTCCACGGGCGCAGCCCGGCGTGGACGTGGTCGGTGCAGCCAGGGATGCGTTGGCGCTATGCGCTGGCGACATTGCTCGTCGCGCTCGTCGTCCTCAACGGCATGCTCTGGCTGTCCTTCACGTGGGAGGGGGTGCCGACGTTCACCTCCGGCCAGGCCGGTGCTGCCTGGTTCCTGCTCGTGATGCTGCTCACGTCGCCCTTGCAGGCACTCGCTGAGGAGGTGTTCTTCCGCGGCTACCTGATGCAGTCCCTCGGCTCGATGTTCGGCCGGGCCTGGATCGGGGTGGTGGGCTCGTCGCTGGTCTTCGCGCTGCTCCACGGGACGCAGAACCCGGCGCTGTTCGCCCACAGGTTGGCGTTCGGGCTCGTCGCGGGGACGCTGGTGCTCGTGACCGGCGGCCTGGAGGCGGGCATCGCGGCCCATGTGGTCAACAACCTCTTCGCCTTCGGATACGCCATCTTCACGACGAGCGTGGCCGAGGTCCGTGCGGTGCAGTCGATCACCTGGGCGAAGGCGGGCTGGGACATCCTCACCTTCGCGGTGTTCGCCCTTGTCGCGGCGTGGATCGGGCGCAAGATGCGGCTCGCGGCCGTCACCCCCTGATCGTCGATTTGCATTGGCTGAATCGCCTCGTGTAGAGTCTTGCGACGTGCCAAGGCACCGACAACCATAGGGGTATGGGGTAATTGGCAGCCCGACTGATTCTGGTTCAGTTAGTCTTGGTTCGAGTCCAGGTACCCCTGCGGAGAAGCAATTCTCTACCCGAGGAGCAATCCTCAGCCGCATGGCCCCGTTGTGTAGCGGCCTAGCACGCCGCCCTCTCAAGGCGGTAGCGCGGGTTCGAATCCCGTCGGGGCTACAACCAGCCGGACCCCCTCATCACGAGGGGGTCCGGCTGTATTTGCGTGCAGCATCGACGAGCAACCGCCCGGCAACGCACCATGCAGGCTGGGCACCGTGCGTTGCTAGGTCGACGTCGCGGCCGAAGCGATCTCCCGGGGCTCGAGCCCCGTCGAGCTCCTTGTCGGACGTCGGAGGGAGCCAACGTCCGGCAAGGAGAAATCACTCCGTCGAGCCGGAGCGCTTGAGCACCTCGCTCAGGCGCTCCGCTGCCGCCATCACGGCGGCGCCGTGCAGGCGTCCGGGATGGCGGGAGAGGCGTTCGATCGGCCCGGAGCAGGAGATCGCGGCCAGGATGCGCCCCGACGGTGCGAGCACCGGTGCCGAGACGCTCGCGACGCCGGCCTCGCGCTCCGCGACGGACTGCGCCCAGCCGCGACGACGCACGGTCTGGAGCGTGGCCTCGGTGAAGACCGAATCGGCCAACAGCTTCCCGATGCGATCCGGCTCCTCCCATGCGAGCAGCACCTGGGCGGCCGACCCCGCCTTCATCGAGAGCTGGGCGCCCAGGGGCACGGTGTCGCGCAGGCCGTGTGGTCGTTCCACCGCGGCGACGCAGATCCGGATGTCGCCCTGGCGGCGGAAGAGCTGCGCGGATTCGCCGGTGATGTCACGCAGGCGTGTGAGCACGGGGCCGGCCGTCGCCAGCAGCGGGTCCTCGCCTGCGGAGTCGGCGAGCTCGAGCAGGCGCGGGCCCAGCACGAAGCGCCCTTGCAGGTCGCGGCCGACGAATCGGTGGAACTCGAGTGCGACCGCCAATCGGTGGGCGGTGGGGCGGGCGAGACCCGTCGCGGTGACGAGCCCGGCCAGGGTCAGGGGCTGGTGTTCGAGTGCGCTGAGGACTGCTGCGGCCTTGTCGAGCACTCCCACACCACTGGTTGCATCGTCCATATGTTGAGACTAACCGTTTGCGATATGGACTGGCAAGTTTCGACGGGTAGCGTTGCGGCAATATGCGGTGCATCGAACCATTCGGAAGGTTGAACTGATGGGCAAGACTCTCAGCGAGAAGGTATGGGATGCGCACGTCGTGCGCCGGGCGGAGGGTGAGCCCGACCTGCTCTACATCGATCTGCATCTGGTCCACGAAGTGACGAGCCCGCAGGCCTTCGAGGGCCTGCGCCTGGCCGGCCGCGAGGTGCGCCGGCCCGATCTGACGCTCGCCACGGAGGACCACAACACCCCCACGCTCGACATCCTCAAGCCCATCGCGGACCCGACGAGCCGCAAGCAGGTCGAGACGCTGCGCCGCAACGCCGCTGACTTCGGCATCCGACTCCATTCGCTCGGCGACAAGGACCAGGGCATCGTCCACGTGGTTGGTCCGCAGCTCGGCGTCACCCAGCCGGGCATGACGATCGTGTGCGGCGACTCGCACACCTCCACCCACGGCGCCTTCGGGGCCCTCGCGTTCGGCATCGGCACCAGCGAGGTCGAGCACGTCCTCGCCACGCAGACCCTGCCGCAGAAGGCGCTCAAGACGATGGCAGTCAACGTCAACGGCGAGCTGCCCGACGGAGTGACCGCCAAGGACGTCGTGCTGGCGCTGATCGCGAAGGTGGGCACCGGCGGTGGCCAGGGTCACGTCGTCGAGTACCGCGGGTCCACCATCGAGGCGCTCTCGATGGAGGGCCGCATGACGATCTGCAACATGTCGATTGAGTGGGGCGCCAAGGCAGGCATGATCGCCCCCGACGAGAAGACCTTCGAGTACCTCAAGGGCCGCCCACACGCTCCCGAAGGCGCGGACTGGGATGCCGCCGTCGAGTACTGGAAGTCGCTGCGCACCGACGACGACGCCACCTTCGACGTCGAGGTCGACATCGACGCGACGACGCTCACACCGTTCGTCACGTGGGGCACCAACCCCGGCCACGGCGTCCCGCTGGGTGGCGTCGTCCCGGCGCCGGAGGACTTCGAGTCCGAGGTCGAGCAGGCCACCGCCCGCCGCGCACTCGAGTACATGGCTCTCACCGCGGGCACCCCGATGCGCGACATCCGGATCGACACCGTCTTCCTCGGCTCCTGCACCAACGGCCGCATCGAGGACCTGCGCCTGGCCGCGTCAGTGCTCGAGGGGCGCCGCAAGCACGACGACGTGCGGATGCTCGTCGTGCCGGGCTCTGCACGCGTCCGGCTCCAGGCCGAGGCCGAGGGGCTCGACAAGATCTTCACCGACTTCGGCGCCGAGTGGCGCGCCGCCGGCTGCTCCATGTGCCTCGGCATGAACCCCGACCAACTCGCCCCGGGGGAGCGGTCCGCGTCAACGTCGAACCGCAACTTCGAGGGGCGCCAGGGCAAGGGGGGCCGCACCCACCTCGTGTCGCCAGCGGTGGCTGCCGCGACGGCCATCGCCGGCCACCTCGCCTCGCCCGCAGACCTCTGACCCGCCGACCAACGAACAGGAGCTCAATCATGGACAAGTTCTCCACCCACGTCGGCGTCCCGGTGCCGCTCAAGCGCAGCAACGTCGACACCGACCAGATCATCCCGGCCGTGTACCTCAAGCGCATCAGGCGCACTGGCTTCGAGGACGGCCTGTTCGCCGCGTGGCGCGGCGACCCGGACTTCGTGCTCAACCAGGACGCGTTCAAGCACGGCACAATCCTCGTCGCTGGCCCCGATTTCGGCACCGGCTCCTCCCGCGAGCACGCCGTCTGGGCCCTCCAGAACTACGGCTTCAAGGTCATCATCGGGTCGCGCTTCGGCGACATCTTCCGCAACAACTCCGGCAAGGCGGGTCTCGTCGTCGCCGTCGTGCCGGACGAGACCGTCGCCTCGATCTGGGAGTACATCGACGCCAACCCGGGCCAGGAGATCGAGGTCTCGCTCGTCGAGCGCCGCATCACGCTGGGGGATGGCACCCAGATCGACTTCGACATCGACGACTTCACCCGCCATCGCCTGCTCGAGGGCCTCGACGACATCTCGATGACCCTCCAGCACGAGGACGCCATCGCCGCCTACGAGGCCAGCCGTCCGACGTTCAAGCCCAAGACGTTGCCGGCGAAGGTCGCCAACTGACCGACCCGCTGCATCCGCGACGACGCCCCGCCGGTTTCGCTGGCGGGGCGTCGTCGTGCATGGCGCCGGAGCCCTGCTACAGGCGTCGACCTCGACCACTTGGTCTCGACGACGCGAGAAGCTAGTCGCCTCGGCATGCAGCGTCGCGAAGCCCCCCCCGCCTGCATCGCAGTGGAGGGCACCGTCTGGCTCTGAGCCCCGCGCGAGGACCCGATGGCCGCACCAACCCGTTGGCGTTGACGATGCTCCCGCGTCCGACTCGTCGCTCATTCCCACAAGCCCATCGTCGTCTCCCGGCCGTCGCACCTCCCTGGCCGTCCTGGCCCTCGTGAGCCCGCTCCATGGCCGGCAGGCTGACGATTCCCGCCGGATGGGCAGTGCTTGGACACACCACGGCGCTGAGCATGCCGCAACCACTGCGGGGGCCTCAACTCGGTCACGAGGGGCTGTCCATCTCGGATTGATGTCTCGGCGTCGGCAACTGTGCGGAGGCGACCAACAACCGGGGGAGACATACTCGTCACAGGTGGCCCTCTCACAAGGACTGCGACGAGGCGACCATGTCCGAGGAGCTCTCGTCCCTCTGCCTGCTGCCTGCGGCGCGGGGGCCTGTGGGACCATTGGCGCATGGAGGTGCTGGCGGCGATCGGTTGGGCGCTGGTCCTGACCCTGGCCGCGACGACCACCCTGGCGCTGCTGCACGCACACCGCGCGACCACCCGGTGCCGGGTCCTCGACCAAGAACTGCGGGACCGAGAACGCTTGCCTGCGACGATCTCACACGAAATCCGTACGCCGCTGGCGCTGGTCAAGGGCGCTGCCGAGCTGCTTGCCGAACAGACGCCGGGCGAGTTGAACGACGTGCAGGTGTCCTTCGTCGAGACCATCACCGAGAACACCCAACAGGTCATCGATATCGCCGAGAGCTTCCTGACGGACCTTCGGCTGGCCAGCACCGAGCCGCTGACACTGGCCGAAGTCGACGTCCGCGCCGTCGTCGCGGAGGCCGCGCGGGAGATGCGTCGCATCTCAGCGGTGCCCATTCATGTGGACGCCTCGGGCGGTGTCCGCCCCATACACGGTGACGCCGGACTGATCCGCCAGCTCGTCTGGAACCTCGTCGGCAACGCATCCCGCCACACACTCGGCGGCGGCGTCGTCACCGTTCGCGTGAGCGATGCCGAGGACGAGGGCGCACTTGTCACGGTCATCGACCAGGGCGAGGGAATGAGCGACGAGGATCGGGAGCGGCTCTTCGTGCCATTCGTGACCGGATCGTCGCGCCGCGTCGGCACAGGGATCGGCATGAGCGTGGCAAAACGGATCGTCGACGCACACGGAGGGCGGATCATGGTGGACACCTCGCCGGGGCGCGGCACGATGGTCCACGTGCTCTTGAGGAGGAACGCATGCAGCCCGTAGTGCTCGTGGTCGACGACGAACGTCAGATGGTCTCGATCGTGACCTTCGCGCTCGAGACCCAAGGATTCCAATGCCTGACTGCGCGGGACGTGCCCGAAGCGTTGCGGCTGCTGCGGCAGCAACACGTGGATCTCGCCGTCCTCGACGTCATGCTCCCCATGGGCTCCGGCGTCGACCTGACCAGACGCATCCGCGCCACGGGCTCGGACATGCCGATCATTCTCCTGTCCGCGCTCGGAGCCGAGAAGGACCGCATTGCAGGCCTCGAAGCGGGTGCCGACGACTACATGACCAAGCCGTTCAGCCCGCGGGAACTCGCACTTCGGGCACAGGCGATGCTGCGCCGCTCGCTGCCCGCCAAAGCCCTACAACGACTCGAGGCGGGGCCACTCGTCGTCGACCGTGCTGCGGAGGAAGCGTGGTGGGACGGGGTACTACTGCCACTCAACGCCGTGGATCTGCGTCTGCTGGCCGTGCTTGCGGCCCGCCCCGATGAAGTCGTCACGCAGCGAACGATCCTCAACGAGGCCTGGGGTACCGACGAGCTCGGAGGCAGCCGCGACCTCATCAAGACCAGCGTGTATCGCCTTCGCAAGGCTCTCGGCGCGGCAGGCGTGGACCCTGCCGTCATCGAGGCTCGACGAGGACAGGGTTACGTGTTGCGCATTCGGTGACACAGCTGTCACCAAGTGTCACCTGGGACCGGAGCGCCGTCACCGCCCCAAGGCGCACGCTGACTTCAACAGCGCACCCCCAACCGGAGGTGGGTGCCGTCTGAAGGAGCAGACATGTCAACCAGAACGACTTCGAGGTCGATGGGATTCCTCTCAGCGCCTCCCGCCGCACCGCGAGTACCTGACCAGCAGGTGTCGGCGCTCTATCGCAAGTACCGCTTCTCGGCCTTCATGGGCATCTTCATCGGCTACGCGGGCTTCTACCTGATCCGCAACAACGTCTCGCTCGTCTCCGCGATTTTCAAGGAACACGGCTTGATGACTGCCACGGGCATCGGCATCGTCGCCAATGCGGTCCTGTTCGCGTATGGCCTGTCGAAGTTCTTCATGGCGATGCTCTCCGACCGTGCGAATGCCCGCTACTTCATGCCGCTCGGTCTTGCACTGTCTGCGGTGATGAATCTGTTGATCGCGTTCGTGCCCGTCTTGAGCGCCTCCGTGGGCGTGTTCGCCGTGATGATGTTCCTCAATGGATGGTTCCAAGGCATGGGCTGGCCCCCCTCAGGGCGCGTCCTTGTCCACTGGTTCTCCACCAACGAGCGCGGCTGGAAGACCTCGATATGGAATTGCGCGCACAACGTGGGCGGAGCGGGCGTGGGCATCGCAGCGGCCTTCGCTCTCGACGAGTGGGCAGCCGGGCCCGCTGACTGGACACCTGCATTCTGGTTCCCGGCCGTCATCGCCCTGGTGGTTGCGCTCGTCGCATTCCTGCTCATCCGCGACCGTCCCGAGGCCGTTGGCCTGCCGACCATCGAGGAATACCGCAATGACCCCGCGAAGGTCACCTCCGAGAAGGAGTCGATGCCCTGGCGCGAGATGCTCGTCAAGCATGTGCTCACCAACCGCGTCATCGTCCTGCTGGCAGTGACCAACGTCTTCGTCTACACGCTGCGCTACGGCGTCCTCAACTGGATCCCCGTGTACCTCACCCAGGAGATCCACGGCACCAACGTGAAGGACGGGCTCCTCGGATTCGCAATCTACGAGTTCGCAGGCATCGTCGGAACACTGCTGTGCGGCTGGGTCTCCGACAAGGTCTTCAAGGGATGGCGCTCGGGTGCCGGCCTGCTGTTCATCGGTGGCGTCGGGATCGCCCTGGCCGCCTACTGGTTGCTCCCGCCCAGCGCTCCGATTGGAGTGTTCTACTTGCTGATTGCCATCATCGGTGGCCTGATCTATGGCCCGGTCATGATGATTGGCCTCCAAGCCATCGACCTCTCGCCACGCAACGTCGCAGGCACCGCCGCAGGGTTCACGGGGCTCTTCGGATACCTCCTCGGCGCGTCGCTCGCCTCCACTGGCGTCGGTCTCCTCATCGACCACTTCGGCTGGAGCGTCACCTACGTGTGCTTGCTGTGCGTCGTCGTCCTCGCCATGATCCTCATGTGGATCGTCGGTCGCGACGAGCGCCGACTCATGGAGCAGCATGCCTCGACGCAGGCTGAGGGACACGGGGAGTAGCCCGCGCGACGCCGCTTTCCAACACGGATGTGGGTCGAACTGCGCATGGCGCGTGGCCCCCTCGGGGCCGCGCGCTATGTTGCTTTCACGATGATGCGTTCGAGATGGGCCCGCCGCGCGCTGGTGCGCGGTGCGCTGGGGATGGCTGCGATCGGTGTGCTCGCCGCCGCACTGTTCGCCGGTGGTGGATCCTCGGAGCTGTCCGTGTTGTGCTCCAACGATGAGCGCACGTGCCAGGCGCTGATCGATGCCTTTGCCGACGACCAGCAGCGTGTCTCGCTGGTGCGGCTGCCGACCAGTCAGGCGCTGGCCCGCCTCCGGCAGGACAGAGACGCGCCGGAGTTCGACGTGTGGATCGGCGGGCCTGCAGAGGCCTACGTCGAGGCTGCCGGCTGGGGGCTGCTGGAGCGAGCGCCGGGGCGCTCGCCGTCGAGCTTCGACGATCCCGGTGGCCGATGGCGCGGCATCTATGGAGGCATTCTCGCGTTCTGTGTCGCGGACTCCATCGAGGCACCGACGAGCTGGTCCGAGCTGCTTCGCAGCGACCTGCGCGGTCGCGTCGTGATCTCCAACCCCCTGACCTCCGGCACCGCAGCGACGATGCTCGGCGTGCAGCTGGCACGGACGGGTTCCCTCGACGACACCATGTCGTATCTGCGCGCGCTGGCAGCGCAGACTGCGCACTTGACCGAGTCCGGCACCGCGCCTGCGCGGCTCGTGGCGGAGGGGCGGGCTGACGTCGCGGTGGCTTTTGCGCCGTACTGCGACCGACTGAGGTCGCGCGCAGTGGCGGTGCGGACGGTGTATCCCTCCGATGGCACGGGCTATGAGGTGGGTGCCGCAGCGCTGCTGCGCGGCGCCCGACATCCAGTGGAGGCTCGACGCTTCTTCTTGTTCGTCACCTCGCCCAACGGACAGTTGATCGCTGCGAGGTCATCGACGCAGAATCCGATCGACAAGGGGCTCGACGGGAACCTCGCCGATGAGCTCGAGGCACTTGAGGTGCCGGTGATAGCCGACGACGTGACCGCCAACAGCCGTGTGCGCGGGGACCTCATCGCCGCCTGGATCCAAGAGGTGCGCGATGGGGAATACTGATGCGCCACGAGTCAGCCGACGATGGCGCACTGCGCGATGTGCACTCGTGGTGGTGCTCGCCATGACGATCCTCGGGCCGTTGGCGCGATTGGCCTCCCTGATCGGAGCGCCCGCGACGACCACGCTCCCGGACACGGGGTGGTCGGCTTTGTGGAGCGTCTTGACGCGCAGCCTTGCCATGGCCGGGGCTGCAGGTGCCCTCGCAACTTTGGGAGGCGCGGTGATCGTCGGAGGCACACTGTTGCTGCGGCATCCGGGGTGGCTCATCGCATTGGCGGGTTGGGTGCTCGCCACCCCCTCCGTCGTGCTCGCAGTGCCGCTGGCGGGCGTCATTGGGGTGGATCCGGTGGGGTTGTCGGCGCTGGCGCACGGGGTGGCTGGCATGCCAGTGGCGGCGGCCCTGATCGCCGCGTCGTCGGCGACCGTTCGGCGTGAGGAACTCCTCGCCGTCGTCGATCTGGGGGCGTCGGCCGTGTCGGTGTGGCGACGCGTGCTGGCACCGGCCGCGTTGCCGGGCGCGGCGCTGGGGTGGGCCGCCGCGTCGATGCTGGCCCTGACGGATCCGTCGATCTCGCTCGCGCTGGCTGGCTCCCGACCATTGCTCGCATCGCATGTGTTCCACGCGGTCACCACCGATGCCCCGACTGCGGTTGCCGCGCGCGCCGTGCGCGTCGTCGTGGTGTTTGCGGTGCTGGTCGTGGCGCTGTTTGGGGCCTGGGTGGGCCGACTCACGGTGCCGACGCCGTGGCGGTCCGGGGTCATCGCGCGGCATCTGGACCCTCACTGGATCGTGCGAGGCAGTGCGGTGGGCCTAGGATTGGGTCTGGCCGTGATGCTGGTGACCGTGGTGTTGCGCGCAGTGCGCTGGGAGCGCGGAAGCAGTCACTTGGGAGCCACCGTGGCATCGTCGGCCACCGTCGCGGTGTTGGTGGTCGTGGCGTCACTGGTGGTCGGGGGTGCGACAGCCGCACTCTCGTACGGCAACGGCCGAGCAGTGGACCCGCTGATGCTCGGGCTCGCGCTCCTGTCTCCCGTCGCCGTAGGAGTTGTGGTGGCCGTTGTGCACCGCGTACCGCTCGCAGTCGGGCCGATCCGGCTGCCGGCGCTCGTCGGCGGGGGAGCACCGCTCAGCGGCATGCTCGCGGTGTGGCTGTGCTTCGGTGCACTCGGAGTGCCCCTTGCCCACGTGATGATCGGTGCTGGGCTTCGGCGAACGTCGGGGCTGGCCGAGGTCGCGTGCGGGCTGGGCGCGGGCCGCCTACGGACGGCTGCAAGTGTGCTGTTGCCCGCGCTGGGGCCGCAGATGATCGTCGCCGTGGCAGTGCTCGCGAGCATCGTGCTGACGCGGGTGACGCCGGTGGTGTTCGTGCAGCCACCGGAGGTGATGCTGGCCGCACCGCGACTCGTGACCCTGGTGGGGGCGGGCATGGCGGATGAAGCCGCCGCGCTCTCGCTCGCGATGACGGCGGTGGCGTTGGTGCCCGTGGCACTGGCGACGCTGGTGGTGAAGAGGAGCTGGCGATGGGGCTGAAAGTCAACGGGTTGCGCGACGCGCACGGCGTGCTTGCGGGAGTGACGTTCGAGGTACATGACGGCGAGGTGCTGGCGGTGGTCGGGCCGTCGGGCAGTGGCAAGACCACGCTGCTGCGCACGATCGCAGGCCTCCACGAGCTGGCCCGCGGGCGTATCGAGATCGACGGGCGAGACTGCACCCATTTGCCAGCGCGCGCACGTCCCACCGCGATGGTCGCGCAGACGCCCGCGTTGTTCGACGGGCTCAGCGTGCGCGAGAACATCGCCTTCTCGCTCGATGACGCTGCAATGACCGACCTCCGTCGCGACGACCTCGTCGACATCGCGATGGCGACGATGCAGGTCACCTCGCTCGGCGGCCGACGCCCGGGCTCGCTCTCGGGTGGACAGGCCCAGCGGGTCTCGTTGGCGCGCACGCTGGTGCGTGCTCCTCGCGTGTTGCTGTTGGACGAGCCGCTCGCGCACGTGGAGGCGACGATGCGACAGACGATTCGCAAGTCTCTGCTGACCCATGTCCGCCGAGACCTTGCGTCAGCCATTCACGTCACCCATGAGATCGACGAGGCCTGCAGCGTGGCCGACCGGCTGCTCGTCCTGCGCGACGGAGGTGTGGCGCAGCTGGGGACGCCCCGCGAGGTCTATCGGCGTCCGGCGAGCCGATTCGTGGCCCAGCTGCTGGGCATCCCCAACATTCTCGCCGCGGAGGCCGTGCAGGTCGCCAACGGACAGGTCGTCGTCGAGGTGGGGCGGAGCAGACTCACGCTCCCAGGGCAGGCGCGCGTCGGGCCGTGCACCGTGATCCTGCCACCCGGCGCGATCGCGCTGAAGCCGGCGAGTGGGGCAGAGGTGATTGGGCTGCGGGGCCAGATCATCGAGTCGGTGTTCGCGCGCACATACGTCGTCCATGAATTGGAGACCGAGATGGGAACGCTCGTCGCGCATGAGTTCGGTGATCCTTCGCGGGAGCCGGGAGACGTCGTCGACCTGTCGATCGGGGGCGGCTGGGTCATCGCGGACTGATGTCCGCGGGGGGCGGGTCGTCGTCGCCTGCCCGTCGGCGACGACGGGTCTGCTCTTGGGCTCGACGCGCGCTGCCGGGGGATTCTCGTCGTGTGGGCTGGCGTCGATGCTGTCCGCGCTGGCCCCGCTCGTGGCGATCGTCGAAGCGCCGGCGGTGGACTTCGCCTTCGTCGCGTCAGTCCTTGCCGGGGCCGGTTTCCTGCGTGAACGGTCCGGGGTTTCCTGCGCAGTGTGAGTCCAGGGCTTGACAGCTCAGATACCCCCGGGGGTATATTGGGTCCGTCGAACAACCCCAGACCTCCAAGGAGCCAACCATGTGCGCACGAGTCACCTGCCCCCGCTGCAAGAAGTACACCTGGGCCGGTTGCGGCAATCACGTCGAGCAGGCGCTCGCGGGAGTGCCCGCGTCCGAACGCTGCCGGTGCCGCTGAGCCACGCGAACCCACCGCACACGACCATCGAAGGAAGGAGCCACCATGCTGTTGGAGCGCATCTACGACGACGACCTCGCGCAAGCCAGCTACTTCATCGGCTGCCAGGCCAAGGGTGAGGCGATCGTCGTCGATCCCCGCCGCGACGTCGACCCCTACCTCGCGCTGGCCTCCCGCCACGGCATGCGGATCGTCGCCGTCACCGAGACCCACATCCACGCCGACTACCTCTCCGGTACCCGCGAGCTCGCCGCCGCCACCGGTGCGCAGATGTACGTCTCCGACGAGGGCGGCCCCGACTGGACCTACGGCGAGGGCTTCGGCGACGCGGTCCGCATGAAGCACGGCCACAGGATCCAGCTCGGCAACATCACCGTCGAGGCGGTCCACACCCCAGGGCACACCCCGGAGCACCTGTCGTTCCTCATCACCGACGGGGCCCAGGCCTCCGAGCCCGGGTTCATGCTGACCGGCGACTTCGTCTTCGTCGGCGACCTCGGCCGCCCGGATCTGCTCGACGAGGCAGCGGGCTTCGTCGACACCCGGTTTCGCGGCGCCCGGGATCTCTTCGCGAGCCTGCGCGATCGCTTCCTGACGCTGCCCGACTACGTGCAGGTGCTGCCGGCCCACGGGTCCGGATCCGCCTGCGGCAAGGCCCTCGGATCCATCCCGACGTCCACCGTCGGCTACGAGCGGCACCACTCGTGGTGGGCGCGGTATCTGGCGGAAGGCGACGAGCAGGGCTTCGTCGACGAGCTGCTTGACGGCCAACCCGACGCCCACGCCTACTTCGCGCGGATGAAGCGCGAGAACAAGCTGGGGCCAGCGATCCACGGCGACCTGCCTGAACTCGTCGCCCACGACGCCGGCTCGTTGCGTGAGGCGCTCGACGCCGACCGGGTGATCCTCGTCGACACCCGTGACCAGCACGAGGTCCACGACGCGACGGTGACCGGCTCGCTCAACATCCCCGGAGTCGCCAAGGCGGCGAGCTACGGCGCGTGGGTCGTCGACCCCGAGCGCGAGCGGCGCCCGCTGGTCCTGCTCGCCGACGGCCCCGACGAGGCCCTCGCGCTCAGGGACCACCTCCTCCGGGTGGGCATCGACTCCGTCGAGGGCTACATCACCTCGCTCGAGGGCCTCCCGCTCGTCCGCCCCGCGACCATCGGCCCCGAGGCGCTGGATGCCACCTCGCGGGTGCTTTTGCTCGACGTGCGCAACAAGACCGAGTACGCGGCAGGGCACATCCCCGGTGCCAAGCAGCTCTCCGCGGGCCGCGTCCTGTGGCACCTCGACGAGCTGCCCGCACCTGAGGAGGGCACCATCGTCACGTACTGCCAGTCGGGTGTGCGCAACTCGGTGGCCTCCAGCGCCCTGCGCAGGGCAGGCTACGACGTCGTCGAGCTCGAGGGCAGCTTCGCGGCGTGGAGCGCCCTGCCGGGCAACGTGCCCGCCGTCTGAGTCACCCCGCCAACCCTGAAGGAGACCCCATGGACCTGACGCTGCTGCCCGTCGCGCTCGTGCTGGCCGCGATCGTCGGCGTCTCGTTGGGCCTCCTCGGGGGCGGGGGCTCGATCCTCACCGTCCCGATCCTCACCTACGTCCTGGGCATGCCCCCGCGCGACGCCATCGCCGCCTCCCTGTTCATCGTCGGGGTGACGAGCCTCGTCGGGGCGGTCGGCCACGCCCGGGCCGGCCGCGTACGGTGGCGCACCGGTGTCCTCTTCGGGCTCGCGGGCATGGCCGGCGCCTTCGCCGGCGGGCTCGCCGGCGGAGTCATCCCCGCCGGGGTGCTGATGGTGCTGTTCGCCATCATGATGATCGCGACGGCTGCCGCCATGATCCGCGGCCGCCGCGACACCCTCTCGGGCCCGGCCGTCGTCGCCGGCCCGAAGCCGTGGCGCGTTCTGGCCGACGGGTTCGTCGTCGGGCTCGCCACCGGCCTGGTCGGCGCAGGCGGGGGATTCCTCGTCGTGCCGGCGCTCAACCTGCTCGGTGGACTGCCGATGGCCGTGGCCGTCGGCACCTCGCTGCTCGTCATCGCCATGAAGTCGTTCGCAGGCCTGGCCGGCTACCTGTTCTCGGCCACGATGCACTGGGACGTCCTCTGGGCGTTCACGGGCGTCGCCATCCTGGGTTCCTTCGCAGGATCCGCCCTCGCCGGCAGGGTCCCCGAGCGCGCCCTGCGCCGGGGATTCGGCGTGTTCGTGCTCGTCATGGGCGCCTTCGTGCTCGTCCAGGAAGTGCCCGCGCTCATCATCGGCCTCGCCGATTCCTGATCCATTCGGCGTCCTCGCGCCACACGTCCCGCTCCATTTGAAAGGATCGTCCCATGCGTCACAGCCTCACTCTCGCCGCCACCGTCCTCCTCGGCCTCGCAGCCTGCGCCCCTGCCGACTCCGCGACGCCCGCCCAGGTCTCGCCGCAGGCCGTCGTCGTCGACGTGCGCACCCCGGCCGAATACGCCGAGGGCCACCTGGAAGGGGCGGTGCTCATCGACTTCAACTCCGGCGACGTGGCACGCGCCATCCCGGAGCTCGACGAGCACGCGCAGTACCTTGTCTATTGCCGATCCGGCAACAGGGCGGGGCAGACCGTCGACCTGATGAAGGCCGCAGGCATCACCAACGTGCAGAACCTGGGCTCCCTCGCCGAGGCGGCCGAGGCCACCGGCCTGCCCATCGTGCGCTGAGCGGGCAAAGGCCTCCGCGCGCGCCCGGCAGGGCAGGGGCGGAGGCCGTCGCACGGTTGGGGCCCCAGCCGGGCGATTGCGGGAATCCCGTGCGGGGCTGGTAGCGTGGAGGGCAGCGACCCGCCCAGTCTCGCCTCGGGTCGCCTGCGCGCAGGGCCACCTGCTGGACGCAGCGCTGTACTCCTTCGCACTCGGTGAGACCCAACCGTGAGGTCCCGAACCCTTGAATTCCGAATTCGCACGCCTTGGCGTGCCCACGTCCCTCGTCGCCGCCCTCGAAGCGCGCGGCATCACACACCCCACCCCCATCCAGGCGGCGACGCTGCCCGATTCGCTGGCCGGACGTGACGTCCTCGGCCGCGGCCGCACCGGCTCCGGCAAGACGTTCGCCTTCCTGCTGCCGCTGGTGACGCGGCTCCTGGCCGCCGACGACCGCCGGCAGGCCCGTCGCCCCCGTGCCCTCGTGCTCGCCCCCACCCGCGAGCTCGCCACCCAGATCCACGAGTCCCTCCAGGTGCTCGAGCCGGCGACGTCGCTGCGCTCCACCGTCGTCTTCGGCGGGGTGGGGCAGCATCCGCAGGCGAAGGCCCTCGAACGCGGCGTCGACGTGCTGATCGCCTGCCCCGGCCGCCTGCTGGACCTCATGGGCCAGCGCCTCGTCGACCTGAGTGCCGTGCAGACGACCGTCATCGACGAGGCCGACCACATGTCGGACATGGGCTTCCTGCCCGGGGTGCGCCGCATCCTGCGGGCCACCCCCGAGCGCTCGCAGCGCCTGCTGTTCTCCGCCACGCTCGACGCGGCCGTGGGGAAGGTGGTCGACGAGTTCCTCCACGATCCCGTCACCCACGAGGCCGACCCGGAGGAGTCGCCCGTCGACGCGATGGACCACCACGTGTTGCGCATTCCCGGCGATCAGCGGCTCGGCGTGCTCGCACAGCTCGCGGCCGCCCCGGGGCGCACGATCATCTTCACGCGGACCAAGCATGGGGCGCGCAAGCTCGCCAAGCAGCTCGTCGGCTTCGGCGTGCCGGCGGTCGAGCTGCACGGCAATCTCAGCCAGAACGCCCGCACCCGCAACCTCGACGCGCTGCACTCGGGGCGGGTCGCCACCCTCGTCGCCACCGACATCGCGGCCCGCGGTATCCACGTCGACGACGTGTCCCTCGTCGTGCACGCCGACCCGCCGGTCGAGCACAAGGCCTATCTGCACCGCTCTGGTCGCACGGCGCGCGCCGGCGCGGCGGGCACCGTCGTGACCCTCGAGCTGCCCGGTCAGCGCGACGAGGTCCGCACACTGCTGCGGCGCGCGAAGATCCGCGCGACGATCACCGACGCGAACGCGGGCAGCGCGATCCTCGATGAGCTGGCGCCCGGGAAGCGGTGGTTCCTTGCGCCCGACGAGGCCCGCGAGCGCGTCGCGCCGCCGGTGGCCCCGCCCGCGAAGGCCCCGGCGCGGAAGGCGTCCGGCTCCACGCCGCGGGCTGCTCGTCGCGGCGGCCAGCGCGCTGCGCAGGCCAAGCCGGACGGGTCGCCGTCGGGTGGCCGCCGGCGCGGGGGCCGCGGACGCAGGCCGGCCGCCGCCTGAGCAGCTTTCGGGGCGGCGACTCCGGGCCCTGGAGTTCACAACGCGTGCGCAGATTGTCCAAACGCCCCGAGATGGCCGGTTTGGCCCATCTGGGTACGCGTTGTGCAGTTTTCTCCCGCCGCCTCTGCAGACGGACACCTTGTTCGGCGTGCTTGCCTTTGAGCTCGCTTGTAGGACACGCGCTGGCCGTGGCAGTCGGCGTCGCGGTGGAGAGGGGCTGAGCCCCCCAGCCGCGAGGGGCGCAGGAGCGTGTACCGGTCCGCGACGATGTGCTCCCGCCGGTGTCGACGGCTCAGACGTAGCCTTGGTCCATCCGGCGCAGCAGCATGGCCGTCTCGTCCCAGTCGATGGTTGGGCTACGGTCGGCACGAGGGGAGCGCCGCTCGAGTTCCGTGGCGGTGTCTCGGCGGATCCGCTCGAGTGCCTGGTTCACGGCGGCGGGCAAGACGCTGCCCGGCGTCGGGGAGGTGCCGGAGATGGTGCCCGCCATCGTGACCATCGAAGGCGCGGACCCGACCATGCCGGCCGAGCCCACCCAGCCCGGCACCCCGTCGGATCCGGGGACGCCTGGGCGGCCGCGCCCAGGCCTGCCGAGCACGGGCCTCTGAGGCCGCGGCCGGGGCTTGGAAGTTCACAACGCGTGTGCAGATTGGCTGAAGTGGCCATGTTGGGACCTTGGCGGGATCTGCACACGCGTTGTGAACCATCCACGCCTCGACCCGGCACCGTCACCCCTGACGGTGCCGCCACACGGGCGCCCGCTTCTCGAGGAAGGCCCGGGCACCCTCCTGCCCGTCGGGCATGAGGGTGTTCTCGACGACGGCCTGGACCGCGTAGTGGTAGGCCACCTCCTCGTCGGCGATGTCGGCCATCTCGTAGAAGGCGCGCTTGCCGTCGCCGACCACCTGGCCGGAGAAGCTGGCGATGGTGTCGGCGATCTGCCGCGTCGTCGCCGCAACGTCGTCTCGCGGCACCACGTGGGACAGCAGCCCCATCCGAAGCGCCTCGTGCGCGTCGATTTCCTCCCCGGTGAGGTAGAGGCGCATCGAGGCCTTGTGGCCGCAGGTGCGGATCATCGGCACCGCGGGCAGGGTGGGGAACTGCCCGATTCTCGGCCCCGCGACGGAGAAGCGGGCGTCGTCGGCGCCGACGGCGAGGTCGCAGCCCGCGATCACCTGACAGCCGGCGGCTGCTGCGGTGGCATGCACCTGGGCGACGATCGGCTGCGGCATCCGACGCATCGCGAGCATCATCTCGGCGCTGGCGGTGAAGAACGTCTTTGCCCAGTGGACGTCGTCGGTGCTCATCTCGCGGAGATTGTGCCCGGAGCAGAAGAACGAGCCCACGGACGCGAGGATGACCGAGCGGACGTCGGTGCGGGCGGCGATGGCGTCGAACGTGCGGCGCAGGCCGAGCATCGCGTCGAAGGTGAGGGCGCCGCGCTGACGAGGATTGTTGATGGTGACGGTGGCGACGGGGCCGTCGACCTCCAGCCAGACGAGATCGTTGCTCATGGGGCCAGTCTGCCCCAGTCCGGCGTCGGCTGGGGCGGGCGCTCGCGCCGCGGCTCTGGCTAGCATGGAGGCCATGCTCGACGTGTTGACGGCGCTCCGGCAGGCCATGGGGCTGAAGCCGGACCTGTTCGTCGACGTCGATGCCGTGTCGTGGTGGACTGCCGTCGCCGTCGCGCTGCTCGCCGGGACGTCGTCGCTGCTCGGCCAGGTGGCGGTCCTGAAGCTCAACCGGATCCGCGGCTGGCACCTCGCCACGAGCCTGCTGCTCAACGCATCGGTGCTGGCGCTGCTGTACGTCCTGCAGGCGCTGTTCGCGTGGCTGGTGGGCTCACTCATCCTCTCCCACCTCATCGACCTGGGCGCGGTGGTGAAGGTGGCGATGCTCGCGCTGGCGCCGCTGACCCTCAATTTCGTGACCGCGATGCCGCACTTCGGCCTCGCGTTCGGCCGCATCCTCGAAGGCTGGAGCTACGTCGTCTTGTGGTGGGGCGTCATGCACGTCTTCGGACTGGGCTGGCTGGGCGCGCTCGGCATGACGCTCGTCGGCTGGGTGGCCATGCAGCTCCTGTCGAGGCTCCTGCAACGCCCGCTGGGCTGGCTGGCCTCCCGAGCCTGGACGCTCGCCACGGGACGCTCGACGATGGTCACCTCCCTGGACATCCTCGCGGGCACCCCGTTCATCCCCGTCGGGCAGGCGAGGTCGGCGGACGGGCAGGTCAAGCGCGCATGATCGGCTCGATCCTCATCGTCGTCGTCATCCTCGTCGGGCTGTTCGTGCTGCTGTCGCCGCTCGAATCGCTCGACTGGTGGGCAAGCCGGGGCGAGCGCCAGGTCCGCGACATGCTGGGCCACGGTCTCGTCGCACGCCCCGACGGGCCACGGCCGGCCGCGCACTACATGGTGTACCTCTCCGGCGTGGGGACCCTCGGCGGCGAGCTGTCTCGTCGGGAGCAGGCATTTCTCGACGCGCTCGAGGAACGGCTGCCCAACTCCCGTGTGGTCGGCGACATCTTCCCCTACTCGGTCGAGAACCTTGCGCTGATGCAGCGCACCACCGCGTGGATCTGGGGCTTCCTCGAGCGCATGCGCGAGGTGCACTTCCCGAGGTTGCTGCCGATGCTCATCAACCTGCGCAACATCGCGCAGGTCCTCGTCTCCGCCGATCCGCGCTACGGGCCGACGTTCAACGTCGGGCTGGCGCGGGAGATCGCCGAGGCCCTCGTGCGGCAGGGCTACCGTCCCGGCAGCGGTCAACCGATCACGTTGTTGGGGTTCTCGGGTGGGGCGCAGATGGCGGTCGGCGCGGCCTGGTTCCTCGACAAGCTGGGCATCCCCGTCGACGTCATCTCCCTCGGCGGCATCTTCGGCGACGACCCCGGCCTCGACCGCGTCCGTCGGCTCACGCACCTCACCGGCGAAGCCGACCGCGCGCACTGGCTGGGCGTCATCGCCTTCCCCGGGCGATGGCCGACCGCGCCGCTGTCGTACTACGGCCGCGCGAAACGGCAGGGGCGGATCGTGCGACGCTCGATTGGGCCCATCACGCACGGTGGCGAGCGTGGCTACCTCGCCCGCCGCGCGCACGTCCCCGACGGGCGCAGCCACGCCGAGGTGACGCTCGACGCCGTCGTCCAGGCCATCGACGACACCCCTGCGCTGCCCGCGTCCGGCTGAGCACACGCCGTCGCCATTGCACCGCCATGGGCTCCGGCCACTAGGCTGACTCGCATGTCACAGCCCGATCGTGCCCCCCTCGTCTACCGCGCCCTCGTCGGTGTCGTCCGTGTGCTGCTCAAGGTGCTGGTGCGTCGGCGGTGGACCGGACTGGAGCGGGTGCCGCGGACGGGCCCGGCGCTCGTCGTCAGCAATCACACCTCCAACTTCGACGCCATTTCGCTCGGCGACGCCCTCGTCGCGGCCGGGCGCTGGCCGAGGTTCCTCGGCAAGGCCGACATCTGGAAGGTGCCCGGACTGGGCTGGCTCGCCAGACAATGCCGCCAGATCCCCGTCGAGCGGCACACCGAGCGCGCCAAGGACGCGCTGGTGCACGCGACGACGGCCCTCGCGGAGGGCGACTGCGTCGTGATCTTCCCCGAAGGCACCATCACGAGGGACCCGGAGGGTTGGCCGATGGTGGCGCGCAGGGGAGCCGCGCGATTGGCGCTCACCACGGGCGCGCCGGTCATCCCCATCGCGCAGGAAGGGCCGGCCGCGATCCTCGGGGGCCGCCACCTCGAGCTGCGCAAGCTGTTCTCGCTGCGCCGCCGCCCGATCGATCTGCTGGTGGGGGAGCCGCTGGACCTCGACGAGTTCCGCCCCGCCGACGGTGCCGAGCCCGGCGAGGAGCAGGTGGAGGCGGCCTCCTGGCGCATCACCGAGGCGCTCACGGCCCTCTACGGGCAGCTTCGGCGCGAGCCCGTGCCCGAACTGATCTGGAATCCGTGGTCGAAGGACTACGTCACTCGAGGCGTGTGACGTCGATCACCCGCAGCAGGTTGCCGTCGACGGTGAACCGCACGTTCCTCCCGGCGAACGCCACCCCGTACTCGCGCTGGTCGCGCTGGTAGGCCGGTCGCGGATCCTGGGCCAGCACCCCGCGCAGGGCCGACAGGCGCTCGTCGGGAATGCGTGCGGCGAGGTCGTCCGGGATCTCGACGTCGAGCCCTCGCTGCTCGAGGGCGTCGAGCCAGCCGCGTCGCGGATCCTCGACCCGGTCCGCGGGGACATAGGGTTTCACGTCGAGGATGGGGGTGCCGTCGACGAGGTCCGCCCCCGCGACGACCAGCTGGGGCCCGTCGTCGACGCGCAGGAGACGCACGCACGACAGGCCGAGCCTGTTGGGGCGCACGGGGGAGCGGGTGGCGAACACGCCCATGCGCTGATTGCCGCCGAGCCTGGGCGGGCGCACGGTGGGCGACCACTCGGTGGGTGACTGGGAGAACAGCCAGAGAAGCCACACGTGCGAGAAGCCCTCGAGCCCGCGGACCGTGTCCGGGATGCGGTAGTCGGGCTCGAACACGACGCGGCCCTCCAGCTCCGGCACGAGTCCCGCCTGGCGAGGCACGCCGAACTTCTGCGGGAAGTCCGTCTCGATGTGCGCGATCGGCGCCACGGTGACACTCCGGTGCTCGTCCATGCACACACTCTAGGGGCGCAGGCCGCGGGGGGTCGTCGGGCGGACGCCGCTGCCCGCACCCGGGCTGAAGGGCCCGGCGACGGTAGGATGGCTCGCGACTCGTAGGAGGCCCAATGACCGAACGCACCAAGGTTGCCCTCGTCTTCGGCGGCATCTCACCCGAACACTCCATCTCCTGCCTGACGGCGGCGAGCGTGCTCGGTGCCATCGACCGCAGCCGCTACGACGTCGTCGGCATCGGCATCTCCAAGTCCGGCCGCTGGTCGCAGGTGCCGTTGGAGACGATCGCGGGCTACCGGATCGTCGACTCCGTGGCGCCCGAGGTGGCCGAGCCGGACGACGACGCGGTCTGGATGAGCACCGCCGAGGGCTGCGAGGTGGCCACCCGCAGCGGCGAGGCGCTGCTGGACGTGCACGGCGTCGACGTGGCCTTCGCGCTGCTGCACGGGCCGTTCGGCGAGGACGGCACCATCCAGGGACTCTTCGAGATGATGGGCATCCGCTACGTCGGCTGCGGCGTCACCTCCAGCGCGATCGGCATGGACAAGCAATTCATGCGCCAGGCCTTCGAGGCGGCGGGGCTGCCGGTGGGGCCGTACGTCGTCGCGACCGACCTGCGCTGGCGCCACCGCCGCCAAGAGGTGCTCGACGAGGTGGGCCAGCTCACCTTCCCCGTGTTCGTCAAGCCCTGCCGCGGCGGTTCCTCGCTCGGCATCCGCCGCGTGGCCGAGCCGGACGCGGTGGCGGAGGCCATCGAGTACGCGCGCGGGTTCGACCCGAAGGTCATCATCGAGCAGGGCATCGATGCCCGGGAGATCGAGTGCGCGGTGATCGGCAACCCCGACGTCCCCGCCGGCTGCGAGGCGTCCCCGCTCGGCGAGGTGCGCGTGCTCGCCGAGGGCGGCTTCTACGACTACGAGACGAAGTACTTCGACGAGGACGGCGCCGCGCTCGACATCCCGGCCCGCCTCGACGAGGAGACCGCCACCCGCATCCGGGAGCTCGCCTGCCGCGCTTTCGTCGCACTCGACTGCGAGGGCCTCGCCCGCGTCGACTTCTTCCTCACCCCGGACGGTGAGGTGTTCATCAACGAGGCCAACACGATGCCCGGGTTCACGCAGATCTCGATGTTCCCCTCGTTGTGGCACGCGTCGGGCATGTCGTACGCCGAGCTCGTCGGTCGGCTCATCGACATGGCCGCGGCCCGCCAGGTCGGGCTGCGGTGAGCGGCGAGTTCGAGCTCATCGAGGCGATCACCGCCGAGCTCCCGACGAACGACCGCGTCACGCTGGGGGCCGGCGACGACGCGGCCGCCCTGCGCCTCGAGGGGGAAGCGGTCGTCAGCACGGACGTGCTCGTCGAGAACGTCCACTTCAAGCGGGCCTGGAGCTCCGCCCACGACGTGGGACGCAAGTCGGTCGCCGTCAACGTCTCCGACATCGAGGCCATGGGCGCGATCCCGGTGGCGGTCGTCGTCGCGCTCGCCTTCCCGAAGGACCTCGACCGCCAGTGGGTGCTCGACTTCGCCGCAGGCGTCAAACAGGAGTGCGCGACGGCCAACGTCGCGCTCGTCGGGGGAGACCTCTCGTCGTCCTCGATCATCGTCGTCAACGTGACCGCGCTGGGTGACCTCGCCGGTCGCAGGCCCGTGACCCGGGCCGGGGCGAGGCCCGGGGACATCGTCGCGGTCCGAGGCAGTCTCGGCTGGTCCGCCGCGGGGCTGGTCGCGCTCAGCCGCGGCTTCCGCTCACCGAAGGACGTGGTCCGCGCGGCACTGTGCCCGGACGTGCCATACGGGCAGGGCGTCGTCGCCGCCGAGGCAGGGGCGACGGCCATGATGGACGTCTCCGACGGGCTGATCCAGGACCTCGGACACCTCGCGCGCCGCTCCGGCGTCGCCATCGACGTGCGCAGCGACACGCTCGAGGTCGCCGATCCGATGCAGCGGGTGGGCGCCGCCACAGGCAAGGACCCGCTCGGCTTCGTGCTCGACGGCGGAGAGGACTACGCGCTCGTCGCCACCTTCCCGCGCCCGGCCGACGTACCCTGCGGATGGCGCGTCGTGGGTGAGGTGCGCGAGGGTGCGGGGGTCACCGTCGACGGTGAGCCGTACGAGGCCCACGGATGGGACCACCTGGCCTGAGCGTCGCCGAATGCGCCCGGCCCGGGCGTGGGATACCCGGCAACGTGCGCGTCGGCCCCTAGGGTAGGAGCCATGGCGTCCCGCGTTTCTTCCTCGTCGCGGACCGGCTCCAAGGCGCGCTCCACCAAGAGCACGTCCCGCTCCTCGACGCGTCGTCCCTCCTCCGCAGCCAAGAAGTCGCAGCCCCCGGCGGCTGGGTCCGCGCTCCTGCGCGGCATCGTCGGCGTGTTCTCGGGATTGGCGCTCGGGCTGGGCGTCATCGCGCGCTCGGTCGGCGGCTCGGCCAGGGACGTCGACCCGAAACTGCGCCGCGACGGGCTCGGCCTCCTGCTGCTGGCGCTCGCGATCATCGCGGCGGGCGGGGTGTGGTTCCAGCTGCCGGGCGTCTCCCACGGGCTGCAGATCGCGCTGACCACCGTCTTCGGGTCCCTCGCGGTGGCGGTGCCGGCGGTGCTGTTGTACTGGACGTGGCGGGTCCTGCGCCACCCGCGCGACGTCGAGCGCGCCCCCCGCACCGGCCTCGGCTGGACGCTGCTCGTCTTCGGCGTGCTCGGCCTCCTCAACATCGCCAAGGGGCTTCCGCGCCCGGACGACATGGACGCGCTGCGCGCCGCGGGCGGCATGCTCGGCTTCCTGTCGTCATCGGTGCTGGTGGACCTGCTCACCGTGTGGCTTGGCGTCCCGCTCCTGGTGATCGTGTCCCTGTTCGGCGCGCTCGTCGTGATCGGCAGACCCATCCACGAAATCATCGACGGCATCTCGGCGAGCCTGCGGATGCTCGTCGAGGGCTCCGAGGAGGACGCGCGCCGACGCCGCGAGCGCCGCGAACAGCGAACGCAGGAGAAGCTACAGTTCGGCGTCGACAAGCCGTACGACTCCCCGCTGATCGAGGACCACGTCGAGGACCCGGAGGTCATCGACGACGAGGTGTACGACGTCGTCGCCGAGGAGGCGAAGCCCGCGACGGGCAAGCGCCGGCCCCGCAAGTTCCTGGAGCAACTCGTCGAACGTGACGAGGAGCCGAGCCTGGCCGAACCGCTCGTCCTCGACGACGAACCTCCCGCTCCCGCCGCCAAGCAGGTCACCGCTGGCAAGCGGCCGGCCGCACCCGTCGCCGACCTGGAGATCGGCCAGCCCGAGGTCGCCCCGCCGCCGCACGCCGTCGAGCCGCCGCGCGGCGAACAGCTCATGCTCTCGGGCGACATCGTCTACCAGCTTCCGGATCAGGCGAAGCTCGCGCCCGGCTCGAAGCCGAAGGCGCGCACGGAGGCCTCCGACCGCGTCACCAGGCAGCTCTCCGACGTGCTCGACGAGTTCGAGATCGATGCCCGCGTCACCGGCTACACGCGCGGGCCGACGGTCACGCGCTACGAGATCGAGTTGGGCTCGGCCGTGAAGGTCTCGAAGATCACGGGCCTGCAGGACAACATCGCCTACGCCGTCGGCTCCAACGAGATCCGCATCCTCACACCCATCCCGGGCAAGTCGGCCATCGGCATCGAGATCCCGAACATCGACAAGGAGGTGGTCTCGCTCGGCGACGTGCTGCGCTCGCCGAAGGCGAGGGGCGATCACCATCCGCTCACCGTCGGTCTCGGCAAGGATGTCGACGGAGGATTCGTCGTCGCCAACATGGCGAAGATGCCGCACCTGCTCGTCGCGGGCGCCACCGGGTCGGGCAAGTCCAGCTTCATCAACTCGCTCATCACCTCGATCATGATGCGGGCCACACCCGATGAGGTGCGGATGATCCTCGTGGACCCGAAGCGGGTCGAGCTGAACCAGTACGAGGGCATCCCGCACCTGATCACGCCCATCATCACCAACCCGAAGAAGGCTGCGGAGGCCCTCGCCTGGGTGGTGCGCGAGATGGACATGCGCTACGACGACCTGGCGCAGTTTGGCTTCCGGCACGTCGACGACTTCAACAAGGCGGTGCGTGCGGGGCAGGTGAAGGTGCCCGACGGCTCCCAGCGGGTCTTGCAGCCCTACCCCTACCTGCTGGTCGTAGTCGATGAGCTCGCCGACCTCATGATGGTGGCGGCCCGCGACGTCGAGGACTCGGTGGTGCGGATCACGCAGCTCGCGCGGGCGGCGGGCATCCACCTCGTGCTGGCGACGCAGCGGCCGTCGACCGACGTTGTCACGGGCCTCATCAAGGCGAACGTGCCGTCGAGGCTCGCGTTCGCGACCTCGTCGATGACGGACTCCCGGGTCATCCTCGACCAGCCGGGCGCCGAGCGTCTCGTCGGCAAGGGCGACGGGCTGTTCCTCCCGATGGGCGCGGCCAAGCCGGTGCGCGTGCAGGGCGCGTGGGTCAACGAGTCGGAGATCCGCGACGTCGCCGAGCACGTGCGCGCCCAGCTCCAGCCGAACTACCGCGAGGACGTCACCGCCGCCGGCGGAGGAGAGAAGAAGGTGGTCGACGACATCGGCGACGACCTCGAGCTCGTCCTCGACGCGTGCCGGCTCGTCGTCGAGCTCCAGCTCGGCTCCACGTCGATGCTGCAGCGCAAGCTCCGCGTCGGGTTCGCGAAGGCGGGCCGGCTCATGGACATCCTCGAGTCGCGCAGCGTCGTCGGGCCTTCCGAGGGATCGAAGGCCCGTGAGGTGCTGGTCAAGCCCGAGGATCTCGACGATGTGCTCGCCAACTTGGCTGCGGGGTAGATTGCTGCCATGAGCCTCCGGTCGGTCCACATCGCCTCCCTCGGGTGCGCCCGCAACGACGTCGACTCCGAGGAGCTGGCCGCCAGGCTCGAGGCGGGCGGCTTCCGCCTCGTCGACGACCCGGTTGCGGCGGAGACCGTGGTGGTGAACACGTGTGGCTTCGTCGAGCAGGCCAAGAAGGACTCGATCGACACCCTGTTGGCCGCCGCGGATCTCAAGAGCGACGGCCAGGTCCGCTCCGTCGTGGCCGTCGGCTGCATGGCCGAGCGCTACGGCGTCGAGCTCGCGGCGGAGCTGCCCGAGGCCGACGCCGTCCTGGGCTTCGACGCCTACGCCGACATCGCCGATCGTCTCCGCGGCATCCTGGACGGCGAACGCCAGATCTCGCACGTCCCGCGGGACCGGCGCACACTGTTGCCCTTGGCGCCGGCGGCCCGACCGGCCGCAGCCGAGGACGTCGCGGTGCCGGGACACGCGTGGCTGGCGCGCCGGCGCAGGCTCTCCGACGCGCCGTGGGCCAGCCTCAAGATCGCCTCCGGCTGCGACCGTCGCTGCGCGTTCTGCGCCATTCCGAGCTTCCGCGGCTCGTACCTGTCGCGCCCGGGCGACGACATCGTCGCCGAGGCGCGGTGGCTGGCGGAGCAGGGCGTCAAGGAGGTGTTCCTCGTCAGCGAGAACACGTCCAGCTACGGGAAGGATCTGGGCGTCGACGAGCGGCTCGAGACACTGCTTCCGCGGCTCGCGCAGGTGGACGGCCTCGAGTGGATTCGCGTGTCCTACCTGCAGCCCGCCGAGATCCGCCCGTCGATGCTGCACGCGTTGCTGACCACCGACAAGGTCGTACCGTACTTCGATCTGAGCTTCCAGCACGCCTCGAAGGAGGTGCTGCGCCGCATGCGCCGATTCGGCGACCCGGAGAGCTTCCTGACGCTGATCGCGCAGATCCGCGAGGCCGCCCCCGAGGCAGGCATCAGGTCCAACTGCATCGCCGGCTTCCCGGGCGAGACCGAGGCCGATGTCGAGACGCTGCGGCAGTTCATCGTCGACGCAGCCCTCGACGTCATGGGCGTGTTCGGCTACTCCGATGAGGACGGTACGGAGGGCGCAACGCTCGACGGTCACCTCGACGAGGAGGAGATCGAGGCGAGGCGCGCGATGCTCGCCGACGTGAGCCTCGAGGTTTCGGAGGGGCGCGCCGCCGACCGGGTCGGGGATGTCCTCGAGGTCCTTGTCGAGGGCAGCGAGGAGGGGGTGGCCGTCGGCCGGGCATGGCACCAGGGGCCTGAGACGGACGGCATCACGACGTTGGACGACGATCACCCGGTCGGCACGTTGGTGCGCGCGGTGGCCGTCGACTCGCAGGGCATCGATCTCATCGCGGAGGCAACATGAGCAGCACCCAGCCCCGACGCAGTGCCGGAGCAGCATCCAACTGGAACGTCCCGAACGTCCTCACCGTGATCCGGATCATCCTGGTGCCGCTCATGGTGGTGTTGTTGTTCCTGGGGCCCGACGGGGACGGCCTGCGCATCTGGCCCACCGTGGTGTTCGCAGTGGCGATGCTCACCGACTTCCTCGACGGCACGATCGCCCGCAAGTACAACCTCATCACCGACTTCGGCAAGCTCTGGGACCCGATCGCCGACAAGGCGCTCACCGGGGCCGCCTTCATCTCGCTGACCATCCTGCAGCTGCCCACCGGCGGCTCCGAGCTGCCGTGGTATTTCACCGTCATCATCCTGGTGCGCGAGTGGGGCATCACGTGGTTGCGCGACAGGCTGAAGCAGCAGGGCTTCATCATGGCCGCCAACTCCGGCGGCAAGCTGAAGACCCTCACCCAGACGGCGGCGCTGCTGCTGTTCCTGCTCGATCTGCAGTGGCTGCCCGGGCCCCTGCAGGTGATCGCGTGGGTGCTGATGTGGGCGGCGCTGATCCTCACCGTCGTCACGGGCATCGACTACCTGCGCGAGGCCCGTCGGGTCACGAAGACCCCACCGGCACAGCGGCCCGAGGAGCAATGAGCACCACCGCCGAGCTCGTCGTCGCGGCGCTGGCACTGCGCGGGGCGACGGTGGCCACGTGCGAGTCGCTCACCGGGGGACTCGTGGGCGCGGCCATCACGTCGGTGCCGGGCGCCTCGACGGTCTACCGCGGCGGACTCATCACCTACGCCACCGACCTCAAGGCCGCGCTCGCCGGCGTCGATCCCGCTCTGCTCGAGCATCGGGGCCCCGTCGACGGTGACGTTGCACGGCAGATGGCCGAGGGTGTTCGTCGCCGCTGTGGTGCCGACTGGGGGGTGTCCACGACGGGGGTCGCCGGGCCCGAACCCCTGGGAGGTGCGTCGGCCGGCACCGTGTGGATCGGCATCGCGGGCCCCGACGCTGGCGACGGGCGCTCCGTCCTCCTCTCGCTCGACGGGGACCGCGCGGCGATCCGCGAGGCCAGCGTCGACGCCGCGCTCGATCTGTTGCTGGCCGGAGTGCGCCGGGAATAATCCGCGGGCGGGCGTCGTTGTGTGTTCGACGCAGGCGAACGTCCTGCGGGTTTGGTGGTAGCCATGAAGGGCATTCTGATTCGTGAGGTCATGGGCGAGACCCTGCGCGAGCTGCGCGGGGAAGCCGGCATGACGCTTCGGCAGGTCTCGACCGCCTCCATGGTGTCGTTGGGTTACCTCTCCGAGATTGAGCGCGGCCACAAGGAGGCGTCCAGCGAGGTGCTGGCGTCCATCGCCCAAGCGTTGGGTGTGCCGCTCAGTGAGCTGTTGGGCATGGTGACCATGAAGATCAGCGCACGCGAGATGGCTCGTCGCGGCATCGGTATCGCGGCCTGAGTCGACACCGGTCGACGAAGGGGCCCCGGCAGCACGCGCTGCCGGGGCCCCTTCCCTGCCGGGTGGTTCAGCCGGGCACGATGACGATCTCGACGCCCTGCTGGCGCATCCGATCGAGCTCGGCGCGCGGGGCCCCGTCGTCGGTGATGAGCATCTGCACCGACGCCATCTCCACCATCGGCGCAAGGGTGACCTGCCCGATCTTGCTGGAGTCGACCACCGCGACGACGCGCTGCGCCCGCTCGAGCATGATGCGGTTGGTGCGCGCCTCCGTCTCGTCGTGGGTGGTGAGGCCACCGTCGGCGGAGCAGCCGTCGGCCCCGACGAAGGCGGTGCCGATGTTGACGAGCTTCATCGTGGCCTCGGCCAGCGAGCCGACGAGTTCGAGCGAGCGGGAGCGCAGGACTCCGCCTGCGATCAGCACCCGGTGCTGGTCCTGCTCGGCAGCCTCGAGTCCGATGCCGATCGAGTTCGTGATGATCGTGAGGTCGTGGCGGTGGTGGAGGGCTCGGAGCACCGCGGTCGTCGTCGTCCCGCCCGTGAGCGCGACGGCGTGCCTGCCAGGCGGCACCTCCTGCGCGGCGCGCCCGGCGATGGCCAGCTTCGCGGAGGCCTGGCGCTTGTCGCGGAAGTGGACGGGCAGCTCACCGCGGCTCGCCACGGGCCCGACGACTCCGTGCCGTCGCGCCACGAGCCCCTGCGCCACGAGCTGGGTGACGTCGCGGCGGATCGTCGCGGCCGAGGCGCTCAGGAGCTCGGCGATGGTGGACAGCGGGAGGGGCCCGCGCTGGTCGAGCAGCTCCAACAGTGCGACCATGCGCTCGGAGCGCTTCTGGGATGGGGGGGCGGACATGGGCTGAAATATACTCGGCGCGTGCGTGAGGTGGAACTGTGGGCGAGACTCGAGGAGGTCCTCGGGGCCGGCTACGCCCGGGTGTGGGCGGAGAACACCGTGCTGGCGGATCTGGGCTCACGCACCGTCGATCAGGCCCTGGCGGCGGGCATCCCCTGCAAGTCGATCTGGCGGGCGGTGTGGGCCCAGCTGGAGTTGCCCAACGTGTTGCGGTGATCTCGGGCGACACGCCGACGACCCCGACGACAATCGAACGAATGTACGTTACAGTTGGCGTCATCGGGCGTGTTTTCCACAGATCCGAAGTTGCGTGCAACAGTTGTCGGTGCTCGTTGCAAGAGTGAAAGGGAAGCATCCTTGGCCAGACCACAGACGAGAAAAGGAACCCCCATGGCAGCAGCCCCAGACCGCGCGAAGGCGCTGGCGACCGCACTCGAGCAGATCGAGAAGGCTCACGGGAAGGGGTCGGTGATGCGCCTCGGCGCAGACACCCGGCTTCCCATCGACGTCATCCCCACGGGCTCGGTCGCGCTCGACGTGGCCCTCGGCATCGGCGGCCTGCCGCGGGGGCGCATCGTCGAGATCTACGGCCCGGAGTCCAGCGGCAAGACGACGGTGGCCCTGCACGCCATCGCCAACGCCCAGCGCGAAGGCGGCATCTGCGCCTTCATCGACGCCGAGCACGCGCTTGATCCGGACTACGCACAGAAGCTCGGCGTCAACACCGACGAGCTGCTCGTCTCGCAGCCCGACAACGGCGAGCAGGCCCTCGAGATCGCCGACACGCTCGTGCGTTCCGGCGCGCTGGCTCTCATCGTCGTCGACTCCGTCGCTGCCCTGACCCCACGCGCGGAAATCGAGGGGGAGATGGGGGACTCGCACGTGGGCCTCCAGGCCCGCCTCATGAGCCAGGCCCTGCGCAAGATGACCGGCGCGCTCAAGAGTGCCAACACCACCGCCATCTTCATCAACCAGCTGCGCGAGAAGATCGGCGTCATGTTCGGCAACCCGGAGACGACGACGGGCGGGCGCGCGCTCAAGTTCTACTCCTCGGTACGCCTCGACGTCCGACGCATCGAGACGCTCAAGGACGGCACCGAGATGGTGGGCAACCGCACGCGAGTGAAGGTCGTCAAGAACAAGGTGGCGCCGCCGTTCAAGCAGGCCGAGTTCGACATCATGTACGGCGAGGGCATCTCCCGGGAGGGGTCGCTGCTCGACATGGGCGTGGACGCGGGCATCATCCGCAAGGCGGGCGCGTGGTTCACCTACGAGTCCGACCAGCTCGGCCAGGGCAAGGAGAACGCCCGCAACTTCCTGCGCAACAACCCCGACGTCGCCGACGAGATCGAGCGGCGCATCAGGTTGCACCTCGGAGTCGACAAGGAGCAGGTGCCCGAGGGCATCGACCCGGAGACCGGTGAAGTCGACTTCTGAGCCTGCGCCCGAGCGCACACCCGCGCAGGAGCGGGCCGAGCAACTGGAGTTCGCGCGAAAGATCGCGCTGAAGCTGCTGGAGGCTCGGCCCCGCTCCGCGCAGGAGCTGCGTACCCGGCTGGCGGCCAAGGGAGTCCCCTCGGCAGTCATCGAGGAGCTCATCGGGCGTTTCGAGGAGGTGGGGCTCATCGACGACCTGCGATTCGCCGAGACGCTGACGCTCGAGCGCAACCAGTACGCGGGGCGTGGGCGGGTGCGCATCCGGCAGGAGCTCAGACGTCGTGGTGTCGACGACGAGACGGTGTCGCGTGCGCTCGAGGCCGTCGACGCCGACGCCGAGCTCGACGCGGCCAGGGCCGTGGCGAAGGGCCGACTGCGCAGCCTTCGGGGGCTCGATCCCGCCGTGGCGCGTCGACGACTCGCCGCGGTGCTGGCGCGGCGTGGCTTCCCGTCGTCGGTGGTGATGCAGGTCACGCGTGAGGCACTGATAGGTTTGGACGACGACGAGGAGCTCTGGTCGCAGGACTGCTGAGGAGGCACACGTGCTGTCGAATGTCGTGTTGTGGTTGGCGTTGCTGCTGGCCGTCGCCGGCCTCGCCGCGGCCGTCGTCGTTGCAATCGTCGTGCTGCGTGGGGGAGGATCGCGCGCCGGTCGCGAGGCCCAGGCCCGACTCGATGCGGAGGCGGAATCCCTGCGGGTGCGCGCCGAGCGGCTCGACGAGGACCGCGCAGCCCTCGAGCGCGAGCGCGCCCACTGGAGCGAACGACACGACGCGGATCGTGCGGCGCTGGAGCGCGACCGCGACAGTTGGAGTGCCCGACGGGAGGCGGAGCGCGAGGCGTTGGATACCGACCGCAGGCGCTGGCGGGAAGAACGCGACGCCGAGCACCTGGCGCTCGACGAGCTCCGGCAACAGGCGCAGGCGAGGATGGCGGCCATCGCCGGGATGTCCCCCGACGAGGCGCGGGCCGAGGTGCGCGACGGGATCCTCCACGAGGCTCGCCTCGCGGCCGCTCGAGAGGCGAGGGGCATCGTCGACGCCGCGAAGCGGGAGGCGCGACAACGGGCGGCCGGGCTGATCGTCGAGGCCATCGAACACGTCGCGGCAGAGCAGACGGCGGAGACGGTCGTCGTCATGATGACGCTGCCCAACGACGACATGAAGGGCCGCATCATCGGGCGCGAGGGCCGCAACATCCGCGCCTTCGAGCAGTTGACGGGCGCCAACATCCTGATCGACGAGTCCCAGACGTTGCTGCTGAGCTGCTTCGACCCGGTCCGTCGCGAGATCGCCCGACTCATGCTCGAAGCGCTCGTCGCCGACGGCAACATCCATCCGGCCCGCATCGAGCACGAGCACGTGCGGGCCCAACGCCGCATCGACGAGGTCATGGCGCAGGCAGCCGACGATGCACTCGCCGAGGTGGGCATCGTCGATCTCGCCCCGGAGCTCAAGCCGCTGCTGGGCAGGCTCGCATTCCGCTCCAGCTACGGCCAGAACGTGCTGCGCCATCTCGTCGAGAGCGCCCAGCTCGCCGGCACCATCGCCGCGGAGCTGGGGCTGGACGTCGTGCGCTGCCGCCGCGCCGCGTTCCTGCACGACATCGGCAAGGCGCTCACCCCGGACCATCAGGGTTCGCACGCGCTGTTGGGCGCGGAGCTGCTGCGCCGCCACGGCGAGGACCCGGACATCGTGCACGCCGTCGAGGCCCACCACGACGAGGTCGAGCCCGCCACCGTCGAAGCCGTGCTCGTCCAGGCGGCGGACGCCATCTCCGGGTCGAGGCCCGGTGCGCGCAAGGAATCGCTCGAGGCCTACGTCGAACGCATGGAACAGCTCGAGCGCATCGCCACCGCCAAGCCTGGAGTCGCGCGCGCCTTCGCGATGCAGGCCGGCCACGAGGTGCGGGTGATGGTGCAGCCCACGGAGGTCGGCGACGACGAGGCCCAGCTCATGGCGCGCGAGATCGCTTCGGAGATCGAGTCCTCCCTCACCTACCCGGGCCAGATCCGGGTGACCGTCATCCGCGAGTCGAGGGCGACGGCCACCGCTCACTGAGCCCCGCGCCGGTGGATCCGCGCGTCAGGCGTGCACCCGAACGCCCCAGCGGCCACCGCACGATTCGCCGGGCTTCAGCACCATCACCTCGGCATGGGTGGGGCCCTCGTTGAAGGCGTCGGGGCCGCAGGTCATCGGCTCCACCGCCAGCGCCCGACGGTTGGGATGCGTGTAGAGCTGCAGCCACGGGTGGTGTTCGTCGCCCCACACGGTGACCGTCCTGTCGTCGGCACGCAGGCGCACCTCCCACTGCGTCGGCGCGGCAGTGAACGCGGTGTCGAGCGTCACGTCGCCGAGCGGATGCGGCTGCCGGAAGTCGTGTGAGCCGCTCACCTCGGCCACCTCGAGGGGAAGCAGGCGATCGTCGACCAGGAGCTCGCGGGCAAATGGCGACGACAGGCTCACCTCCTCGAGGGAGTCGAAGACGAAGTACGGGTGACTGCCATAGCCGAAGGGCAACGACGTCGTCCCGCGGTTCCTCGCCTCCCACTCCACGGTGAGGGACTCGTCAGCCACGCTCACCGTCTGCGCGATGTGCAACACGCCGGCCCAGCCGGGCTGGGGGTAGATGGTGGTGGCCAGACTGACGCGGTCCGACGCGCGGTCGACGAGCCGCCATTCCAGCGCGTGGGCGAGGCCGTGCAGCGCGGTGCCGAGTGCGTGTTCATTGATGGGCAGGCGGTGGGCCTCGCCGTCGAAGGTGTACACGCCGTCGCGGATCCGGTTCGGCCACGGGGCCAGCGTCGTGCCCACCCACTGGACGGGCAGCTCGTCGTCGCCGTACGTCCAGAGGAACTCCCGGCCCTCCACTCGGAGGCTCCGCAGGGTCGCGCCTACTTCGGCGACGACCGCCGACGTGTCGTTGCAGCGGATGGAGTACTGGGTGCCCGTCGGGAGGATCGTCATGCCCACAGCCTACCCATGCCGCACCTGGAGCCTCAGCGCACCATCAGTCTCGTGACGGCCACCTCCGGGGTGGCGCGGGCCTTGGGCGGCCGGGGCGACCTGTTGCTCTCGGTGACGACGCGGACCCCGTGGACCGACAGTGGTGCAGGCAGCGGGAGCCAGTCGACGTCGCCGAATCGCCAGCCGTGGGGGAGGCGCCCGAGGCGGTGCCACAGGCCGTCGCCGTCGGCCACGCCCACCCAAGCGCGCTGATCCTCGCCGGGGCGCAACGCGACGCCCACCTCCCGCACCTCCAGTGGGCGCTCGAACACGACGGTGTAGTGGCCGCAGGCGCCCGGGGCAGCGGCGCCGAGCACGGCGTCGTCGAGCCCGAGCCCGGGGCGCAGGGGGCCGAGGGTGTCGTCGGGCGAGTCCGTCACGGCGCGGCCGCGCATGTTGGTGCGGACGAGGGCACGGCCGGCGTCGACGAGCGCGAGCAGGTCCACGGCGCCTTCCTGCTGGCGGGCGTCGCTCGGCGCGGCGCGCAGCTCGTCCGCCTTCAGCCGCTTCCCGACGAGTGCCCTGCGCGTGTAGTCGGTGACGAACATGAGGACGTCGCCATCGGGCAGCGCCACGAGTGAGGGATTGGCCTGATCGAAGTTGATCGCGTCCCACACGGGCGCCGGCGCGGTGGCCGGCCACGGGCCGGCGGGGTCGTCGACGAGCGCGGCGCAGGTGACCCGACGCACCCCGAAGCGCCCGGACAGGTCGCCGAAGGCCACCAACACCCGGCCGTCGTCGAGCTCCACCATGTCCGCCGACGACTGCGCGATCGGCAGGTGCTCTGGCGCCGACCAGCTCGCGCCCGAGTCCTCCGATCGCAGCAGCAGCGAGCCGAGGCGCTCGTCGGCCAGACGGACCCACGCCAGCAGCAGCCCCGAGCGCAGGGCCAGCAGCACCACCTCGGTGGTCTGCGCGCCCGCGCAGTCGAGCACCACGACCTGCTCCGGCGGGAACGTCAGCCCGTCGTCGGTGGAGCGCATCACCATCGCCAGGTTGCGGCCGTACACCGGCAGGAGGACGCTGCCGTCGGCGGCGATGGTCGCTGCCCCGTGGGAGGTGAGGTGGTCGGCGCCGGGGGCCGCAAGGAGCGTCGGCACGTCCCAGGTGCGGCCGTCGTCGTCGCTGCGCAGCACGAACACCCCGGTGCGGACCGGCCCCCGCGAGCGGTCGTCACGTCGGGTGAAGCCCGTGAGCAGGACCCGCCCGGTGGGGGTGACCGCCAGCTTCGGGTCGCGGTCGTCGCCGCGGGAATCCCTCGCCGTGTGGGGGCCTGTCCAGGTGCGCCCCTCGTCGGTGGAGCGGAACACCTCGATGCGTCCCCTGTGGTCGACGTGTTCCACGCCGCTGCGGGCTGCGACGAGCAGAGTCCCGCCGGGCAGCCGCACGGCACCCGGGAAGTGGTAGCGGCGCTTCCATCGTCCGCGAGCCACGAGCAGGTCCCACGTCAACGGGTCGGGTGCGCGGCGAATCGTGCCGGCGGCAGTTCGGGCCGCCTCGGGCGCACGTTGTCCCAGCATGGATCCACCTCCCACGAGGCATCGCGGTACCGACCCCAGCCTACGCGGCATCGCCTCGTCGTGGCGTTTCCGCCAAGGCGCTCCGGACGGTTACCCTTGTCCGGTTATGACCGAGCGCAGCTACCACGTGATCACCTACGGGTGCCAGATGAACGTCCACGACTCCGAGCGCATCAGCGGACTCCTCGAGGAGTCGGGGCTGGTGCGCGCGAGTGGCGAGGGGCCGTCGGCAGGGGCGGACGTCGTCGTGTTCAACACCTGCGCAGTGCGTGAGAACGCAGACAACCGCCTCTACGGCAACCTCGGCCATATGGCCCGGATCAAGGAGCAGCATCCGGGCATGCAGATCGCCGTGGGCGGCTGCATGGCGCAGAAGGACCGCGACCTCATCGTGCGCAAGGCGCCGTGGGTCGACGTCGTGTTCGGGACACACAACGTGGGGTCGCTGCCGACGCTGTTGGAGCGCGCCCGGGCCGAACGCGAGGCGCAGGTGGAGATCAAGGAGGCCCTCGAGACCTTCCCGTCCAACCTGCCGACGCGCCGCGACAGCGCCTACGCGGGGTGGGTGTCCATCTCGGTGGGCTGCAACAACACGTGCACGTTCTGCATCGTCCCGCAACTGCGCGGCAAGGAGACCGACCGTCGCCCGGGGGACATCCTGGCCGAGATCCGGATGCTCGTCGACGAGGGGGTCCAGGAGATCACCCTGCTGGGTCAGAACGTCAACGCCTACGGGGTCGAGTTCGGTGACCGCCGCGCCTTCGCCAAGCTGCTGCGCGCGTGCGGGGAGATCGACGGGCTCGAGCGCGTGCGGTTCACGTCCCCGCACCCGAAGGACTTCACCGACGACGTGATCGCGGCGATGGCGGAGACGCCCAACGTGATGCCGAGCCTCCACATGCCGCTGCAATCCGGCTCTGACAAGGTGCTGAAGGACATGCGGCGCTCGTACCGTTCGCGACGCTTCCTCGACATCCTCGCGTCCGTGCGCGAGTCCATCCCGCACGCCGCCATCACCACCGACATCATCGTCGGCTTCCCGGGCGAGACCGACGAGGACTTCGAGGACACCCTGCGCGTGGTGGAGCAGGCGCGATTCTCCGCCGCGTTCACGTTCCAGTACTCGATCCGCCCGGGCACCCCGGCCGGCTCGATGCCGAACCAGGTGCCGAAGGCCGTGGTCCAGGAACGCTACGAGCGGCTCGTGAAGCTCGTCGACGAGATCGCCTGGGCCGAGAACCGGGCGCTCGTCGGGCAGGACGTCGAGGTGCTCTTCGCCGAGGGCGAGGGACGCAAGGATGCCGCCACGCATCGGATGAGCGGCCGCGCCCGCGACAACAGGCTCGTGCACGTCACCGTCCCCGAGTTTCCGGCGCAACGGCCGCGGCCCGGCGACATCGGGCAGGTGCGGGTCACGTACGCCGCCCCGCACCACCTCAACTCCGACGAGCCGATCAGGGGACTGCGCCGCACGCGCGGCGGCGACGCCTGGGAGGCCCTTCACGCCGCCCCGACGGGGCAGGTCGGCGTCGGTCTGGGCATGCCCACCATGCGCCGCGACTGAGCAGGAGATCGCAGGCGGGGGCCGGTCCGTGCGGACCGGCCCCCGCCTGCTTGGGCGCTGATGGCTGGGTTCAGGCTTGATCGCCGCCCGCGAGCCGATCGATCTGATCGTTCGCGAGCTCCTGCCCCTTGTCGACCTGCTCGGCGAACTTGCCGCCGGTCTTCTCGTCGATGAAGTCGCCGGCCTTCTCGACGCCCTCCTTCAACTGATTCGGGTCGACGTCGCCCAGCTTGTCCTTCATTGCATCGAAGATGCCCATGGGTCCGTTCCTTTCGATTGCGGTTGCGCACCTCCATGATGCCCGGTACCGGACCGACGGTGTCGGTGGCGCGACGATTCCCCTCGGCCCGATCGGGGGTGCGGCCCGGCTTCCCCGGATGCAGGAGGTCTGGGACACTGGCGCCATGGAGCCTCCGATCATCGTCCTCGTCGGGCCGACTGCCTCGGGCAAGTCGGCGCTGGCCGTCGACCTCGCGCTCGAGATCTCGGCTCGCGGCGGCCGGGCGGAGGTCGTCAACGCGGACTCGATGCTCGTCTATCGGGGCATGGACATCGGCACTGCGAAGCCGACGATGGCGGAGCGTCGAGGCGTGCCGCACCATCTGATCGACATCATGGACGTCACCGAGACCGCGTCTGTGGCGCAGTTCCAGCGGCTCGCGCGGTCGGCGATCGCGGACGTCAGGGCGCGCGGAGGCGTGCCGATCGTCGTCGGTGGCTCGGCGCTCTACGTGCGGGCGATCGTCGACGACTTTGACTTCCCCGGCTCCGACGACCGGGTTCGTGCACGCTGGGAGGCGGAGCTGGAGCGCATCGGTCCCCACGCGCTGCACGAGGTGCTGCGCGGTGTCGCCCCGGCGTCGGCGGCGCGCATCGAGCCGGGCAACGGGCGGCGGATCGTACGCGCGCTGGAGGTGCATGAACTCACCGGCGGCCACGAGGCGGCGCTGCCCGGCATGAGCCACGCCCTCGAGGGTGTGCACCAGTTCGGCCTCGACCTGCCCCGCGACGTGCTGGATGCCCGCATCGGCGCCCGCGTCGACGCGATGTTCGACGCGGGGCTCGTCGACGAGGTGCGGGGCCTGCTGGAGCGTGGACTGCGTCTAGGGCGCACGGCGATCCGCGCGATCGGCTACCGCCAGGTGGTGGCCATGCTGGACGGGGAGATCGACGAGGAGGCCGCTCGGGCGGAGATCCAGCGCGCCACGAGGCGTTTCTTCCGCAAGCAGCTCGGCTGGTACCGCCGAGACCCCCGCATCGTCTGGCTGGGCCCGGACGTCGACGACAAGGTGGGCACGGTCCTCGCGGCGGTGGCTGGGTAGACTGGGTTGACGACCACCAGCAGGGAGCCGACGATGGGCATCACCTTCCACAAGGGCCATGGCACGCGCAATGACTTCGTCATCATCGAAGATCCCGAGGGCATGCGGGAGCTCACACCGGACGTCGTCCGTGCGCTGGCGGATCGGCGCTCCGGGATCGGGGGCGACGGTGTCATCCGCGTCGTGCGTGGTGGCGCCTTCGACCAGTGGCACGGTGATCCGGAGCTGTGGTTCATGGACTACTGGAACGCCGACGGCAGCGTCGCGGAGATGTGCGGCAACGGGCTGCGCGTCTTCGTGCGCTACCTGTTGCAGCAGCAGCTGGTCGACCAACTCGAGTTCGACGTCGCCACGCGAGCTGGCGTCAAACACGTCCGGGCGGACGCCCACGCCGTGTCCGTGTGGCTCGGTCCCGCCACCGTCGCCGACGACGTGGTTCGGGTCCGCTCCGGCGCGCTGGAGGTGGAGGCCCGCCCGGTCAACGTCGGCAATCCGCACGCGGTGGCGTTCGTCGACGCGGCCCAGCTCCGGGAGCTGGACCTTGGCGTCGCCCCTACGTGGGAGCCTGCCGAACGATTCCCGGAGGACGTCAACGTCGAGTTCGTCGTCGTGGAGGGGCCGGGTGAGTTGCGCCTGCGGGTCCACGAGCGCGGCGTGGGGGAGACGGAGAGCTGCGGCACCGGCGTCGTCGCCGCCGCGGCGGCCTATCGACGGGCCTCCGGGTTCGAGGGGCCCGTGCGGGTCGAGGTGCCCGGGGGTTCGCTGGGCGTCGACTTCACCGATGCGGGCGCAGTGCTCACGGGCCCGGCGGTCATCGTCGCGCACGGACACTTCACTCAGCCCTGAGAGTTTTCCACAGGAGTGCGGCCGCCGCTTGGACGGGGACGTCCCGGCTGGAAGAATGGCCCAATCATGACGGTGGATGATTTCGACAGCCAGTACGACGACTACGACGGCGACCAGACGGATCTGGAGGACCGGCACGCGCTGCGCCGGGTGGCCGGGCTGCGCACCGAGCTGCAGGACGTCACCGAGGTCGAGTATCGGCAGCTCCGGCTCGAGCGGGTGGTGCTCGTCAGCGTATGGACGAGCGGGACGCAGGCCGACGCGGACAATGCGCTGGCCGAGCTGCGGCTGCTCAGCGAGACTGCCGGTTCGGAGGTGCTCGCGGGCCTCGTGCAGCGCCGATCGACGCCCGACCCGGCCACCTACATCGGTTCGGGCAAGGTCGCGGAGGTCAAGGAGGTCGTCCAGCAGACGGGCGCCGACACGGTGATCTGCGACGGCGAGCTCGAGCCCGCGCAGCTGCGCAACCTGGAGGACCGGCTGGGCGTCAAGGTGATCGACCGCACCGGGCTCATCCTCGACATCTTCGCCCAGCACGCGAAGTCCGTGGAGGGCAAGGCGCAGGTGGAGATGGCCCAGCTCAACTACCTGAAGCAACGCCTGCGCGGCTGGGGTGGCAACCTCTCCCGGCAGGCCGGTGGCCGCGCGGCCGGCGGTGCCGGCATCGGTGGCAGGGGCCCGGGCGAGACTCGTATCGAGACCGACCGCCGGCGCATCGGCCAGCGCATCGCGATCCTGCGTCGTCGCCTGCGCGAGATGGATCAGCAGCGGGAGGCAAAGCGCGCGGAGCGCCGCCGCAACCGGATCCCCAGCGTGGCGATCGTCGGGTACACGAATGCCGGCAAGTCGTCCCTGCTCAACCGCCTGACGGGGGCGGGTGTGCTCGTCGAAGATGCGCTGTTCGCGACGCTGGACCCGACGACGAGGCGTTCGCAGACCGCCGACGGGCGCGTGTTCACCCTGACCGACACCGTCGGATTCGTCCGGCACCTGCCGCACGACCTGGTCGAGGCCTTCCGATCGACGCTCGAGGAGTCGATGGAGGCCGACCTCCTGGTCCACGTCGTCGACGCCTCGGACCCGGACCCCGAGGGCCAGATCGATGCCGTCCATGACGTGCTGGCCGAGATCGGGGCGGGCTCGCTGCCCGAGCTGCTGGTCTTCAACAAGTCGGACCGGGCGGATGCGGCGGCGCTGTTGGCGCTGCGGGCGCGCCACCCTGATTGCGTGATGGTCTCGGCCCGCACCGGCGAGGGCCTCGACGAGCTGCGTGCCGCCATCGACGCTGCCCTGCCCAAGCCGGGGGTGGATGTCGACATCGTGGTGCCCTACACGCGTGGCGACCTCGTCGATCGTGTCCACAAGGAGGCGGTCATCACGAGCCTCGAGCACGTCGACGCAGGCACGCACGTCGTCGCGAACGTGCCTCCGGATCTCGCCGACGAGTTGCTGCGCCATGGTCTCCAGCGCTGACATCCTCGACGTCGCCGTGGCCCGGCTCGACGGGCAGCCGCGCGAGGGCCAGCGGCAGATGGTGGAGTGCATCGACGAGGCCCTCGCGAGCGGCGAGCACCTGCTCGTGCAGGCCGGCACGGGCACGGGCAAGTCGCTCGGCTACCTGATCCCCGCGTTGCGGCACGTGATCGACACGGGGGAGAGGGTCATCGTCGCGACGGCCACCCTCGCGTTGCAGACGCAGCTCGCCAGCAAGGACATCCCGACGGCGCTCGCTGCGGTGGAAGCGACGACCGGCCAGCGGCCGCGCACCGCCGTGCTGAAGGGCCGCACCAATTACGCCTGCCTGCAGCGGGCTCGCGACGGGGCGCGCCCGGAGCAGGACTCACTGTTGGGTGCGGCGTCGCTGCAGGCCACGGATCTGGGTGGCGAGGTGCTGCGGCTGCGGGAGTGGGTGGAGGAGGAGGTGGCCTGCGGGGGGCTCGCGGACCGCGACGACGCGCCGGCGCACACGCCGCGGGCCTGGCAGCAGGTCTCCATCCCCACCCGCGAGTGCCTCGGCCAGCAATGCCCGTTCTTCGACGAATGTCGCGTCGAGTTGTCGCGGGAGAAGGCCCGCGACGCGGACCTCATCGTGACCAACCACGCGCTGCTCGCGATCGACGCCATGCACGGTGGCACGGCGCTGCCGGAACATGACGCCGTCGTCATCGACGAGGCCCACGAGCTGGTCACTCGCATCACCAACGCCGCCACGGACGAGCTCACTCCGGGCATCCTCGAACGCGCGGTGCGCCGCGCACTCGACCACCTCGACGACGACCTCGGCGCAGACTTCCTCACGGCGTCGGAGGATTTCCGCGATGCGTTGGACGCTGCGGAGGTCGGGCGCCTCGAGCATCCCGATGCGCAGTTGGTGGCCGCGGCAGCGCAAGTGCGCGACGTCGCCCGTCGCGTGGCGTCGTCGCTGGGCACCCACAAGGACGACGCCGAGCGCACCCAGACGCTGGGCGCGGTCCGGGAGATCTTCGACATCGCCGACCGCATCGCCGCGCTCACCGATGCCGACGTGGTGTGGGTGAGCGAGTCGGAGGTGGTGGGCCGGGCGGTGTACGTTGCGCCGCTCCACGTCGCTGGCCTGCTGCGCGAGCGGGTCTTCGGTGAGACGACGACGATCCTCACCTCCGCCACGCTGTCGCTGGGCGGCAACTTCGACGCGGTGGCCCGTACCGTCGGGTTGATCCCCTCGGAGCTGCCCTGGCGGGGCATCGATGTCGGGTCGCCGTTCGACTACGGCAGGCAGGGGATCATGTACCTTGCCCGCGACCTGCCCAAGCCGAGCCGGGACGGCATGAGCCAGGCGGTGCTGGACCAGATCGCCGAACTGGTGTGGGCGGCGGGAGGCCGCACGCTGGGGCTGTTCGCGTCGCGTCGGTCCGCGGAGCAGGCGGCCAACCACGTGCGGCAGGCACTGCCGTCCTTCGAGATCCTCTGCCAGGGGGACATGCAGCTGCCGGAGCTCACCCGTCGCTTCGCGGCGGATCCGGAGGCGAGCCTGTTCGGCACGTTGTCGCTGTGGCAGGGCGTCGACGTGCCCGGGGAGACGTGCCAGCTCGTCATCATCGAGAAGATCCCGTTCCCGAGGCCCGACGATCCGCTGATGCAGGCGCGCTCGAAGGCGGTCGACGAGGCGGGCGGCAACGGCTTCATGTCGGTCTCCGCCACCCACGCCGCACTGCTGCTGGCTCAGGGGGCGGGGCGCCTGATCCGTCGGACGACGGACAGGGGCGTGGTCGCGGTCCTGGACCCCAGGCTCTCCACGGCCCGCTACGGTGGCTTCCTGCTGAGATCAATGCCCCAGTTCTGGGTCACGTCGGAGGTCGACGTCGCCGTCGAGGCGCTGCGGCGGCTGCGTGGCGCGCCCTGACCCGACGGACGCAAACCGCCCCCTGCGCGCGGGGCGCGAGGGGGCGATCTGCGTGGTTGTGGTGGCTCAGCGGTTGCCGAAGGCCTTGTCCGAGCCCTTGTACTTGCCCTTGGCCTTCCCCTTGTTGCCGTCGGCCCAGAGGTCCTTCAGCAGGAGGTTGGCGAGGTCGGTGTTGTCGAGGTAGGCGCCGCGCACGGGGTCGGTCCCGGTGGCCAGACGCTCGAGCTCCTTGGCGCCCGCGCCCTTGGCGTAGACGGGGACGAGCATGTTCGTGTGGTTGGTCGAGTTCCACGAGAGGTTCGGCAGCTCGCCCTTGGCGCCGTCCATGCTGGTCCAGCTCGGGCGAGCGTCGACGCCCTCGATGTAGCCGGTCTCGTGGTCGGCGGTCACGATCACGAGCGTCTCGCGCCAGTTGGAGTTGGTCTCGACCCACTCGACGACCGCGTCGACGGCCTTGGTGAACTCCTGGACCTCCTCGATGTCACGAGCGGTCTGGTTGGCGTGGCCAGCCCAGTCGATGGCGCCGCCCTCGACCATGAGGGTGAAGCCCTCCTGGTTGTTGTCGAGCACGTTCAGTGCGCCGCGGGTCATCGTCTCGAGCGACGGGACGCCAGCGTTGAACGGGACGGAGCCGGGCGCGTCGGAGCGGCCGGCGCGCCCCTGCTGCAGGGTGCTGTGCACCTGGGCGATGCCGAAGACGCGCTCGGGGGTCTCCCCCTCGGTCAGCGCCTGGAAGTCGTCCTTCTCCTCGACGAGCGTCCACCCGTTGACGCCTTCACCGAGCGCCTCGAAGTCCTTCTGGGAGATGTTCGAGCGCCAGTCCGGGGTGGAGCGCTTGGTGTTGGAGTCGGTGTAGTACGGGTGGCCCGCACCCATGATCACCGTCATGTCGGAGGCGATCTCCTGGGAGGAGATCTCGAGCTTGTTGTTGCGGTTGACGTTGTGCACAACGTAAGAGGCGGGGGTGGCGTGCCAGTAGTTGACGGAGGAGACCACGCCGGCGGACTTGCCGAGGCTGATGGCGCGCTCGGAGATGTTCTCGACGGGGGTGCCGTCGGCGTCGACGCCGAGGCCCGCGTTGTAGGTCTTGACGCCGGTGGCCATGGCGGTGCCGGCGGCGGCGGAGTCGGTGGGGTTGGACTTGACGTAGTCGAAGTCGGTCCAGGCCTTGTCCGGGTCATAGGAGCCCTCGACCCAGTACGTGGACATGTCGACCTGCGTGGGGAACTTCTGGAAGGCATACGAGGCGGTGCCCTCGAGCTCGACGACGTTGCCCGGGGCCCCCGCGACCTGCTTGTAGGACGTGCCGAAGTCGTAGAGGGAAGCGTTGTTCACGTGGTTGTAGCCCATGCCGTCGCCGATGAGGACGATGACGTTCTTGGGGCCCTTCGGCGCTGCGGGCACGGCCGACGCGGGTGCGACGATGGCCGCGCCGGCGATCAGGCCGACGGTGCAGGTGGCTGCGAGCAGCTGGCGGAGCTTCATGTGCTGGTTCCTTCACGTTGCTGTGTGGTGCGGACGACGCCGCGAACCCAACCAATCAATCGCGGGTTGCCCATTGGTTACGGCAGCATGGCGCGCAGGGCAACGACGCGTGGAGCCTTTTCCCGAGTTGCGTCGTCCGAGCGCGTGCGCTTCCACGGCACGCGAGGTGCGCCTGCCGACGGTCCACAGGAGGTGGAGGGTCCCGGTCTCGCGACGCGTGCCGTGCGCCGACGATCCGCGTGCCTTGGGAGATGCCGCGCCCCTCGTCGGGGCCCTACGGCCACCCCCTGCGCGGACGTGTGGCCTTGGCCGCTAGGTTGGGGCCCATGGACATTGGTGTACCCAAGGAGATCGGCGATGCCCGCGTGGCGGCGACGCCGAAATCCCTCGAAGGACTGAGGAAACTCGGCTACGACGTCTTGGTGGAGTCCGGTGCGGGTCAGCTTGCCTCGTTCGACGACGACGCCTACGCCGCAGCCGGCGCGAGGATCGTCGACGACGTGTGGGGTGCGGACATCGTGCTCGCGGTCAATGCCCCGACGGAGGACCAGATTGCGAAGCTGCGTCGCGGTGCCGTGCTGATCACGTTCCTGGCGCCGCGGCAACGTCCGGAGCTGACGCAGCGCCTGGCCCGGCAGGGCGTGACGGCGATGAGCATGGACATGGTGCCACGTACGTCGCGTGCGCAGGCGCTCGACGCGCTGAGCTCGCTCGCGAACATCTCCGGCTACCGAGCCGTCATCGAGGCCGCGCATGCCTTCGGACGATTCTTCACGGGCCAGGTGACGGCCGCAGGCAAGGTGCCGCCGGCGAAGGTGCTCGTCGCGGGCACCGGCGTCGCCGGCCTCGCGGCGATCGGGGCGGCGAACTCGCTCGGCGCGATCGTGCGGGCGACGGACGTGCGTCCCGAGACGGCCGAGCAGGTCGAGTCGATGGGGGCCACGTTCCTACACGTCGCCTCCGACCAGGGCGTCAGCAGCGACGGCTACGCGAAGGAAGCCAGCGCCGACTACGCGGAGAAGGCTGCCCAGCTCTACGCCGAGCAGGCCAAGGACGTCGACATCATCATCACGACGGCCGCCATCCCGGGCCGGCCGTCGCCCAGGCTCATCACGGCGGAGATGGTCCAGTCGATGAAGCCCGGCTCGGTGATTGTGGATCTGGCCGCGCAAGGCGGCGGCAACTGCGAGCTCACGCGCAAGGGCGAGAGCTACGTCACCGAAGGCGGCGTGACGATCATCGGCTACACCGACATGGCCTCGCGCCTGCCGGGCCAGTCGTCGCAGCTCTACGGGACGAACCTGGTCAACGCGCTGCAGTTGATGACTCCGGGCAAGGACGGGCAGCTCGTCGTCGATTTCGACGACGAGGTGGTGCGCACCATGACCATCACCCGCGACGGTGAGATCACCTTCCCGCCGCCCCCGATCCAGGTCTCCGCCGCACCGGCCCCTGCCGTGAAGGCAGAGGCGCCGGCCGTGCCGGAGACGCCACCGAAGCCGCCGAAGCCGTGGTGGCATCAGGTCGCCTACGTCGGGGTGGGTTCGGTGCTCATGATTGCGTTGCTGACCATCGCCCCCAGTGCGTTCGTGTCGCTGTTCGCCGTGTTCGCCTTGGCGTGCATCGTCGGCTACTACGTCGTGTGGAACGTCACCCACGCGCTGCACACGCCTCTGATGAGCGTGACCAACGCGGTGTCGGGCATCATCATCGTCGGCGCGATGACGCAGCTCGCGCACGATTCCTTGGTGGTGAAGGCGGTGGCGTTCATCGCGGTGCTCATCGCCTCGATCAACGTCTTCGGCGGCTTCACCGTCACCCACCGCATGCTGGCGATGTTCAGGAAGGGCTGAACCATGTTGCAGAACTTCATCGATGCCACGTTCATCTTCTCCGGCATCATGTTCATCCTCGCCCTCGCGGGCCTCTCGAAGCACGAGACGGCCAAGAAGGGCAACGCCTTCGGCATCCTCGGCATGATTTTCGCGGTCGTCGCGACGAACTTCGCCATCGCCTACACCGACATCGTGGAGTCGAACATCCAGTTGGGCTCGGCGGCGGCCCTGTACGTGGCCATGGCCATCGGCGCGATGATCGGCATCTGGAAGGCGCGGAAGGTGGAGATGACCGGCATGCCGGAGCTCATCGCGCTCCTGCACAGCTTCGTGGGCGCCGCCGCGGTCCTGGTTGGCTACAACGTGCACCTGCTCGCGGAGCACACGGATCTGCTCCACGCGCTCGAGGTGTACCTCGGCGTCCTGATCGGCGCGGTCACGTTCACCGGATCGCTGGTGGCGTGGGGCAAGCTCAACGGCAAGATGAACTCCAAGCCGCTGACGCTTCCCGGGCGGCACTGGCTGAACCTCGCGACCGTCGTCGTGATGGTGGTGCTCGGGTTCTGGTACTGCATGAGCGGATCCATCATCCCGCTGGCGATCATGACCGTCCTGTCGCTGTGGCTGGGCTTCCACCTGGTGGCCGCCATCGGCGGCGCGGACATGCCGGTGGTCATCTCGATGCTCAACTCGTACTCGGGCTGGGCGGCCGCGGCTTCGGGCTTCATGCTCGACATGACCGTGCTCATCATCACCGGTGCGCTGGTCGGCGCCTCCGGCGCGATCCTCTCCTACATCATGTGTCGGGCGATGAACCGCTCGTTCGTGTCCGTGATCCTGGGTGGCTTCGGAGATGCCCCCGTCGCGGAGTCGGGCGAGATGGGGGAGTATCGCGAGGCGAGCGCGGAGGAAGTCGCCCAGATGCTCGCCGACGCTTCGAAGGTCATCATCGCCCCGGGCTACGGCATGGCCGTCGCGCAGGCGCAGTACCCGGTGGCGGAGCTCACGCAGCGGCTCGAAGCGCAGGGCACGACGGTCCACTTCGCGATCCATCCGGTCGCGGGCCGCCTGCCGGGTCACATGAACGTGCTGTTGGCCGAGGCGAAGGTGCCCTACGACATCGTGTTCGAGATGGACGAGATCAACGACGACTTCGCCGACGCAGACGTGGTCCTCGTCATCGGCGCCAACGACACGGTCAACCCGGCCGCGAACGAGCCCGGATCGCCCATCTCCGGCATGCCGGTGCTGAGGGTCTGGGAGGCGAAGCACGTCGTCGTCTTCAAGCGTTCGATGAGCGCAGGCTACGCGGGCGTGCAGAATCCGCTGTTCTTCCTGGACAACTCGGTGATGTATTTCGGCGACGCGAAGGCGTCGGTGAACAATCTCGTCGCCGCGCTGCCGGCCTCCGCGACGCGCTGAGCATGAGGCGCCGGGGCGGGGGCCCTGCGATTGGCCCCCGTCCCGGCGCCTCATGCCGTGCTCAGACCCGACGAAGTACTGCGACGACCTTGCCCATCACGGTGGCGTGGGTGCCGTCGATGGGGGAGTATTGCTCGTTCTGCGGCAGCAACAGCACCTTGTCCTTCGTGCGCTTGAAGGTCTTGACGGTGGCCTCGTCGTCGAGTAGCGCCGCGACGATGTCTCCGTTGATCGCCGTGCTCTGCCGACGCACCACCACCCAGTCGCCCTCGCAGATGGCCGCCTCGATCATCGAGTCGCCCTTGACCTCGAGCATGAAGAACTCACCGTGCCCGACGAGCTGCTGCGGCAGGGCGAAGACGTCTTCGATGTGCTGCTCCGCGAGGATGGGCCCACCCGCAGCGATGCGACCGACCAGAGGGGTGATGACGGCACCTGGGATGTGCGGCTCCTCAACCGGCGGCGGGGTGTGCGACTCGGGCTCACCCGTCTCCGGGTCGCAGATGACCATGGCGCGGGTCCTGTGCGGGTCGCGCTTGAGATAGCCCTGCTTCTCCAGCGTCTTCAGCTGGTACGTGACGCTCGACGGTGAGGCCAGGCCAGCCGCGTCGGCCATCTCCCGCACGCTCGGCGGGTAGCCGCGCGTCTCGACGGATTCGCGGATGATGTCGAGGATCCGTCGCGCTCTGGGCGACAGCTCCCTGGACGGCGGCTGCTTGCCGAACTCGGCTTCGATGGCGGCTCGCGAGGGGCGGCCGACGCGGCGGCGATCGTCGTTGCTGCTCATGCGGCCATCTTACATATGTACGAAACCGGAGCTGGGATTCGGCCGTGCGTGTCGGGGATGCGCGATTTTTGTCAGGGGTGCCTGCTGGACTGTGCCCGTCGCCATTCGGAGACATTCGAATGGATGTTGCAAACTGATGGCGGCCGTGCGTATGATCGAATAGTACGGATGTTCTCCGTCAGGCAAGAGGAGTAGCCATGAGCATCACCGCAGCATCCCCCACCCGTCGCACCGCCGACGCCGCCGGGCATCGTTGCCCCGGGGCCCAGGCTCTTGGCGCGCATCCCGTACGCCACTCGTCGAGGTCGCGCACCGGTGCGGCCCGAGCCTGCACCGACGTGCGCCCTCGACTGGCCGTCGGTGCCTCGTCGGGATGGCTCGCGCTCAAGCGGCTCGCGATCGGCGCGCTGGCCGTCGTGGGCGGCGTCGTCGGGCTGGTGGGCTACGTCCAGGCCGTCGTCGCCGACGAGCCCGCGCAGCCCGCGCTGAGCGCTGCCGCAGAGGCCGATCCGGGGCTCTGAGGCCGGGTCGCGAGCCGGCTCGACGCGACACGCCGAGCTGGCTGTGCGGTTGCGCGTTTCGCGCTTGCCTGCGGGGTGGTGGGTGCTAGCCTGAACACCACATCTAGTAGTTACACGTCGGTCATTCCCCAACAACTTGTGTTCTGGTCGTGGCCGGTGTGTAATGGATGACCTCGCCTCAGCTACCTCGTGAAAGGCCTCTCGTGCACTGCCCGTTCTGCCGCAACGCCGACACGCGCGTGTCGGACTCGCGGGCCACCGACGACGGCTCGGCCATCCGGCGTCGTCGCGTCTGCAGCGCGTGCGACAGGAAGTTCACGACCGTGGAGCAGGTCGTGCTGACCGTGGTGAAGCGATCGGGTGTCGTGGAGCCGTTCAGCAGGGAGAAGGTCATCAAGGGCGTGTCGAAGGCCTGTCAAGGTCGCCCTGTGACGCCCGATCAGCTTGCTGCCCTCGGGCAGCATGTGGAGGAGGCCCTGCGCTCCGCGGGGCTGGCCGAGATTCCCGCAGAGCAGGTCGGCGTCGCAATCCTTGGCCCGCTGGCGGAGCTGGATTCGGTGGCCTACCTCCGATTCGCATCCGTGTACAAGAACTTCGAGTCCGTCGACGACTTCACCAGGGAGATCGCCGACATGCAACACGCGGAGCCCGTGCCAACCAAGGCTCCATCCAGCAGGCGGCGGAAGGCATCCGAGGCCGCCACACAAGAACCACTCATCGGTTGATTTGGGAGAAGACAGTATGACGGCGACGGCTACCAAAGCCACCTCTGCGCGCAAGGGCAGGAAGGCGACCACGCCCGGCAAGGGTCTGAAGATCGAGCGGGTCTTCACCAAACCCGGCGTGCACCCCTACGACGAGCAGGAATGGGAGCTGCGCGACGTCGTGCAGACCAACTGGAAGACCGGGGAGACCGTCTTCGAGCAGCGCGGCGTGGAGTTCCCGAAGTCGTGGAGCATCAACGCGTCGACGATCGTCACCACCAAGTACTTCCGCGGCGCCGTGGGCACCCCGCAGCGCGAGGCCTCGCTGAAGACCCTCATCGATCGGGTCGTCGGCAAGTACGTCGCCGCGGGCAAGGAGTATGGCTACTTCGCCTCCGACGAGGACGCCGAGATCTTCGAGCATGAGCTCACCTGGATGCTCATGAACCAGGTCTTCGCGTTCAACTCTCCCGTGTGGTTCAACGTCGGCACCAGCTCGCCGCAGCAGGTGAGCGCCTGCTTCATCCTGTCGGTCGACGACTCGATGGAGTCGATCCTCAACTGGTACAAGGAAGAGGGCTTCATTTTCAAGGGAGGCTCCGGCGCTGGCCTCAACCTCTCCCGCATCCGTTCCTCGAAGGAGCTGCTGAGCTCCGGCGGCACCGCCTCCGGCCCGGTTTCGTTCATGCGCGGCGCCGACGCGTCGGCCGGCACCATCAAGTCGGGCGGCGCCACCCGTCGTGCTGCGAAGATGGTCGTGCTGGACATCGACCACCCGGACATCGAGGAGTTCATCGAGACGAAGGCGCGCGAGGAGGACAAGATCCGCGCGCTGCGCGATGCGGGCTTCGACATGGATCTGGGCGGCAAGGACATCACCTCGGTCCAGTATCAGAACGCCAACAACTCGGTGCGCGTCAACGACGAGTTCATGCGCGCGGTCGAGGCCGGCGGCAAGTTCGGCCTGCGTGCCCGCCAGACTGGCGAGGTGATCGAGGAGGTCGACGCCCGCACGCTGTTCGACAAGATCGCCAAGGCGGCATGGGAGTGCGCGGATCCCGGCATCCAGTACGACGACACGATCAACGACTGGCACACCAACCCGGTCACGGGCCCGATCACCGCATCGAACCCGTGCTCCGAGTACATGAGCCTCGACAACAGCTCCTGCAACCTCGCTTCGCTCAACCTGCTCAAGTTCCTGGGCGACGACGACCAGTTCGACGTCGAGCTGTTCGTGAAGGCCGTCGAGCTGATCTTCACGGCCATGGACATCTCGATCTGCTTCGCCGACTTCCCGACGGAGGCGATCGGCGAGACCACGCGCAACTTCCGACAGCTGGGCATCGGCTACGCCAACCTGGGCGCGCTGCTCATGGCCACGGGCAAGGGGTACGACACCGAGGGCGGCCGATCCACCGCCGCCGCCATCACCTCGCTGATGACGGCCGCCTCCTACCGCCGCTCCGCGGAACTCGCGGAGGCCGTCGGCACCTACAACGGCTACCAGGTCAACGCGGAGGCGCACCAGCGCGTCATGCGCAAGCACCAGGCCGCCAACGACGACTTCCGCCCCATGGCCGACGACGTCGCGATCCACGACGCCGCCACCCGTGAATGGGCGAAGGTCGTGGACCTCGGCGCCAAGCACGGCTTCCGCAACGCGCAGGCGTCGTTGCTGGCCCCCACCGGCACGATCGGCTTCATGATGGACTGCGACACCACCGGCATCGAGCCGGACTTCTCGCTGGTCAAGTTCAAGAAGCTCGTCGGCGGCGGGTCGATGCAGATCGTCAACCAGACGATCCCGCGTGCCCTGCGCAAGTTCGGCTACGACGACACCCAGGTCGACGAGATCGTCAACTACATCTCGGAGCACGGCCACGTCATCGGCGCCCCGCACCTGCAGGAACGCCACTACGAGGTGTTCGACACCGCCATGGGCGAGCGCGCCATCCAGCCGATGGGCCACGTCCGCATGATGGCCGCGGTCCAGCCGTTCCTGTCTGGCGCCATCTCCAAGACGGTCAACCTCCCCGAGAGCGCCACCGTCGAGGACATCGCCGACGTCTACATGCAGGGCTGGAAGCTCGGCCTGAAGGCGCTCGCCGTCTACCGCGACAACTGCAAGGTCGGCCAGCCGCTGTCCGACGCGAAGAAGAAGGACGAGCCGGCGAAGGTCGTCGAGGAGAAGGTCGTCGAGAAGATCGTCTACCGTCCGAAGCGCGAGCGCCTGCCGAAGTCGCGCATGTCCCGCACGACCAGCTTCTCCGTGAGCGGTGCCGAGGGCTACATGACCTCGGGCGCCTACGACGACGGCCGCCTCGGCGAGGTCTTCCTGAAGCTCGGCAAGCAGGGCTCCACCCTGGCCGGCGTGATGGACGCCTTCTCGATCGCCGTCTCGATCGGCCTGCAGTACGGCGTGCCGCTGGAGAGCTTCGTGCAGAAGTTCACCAACCTGAAGTTCGAGCCCGCCGGCATGACCGACGACCCGGACATCCGGATCGCGCAGTCCTTCATGGACTACATCTTCCGTCGCCTGGCGCTCGACTACCTCGACTTCGACGACCGCTCCGAGCTCGGCATCCACACCGCCGCCGAGCGCGCCCGCTACGTCGAGACCGGCTCGTACCTGTCCGACGAGGACCAGTCCGCGATGCCGGAGTACGAGCAGCTCCGCAATGACGACGGCGACAACTTCGACGTCGACGGCGCCCGCCAACCTTCGCTGATCGACGCCCACACCACCGCCGAGCTGCTGGAGACCATCACCGGCCACGCCATCGACGCGCCGCTGTGCATGACCTGCGGCACCAAGATGCGCCCGTCTGGCTCCTGCTACGCCTGCGAGGGCTGCGGCTCCACCAGCGGCTGCAGCTGATCGGCGGCAGTTGAGCGACTGAAACCGGTTGGGGGCGCCACGCGCATGCGCGTGGCGCCCCCATCGGGTACTCGGTGCCGTCGGCGGTGCCAGCCCTAGCTGACCGACGCCTGCTCACCCGCACCTGCGGCAGCAGCCTTGGCGGCTCGCGGCTGCACGGCTGCGCCCTGGCGGGCGTTCCAGTAGCTTCCGTTGAAACGCTTCCGGCGGGTGTGGCATGCCTGCTCGCCCTTCAGCCCGATGCAGCGGGTGATGGCCTGGCGATCGTCGGTCGTGCAGGCGCTCGAGGCCGTGCCCTGGAAGATCGGTCGGCCGACGATGTATAGCGCCGGCTCGTCCTTGCCGGTCTCCTTGTCGAGGATCGTTTGCGGCTCTCGGCCCTGGGCCTGGCGGTAGCCGCCTCGGTAGGTGCTGCGATAGGTGTAGAGGTCATCGGCGTCGCGTCCCACGTACTCTGGCAGGCTCCATCCGGACCCGGGGTTGAGATCCTTCCACTCCACCTCCTGAGGGAGGTGGAAGGTCATCGTCGGCGGCTTGGTGATGTCGCTGGCGGACTCCGCCGGCCACGCGAACAGCCCGCGGGGCAGGCCGTCGTCGCCGACACCGGTGCCGGTGCCGTCGTAGGTATAGGTGCACTTCCTCCGTCCCGACCGTTGGTAGGTCACCCACCCATTGATGCCGCGTACAAGCGACGGCGACGTAGCAAACGCGGGGACGGCCGTCGCGACGGCGACGGCGGGGATGGACCAGGCCGCGCCGGCCGCGACCGTGCGGCGGGAGATCTTGTTGGACATGTGGCTCCTCTTGGCTCCGTGGGGGCAGGAAGACACCATGCGTGCCGAATCCCCCAACAACGGGGCCATTCTGCTCAGCTGCAACGCGTTGTCGCAACGCAGAAACGGGTTGCTGAGGAAAGTGGGGCCGATGGTCGCCGGGCTGGTGATCGAAGGTTCCCTGCCTTCCCGCGCACGGGTTCTCAAGTGGATCGCTCAGCGTTGTTGCGCGAATCGGAACGGATTCGCCGGTGGCCCATGTCCTGTAAACGTTTGCAGGGCTTAGCGTCGAAGGACACTGCCACATCGGGCGCAACTGCGCCCGTACCATCGAGGAGGATGCAAGTGAGTCAACGTCGCTCACGCCTTGCGCTGCTCGCGACCGTGTCTGCCGGGGCCCTCGTGGCCTCCGGCTTGGCGCTGCCACAGCAAGCACGAGCCGACTTCCAATACCAGGTGATCCCGCAGACCGAGATGACGGCGGTCGCGGCCGACTCCGTCGAGACGGCCGGTGAGGGCACCAACGGGCCGCTCAATCTGGTGCTCGACGGCAATCTGGACACCTACTGGCACACGCAGTGGTATGGCGCCGTGGCGCCGCTGCCGCACTGGTTCGTGGTCCAGCTCGGGCCGAAGGCCGTCCCGCTCGGACGAGTCGACCTGACCCCGCGACAGTCCTCGAACGGCTCGGGCCGCGTCGGGGACTACGACCTCTACGCCGTCGACGCGCCGACGTGCAACGCCGACGCCTTCGGGAACGCCCGGCCGGTGAAGAGCGGGTCCTTCGGCGGTCTCGTCGCGGAGAACAAGGTCGTCCGCGAGATCGTCCTCGATCAGCCGGTGCAGGCCAACTGTGTGAAGGTCGTCTACAAGACCTCCTGGGGTGGCGTCTCAGGGACGAACCCCGAATCGCCCGCCGAGCAGGTCGCGTCGCTTGCCGAGTTCAACGCCTACACCGCGACCGTGGCCGCGCCGACTCCGTCGGAGTCTGCGACTCCCGGCAGCCTGGACGTCGTCGTGCCCGAAGGGGCAATCGAGATCACCGACGGTACGCTGCGCGTGCGCACGCATCCGGGATTCCCGCAGGTCGTCGACTACCGCATCGGCGAGGCGCAGCTCCCGGGCAAGTTCGGCGAGGCGCTGACAAGCATCAACATCAACGGCAAAGCGCAGGCCGTCACGGTGGGGAAGCCGGTGGCGTCCGCGTCGGAGGTCAGCTACCCGTTGACGTTCCCGGGCCTCGCGGGCGTGAGCATGACCGCCACGATGTCCGTGGCCGACGGCGCCCTCACCTACCAGCTGACGGACATCGTCGACCCCGACCACAAGGTCGCCCGCATCGCGATCCCCGGGCTCGACCTGGTCTCCGTGCGCGGCACGGACGCCTCCTCGACGGTCCTCGCGGCAGGCATGAGCGTCAACCGCGGCCAGTCCGGCGACAAGATGCTCCGCATCGCCGAGGCGCCCGCCACGTCGGGCAGCGCCTGGGCCGCCGTCGCGAACAACTCCGCCCTCGCGGCCGGCTTCGAGACCAACGCCATCGGTGACAACACCACCTCCGGCGGCGGGGGCGGCGCGGATCGCTACTCGTACCGCGTCGCGAAGGTCGACGGCGTCAACGTCGGCTCCGTCGGGCCGGCGCAGTGGACCTACCGCGCGGGTGCCGTCGCCAAGTACGACTCCGGGTCCGGCATCGGCGTCGACGACGATCCGACGATCAAGGTCAAGATCACGGCGGACGCCAACAAGGACGCGAAGGTCGACTGGCAGGACGGCGCGATTGCCGCTCGCGAGATCCTCACCCCGATCATCGGGCAGGACGACGTCGCCAACCGCGTCATCGCACGCATCCCGTTCAACATCGTCTCGCAAGCGACGCACCCGTTCCTGCGCACGCTCGACGACACCAAGCGCATCGCGCTGGCCACCGACAACCTCGGCCAGCAGGTGCTGCTGAAGGGCTACCAGGCCGAGGGCCACGACTCCGCGCAGGGCGACTACGCAGGGCACTTCAACGAGCGCGCCGGCGGCCTGAAGGACCTCAAGACGCTCGTGGGCGAGGGCAAGGACTGGAATGCCACCTTCGGCATCCACGTGAACGCGACCGAGTCGTACTCCGAGGCGCACGCGTTCTCCGAGGACCTGCTCCACATGCCGCCCCGCAAGGCGTGGGGCTGGATGAACCAGTCGTACTACATGAACAACCAGAAGGACCTCGCCACCGGCAACGTCCTGAAGCGTCTGGCCGAGCTCCGCAAGGTGTTCCCGAAGGACTCCAACCTCAACTGGCTCTACTGGGACGTTTACTACCCGCGCGGCTGGGAGGGCGACCGCTTCTCGCAGGAGATGCAGAAGGCGGGCTGGCACCTGAGCTCCGAGTGGTCCGACGCCATGCCGCGCTTCAACACTTGGTCGCACTGGGCCAACGACGAGAACTACGGCGGCCAGACCAACAAGGGCATCAACTCGCAGCTCATCCGCTTCATCCAGAACTCCTACAGGGACACCTGGAACCCGGACCCGATGCTCGGCAACGCCAACGTCGAGGAATTCGAGGGCTGGGTCGGCAAGGTCGATTACTCGCGCTTCATCGCCAACGTGTGGCAGCGCAACCTGCCCACCAAGTTCCTGCAGCGCTCCGACATCATGAGCTGGGAGAAGGGGAAGATCACCTTCGCCAACGGCACGACGGTCACCTCCGACCTCACCTCGATCGACGGCCGCACCCTGCCGAACGACCGCACCATCACCTACGACGGCGCGACGGTCTTCGACCAGGGCTCGTACCTGCTGCCGTGGAAGGACGGCGGACAGGACCGGCTCTACTACTGGAATGCGAGCGGCAAGTCCGCGCAGTGGACGCTCACGAACGCGTGGAAGTCCCAGACGTCGCTCACGCTCTTCAAGCTCACCGACACCGGGCGCGAGAAGGTGGCCGACGTCTCGGTCTCGGGTGGCAAGGTGACCATGCCCGCCACTGAGCAGGGCGTCGCCTACGTCGCATACCCGACGGGCAAGGTCCCGGCCGCGAAGGCGCCGCAGTGGGGCCAGTCGTCGTCGATCAATGATCCCGGGTTCTTCTCGGGCACGCTCGACGCCTACAAGGCCACTGGCTCCGCCAAGGTCGTCAAGACCGACCGTGGCAGCTTCCAGACCGAGCTGGGCGCTGGCGCCTCGTCGATCTCGCAGCAGATCACCGTGCCCGCCGGCACCTACTCCGTCTGGGCGCAGGTGGAGATCGAGCCGGGCAAGACTCGCGCCGTCGAGGTGCGCGCCGAAGGCGCGGGCATCACGCCGATGCACCTGCAGCGGGGCGAGGCGGGCAAGGCCGTCACGACGATCCACGACTCGGGCGCGCGCAACGCCACCGCCTCCGACGAGAAGCTGAACACGCACTTCCAGCGAGTCCCGGTGCGCATCACCACCGACGGCACGCCGTTCACCTTCACCGTCGCCGCCGGCGCCGGGGAGGCGAGGGTTGCCGTCGACGATCTGCGGATCGTGGCGCAGAAGGCGCCCGTCGACAAGGCGCCGACCAAGGAGACCGTGGTCTTCGAGGACTTCGAGGACGTCGACACCGGCTACTGGCCGTTTGTGACCGGTCGGGCCAACGCTGGCGGGGACGCCCGCACCCAGCTCGCCGAGCTGCACGCGCCCTACTCGCAGTCGGGTTGGTACGGGCTCACCGACGGCTCCGCCAAGGAAGCGGTCGCCGGCGGCAAGTATCTCGACAACGTGCTTGACGGCAAGTGGTCGCTGCTCGCCCACCAGGAGAACAGTGGCCTGGTCCTGCGCACCACGTCCGCTTCTGTGCCGCTGCAGCGTGGCCACGTCTACCGACTCACGATGGACTACCAGGCCGCCTACGACGGTGACTACGAGATGGTGCTCGGCCATGACGCCAGCACAGGCTCGGCCTGGAGCGAGAAGGTCACGCAGACCTGGCCGCTGCCCATGGCGCGCGGCGCCGGCTGGAAGTCCGCCGACGGCAAGGCCGGCTCGGGCACGAAGCAGTTCGTCAAGGAGTTCGCTGCGAGCACCGACGGCACCTTCCTCGGCGTTGTCAAGCGTGGCGGCGACATCCAGGGCGACCTCTCGATCGACAACTTCCGGATCGAGGACATCGGCGTGAAGCCGCTCGTCGCGATGGACGTGAAGCCCGTGGCGAGCACCGTCGCAGGCATGATGCAGCTCGAGGTGACGACCACCGTCGAGATCACCGAGGGCGAGGCCACCAACGTGGCGCACCAGCTCGCCGGCCTGGAGGGCTGGACGATCGAGAAGGTGGGCCAGGCTCCGTCGACGATCAACGGCACCACGAAGTCGGTGCAGCGGTGGATCGTGCGTGTCCCGAAGGGCGGCGCCGCCGGTGACCTCACGTTCACCGGCTCGTGGACCTTCAAGGGCGCCGACGGCTCGTCGGTGGTCACGTACCCCGTCAACCCGTCCAACTTCCCGCTCATCAACCCGATCGGCGGCGACCAGCTCGCCGTCGCGGACGTGAGCTCGGAGGAGACCGAGGGCGAACCGGAGCCGAACGGCGTCGCGGCCGCCGCCATCGACGGCGACCCCGGCACGTACTGGCACACCGAGTGGCTGAACAACGCGCCCAACCCGCCGCACCACATCACGCTGCAGGTGAAGGACGTCAAGTCCTGCTCGCTCACCGGCTTCGAGTACACGGCGCGCTCCAACGCCCAGAACGGCCTGGCCAAGGGCTACGAGATCTACGTCTCCACCGACGGCAAGACCTGGGGCGATCCTGTGGCCAAGGGGGAGTTCCCCAAGACCTCGCTGCCGCAGGTGATCCACTTCGACAAGCCGGTCGAGGGCACGTTCGTGAAGTTCGTCGAGACCTCCACGCAGGCCGGCAACGAGTTCGGCGGCGCGGCGGAGCTGCGTCTGGGTGGCACTTGCGTCGGCGCCGAGGATCCGACCGATCCGCCGACGGATGAGCCCACCGACGAGCCGACGGACGAGCCGACGGGCCAGCCGACGGACCAGCCGACGGGTACACCCACCGCTCAGCCCACGGCCGAGCCGACGGTCACGCCGACGGCCGAGCCGACGGTCACGCCGACGGCCGAGCCGACGATCACCATCACCCCGACGGCGCCCGCGCCTCGTCCCGGACTGCCCAGGACTGGTTGCTGAGGGTAACTGACTGATCGATTGATGGCAGGTGGGGCGGACTCCGAATGGTGTCCGCCTCACCTGTCGTGTCTGGAGGGAGGGCGCCTCCTGCGGTAGCCAGCGGGATTCGCTCAGTCAATTTGCGCGAATCGGGGTCTGTGAGCGTTTCCAGCCGAGACTGCAAACGTTCACAGGCCCTAGCGTCGCCGGTGACGACGGGGCACCGTGTTCGCGATCCACGAGGGACCGCGACGGCCCGTCCAGGCGAGGAGGGCCGGATGTCGAGGGTGACGCTGCCGATCGAACAGGGCATGGACGATCAGCTGCCCGGCATCATCGAGCGCGTGGGCGCCGATGCGGTGCGCAACTCCGACGGCACGTGGCTCCCTGAGATCACCCCGCAGCTCGGCGTGAAGGTCTACGAGACCTACTTCCCCTCCCGCGGCGACCAGGACTTCGCCCTCGCGCACCTGCACTGCCGCCCGCGCTTCTACCTCATGAGCGAGCGCGTGACGGCCGGGGAACAGCCGCTCGCGATCGACATCATGCGCGGCTACTACGCGCTGCAGGTCGAGCCGGACCTCACCGACGTCGAACGCTGGTGGGAGGTGATCGACCGCACGACGGGCGAGGTCGTCGGCGCCGATGGCTGGTCCGTCGCCGGGACCGGCGCGGATGTCGTCGTGACGATCCAGCACCCCACGCCGTACCACGTGTACACCGTGAGCTTCCTCGCGTGGCAGTCGTGGGACTCCACGCAGATGTACAACTACCTCACCAACAACTGGCAGGACGATCCGACGCGGGTGCGCGAGATCGGCTACGACGTGCGCGAGCCCGAGGTGTGGGACTTCATGCAGTCGTCGCTCAGGAGCTGGTGCGAGGCGCGGCCGGGGGTCGACGTCGTGCGCTTCACGACGTTCTTCTACCACTTCACGCTCGTGTTCAACGACGTCGCGAAGGAGAAGTTCGTCGACTGGTTCGGCTACTCCGCGAGCGTCTCGCCGCGCGCGATGGAGGCGTTCGAGGCGGAGACCGGCATCGCGCTCAGGGCGGAGGACTTCGTCGACGAGGGCTACTACAACTGCTCCTTCCGCGTCCCGACGCCGACCTACCGCAAGTGGATCGACTTCCAGTCCCGCTTCGTCGCCGAGAAGGTGAAGGGCCTCGTCGACATCGTGCACGAACACGGCAAGGAAGCCCTCATGTTCCTGGGCGACACCTGGATGGGCACCGAGCCCTACGGTGAGCACTTCGCCTCCACAGGCCTGGACGGCGTGGTCGGCTCCGTCGGATCGGCCGCCACCTGCCGCATGATCTCCGACATCCCCGGCGTGAAATTCACCGAGGGCCGGTTCCTGCCGTACTTCTTCCCCGACGTGTTCCGCGAGGGCGGCGACCCGCTGGGGGAGGCCAACGACTCCTGGCTGCAGGCCCGCCGCGCGATCGCCCGTCGGCCGCTCGACCGCATCGGCTACGGCGGCTACCTGTCGCTCGCGACGAAGTTCCCCGACTTCATGGCGCGCGTCGAGGAGATCTGCGACGAGTTCCGCTCCATCCACGAGCTGGGCGGCGGCCACCTCCCGAAGAGCGCGCCGATCCGCGTCGGCATCCTCAACGCGTGGGGGAGCCTGCGCACCTGGCAGACGCACATGGTCGCGCACGCACTCTGGTACAAGCAGATCTACTCCTACCTCGGCGTCCTCGAGTCGCTCGCCGGCCTGCCGTTCGAACTCACCTTCCTGAGCTTCGACGATGCCCGTGCCGGAGCGCTCGACGGGCTCGACGTCGTGCTCAACATCGGGGCCGCGCACACCGCCTTCTCCGGCGGCGACGAGTGGCTCGACCCTGCGTTGGCCGTTGCCGTGCGGCGGTTCGTCGCCTCCGGAGGCGGCCTCATCGGCGTCGGCGAGCCCTCCGCGGCGCTCGCGAACGGCGCCTACTTCCAGCTGTCCGACGTCCTGGGCGTCGACAAGGAGCTCGGGCTCTCCCAGTCCACCGACCGGTACCCGGTGGAGCAGCCCGAGCACTTCATCACCACCGACCTCGACGACGCCCTGGACGTCGGCGAGGGGGCGGGCGACATCTTCGCGATGGGTCGCGCGACGCAGATCCTCCGGCTGCGCGGGCAGTCGGTGGACCTGGCGGCGTCGACCTTCGGGAAGGGCCGATCCGTCTACATCGCAGGCCTGCCGTACTCGCCGGTCAACGCCCGCTTGCTGCACCGCGCGATCCACTGGGCCGCGGCGCAGGAGGAGGCGTTCGACGACCTCGTGCCGTCGAACCCGCTGGTGGAGGCGGCGGTCTTCGAGGAGACCCGCAAGGTGCTCCTCATGAATCTCGCCAAGGAGCCGGTCACCACCCGGATCCGCGGTGTCGACGTGGACCTCGCGGCGATGCAGTCGCGCTGGCTCGACGCCGACGAACTCGGCTGACGCGCCCGGCGGGTCGCCCCGGAAAGCCGGGAACCCGTCGGCAGCGACGCCTAGAATGCTCTCCCGGCATTCGCTCAAGGATCAACGATGATTGGGGAATCCAACAATGAAGAAGGCTATGACGAAGTCCGTGGCGCTGCTCGCAGTCGCCACCCTTGGGCTCTCGGCGTGCGCCGGCTCCGGCAGCGACACCACGTCGCCCAAGGCCGGCGAGTCCTCGCCCGCGATGAGCGAGAAGGCGTCCGAGCCAGCCAAGACCGGCGAGAAGGTGGAGATCCAGTACATCCACCGCCTGCCCGACGGCAAGGACATGACGCCGGTCCAGAAGATCGTCGACAAGTGGAACGCCGAGCACCCGAACATCCAGGTGAAGCCCACCAAGTTCGACGGCAAGGCCAACGAGCTCATCACCAAGCTGCAGCAGGACGTCCAGGCCGGCAGCGCCGCCTGCCTCGCGCAGGTGGGCTACGGCGAGGTGCCCGAGCTGTTCGTCAAGGGCATGTTCGAGGACGTCACCGCCGAGGTCGAGAAGTACAAGGAGCCCTTCGCCGACGGCGCCGTGGCGCTGATGACCGTCGGTGGCAAGGCCGTCGGCCTGCCGCAGGACGTCGGCCCGCTGATCTACATGTACAACACCGCCGAGTTCGAGAAGCTCGGCATCAAGGCCCCGACGACGCTCGACGAGTTCAAGGCCGCCGCGGCGAAGGCTGCGGCGCAGGGCAAGTACATCGCGGCCTTCACGCCCGACGAGGCCGGCTACTGGCTGTCCGCGCAGGCCGCCGCCGCTGGGGCCGCGTGGTACAAGGCAGAGAACGACCAGTGGGTCGTCGCGGCCAACGACGACAAGTCCAAGGTCGTCGCCGACTTCTGGCAGGAGAACCTCGACAAGAAGCAGGTCCTCGTGACCCCGCGCTGGAACGAGTCCTTCGACAAGGCCTTGACCGGCGGCCAGCTCATCGGCCACTTCGCCGCAGCCTGGGAGGTCGGCTTCGCGCTCGACGTCCTCGACGGCACCCCGTACGAGGGCCAGTGGCGCGTCGCGCAGCTGCCGGACTTCGGCGCCGGCATGAAGACTGGCCCCGACGGCGGCTCCGGCGTCGCGGTCATGAAGGGCTGCAAGCACAAGGCCGAGGCCATGGAATTCAACGCCTGGTTCAACACCCAGATCGAGGACCTCGCGACCCAGGGCCTCGTCGTCGCGACGAAGCAGGCCCCGAAGAACCCGGAGAAGTGGCTGCGCCAGTTCGGCAAGCAGGACGTCCAGTCCGAGCTCGCCAAGGCGGCCACGGCCATGAACCCGGACTTCGTCTACGCACCCGGCTTCTCGTCGGTCGTCACCCCGATGGTGGAGGCCGCGACGAAGGCCGGCGCAGGTAGCGCGAAGGTCGCCGACATCTTCACCGCGGCGCAGGACGCATCCGTGAAGACGCTGAAGGCCGCCGGTCTGCCGGTGGCCAACGGCTGATCGAACCCGTGCGTGGCCGGGTCCCCTCCTGAGGGCCCGGCCACCACCTCGAGGAGAGCAACATGGCTGGCAAGAAGCGCACGAGCAGGCAGGCGCGTCACCAGGCGGTGACGGGGTGGGCGTTCGCGCTCCCGTTCTTCCTTCTCTTCATCGTCGTGTTCATGGCGCCGATCGCGGTGTCTGTCTACAAGGCGTTCTACAAGCTGCAGGCCGGAGGCGGCCTCTACGGCGGAGGCGAGCCGACGAACCAATTCGTCGGATTCCAGAACTTCGTCGACGCCGCGTCGAACCCCGGCTTCTGGACGGGCATGCTGCACGTCATCGCGTTCGGCGCCTTCCAGATCCCGATCATGATCCTCGGCGCGCTCGCGCTGGCCCTGCTGCTCGACTCGTTCCTCATCCGCAGGCCCGGCCCCTGGCGCCTGCTGTTCTTCCTGCCGTACGCCGTGCCCGGCCTGATCGCCGCGATCATGTGGGGCTACATGTACATCCCCGAGATCTCGCCGTTCGCGGGCAACCTCCCGCAGCTCGACGGCCACCCGTTCTTCCTCGCGCCGAGCACGATCCTGTTCTCGATGGCCAACATGACCACCTGGACGTTCATGGGCTACAACATGCTGATCTTCCTCGCCGCGCTGCAGTCGATCCCGCACGACCTCTACGAAGCAGCCCGCATCGACGGCGCGACCGGCTGGCAGATCACCACCAAGATCAAGATCCCGATGGTCCGCGGTGCCGCGCTGCTCGCAGTGCTGCTGTCGATCATCGGCACCATCCAGCTCTTCAACGAGCCGACGGTCCTGCGCAGCATCGCGACGTGGATCCCGGCCGACTACACACCCATGACCCTGACGTACGACACGCTCTACCAGCTCTCCGGCGGGCACGGTCCCGCCTCGGCGACCTCCATCCTCATGGCGCTGATCGCCGGCGTGCTGGCCGTCGTGTACTTCCTGGCACAGAGGAAGGTGGACTGACATGACCGCCAAGGCCGAGGGTGCCCGTCGGGGCTTCCGCGAATCCATCGAGGGCCTCCCGCCGCGCTCGATCGCCCCGACGAAGACCGCGCGCGTGCTCACGAACGTGCTGCTGGGGTTCGTCGCGCTGTACTTCCTGCTGCCGATCGCGTGGATGGTGATCGCGTCGTCGAAGTCCAACCACGACCTCGTCACGACGCCCGGGTTCGCGTTCGCGGACCTCAACTGGGGCCTCAACTGGGCTTCCCTGATGCAGTGGACCGGCGACCTCTTCCCGCGCTGGGTGCTCAACTCGCTGTTCTACTCGACGACGGCCGCCGTCGTCGGGACGCTCATCTCGGTGGCGTGCGGCTACGCACTGGCGAAGTTCGCGTTCCCGGGGAGGAAAATGCTGCTCGGCACGATCATGACGGGCCTGCTCATGCCCGTCGCGCTGCTGACGATCCCGCTCTACATGATGTTCCACGGCATGGGGCTCGTGGACACGGTCTGGGCCATCCTCATCCCCTCGATGGTGAGCCCGTTCGGTGTGTTCCTCGGCAACGTCTACGCGACGTCGTCGGTGCCCACCGAGCTGCTCGAGGCGGCCCGCATCGACGGCGCGGGGGAGTTCCGCATCTTCTTCACGATGGTGCTGCGCCTGCTCGCGCCGGCCATGGTGACGATCTTCCTGTTCATCTTCGTGGCGACGTGGAACAACTTCCTCCTGCCGCTCATGATGATCAGCAAGCCGGAGCTCAAGCCGGTCACGCTCGGCCTCTACGGCATGATGAGCTACTTCAGCCCCGACAAGGGCGCGGTGATCCTTGGTGCCCTGCTGGGCGTCGTGCCGCTCGTCATCCTGTTCCTCGTGCTGCAGCGTTTCTGGCAGTCGGGCCTTGCCGCCGGAGCGGTCAAGGGCTGAACCGAGCCGTCGGGAACCGGGGCGGGGGCACTAGGCTTGAGGCTCTGGTGCCCCCGCGCCACGTATGAGCCCAGGAGGAACAGTGCCCGAACTCAGGTCCCGTACCAGCACCCACGGCCGCAACATGGCCGGCGCCCGTGCGCTCTGGCGCGCCACCGGCATCGGCGAGGGAGACTTCGGCAAGCCGATCATCGCCGTCGCCAATTCCTTCACGCAGTTCGTGCCCGGTCACGTGCACCTGCGCGACATGGGACGGCTCGTCAGCGACTCGATCAAGGAGGCGGGCGCGATCGGCCGCGAGTTCAACACGATCGCCGTCGACGACGGCATCGCCATGGGCCACGGCGGCATGCTCTACTCGCTGCCGAGCCGCGAGCTGATCGCCGACTCGATCGAGTACATGGTCAACGCCCACTGCGCCGACGCGCTCGTGTGCATCTCCAACTGCGACAAGATCACGCCCGGCATGTTTCTGGCCGCGCTCAGGCTCAACATCCCGACGGTGTTCGTCTCCGGCGGCCCCATGGAGTCCGGCAAGGCCGTGGCCAAGGACGACGGCACCGTCACCAGCAACCTCAACCTGATCCACCCGATGGCTGCCGCGGTGGATGCGAGCATCTCCGACGACGAACTCGCCCGGATGGAGGCCAACGCCTGCCCGACGTGCGGCTCCTGCTCGGGCATGTTCACGGCCAACTCGATGAACTGCCTGCTGGAGGCGATCGGCCTCGCGCTGCCCGGCAACGGCTCGACGCTCGCCACCCACGCCGCGCGCAAGGGGCTGTTCGAGGGCGCGGGCCGGCTCATCGTCGAGCTTGTCAAGCGCTACTACGAGGGCGGCGACGAGTCCGTCCTGCCGCGCTCGGTGGCCACCAAGGCGGCGTTCACCAACGCCATGAAGCTCGACGTCGCCATGGGTGGCTCGACGAACACCGTCCTGCACCTGCTCGCCGCGGCCCAGGAAGCCGGCGTCGACTTCACGATGGACGACATCGACCGCATCAGCCGCGACGTGCCGTGCATCGCCAAGGTGGCGCCCAACTCCGACCGCTACCACATGGAGGACGTGCACCGCGCCGGTGGCATTCCCGCGCTGCTCGGCGAGCTGCACCGCGCCGGCAAGCTCGACGACCAGGTCACCTGCCTGCACTCGTCGTCCCTGCAGCAGTGGCTCGACGACTGGGACATCCGCGGTGGCAAGGCCAAGCAGGAGGCGATCGACCTCTTCCTCGCCGCGCCGGGCGGGGTGCGCACCACCGAGGCCTTCTCGACGGACAACCGCTGGGAGTCGCTCGACACCGACGCGGAGCACGGCTGCATTCGTTCCTTGGAGCACGCCTACACGGCCGACGGCGGGCTCGCCGTGCTGAAAGGCAACCTGGCCCCCGACGGAGCCATCGTGAAGACCGCGGGCGTCCCCGAGGCGCAGTGGGAGTTCACGGGCACGGCCGTGGTCACCGAGAGCGAGCAGGAGGCCGTCGACGCCATCCTCGGCGGCCGGGTGCGGGAGGGCGACTTCGTCGTCGTGCGCTACGAGGGGCCGAAGGGCGGGCCGGGCATGCAGGAGATGCTGTACCCGACGTCGTATCTGAAGGGCGTGGGCCTCGGGCCGAAGTGCGCGCTCGTCACCGACGGGCGCTTCTCGGGCGGCTCGTCGGGGCTGTCCATCGGCCACGTGTCTCCCGAGGCTGCCTCGGGCGGCGCGATCGGCCTCGTCGAAGACGGCGACACCATCACCGTGTCGATCCCCGCGCGCTCCATCACCCTGAACGTCCCCGACGAGGAGCTGGCCCGTCGCCGCGCCGCGGCCGACGAGGCCGGGTGGCGGCCGCGGGATCGGCAGCGGCCGGTGTCCCAGGCGCTGCGCATCTACGGTGCGTTGGCGCAGTCGGCCGACAAAGGTGCGGCGCGCCGCTTCGACGGCTGAGGCCGCGCCCGCCCGCCTGGGCCCGCGCTGCGGGACGACGGCGGGGCACTTCGGCTACAGCCAGCGTTGTGTCTTGAAGATCGCCCACATCCCGAGCGCGGAGGCGAGCATGAGGCCGAGGGCCCACGGGTAGCCGGCAGCCCAGTGCAGCTCCGGCATGCGGTCGAAGTTCATGCCGTAGATGCCGGTGACCAGCGTGGGCAGGAACAGCACGCCCGCCCACGCGGCGATCCGACGCGCGTCCTCGGCCTGTTTCAGCGACGCTTCGCTCATCTGCCGCATCTGTTCGTTGCTCACCTGGGACTGGAGCGCCAGGTGGAGATTCAGCACGCCGACGAGCGCCTCCCGCATGGACTCGATCCGCTCCGTGATCTGCGTGACGTGGTCCTCGATGTCGCGCAGTTGTTGGCGAAGGTCGTCGTCGGCGCGATAGAAGACGCGATCGTGGCGAAGCGCGGCGATCACCTCGTCGACGGGGCGCACCGCGCGCTGGAAGTCGATCACCTCGCGGGTGAGCTGGTAGATGCGCTTCGAGACGTCGGAGTTGCCGGTGAACACCTCGGCGTCGATTTCGTCGATGTCGTTGTCGATGCCGCCGACGACGGGCATGTACCCGTCGACGACGCTGTCCAGCAGCCGCATGAGGATGAGTCCCGGTCCGAGGGCGAGCACCTCGGGCTGCGCCTCGAGCTCCGCGCGGATGCGGGCGAGGTCGGGGCCTTCGGAGTGGCGGACGGTGATGAGCACGCGCTCGCCGACGAAGGCGTGGATCTCCCCGAAGTCGACGGATTCCCTGAGGTCGTCGTAATGGGCGGCCCGGAGGACGAGGAACAGCGTGTCGTCGTAGCGTTCCAGCTTCGGCCGCTGGTGCGCGATCACGGTGTCCTCGACGGCGAGCTCCGGCAGCGCGAAGCGACGCGCGAGGACGTCCATGTCGTCGGCGGAGGGGCGGTGCAGGTCGAGCCACGCGAAGGCCTCCTGCCGCTGCTCGAGCAGGTGGACGGCGTCGTCGACGCTCGCCGCCGTCGCGATCCGCTCGCCGTCGACGTAGAGGCCGGCGTCCGCCAGGGAGCACTCGGTGCCCGCAGGGGGCGGGGTCTGGCCGGTCATGGTTGCCTCCTGAAGGGTCCGCGGGCGGTTCGGGGGCGGGCGGGCCCCGACGCGTATGGTACGCACCCCGCCGACGACGCGCCCTGCTAGGTTGGTCGAGGGAGGACAAAGGCATGGATCTCGAGAACTTCGACATCGACTCGACCACCGTCGAGGCGTGGGACGCCTTCACGGCCAACTTGGCCGAGGTGCTGTCCGTGATGGACGACGCGTCCGACCTGACGATCGCCGTGGCGCGGGGCCTCGCCGAGGGGGACGTGCCCGCGATCCGCTTCGACGTGGCGGGCGCGACGGTGACCGCGACGATCCGCGCCGGCCGCACGGCCCCGGGGGAGACGGACCCGGCCGACGACGAGCGCCCGCTGCTCGTCGACCTGGGCTGGCAGGCGCCCGACGACCGCCAGCCCACCTTCCACGCCGCCTGCGACCAGGAGGAGACGGAGCCGCTCGCCGCGCTCACGAGCGCCACGATGCAGGAGATCTTCGACGTCATCCACCCGGTGTTCCTGGAGCCCGACCACCTGCGCGAGATCCTGCGCGGCACGGAGTCGTGGCAGACGACGCCGCGCCCCTCGCCGACGGAGCAGGACGTCGCCCTCATGCCCGCCGACCGCGCAGATCTGGACCGCATCGTCGACGACCTGCTCGAACGCAGCTTCGGGCATCCTGCGCTGCGCAACCCCGACGGGGAGGTGGCGATCCGCGTCGGGTCGACGATCATCTTCCTGCGCTCCACGCCGGACGCACAGGAGCTCGTCGTGTTCTCCCCGCTCGTGCACGACGTCGCCGGCCGGTCGCGCGCCTGCGAGGTGCTCAACGACCTCAACGTCGAGGCCCGCTACGGCCGATTCGCGCTCCACAAGGACCGGGTCTACGTCCAGATGTCGGTCGACGCGCGCCCCTTCGTGCCCGCGCACCTCGTGCACGCGCTGCGGCTCGTCGCGCACGTCGCCGACGGCATCGACGACGACCTTGCGGCAAAGCTCGGCGGGCGCACCACGTTCCCGTCCACCTGACCGTCCCCGCCCAGCATCCGTAGGCGCACCGCGGCCGCGGCGGCACGCACTAGACTGGGCGCATGGACAATCAGGACGTGGCCTACTTCCAGGAGCTGCCCGCCGAGGAGTGCCGCTCGCTGCTCGGGGACGCCGACTACGGTCGCGTGGCCTGGCAGAGTGCGCGGGGCCTGCTCGTCGTGCCCGTCAACCACAAGGTCGTCGACGGCCACGTCGTGTTCCACACGTTCCCCGGCACCGCGCTGTCCGAGCTGCTGGAGCCCACCGACGTCGCCTTCCAGATCGACGACGTCGACGAGGACTCCGCCATCGGCTGGTCCGTGCTCGTGCGCGGGCGCACCGCCCCCGCACCCGAGGGCATCGAGCCGGTGTCGTGGCTGAACCGCGGCGAACCGATCGGCATCTGGATCCAGGAAGAGTCGCTGTCCGGGCGAGCCATCGCCGGCACGAGGAGGGACTGACCATGAGCGAGCGACCACTGATCGTCGTCGGAGTCGACGGCAGCGAGGACGGGCTTCGCGCCGTCAAGTACGGAGCGGGCGTCGCCGCCCTCATCGACGGCGACCTCCTGCTCGCCAACGCCGTCGACGACACCCTCATGGCCGGAGCCTGGGGCGTCGTGTACGACCCGGAGGTGCTCCATGAGGCCGGCGTCGCCGCCAATGCGGCTGCCAAGGCGCGCGCCATGGAGGAAGGGCTCCCCGCCGAGCGCATCAGCACCGAGGTCATCATGGGGACGCCGGGCGGGGTGCTGACCCGACTGTCGGAGGTGGCGTCGCTCGTCGTGCTCGGCCGCCGCGCGGCCTCCGGGCTCGAGCGCATGTTCGTCGGCTCGACGTCGGTGGCCGTCGTCACCAACGCGGCCTGCCCGGTCGTAGTGATCTCCGCCGCGGCCAACCCGGACGACGTCGGCGACAAGCGACGCATCGGCGTGGCAGTCAACACCGACCCGGGCTCCAGATCCACCCTGCAAGCCGGGTTCGAGCAGGCGCGGCTGTTCTCGTCGAAGCTCGAGATCGTGCACGTGGTGCAGCCGCCCGTCGGCTTCTTCGGCCCCAAGCTCTCGCCCGCGGAGCTGGAAAACCAGATCCAGTTCGCCAAGGGCGGCCTCGAGGCCGTCGCCAAGTCCATTGCCGAGCAGTTCCCCGAGGTCGACTACGAGACGATCGTCGTCGCCGACAGCCCCATCAACGAGCTGGTGACGCGTTCAGCCGACTACGACCTGCTCGTCATGGGCATCTCCGACTCCGCCATCCCCGGCGTGCAGATCGGCGGGCTCATGCGCGGTCTGCTGGCGCACGCGATGTGCCCGCTGTACGTGGCCGCGTGAGAGAGGTCCGCGTCGCGCCCGAGCTTCCCATCGCGGCCGAGGCCGACCGCATCGCGGAGCTGATCTGCGAGCACCAGGTGGTGGTCGTCGCCGGCGAGACCGGCTCCGGTAAGACGACGCAGCTGCCGAAGATCTGCCTGCTGGCCGGCCGCACGCGGATCGCGCACACGCAGCCCAGGAGGTTGGCGGCGCGCACCGTCGCCGAGCGCATCGCGCACGAGTGCGGGACCGAGCTGGGCGACTTCGTCGGCTACCAGGTGCGGTTTACGCACAAGGCCTCGCGCGAGACCCGCATCAAGCTGATGACCGACGGCATCCTGTTGAGCGAGGTGACCCACGACCGCCTCCTGCGCCGCTACGACACGATCATCATCGACGAGGCCCACGAGCGCAGTCTCAACATCGACTTCCTGCTCGGCTACCTGAAGCAGCTCCTGCCCAAGCGTCCCGACCTGCGCGTGATCGTCACGTCCGCGACGATCGACACGGCGCGGTTCTCGGAGCACTTCGACGGCGCCCCCGTCGTCGAGGTCTCCGGGCGCACCTACCCCGTCGAGATCCGCTACCGGGAGCCTCGCGAGGGGGAGGACGAGATCGACCAGGTGGCCGCCGCCGTCGGCGAGCTGGTGGGGGAGTCGTCGACGGGCGACATCCTCGTTTTCCTGAGCGGCGAGCGGGAGATCCGCGACGCGCAGGAGGCCATCGACGCGCTCGCCATCCGCGGGCTCGAGACGGTGCCGCTGTTCGCCAGGCTTTCGGCAGGCGACCAGTCGCGCGTCTTCCAGCCCCATCGCGGGCGCCGCGTCGTGCTCGCCACGAACGTCGCCGAGACGTCGGTGACGGTGCCGGGCATCCGCTTCGTCGTCGACGCGGGCAACGCGCGCATCTCCCGCTACTCGGCCCGCACGAAGGTGCAGCGACTGCCCATCGAGCCGGTCAGCCGGGCCTCCGCCAACCAGCGGGCGGGCCGCTGCGGCCGCGTCGGGCCCGGTGTGGCCGTGCGGCTCTACTCGGAGGAGGACTTCCTCTCGCGCCCCGAATACTCCGAGCCGGAGATCCTGCGCACCAATCTCGCGACGGTCATCCTGCTGATGGCGCAGGCCGGGCTCGGCGACATCGCGGGGTTCCCGTTCGTCGAGGCGCCCGTCACGAGCCAGATCAACGACGGCATCCGCGTGCTGCAAGAGCTCGGCGCCCTGCGCGAACGCAAGCCCGGCGAGCAGCTGCGCCTGACCGGCATCGGCCGCAAGCTTGCGCGGATGCCCGTGGATCCGCGGATGGGGCGGATGATCGTCGAGGCCGCCCGGCGCGGCTGCCTCAAGGAGGTCTTGGTGATCGTCGCGGGGCTCACCGTGCCCGACGTGCGCGAGCGGCCCCTGGAACACCAGCAGCGCGCCGACGAGCTGCACCGGCGATTCTGGTCCGAGGACTTGACCCCGGCGAAGGCAGGCCCGGAGGGCGGCGACTTCGAGGTGCTGCTCAACCTGTGGCAGTACGTGCGCCGTCAGCGGCGCGCCCTGTCCGGCAACCAGTTCCGCCGCATGTGTCGCGACGAGTTCCTGCACTTCGTGCGCATCCGCGAGTGGGAGGAGCTGGTCAGCCAGCTCAAGGAGGTCGTGAAGGACCTCGATTTGGACCCCGGATCGTCCGGCGCGATGCCCGACGTGCTGCGCTCGCTGCTGGCGGGGCTGCTGTCCAACATCGGGCTCGCGGAGCCGGAGCGCGCGCCGAAGGAGCCGGGACGTCGTCGCCCGCTGCTGGAGTATCAGGGCGCGCGCGGCGCGAGGTTCGCGATCCAGCCGGGGTCGAGCCTCGCCAGGTCGACCCCGCCGCTGGTCGTGGCGTTCGAGCTCGTCGAGACGAGCAGGCTGTGGGCGCGCACCGTCGCAGCCGTCAAGGCGGAGTGGGTCGAGGAAGTGGCGGGCCCCCTGGTGACGCGCACGCTGTCCGAGCCGCGCTTCGAGCAGCGCAGCGCCTCCGTGGTCGCCAGCGAGCGGGTGACGCTGTTCGGCGTGCCGCTGGTGGCCGGGCGGCGCGTCGGTTACGCCCGCGAGCATCCCGTCGAGGCCCGCGAGATCTTCCTGCGCGCAGCGCTCGTCGAAGAGGGCTGGGAGACCCGCAACCCGCTGGTGGTCGCCAACCACAAGGCCCTGGCCCGTGCGCGGGAGCTCACCTACCGCATGCGCCGCCCGGACCTGCTCATCTCCGACGAGGCCCTCTTCGCGCACTACGACGCCGCGCTGCCGCCCGAGATCGTCTCCGGGGCGACGCTCGACAGGTGGCTCCGGGGCCGTCCGAAGGAGCAGTGGCCCCTCCTGGCTCCCGACGACTGCATCGCCGACGACGCCCAACTGCGGCCCTCGGACTTCCCGGAGCGGTTCACCGTTGGCCCGACCAACCTGCCGGTGCGCTACGTCTTCGATCCCGGTCGACGCGAGGACGGCGCCACCATCACCGTCCGGCTGGAACAGCTCGCCTCCCTGGAAGCGGCGCCCTTCACGTGGCTGGTGCCGGGCCTGCGCGCCGAACTGGCCACCGAGCTGATCCGCGGCCTGCCGAAGCAGGTGCGCACCAACTTCGTCCCGGCACCCGACTTCGCGCGACGAGCCCTCGTCTGGATCGAGGAGCGCGAGCAGTCGGGGCAGGGACGCTTCGCCGAGGCCCTCGGCCAAGCACTGACCCAGCTCACCGGCGTCGTCGTGGAGCCGTCGTGGTGGCGCGACGACCACCTGCCGTCGCACCTCAGGCCGCTGTTCGTCGTCACCGACCGGGGGCGCGAGGTCGCCAGGGGCGAGGACCTCGTCGCCCTGCAGCAGCGGCTCTCGGCGCAGGTGGCGCGCAAGCTCACCCGGTCCGCGGGCAACCTGACGGCCAGCGGCCAGACGAGCTGGACATTCCCGGTCATCCCCACGCACACCGAGCTGGGCAGGGGAGTGACGGGCTACCCGTCGCTCGTCGACGAGGGGAGCACCGTCGGGTTGGCCGTCGCGGACACCGACGAGAAGGCGCGGCGGGCCCACGTCCAGGGCCTGCGCAGGCTGCTGACCCGCGTGAACCCCGACCCGACGCGGTGGGTGGTGGCGCACCTGTCGATGTCCGAGAAGCTGGCGTTGGCGGATTCCCCGTACGAGTCCGTGCCAGCGCTGTTGCAGGACGCCTGGCTGAAGGCGAGCGAGCAACTGGCCGAGGAGCACGGGCCGGCGCTGGCGGTGCGGGATCGGGAGACGTTCGAGCGGGTCGCCGTCCTCGTGCGACAGGACCAGGCCGACCGGACCCGCCAGGTGGTGGGGCAGGCGGCGGCCGCGCTGGCCGCGGCGACGCAGGTGCGGCTCGAACTGTCCTCGCTGGCGAGCGGCGACCGGGTCCGGCAGGACGTGGAGGCGCAGTTGGCAGGGCTGCTGTTCGACCGGTTCATCTCGTTCACCCCCGACCCGTGGCTTCGCCATCTGCCGCGCTACTGCGAGGCGGCGCTCCTGCGGGTGCGCGCCGCGAAGCTCAACCCGGCCCGGGACGCGCGCGAGTCGGTGCAGGTCGAGGAGCTGGAGGACGAGTTCGCCGCGCTCACTCAAGCGCAGCCGCCGGGTCCGCTGCGCGCGGACGTCGAGGAGATCGCGTTCTGGCTGGAGGAGTTCCGCGTGAGCGTGTTCGCCCAGCAGCTCCGCACGTCGGTGCCGGTGTCGGCCAAACGGATCCGCAAGGCCATCGAACGGGTGAGTTGACCGCGTCGATGCCGTAGTCTCACGAGGTGCGCATCAGCGCCGAGTGAAAGGACACCCGCATGCAGTTGCAGCCCGCCCGACGTTGGGCGTCCGCCGCGATGGCGGTCGCGCTCTTGGGCCTGGCGGCCTGTTCCGCCGACGACGCTCCCAGCGCCGCTCCGTCCACCTCCACGTCCCCTGCCCCGGCAGCCTCGTCCACGGCCGCGCCAGGGCCGGAGGGCAGCGAGTCGGCGGCCCCGTCCGAGCCCGCGACGTCCGAGCCTGCGACGCCCACGACCAACGACGCGGCGCAGCGCGCGATCGACGACTTCATCGCCCGCCACGAGGGCGCCCAAGCCATCCCGACGAGCGAACTCGATCTCGAGAAGGCGCAGGAGGCGGCCGCGGCGCTGCAGGTCGAGCCGGCCGAGTGCAAGTTCGTGGCGATGGGATCGAACAACCCGGAGCTCCTCGAATCGGCCACCACCCTGGCCGCGATGCAGATGGACATGACGAAGGGCTCCTCGGTGATGCTCTCCATCATGACCTACCCGTCGGCGGGCCTTGCCCGCCAGAGCGCCGCGGCCACGAAGGACGGCGTCGCCAAGTGCCCCGAGCTGCAAATCACCGCCGATGGCCAATCGATGAACAGCAGCATGAGCGTCCGGCCGCTGCCCGGGGTGCAGGGCGCCGACGACGCGTTCACCCTTGTCACGGACACCGACTTCGGCAGCAGCATGCAGATCACGACCGAGCTCGCCATCGCAGTCAAGGGGCAGCGGGTCGTCGCCGCGGTGGCGTCCACCCCCGACGGCGCGGGCGCCACGGCACCGGCCGACGTCATCAACGACGCGCTGTTGGCGCTGGGCTGAGCCGGACGCGGCGAGCCGAACAGTGCCATGATGGTGCCGTGCCCAAGGATGTAGCGGGCCTACTGGCCCTGTTCGAGCTTCGCCAAACCGACGACAACGTCTGGGAGGGGCCCCAACCAGACACCTTCTTCCAGCGCCTGTTCGGCGGGCAGGTGCTCGCGCAGACGCTCGTCGCAGCCGCCCAGTCGGTGCCCTCCGAGCGGATCGTGCACTCGCTGAACGCCTACTTCCTGCGGCCCGGGTCGCGCGACGAGCCCCTGCGGTTCGAGGTGGAGGTGTTGCGCGACGGCGGCACCTTCAGCGCACGCAGGGTGGTGACGAAGCAGTTCGGGAAGGTGATCTTCCAGCTCAACGCGTCATTCCAGGAGCCCGAACCGGGCCTCGAGCACAGCGCGCTGCAGCCGTGGGCGGACGTCGTGAGCCCCGACGAGGCCCCCTCGCTCCACACGGTGCTGGAGCAGCAGTTCGGCACCCACGAGGAGCTGCTGCGGGAGTGGGATGCGTTGGACGTGCGGCTGGCGACGCCACCGATGGTCAACCACCTGGGCGCCAACATGCGTGCCTGGGTGCGCACGAAATCCGCGATGCCCCGAGACCCGATCCTGCACAACGCGGTGCTGGCCTACATCTCCGACATCACGCTGCTGAGCACGACGCTGGTGCCGCACCAGCTCCAGGTGACGTCGCCCAACCTGCAGGCGGCATCCATCGACCACTCGATGTGGTTCCACAGGCCGGTGCGCACCGACGAGTGGATCCTCTACGACATGATCTCACCGTCGGCGGCGGGCGCCCGCGGGTTCTGCCGCGGACGCCTCTACCAAAACGGCGTCACCGTCGCCTCCTGCGGGCAGGAGGGACTGATCCGGGTCCGCTAGCCTCAGAGCAGCTCGGGGCGCTCTGGGGTGCGGCCGCTGCGATGGGCGTCCAGGAATTCGATGACGGTCTCGTACCAGAGCTTCGCGTGCTGCGGGGTGAGCACCCAGTGGTTCTCGTCGGGGAAGTACAGGAAGCGGTGCGGGAAGTCTCGCTGCTCACCCTCGTACGAGCCCGTGAGCGCCCACCAGAGTGCGAGCCCTTCGCCGATCGGGACGCGGTAGTCCTTGTCGCCGTGGATGACGAGCATGGGCGTGACGATGCGGTCGGCGAACAACGCCGGGTTGTGCTCGGTGAAGATCTCCGGCTGGAACTGGTCGCGCCAGCCCGACGGGTAGTCCGTCGTCGACGCGAAGGATCGCAGGTCCCACAGCGACGCGTGGCTCACGATGGCCTTGAAGCGATCGGTGTGCGTCGCGATCCAGTTGGCCATGTAGCCGCCGAAGGAGCCGCCCATCATCGTCGAGGAGTCGTCGCGGATGTCGTCGCGCGCCTCCACCGCGTCGGTGAGGGCCATGACATCGGTGTACGGCTCGGCGCCCCAGCGGCTGTGCCCGCGCTGGACGAACGCGCGCCCGTAGCCGGTGGACAGCGCAGGATCCGGCAGGAGCACAGCCTGCCCGCGCGCGGCGAGGATCCACGGGCACCAACGCCAACTCCAGGCGTTCCAGCTCGAGATCGGGCCGCCGTGGACCCACAGCGTCAGGGGTGCCGGCGAGTCGGCGTCGCACCCCTTCGGCAGCACCAGCCAGCCGGCGACGCGGGTGCCGTCGGAGGCGGCGGTCTCGACGCGCTCCAGGCGGCCGGGTAGCGTCGGCTGGTCGACGGTCGGGAGCACGCGGGATGCGCCGGTCGCGACGTCGATCGCCACCACCTCGCCGGGGCAGTCGTAAGCGGTCCGGACCGCGAAGAGCGTTGCCCCGTCGGGGGAGCGCTGCACGCTGGTGAAGGCGCCGGCCTCCGTGAGCCGGCGGACCTCGTCGGTGGCGAGATCGATGGCGAAGATCGGACGATGCCCGTCCTCGTCGGCCGTGACGAAGAGCGTCGCGCCGTCGGGGGAGAAGGCGACGGGCGTGGCCCAGCGGTCCCATCCCCCGGCGACGGGCCGCGCGACGCCGTCGGCGACGTCGACGATCACGACGCGCTGGTCGAAGGTCTGCGTCGGGGTCGCGTCGTCGAACTCGACCACTGCGATGCGGCGGCCGGCGTCGTCGAAGACCGGGTGCTCGTAGGACTTCCCCTCCGCGCCGGTCAGGGTGCGCCGCTCGCCGGTGGCGACGTCGACGAGGACGAGCTCATCGCGGGAGCGGCCACGCGGCAGCTCCACGCGCCACACGACGGCGGCGAGGTCACCGTCGGGGCTGAGCTCGGCCGACTCGATGGCGCGCCCGACGTCCCCGGTGAGGTCGTGGACGTCGACGAGCCGCCCGTCCTCGAGCCGGGCCCGGCGCAGACGGGTGTGTTCGAGCGCGATGTCGTGATCCCAGAACCGCACGCCCGGGCGGTCGTGGAGGATGGCGGAGACCTTCCGCTCGCGGCGCGCGGCGCGCTTGCTCGCGTCGGCGGCGTCGTCGTCGACGCCCGCGTGGACGGGCACGCCGAGCAATACCGTGTCGCTGCGACGGGCCGTGGCGACGAATCCGAAGCCGCCGTCGCGGGCGGCCGCGACCGACGCCTCTCCGAACGCCGGCAGCCACCAGAGCGCCTTGGTGGTCTCGGTGGGCTTGTCCTCGCCCATGGCCGGGACGTCGCGCTTGGCGGTGAGCAGCAGGCCGTCGTCGGTCTGTGCGGCGAGAGCCTCGCCGTCGACGGAGTGTGTGATGCGGCGCGCCGCCCGTTGTCCGTCGACGTCGACGTCCCACAGCGACGTCGTGGTGCGCGTGCGGTCGGCGCTCAGCGTGCCAATACCGACGACCAGCCTGCGGCCGTCAGGGGAGAGGGACAGCCCGCCGAGCCTCGGGAGGGCGATGAAGCCGTCGAGGTCCAGGAACGGCGAGTGGGGAGCATGATCGGTCATGCTCCCCACCCTAGTGTGGTCACGAATTGCGCCCCGCGGGACGCCCATTCGTCGTCAGGCCGCGAGGCCGACGCTCTCCCGCATCTTCGCCAGCGCGAGCCGCTCGATCTGGCGGACGCGTTCGGCGGTGATGCCCCAGTGGGTGCCGATGTCGGCAAGCTTGGCCTGGCGCCCGTCGACGAGCCCGTAGCGGCGCCGCACGACGTCGCGCGAGCGCTCGTCGAGGCTCTCGAGCATCCCCTCGATGCGGGCCCTGTCCTCGACATCGAGCACCATCTCGTCCGGGCCGGGGGCGACGTCGCGGGCGATCAGATCGCCGAGCGAGGTGTCGCCGTCGGTGTCGACGGGGGCGTCGAGCGAGACGTGCTCACGCGACCAGCGGACCAGGTCGACGATGCGCTCCTCCTCCAGGCCGAGCTCGTCGGCGATCTCCGCGATCTCCGGCTCCCGCCCGAGCTGGCGCTCCAGCGAGCGGCGCACGGCCGAGACCTGGTTGACCTGTTCGGCGACGTGCACCGGCAGGCGCACGATGCGTCCCTGCTGGGCGATGCCGCGGGAGATGGCCTGACGCACCCACCACGTCGCGTAGGTGGAGAACTTGAAGCCCTTCGTGTAGTCGAACTTCTCGACGGCGCGGATGAGTCCGGTGTTGCCCTCCTGGACCAGATCCAGCAGCGGCATCTGCGCGCGGCCATACTTGCGGGCCACGGAGACCACCAGGCGCAGGTTTGCGCTGACGAAGCGACGCATCGCCGCCTCGCCTGCCTCGACGATGGCCCGCAGCTCCTCCTCGGTGGCGTCCGTCGACGTCTCGACCTCGCCCAGCAGAACCTGCTCGGCGAACAGCCCGGCCTCGATGGCCCGGGCGAGCTCGACCTCCTCGATCGCGCTGAGCAGCGGCGTCTTGGCGATCTCGTCGAGGTACTGCCCGACGGCGTCCTTCCCGTCGATCCCTTCGTTTCGATTCCGTGCGGTGCTCACAGTTGCTGTCCTTTCGCAAGCCGTACATCCCACACAACGCACGAAGCGCACGAGAAGTTCCCGATCGGTGGCAATCGTTCGAGATCACGGAAATCGTGCGATTTGCCAGCCCCGGGGCCGCGCGGGTTTGCTTCCCGCCCAGGCAGGTGCAAGGATGGACGATGCGTCCCTTGACCAGTCCGGGGCGTCGCGTGCCCAAAAACCGGAGGAACATCGTGGCAGAGACTCGCAAGGCTTCCAACTCCGCGCCGAAGGAGGCGAACGACGCCGTCGCGGCCGAGGACTCCGTGGCCGCGACGGCGCCCACGAAGAAGGCCGCAGCGAAGAAGGCCCCGGCCAAGCGTGCCAGCACCAAGCGCGGCGCCGAGAAGTCCGCGCCCGCCGCCAAGGAGGCCGCTCCCGCGACGAAGCGCACCTCCCGGGCCAAGGCCGAGGTGGAGGAGCCGACGGTGGCGCAGGTCGCCGCCGGAGAGATCCACATCGCCAAGGCGGACAAGGACGGCGACGACCTGGTGATGACCGTCGGCGGCAAGAAGCGGTCGCTGGACGACGTCGACGAGTCCACCTTCGACGAGGCCGAGGAAGCCAAGGACGAGCAGGAACTCGTCGAGGAGGAAGGATTCGCGCTGTCGGACTCCGACGAGGCCGACGAACCCGAGCAGCAGGTGATGTCCGCTGGCGCGACTGCGGATCCGGTCAAGGACTACCTGAAGCAGATCGGCAAGGTTGCGCTCCTGAACGCTGTGGAGGAGGTCGAGCTCGCCAAGCGCATCGAGGCGGGCCTCTTCGCCGAGGAGGCGCTGAACGATCAGGAGCACCCGGTGCCCGCGGAGGACTGGGAGGACTACGTCTGGATCCAGGAGGACGGGCGCCGCGCGAAGAACCACCTCCTCGAGGCCAACCTGCGCCTGGTCGTCTCGCTAGCGAAGCGCTACACCGGCCGCGGCATGTTGTTCCTCGACCTGATCCAGGAGGGCAACCTCGGCCTCATCCGCGCCGTCGAGAAGTTCGACTACACCAAGGGCTACAAGTTCTCCACGTACGCGACGTGGTGGATCAAGCAGGCCATCACGCGGGCCATGGCCGACCAGGCCCGCACGATCCGCATCCCCGTGCACATGGTCGAGGTCATCAACAAGCTCGCCCGCGTGCAGCGCCAGATGCTGCAGGACCTAGGCCGCGAGCCCACCCCGGAGGAGCTCGCGAAGGAGCTCGACATGACTCCGGAGAAGGTCATCGAGGTGCAGAAGTACGGACGTGAGCCGATCTCGCTGCACACTCCGCTCGGCGAGGACGGCGACTCCGAGTTCGGCGACCTCATCGAGGACTCCGAGGCGGTCGTGCCGGCCGACGCGGTCAACTTCACGCTCCTGCAGGAGCAGCTCAACGAGGTGCTCGACACCCTCTCCGAGCGCGAGGCTGGCGTGGTCAGCATGCGCTTTGGGCTCACCGACGGGCAGCCCAAGACCCTCGACGAGATCGGCAAGGTCTACGGGGTCACCCGCGAACGCATCCGTCAGATCGAGTCGAAGACGATGAGCAAGCTGCGTCACCCGTCGCGCTCCCAGGTGTTGCGCGACTACCTCGACTGACCTGCCCGGACGCTGCGGCACCCGTCCCGATCACGTCGGGTGCCGCAGGGTCGCCGTCGGGGCTACTGGTCTGCGACGACGGGCGGCCTCGGCTGGCCGCTGGCCTGCCGGACGAAGTGGCGGATCAGCGCGTGGGCGGCGCCGCCCACGTCGGTGCGACGCGCCCACTGGACGCGCTCGTCGAGCTCACCGGCGGGGAAGTAACCGAAGTCCTTGTAGGCGATCAGGCGCTTGGCCAGGGACTCACCGTTCAGCTCCGGGTGGAACTGCACCCCGTAGGCCTTGTCGCCCACGCGGATCATTTGGTTCGGGCAGGCTCGGTTGCTGGCCAGGACCACTGCCTCGCGTGGCAGGACCGTCACCGACTCCTTGTGCCCGGTGAAGGCCTGGAAGAGCTCCGGCAGGCCCTGCACGACCGGATCCTGATCCCCGTCGGCGGTGGTGGCGATCCACGGCGCGCTCGCCTCCTCGGCGTTCTTCGCCTCGACGCGGCCCCCCGCCGCCACCGCGAGCACGCCCAGCCCGTAGCAGATGCCGAAGAATGGAGTTGAGGTCGCCAGGCAGCGCCGCGTCAGGTCGAGCAGCTCGCGTTCGACGCGCTGCTGGGTGTGCGACTTCGAGGCGTCGGACAGATTGTAGGGGCCCCCGCCGATGAACACGCCCGAGTAGCGCTCGAGATCGACGTCGCCCAGGTGCTCCTGCTCCAGGCGGCGCTGGTCGATGTCGGCGAGTTGCAGCTTGGCGTAGCGGGCGATGTCCTTGTGCTCCCGCTCGGCCTCGATGTCCTCGGGTCGGTGGCTCAACAGCAGGAAGGGCTTCATCCTCGGGTCTCCTCGAATAGGGGGGTGCCGCGCAGGGTTTCCGCGACGACGGACGCGGCGACGGCACGTGCGTCCCCAGTAGCTTCCCACACTCGGCGCTGACGAACATGGCTCGGCCCACCGGCGGCGAGCTCGGGAATACGAGCCAGCTCGTCGGCGCAGCCCAGCTCGTCGGCGATGGGAGCGAGCTCGGCCAGCCAGTGCGCGAGCCCCTCGCGCATCGGGATCGCGTGCCTGGCGGCGAGTCTGGGCACCATGACTTCCGCGTCCAAGCCGTACCGTGCGGCGCGCCACTTGTTCTCCCGCATGATCCAGTGCGGCAACTGCCAGATCGGCTCGTCGGCTTCGACAGCGCGCGAGAGGCGCTCGGCCACGCACTGCGACAGCGCCGCGATGGCCCCCACCTCCCAGCCGGTGGGCATGGCGTCCATCAGCCGGTTCTCGACGGTGCCGCACGCGGAGGGCCGCACGTCCCAGCGCAGCTCCGACGCGCTGCGAATCATCCCGTAGTCCGCGAGCTGTTCGACGTGCTCGACGTAGGCCCGCCAGTCGGACAGCCGATGCGGGGGACCGTTGGTGGACAACTGCTGGAACAGCATCGTGCGCTGCGACGCGAACTGCGTGTCCATGCCCAGCCACAGTGGAGAGGCGGCGGAGAGTGCGATGAAGTAGCAGCTCAACCGGGCGACGCCCATCGTCAACTGGATGGCCTTGTCGGCGTCGTCCACGCCGACGTGCACGTGCAGCCCGTTGACGGCCATCTGGCGGCCCCACCAGCCGTTGCGCTCGGCCACACGCCCGTACTGGGGCTTGGCCCGGGGCCGCTGCAACATCGGATCCCCGAACGGATGCGCACCCATCGCGAGCACGGTGAGGCCGTGCGGTTCGAGCCAGTCGATCACCTGCGCCAGGAGCCCCTCCAACTCGGCCTGGGCGTCGTGGACCCGCTCGTGCACCCCACTGACCAGCTCCAGCATCGAGTCGAAGTACTCGCCCCGGATCGGGCCACCCTCCGGGTCGGCCACCCGCTCGAGCACGTGCACAGCCCCCGGCACCTGCTCCAGCGTGTCCCGGTCGACGATGGCCATCTCCCATTCGATGCCCACGCTCGACTGATTCGAGTGCCCGAAGTGGATGTCCAAGTTCGTCCTCCGATGTGGATCGACCATGTCCATTGTCCGCGATTGCGACTAGTCTGGCCAAAGGATCTCACCCCGCCTCCCGGGCGCCCGCCGGGGGGCCGTTCTTCGACGGAAGGTTGTCCCATGTCGCTGCTGCAGCGTGCCGAGCTGGCACCCGCCGACCCGATCCTCGGACTCACCGAGGCCTACAACAAGGACGAGCGCACCGACAAGGTCAACCTCGGCGTCGGCGTCTACCTCGACGAGGACGGCAAGCTTCCGCTCATGGCCGCGGTGCGTGAGGCGCAGCAGCGCTACCTCGCGAAGGGCCTCGCGCACGGCTACCTCCCCATCGACGGCCTGCCCGCCTACCGCGAGGCCGTGCGCGACCTCGCCTTCGGGACCGAGGTGGACTCGTCGCGCATCGTCACCGTCGAGGCGCTGGGCGGCACGGGGGCGCTGCGCATCGGCGCGGACATGCTGCGCCAGCTCGCCGAGGAGTCGACGGTGCTGGTCTCCGACCCGAGCTGGGAGAACCACCGGGCCCTGTTCACGAGGGCGGGGTTCACCGTCGACTCGTACCGCTACTACGATCAGGACGCCCGGGGCGTCGACTTCGACGGGACGCTGGCCAGCCTGCGCGCGGCCGAGCCGGGCACCGTCGTCGTGCTGCACGCCTGCTGCCACAACCCCACCGGCTATGACCTCACCGACGAGCAGTGGGACCGCGTCGTCGACCTCATCGCAGAGCGCGAGCTGTTCCCCTTCATCGACATGGCCTACCAGGGATTCGGTGCCGGGCTCGAACAGGACGGGGCGGTCGTCGCGAAGTTCGTCGCCAAGGGCCTGTCCTTCCTGCTCAGCACCTCCTACTCCAAGAACTTCGGCCTGTACGGCCAGCGCGCCGGCGCCCTCCACGCCGTGTGCGCCGATGCCGACGAGGCCGCCCGGCTGCTGAGCCAGCTCAAGGCGATCGTGCGCACCAACTACTCCAACCCGCCCGCGTTCGGCGCCCACGTCGTCGCCACCATCCTCGCCGACGACGCCCTGCGCGCCCAGTGGGCCGACGAGCTGGAGCACATGCGTGTGCGCATCGCCACCCTGCGTGAGCAGCTCGTTGCCGGCATCGAGGCCGCAGGCGTGACCGACATGGGCTTCATTGCGCAGCAGCGCGGCATGTTCAGCTACTCGGGCCTCACGACGCAGCAGATGGTGCGACTGCGCGACGAGTACGGCATCTACGGCACGAACGCCGGCCGGCTGTGCGTGGCCGCGCTCAACGACGGCAACCTCGCGCACGTCGCCGCGGCGATCGCGGCCGTGCGCGCCTGATCCGCACTCAGCCGGCCAGCCCCGATGCGCGACGCACCGGGGTGGCGATGGCCTGCAGGAACGCCCGTCGGGTGCCGTAGATCCGCAGCTCCTTGCGCGCGCGGGTGACGGCCGTGTAGAGCAGCTCCCGCGTCGCCAGCGGCGAGTCCGCCGGCGGCAACACCACGCTCACCCGGTCGTAGGAGCCGCCCTGGGCCTTGTGGATGGTCATCGCATGCAGGTCCACCGCGTTGTCGAGCAGCACGGGGGCCACGCGCAGCGGCTCCGGGCCCTGGTCGACGGCGGCCAGCAGCGCGCCGTGTGAGGCGACGATCACGGCCACGTCGCCATTGCTGAACGTGTCGGAATTGTGTGTCACCAGCAGCGGTTGGCCGACGTAGTGCTCCCCGCGCCCATAGCCGTCGACGATCTCGGCGCCCATCTCCCGGGCGGCGCGCGCCCAGCCCTGCACCCCGAAGGGGCCGAGCCGGTGCGCGCACAGTACGCGATGGCGGCCGAGCGCGTCGAGGGCTGCGCGGGCATCGTCGCGGGCTGCGGCCGACGCCACCTCGGCGACCTGGGCGGTCACGTCGCTCCGGAACTGGCCGAGGGCGTGGACCCCCTCCCCGTCGTAGTCGTACCAGGCGATCGTCCGTGCAGCGTCGACGAGCTCCAGCGCGCGTGATGCGTCGCCGTCGTGGATGGCCCGGGCGAGCGCGGCGATCTCCTGGTTGCTGCGACGGTTCGTCGCGAGCTCGACGACGCTGCCCGACTGGAGGAGCCCCGGGTTCGCGACGATGTCGGCCAGGACGGCACCGGCCTCCACCGATCGGAGCTGGTGCGGGTCCCCGACCAGCAGCAGCCGGGTCGCAGGTGTGAGCGCGGCCAGCAGCGATGCCATGTGCTCGAGGGACACCATCGAGACCTCGTCGAGCACGACGACGTCGTGCGGCAGCGGATTGTCGGCGTCGTGGACCGCCCGGGGGCCACGCACCGACTTGCCGAGCAGCCGGTGCAGGGTGCCGGAGAACGGCTCGCCCAGGCTCGCCCCGGGCCGCAGACGGCCCATCACCGCGTCGTGGAGCTGTCGGGCGGCCTTGCCTGTGGGTGCGGCGAGCGCGATGCGCAGGGGGCCGGCCTGCGCCAGCGAATTGAGGATGCGCACCACCGTCGTCGTCTTGCCCGTCCCGGGCCCGCCGGTGACGACCGCCGTGCGGTGCCGCATGGCGGCGACGACGGCCGCGTCCTGCTGCGCGTCGGGCTCGTCCGTGTTGGGCAGCGGCGCGACGAAGTCGTCCAGCGGCAGGCCCCTGCGGCGGGCCAGGGCCTCGGCGACGGCACGCTCCTGCGCGTGGAAGCGGGCGAGGTACAGCCGGCCGTCGTCGAGGATGAAGGGCCGGTCGGGCCCGACGAGCGGCGACGCCGCGATCCGGTCGGGCCACGTGGTGCCGTCCGGCCAGTCCAGGCTCCTCGGATCGGCGCCGACGCTGCCGTCGTCGACATCGGTGTCCGGCTTCAGGGAGCGGACGTCGTCGAGGACCAGACACACCGACCCGAGCCGCAGCTCCCGCACGGCGAGCGCGAAGGCCAGCACGACGTCCTCGTCGGTCTCGAAGCCGCGGCTCATGCGCCGAGCGAGGTGGTAGTCGGCGAGCCCGATCATGCCGGCCTCGGCGAAGTCGCGCAGCTTGCCCGTGGCCGAGGCGGGAATCTCATGCATGGGCGCCTCCCAGCAGCTCGCTGACGGCCACGACGAGGGCCGCGCTCGGATGCCACGTGCACACGCCGCAGAGACCCCCGTCGACCCGCGGAGTGTCGGGGCCCGCCATGCCGCGCACGAAGAGGTAGCCGACGCCCCCGAGATGCGTGTCCGGATCGTAGCCCCGCAGCCTGAGCCCCAGATGACGGTGCAGCGCGGCAGCGTAGAGGATGGCCTGCAACGGGTAGTGGGCGGCCATCATCGCCGACGCCATGGCGGCCGGGGTGTAGTGACCGAGGGTCAGCACGTCGTTGGCGCTGGGCGCGAGCCGATTCGTCTTGTAGTCCACGACGACGAACTTGCCGTCGTCGAGCTGCAGGACCGCGTCGATCGATCCGGTGAGCAGACCCGTCAGCGTCCGCTCCGCCGCATCGGAGGCCGCCAGCCGCGCGGGGTAGGCGGCGAGCGGGTCGTCGGCCGGAAGATGCTCGGCCATGAGGGCGGCCAGCGCCCCGACGGTGGCCCCGGCGCGGCTGGCCATCGGCAAGTCGAACGCGAGCTCCGGAAGGCGGCGGGTGAGCGGGATGTCGGCCAGCGCGACGTCGGCCAGCCCGGCGAGCGGCGTCGTGACGACCGCCTCGAGCCCGTCGGCCAGGATGGTCCGCTCCGGCTCCGACAGCGTGACGGCCAGGTCACCGACCACGCGACGGCAGCGCGCGGTGAGCCCCGGTCTCGACCAGTCCAACACCTCGAGCGCCTCGTGGACGAGCGTGCCGAAGGCGGCGCCCGACGGCAGCGAGCCCATCGGCGCGGGGGTGGACAGCGCCTCGTCGGGCGCGAGATCGGGCGAAGCGTCGGGCTCGTCGGCGCCCGAGGGAGCGTCGTGGACGCCTTGGGTCAGGCCCGTGTACGAGGTACGGCGCCACTGCTGATCCACCTCGCGGGTCATCGTCGCCAAGCGCAGCCGCGGAGGGGATCCGGGGGCCACCCACCGTGGCGGGTCCAGCGGCTCGAGCACGTCGGTGACGAGCACGTGGGCAAGCTGCGGCGGGGCCGCCCACGGGTAGTGGTCCTCGAGCTCCACCGCGTCCCGGTCGCGCAGCAGCGCCGCGGACAGCGGGCCTTGCTCGGCCGCCTCGTCGTTGGCGTGCCAGGCGATGGCAAGGTGCTTCGCCCTGGTGAGTCCCACGTAGAGCAGCCGAAGCTCCTCGTCGCGGGCCTGGCGGACGGCCATCTGCCCGATCCTCGTCTCGGGTCTCTCCGGGCGCAGCCACAGGCAGCGGCGGCCGCCGTCGACGAAGTTGAACGGCTTGTTGAGGAAGACGCGCAGGGGGGACAGATCAGGCAGCAGCACGATGGGGTATTCGAGCCCCTTCGCAGCGTGGAGCGTCATCACCTTGACCGCGGGGGAGTCGGTGGACAGCCGCAGGCCCCCGTCGTCGGTCTCGTCCGCGTCGGGCTCGAGGTGGGGCAGCAACGCCAGCGGGTCGCGTTCGCCGGTGGCCTCGAGGAGGTCGGCGATGTGGGCCAGGTCGGTGAGGTAGCGGGCGCCGTCCGGGGTGCCGAGCAGGCGGGCCTCCAGACCGGTGCCCTCGCGGACTACGTCGAAGGCGGCGCCCGGCCCGTCCGAGGCGAGCGCCGCCGCGGACCGGCGCAGCAGGTCGGAGGCCGCGGTGGCGCCACCGGTGGTGGCGAGCTCCGCCACGGAGGCGCCGACGAGGTCGGTGAGCGCGACGACCCGCCGCGCCGCGTCGTCCGAGGGATCCAACGCGCGCAGCAGCAGGCGCCAGTCGCGGGCGGCGGGCTGCGAGAGGATCCCCAGCCCACCGAACAACACGGCGGGATAGCCGTGGTCGCCCAACGCGCGCGCCACCCGCTCGGCGTCGCGCGAGGTGCGCACCAGCACCGCGATGTCCGACAACTGGGTCGGCCGGCCCTCGATCGTCGTGCCCAGGATGTGGTGGACCTGCTGGACGACGTCGGAGAGGATCGCAGCCTCCGGATCGGGGGACTGGACCCGGCGGATCCACACGCGCTGCGTGGGCGGGCACGACAGCCTGGCGGGATGCCTCGCATCCACCGGGGTGACCTCGATGGCCTCGTCACCCATTCGCAGCCCGCGCATGAGCTCGACGACGCCGTCGACGATGCCCCGATCCGAGCGGTGGTTCACCCCCAACGTGCGCACCTCGGAGCGCCGTCGGGCGTCCAGGTAGCTCACGATGTCGGCGCTGCGGAAGCCGTAGATGGACTGCTTCGGATCGCCGATCAGGATAGTCGGGCGGTCCGCGCCGACGAAGGCCCGCTCGATCACCTTCCACTGCTCGGGATCGGTGTCCTGGAACTCGTCGACGAGCACCACGTCGAAGCGCTCCTGCAGCCAGGCCCGGGCCGCGTCACCCGTCGCGACGTGCTGCAGCACGTCGCGCAGGCGGGTGATGAGGTCGTCGAACGTGACGAGACCCTGGTCGCGCTTGCGTCGGGCGAATTCGTCGCGGACCGCGTGGCCGAAGCTGGCCTCCGGGCCATCGGCGGGCTCCAGCGGCAGCGTCGAGCGGCAGCAGGCCCGTCCCAACCACGAGGCGCGGCCGAAGTCGAACGGGACATCGTCGGCGTCGGCGTAGCGCTGCACGTAGACGTCGGCGGTGCACTCGTCGATGAGGGTGACCGCGTGGCTGGTGCGTTCGGCGTGGTCGGCGTCGCCGAGGATGCCGAGGCGCGCGAGCGCCCACTGGCTGAACGAGTGCGTGGTGAGGATCATGGCTTCGTCGAAGTCGTCCAATGCCCGCTCGAGCTTGGCCAGTGCACCCTGGGTGTCGTCGAGCCCGGCCACGAGCCGGGCGACGGGGTCCATGTCGGGGACGGGCGAGCCGGCGAGCAGCCCCCGCAGCGCGGCGGCGCACGACTCGATGGCGGTGAAGACGCGTGCGCGCAGCTCGGCGGCGGCCTTGTTGCCGAAGGTGATCATGAGCATGCGGCCGATGGGCACGTCACGTTCGACGACGAACCGCACCGCGAGCGCGGCGATCGTGAAGGTCTTGCCCGTGCCGGCGCTGGACTCCAGCAGCAGCGTGCCGGTGGGCAACGGGCCGTCGAGCCGGAAGCGGTCTACCACGTGGCCCCCTGGGAAATCATCGTCGCGTACAGGGTGGGCGCCCACGCTTCGAAGCCCGACGCGGCACCGGCGGGGTCCAGCGCGGTGGGCGCGTCGTTGAACAGCTCGGCCTGCGCATCGTCGTAGAACAACCGCCACAGCTCGTCCACGTGGCGCCACTTCGGCCAGGCCCCCGGGCGGGGTTGGATCCATTCCCGCTTGCGGAAGGTGCCCCTGGACTGCTCAGCGACGAGCCGGAATGCGGGTTCGAACGGCACGGGCAACAACCGGTGCTGACCGATGGCAAATGCCCGCACGAACCAGCCCAGCGCCTCGCGCGCCACCTCGACGGGAGGCTGGCGGAGCGTCGTGGATCGGGCACCCCTGGAGCCGGGCCGCAGCACGACGGCCTGGGCCCGCTCGCCTACCAGCGCGAGCATCAGCAGCTCGAGCCAGGGCCCCAACTGGGACTTCAGGCCGCTCGACGCGGACGCGACGACGATCCTGTCCCCGTGGAGCGTGGCGCTGCCGCTGAGCAGGATGCCGTCGACGTCGACCTCCAGCGGCACGCGACGAGGCGACGGCTCCATCAGCGCCGACGCGCGCCGCACGATGTCTTCGACGCGCTCCCGTGCGCTCCGCGCCACGTCCTGCCCGAGACGCCCCGGGGGAAGCTGTTGCGCGCGCTGCGCCCGCCGCTCGAGGTCGTCCCACGACATGTGCTCGAGCCCGCCGCGGATGAAGGCGTCGGTGAGGGCCCACCAGTCGAGCCCCTTGACGGCCAACGGCAGCCCGTCGGAGAGCTCCGGCTGGGCGACGGTGCGGACGCCGAGCGTGTGGCGCAGGAAGGGCTTGACCGGATCGGCCAGGAAGGCGCGCAGGTCGTCGAGGGCGATGCGGGCGGGGGCCTCGCCGACGGGCAGCTCGAGGGCCTCGCGGCGCCGGAGCGGTTTCGGCGCGTCGGAGCGCACGAAGGAGGCGAGCGCGCCGGCGTGTGCGGCGGCGTCGAACGAGCCGTCGTCGAAGAAGGCCGACGGATTGAACCGCTGGGGGGAGTGCTCGACGACGTCCGGCAGCGGCTGGCCCAAGCCGCGCACCAGCGAGCGGATCACGACCGGCATGTCGAGCCGGGCACCGGTCGTCTCGGATCGCGTCCGGGTGACGACGACGAGGCGTTCGGCGGCCCGGGCGTGGGCGAGCAGTTGCCGTCGCAGGCGGCGCCGAGGGTCGGGCAGAAGCCCGGGGATCTCGTCGGGCAGACCGCCGGCCGACACATCCTCGAGGCCGATGCACGCGACGAGCCGGGCGTCGACGTGGGGGAGCTCGTGCGGCGCGACGACGTGGAGGGCGCCGTTGCCCACGGCAGGGCGGTGCTGCCCCGACGGCAGCTCCGCGGCCAGCAGGCGCCGGAACTCCCGACGGCCGAGCGTCAGTGTCGCCCCTGCGTGGGATCGCGCCAGCCTCGCCAGGACCAGCTCGACGCGACGGATCATCCAGCGATCCTCCGGCGGCAGGTCCAACAGGTCGTCGACGAGGGCGGCGCTCAGGCTGCACCAGTGGCCGACGGTCAACGGCGACGCGCTCTGGCTGGCGAAGGTCCAGACGCGGCCGATCACCTCGGCGAGGGCCCCGATCAGGTCGAGGTCAGCCGGTGTGGTGGTGGGCACCCCGACGACGCCGCGCGGCCCCGCGGACTCGCCCATGCACACGCCCGTGAGCAGCGCGTCGATGCCAGCCACCCACGTGCCGGCCGTGGCGCCGTCGAGCCCCACTCGCGCCCGATGGCCTGCGTCGAGGCCCCAGTGGATGCGGGCGTCGTGGACGAGCTGGACGAGGTCCTCGCGGCGATCGGCGAAGCCCCAGCGGCTGGCCAGCGCGGGATGCAGCAGGTACTCCACGACCTCGGTGGCCGTCGCGCGCGCGTCGGCGAGGTCGATCGTCGCAAGCAGCGCCTCGAGCGCGACGTTGCCCACCCCCGACGGCGACACCTCGGCCACGCGCAGGCGCCCCCCGGGGTGGGCCGAACCTGCGCGGAAGACGGCGTTGAGCACCGGCGCCCACTCCTGTGGGCGGGGGCAGACGACGCGCACGTCGCGAGGCTCGAGCGTCTCGTCGGCCTCGAAGTGGCGCACGAGCTCGTCACGCAGCACTTCGGCCTGTCGGCTGCGGGAATGGGAGCCGTGCACCTCGACGACGACCCGCGGCATCTCGAGGGGCTGCGGGACGTCGTCGGCGATCGAGCGCACCCATTCGGGAGCCTCGGCGACGAACCACGCCACCCGCGGCGCCGCCGCCCTTACCAAGGCCACGCCGACGGGGGAGAGCTCGTCGAGGCCGAAGACCCACAGCGGGCCCTGCGACTCCTCGGCGGCGGCGAGCAGGGCGTCGTGCAGCTCCAGCGGATCGAGCATGAGGCGTTCGCAAGCGGCCCGCAGGAGGGCTGGCTGCCAGGCGAGGTGCCCGGGGATGGGGATGGCGTCGTCGCCGTCGAGCCACGCGGCGGCCACCTCCGGCCTGTGCTCCACCACGCTCCTCAACAGGGTCGCGAAGCGGCTGGCCGCAGCCAGAGGCCGGCCCGGCTGGGCCAGGTGGACCGCCAGCGCCGGATACTCGGGCGCCACGTCGGGCAGGGCTTCGACGATCGCCGTCACCAGCCGCGTCGAGTGCCACGTGCGCCAGTCGTCGGTGACGCCGGACTGGGTTGCGAGCTGCTGCCGAAACTGGGCGAGCGTGAGGAAGTCGACGCCGGCGGAGATCCCCAGCTCCTGCGCGACGGCCTGGCTCAGCAAGCGCGCCGAACCTGCCGTGTCCACGAGGACCATCCCCCGCGCGAAGGGCCCCTCGAGGGCATCGTCGAGCTGTGCCGCCAGGGAGGGCACCATGGACCGCCACGTGCGCCCGAGCCGAACCTCCACGTACCACCCTCCTCACGACGACCGGCGCGAACCAATGTGTGGCTCAGCCTATCGGGCCCCACCGACGACGACGCCCGCCCGCGAAGAGCCGGAGGGCGTCGTCGGTGCTCCAGGCGTCCGCCACGCCCTCGAAAAGTGTGGGACTGCTTTGGTAGCTTGGCGCTCCGGGAGGCAGACATGGATGAGATCCTCGACGCGCTCGATCCGGAGCAGCGGGAGGTGGCGGAGGCTCTCGACGCGCCCGTTGTCGTGCTTGCGGGAGCAGGCACCGGCAAGACGCGCGCCATCACGCACCGCGTCGCGCACGCCGTGAGGGAGGGCCACTACGACGCCCGGGCCGTGCTGGCGGTCACGTTCACGACCCGGGCGGCGGGGGAGATGCGCACTCGACTGGCCCGGCTGGGCGTGCGTCAGGCGCAGGCCCGCACCATCCACGCCGCCGCGCTGCGGCAATGCCGCTACTTCTGGCCCGACGCCTACGGCACCGAGTTTCCCGAAGTCGCCGACAACGCGTTCGGCATCGTCGCCAGGGCCGCCTCGCAGGTGCTGGGCGAGGCGGACGTCGCGCTGATCCGTGACCTCGAGACCGAGATCTCTTGGGCGAAATCGAGCAACGTGGCCCCCGAGGCGTACCCGGAGCTGGCCCGGGGGCGCGAGGTCAACGGTGCCACACCGACGCAGGTGGCTGCCGTGTTCGCCCAGTACGAGCGGGGCAAGCAGTCCCGGGGCGTCGTCGACTTCCACGACCTGCTCCTGTGCAACGCCGCGCTGCTCACCGAGCATCCCGCGATCGCCGACCGGATCCGGATGCAGTACCGGCACTTCGTCGTCGACGAGTACCAGGACATCTCCGCGATCCAGCACCGGCTCATCGCGCTGTGGGTCGACGGCCGCGACGACGTGTGCGTCGTGGGCGACCCGAACCAGTCCATCCACTCCTTCGCCGGTGCCGACCCGGGCTTCCTGCTGCAGTTCGCCGACGACCACCCGGGCGCACGCACGCTTCGGCTGGTGCGCAACTACCGTTCGACGCCCGAGATCCTCGACGTGGCCCACCACGTCCTGCGTTCCACGCCCGAGGCGCGACTGCGGGCGATGCGTCCGTCGGGGCCGCGCCCGGCCATCCACGCGGCGGGGACGGCTGCCAACGAAGCGGAGCAGGTGGCCCAGTGGCTCGTCGAGCAGCACGCCGCAGGCACCCCGTTCGCCGAGCTGGCGGTGCTGTACCGCATCAACGCCCAGTCGCCGGCGCTCGAGGCTGCCTTGGATGCGCGGGCGGTGCCGTACACGGTGCGCGGCACGGAGCGCTTCTACGAGCGGCCGGAGGTGCGCCAAGCGGTGCAGGGGATCCTCCGCGGCGCCGACGAGGACGCCTCGGCCCCCGCGTCGCAGCTGGTGGCCGACAATCTCGCGGCACTCGGTTGGACGCCGGAGGCGCCGCGGGGGCAGGGCCGCCAGCGGGAGCGGTGGGAGTCGCTCACCGCGCTGAAGCAGATGCTCGACGAGGAGGTGCAGCGGGACCCGCACTGGAGCGCCGCCGACGCAAGCCGTTGGCTGCGGGAGCGGGCCTCCTGGGAGGCGGCACCGGTGGCGGAGGCAGTGACGCTCTCGACGATGCACGCCGCCAAGGGGCTCGAATGGGACGGTGTGGCCGTCATCGGCGTGCGCGAGGGGCTGGTGCCCTTTTCGTTGTCCACGGAGGAGCCGGCGCTGGGGGAGGAACGGCGCCTGCTCTACGTCGCGTGCACCAGGGCGCGGCGCGAATTGAGGCTGAGCTGGAACTTCATCGGCCCGGGGGGCAAGCAGCAGCGCTCACGATTCCTGATCGGGGTGCCCGAGGTGGAAGGTGCTGCGTCGCGGCCCGCCGGCGGTGAGCCGTCGCGCAGGACGTCGCTCAAGTCCCGGACCTGTGTCGTCTGCGGCAGGCAGCTTCAGTCGGCGAGCGAGCGGAAGCTGCGGCGCCACGAGGACTGCGAGCTGCCCGTCGATGCGCAGCTCTACGAAGATCTGAAGGCCTGGCGGCGACGCATGGCCGAGTCGCAGGGGGTGCCTGCCTTCGTCGTGTTCACCGATGCCACGCTGATGGCGATCGCGGAGGCCAAGCCCACCGACGAGGCGCAGCTCCTGGCGCTGCCCGGTATCGGCAGGAGCAAGCTCACGAAGTACGCCGACGAGGTCCTCGCCGTCGTCGAGGGCCACGGCTGAACCCCTGACCGCGGGTGGGGCCCGCAACACGACGACGAGGGGCCGAGGCCACGACCAGGTGGTGTCGGCCCCTCGTGGCCGTGTGGGTGGCTGCGATCAGGCGCGGCCGAGGATGCGGTTGAGGTTGGTGCCGCACTCGGGGCACTTGCCCTTGGCCATCTTGGTGCCCTTGTCGTTCACGACGACGTCACCGACGGCCGAACGCTTGGCCTTGCACTTGACGCAGTAGAACTCGCCTTCCCAGGTCTCGTTCGCCATTTCTTCTCCTTTGGGTCTCGCCACCGCAGGTGGCTCTGGGGTCCGAGGCCCTGGTAGTCGGGCGACGGCTTCGTAATGGTCGAACCCCGCACACCGCACCCGCCTTCCCCTGCGGGTGAGCCGTGCGGGGCTCTCACACAAGAGAGTTTGTCGCGTTGCCGCAGCCGCGTCAACTGTGCCACGCCCGACGTCGCCACGCTCACTTGCCCAGCGACCTATTCGTCGAGCAGTTTGCGCAGCTCGGCGTCGAGATCGTCCTGCGGCGCGACGGTGGCTCGGGCGGCGAAGGCTATCGGGTCCGCGAGGTCTTGCGCGGTGGGGAGGAGATCGGGGTGCGCCCACACCTCGTCGCGTTGGTCGCTTCCTCGGACGTGCTCGACGGCGGCCCACAGATTGCTCGCGTCGCGGACCAGCCGCGGCGGCGTCTCGAGACCGAGCAGCTCCTTGAAGACCGTCCGAACGGGGCCTTCCGCAGCGCGCCGTCGACGCAACACCTCGGTGAGCTGCGGCGCGTGTGGCATCCACTTCTCCATCGTGCGGGCGGTGATGTGGTCGACCCAGCCCTCCACGAGCGCGAGCAGTACGCCGAGGCGTTCCAGGATCTTCAGCTGCTCCGGGGTGCTCGCGGGCCGGAAGAAGGAGACCTGGACCTCCTGGCCGAGGCGGTTGAGGTCTTCGAGCGAGAGCTCCTCGAGCCGTTCCGGGCTGAGCCGCTCGGCGATCGCGTCGAGGTCGATGGTGATCTCGCGGGCGTAGTGGGTCATCAGCGCGAGGATCTGCGGCGACAGCCAGCCGACGCCGCGGAAGAGTCGTTCGCGTGCAGCCTCGCGCAGCAGGAGGACGAGCAGCATGTCGGAGGTGTCCGCGTCGAGATCCCGCGTGAACTCGTCGACGTTGGCGGGGACGATCACGACCTCGTCACCGGCGAACAGGTTGACGCCGACCTCGGTGCCGGTGAGCGTGTCGCGGGCGACTGCGGCCAGCACCCGCTTGAGCCGCTCGCGGTACATCGCGCTGGCCGACTGCCGCATCAGCGGCCCCATCATCGCGGCCAGGTCCATGCCGGGCATCGCGCCCGCCCCCTCTGAGGAGGCGTGCTGAAGGGCGTCGCCCAATCCGGTGACGATGGGCTCGACGATGGAACGCCAGCCCGAGCTCGTCGCCTCGAGCCATTGGGTGCGCGTGATGCAGCGCGCGGGCACGCCCGGGGCTGCGTAGGCGGTGAACTCGTCGAGCCAGGACTGCGCGATGCGCTCGCCGTCGACGACCGCGGCGCGCTGCTCGGGCAGGATCTCCGGGTCGGGGCCTGCCTCGGTGGTGGCGTGTTTGGCGGCCGTGATCGTCGTGAGCCAGGCGGCGTCCGGGTTCTGCTCCGCCCCTGGCATGCCGAAGACGACGCCGCCCTGGCCGGCCATCGACTGCATGCGGCGCATCACCGCGTCGAGATCGATGGCGCCGTCGTCGCCCATGATGCCCATCTGCTGCAGCATCCTGCGGATCTCCTCGAAATCGAAGCCACCGGGTTCGCTCATCGGGTGACCACCTCCTGGACCCATTGAACCGCACGACGCAACCCCGGACCAGCCTCCGGGCCCGCCCGGCGGGGCTGAGAGCGCTTCTTGCACGGCTTGGTAGGGTTTCCCCAGCGCGGGAAGGGAGTGCAGGTGAACCGCAATGCCGTGGCGATCGCCTCGTCGGTCCTGTTCGTCGTGTTCGCCGCCGTGATCGTCCTCGTCCCCGCCCCGTACGTCACGTGGCGTCCGGGCGTGCCCATCGACGTGTATGGGGAGTCGGGCCAGGGTCAGGTGTTGCAGATCGCCGGTGCCGAGACGCACGAGCCGGCGGGGCAGTTGCTCATGACGCTGGTCTCCACGTCGAAGGCGAGCGCGACGGTCAGCCTGCCGGAGGCCATGCTGGCCTACTACGCGAAGGGCTCCGATGCCATGCCTCGCGAGCTCATCTATCCGGCGGGCAAGTCGGAGGCGGAGATCACCCAGGAGGCCGTGGCCTCGATGGACACCTCGCGCAACAATGCGATCGTCGCGGCGCTGCGGGCGGCGGGCATCCCCGTCACCGAGCACCCCATGATCGCCGCCGTCGTCACCAACGGGCCGGCGGGGGAGAAGCTGCAGCCGGGAGACTTGATCGTCGAGGTCGAGGGCGTCGCGGTGGACTCGCCGGACGCAGTCGTCCAGGCGGTGCAGCGGCTGACGCCGGGCCGTCCCATCTCGTTCACGATCCTGCGCGGAGCGGAGCGGATCACGGTGGCGGTCACGTCCGTGGCATCCTCGCAGGACTCCCGCCGGGCCGTCATCGGCGTGAACCTGGGCGTGGGCTACGAGTACGCGCCAACGGTGACCTATGGGCTGAGCGACGACGTGGTGGGGCCGAGCGCGGGCCTCGTCTTCGCGCTCGGGCTGTACGACAAGCTGACGACGGGTGACCTGGTCGGCGACCAGGTGGTTGCGGGGACGGGAGAGATCGACCCGAGCGGTCAGGTGAGGGCCATCGGCGGTGTCCAGGAGAAGATGAAGGGCGCCGAGGATGCGGGCGCCGGCGTCTTCCTGATGCCGCGCGAGAACTGCGCCAATGCGGCATCGTACGAGACCGACATGCGGCTGGTTCCGGTGTCGACACTGCGGGACGCGATCGCGGCCCTGCAATTCATCCAAGAGGGAAATGAGTCGGAGGTTCCCCGCTGTGAGTGATTCGGATCGACTGATCGCAGTCCTGGCCGACGTGGAGCGGCACGTGGGCGAGTTGGGCTGGGACCAGCCGGCGCGCCTCTTCGCACTCGTCATGACGAGGGACCTGTTGGAGATGGAGCCGCAGTTGGTCGGCAAGGTGCCGTTCACCTCGCAGGACGCCTTGAGTGCGGTCGAGCAGGACGAGTTCACCGCCACCGACAATCTGTTCGAGCGGCTGGCGCAGATCTACTTCCCGGCGAGCGTCGACGGTGTGGCGCTGACGCTGGAGCGCACCTTCCTGCCGTCGCAGTTCGAGGGCGAGGTGCCCGCGGACGAGCAGGCCGCCGTCGACTTCGTGCGCACCCACCCCGAGCACGAGGACGTGAGGGTCGTCGTCGGCGTCCTGCGTTCGGGGGAGCGGTACTGTCTGGCGCGGCTGAAGTCGCACCCCGACGATCTGCTGCGCGGGGAGGACATCATCCCCAACCTGCCAGAGGCCCTGGCGCAGACCCTGACCGAGGACATCGAGGAGCCGGAGGACCGATGAGCGACGAGATGCTGGACGAGACGCCCACCGGACGCAACGCCCTGGCCTGGTTCATCGGCATCGTCGCCGTGATCGCGACGCTCGTCGTCGTGGCGGCGCGCATCACGACCGATCTCTGGTGGTTCCAGGCCGTCGAGTTCCAGACGGTCTTCACCACCCGACTTGCCGCCCAGGTGACGATGTTCCTCGTCTTCGGTGCAGTCATGTTCGCGGTGGTGTTCGCGTCGATGGCGATTGCCTATCGGCTGCGCCCCAAGGTGCGTCGGGCCAACCTCGACTCCGAGTTCCTGGTGCAGGCCCGCGACGCCTTCGACGCCCGCTCCAAACTGCTGATGGCCCTGCCCGCAGGCCTGTTCGGGCTGATGGCCGCCATGAGCGCGCTGGCGATGACCGACACGTTCCTCGCCGCGTGGCGGGCGACGGAGTTCGGCCAACGTGACGCCTACTACGGTGTCGATGCGTCCTTCTACGTGTTCCACCTGCCCGTGCTGCAGTTCGTCGTCGGGTTCCTGCTGCTTGCGCTGTCGATCGGCACCGTCGCCGCGGCCGTGGTGCACTTCATGACGGGCTCGCTGACCGTCAAGGCGCTGTCCGGGCAGGGCAACGCCCGCAAGTCGATCGCCGCCCACCGCCAGCTCTCCATCCAGCTCGGCCTTGCGCTGCTCGCGTTGGCGGCGTCGACGTATCTGGGGCGCTTCGAGTTCCTGACGAGTGCGAACTCGCTGTTCACCGGCGTGTCCTACACGGACGCCACCGCCCGCATGCCCATCCAGACCATCCTCGCCTACATCGTCCTGGTCGTGGCGCTGGTGTGCTTCTTCAACGCCTATCGGGTCCGCTGGTCGGTCCCCGGCGTGGGCATCACGCTGCTGCTGGTCACGTCGCTGCTGATGAGTGGCCCGTATCCGTGGCTGATCCAGGAGTTCCAGGTGCTGCCGAACGAACCGGACAAGGAGCGGCAGTACATCGGAAGGCACCTCGAGGCCACGCGCGCGGCCTTCGGCATCGACGATGAGCACGTGGAGATCACCGACTACGAGGCGACGACCGAGGTGGCCGCCGGGCAGTTGCGCGCGGACGCGGAAGCGCTGCCCGCGATCCGCCTGATCGACCCTGCGGTCGTCGCGCGCACCTACGAGCAGTTGCAGCAGGTGCGCGGTTACTACCGGTTCTCCGACACCCTCGATGTCGACCGCTACGTGATCGACGGCAAGCCCACCGATGCCGTCGTCGCGGTCCGCGAGCTCGACTTCGCCGCGACGAACGCGGAGGTGACGTGGAACAACCGGCGCACGGTCTACACGCACGGGCACGGCATCGTCGCCGCCTACGGCAACCAGCGGCACGGCAACGGCGAACCCGTCTTCTTCTCCGGCGGCATCCCGACGGTCGGCCTGCTCGGCGAGCATGAATCGCGGATCTACTACGGCGAACGCTCGGGCGACTGGGTCGTCGTCGGTGCGCCCGAGGGGGCCGAACCAGTGGAGCTCGACACGCCCACCGGCGGCGAGGGCCGCACCGAGTCGAAGACCACCTTCCAGGGCGACGGAGGCGTGCCGGTTGGCAACTGGCTCGCTCGGGGGCTGTTCGCGGTGCGCTTCGGCGACGTCAACCTGCTGCTGTCCGAGCGGGTCAACGAGGCGTCGCAGCTCCTGATGAACCGTGTGCCGCTCGAGCGCGTGCACCAGGTGGCGCCGTGGCTCACGCTCGACTCCGACCCGTACCCGAGCGTCGTCGACGGGCGCATCGTGTGGATCATCGACGGCTACACGACCTCGGACGGCTTCCCGAATGCGCAGCGACTGGACTACGCCCAGGCGATCTCGGACTCGCGTACGTCCAACAACCCGCTCCGGCAGCCGGGCCAGCAGGTCAACTACATTCGCAACTCCGTGAAGGCCACCGTCGACGCCTACGACGGCACCGTCCGGCTGTACGAGTGGGACGAGGAGGACCCCATTCTCCAGACCTGGTCCAAGGTCTACCCGGGTACGGTGCAGCCGAAGGAGGACATCCCAGACGCGCTGTTGGAGCATCTTCGTTACCCGGCGGACCTGTTCAAGGTGCAGCGCGAGATCCTCGGCCGCTACCACACCAAGAGCAGCGACACCTGGTACCAGGAATCCGACGTGTGGCAGGTGCCGAACGACCCGGTCAAGGGCGGCGACAACAAACTGAAGGAGCCTCCCTACTACCTGACGATCCGCTGGCCGGGCGACGCCAAGCCGCACTACGCCAACACCTCGATCTTCGTGCCGAAGGGCCGTGAGAACCTGTCGGTGTACATGTCTGCCAATGCGGATGCGACGAGCCCCGACTACGGCAGGCTGAGGGTCCTCAAGCTCTCCGACGAGCAGCAGATTCCAGGCCCCGGGCAGACGTACAACGCCATTCGCACCGACGAGACGGTCGCGGACCGGCTGCTGCCGTTCAACCGTGAGGGGTCGGACACGCGGGCCATCTTCGGCAATCTGCTCACGCTGCCGCTGGGTGGCGGTCTGCTGTACGTCCAGCCGATCTACACGATGACGAGTTCGACGTCGGGCGGCTACCCGGCGCTGCGCTTCGTCGTCGTGCGCTTCGGCGAGAATGTCGGCATCGGCGACACGCTGCAGGCGGCGCTCGATCAGGTGTTCAAGGGTGACGCTGGCGCGGAGACAGGGGAGCGCCCGACGGGGGAGACGCCGTCGGTGCCGAATGCGCCTGCGCCGGGTGAGGAGGATCCGGGGTCTCAGGCGCCGTCGGAGTCGACGAGCGCCGGGGCATCGACCCCCGAGCCCACCTCGTCGCCGACGGATGCCGAAGGCCGGGTGCGGGCGAGCCTCGACGAGGCCCAGCGGCTGTTCGAGGAGGCCGATGCGGCGCTGCGCTCGGGAGATCTCGCCGGCTATCAGGCCAAGACCACGCAGGCGAAGGCGAAGGTGGAGGAGGCCTTGGCGCAGCTCGACGGGCAGTAGGCAGGGCTCAGTCGAGCTCGACGAGGGCGGGGTCGAGGTCGACGAGCTGCGGCCGGAGCTCCTCGGCGTTGCCCGCGACGGCGATGACGAGTGCATCCGGTGAGACCAGTTCGCGCCACGCCCGGCTCGCCTCCTGCTCGGAGACTTCGGCGAGGGCCGCGGCGTGGTCGTTGACGAACGCGGTCGTCAACGATGATTCGGCCAGCGATGCGGCCTGTGCGGCGATGTCGGCCGAGGTCTCGTTGGCCAGCGGGGCGACGCCGATGCGGTAGGACTTGGCGTCCGCGAGTTCGGCGGGGGTCACGTCGTCGGTCAAGGCGAGTTGGGCCAGCATGCGCCGCAAGGCTTCGCCCGCGACGTCGGTGCGGGTGTTGGTGCTGATCTGGAGCGTGCTGCCCGTCGGGTCGGGGCTGAATCCTCCACCGGCGCCGTAGGTGTAGCCCAGTCGTTCCCGCAGCTCGAGATTGAGTCGGCTGGCGAAGCCGCCGGCGAGCACGTGCCCGGCGAGTCGGGCCGGCGCCCAGCGGGCGTCCTGCCGGGCGATGGACCTGCGCCCGACGATGATCGTCGCCTGCACCGCGCCGGGGACGTCGACGACGACCGTGCGCGCCAGACCAGGGGTGGCGGGGCGGATGGGCGACCGCTCGGTCTGGCCCTGCCACTGCCCCCATGCCTCGAGCGCCGGGTCGTCGAGGTCACCGGCGAGCACGAGTGTCGCACCCGAGGGCGCGAAGTGGCGAGTGTGCCACTCGACGACGTCCTCGCGCTCGATGGCGGCGAGGCACGGTGGGGTGCCTGCGACGGGGCGGCCCCGCCGTTCGCCGTCGGCGAAGAGCGCCTGCCGGAAGGCCCATTGTGCGGCGGATGTGGTGGAGCTTCGCCGCGAGCGGTGGGCCACGGTGAGCGCCTCGACGTGCAACGCCAGGTCCTGGGGATCATAGGCTGGTTCGGAGAGGACTTCGACGACCAGCGGCGCCAAGCGCGCGAGCCGTCGCGCGGGGACGAGGCCACCGATCCGGGTGCCGAAGTGGCCGGCTGCCCCGTGGAGGGCCGCGCCCTGCGCGTCGAGCAGCTCCTGCATCTGGGGGTGGCTGATGGTCTGCTCGTCGAGGGCGCGACAGGCGAGCGTGCCGACTCCTTCGAGGTGGCGGGGTTCGTCGTCGAGGCGGATGGGTTGCAGCAGCTCGAAGGCTGCGACCTGCTGGCCGGGCATGGGGAAGTGCCAGACGGTGAGACCGTTGGGGAGCTCGTGCACGGCGGGGGAGGGGAACTGCCAGCGGGAGGCCGCGAGGCGGATGTTCGGACGCATTGTCAGGCCCCCTGGCGGTAGATGAGCGTGGATGAATGGGCTGGTGCCAGCCAGCGTGCGGCGGCCTCGCGCACGTCGTCGGGCGTGAGCGTGAGGACGTGCGCAAGTGCAGCATTCAGCTCGCCCGGGTCGCCGTGGACCAGCCAGGCTTCGTTGAACATGTCGGCCCGAGACTCGGCCGTGGCCAGATCCCATAGCCAGGCGCGCTCATGCTGCGCGAGTGCCCGGGAGAACTCCTCCTCGGAGGGTCCCTCGTCGAGGAAGCGGGCCAGCGCTGCGTGGATGGCGTCGAGCGTCCTTCGCGGGTCGATCCCGTCCTGCGGCCGGGCCACGAGCAACGCAAGTGATGGGGCTCTGCGGTGGGTCAGGTGGAGGGCGCTGGTCTCCTGGGCGAGACCGCTGCCACGCACGATCTCACGGTGGAGTCGGGCCGCATGGCCATCGGCGAGGATCGACAGGGCGAGCTCGAGCGCCGGAAGCTGCTCGTCGGCGGCGTGCGCCGTCGGCCAGGAGAGGTACCCGACGTCGTAGGGCACGTCGCGCGAGATCTCCAGCGCCGACGGCGACAGCGTCGGCTGGTCGACGACGCGGCGCGGCGGTGGCGCGGGCTTGGCTGGCAATGACCCGAAATGGCGTTCGGCGAGGGCGAGCCCGTCGTCGACGGTGACCGCTCCGGCGAGCACGAGCCGCGCGTTGGAGGGGCGGTACCAGGTGTCGAAGAATTCGGCGACGTCGTCGAGGCGCGCGGCGTCCAGATGTTCCATCGAGCCGATGGTGAGGTGACCGTACGGGTGGCTGGTGGGGAAGTGCTGCCCGACGACGAGTTCCAGCAGATCACCGTAGGGCCTGTTGTCGTAGCGTTCGCGCTTCTCCTCCTTGACGACGGCGCGCTGTGCCTCGAAGTTGGCCTCGGTGATCTCGAGGGATTGCAGCCGGTCCGCCTCCAACCACAGTGCGAGCTCGAGTGCCCCGGGCGGGACGGTCTCGAAGTAGTTCGTGCGGTCCGACGACGTCGTCGCGTTGACCTGCCCACCCGCCGACTCGATGAGTGCCATGTGCTCTCCCGAGCCCACGTTCGCGGAGCCTTGGAACATCAGGTGTTCGAAGAGGTGCGCGAATCCGGTGCGGTGGGGCGCCTCGTCGGTCGACCCGACCTCGTACCAGAGGTTGACGGCAACCCCCGGTGAGTCCGACGGTGCGACCGCGACGCGCAGACCGTTGCCCAGCTGGTGGGTCTCGACGGGGTAGGCGTGCATGCGAGCGAGCCTAGCGGAGCCGCCACCTTGAGAGGGGCCGCCTGCGGCGTGTCCCGCGGCCTCCCGGAGCGTGCGCCACTTGGCGATTTGGTATCGGCGCGGCAGTGGGGTATTGTAGGTCAAGCACCGCGGGGTGGAGCAGCTCGGTAGCTCGCTGGGCTCATAACCCAGAGGTCACAGGTTCAAATCCTGTCCCCGCTACGAGATCGAAGATCCCGTCTCGGCCCTCGGCCGGGGCGGGATCTTCTACTTCCACCCGCTTCGGCAACAACATGGCCGGCTCGACGTCGAACAGCGCAGCCACAGCGAACAAGTCACTGAGTGACCAGACGATTTCTCCGCGCAGCTTCCTGCTTGCGACGGACGGAACGACTCCAAGTGCCGCAGCTAGGTCCTTTACCTTCATACGCCGTTCGAAAAGTGCGCCCTGGATGCCGATCCCGACAGCCTCGTCGGCGCTGAATGAGTCAATCAGGCCAGCCGCCCGAGCTCCTTCATACTTCTTCGCCATAGTGTGATCAAACCGTGCGAAGTGCGTTTTGCGAACGTAAGTGCTCAGGAGCGTCAAGACGGGCAAACTGACCTGAACGTGCGCGACACGGCTGAATGACCGTTCGTCGATCGCCTCGGGTTGTGTCATGCTTCGCCTAGGGAAGTGCGTCTAACGCACACAAGGTCGAACTTCGAACGCGGGTGGCTGACGCCTTTGGAGTTCGCACGCGTGGTTTCACGTGCCTCGCCGACAACGGCTCGGGCTTGGTGTGCGGCGGGCAAAGCGGCTCTTCCCAATCATCGGTGGAAGGCGGGTCTGAAACCGCCGGTGTCGAGTATTGCCCTTCGGATGTAGTTGGTCAGGTTACGGAACCCGAGAGCGGTCCCGC
>JHVD01000002.1 GCA_000619965.1 Propionibacteriaceae bacterium P6A17
AAGCCCGATCAGGCCCCGAAGCCGGAGTTCCAGCCGATCACCTCGCAGGAGCAGCTCAACGCGCTCCTTGGCGACCGGTTGGCTCGCGAGCGCGCCAAGTTCGCCGACTACGACGAGCTCAAGGCCAAGGCCACCAAGTTCGACGAGGCCGAGGCCAAGAACAAGTCCGAGCTCGAGAAGGCCACCGAGGCCAACACGAAGCTGCAGGCCCAGCTCCAGCAGCTCCAGCTCGAGAATCTCCGCCACGAGGTCGTCGCCGCCAAGGGCCTCGACCCGGCCGCCGCCAAGCACCTCATCGGCGCCAACCGCGAGGAGCTGGAGCAGTCGGCCGACGAGCTGGCGCAGCTGATCGGCGCCAAGCAGAGGCGAACGCCGGAACCCATCCCCCACTCGGGTGCCGGCGACCCCCGCACCCACGGCAGTTCATGGGAGCGCGTCGTCAAGGGGCGCTGAGGTAGAATCGAGGCAGCAGATGGCTGCTACTCCTCTCGAGCGGCAGGCACCCACTAGCCCAGGCGGCGACGGGGTGCCTGCGGCACTTGAGGGGCCTGTACGTGCCGCAGCGCGGCACACCGTCACGGCTGGAAGCCCACGGACAGAACATCACCGTTCACCACCGTCTTGGAGGTTCCCACCATGACCATGCTCACCAGTAACCAGAAGCCCATCACCGGCGACTTCGCCGCCGAACTCATCACCACGCCCGTGGCCACCGACTCGGTAGCCGCCCAGGTGTCCGCGCAGTGCAGCACGTCTCCGAGCACGCCGACACCTTCCGCGTTCCCGTGCTCACCGCCGACCCGACCGCGAGTTGGGTGGCCGAGGGGGATGAGATCACCCCGAGCGACCTCGCCACCACCGAGCTGTCGAGTCCCTTCTACAAGGTCGCGGGACTGTCGATCATCTCGTCCGAGCTGGCAGAGGACTCGTTGCCCGAGGCCGCCCAGCTCGTCGGTGCCGGGCTGGCACGCGACATCGCCAAGAAGATCGACGCCGCCTACTTCGGCAAGTCCACCACACCCGAGCAGCCCAAGGGCATCGAAGACGTCGTAGGTGTCACCGCTGTCCAAGCGGGGACAGCGTGGGTCTCGCTCGACCCCTTCACCGAGGCGGCTTACAACGCCGAGGGTGTTGGTGCGACGCTGTCCGCGTTCGTCGCCAACCCCGCCGACGCGCTCACCCTCGCGAAGCTCAAGCAGCAGACGGGGTCCAACGTTCCGCTGCTCGGGGCCGACCCCACCAAGCCGACGCGGCGCACCTTGGGCGGCATTCCCCTGCTTGTCAGCGCTGCGGTCGAGGCAGGTACCGTCTGGGGTATCCCGAGCGGACAGACGATGCTTGCCATTCGGCGGGACGTGCGCCTTGAGCGAGATGCCTCGGTGTACTTCACCTCGGACCGCGTTGCCATCAAGGCAACGCTGCGGGTGACCTTCGTCTTCCCGCACGCGGCCGCCATCCAGAAGGTGACCATCTCCGCCTAGAGCACCCACTAGGGCACCCCGCCCATCCGTAACGGCATAATGCCTAGCCAATGCGCCAAAGTTGTGAGGTTCAACTCCTCTCTCGCGCACGTCGACGGGACCCCCGCAGATACGGCACAGCGCCGAGTCTGCGGGGGGTCTTGGCATCCGGGCGGGTCGTCACCTGCAAGTTTTGGTTGGTCTACCCACCAAAATTGGCTAGTGAGTCGCCACTCACCAACAACCTCGCCTCCGGGCGGCCGTCGGCCCCGCGGCGCCGGGGGTTGCCGGGCCGCGAGGCCGGACCGCGACGCAGGGGGTTGCCGGGCCGCGAGGACGGGCCGCGGCGCCGGGGGATGCCGGGTCGTGACGCAGGGGATGCCGGGCCGCGAGGCCGGACCGCGAGGCCGGGGCCCCGTCCGGCCGCAGGGTTGTCGTCGGGTGGGCATAGACTCGGCGCGTGGACTATTCGCCGTGGCACCTGCTTCAGATCGCTGGCGGGATCGCCGTCCTGGTGGGCGCGACGACGGCGATCCTGCACGCGCACGGGGTGCGCGTCGGGTGGCGGCCGGCGGTGGCGATCGCGCGGGCGATCGTCCAGTTGGCGGCGGTGTCGGTGCTGCTCTCGGCGACGTTGCGGTGGCCGGCGCTGATCGTCGTGTTCCTTGCCTTGATGTTCTCGACGGCCACCTTCACCGGCGCCAGGCGTGCGTCGGGGCTCCCCGGTGGCAGGCGAGCTGCGGCGCTGGCGATCATCGCGGGAGGCGCGACGGCCACCTCGCTGGCCCTGGTGCTCGGCTTGGTGGGGCTCGACGTGCAGCAGGTCATCGCCATCGCGGGCATCACGATCGGCAACGCGATGAGCTCCTCCACCCTCACCGCGCGCAAGTATCTGGCGTCGGCGCGCGCCGGCATGGGGGAGATCGAGGGGATGCTCGCCCTCGGCGCGACGCCGAGTCAGGCGACGGCCCGCATCCGCCGCGACGCGGTCCGGGAGGCGCTGATCCCGACGATGGACCAGACCCGCAACACCGGGCTCGTCACCCTGCCGGGGGCCTTCGTCGGCGCCCTGTTCGGCGGCCTCAGCCCCGTCGGGGCGGGCATCTTCCAGGTGACGGTGCTGGCGTCGGTGATGCTGTCCCAGGCGGTGACGGCGACGATCCTGTCGACGATGGTGGGCAGAAGCCCCGTGCTGCCGGCGCCGGAAACCACCCCGACGCCGGCCTGACGGGCGTCGCGGCTCAGCGCTCCTCGAGGGCCTTGCCGACGTTGTCGGGCAGGAACATGCCGGCCACCATCGCCAGAGCGAACATCGTCCCGAACACCGTGAACAGCACGCCCAGCCCGAGCGGAGCGATCATCGGCACGACGATTGGTGCCAGCATCGCCGCGATCCGGCCGAACGACGTCGCCGCACCCGCTCCGGAGGCGCGGCCGGTCGTCGGGTACACCTCCGGCGTGATGGCGTAGAGCGCGCCCCAGGCGCCGAGGTTGAAGAAGCTCAGCAGGCAGCCGAAGAACATGGCCACCGCGTACTGCCAGCCGGCCGAGCCGGGGGAGATGGCCTCCGAGATGTGCCCGGCCAGCCCGAACCCCACGGCCGACAGCGCCGATCCGCCGAGGAACGATACCAGCGTCGCGCGCCGTCCCCACACCTCGATGAGGATGGCCGCGACGAAGTAGCCCGGCAACTGCGCGAGCGTCATGTACAAGGTGAACTCGAAGCTCTTCACCATCGTCAGGCCGTTGGAGTGCAGCAGGGTGGGGATCCAGATGAAGGCGCCGTAGTAGGAGAAGTTCACGCCGAACCACACGAGCCACAGCGCGATCGTCCGCCGCCGGAAGCGCGCCCCAAACAGCTCCGACATGGGCGTGCGCTCCAGCTTCTCGTGCACGCTGTCGACGGGCTCCGCAGGCGGCGTGACCCCCGCGGCCCGCTCCCATTCGGCAACGACGCGCTCGGCCTCGTCGTGGCGTCCCTTCGATTCCAGGAAGCGCACGGACTCCGGCAAGTGGAGGCGCACCACCATCGACCAGAGCGCGGGCAGCATCCCGAGCGCGAGCGCCCAGCGCCAGCCGTTGGCCAGCGGCACCACGAAGTAGCCGATCAGTGCCGCACCAAGCCAGCCGACGGCCCAGAATGACTCGAGCGCGACGACGACCCGCCCGCGGATCCGCTTCGGCGCGAACTCGCTGACCAGCGTCGACGCCACCGGCAGCTCGCCGCCGAGGCCGAGGCCGACGATGAAGCGCAGCACGATGAGGGTGGCGAGCCCGCCCGAGAGCGCCGAGAGGCCCGTGGCGAGGCCGTAGACGAGCAGGGTGAGGGAAAACACCTGACGGCGGCCGATTCGGTCGGCGAGCAGGCCAGCCACCGAGGCGCCGATGGCCATGCCGACGAAGCCGACTGAGGCGAGCGCGGACTGCCCGACGGGCGTGAGGCCCCACTCCTTGGTGAGGGCGAGCATGATGAACGAGATGAGGCCGACGTCCATCGCGTCGAGGGCCCAGCCCACCCCGGAGCCGAACAACAGCTTGTTGTGCTTGGCGGAGTAGGGCAGAGCGTCGAGGCGTTCAGTACGGGTACGCGTGTGTTGCACCCCCGCATCCTATGGAAAAGCCCCCGACGTGGCATCCCGGTCCGCAAGGTGGCCTCGGGTCGCTGCCCCGCGGGTGGGCGGGGCCGGGCAGAATGAGCCCCATGAGCGTTCCTTCCGGCATCATCGTCCGCCTGCCCGCCGCTGACCTCGAAGACCTCGTGGGCATCGTCGAGGTGCTCGTCCAGGAGCGGCTCACCGTGTTTGCGGCGCCGGAGGCGCTGCTCGATCCGCTGCGGCAGATGTTCGGTGCCCGCGCGCTCTTCGGGGCGCACTCGGTGGCAGACGCCGACGGGCTGCGCGCGGCCCGCGCGGGGGGTGCGGAGTTCGTGCTCGCCGACGCGGTGGACGACGAGATGGTGCGGATCGCCGCAGACGAAGCGTCGACGCTGTTCGCGCCCGCACTGACGCCGACAGAGGTTCGGCGCGTGCTGGAGCTTGGGGTGGCCGGGGCCATGCTGTGGCCGGCGGACATCGTCGGGCATGTGATGGCCGGGCATCTCGCGCGCGCGGGCCTCGTCGAGCGGGTGGTGCCGTCGGGTGGGGTCGGCGCGTTCGCCGCGGGCGAGTGGCTGAAGCACGGTGCCCCGGCGGCGTGCGTCGACGACACCCTGCTCGGGGACGCGGCCTCGGGCGGCGACCTCGGTCAGCTCCGGAGCCGCTGCGCGTCCTTCCGCAAGGCCATGCAGCAGGCCGTCGCCCACCGCGGCGGCGTGGAGGACTGACCCCCGACGATCAAGGCGCGGCTCGTCGCGGCGGGGGAGTGGGCGACGACGGCCCGGTCCCGTCGTCGGGGTGCGGGTAGTCGTCGGGGAGGGGGTCCTCGTCGAGGAAGTCGAGCGACTCCACCTCGGCTCCGGCCTCGCCGGCGAGGGCCCCGTCGGAGCGTTGCGCGAGCCACCAGATGCCCGCGCCGGAGGCGCCGACGATGACCGTCAGCCCGAGCACGATCAGGACGATCTGCGTGATGGCCCCGTCGAAGAGGCCCCTCGGCCGGTCGGCGGTGGATCCCCCGACGACTTCGCTCGGCTCGTTGGCGGAGACGGTGGTCGTCGCCTCCGCGGAGGCCTGCGCGGTCGGCGACGGCGACGGGGTGGGGCTCTCGGTGGCGCTGTCGCGGAATCGGACGGCCAACTCGACGGCGGCCTCGGACACCGGGTAGCCGGGGGCGCCCGTGAAGACGACGCGCAGCTTCACCGGGTCGCGTTGGTCGATCGGCACCTCGAACAGCGTGCTGAACTGGCCCTTGGCGTCGGTGAGCACGTAGGCGTCGGTGATCTCGCCGGCGGCGTCGTGCAACTCGATGCCCGCATCGGAGACGGCGACGCCGGCGGCGGTGAGCAGCGTGCCGGAGATGGTGACGACGTCCCCGTTGGAGGGGGAGGGCTTGTCTGCGGTGGCGGCGAGCCGGGTGCCCTGGGCCGCGCTGGGCTGGGTCTGGGCGGGCGCCTGCTCGGCGGGGGCGGCGGCCGGCGGCTCGGCGGAGGGCTGACGGGGCGCGTCCTGCGTCGGCTGCGAGATGGCGAGGACCACCCCGGTCTCCGTCGCCTCGGCGCTGCCTCTGCCGTGGAAGCGCACGACGAACCGGTGCTGGCCCGTGCGCAGGTCGGCCGGGATGTCGAATCCCATGTGGAAGGACCCGTTGCCGCGGGTGGTGGCTCCCGCCACCAGGCGGTCGCCGATGAGGCCCTGGACGGTGGCCTGCCGGACCGGCTTGCCGCCCGAGGTGAGGCGGCCGTCGACGCTCACGTGCAGTGACGAGTCCATGGACACGTCGATGGACAGCGACGACCCGTCGGCGTGGGCGGGTGGGGCCAGCAGGGAGAGGCACATCGCGAGGAATGCGACGACCCACCCTGCGCGGGCAAGGGCGCGACCCATCCAGTGGACCTCCTTCGCGCGAGGGCATTGTCAAGTTGGTCGATTGTCTCAGTCGGACTCTAGCGGCTCGCACACTTGTCTCGAATCCAAACTTCCTGAATAATATCTGAGAGAATCTCAGATTGATGGCGAGGACTGGTCGCGCCGATCCCAACCCTGGAGGACACATGCAGCACCGCCCCAAGCGTGCACTGGAGGAGCCGGAGCTCGTCGTCGCGCCTTCCCCCGGCAGCCGGACGACGCGCACCCGCGCCCTCAGCGTCGGCGCGGCGCTGCTCACCGTCGCGGGGCTCGTCGGCACCATGGTCGTCGGCAGTGCGGTCGACGGCGCCACCCCCGTGACCGACCCCACCGGCATCGCCGTCCCCGCGGTCCGAGACGAGGACACCAGCCGCAGCCGCAGCCGGGCCCCGCTCGCGAGCCCCTCTGCCACGGCGTCCGCCGCAGCGTCCGCGACGCCCTCCCCGACGGTCAGCCCCACCCCGAGCGCCACCCCCAGCGCGTCGTCGGCGCCGTCCCCTTCCCCCAGCGCCTCCGCCTCGGCCTCCGCCAAGGCGAGCAGCAGCGCAACGCCCACCGCGTCGACTCCGTCGATCCCCGAGCTGGGCAAGGTGGTCGGCCAACGGTGGACAACGACGTCGGTCAACGTCCGCAAGGGCCCGGGTACGACGTTCGGCGTCCTCCGCTCGGTGAGCTCCGGGCGCGAGCTCACCATCACCAACGTGCTCGTCGACGACCGCTGGCGCCAGGTGCGCCTCGGCGAGCAGACGGGCTTCGTCGCCGCCAAATACCTCACCGACGAGCGCCCCGAGCCCGAGGCGACGGCGGAGGACGGCGAAACCGCGGAGGCCTCGTCCGAGGGTGGCATCTCCACCGAGTCCTGCAAGCGCGCCGCCAGCGTCGAGCGCGGCCTCACCGCGCGCACCGTGCGGGTGCTGCGTGCCATCTGCAACGAGTTCCCCAACGTCTCCAGCTACGGCGGCTACCGCGCCGACGCCGGCTCGTACCACAACTCGGGCCGCGCCATCGACGTCATGATCTCCGGTGAGGCCGGCTGGGAGATCGCCCGCTGGCTGCGCGCCAACGCCAACGAGCTCGGCGTCATCGAAGTGATCTACGCGCAGAAGATCTGGACCACCCAGCGCTCGGGCGACGGCTGGCGGTCCATGTCGGACCGCGGCAGCGCCACCGCCAACCACTACGACCACGTGCACGTCAGCGTCCGCTGATCCATTCGCGGTTCGGCTGGCTAGGCTTGGGGCATGAACAAGCCTGTTGATGCCACCGCCACCACCGCCTGGGCCACGCTGAGCAAGCTCCAGCAGGAGCTCGTGCCCGACCTGCGCGGCTGGTTCGCCGCCGATCCGCAGCGCGCCGCCGAATTCACCTTCGACGCGGCCGACCTCCACGTCGACCTCTCCAAGAACCTCATCACCCGCGAGGTCGTCGACGCGCTCCTGCAGCTCGCCGACGAAGTGGGCCTGGCCGAGCGACGCGACGCGATGTTCGCAGGCGAGCGCATCAACGTCACCGAGGGCCGCTCGGTGCTGCACACCGCGCTCCGTCTTCCGCGCGACGCCGAGCTCGTCGTCGACGGGCAGGACGTCGTCGCCGACGTGCACGACGTGCTCGACCGCATGGGCGCCTTCGTCGAGAAGGTGCGCTCCGGCGAGTGGAAGGGCGTGACGGGCAAGCGCATCGAGACGATCGTCAACATCGGCATCGGCGGCTCCGATCTGGGCCCGGTCATGGTCTACGAGGCGCTGATCCCGTACAGGCAGGACGGCCTCGAGTGCCGCTTCGTGTCCAACATCGACCCCACCGACGTCTACGAGAAGACGGTGGACCTCGACCCGGAGACGACGTTGTTCATCGTCGCCTCCAAGACGTTCACCACGCTCGAGACGCTCACCAACGCCCGCCTCGCCAAGGCCTGGCTGCAGGACACGCTCGTGGCGCAGGGCGCCGTCGCCGACACCGACGAGGCCCGCACCGCAGCCATCGCCAGCCACTTCGTCGCCGTGTCCACCGCGCTCGACAAGGTGGCCGCCTTCGGCATCGACCCGGCCAACGCCTTCGGCTTCTGGGACTGGGTGGGCGGACGCTACTCCGTCGACTCCGCCGTCGGCCTCTCCGTCGCGCTCGCGATCGGCATGGACGGCTTCCGCGACTTCCTCGCCGGCTTCCACGCGATCGACGAGCACTTCCGCACCGCCGAGCCGGCCCGCAACGTGCCGCTGCTCATGGGCCTGCTCAACATCTGGTACGTCAACTTCCTCGGCGCCCACTCGCACGCCGTCCTCCCCTACGCGCAGTACCTGCACCGCTTCGCGGCCTACCTGCAGCAGCTCACGATGGAGTCCAACGGCAAGTCCGTCCGCTCCGACGGCACCCCCGTCACCAGCGACACCGGCGAGATCTTCTGGGGCGAGCCGGGCACCAACGGCCAGCACGCCTTCTACCAGCTCATCCACCAGGGCACCCGCCTCATCCCCGCCGACTTCATCGCCGTCGCCAACCCGGCCCGCCCGCTCAAGGATGGCGAGACTGACGTCCACGGCCTCTTCCTCGCCAACTTCTTCGCGCAGACGGCCGCCCTCGCGTTCGGCAAGACCGCCGACGAGGTGCGCGCGGAGGGCACGCCGGAGGCGATCGTCCCCGCCCGCGTCTTCCAGGGCAACCGCCCCACCACCTCGATCATGGCCCCCGCGCTCACCCCGGGCGTCGTCGGCCAGCTCATCGCCCTCTACGAGCACATCACGTTCGTGCAGGGCATCGTGTGGGGCATCGACTCGTTCGACCAGTGGGGCGTCGAGCTCGGCAAGAAGCTCGCCCTCGAAATCGCCCCGGCGGTCTCCGGCGACGCGGACGCGCTGGCCCGGCAGGATCCGTCGACGCAGGCCCTCGTCGGCTGGTATCTCCAGCAGCGACGGTGAGCCCCGCGTGACGCTCGTGCGCCGCGTCGTCGGCTGGGCCCTCATCGTCGGCGCCCTGCTCATCGGCGCGGGGCTCACGCACGTCGTCGTGGCCTCGGTGGGGCGGGTGGTGGACGTCGACGACGCCCCGGCGCGCCCTGCGGCCATCGTCCTGGGTGCGCGGGCCCACCCGTGGGGGCCGTCAGGGTTTCTCGCCGCCCGACTCGACCTCGCGGTGACGCTCTGGGAAGACGACAAGGTGGAGTCCATCGTCGTCAGCGGCGACGGGCGCGCCGCCTCCAATGATGAGCCCGCCGTCATGCGCCGGTACCTCGAGGAGCGAGGGGTGCCGTCGGAGGCCATCGTCGAGGACCCGGGCGGCTACGACACCTACGACACCTGCCGTCGCGCCCGCGACACCTACGGGCTCACCCGTGTGACGGTGCTGACGCAGGACTACCACGTGCGGCGGGTGATCGCGATCTGCCGGTGGCTGGGCGTCGACGCGGTCGGCGTCGGCGAGGAACGGACCCGCAGCCAAGACCCCGTGCGATGGGCGAAGGCCTTCGCCCGCGAACCATTCACCTACCTCAAGATGGAAGCGGACCTGCTCTCCGACCGCGAGCCGGCGGCCGGGGTCGGGTAGCCCAACCGGGCAGCGGGTGAGCCGACGGGAGTCGTCGGGTAGGAGCCGCCGCTTGCGCGGAGCCGGTGCGCGGGCGTCGCGCCCGGGCACTAGCGTGACTCCTGAGCGCCAACCCCAGGAGAGAACACCATGTCCGAGACGACGCATCTCCGGCCGGCCGCGCACTTCACGGCGCGCGACACCTGGCTGAACGATCCCAACGGGTTGATCCTCCACAAGGGGGTCTACCACCTGTTCTTCCAGCACAACCCCAACGGCCAGTCCTGGGGCGACATCGGCTGGGGGCACGCGACGTCGACGGACCTCATCCGCTGGGAGGAGCAGCCGCCGGCGATCCCCGCCACGAGTCACGAGATGGCCTTCTCCGGGTCCGTCGTCTGGGACCGCTTCAACACATCCGGCCTCGGCTCCGGCCCGGAGGGGTCCCTCGTCGCCGTCTTCACCTCCGCCTGCAACGACACGCACCCGACCCACCCCGGGCTGCAGGTGCAGTCGATCGCGGTGAGCGACGACGACGGGGCCACCTGGCGGCGCCACGACGGCAACCCCGTGCTGGATCGCGGCTCGAAGGACTTCCGAGATCCGAAGGTGTTCCGGCACGAGCCCAGTGGGCGGTGGGTGATGGTGGCCGTCGAGGCAGCCGACCGGCAGGTGGTCATCCACAGCTCCGCCAACCTCATCGACTGGCGCTTCGAATCCGCGTTCGGCCCGGCAGGGCAGCCTGACGTGCTGTGGGAGTGCCCGGACCTCGTCGAGGTGCCCGTCGAGGGCGGCGGCACCCGCTGGGTGCTGCTGCTCAGCATCAACCCGGGCGGCTTCGCCGGCGGCTCGGGCATGGTGTACTTCGTCGGCGACTTCGACGGCCACACCTTCGTCGCCGACCCTCCCGAGCCGCACGTGCTCGACTTCGGCCCCGACTGCTACGCGGCCGTCTCGTTCTCCGGCACCCCCCGGGCGACGATCCTCGGCTGGTTCAGCAACTGGGCCTACGCGCTCGAGGCCCCGACGTGGCCCTGGCGCTCGGCGATGACTCTCGCACGCACCGTCTCACTGGTGCACACCGACGACGGGCTGCGGTTGCGCGCGGTGCCGGTCGCGGACGAGCTGCCGGGTGCGGTCACGCGCGCGACGGCGACGCTCGGGGTGGACGAGGAGATCGTCGTGTGGACCGGCGACGACGACCGCGCCAGCCGCGTCGTCATCCGGCGCGAGGCCGACGGGTCACTCGTCGTGGACCGTGGGGAGGCGGACCCGTCGGGCGTGCACGAGGGATTCCACGCGACGCCGCCCATTCCGCTGCCGAACCGGCCCGTCGAAGTGGACCTCATCGTCGACGCCGGCCTCATCGAGCTCTACCTCGACGGGGGACTGGTGACGGTGTCCATGCAGACCTTCCCCGTGCCGGGCCCGGTGCGGGTCGAGCGTGGCGAGCCGGCTCACCAGGTGGAGACGCGGCGCCCCATGCCGACGTAGTTCCAGCCCGCCTCGGCCCAGCGCTGCGGGTCCAGCACGTTGCGGCCGTCGATGATGTTGGGGGTGTTGACCTTCGTGATGAGCGCGGCCGGGTCGAGCTCCAGGAACTCCCGCCACGGCGTCAACAGCATCACCACGTCGGCGCCGCGGGCGGCCTCGTCGACGGTGTCCGGCACACTCAGGTCGGGTCTGCGGCGGCGCAGCTCCGGGCCGGCCGCAGGGTCGACGATGGACAGCTCGGCGCCGCGCGCCCACAGCCTGGTGGCGATGTCGAGCGCGGGGGAATCGCGCAGGTCGTCGGTGTCGGGCTTGAACGTGATGCCGAGCACGGCAACCTTCTTCCCGACGAGCCGCCCCTGCACCGCCTGCTCGGCCAGCTCGACGGCGGCGTCGCGGCGGCGCAGGTTGATGGCGTCGACCTCCCGCAGGAACGTGAGCGCCTGATCGACGCCGAGCTCGCCGGCGCGCGCCATGAACGCCCGGATGTCCTTCGGCAGGCAGCCGCCGCCGAAGCCGATGCCGGCTTGCAGGAACTTCGAGCCGATGCGGTCGTCGTGGCCGATGGCCTCCGCGAGGCGGGTCACGTCGCCGCCGGTGGCGTCGCACAGCTCCGCCATGGCGTTGATGAAGGAGATCTTGGTGGCCAGGAACGAGTTGGCGGCCACCTTCACCAGCTCGGCGGTGGGGTAGTTGGCGACGATCAGCGGCGTCCCGGCGGCCAGCGGCTTCGCGTAGCACTCGTCGAGCAGCGCCTTCGCGACGTGGCCCACGTCGTGGTCGTCGGGGAGGCCGTAGACGATGCGGTCGGGGGTGAGGGTGTCGGCGACGGCGTGCCCCTCGCGCAGGAACTCCGGGTTCCACGCGAGCAGGAGTTGCTTGCCGGAGCCGGCGAGGCGCTCCGACAGGCGCTGCGCAGTGCCGACGGGCACCGTCGACTTCCCCGCCACCAGCACCGGGCCGTCGTCGGTGCGCGCGTGCTCGATGATGGTGGCGATGGCGGCGTCGACGTAGGACATGTCGGCGGCGATGTGCCCCTGCCGTTGCGGGGTGCCGACGCCGATGAAGTGGATCTGCGCGTCGGCGATCTCGGCCGGGTCCGTCGTGAAGCGAAGCCCCTTGCAGACGTGGCGCTCCAGCAGCTCGGGCAGCCCCTCCTCATGGAACGGCGCGACGCCGCGAGCCAGCTTCTCGATCTTCGCGGAGTCCACGTCGAGGCCGACGACGTCGTGTCCCAGTTCGGCCATGCAGGCCGCGTGCACGGCACCGAGGTAGCCGCAGCCGATCACAGAGATTCGCATGACACCGACTGTAGCTATCCGCAGCAGCGGCGGCAGCTTGGGCGCGCGTGCGCCCAAGTGGAAGAATGCGTGCCATGCAGTCCCTCGCAGTTTCGCTCGACGCCCGACTCCGCGCCCTCACCGGGGTGGATCCGGAGATGCGGCCCGCCACCAAGCCCGAGTTCGGCCACTTCCAGTCCAACGTGGCGCTACGACTGGCGAAGCAGGAGGGCAAGCCTCCCCGCGAGGTGGCGCAGCGCATCGTCGCCGAGCTCGACGTCGCCGACCTGTGCGAACCGCTCGAAGTGGCGGGCCCCGGATTCATCAACTTCCGGCTGAAGCCCGAGGTGCTGGCCGCGGCCGCCAGCGAGGTGCTCGCCGACCCCCACCACGGCATCGCGGTCGTCGACGAGCCGCAACGCATCGTCATCGACTACTCCGCGCCCAACGTCGCCAAGCAGATGCACGTCGGCCACCTGCGCACCACCATCATCGGCGACTGCTTCAACCGAGTGCTGTCCGCGCTCGGCCACACCGTGATCCCGCAGAACCACATCGGCGACTGGGGCACCCAGTTCGGCATGCTCATCGAGCAGGTGCTCTTCGAGGGCATCGACGCTGGCCAGCTCACCCTCGCCGAGGCCGACGCGCTCTACAAGCGGGCCGCGGCCCACTTCAAGGACGACGAGGCATTCGCGACGAAGGCGCGGGCGCGCGTCGCGATGTTCCAGGGCGGCGACGAGGAGTCGCTGGCCATCTGGCGGCAGCTCGTCGACATCTCCAAGCCCGCCTTCAACGAGGCGTACCGGCGCCTCGGCGTGGTCCTCACCGACGACGACCTCGCCGGCGAATCGACCTACAACGACGACCTGCCCGTGCTCGTCGCCGAGCTGGAGGCCTCCGGTGCGGCCGTCGTCGACCAGGGGGCGCTGTGCGTGTTCGTCGACGGGTTCGACGCGCCGCTGATCGTGCGCAAGTCGGACGGCGGGTTCGGCTACGCCACCACCGACCTGGCCGCGATCCGTCGTCGGGTGCGCGAGATCCACGCCGACCGCATCATCTACGTCACCGACGCGCGCCAGGCCGGCCACTTCAAGCAGGTGTTCGCCGCGGCCCGCAAGGCGGGCTACCTGCCCGACGACGTGGTGGCCGAGCACGTCGGGTACGGGATGGTGCTGGGCGACGACGGTCGGCCCTTCAAGACGCGCGACGGGTCCGCGGCGACCTTGTCGTCGCTGCTGGACGCTGCGGAGGAGGAGGCGGCGCCCAACATTGCGCTGGCGGCCATCAAGTACGCCGACCTCAGCAACGGCTTGCAGAAGGACTACGTGTTCAACGCCTCCCGCATGGTGGCGACGACGGGCGACACCGGCCCGTACCTGCAGTACGCCCACGCCCGCATCTGCCAGATCCTGCGCAAGGCGGAGGCGGAGGGCGTCGCCTGGGAGCGGGTGACGGTGCTGGCCGAGCCGGCCGAGCAGCAGCTCGCGCTCCTGCTGACGCGCTTCGGGGAGGTCGTCGACGAGGTGGCGCGCGACCTCACGCCACACAAGCTGTGCACCTACCTGTACGAGCTCGCCGGGCAGTTCTCGTCGTTCTACGAGCAGTGCCCGGTGTTGAAGAGCGACGGCGACGTGCGGGCGTCGCGGCTGGCGCTGTGCGCCGCGACGAAGGACGTGCTCGCAGCCGGGCTGGACCTCCTCGGCATCGACGCACCCGAGCGGATGTGAGCCGAGCCGCCCCGGCGCGCGCTGGCCGGGCGCCGTGGCGGTGTGGGGCGTGCGCTGGTCGGGCACCGTGGCGGTGCGGTGAGTTCAGTGTGAGGAAGTGGTTGGTCCTCCAACCACTTCCTCACACCCAAGCAGAGGTTTCGCCGCGACGGGGCCCCTTCGGCCTGGTAGGCGCCGACGGCCCGGAACACGCCGACGGCCCCCAGCCGGGAAGCAGGGGGCCGCGGGACGTCGTCGGGTGGGGGTCTCAGTGGTCCTCGGGGTGCACCTGTGCGTCGGCCGCGGCCATGGCGGCGCCGATGATGCCCGCCTGGTTGCGCAGCTTCGCCGGCACGGCGGGGGTCCTGAGCTCCAGCAGTGGACCGAACTGGTCCCAGTCCTTCGAGACGCCGCCGCCGATGACGAACAGATCCGGCGAGAACAGCATCTCGAGGTGCGAGTAGTAGCGCTGGAGACGCTTCGCCCACTTCGCGTAGGACAGGCCCTCCTTGTCCTTGATCGACGACGCCGCTCGCTTCTCCGCGTCGTAGCCGTCCAGCTCCAGATGGCCGAGCTCCGTGTTGGGCAGCAGCACCCCGCGGTGGATGATCGCCGAGCCGATGCCGGTGCCGAGGGTCGTCACGATCACCAGCCCCGGGTGCCCGCCCGCAGCGCCGAAGCGCACCTCCGCGAGGCCGGCGGCGTCCGCGTCGTTGACGAGGGTGATCGGGCGGCCGAGCGTCTCGGTGAAGAATGCGTCGGCGTCGAGGCCCGTCCACTTCTTGTCGAGGTTGGCGATGAAGGGCACCCGCCCGTGCACCACCGGCGCCGGAATGGTGAGGCCGACGGGGGCGTCGCCGATCGTGTCGCCGAAGTGCTCGATGATCTGGCCGACCACCTCCGCGACCGCCTTGGGCGTCGACTTCGACGGGGTGGGGATGCGCAGACGGTCGGCGGCGAACTGGCCCGTCTCGAGGTCGACGGGGGCGCCCTTGATGCCCGAGCCGCCGACGTCGATGCCCAAGTAGATGCTCATGAGGGCAACCCTACTGGGTGATCGACGGTCCATTCGACGGGGTGGCCGGCAACGCGCCGCGGGCCGCCGTCGAGCGCCGACGCAGCTCCTCGAACAGGCCGCGGGCATCCTCCGGGGAGAGGTGCGAGACGGCGAGATCGGGGGCCGCGTCGATGTTGTGGACGTCGCAGGTGGCCACGCCGGCGAGCCGCTGGAGCGGCCCCTGGGAGACGCCAAGCCCCTGGATGCGGGCGAACGGCACGATCAGCACCTCGTCGGAGAGCATCGCGCGACGCGTCGCCACCGTCTGGGGCTCGAGGGCCCACCAGCGCTGCGCCGCCCAGGTGAGCCGGCGTCCGCGTGGGTCCTGCAACCGCCAGGCGAACGCCGTCGGGTCCACCCCGGGCCAGATCAGCGAGATGACGTGACGCGCCTCGTCGAAGCGCCCGAACGGCATGAGCACGTTGATGCCGGTGCCCTGCTCGTCGCCGAGCTTGTTGCCCAGGATGGAGATCTGCACCGTCACCAGCCCCGCCCAGCGCAGGAACAGCGACTGGCGCAGCGCGATCGTCTGGACGCGCTCGGGCCGCAACGTGGTCTGCACGCGCGTGAGCGCCCCGCGCTGGATGCGCAGCCCATTCGGGGTGCGCTCGATGACGAACCCCCAGTTGGTGAGGAGCTGCTTCGGGACCTGCCACAGAGCCGCCAGCACGCTCAGCCACAGCCACGCCGCGCCCGCGACGACGCCGAAGGGGCCGAGGAACAACACCAGCAGCACCGCGACCAGCAGCACACCGCCAACCCCGAACGACAACACGGCGCCGAGCACGATGTTCGACGGGTTCGCCCGGTAGACCACCTCCGCCGGGGCCTCGAACGGGCGAGGGGCGTCGTCGGGGTGGGCGTCGTCGGGGACCTGATGCGGCGGCAGCGCCCCGGCCATGCGCGCCAGCAGCACGTCGCGCAGCGCCTCGGCCCGCTCGAGGGTGAGGAACCGCAGCCGCTGGCCGCCCTCACCGCCGACGTCGATCGTCACCTCCGCCAGGCCCAGCAGGCGTGCGGCGAGGGGGCGCGTGATGTCCACCGACTGGACCTTGGTGAAGTCGATGCGCGCGATGCTCGTGTGGATGAACCGCCGTTCGATGCGGAACTCGTCGTCGACGATGAATGTCGTGGTGCGCCACTGGATGAGCCCGACGATGAGCCCCCCGAGCGCGATGAGCAGGATGGCGCCCAGCGCGAACAGGGCGGGCCACTTCCAGTCGGAGGGGTCGGCGAAGCCGCGCGCGTTCTCGAGGAGCTCGCGACCGCCGAACACGATGACCGCCACGATGGCGAGCCAGGCGTTGGCGACGCCGGTCAGCGGCGACGGGCGCTCGACGTTGCGGACGGGCGCCGGGCCGGTGGCGGGGCTGGGTGCGGACGGCTCGCCCATCAAATGCCGGCCCGCAGATGCTCGCCACGGTTGATGAAGCGGTCCCGGACTGCCTCGGCCTGCGCGCGATCGAGGCCCGGGATGCTGATCGCCCCCGTGGATGAGGCAGTCACCATATTGACGCTGGCAAGGCCAAACAGGCGCTCGATGGGGCCGGCGGCCACCTCGACGAGCTGCATGCGCCCGTAGGGGACGCAGGTGAGCTGCCGGCGGAAGAGGCCGCTGGTGACGAACACGTCGTCGTCGCGCTCGGCGTACCCAAACCTGCGCACCCACCTCGGGACCCGGGCGACGCGCCACGCGAACACGACGACGGCCAGCGCGACCAGCAGCCAGAACACCCACTCGAAGGGGGAGTCTGTGGTCAGCAGCCGCGCGGGGGACAACACCGCCGCGAAGAAGATCAGCCAGCCGATCACCGTACCGATCAGCTTCACCCACAGATACTTCGGGGAAAGCCGCTGCCACTGCTGGGCCGGGGGGAGGAAGAGCTGGTCCGAGGGCATGGCGAAGAGCCTACCAAGCCGGTCCGACGGCCTACCGCGTCGCCTCGGCCAGCAGCTCCAGCACGTGCACGAACGGACGCTCGCTGACGCGCTGCATCGCCACCTCGCAGGTGCGCGACGTGGAGGCGTACGCATCGAAGGTGCGCGAGCGGATCTCCTCGACCGCGAGCCGGGTGGCCGCCTTCGGCAGCTCCGGATGCAGCAGACCCCGGTCGCCGAACCCGCCGCAGCAGCGCCACGCGGCAGGCACGACCACCTCGTCGGCGACCGCCTGCGCGATCGCCAGCAGCGCGTCCCCGTTGCCGGAGTGGGCGTTGGCGCACGTCGGGTACAGCAGCACGGAGCCCAGGCGCTGCCGCACCGCGAGTTGCGGAAGGATCGTCGTCGCGACGAAGTCCACCACGTCGACGGTCTCCGGCCGCGAATCGGGGTAGCGGGCGAGGAGGTGGTCGAGCGCGTTCGTGCAGGCGGAGGAGTCGACGACGACCGTCGCCCCCGCGTGGGTTGCGAGCGCCCGGTGCACGTGACCGGACATCGTCTCGTAGCCGAGGGTGAGGCCGCGGGTGGACCAGGGCAGCCCGCAACACAGGTCCGAGGCGTTCAGGAGCGACACCGCCACCCCCGCGCGCGTGCAGAGCTCGTTGAAGGCGGAGTAGACGCCCTGGCCGTGGGCGGCGAGCAGAGTCTGCTGGCAGCCGGGGAAGTAGAGCGCGAGCGCGTCCTTCGCGAGGCGTTCCTGTTTGGGGCGGCGGCGCAGCCCGGAGCCCGGCGGGAGGTCGTCGGAGTAGCCCCACACCTGCTCGGCGCCGTAGCGGCGGCGCCCGAACTTGATGAGCGACTTCGCCACCGGCGCCAGCTTCTTCGCCGTGGACATCGCCGTCGACGCCAGCCGCGTCGTCTTGTCCCAGTTGCGGGCGGCGCGGTCCCAGTTGCGTTCCTCCACCTCGGTGACCGCGGCGCGGCGCTGCCGGCGGACGAGCTCCCCGACGTCGATGCCGAGCGGGCACGTGAGCTGGCACATGCTCGAGGTGGCGCACGTGTCGATCGCGGCGTACTGGTAGTTGTCGCTGAGTGCTTCGATGATCGCCGGGTCCGCCTGCCGGGCCGCGATCTCGCGCTGCAACACGACCCGCTGCCGCGGCGTGAGCGTCAGCGCCGACGACGGGCACGTCGGCTCGCACAGCCCGCACTCGATGCAGCGGTCCACCGAGTCGGAGATCGTCGGCATGAGCTTGATGTTGGTGACGTGCGCGTCGGGACTCTCATTGAACATCACGCCCGGGGAGAGGATGCGCAGCGGATCGAACAGGTGCTTGACCTCGCGCATCACCTCGTACAGCTCGACCCCCACTTGCTGCTCGAGGAACGACGCCATGACGCGCCCGGTGCCGTATTGGGCGCGCAGCACCCCGCGCTGCGCGAGGATCAGCTTCACGAAGCCCTGCACGAACCGCTTGAACTGGCGCAACCGCGCCGGGTCGGAGAAATCGTCGGTGAGCAGGAAGTAGAGGGTGCCGTCGGTGAAGTGGCCGGTGATGGCGGCGCGTTCGAAGCCAAAGCGGTCGAAGAGCCGGTTGAGGCCGCGGACCGTCTCCGCGATGTTGGGCACGGGGACCGAGAAGTCCTCCATCAGCAGGGACGTGCCCGGCTTGCGGGCCTTGGCCATGGCGGTGTGGATGCCGTGGTGGACCCGCCACAGGGGGGCGTTGCGCGATTCGGGCCGCACCTTGTGTACGTGCGGCAGCTCGTCCAGCGCGACGGCCACCTCGGCCTCGCGCTCGACGAGGGTTTCGTCGTCGGGGGCGTGCAGTTCGAGCAACAGCGCGGCCTGCGTGGTGAGCTCGAGTTCGCGCAGCGCGAGCGGGGCGCTGGGGATGGTGCGCACGACGCGCAACGCGTCGACGTCGAACAGCTCAATCGCGTCGAATCCGAGCCCGGCAAGCCCTGATGCCGCGTCCAGCGCATCCTCGAGGGTGTCGAACCACGCCACGTGCGTGCTGTAGGCCTCGTTGAGGGGCACGGTGCGCAGCGTCGCCTCGGCGATGAAGCCGAGCGTGCCCTCGCTGCCCACCATGAGCTGGCGGATGATGGCCGACGGCTTCGCGTACTCGGTGAGGGCACGCAGTTGGTAGCCCATGGCGTTGCGCATGGACCAGAGGCGACGGATCTCGTCGAGCGAACCTTGGTCGGCGCGGAGGCGGCGGCGCAGGATCGACAGGCCGCCGGCGAGGTGCGGGTCCTCCCAGGTGAGCATCACGTCGATCTGCGGGTCGGCGGTGTCGATGACTCGCCCGCTGGGGAGGACGACCACGAGCGAGTCGACCGTCGAGAAGGCGTCCTGGTGCAGGCCGCTCAGGCGGCCCGAGGCGTTGTTGGCGACGATGCCGCCGATCGTCGCGGCTTGCGCGCTGGCCGGATCGGGGCCGAGGCGGCGGCCGAACTTGCGCAGCTGGGCGTTGACGGCCGCGACGGTGGCCCCCGCCCCCGCGCGCACCCGCAGGCCGTCGTCGAGGACCTCGATGCGGCGGAAGTGGCGCCGCACGTCGACGAGGATCCCGTCGGTGATGGATTGGCCGCTCAGACTGGTGCCGCCGCCGCGCAGCGTGAGGTGCCGACGGTGTTCCGTCGCCTCCGCGAAGAGCGCGCGGACATCGTCGATGGACGACGCGACGGCGACTTCCTCGGGGATGTCGAGGAACCGGGATGCGTCATGGGACAGCGCAAGGCGCGTCAGTGCGTCGGCACTTCGCTGCATCCCTGCTGTCACGGGATGATCCTACCCACTCCGCCGACGCCTTGGCGGCGCGCGTGGGCACCGGTGCCAAGTGCTGCTAGACTCTCTCATCGACGCCAGTCACTGCGGGCGTAGTTCATCGGTAGAACGGAAGCTTCCCAAGCTTCAGAGGCGGGTTCGACTCCCGTCGCCCGCTCGACGCGAATACTCGGCCCCCACGAGGCAAAGTGCTCAGTGGGGGCCGAGTTGTCCACTGCCGGCGCCCGAGTGATGCCGGCAGGTGCGGTCGGGCTCCCACCGCGGGGACGCCGGTGAGCTTCGCGCGGGGCTGACGACGCGCAGCGGCCCCGTTCCACAGGGCTCGCCGCGGGCGAGCTCCGCGCTCGGCGGCCGCGGGCCACCACTGCTGAGAGCGTGGCCCAGGGGGATCCCGGAGGGCGGCGTGCTTGCTACGATCCCCGCGACGGCGACATCTTTCCGGACAGGCACCAGACGAGGGGCAGATCATGACTTCCGACAACGCGCAGCCACCGCAGTGGCAGTCGGGCCAGAACCCGTGGAGCTCGCAATGGCAGCACCAGCCGTCGCCGCAGTGGCACGGATCGTCGACGCCGCCTCAGCAGGGGTGGGGGCAGCCGACCGGCGCGGGGTCGCAGGCCCCCGCTCAGCCGAGTGGCGGTTGGACCCCGGCCGCGGCGCAGCAGCCGACGGGTGCCTGGACCCCGGCCCCGCAACTGCAGCAGACTGGCGCGTGGCCGCAGGCCTCGCACCAGCCGCCGCAGTATGGCGGTTGGCAGCAACCCCAGCAGCCGGGCTTCGGCGGGCCGCCGCCCGGCGGCTGGCGGCAGCCTTCCCAGCCACAGTGGGGGCAGCAGGCGCCCGGGGCGCTGCCCCCACTTGGTGCCGCATACTCGGCGGGCAAGGATCTCTCTCGGCCCTGGGCCGTCCTCGGCGCGGCGTTCGCGCTTGCGATGATCGCGGGCTCGCTGGGCACGTGGGTGACGTTCTACACCAATGATGGGGTCGTCGCTCGCAGTGGGCTCGCCGGAGACGGGAGGATCACCGTGGCCCTCGCCGCGGCCGCGCTCGTGTTCCTGCTGGTCCACGCATTGGTCCCTGGTGCCCGGGCCAAGGGCGTGTACCTGCTCGTTGCCGATGGCCTGTCGGTCGTCAGCGCGGTAATCGTCGCCGTGGCGCTGACCGGCTTCGACGAACTTCGCGCTTCGGGGGTGGAGGCGTCGCTCGGTTGGGGCATCTGGACCGTCCTCGCCGCCGCACTCGCAGCATCGGTGGTCTGCCTCGCCGGGTTCATCCTCCATCACCGCAGTCGTCCTTGACCCGAGTCGCAGAGGGGGCCGACGCGCAGCGCGCGTCGGCCCCCTCTGCTATCGGGGTCTTGCGGGGTTGGCGTGACTGGTTGCTGTGCAGATTCCTCTGGGGCCCGGTTTTTGGGGGTTGGGGTGGTGCTGGATCGCAATCAGTCACGCGGGGCGTTTCGTCTCCTTTGTTGGGTAGTCGCCCGGTAGGTGGGCTGGATGGGTGAGGCTGGCTGGTGGCGGGGGGGCCGGCGCGCAGCGCGCGTCGGCCCCCTGCTGGTATCGGGGTCTTGCGGGGTTGGCGTGACTGGTTGCTGTGCAGATTCCTCTGGGGGCCGGTTTTTGGGTGTTGGGGTGGCGCTGGATCGCAATCAGTCACGCGGGGCGTTTCATCCCCTAGTCAGGCGCTCGATGGGCACGTGCGCCTCAGCGGTCACGAGCGTCGGAAACAGGGGCACCACCGCGAGCGCCTTGGCCGTCACCCTGGCCGTGCTGCTTTCCGCGCGGCGGACCACGTGCACCTGCACCTCGGTCACTGCACCGTTGTCGGCCGCGGCGACGGCGGCCGCCTTCCCGGCAGCGACCGTCCCTCCGGCGGCCGAGGCCGCCCGTGCCCCGTCCTGCGCGGCGGCGCGAACGATCGTCTGCGCCCACGTGACCATCGCCCACTGCAGCCCGAGGAGAAATACCAGCACCACGAACGGCAGCAGCAGGCTCACCTGCACCGAACCACTGAGTCCTCGCTCACGTCGCATGCCCCTTTCCTAGCCTCCGGTGGGGTCACTCGCGGTCCTCGCGCGGCGGCTGTGGACAACTTCGAGCGCGAGACCGTCCTCGCGGGCGAGGGCGACGCCTCCGCGAAAACGACAGGGGCCGTCCCGCCAGCGCGGAACGGCCCCTCCACGAAAGGAGATGCGCGCTCGGATCAGCCGGGGATGACGTCACCCGACGGCCAGGTCTTCTGGATGAAGTCGGCCACTTCCTGCGAGTGCAGCAGCTCGTCGAGCTTCTGCACACCCTCGTTCGTGTTGTCCTTGCGCCAGACGAGCACGTTGGCGTACGGGTTGTCCTTGACCTCCTCGGACAGGATCGCCTTGGAGGCGTCGAGCCCGGCGGAGAGCACGAAGTTGGCGTTGACGATGGCGGCGGCCACCTTCGGGTCCTCGATGAGCTGGACCACGACCTCCGGCTGCGTCTCCTCGAACTTCAGCCCCTTCGGGTTCTGCTCGGGGGTCAGCGTGAGCACCGACGACTCCAGAGTGATGCCGTTCAGGAGGCCTGCGGACTGGAGCAGCAGCAGGCCGCGGGCCTGGTTGGACACGTCGTTGGTGATCGCGATGGTGGCGCCGTCGGCGATCTCCGAAGGCGTCGTCACCTGCGAGGAGAACAGGCGCAACGGCTCGATGTGCACGCCTTCGCCGTGCTCGAACTCGTAGCCCTTCTCCGCGATCTCCGCCTCGAGGTAGGGGAGGTGCTGGAAGTAGTTTGCGTCGAGTTCGCCGTCGTTGAGTGCCTGGTTGGGCAGCACGTAGTCGTCGAACTCCTTGATGGTGATGGAGATGCCTGCATCGGCGGCCAGGTTGTCGCGCACGTACTCGAGGATCTTCGCGTGCGGCACCGGGCTCGCACCGACGACGACCTCCGTGGCCTCTGCGGCACCGGACGACGCCTCGGAGCTGGGCGCGGAAGCCGTCGGGTCGGCGGTGCTGCCGCCGCAGGCGGTGAGGGACAGGGTGGCGGCCAACGAGGCAGCGACTACGGTGAGAAGCTTTCGCATAGGAGTGTTCCTTGTGCTCGGGGCCAACAACAAGTTGGCCGATTCTTCAGTTGCCGGACATCCGGCGCCCCACGGAATGTGGGGAGTTCTGGGGTGGGTGCGGGCGTTGACTAGCGGTGATCCACCATCTTGGCGATCCCTTCGCCCACGAGTTGGATGATCTGCACGAGCAGGATCAAGATGATGATCGTGATGACCATGACCTCGCCGATGAACCGCTGGTAGCCGTAGTTGTAGGCGAGACGGCCGAGCCCGCCGCCGCCGATGAGCCCGGCCATCGCGGAGTATCCGACGATGGTGACGATGGTCGTCGTGATGGCCGCCACGAGCGATGGGAGCGCTTCGGCGAGCCACACCTTCCAGATGATCTGGATGTGTGACGAGCCCATCGCGAGCGCGGCGTCGGTCTTGCCGGAGGGGACGTCGCGCAGCGCCGACTCCACGAGCCGCGCGAAGAACGGCACGGCCGCGACGGTGAGCGACACGCTCGCCGCGACCGGCCCGATGGACGTGCCGACGATCAGCTTCGTCACCTCGATGAGCGAGACCATGAGTATCGCGTACGGGAAGGAGCGCACGATGTTGACGGCGAAACCGACCGTCGCGCCGGTGGCCCGCCCCACCTTGCCGGCCCCGCCGAGGCTGAACAGCAGCACACCCAGCGGCAGTCCGAGCAGCACCGTGAACAGGCCGGAGATGCCCACCATCTGCAGCGTCTCACCGAGCCCCTCCCAGATCTTCGCCCAGATTTGCGGCGTGATGATCGAGAAATCCATCACTGCCCCACCTCCTCGAGCTCTGCGGTCAGGCGCGCGTCGGCGCCCTGGCGTCGGAACTCCTCGACGACCACCCGCGCGTCCGCGCCGCTCGGTACGGCCACCCGCAGGTGCGAGAACGTCGTCCCCGCAAGGTGCTCGACGCTGCCCGCGATGATGGCGAGCTCGGCGCCGACGAGCTTGGAGGTGTGCGCGACGATCGGCTCGGCTGCCTGCGATCCCCGGCACAGCACGTCGACGAGCGTCCCCGGCACGTCGCCGTGCGGCGGGATGCCGAGCAGCATTTGGCTCAGGCGGCCGTCGAGGGTGGCGACGACGTCGGTGAGCGGCCCGGATTCGACGATGCGCCCGTGCTCCAGCAGGGAGACGGAGTCGCAGATCTTCTTCACGACATGCATCTCGTGTGTGATGACGATCACGGCCAGGTCGGGGCGCCGCAGGCTCGTGATGAGCTCGAGGATCTCGTCGGTGGTGCGCGGGTCGAGCGCCGAGGTGGGCTCGTCGCAGAGGAGCACGTCGGGGTTCGTGGCGAGCGCCCGGGCGATGCCGACGCGTTGGCGCATGCCGCCGGAGAGTTGGGCGGGGTACACGTCGGCGGCATCCTCGAGGCCGACGAGGCGCAGCAGCTCCCGGGCGCGGGCGACGCGCTGCGCCTTGGGGACGCCGGCGATCTCCTGCGGGTAGGCGACGTTGTGGACGACGGTGCGCGAGTCGAACAGGTTGGCTTGCTGGAACACGAGCCCGATCCGGCGGCGTGCCCGACGCAGATCCCGCGCTGTGGCGGTGGTGAGCTCCTTACCGTCGATCTGGATGCTGCCCGACGTGGGCGGCTCCAGCATTGCCAGGCAGCGCACGAGCGTCGACTTTCCTGCACCGGAGTGTCCGATGATGCCGTGGATCGAGCCGTCGGGGACGGTCAGCGACACCCCATCCAGGGCGCGCACGTCGCGCGACCGGGTGTGGTACTCCTTGACGAGTTCGGTGACGGTGATCAACTGGCCTCCTGACGTCACCATTCAAGCAGCCGTCCGCCGCGACCCCGAAGCCGATCTCACCCGAGCGGGGTCCGGTTCACCGACAGCAGAATCGCCGGCGAGCCCCGGGATGCCGTCAGGCGTAGCGACGAATCCCCTCGACGACCCGCTGGAAGCGGTCCTCGTCGAGGATGGCGCCGATGCGCCTCACGGAGTCGGGGTCGATGCGGATGAAACGGTTGACGCGCACCTCGGACGGGCGACGCTTGCGATCCCAGTCGCCCTCGCCGATGTCCACCCAGTAGCGGCCGGCGCGCGCCTCCTGGACGGCGTCGCGGTCGTGGTCCTGGCTGGTCACCTGCAGCCCCAGGAGCCAGTCGCCGTCGCGCCCGACGAGCAGCACCGGCCGATCCTTTCCTTGCAGGTGGTCCTCCTCGTAGGGCACCCACGTCCACACGATCTCGCCCGGGTCGGGGCGACCGTCGGGGTGCGGGTCGTAGACGGCGCGCACGGGGCCGGTGTAGTCGCCGGGGTAGGCGCTGCTCTGCGACGACGGGACCGGCCGCTGCCCGCCGGGCTGGGAGCTGCGGGGCTCGTCGAGGTCTTGCGGGGCCGGGGCCGGCTGCCGGGGGCGCTGGGGCGCGGGTTGTCGTCGCTTCGTCTTGCGGCTCTGCCGCGTCATCTCGCGGATGCCGTCGAGCACGAGCTGCTTGAGCAGGCGTTGCCAGTTCATGCGTGCGGTCACTCTCCTTGGGCTCAGCCGGGCCGGCCGGTCAGCGGTACTTGGGCAGGCGTCCGTAGACGATGTGGTCGGGCCGACGGTACGGCGTCGGGGCCTGCTCCCGCACCCGCTGCCACAGTGCGAAATACCTTGTCGTGGGGGGAAGGAGGAGGAGCAGCCAGAGGATCGCGGCGAACGCGACCGAGATGAGACCGTACAGGTTCACCAGCGTCGCACTCAGGGCGGCGAGCGCCAGCGCGACGCCGCCACCCCAGCGGGTCCAGCGCTGCCCCTGCCAGGCGTGGTAGCCGACGACTCCCGCCGACGCCGCCGTGAGGCCGGTCAGTGCCGTGTAGACGAACTCCAACGTCAGCGACAGCCACCGCCCCGGCTCCGGCTGCACCCACTGGGTGAGGTGTGCGGAGATGGGGTAGGTCTGCGAGTACGCGGCCCGATACCAGTGCCAGCCGTACGTCAGCGCCACCACCGCGACCGCGACGTACCCGACGACGGCGGCGACGAGGACCGTCGCCGGCCTGCGGGGCTCGCCGGTGCGCGGGCTGAGCGGGACGTCGTCGCGCAGCTCCTCGAGCGGCGGCAGCGTCGCGATCTCGCGGGGCGTCGTCGGGGGCTGGGCGGGGGAGGGGGGCTGCGTCATGCAAGCTTGCCCGTCGCCAGGGCCACGAAGATGCGCACCCCGTCGTCGAGCACGCCGTCGTCGAAGCGGGCGTAGGCGGAGTGGTTGAAGGGGGCGGTTGCGGGGTCGAGGTCTGGCGGGCAGGCGGACAGGCCGAAGAAGCAGCCGGGGACTTCGAGCAGCACGCGGGAGAAGTCCTCGGAGCTGGTGAGGGAGTTGGTCCACCTCAGGTGGCGCTCGGCGCCAAGCTCGCGGGTGATCGTCTGGGCGACGTACTCCGTCTCGGCCTCGTCGTTGATGGTGGGCGGGTAGGACTGCGGGTTGTCGATCTCGGCGGCGAGCCCGTGGGCGGCGGCGATGCCCTCGGCGTAGCGGGTGAGCCGCTCGACGACCTTGTCGCGCGCCTCGGGGGAGAACGTGCGGATCGAGGCCTCGAGCTCGGCCGACTCGGGGATGACGTTGCACGCCTCGCCGGCCGACAGCTTGCCGATGGTGATGACGACCGGCTCGAACGCGTCGAACTGGCGCGTCACCATCGTGTGCGTGCCGAGCACCATCTCCGCGAGGGCGGGGACGGGGTCGTTGGCCTTGTGGGGGGCCGATCCGTGGCCGCCCTGGCCGACGAAGCGGATGCGCATGACGTCGTGCGAGGCCATCGTCGTGCCCGGCTTGGTGGTGAACGTGCCGTAGGGCTCCATGCCGGCCCAGACGTGCAGCGCGTAGGCGGCGTCGGGGCGACGGCCGGCCGCGTCGAGGACCCCCTCGGCGAGCATGTGGCTGGCGCCGTCGACGGACTCCTCGCCCGGCTGGAACATGAACACGACGTCGCCGGCCAGCTCGTCGCGACGTGCGCACAGCTCGCGGGCGGCGCCGACGAGGATCGACATGTGGAGGTCGTGGCCGCAGGCGTGCATGTTGCCGTTCGTGGAGGCCCAGTCGAGGCCGGTGGCCTCCCGCACGGGCAGGGCATCCATGTCGGCGCGCAGCAGGACGGTGCGGGGGTCGTCGGTGGGCTTCGTGCCGCGCAGGACGGCGGTGATGGAGGTGAGGGAGTCGCCGAGGGTGATTTCGAGCGGGAGCCCGTCGAGCGCCTCGAGGACGGCGGCCTGCGTCTGCGGCAGGTGCAGACCGACCTCGGGGATTTGGTGCAGGCGACGGCGAAGCGCGACGAGTTCGGACATGGGAATCTCCTTCTGGGCTCCCCCGAAGCCTAGCGCGGCGGGGTGCAGGGGCCCGGGCGGCGGCTCAGCCAGGGAACGCGAAGGCGGCCACGGCGTCCAGCCGCTGGAACGGGACGTGCACGTCGGCCTGCGCGGCGGTCACGGGCTTCGCGCAGAACGCGATCCCGAGGGCGGCCGTCGCGAGCATCGTGAGGTCGTTGGCCCCATCCCCGACGGCGACCGCCCGGCTGAGCGGCACCCCGGCGTCGGCGGCGAACGTCCGCAGGTCCACCGACTTCCGCCGGCGGTCGATGATGTCGCCCACGACCTCGCCGGTCAGGACTTCGCGCCCTTCCCGTCGCGTCGTCCCGAGGACGTTCGCGGAGAAGAAGTCGAGCCCGACCTCATCGGCGAGCGGCCCGACGAGCTGCGTGAACCCGCCCGACGTCACCCCGATCCGCGCGCCCCGCTCATGCACCGCCGCGACGAGTTCCCTCGCCCCCGGCGTGAGCGTCATGCGGGGGTACACCTCGTCGAAGACCGTAGTGGGAAGCCCCTTGAGGGTGGCGACGCGGCGGCGCAGTGACTCCGCGAAGTCCAGCTCGCCCCGCATCGCGGCCTCCGTGATCGCCGCCACCTCGGCGCCCTTGCCTGCGTGCTCGGCGAGCAGGTCGATGGCCTCGGTGGTGGTGAAGGTGGAGTCGACGTCGCACATCACCAGCCCGGCGTCGCCCTCCGCCAGCTCGCCGTCGATCACCCCGACGGCCACCCCCGGCCCGGCGTCGGCCCGCAGCCGAGTGCGCAGCGACTCCGGGTCGTCGCACTCCAGGAACTCGTGGACGACGTGCCCGAACGGCGCCTCCCATGCCCGGACCTGCGCGTGCGCGAGGGCCGAGAGGGCGACGTCGGGGATGGGTGCGGGGGACGCGAGCGTGACGCGGGTGTGCATGGCGAAAGCCTAGGGGTCCGGCAGATGCAGTGGAACACCTCGGGGCTGCTGCGGCCGAATTGGCTGTTGGCAGAACTCACGGTTTCCGATACCGTGGCGCCGCACCCTACCTGCTGAGGGTGGTGGAGGATCCAATTCGCTCATCGAAGAGTTGGGAGAATCTGAATGTCGATTGCAAAGGGAGGGATGTTGCCGTCGGCAGCGGCGCTTCCGCTGACCGGGACCGTTGTCGCCCCAGTGCCCGCGTCTGCAGCCTGCGCGACGTCGGTCGGTGACGCACCTGCCGCAGTGGCAGTGCCCTGCTGTGTGGCGTCCATCGACTATGTCGTCCCGGGGAAGCCCGTGCGGATGCCGTTTTCTGGAGTCCCGGTCTTCAAGAACGGCCCAGGGGGGTCCATGTCGGTGAGCCGCAGCTATTCGGGGAGTGTCTCCGCCTCCGTCACAGCGGGATCGAGCGCGGAGGTGGGAGCGGTGCTGGCCAAGGCGCAAGTGAGTATTGGCGCCCAGCTTTCCACCAGCAACTCCACCAGCGCCACGAACACCTACTCGCGAAATATCACCCCCGGCAAGTACGGCAACGCCCAGTATGTTTCCCACGGGCATGATGTTTCGTACACGAAGCGTCGGCTCAACCGAGACTGCTCGACGACGACTCTCGGCTCCGGCAGGATCAAATTCCCGAGCCCTGAGGAGGGGTGGTACTGATGGGAGACGTCCGCATGATCGCCAACCGCCGTCTTGAGTTCGTTGCCTTGGCGCTCGTCGCGCTGGTGACGGGGTGTGCGTCTTCACCACCAGCGCCGCCGACGCCAGTCCCGGCCCCCAGCGTGAGTGCCACTGTCGGCCCAGCGAGCGAAGCCCCGGCCAGTCCCGAGGAGCCCCCGTCGTTGCCCGCCCGCTCCGACGACGCTATCGCATCCAGCGTGGCGAGCAACGGTGCCGTCACCAGCGCCACCGGCACGGTCTCGGCGGACGCACACTACGTCGTCCGCGCGGCGTGCGTCGGCGCCGAGGAGATGACCTATCGGCTCCTGCTGGACGGCAAAGAGATCAGTTCGAGCACCTGGAGCTGCGGCAAGGTGGTGGAGAACACCGCCACCACCGCCGGCGAGCAAGGTGTGATCGAGGTGCAACTCGTCGATCCATCTGCCGGCGCCACCGGGTTTGCCGAGGTCGTCCGCCGGGACTGAGCGGCCGGGCCTCGGCCCCGGCTCAGCGGCCCGACGCCACGAGCTCCATCTGCACGGTGTGCGCCTCGCCGTCGCGGACGAAGCCCACCTCGACGGTCTGCCCCACCTCCTGCGCGCGCACCAGCCCGACGAGCTGCGAGGTCGAGGACACGCTGCGGCCCGCGATGCTGGTCACGATGTCGCCGGGCTGGAGGCCGGCCTTCGCGGCGGGGGACCCGTCGACGACGGCCGCCACCTGCGCGCCGAGCTGACCAGTGGTCTGCGGATCCGACGCGGTGACGCCGATCTGCGGGTAGACGGCCGTGCCTGAGTTGATGAGCTGCTTCGCGACGTGCTGCGCCTGATGCGCGGAGATCGCAAACCCGAGGCCGATGCTGCCGGACTGGCTGGAGCTCTGCTGGCTGCCGGAGAGCGTCGCGATCGAGCTCGTGATGCCGACGAGCTGCCCCGACGCGTTGACGAGCGCGCCGCCGGAGTTGCCCGGGTTGATGGCCGCATTGGTCTGGATGGCAGCGGTCACGACGGCGTCCGACGACGACTGCTGCTGGCCCGGGAACACGTCCTGCTGCGACTGGTCGGTCTGCGACTCGACGGCCTGCGTCGTGACGGGGCGGTCGAGCGCGGAGACGATGCCGGTGGTGACGGTGTTGGACAGCCCGAGCGGGTTGCCGATCGCCATCACCGGGTCGCCCACCTTCAGCGCGTTGGAGTCGCCCCACGCGATCGGCTGGAGATCCTCCGGCGGGTTGACAAGGCGAATCACCGCGAGGTCCGTCGAAGGATCCGTGCCGACGAGTTCGGCGTCGTACGTGCTGTCGCCGAGGGTGACGCGCAGTTGTTGGGCGCCGTTGACGACGTGGTTGTTGGTGACGATGTGGCCCTGCTCGTCGATGACGACGCCCGAGCCCTGCGCGCCACCGAGGCCGGACGCGACCTGGATCGCCACCACCGACTTGCGCGCCACATCCGCGACCGCAGTCCAGTTGGGGTTGTTCGGGTCGGCCTGCTTCACCGTCGTGCCCTGGGTCGTCCCCGAGCTGGTGCCCTGATCCTGCGTCTGCGTCACGGCGGCCGGGCGCCGGCCGTCGAGGTACTGCGTCGTGAGCACAGCCGACCCGGCCCCCACGCCGCCCGCGAGCATCGTGATGCCGAGTACCGTCGCGGTGAGCCGGCCCGCACGCCGGGGCTTGCGGGACTTCGTCGCGGTCGCGGTGACGCTCGCCTGGGACTGCCCCTGGTACTGCTGTGAGGTCTGCTGAGAGGTCTGTTGCGCGTAGCCCTGCGGGTAGCCCGGGTAGCTCTGGCCGTGGCCCTGCCCCTTGGACGGCGTCCCTCCGGCCTGCTGCGACCACGGGTTCGACGCCGGCCCGGCCTGGGGCTGGCCCGTCCATTGCCCCGACCCCTCGGCGGGACGATTGCCGACCATGTCGGCGCTGCCTTCGCGGCTCCAGGGATTCGGGGTGTCGCTCATGATTGCTCCTCGTTCGTTCGGACGTTCTCCATGGAATGCGCCGAACCTGTGTGAATCCTGTGGGCGCCCCGCGCGGTCTCTGTGAATCGCATCAGCGCTGCGAACGCACCACCGTGTAGTGCGGGTCCTGCGCGACGACGCGCGTCCGGCCGAGCCGGTTGTTGAGCTCCTTGCGCCACGGGAGGTGGGAGTTGTAGACGCACCAGAGCGTGCCGCCTGGGCGCAGGAGCCGGCGGGCGTCGTCGAAGAGGGCGAGGGTGGCGTCGGAGTCCTTGGCGGTGCCGCGGTGGAAGGGCGGGTTGGTGACGATTGCGTCGAACGAGCCGTCGGCCAGCGACGAGGTCCCGTCGGCCCAGCGCGCATCGACGTCGAGGCCTGACTCGGCCGCCGCGATCTGCGTGGCCGCGACGCCGGCCCAGCTCACGTCGACGCCGGTCACCCGGTGGCCGCGCTTTGCGAGGCTTACGGCGATCGAGCCGTCGCCGCAGCCGAAGTCGAGGACGTCAGCGCCGTCGACGGCGAGGTGTTGCAGCAGCAGGCGCGTGCCGGGGTCGATCTTCGTGCCGCCGAAGGTGGCGCCGTGCGCGGCGACGGTGATGCCGAGGTCGTCGTGGCGTTTGATCTTGGGCCAGTCGGAGTGGGCGCCCTCGGCGGGGCCCCACGCGCGCAGCACGCGCGACTTCTGGCGGCCGAGACTCGCGTTGACGGCCGTGAAGTACTTCGCGAGGACGGAGTTCATGGAGTGGTTCATGTGCTTCACGCGCCCGCCGCCCAGGAAGAGCACGTCGTCGCGCCCGAGCGCGCTGGCGGCGATCTCGTCGAGGGCGCCCAGCGACTTGGGCAGTCGCGCCATCGCGCAGGCGGCGCCGCCCAGCTCGTCGGGATGGTCTGCCAGCAGCTCCGCAGGCACGAGGCGGGCGTCGCGGAGGTCGTCGCAGAACACGCGCACTTCGGCGCCGCGCTCCAGCAGCGGCCCGACGAGCGCCGGCGCGTCGAACACGGCGACGGTGGAGAGGTGGGCGGGTGCCTCGTCGAGCAGGAGCGCGTCGACGGGGTCCAGCGCGGGCGGCAGGGCGGGGCTGGTCACGGGGGCTCCTTCGGTGGCGTGCGTTGCGCTCCAGCCTACCTGCGGGCGCCGAAGGTGGCCCGGGCGACGACCGCGGGCCCGTCGCCCCTACCGGGCCTGCCCTGCGACGACGGTGACCGCGTCGTGGATGAGTCTCGCCGCGAGCCGCGCGGTGCGGGCGTCGATGTCGTGGCGCGGGTTCAGCTCCACCACGTCGAGGAGCCTCAGCTTGCCCGTTCTCGCGGCCTCCCGCACCGCCGCGACGACGACCTGCGGCGGCACTCCGAGCGCTGCGGGGGCGGAGACGCCGGGTGCGTGGGCGGCGGGGAGCACGTCGAGGTCGATGGTGAGGTGGAGGACGTCGAGGTCGGCGGCGAAGTGGCGCACGAACTGCCGCACCGCGTCGAGCGTGCAGTCGACGTCGAGCAGCGTGGCCACGCCGAGCGCCTTGGCTCGGGCGAACAGGATGCCGGTGTTGGACGGCTCGGCGATGCCCGCGACGGCGTAGCGCAGCGCCCTGCCTTCGGCGCGTTCGGCCTCGGCCATCTGCAGGAAGGAGGTGCCCGACGAGGCCCGCTCGGCCTGGCGGAGGTCGAAGTGGGCGTCGAGGTTGAGGACGCCGAAGCGCCCACCCGACGTCAGCCCCGCCCCCGCGAGCCCCAGGTAGGACGCCCACGCGGTCTCGTGGCCGCCGCCGAGCACGACGGTGAGCTGGTTGCCGGGGGCGGTGAGCGACTCGGCGATCCGGGCGCCCATCGCCGCCTGGCCTGCCTCCAGCTCGTCCCCGACGACGGTGACGTCGCCGCGGTCGACCAGCGCGACGGCGCCGTGGGCGAGGGGGCCGTGGAGGGCCAGCGGGGCGAGCGCGCGGCGCAGCTCGACGGGGCCCGCCGCCGCCCCGACGCGGCCGAGGTTGCGGCGGACGCCCTCGTCGGAGGCGAACCCCAGCAGCGCGACGTGCGCCGGGCCGAGGGCCTCCGTGCGGATGCGCTGGTGCCACCGCGCGTGCTCGTCGCCGTCGCCGTCAGTGCGTCCCTGCCAGATCATGGGGGTCATTCTTGCAGGCCGCGGGTGGGCGAGGCGTCGGCGCGGACGAGACTCCTCTGGACCCTGCGGCCCTCCAAGGTCCGACCAACTTGGCACAATCCTGCCAATTGGGTGCAGTGGCAAAACCAGAGTGTCCTGAGAGCGTGACCAGCCCTAGCCAGCGCCTTGCCGCGACCCCCATCCACCGTCGTCGCCTCATCGCCGCCGCCGCATGGTCGGCCCCGACCGTACTCGTCGTCAACCACGTGCCCGCCTTCGCCACGTCCGTCCGGCCGGGCGACTATGCGGCGCTCTTTGACACCCAAGGAGCAAGCACCAACCAGAACGACACCAACGGATCCACATGGCCACACGGCATCCTCAACTGGCAGGACTCGAGCACGCGGCGTGCGCGGTTCCAATTGGGCATGCAGATGATGCTCTTTTCGACGCCCGCATACGACGTCGCACCTAACGACGTATACAAGAACTGGACCTCTGGTCCGATCACCGTCCAGGTGAAGGTCAACACTGAGATGTTCACGATTCTGACCGACTTCGATACCTGGGAGGATGAGCCCGACAACAACAGCCCCGCTTGGGCTTTTGCGGGGCAGACTTCCGACGGGCAATGGACGACACTGACTTTCACGCACCCCGAGATCGCCTACAACGGAAACACCCTGGGCATGCCGACGCAGACGGGCGGATTTGAGTTCTACCTCGAGCCCAAGGAGTTGCCGCTCCCGAAGGTGGGTCTCCCTGCCGTACAGCCAGGGAACGGACGCCAGGGGACCCCGGACATTCACGTCACCGTCTCATCGGGGCTCCAGCAGGGTGCTGAGATCCCGTACGTGCAGGTTGATTCGGGGGCAGAGGGGCTCTGATCGGCCCCCGCCGCGGGTGGGCGAGGCGTCGGCCCCGGTTCGCTCCCGCTGGTGCACACTGTGTCCAATGCCGGCGCCCGCCCGGCGGTGTGTTGGAGGTGGATCGGTGAGCAAGGTGCCGGCGGCGGATGCGACGCTTGCCGTCCTCACGTATCTGGCAGGTCAGACGCGCCCCGTCGCGGCGAGCCGGATCGCGGCGGAGCTGGGGCTGCCGCGTTCGAGCACCTACGACCTCCTCGGGGCGCTGGTCGAGGGCGGCTTCGCCATCCACTATGAGCACGAGCGCGCCTTTGGGCTCGGCGCGGCCGCCTACGAGCTGAGCTCCGCGTACCAGCGGCAGGCGCCGTTGGCGGTCTTCGGGCGCCGGGCGACCGACGGGGTGGTCGCCGAGGTGGGGGAGTCGACGCATCTGGCCGTCCTGCACGGGCGCGACGTGCTGTACGTCGTCGAGTCGCGCGCGCCGGGTCGGCCGTCGCTGGTGACGGACGTGGGCGTGCGCCTTCCCGCCCACCTCACCGCGTCCGGGCGCGCGCTGCTGGCGGCGCTGCCGACGGCGCAGCTGCGCGCGGTCTACGACGGGGTGCGCGAGCTGGAGGTGCGCGAGCCGACGGCGGGCCTCGGCTGGAGCGCGGCCCGGGTGCTGTCCGAGGCGAAGGAGACCCGCGAGCGGGGGCATGCCGTCGAGGATGGGGAGATCACGCCGGGGATGGCGTCGGTGGCGGTCGCGGTTCGCGGGCGCACGGGCTGGCCGATCGCGGCACTCGCGGTGACGTTCGCCGCAGGCACCGACGTCGACGCGCTGCCTGCGCTGCGCCGCGCGGCCGCCAAGCTGGAGCGCTCGCTCGCCTGAACCCGCACCCGCCTGTCCGAAACCTCGGACGCGCATCGGCCGCGGGACGTCGTCGGGGCCGCCACAGGCTGGCACCTCCTGCCCGCCAGTGGTGGGCTGTCCCCATCGACGATTGAAGGAGGCGAGGATGTCCCGCACCGTCCGCGCGCCCCGCGGCACCGAGCTCACCGCGAAGTCGTGGTCCACCGAGGCCCCGATGCGCATGCTCATGAACAACCTCGACCCCGAGGTGGCCGAGCGCCCCGAGGACCTCGTCGTCTACGGCGGCACCGGCCGCGCCGCCCGAAGCTGGGAGGCATTCGACGCCATCGTCGCCACCCTGCGCGAGCTCGGCGACGACGAGACGCTGCTCGTGCAGTCGGGCAAGCCCGTCGGCGTCGTGCGCACCAACCGCTGGGCCCCGCGAGTGCTCATCGCCAACTCCAACCTCGTCGGCGACTGGGCCAACTGGGAGCACTTCCGCAAGCTGGAGGCCGAAGGGCTCATGATGTACGGCCAGATGACGGCTGGCTCGTGGATCTACATCGCCACCCAGGGCATCCTCCAGGGCACCTTCGAGACGTTCGGGGCCGTCGCGCGCAAGCGCTTCGACGGGTCCCTCGCCGGCACCCTCACCCTCACCGCCGGCTGCGGCGGCATGGGCGGCGCGCAGCCGCTGGCCGTCACCCTCAACGGCGGGGTCGTCATCATCGTCGAGTGCGACCGCGCCCGTCTCGAGCGCCGCCAGGCGAAGCGCTACCTCGACGAGATCGCCGCCTCCGTCGACGACGCCGTCGCACGCGCCAACGCCGCCAAGGCCGAGCGTCGCCCCCTCTCGATCGGGGTCGTGGGCAACGCCGCCGAGGTCTTCCCCGAGCTGCTGCGACGCCACCGCGCCGGCGAACTGCACGTCGACGTCGTCACCGACCAGACCTCCGCCCACGACCCGCTGAGCTACCTCCCCGTCGGGATCTCCGTTGACGAGTGGCGCGACGAGGCCGTCCGCGATCCCGAGGGCTTCACCGCCAGGGCGCGCGCCTCGATGGCCGCACACGTCGCTGCAATGGTGGAGTTCCAGGACGAGGGCGCCGAGGTCTTCGACTACGGCAACTCCATCCGCGACGAGGCCCGCAAGCACGGCTACGAGCGCGCGTTCGAGTTTCCGGGCTTCGTGCCCGCGTACATCCGCCCGCTGTTTTGCGAAGGGCTCGGCCCATTCCGCTGGGTGGCGCTCTCCGGCGACCCGGAGGACATCCGCGTCACCGATCAGGCCCTGAAAGAGCTGTTCCCCGACAACGAGCACCTCCACCGCTGGCTCGACGCCGCAGGGGAGTACGTCGAGTTCGAGGGGCTCCCGGCACGCATCTGCTGGCTCGGCTACGGCGAACGCCACAAGGCCGGCCTCCTGTTCAACCAGCTCGTCGCCGACGGCAAGGTGAAGGCGCCGATCGTCATCGGCCGCGACCACCTCGACTCCGGCTCCGTCGCCTCCCCCTACCGGGAGACCGAGGGCATGCTCGACGGGACGGATGCCGTCGCCGACTGGCCGCTGCTGAACGCCATGACCGCCGTCAGCTCCGGCGCGACCTGGGTGTCCATCCACCACGGCGGCGGAGTGGGCATCGGGCGCTCGATCCACGCCGGCCAGGTGGGCCTCGCCGACGGCACCGAGCTCGCCGCAGCCAAGCTCACCGCACTCCTCACCAACGACCCGGCCCTCGGCGTCCTGCGCCACGTCGACGCCGGCTACTCGCGCGCCGCCGAGGTGGCGAAGGAGCGCGGCGTGCGCGTGCCCATGACCCCGAGGATCCGCGACTGATGACGGGGGTTTCGACACGGGCACCAAGTGCCCGGCTCAACCAGCTCCCATCGAGCACCCTCATCACCGGTATTTCGGAGCTCTGGACTTCCGACGGGCCCCCGCTCCGCGACGCCGCCCTCGTGATCGACGGCGACACCTTCGCCTGGGTCGGCCCCGCTGACAAGGCCCCCGACGCGGACGCGCGGGTCGACGTCGAGGGCCGCGCCGTCCTGCCCGGCTGGGTGGACTCGCACACCCACCTCGTCTTCGACGGCGACCGCTCGGCCGAGTTCGAGGCCCGGATGGCGGGCCAGCGATACGCGGCCGGCGGCATCACCGTCACCACCGACGCCACCCGCGCCGCCTCCGACGACCGCCTCGCCGCCCTGCTGCGCCAGCGGGTCCGCGAGGCCCGCGCCGGCGGCACCACGTGCCTCGAGACCAAGACGGGCTACGGGCTCACCGTCGACGAGGAGGCCCGCGCCGCTCGCATCGCGGCGGCGGAGGTCGACGAGGTGAGCTTCCTCGGCGCCCACGTCGTGCCGCGCGGGGCCGACCCCGACGAGTACGTCGCACTGGTCACCGGCGACATGCTCGCCGCCGTCCGCGACTACGTCCGCTGGATCGACGTGTTCTGCGAGGAGGGTGCGTTCGACGTGGAGCAGTCCCGTCGCGTCCTCGACGCCGGCCGCCGGGCAGGCCTTGGCCTGCGCATCCACGGCAACCAGCTCGGCTACTCCGGCGGGGTGGCGCTCGCCGTCGAGCTTGGCGCAGCCAGCGTCGACCACGTCAACTTCCTCTCCCACGACGACGTCGAGGCGCTCGCCGGCAGCGACACCGTCGCGACAATCCTGCCGGCGTGTGACCTGTCGACGCGCATGCCGTTCGCCCCCGCCCGCCGCCTCCTCGACGCCGGCGCGACGATCGCGATCGCCTCCAATTGCAACCCCGGCACCAGCTTCACCTCCAGCATGAACTTCTGCGTCGGCACCGCCGTCCTGCAGCAGCACCTCACGCTCGACGAGGCCATCCGCGCGGGCACCGCCGGCGGCGCGAAGGCGCTGCGACGAAGCGACGTCGGCCGAATCGCGCCAGGCCTCCGCGCCGACCTCCACGTCCTCGACGCCCCCGCCGCCATCCACCTCGCCTACCGCCCCGGCATGCCGCTCACCCACCAGGTGTGGCGCGCCGGTCGTCGCGAGATCTGATCCCAACCCGCATCCGACAAGGAGATCCATGACCGTCACCCTGTCCCTCGCCGCGCCCGTCACCGCAACCGACGTCGTCGCCGTCGCCCGCCACGACGCCCAGGTCGTGCTCGGCGACGACTGCCGCGCCGAGATCGAGCGCGTCCGTGCGCACGTCGATGCGCTCGCCGCCGGCGAGACCCCGATCTACGGTGTCTCCACCGGCTTCGGCGCCCTCGCGGACACGTCGATCCCGAAGGACATGCGCGCGCAGCTCCAGCGCTCGCTCGTCCGCTCGCACGCCGCAGGCTCGGGGCCGGAGGTGGAGCGGGAGGTGGTCCGGGCGTTGATGTTCCTGCGTATCCGCACGCTTGCCAGCGGCCGGACGGGGGTGCGACCCATCGTCGCCGACACCTACCTGGGCATCCTCAACGCCGGCATCACGCCGATTGTCCATGAGTTCGGCTCGCTGGGCTGCTCCGGCGACCTCGCCCCGCTCGCGCACTGCGCGCTCGTGCTCATGGGGGAGGGCCGCGCCCGCGACGCGCGCGGTGTCGAGCGCCCCGTGCCCGAACTGCTCGCCGAGGCCGGCATTGAGCCGGTCGAGCTCGCGGAGAAGGAGGGGCTCGCGCTCATCAACGGCACCGACGGCATGCTCGGCCAGCTCGTCATGGCGCTCGCCGACCTCGACGAACTCGTCAAGGCCGCCGACCTCACCTGCTCGCTCACCGTCCAGGCCATCCGCGGCCGCGACACCGTCTTCGCGCCCGAGCTGCACACGCCGCTGCGCCCCCACCCCGGCCAGGCCGCGTCGGCCGCCAACATCCACCGGCTGCTGCAGGGCTCGCAGATCGTCGCCGACGTGCTCGCCGAAGGCTCGCGCGTGCAGGACGCCTACTCGATCCGCTGCGCGCCGCAGGTCGCGGGCGGCGTCCGCGACACCATCGCCCACGCCCGCACCGTCGCCGACCGTGAGCTCGCCGCCGCCATCGACAACCCCGTCGTGCTCGCCGACGGCACCATCACCAGCAACGGCAACTTCCACGGCGCCCCCGTCGCCTACGTGCTCGACTTCCTCGCCGTCGTCGCCGCCGACCTCGCCAGCATCGCCGAGCGACGCACCGACCGGCTCCTCGACAAGTCGCGCTCGCACGGGCTGCCGCCGTTCCTCGCCGACGACCCCGGCGTCGACTCCGGCTTCATGATCGCCCAGTACACGCAGGCGGCGCTCGTCGCGGAGATGAAGCGCCTCGCCGTGCCCGCGTCCGCAGACTCGATCCCCAGCTCGGCCATGCAGGAGGACCACGTCTCGCTCGGCTGGCACGCGGCGCGCAAGCTCAGGCTCGCCGTCGATCATCTCCGACGGGTCCTCGCCATCGAGCTGCTCGCCGCCGCCCGCGGCATCGACCTCCGCGCCCCGCTCCAGCCCTCCGAGCCAGCCCGACGAGTCATCTCCCGTCTGCGGAAGGTCGTCTCCGGCCCCGGCCCGGACCGCTTCCTCGCGCCCGACATCGAGGCCACGGTGCAGATGCTGGCCGACGGCTCCCTGCTCGAGGCGGTTGGTGACTTGGGTTGAGAAGATCCAAGAGTCTCATCGGAAAGGATCCTGAGTTGAGTCCCCGATAGTGGTGTAGCGCGGTGGCCGCCGTGATCGTCGCGGGGAGGCTTCGGCGGACCGCCCGGTTGCTGCTTGCAGCTACGCTTGCCGGGCTGATCCTGTGGATCGCCGCCACGGCGTCCTTCATTGCTTACCGCGCGATCGACGGCTGCACATCGGCCCTCGACACGATGGCGCGAGTGCGCCTCGAACGCACCTATCTGCCTTGGTCCGACGAACTGCGATGCAGTAACAAGCTCGGGCCGGAGCAGGGGACGCTCAGGGGCTGGGATCTGCTCCACGTCCGAGCATGAGGCGACCCCCGGACCACTCGCGTGGCCGGGGGTCGTCGTCGCGCCGCACAGGGGAACGGATCACGAGGGCGGGTTGAGCGGCCGCCCGTGATCGTCGAGGAGCTGCACGGAGCCCTCGGGGTGCTTGAGCAGGAAGACGATCGCGAACGCGAGGCCTCCCCACACGATGGCGATGGCGAGGACCATCATGATGATTGCGCTGGTGCTCATCGCGCTGCCTCCTCGGACGTGGGGATCTGTGCCCGGCGCGCCGGCGGCTCCGGCGGCAGGGACTCGTTGTCGATGATCGGGTTGGCGCGCGCCTCCTCGACGCGGCCCGCGTCGACGAGACGGTCGAGGATGGGCGACGGGATCAGGTCACCGTCGGAATCCACCTTCGCAGCGTTCGACTTCGCCGGCCACGGCAGCACGCTCAGCACGATCGCGCCGACGACGAGCAGGCCCGCCATGCCCCAACCGAACGTGTTCACGAAGCCTTGCGGCATGCCGCCGTACCCCTCGGTGAGCACCTTCTGCAGCTCGCCGATCAGGATGTAGCCCAGCACGACCGGCGAGACGCCGCCGACGAGGAGCTGCCACACGCGCCCCACCTTGAACGAGCTGGAACGGTTGAGGTGGTTGCGCAGCGTCGGCAGCGCGGCGAAGCCCGCAGTCAGCGTCACGGCGGCCACGAGCGCGGCGGCCACGATGCCGAAGTTGTTGACGAACGCATCCATCACGTCGAGCAGGTTCAGGCCCGTCGTCGTCGGGAACAGGAACAGCGAGACGAGCGCCATCGGGATGCCGACGACGAGCACCGCCGGGACCCGCGCCAGACCGAACTTGTCCTGGACCGCGGCGATGATGACCTCGACGATGGAGATCATCGACGTGAACGCCGCGAACACCAGCGAACCGAAGAACAGGACACCGATGACGGTGCCGAGAGCGCCCGCCTGATTGATGATCGTCGGGAAGGCAATGAACGCCAGCCCGATGCCAGCACCCGCCACCTCCTGCACCGGCTGTCCGGCGGTCTGCGCCATGAAGCCCAGCGCCGCGAACACGCCGATGCCGGCGAGGATCTCGAACGACGAGTTGGCGAAGCCGACGACGAGCCCCGAGCCCGTGAGGTCGGTGTCCTTCTTCAGATACGACGAGTAGGTCAGCATGATGCCGAACGCCACCGAAAGCGAGAAGAAGATCTGCCCGTAGGCCGCCACCCACACGCTCGAGTTCGTCAGCGCCGACCAGTCGGGGGTGAACAGCGCGTCGAGGCCCTGCGCGGCGCCCGGCAGCGTGAGACCGATGACGACGAGCGCGACGAACATCACGACGAGGATCGGCATGAAGATCACCGACGTGCCCGCGATGCCCTTCTGGACACCGAGCGCGAGGACGGCCACGACGGCCACCCACACGATGATGAGCGGAATCAGCACGCCGGGTACGAAGTCAAAGCCCAGGTGCGCGTCGGCCGCGCCCAGCGACTGCGTGTATTCCCCGATGAAGAACGTGCCCGGGTCGTCGCCCCAGGCGCGCGTGAACGAGAAGATGAAGTACTGCGCGGCCCAACCGAGGATCACCGCGTAGTAGATGCCGATGATCACGCAGATGAGGACCTGCCACCAGCCGATCGGCTCGGTGAGCCGGTGCAGGCGACGAAACGACAGCGGCGCCGACGCCCGGTAGCGGTGGCCGATCGCGTAGTCGAGGAACAGCAGCGGAATGCCCGCGGTCAGCAGCGCCACGATGTAGGGCAGGATGAACGCGCCGCCGCCATTGGAATAGGCGACGTAGGGGAAGCGCCAGATGTTGCCCAAGCCGACGGCGGAGCCGATGGCGGCCAGGATGAACGCAGTGCGCCCCGAGAAGGCTCCGCGGTTCGCGCGGTTGCCAGAAGAGAGTTCGCTCATGGTTTCCCTCCGGGAGATGGTTGATCCGGAACCTACTCCCATTCCAGCAAGTGAGACCCCACTGCCCGCTAGGCGGACAGTCGGGGGCCGCGAGCCGAGCATGCAGGGAGCCGAGGGGCGTCGTCGGGGAGGGGGGGTGCGGGCGAGCACGCAGGGAGCCGAGGGACGTCGTCGGGGATGGTGGCGAAACGAAAAACGCCCCCGCGGGGGCGTTTCCAGCGGAGGATACGAGATTCGAACTCGTGAGGGCGTGAACCCAACCCGCTTTCCAAGCGAGCGCCATAGGCCTCTAGGCGAATCCTCCAAGGGGAAACCCTACCCGATGCAGGCAACCGTGGGCAAAGCGTCGCGGAGGCGCCCCGACGGGTAGCCTTGCGCCATTGTCCTGGGCAGGGTCGCAAGGCGGAAGTGAGGTGCCGTGCTCCACGTGTTCGAGGCCATCGTGCCGATCTTCCTGGTGGTGGCCGTCGGCTACGTGCTGACGAGGGCGGGGGTGTTCCGTCGGGAGGATGCGGCGCCGCTGTCGCGCTTCGTCGTGAAGATCGCGCTGCCGATGCTCGTGTTCAAGAACGTCCAGGGGCGCCCCGCTTCCGACCTGCTGCAGCCGGTGTTCATCCTCTCCTTCGGCGGCGCAGCGGCGGTGATGTTCGGGCTCGCGCACCTCTACGGACGGCTCCGGCGCGTGGACCCGGCGCGCACCGCAGTGCTCGGCATCGGCATGTCGGGCGCCAACAGCGGCTTCGTCGGGTTTCCCGTGCTGAGCATCCTGGTGCCGCAGTGGGCCGGGGTCGCCGTCGGCGCTGCGATGCTGGTGGACAACCTGTTCATCCTCCCGTTCACGCTCTTCCTGCTGCAGCGTTCCGGCGTCGCCGGCGGGAGGCGGTCCGGCTTCCTGGCGACGCTGTGGGACGTCGTCAGGCAGCCGATGGTCATCGCGATCGTGCTGGCGCTGCTCGCCAACGCACTCGGCCTCCAGATGCCGGGGCCGGTGAACCGGATGATCGACCTGCTGGCCGCCGGGTCGTCCGGCGTCGCGCTGCTGGTGATCGGTGGGCTGCTGTCCGGGCTGCAGTTGCGCGGCGCCTCGCTCGACGTCGTGTTCGTCACGCTGGTGAAGCTCATCGTGACGCCCGCGCTGGGGATGGGCCTGACGGTGGCGCTGCCGATGCTCGGCCTACCGCCGCTGCCGGACGAGCTGCGCGCATCCCTGGTCATCATCAGCGCCCTGTCGACCTACACGATCGTGCCGGCGCTGGCCCAGCCGTATGGGGAGGAGGACTTCGCGACGGCCGTGATCCTCGTGCAGACGGCGGTGTCGTTCGTGACGTTGTCGGCGTGGATGGTGCTGCTCGGGGCGATCGGCTGGCTGTGAGGAGGGCCGGCCGCGTGCTTTTGTCGCCCTCGGCGATGGGGTAGAGTGGTCCGAGGTTCCCCGCGTGGCGGTATCTCGCCCAACCCCCCCAGGGCCGGAAGGCAGCAAGGGTAAGTGAGCTCTTCCGGGTGCGCGGGGGGCCCTTTTTCGTTTTCCGGGGGTGGCCCCGGGCCGGCATCGCGAACCGACGGGAAGTCGTCGTACCCGTGCAATAGGGTGGGCACGTGGAAGACGAGGACGAGTACTCGCTGTTCGACGAGCCGATCATGCAGGACGGCCCGGGGCTCTTCGACGAGGAGCCGGAGCCCGTCATGCAGCAGGACGGCCCAGACCTGTTCGGCGACGACGACCCGGCGGCGGGGGAGCCAGCCGGCGACGACGATGCCGCCTCCGACGTCGCCCCGCCGCCGTCACGGCTGGCGACGCAGCCGCGTCCGGCCGCCCCCGACGCGCCCCTCGCGCTCTACCGCCGATACCGGCCCGACACCTTCGCCGACGTCATCGGCCAGGACCACGTGACGGTGCCGCTCCAGCGCGCGCTCGCCAACAACAAGGTGGGCCACGCCTACCTCTTCTCCGGCCCGCGCGGCTGCGGCAAGACCACCTCGGCGCGCATCCTCGCCCGCTGCCTCAACTGCGAGCAGGGCCCGACGGCCACGCCGTGCGGCGAGTGCCAGTCGTGCATCGACCTCGCCCGCGGCGGCCCCGGCTCGATCGACGTCATCGAGATCGACGCGGCCAGCCACGGCGGCGTCGACGACGCCCGCGATCTCCGCGAACGCGCCTTCTTCGCGCCGGTGGCGAGCCGCTACAAGATCTACATTGTCGACGAGGCACACATGGTGACGGCGGCCGGCTTCAACGCGCTGCTGAAGCTCGTCGAGGAGCCGCCGCCGCACGCGAAGTTCATCTTCGCCACGACGGAGCCGGAGAAGGTGATCGGCACCATCCGCTCGCGCACCCACCACTACCCGTTCCGGCTCGTGCCGCCGCGCCTGCTCACCACCTACCTGCAGGAGATCTGCGAGGCGGAGGGCGCGCAGGTGGATCCGGCGGTCCTGCCGCTGGTCGTGCGCGCCGGCGCGGGCTCCGTGCGCGATTCGCTGTCGGTGCTCGACCAGCTCCTGGGCGGCGCCGGCGAGGGCGGCGTCGCCTACGAGCAGGCGGCGGCACTGCTGGGGTACACGCCCGAGTCGCTGCTCGACGACATCGTCGACGCGTTCGCCGCCGGAGACTCCGCGGGCGTGTTCCGCACGATCGACCGCGTCATCGAGGTGGGACAGGACCCGCGGCGCTTCGCCGAGGACCTGCTGCGCCGCCTCCGCGACCTCGTGATCCTCGCGGCCGTCCCGACCGCCATCGACGACGGCATTCTCGACGTCGCAGCCGACCAGGGCGAGCGGCTGAAGTCGCAGGCCTCGGGCCTCGGCGCCGGCGAGCTCACCCGCGCGGCCGAGGTGATCGCCACGGGCCTGACCGCCATGCGCGGCACCACCGCTCCGCGCCTCCACCTCGAACTCATGTGCGCGCGGGTGCTGCTCCCGGGCGCCGACCTCGACGAACGCGGTCTGCACGCGCGGATGGATCGGCTCGAGCGCCGCGTCGGCATGATGGGCACACCCGACGGTGAGCCCTCGGCCCCGCAATGGAGTGACGTTCCCGGCCGGGCGACCGCCGTCGGGGAGGCCGCGCCGGCCGACCAGCCCCGCGAGTCCGCCGGTGGGCACCGCGAGTCCGCAGGCCAGGCCGCCGTCGCGCCCGGCGCGGGTGCGCCGCCGCCAGCGAGCCGGCAGCGCCCCGACGACGGCCCCGCCGCGCCGCACGCCTCCGGCAGGGGGCAGCAGCCATACGCCGGCCCGCAGCCGGAGCCTGCCGACGCGCAGCGCGCGCCTGCACCCCAGCAACGCCCCGCGGGCACCCCGCCAGGCGGAGGGTCGTCGTCGACGCCGCAGCAGCGCCCCGCAGGAGCCCCGCCCGGCGGCCAACGCCCCGCAGGCGCCCCCCGCGCGGGAGGGGAGACGTCCAGCGCACCCGCGCCGCAGGGTGGTCAGCAGCGCCCGGCCGGCGCCCCACCCGGTGCGCGCCCGGGGCAGCTCACGACGGAGGAGCTTCGTCGTGCCTGGCCGGCGGTGCTCGAGGAGGTGAAGCGGCGCCGTCGTTTCACCTACATGCTGCTCAGCCAGAACTCCCAGGTGCAGGAGGTGGCCGACGGGCTGCTCGTCCTCGGCTTCGCCAACGCCGGCGCCCGCGACAACTTCGGCCACGGCGGCTCCCAGGACCTCCTCATCGACGCGATCATCGAGGTGCTCGGTGTGGAGCTGCGGGTGCAGGGGGTCGTCGCCAACGAGCGCATCGCCGAGCGCGGCCAACGTCGCTCGGCCGGCCAGATGCCCTCCGAGCCACCCCCCGACGACCACCCCCCGGCTCCGCGGTTCGAGCCGGTGGAGCCCCCCGTCCGGGGGGAGGAGCCGCGCCGTGACCTCGAGCCCCCTTCGGCGCCGCAGGCGCCGGTCGACATCGACGACCCGGCGTACTCGCAGACCTCCGACGACGACCGCGCATTCGACGGCCTCCACAACGCGGAGGAGCTGCTCGGGAAGGCGTTCGGGGCCGAGATCATCGAGGTCCGCGAGGACGGGCCCCGGGAGTAGTTGCCCGGCGGCGGCGCGCGGCACCGGGAACGGTCGTCTCCCGCGCCTACACTGGGGACGCACATCGACGAAAGGACCACGGATGTTCGGTGATGGATTCGACATGAACGCCCTCATGCAGCAGGCACAGAAGCTGCAGGAGGAGATGGCCCGCACGCAGGAGGAGATGGCCTCCCGCCGCTTCACGGCGAGCGCGGGCGGTGATCTGGTGTCCGTGACGCTTTCGGGGCAGGGCGCGCTCGAGTCCGTCTCGATCAAGCCGGAGGCCGCCGAGGACGTGGAGACGCTGCAGGACCTCATCGTCGCGGCGTTCCGCAGCGCGAAGGCGGAGGCGGATCAGGCGCTCATCGCGTCGATGCCGCAGGTGCCCGGGTTGGGGATGTAGTTGTACGAAGGTCCCGTCCAAGACCTCATCGACGAGCTGAGCCGGCTTCCCGGGGTGGGGCCGCGGAGTGCGCAACGCATCGCGTTCCACCTGCTCGATGCCCCCGAGGAGGATGTGCTCCGGCTCGCCGACACGCTGCGCGAGGTCAAGCAGCATGCCCGCTTCTGCGAGGTGTGCTTCAACGTGTCGCAGGAAGACCGCTGCCGCGTGTGCCGCGATCCGCGCCGCGACCGGGCGATCCTCTGCGTCGTCGAGGAATCGAAGGACGTCATCGCCATCGAGCGCACCAACGAGTTTCGTGGCCTCTACCACGTGCTCGGCGGCTCGATCTCCCCGATCGACGGGCGCGGCCCGGGAGACCTCCACACCCGCGAGCTGTTCACGCGCCTGGCCGACGGGGAGGTGCAGGAGGTCATCCTCGCCACGGACCCGGACACGCAAGGCGAGGCGACGGCCGCCTACCTGTCGAGGATGCTGCGCGACTTCGGGGTCCGCGTGACGCGCCCGGCCAGCGGGCTGCCCGTCGGCGGGGACCTCGAATACGCCGACCAGGTGACCCTTGGGCGCGCCTTCTCGGGGCGCCGTTCGATGTTCGCCGACGAGGTCGCACAGGTCTGAGGCGGCCACGCGATTCGCCGCGGGACGTCGTCGGGCACCGGCTTGCCGAGGCGGCTAGAGTGGCGCCTCGTGAACGTCATCGAGGCCCGCGGGCTCACCAAACGCTACGGCGATTTCACTGCGGTCGACGGCATCGACTTCTCGATCCGGGCGGGTGAGGCCTTCGGCTTCCTCGGCCCCAACGGCGCAGGCAAGTCGACGACGATGCGGATGATCTCGGCGCAGTCGACGCGCACCTCCGGCCAGCTCGAGGTGTTGGGGCTCGACACCACCGACCACGGCCCCGAGATCCGCGCCCAGCTCGGCATCGTCCCGCAAGCGGACCTGCTCGACGAGGAGCTGCGCGTCATCGACAACCTCGTCACGTACGGCCGCTACTTCGGGTTCAGCCGCAAGTACTGTCGGCAGCGCGCGGAGGAGATGCTGGAATTCGCGCAGCTCACCGACAAGCGCAAGGCGCGCGTCGGCGACCTCTCGGGCGGCATGAAGCGGCGCCTCACCATCGCCCGGGGCCTGATGAACAGCCCCCGCATCCTGCTGCTCGACGAGCCCACCACCGGCCTGGACCCGCAGGCGAGGCATCTGTTGTGGGACCGGCTGTTCCGGTTGAAGGAGCAGGGGACGACGCTCGTGGTCACCACGCACTTCATGGATGAGGCCGAGCAGTTGTGCGACCGGCTGGTGGTCGTCGACCACGGACAGATCGTCGCCGAGGGGTCGCCGTCGGAGCTGATCCGACGCTACTCCTCGCGCGAGGTGCTGGAATTGCGCTTCGGCAGCGGCCACAACGAGGCCGCGGCGGAGGCGCTGGAGGGCGTCGGGGATCGTCTGGAGCTGCTGCCGGACCGGGTGCTGATCTACGCCGAGCAGGGCGAGGCGGCACTGGAGGAAGTGCTGCGGCGTGGGCTGGAGCCGTTGTCGAGTCTGGTGCGGCGCTCGTCGCTGGAGGACGTGTTCCTGCGGCTCACGGGCAGGAGTCTGATCGAGTGAGCACCTCGTCCGCATCGTCCGCGTCGTCTGCGGCGCCCGCGTCGAAGGCATCCCCGACGACGCCCCTCGCCGTGCCCGGTGGTCGGCCGCGGCGCGGCTGGGGCTGGTGGTACGTCGCCGAGCACCGCATGGCCAACGTGCGCTCCTTCTGGTTCTCGCTGCTGCTGATCGGGCTCGGCTCGCCGTTCATCTACGTGATGGGGCTCGGGCTGGGCCTGGGGGTGCTGGTGGACCGCAACCAGGGCGGGCAGGGCGTCGACGGGGTGCCGTACCTCGTGTTCGTGACGCCGGCCCTGCTGCTGGCGGCCGTGATGCAGGCCGCCGCCAACGAGAACACGTATGGGACGTTTGGCGGCTTCAAGTGGAGCCACTGGTATGACGTGCAGTACCAGACGCCGATCAGGCCGTGGGAGATGGCGCTCGGCTCGCAGGTGGGCGTGCTGCTGCGCAACACGATCACGACGGGCTGCTACGTGCTCGTCGTGTCGCTGCTGGGGATCGCGCCGTGGTGGAGGGTGGCGTTGTTGCTGCCGGTGGCGATGCTGCTGTCGGTGGCCGTCGGGTTCGCGGTGATGAGCTGGGTGGCCACCCAAGAGCAGGATCGCGGCCAGCTCGGCTTCATCGAGCGGTTCGTGACGACGCCGCTGGCGCTGTTCTCGGGCACGTACTATCCGCTGTCGGTGCTGCCCGATCCGCTGCAGTGGATCGGCTGGATCTCGCCGTTGTGGCACGCGGTGGAGTTGGGGCGTTGGGCCATGTACGGCGCGGCGATCCCGGCCTGGCTGCTGGCCGCGCACGTCGCCTTCCTGGCGCTGCTCGCGGCGGTGACCGGATGCCTGTCCGCGGCGACGTTCGCGAGGAGGTTGGACCGATGAGCGAGCAGGCGAAGGTACGCTCTCGCGGGCTCCTGCACGGCCTCTATGCGGGCAACGTGCGCGCGGTCGTCGAGCGTGGGCTGAAGGTGATCGCGCGCAACAACTGGGTCATCATCGTCAGCGGCTTCTTCGAGCCGGTCCTGTACCTGCTGTCGATGGGGCTCGGGCTGGGGGCGCTCGTCGGCACCGTCGACTTCCACGGGCACCCCGTCGCCTACGCCGCCTACATCGCGCCGGCGCTGATGGCGGTGTCCGCGATGAACGGGGCGGTCTACGACTCGACGATGAACGTCTTCTTCAAGCTGAAGCACGCGAAGCTCTACGACCAGATGCTCTCGACGTCGCTCGGCCCGCTCGACGTCGCGCTGGGGGAGATCCTGCTGGCGATGTTCCGGGGGCTGCTGTATGCGGTGGGGTTCATGACCATCACCACCCTGCTCGGGCTCAACCTCTCGTGGACGGCGATCCTCGCGGTGCCGGCGGCGATGCTCGTCGCGCTCGCGTTCGCGTCGCTGGGGCTCGGCGTGACGAGCTTCATGAAGACCTACCAGCACCTGGATCTGGTGTGGTTCGCGATGATGCCGATGTTCTTGCTGTCGGCGACGTTCTTCCCCATCGACGTGTACCCGCGCGCGGTGCAGTGGGTGGTGATGGCGATGCCACTGTGGCATGGCGTGGAGATGATCCGTCAGTTGACCACCGGGTTCGTGCAGCCGGGCATGGGGGTGCACGTGACGTATTTCGTCGTGATGGTGGTCGTGGGCGCCACGCTCGCCACCGGCCGGATGAAGGCGCTGTTCCTGCGCTAGTCTGGACGCATGTGAACGGTCACCCTGAGGCTCCACAGGTGGGGCCCGCAGGTGGCGCTCGGACGGAGAGGTCGTGGGATGACGAAGCAGCAGCAGATGTCCTTGGGAATCGAGCTGGGCTCCACCAGGGTGAAGGCGGTGCTGCTCGACGAGCGGCTGGAGACGGTCGCCACCGGCGGCTTCGAGTGGCGCTCGCGCCTCGAGGACGGGCACTGGACGTACTCCCTCGACGACGTCTGGCACGCCGTCCAGCGGGCGGTGGCGGCGCTGCGCGAGGACTACCGCGGCCGACTGCAGGAGGAGCTGACCGGCGTCGGCGCGATCGGCGTCTCCGCGATGATGCACGGCTACCTGGCGTTCGACGAGGAAGGGGAGCTGCTCACACCCTTCCGTACCTGGCAGGACACCACCACCGGCGCTGCGGCCCGCGAGCTGTCGTCGCTGTTTCGCTGCAACATCCCGTTGAGGTGGAGCATCGCGCATCTCCACCAGGCCATCCTCGACGACGAACCCCACGTCGCGCGTCTGGCCTCGTTGACGACGCTCGCCGGGTACGTCCACTGGCGGCTCACCGGTGAGCGTGTGCTCGGCATCGGTGACGCGTCGGGCATGTTCCCGATTGACCATCAGGCGCGCACCTACGATGCCGCGCTGCTCGACGCGTACGCAGACCTCGTCGCCGACCGCGGATTCGCGTGGGACATCCGCAAGGTCCTGCCCGAGATCCGTGTGGCCGGTGAGGGCGCGGGCAGACTGACGCCTGAGGGTGCGCTGCTGCTGGACCCGACGGGCACCTTCGCCCCGGGGGCCGTGGCGGCACCGCCGGAGGGAGACGCCGGCACCGGCATGGTGGCGACCAACTCGGTCCGCCGTCGCACCGCGAACGTGTCCGCGGGCACGAGCATCTTCGCGATGGTCGTCCTCGAGCGGCCGCTGGAGACGACGAACCCGAACCTCGACATGGTCACGACCCCCGACGGGTCCCCGGTGGTGATGGTCCACTGCAACAACGGCGCCGCGGACCTCGACGACTGGGTGCGGCTGTTCGGCGAGGCGGCGCGCGCGCTCGGTGCCGAGTTCGACACCGACGCCCTGTTCCGCACGCTCTACGAGGCGGCGCTGCAGGGCTCGCCCGACGCGGGCGGCCTCGTGGCCTACAACTACCGGGCCGGCGAGCCGATCACCGGGGTGGACGAGGGGCGTCCGCTGTTCATGCGCCTGCCCGAGAGCCGGCTCGGTCTGGCCGACTTCATGCGCGCCCACCTCTACGGGGCGTTCGCCTCGTTGCGGCTGGGGTTCGAGATCCTGCGCGACGAGCAGGTTTCGGTCGACGAGATGTTCGCCCACGGTGGCGTCTTCCGCACCGAGGGGGTCGCGCAGCGCTTCCTGGCCGCCGCGCTCGACGTGCCGGTCACCGTGAGCTCGTCGGCGAGCGAGGGCGGCGCGTGGGGCATGGCGCTGCTGGCCGCATTCGTGCTGCAGGGCGGCGGCGAGCTGCCCGAGTGGCTCGAGACGCGCGTCTTCGCGGACACCGAGCGCGTGACGTGCACGGCGTCGCAGGAGGAGCTCGAGGGGTTCGACCGGTTCATGGCGCGTTACTCGGACGGGCTCGCGGCGGAACGGGCCGCCGTCGCATCGTTTGGCCGCTGACCGGACAGGGGGAAGACCATGCCGAGAAGCGCCGGACGTCCGTCGATTCGCGATGTCGCGAAGGCTGCCGGGGTGTCCCACCAGACCGTGTCGCGCGTGCTCAACGCCCCGGACATGGTGCGCCCCGGCACCCGCCAGCGCGTCGAGGATGCCATCGCCAGGCTCGGCTACCGTCGCAGCCGGGCAGCGCGTTCGCTCGCCACCAGCGACTCGCGCGTCATCGGCATCGTGGCCGTCCAGGGGGCCCTGTTCGGCCCGTCGGAGATGGCGCTCGCCATCGACGAGGGCGCCCGGGATCGCGCGTTCTCGACAGTGCGTGTCACGCTGCGCGACGACTCCCTCGCGTCCCTAGCGGAGGCGCGTGATCACCTGGAGGACCTGGCCGTGGACGGGCTGATCGTGCTCGCATGGTCGGGGCCGAGCGTCGGGCTGGCGCAGTCCTTCGCAGGATCATTGCCGACGTGCGTCGTCGCCGAGGGGACGGTACCCGACGGCGTCGCCCGGGTCCGTGGGGACCACCGGGGGGCGGCTGAGGCGGCGACGCGGGTCCTGATCGAGTCCGGGTGCCGCCGCGTCGCGCACCTCGCTGGCCCGGCCGACTGGCTGGAGGCCCGAGCCCGACTCGAGGGCTGGCGCGCCGCCGCGGACGGGCCCTGCGTGGAGGCCGGCTGGCACGCCGCCGACGGCTATCGCGCGATGGGCGAGCTCTGGGCGCTCGACGACACCATCGACGGCGTCCTGGCCGCCAACGACCACGTCGCGGTGGGCGCGATGAAGTGGCTCACCGAACGCGGCATCGACGTCCCGAAGCGGGTCGCCGTCTTCGGCTTCGACGACGTGGACGTGGCCGGCTACCTCCGCGTGCCGCTGGCCTCCGTCCGCCAGCCGTTCCACGAGCTGGGCGAGGCCGCCTTGCAGGCCCTGTTCTCGCTCATGGACGGCGGTGAGCCGGTGGACCTCACGATCCCGGCGCAACTCGTCGTGCGCGAATCCGCCGGCGTGCCCTCCAAGCCCTGAGCGGGGCCGCGAGGACGTGTGGCGCGTGCAGGCGAGGGGTGTCGTCGGAGGACGACGGGTCGCTCGCCGTCGAATTGGAATCCCACGACGTGGCGTTGCTGCGGTGGGCTGAGGACAAGGAATTCGAATGATCAATGCCGTCTTGAATTTGGACCTACCGGGGCCGACGATCTCCCGCCACCAACACGGTCACTTTGCGGAACACCTCGGACATTGCATCTACGGCGGCATCTTCGTCGGTGCCGATTCCGAGATCCCCAATGATCGTGGAATACGCCTCGACGTCGTGCGTGCACTTCGCGAGATCGGGATCCCCAATCTGCGCTGGCCGGGGGGCTGTTTCGCGGATGACTACCACTGGCGTGACGGCGTCGGCCCAAGTCGGCCGACGATGGTCAATTCCTTGTGGGGCGATGTGGTGGAGGACAACAGCTTCGGGACGCACGAATTCATGCACCTCGTCGAGCTTCTGGACGCCGAGCCTTACATCAGTGGCAACGTCGGCTCGGGAACGGTGCAGGAAATGAGCCAGTGGGTCGAGTACCTCACCCGAGGGGACGACTCGCCCATGGCGCGACTGCGCCGCGAGCACGGCAGGGACGAGCCGTGGCGGGTGCGTTTCTGGGGCATCGGCAATGAGTCGTGGGGTTGCGGGGGAGAAATGCGCCCCGAATACTACGCAGACCTGGCGCGACGATACGGGCTGTACTGTCGCGATCACGGTGAGAATCGGCTGTACCGGATCGCGTGCGGCGCAAACGTCGACGACTACCGCTGGACACAGACGCTGATGTCGAACATCGGTGATGTGGGCTGCGGGTGCCACCCGCGCAACCACTTCCAGGGATTGAGCCTCCACCACTACACATTCGGCAAGTCCTGGGAGGAGAAGGGATCTGCCACGGCCTTCGGTGAGGAGGACTACTGGTCCACCATGTCGAATGCCTTCCGCATGGACGAACTGATCACGCGGCACTCGACGATCATGGACGTCTACGACCCGTCGCGGCGCGTGGGCCTGGTGGTGGACGAATGGGGCACGTGGTGGGAACCTGAGCCGGGCACCAACCCTGGCTTCCTGATCCAACGTCAAACCCTGCGCGACGCCCTGGTGGCGGGCCTCACCCTCGACATCTTCCACCAGCATGCGGGGCGCGTGGTGATGGCGAACCTCGCGCAGACCGTCAATGTGCTCCAATCCGTGCTGGTGACGCGCGACGACGAGCTGATTCGGACGCCCACCTGGCACGTGTTCCGGCTCGCACGAGGGCACATGGATGGCGTGCTGCTCCCGCTCCACTGGCGGGATGATCGGGGAGTGCGCCACGTCGTCGACGACCGCCCTCCGCTGCCGCTGGTGCACGGGGCCGCCTCCAGGAAGGGGGATGAGGTCACCGCATCGTTCACGAATCTCGACCTCGAGCCGCGTACCATCCGCGCGGACCTGCGGGGCGCACGCGTCGTCGAGGCCGCAGGGGAGGTGCTGTCCGCCGACCGGCTCCAGGACGAGATCGTGACGGTGGCGCCGACGGAGCAGGTGCGCGTCGAGCAGTCGCAGTTGGTCGTCGACCTTCCTCCCGCATCGTTCCTCGTCAGCACGCTGCGCCTGGATTCCTGACTCGGGCAGATGCCGAGGGCACTGTGTTGCTACGATGGTGTGACCGGTCACACGGTGCGTGACCAGAGAGCGAGGAACGATGGCGTTGCAGTTGAGTGAGTTCCCGGAGCAGCTCCGGGCCGAGGTCCAGCGGGTGCGCGAGCTCGTCGCCGCCCTCCACGCCGAATTGCCACGCTGGGAGCTCGTCGTCTGGACGGCCGGCAACGTCTCCCAGCGGATCCGCTGCGCGGACCTGATCGGCGAGGACCTCTTCGTCATCAAGCCGTCGGGTGTCTCCTACGACGAGCTCACGCCGGAGAAGATGGTCGTCTGCACACTCGACGGCGTGAAGATCGACGACGGTACCCCCGACGCGCTCACCCCCTCGAGCGACACCGCCGCCCACGCCTACGTCTACGCGCACATGGACCGCGTCGGCGGGGTCGTCCACACGCACTCCACCTACGCCACCGCCTGGGCGGCCCGCGGCGAGGCGGTCCCGTGCGTGCTCACGATGATGGGCGACGAGTTCGGCGGAGCGATTCCCGTCGGCCCCTTCGCGCTCATCGGCGACGACTCGATCGGGCGAGGGATCGTCGAGACCCTCCGCGAGTCGCGCTCCCGCGCCGTCCTCATGCAAAACCACGGCCCGTTCACCATCGGCACCGACGCGCGCGACGCAGTCAAGGCCGCGGTGATGTGCGAGGAAGTGGCGCGCACCGTCCACATCGCCCGCCAGCTGGGCGAACCCATCCCCATTCCGCAGGAGCAGGTCGACTCCCTCTTCGACCGCTACCAGAACGTCTACGGACAGAAGAAGTAGGAGAACACCATGCAGTCACCGTTCGAGGGCAAGCAGATCTGGTTCCTCACCGGTTCCCAGGACCTCTACGGTCCCGAAGTGCTCGAGCAGGTCGAGCGCCAGTCGAAGGACGTCGTCGCGCTGCTGCAGGCCGCCGACGAGATCCCGGTCGACGTCGTCTGGCAGCCCGTCCTGAAGGACCGCGACGCCATCCGTCGCGCCATGCTCGCCGCCAACGCCGACGAATCCGTCGTCGGCGTCATGCTGTGGATGCACACGTTCAGCCCCGCGAAGATGTGGATCGGCGGGCTCGACGCCCTCACCAAGCCGATGCTGCACCTCCACACGCAGGCCAACGTCGAGCTGCCCTGGGCGAGCCTCGACATGGACTTCATGAACCTCAACCAGGCCGCCCACGGCGACCGCGAGTTCGGTTACATCGTGAGCCGCCTCGGCAAGCAGCGCACCATCGTCGTCGGGCATGCGAGCAACGCCGACGTGCAGCACAAGGTGGGCGTGTGGGCGCGCGCTGCCGTCGGCCGCGCCGAGCTGCAATCCATGCGTCTCGTGCGCTTCGGCGACAACATGCGCAACGTCGCCGTCACCGAGGGCGACAAGACCGAGGCGGACCACAAGTTGGGCGTCGCGGTCAACACCTGGGGTGTCAACGACCTCGTGGCGGCCGTCGAGGCCGTCGCCGACGCCGCCGTCGACGAGCTCGTGGCCCGCTACGAGGAGCTCTACGACGTCGTCCCCGAGCTGCGCCGCGGAGGGGAGCGCCACGAGTCGCTGCGCTACGGCGCCCGCCAGGAGCTGGCCCTGCGTCACTTCCTCGAGGCGGCGAAGGCGACGGCGTTCACCACGACCTTCGAGGATCTGGGCGGGCTCCGCCAGCTCCCCGGCCTCGCCGTGCAGCGCCTCATGGCCGACGGATACGGCTTCGGCGCCGAGGGCGACTGGAAGACCGCCATCCTCATCCGGCTCGCGAAGGTCATGGGCTTCGGCCTGCCCGGCGGGGCGTCGCTCATGGAGGACTACACCTACGAGCTGACGCCCGGCAAGGAGAAGATCCTCGGCGCGCACATGCTCGAGGTCTGCCCGTCGCTCACCCAGTCGACGCCCAAGCTGGAGATCCATCCCCTCGGTATCGGCGACCGGGAGGACCCGGTCCGGCTCGTCTTCGACACCGACGAGGGGCCTGCGGTCGTCGTCGCCCTCTCCGACCTGCGCGACCGCTTCCGGCTGACGGCCAACGTCGTCGACGTGGTGGCCCCCGACGCGCCCCTGCCGAAGCTGCCGGTGGCCCGTGCCGTATGGGTGCCGCGCCCGAACCTGGCCACCTCCGCCGAGTGCTGGATCACCGCAGGTGCAGCCCACCACACCGTCATGTCGACGGCGGCGAGCCTCGAACACTTCGAGGCGTTCGCCCAGATGGTGGACATCGAGCTGGCCGTCATCGACGAGCACACGACCGTGCGCTCCTTCGCCGCCGAGCTGCGGCTGGCCGCCGTCGTGCACAAGTTCACCGACGGGCTGCGCTGACCCGAGCCAGAGGTGGGAGGGCCCGACGAGCCAAACTCGCGGACCCTCCCACCGCGACGGCGACCGCCGCTTCGCCAGGCGGCACAGGGAACGCATGACCCGCAGTCCCCGCCCAGCCGCGCACGACCGTCGGGCCAGATCACCCGAGCTGGTCGCGCACCTGCTTGCGCAGCACCTTGCCGAGCATGGACCGGGGCAGTTCGTCGACGACGACGAGATCGCGTGGCACCTTGTAGGCGGCCAGGGACCCCTTGCAGAACGCGCGCAGCTCGTCGAGCGCGGGGGCTGCGTGCCCGTCGGCGAGTACGACCACCGCGACGACGTCCTCGCCTCCGCCGGCATTGCGGCGCCCGACGACGGCCGCGTCCTCGATGGCGGGATGCGTGAGCAGGACCCGCTCCACCTCGCTCGGCGAGACGTTGAAGCCACCGGTGATGATGAGCTCCTTCACGCGGTCGACGATCGTCGTGAACCCGTCGGCATCCTGCACGACGATGTCGCCGGTGCGCAGCCAGCCGTCGTCGAGCAGCATGTTGGCGGTCTCCTCGGGATTCTCCCAGTAGCCCTGGAACACCTGCGGCCCGCGGATCAGCAGCTCACCGGACTCGCCGCGTGCGACCTCGCGGGTGAGGTCGTCGGGGTACACCACCTTCATCTCCGTGGACGGGAAGGGGATGCCGATGGTGCCGGTGCGCCGCGACGGGTGGAACGGGTTGCCGAGCGCCACCGGCGACGACTCCGTCAGGCCGTAGCCCTCGACGAGGAGTCCGCCGGAGACCGCCTCCCAGTCGCGCACGATCTCGTCGGTCAGCGCCATCGCTCCGGAGATGCAGAACTTCGCCGAGGAGATGTCGATGCCACGCTTGCGGGCCTCGTCGGCCGTCTTGCGGTAGATCGGCGGGACGGCGCAGTACACGCTGGCCGGCGACTTGCGCCACGCCTTGAGCACCAGGTCGACGTCGAACTTCGGAAACAGCACGATCCGCATCTGCTTCATCACGCCAAAGGTGAGGTACAGGGTCATGCCGAAGGCGTGGAACATCGGCAGCAGCGCGTAGCTGATCTCCCTACCCGTGACGGCGTCCTTCATCCAGGCGGCTCCCTGGAGGGCGTTGGAGTAGAGGTTGCGGTGCGTGAGCATCGCCCCCTTGGCCTGCCCGGTCGTGCCGGAGGTGTACTGGATCACGGCGAGGTCGTCGAGGGTGGGGCGGGGATGCCGCTGCGGGATCGACCCGCCGCCCAGCAGCTCCTTCCACGGCATCGTGCCGGGTGCCTTCTTGTGCAGCGCGTCGCGGCTGGCGCGCAGCTTCGGGATGGGCAGCGCGAGCGCCAGCCGCATCACAGCGGGCATGGCGTCGAGCAGGTTGACCGCGACGATGTGCCGCACGCCGAGGTCGCGGGGCAGGTCGGCGAGCTTCTCACAGGCCGCGTCCCAGGCGATGATGACCTCCGCCCGGTGGTCCTCGATCATGTGGCGCAGCTCCCGGGCCGTGTACAGGGGGTTGTGCTCGACGACGACCGCACCCAGCCGCAGCACCGCGTAGAACGCGACGACGTGTTGGGGGCAGTTCGGCAGCATGAGCCCGACGCGGTCGCCGGCCACGACGCCGAGCCGACGAAGCCCCTCGGCTGCGCGCTCCACCTGCTCGCCCAGCTCGGCATAGGTCAGCGTCTGCCCGAAGAACTCGGTCGCGACGCGCTGGCCCCCTTCCGCGACGGCGGTCTCGAACATCTCCACGAGGGATGTCGTCGGCGGCGTGATCTCGGCGGGGACTCCGGGCTGGTAGTGCTGGACCCAAGGGTGCGTTGTGCTCATGGGGGCAGCCTATTACGCCCAAATGCGCGCGGACCACGAATCCTACGTTTGCGTAGCTTGTTTGCGCAGGTCGCGACGAGTCACCGCGGCTCACCACTACAGCGGCTGCTGCTCGTAGCGGGCCAGGACGTCGAGCCCAGCCAGCGTGTCCGCCCGCTCCTGGCTGGCGCCATGCACGGACTCCACGCCGTCCTCACCGGCCGAATGGATGTCGACGATCAGCCCGCCGGCCTCCGCGTCGCGGCAGGTCATCCACACGCCGCCGGTGACCGCGCCCAGGCCAGCCGGCGCGTCGTCGAGCGGGCGAAGCCTGCCGAACCACTGCGCGACGAGCACCCGCGCCCGGGCCGCGTCGGGACCGCAGATGTGCGCCCGCAGCGTGACCTGCGCATCGGGATCCCAGCCTCGCCGCCCGAAGCAGCGGGGCGCCTCCCAGTCGTAGGTGAGGTCCCAAGCCTGCATCCTGTAAGCCTACGGGCACGGCGGACGGCGCCCCGCCCGGGTGGCCGGAGGGGCGCCGTCCGCGGTGGACGATGCGACGATCAGTTGCCGGTGGACGGCAGTCCCGGCCAGGTGATCGTCGGCAGCGCGGTGGGTGCCGGCGTCCTGGGCGCGGACGTGCTCGGCTGCGGCGTCGGCGCCTCGCACTGGCCGCCGGGGTTCACGTCGCCGAAGATCCGGCCGAGGTTCAGGAGCACCGTCTCGCCATTGATGTCGTCGAGGCCGTCGTTGTCGGTGGAGACGTAGACGTTGCCCGAGACGTCGACGGTCATGCCCTCGAGCTTCTCCTGCGTCCAGCCGCGGGTGGCCTGCAGCTCCGGCAGCACGTCGTGCACGAGCTGCTTGTCGAGCGTGTCGCCGTCGACGGCGTCGGGGGCGATGGTCACCTCGGTGATGTGCTTGACACGGGCCTCGGGGCCCGTGCCCTTGTCGCGCTCGATGAGGCCGAGTCGCACGCCGGCGTCGTCGGAGGCGACGAAGGTGATCTCCGACAGGCCCATCCAGTCGCCCTGCGCGGAAGTGTGCTCCAGCTCGTAGAGGAACGTCCGGAACGTGTCGCTGGCGACGTCGTACTCGAGGATGCGCGTCGGGGCGGACTTGTCGAGGTCACGCTGCAGGGCGACGTAGAGCGTGCTGCCGTCGGGGGTGCCGGTGATGCCCTCGACGCCCCACTTGCCCAGGTGCTGGACGATCTCGGCGGGCAGGGGCACCGTCCGCAGGACGCGGCCCTCGGCGTCGGTCTGGACGAGCTGGTTGGCGGTGGCCTCCTCACCCTCGGCGCCGTTGCCCTCGACGCCGAGCCAGAAGCCCAGGCCGCACGGGATGGCCCACAGGCCCTCGACGTCGAAACCGGTGGGCTGGCCGTCGAGCGTCACGTCGATGGCGGACGTGATGCGCGCGGGGGTGCCGGTGGCGTCGACGGCGAGGATGCGGTTGGGCGTGAGGGCCACGTCGGGAATCGTGTAGAGCTGGCCGGGCTCGTCGGAGGCGGCCAGTGCCCCGAGCGCGAGCCAGCCGATGGGGGCCCCGTCGACGATGTCCGACTGGATCATCGGGTACTGCGGGGCGCCGGCGGCCAGCTCGTAGAGTGCGACGGTGGCGCGCATCGGCGAGCCGGGCTCGTCCTCCTCGGAGGAGATGGCGAGCAGGTCGCGGCCCGGGATCGGGAGAATGCCCTCGGGGCCGTTGGTGGTGGGGAGCATCTGCGAGTACACCGGGTTGGCCGGGTCGGTCACGTCGTAGACGGCGACGAAGTTGGCGCGCTCGGAGCCGACGAAGGCGTAGCGGGTGTCGCCGAACGTGGCGACGGCCAGCCCCTCCGGCTCGATGCCCTTCTTCGCGGCGCGCGAGTCGGGCCAGTGGCCCGCGGAGATGGCCAGGTGTTCCATGGTGTTGCCGGCGTCCCAGACGAGCGTGCCGTCGGCCTGGAAGATGCTCCAGCCGCGCGTGCCGCCCTTCCAGTCGCCCTCGTTGGCGGTGGCGACGTGGTCGTCGTCGATCCAGCCGATCGCGTCGGGTTCGCGGGCGGCGGTGATGCTGCCGTCGAGGACGATCTGCCCATCCTTGGCGGTGTCGATGCCGTCGACGGTGGCCTCGCCGGCGCTCCACGAGTGCAGCACCTCGTGCGTGGCCGCGTCGACGATCACCACCGCGTTGTTCTCCTGCAGGGTGACCGCCACCTTGGAGCCGTCGGGCGAGAACTTCACGTACTCCGGCTCCGGGTCCGAGGCCTCGACGAGGCCGGGCAGGCCGGAGAGGGAGACCGTCGACAGCGTCCAGCCGGAAGGGTCGCCGTCGAGGGTGAGGAATGCCAGCTCACCGGCCGGGGCCTGGGGCAGATCGCCCTTCTTGCCGGTGCCGGCGTCGTTCTTCGCGTCCTCATCGCGCTGGTTCTCCATCGCGATGACGGCGAGGCCGCCTGCGACGTCGATCGAGTCGGGCTGGCCGCCGAGCTCGATGCGCCGGACCTCGTCGAAGGTGGCGGCATCCAGCACGGAGACGTGGCCGGTGGGGGCCTTGAAGTCGCCGTCCGAGGAGTCGACGACCACCAGCACGTAGCCCTCCACCGCGTACACGCTCGTCGGCTCCCCGTCGACGGCGATGGTGCCGAGCGGTTTCGGCGCGGACGGGTCGGTGATGTCGTAGCGTCCGACGACGCCCCCGCCCGCGTCCGTCACGTAGAGCGTGCGCCCGTCGGGGCTGACGGTGCTGATCTCGGCGACTGCGAGCGCGTCCGGGCCGCCGGCGTTGAGGTAGGCGGGGGTGGTGGAACGGCGCTGGAACGACGAGGCGTCCTCGGCGACCGCGAACGGGCTGGCGGCGGGCAGCGCGAGGGCAGCGCAGGCCGTACCGGCGACGGCGGCGCGCAGCAGTGGACGACGCATGGGGGGCTCCTGGGGTGCTCTGGGGAGCCCGGGTCGGCTCCTCGACCCACCCAAGTGCCTCTGGGTTACGCGACGGTGAACCGCGCGTGACGACGGGGTGCGCCTTGGTTGACGATTTGGTCACCTCCGAGTCCGGTCCCGCGTGGGCGCGCGGCAGCGGCCACGGACGGCGTCAGCGGCGCTTCGGCGCCTCGGGGCGAGGCTTCCCGACGGCGGACTGGGCAGGCGCAACGGCCGACGTCAGCGGCGCTTCGGCGCCTCGAGCGCGGGGGTGAGCAGCAGCGCGACGAGGGCGCTCACCGGCACGACGATGAGCCCCCAGCGGATGCCGGTCAGCTCGATGACGGCCCCGATCATGGGAGGCCCGGCCAGGAAGCCCACGCGGCAGATGCTCGTGACGATCGTCAGGCCGGTGCCGTGCGGGAGGCCCGGCAGCGTGTCGCCAGCATGCATCGCGCCGGGGATGGACGTCGCGATGCCCCAGCCGGCCAACGCGAACCCGACCAGGGTCAGCCACGGCGACGGGAACGCGACGGCGGCAGCCGTACCCAACGTGGCCAGCGACAAGCCGAGCGTGATCGCCCGACGCTGGCCCAGCGCGTCGACGAGGCGGTCGCCGGTGAAGCGGCCGATCATCTGCGCGCCCTGCAGCGCCACGAACGCCAACCCCGCCACGAACGGCGCCACCTCGAACATGCGGTCCATGTAGATCGCGCCCCACGAGCCACCCGAGTCCTCGACGAGCCCCGCCGCCGCGGCGAGCATCCCGAGGGCGATGAGCCGCAGCAGCAGCGGCCAGGGAATGAATCGGCGCCCGCGCTCCTCGTCGGTCTGCGGCGGTAGGGGGTCGGGGCCGTCGAGCATCCAGTGCCGCGCCAGCAGCGCCAGCGCCCCGAACACGAGGCTCGCGACGAGACACTGCAGCCAGATCGCCAACCTGGCCTGCGCGGCGGCCGACCCGAGGAGGCCGCCCACGACGGCGCCCACCGACCACCACGCGTGGAAGCCATTCAGGATGGAGCGCCCGTAACGCTTCTGGACGCGCATGCCGTGGGAGTTCATGGCGATGTCGGTGAGCGCGTCGAACGACGCCATCAGCATCACGCCGAGGGCGAAGACCCACCACACGGAAGCGTTGCCCATGATGTTGAGGCACAGGATGCCCAGCGCCTGCGCCACCACCGCCACCCCGGCCGACTGGAAGCGCCGGATGAGCCGCGCCGTCAGCATGCCGGCGAGCAGCCCGCACACCGGGCCCAAGGCGATGATCACACCCCACTGGAAATCTGCGATCTCGAGCGCACGCTTGATCTCCGGAAACCGCGGCAGCAGCGTCGACCACGCGACGCCGTTGAGGAGGAAACAGAGGGTGACGCCCCATCGGGCGCGGCGGACTTCTTCGGGGATCACGGGCAGATCGGCACTTTCCAAGTGGAGGGAGCCCCATCCTAATGCCCACCGGCCCCGGCGCCGCGCGACGGGTAGCGTGGCCGGCATGGAGCTGCATGAACTCTCCGCGGTCGCGCTCGCACACGCGCTGCGGCACCGCGAGGTCGGCGCGGTCGAGGTGGTCACGCACTTCCTCGACCGTGCGGGACGCGATGACTGCGGGGCGTTCGTCGCGCTCACGCCCGAGCTCGCGCTGGCGCGCGCAAGGGCCCTCGACGAGGCGCCACCCGTCGCGCCCCTGCACGGCATGCCACTGGCCGACAAGGACCTCCAGCTGCGCGCCGGCGTTCGCGCCACCCACGGCTCGCGGGCCCACCTCCACGATCCTCCCGCCCCAACCTCCGACGAGACCACCCTCCTCGTCGACGCCTCGGGCGCCGTCTCCATCGGCCGCACTGCGACGCCCGAGTTCGGCTTCGCCGGCTACACCTCGTCGCTCGCCCACGGCCACACGACGATCCCCGGCCACCCCACGCTCGGCGCCGGCGGCTCCAGCGGGGGAGCGGCAGCCGCCGTCGCCGCCCGTATGCTGCCGTTCGCGCCAGGCTCCGACGCCGCCGGCTCCGTGCGCATCCCCGCGGCGGCGTGCGGCATCGTCGGCATCAAACCCAGCCGCGCACTGGTGCCCGTCACGCCCCGCGGCCTCATGGGGACGCTGGTCACCCCCGGCACGCTCGGCCGAACTGTCGCCGACGCCGCACTGCTCCTCGACGCGCTCACCGGCGGGAGACTCGTCGGCGCGCTGGGCCGCGACCCGGAGCCGCGCCGCATCGCCGTCCTGCGCGACTTCCGGCCGTGGGCCGGCATCACCGACGGCCCACTCTCGCCCGAGGCCGGCCGGGCGCTCGACGTCGCCGCCCGACGGCTGGCCTCGGCAGGGCACGAGGTCGAGGAACTCGACGGGCCAGAGCTGCCGGGATACGCCGACGCGTTCCGCACCCGCTGGCACGCCAGCGCCGCCGAACTCGCCTCCACCGACGGGCAACTCGCCCTCTACGAGCCGCTGACGAGATACTTCGTCGAGTCCGGGAGGCGCCTTGCGCCGGAAGTCGTCGCGGCGGCCGGGCGGCGGCTCGACGAGCTCGGCGCGACGATCCGCCGCGCTTTCTCGCCGTTCGACGCCGTCCTCACCCCGACGACAGCCCTGCCACCCCGCCCAGTGGGGTGGGCCGGCGACGACCCCGAAGCCAACTTCCGGCGCCAATGCGAGTACACACCGCACACGTCGTTCGTCAACGTCGCCGGGCTGCCCGCGGTGTCGGTGCCGGTGCTGTCCCTCGGCCCCGGCCTCAGCATGGGCGTCCAGGTCATCGGGCGCCTGCGGCAGGAGGCGATCATCGTGCCTCTCGCGGCGCAGCTCGAGGCCGACGGATAGGCTGGAGCGCATGCAGTTCGACGTGGTGGACCTGATTCGTACGAAGCGCGACGGCGGCACGCTCGCGCCCGAGGAGATCGACTGGGTGATCGACGCCTACACGCGCGGGGCCGTGGGCGACGAGCAGATGGCGGCGCTCGCCATGGCCATCCTGCTGCGCGGCATGGACCGCGCGGAGATCGCCCGCTGGACCGCCGCCATGATCGACTCCGGGGAGCGGATGGACTTCTCCTCCCTGCGTCACCCCACCTCCGACAAGCACTCGACCGGCGGCGTCGGCGACAAGATCACGCTGCCGCTGGCCCCGCTCGTCGCCGTCTTCGACGTGGCGGTGCCGCAGCTCTCCGGGCGCGGCCTCGGCCACACCGGCGGCACGCTCGACAAGCTCGAATCCATCCCCGGCTGGCGCGCCGCACTCACCAACGAGGAGATGCTGCGCCAGCTCGACGAGGTGGGCGCCGTGATCTGCGCCGCCGGTTCCGGGCTCGCGCCGGCCGACAAGAAGCTGTACGCCCTGCGCGACACGACCGGCACCGTCGAGGCCATCCCGCTCATCGCCTCCTCCATCATGAGCAAGAAGATCGCCGAGGGCACGAGCGCGCTCGTCCTCGACGTGAAGGTGGGCTCGGGCGCATTCATGAAGTCGCTCGACCAAGCCACGGAGCTTGCGCGCACCATGGTCGACCTCGGCACCGACGCCGGCGTCCACACGGTCGCGCTCCTCACCAACATGGACACCCCCCTGGGGCTCACCGCGGGCAACGCGCTCGAGGTACGCGAGTCGGTGGAGGTGCTCGCCGGGGGCGGGCCGTCCGACGTCGTCGAGCTCACCTGCGTGCTGGCGCGGGAGATGCTGGCGGCGGTCGGCAAGCATGACGTCGACGTCGAGTCCGCGCTGCGCGACGGGCGCGCCATGGACGTCTGGCGACGCATGATCCGCGCCCAGGGCGGCGACCCCGACGCGCCACTGCCGGTGGCGAAGCACCAGGAGGTCGTGCGCGCCACCCGCAGCGGTACCCTGTCGAAGCTCGACGCGATGGCCGTCGGCGTGGGCGCCTGGCGGCTCGGCGCCGGCCGCGCCCGCAAGGAGGACCCGGTGCAGGCCGTCGCCGGCATCGAACTGCACGCCAAGCCGGGCGACCACGTCGAGCAGGGACAGCCCCTCATGACCCTCCACACCGACACCCCCGAGCGCTTCGAGCGCGCCATCACGGCGCTGGAGGACGCCGTCGACTACTCCGACGGCCCCGTCGAGCTGCCCGGCATCGTGCTCGGCAGGGTCGATGCGCAGGGGCGCCAGTGAGGTTGCGTCGCCCTCTGGGGCCACTCGCCATCGGACTGTTCGCCGCCGGCGCGCTGGCCGCGTGCGCGCCCGCGCCTGGCGGCGCCCCGTCCGACCCACCGACCCCGACGGACGCCGTCGCGCCGACGACCACCGCTCCGACGTCAGCTCCGACGTTAGCTCCGACGTCAGCTCCGACCGAGACCGCAACCCCGCAGCCCGCCACCACGCCAGCCAGCGCGCCCGCCGACGGGACGTCGTCGGTGCGCGCGGCCACCGCCGTTCCCGACGCGGCCGGCTGGACGAGCCTCGACGCGAAACTCGTGTCCGCCTCCGACGTGGGGCAGTTCGCGCTCCCCGCGAGCGCCGCCGACTACCTGCGCGATCGGCTCGACGCCCCCTGCGACCTGCGCATCACCGTGTTCGCCGCCCACAGCGACGGATATTTCGTCTCCGATGAGTCCGGCACCTGCGACGGGGCCCAGCTCGCCGTCTACGGGCCCAACTCGGGCGGGATCGGCGAGCTGGTCAGTTTCGCCAGCGTGCCCGACTGCGCCGAGCTGCGTCGGGCAGGCGTGCCCGCCGGCGTCCCCGCCACGAAGCTGTTCCCCGACGGGCTCGCCTGCCTCGAGCAGGGCGCGCTGCAGAAGTACTAGCCGGAAGCCTGGGCCGGCGCCGCTGGGGCCGGTCAGTCGGTGGACAGCAGGAGGGCGAGGAGCTCGTCGGTGACGGCTTGGTCCATCGCGATCGGGGTGTCATCCAGGAACGCCACCGGCGTCATCAGCCGCACGCTGGAGGTGAGCCACACGCCGTCGGAGGTGCGGAGGTCGTCGGGAGTGAGCCGGGCGAGACCCGTCTCCCAGCCGGCCTCGGCGGCGGCACGGAACAGCACTCGCTGGGTGGTGCCGGGCAGCACGCCGATGTCGGGGTCGGTAGTGAGGAGCTTGCGCCCCTGCCGCACGACGACACTCGACGTCGGGCCCTCCAACACGTAGCCGTCGCTGGTGGTGAACAGCACATCCTGCGCCCCGCGGGCATTCGCCTCCCGCAGGGCGGCCATGTTCGTCGCGTAGCTGAGCGTCTTGGCGCCCAGCAGCAGCCACGGGGCGCGGCCCATCGTGCCGGAGTCGAACGCGCGCTCCAGCAGCGCGACCCGGATCGGTCCCGTCGGGCGCACCGCGGCGGGAGCCGGGGTGACGGTCACCCAGGCGTAGCCGTCGGGATTCTCCGGCGCGTAGCCGCGCAGGACCATGAGCTTGACCATGGCCTCGCCGGGGAGGGTGCCGTCGGCGTCCTCGGGGCGCCAGTGTGCCATGGCGGTCGCGACGGCGCGCCGCCAAGTGTCGTCGTCCGGCACGGGCATGCCGGTGAGCCCGGCCGAGCGGCGCAGGCGCCACAGGTGCTCGTCGACCTTCTTGACCCGCGTGCCGTCGTACCACATCGTCTCGAAGATGCCGTCGCCGCGCGCGATGCCCTGCGCCAGCGGCGAGAAGTGCGGCGAGGCCGCGTCAACGAGCTGGCCTTCGGGGTGGGTGGGATTGATGAGTACCACGACGTCCATGTCTCGAGACTAGCCGCAGTCCTGACGCCGATCTCCGTCGCCCCCGCGGGGGGTGCGAGGCGTGGGGCGTGACGGGTTGCGATGGGGTTTGTGTGGGCTGGGCGTGTCGTGGGGGTTGGGGGGATCTGGATCGCAATCTGTCACGCCGGGCTTCGGCTCTGCCCTGCGGTGGGGTGGCTGGTGGGGCGGTCGTGTGGCCGTCCTTGGGCTCGGTGGTTCTGGGCTGCGGTGAGCGGGGGTGCGAGGCGTGGGGCGTGACGGGTTGCGATGGGGTTTGTGTGGGCTGGGCGTGTCGTGGGGGTTGGGGGGATCTGGATCGCAATCTGTCACGCCGGGCTTCGGCTCTGCCGTGCGGTGGGGTGGCCGAGGGCCCGCGCAGGAGACTTGCCAGCGCGTCGCGGGAAGCCGCCGGACCGGCCGTGGTGGCCCACACATGGATGAAGTCCCGGGACATCGCTGAGCGATGTCCCGGGACTTCACACGTCGGGGTGACAGGATTTGAACCTGCGGCCTCGTCGTCCCGAACGACGCGCGCTACCAAGCTGCGCCACACCCCGATGGACTTGAGCCGTCGCTCAGCATAGCGCAGAAGTCGTCTCCCGCGCCAAACGGGCTCAAGGCCGCGCGGTCAGGCGCAGCAGCGACACCTCCGGCGGGCATGCAAACCGGAACGGCGCGTACGGCGACGTGCCGAGCCCAGCCGAGACGTGCAGCCACGACGTGCGCCCCTCGGCCTGGTGCGTGCTCACTCCCTTGACCCTCGCGGGCTCGATGTCACAGTTGGTGACGAGCGCCCCCCATCCCGGCACGCACACCTGCCCGCCGTGCGTGTGGCCGGCGAGGATCGCGTCGCAACCGTCCGCCGTCATGGCGTCGAGGATCCGGCGGTAGGGGGCGTGCGTCACGCCGATCGATACATCGACACCGTCCGACGGCGGCCCCGCGACGAGCGAGTAGTCGTCGCGGTCGTGGTGTGCGTCGTCGGTGCCGCGGAACTCGAACGTCAAGCCCTGCACCTCGATGACGTGGCGCGACGTGTTGATGTCCACCCAGCCGTAGGACTCGAGCGCGCGACGCAGCTCGTCGGTGGGCAGTGCGGTGAGGTCCTCCTCTGCGGGGGCATGCGAGCGTCCGTCGGCGAGGTAGCGCAGCGGGTTCTTGAAGCGCGGGGCCACGTAGTCGTTGGAGCCGAATACGAATACCCCGGGCACGTGACGCAGGCTCCTCAACCCCACCTGCAGCAGCCGGATGGAGTCGGCGGAGGCGATGTTGTCGCCGGTGTTGACCACGAGGTCGGGCCCGAACTGCGCCAGGGAGCGCAGGAAGCGCAGCTTGTCGGTCTGGCTGGGCAGCAGGTGCAGATCCGACAGGTGCAGCACACGCACCTCCTCGGCGCCCCGGGGCAGCACTGGCATCGTCTCGTGACGGACGGTGAACCGGTGCGCCTCGACGAGCCCCCAGCCGAAGCAGGCCGCTCCGAGGCCGGCGACGGCGGCCGTCGACTTCGCGACCGGATGCATCAGTCGTCCCCGTCGTCGTTGCCGCCACCGCCACCGCCGTTGCCGCCGCCGTTGCCATTGCCGGGGCCGGGTGCGGGTGCCGGTGTGGCGCTAGGCTGCTCGGAGCCCGCCGGTTGCGACGGTTGAACCGTCGGCTTCGGCTGCGGGCGTGGGCCGATCGACACCTTCAGGGAAATCGTCGAGAAGATCGGCGCCTCCTTCGACGGGGAGGCCCCCAGGAACGTGCCGGCGGGACGCGACGAGTAGACCCCCCAGCGCTGCGTGCTGAAGCCGGCCGCCTCGATCGTCTTCTTCGCCTCCTCATACGACATGCCGGAGACGTCGGGCACGGGCACCTTCTTGCCCTCGAGGACGCGGTCCGTCGGCTTGGTGAAAGCGGTCTTCGGCTTGTCCTTCAGTGCGGCGGTCATCGCCGCCCGCCACATCTGGCCGGCATCGCCGCCACCGGTACCGCGCAGGCGCGTGCCGTTCTGGAGCCGGAACCCGTCGAGGGACTTCGGGCGGGTGTCCGTCGGCCAGCCACTGTCCAGGGCGAGCATCGAGACCCCCACCATCTCCGGGGTGTAGCCCGCGAACCAGACCGCCAGGCTGCCCGACGTGGTGCCGGTCTTGCCGGCCTGCGGCCGGCCGTCGGCCAGTCGTGCCGGGCGACCGGTGCCGTTGTTCATCACGTCGGAGAGCAGGTAGCTCACGCCATCGGCGACCACGGGATCGACGACCTGCTTGCAGTCGCCGTCAGGGACGGCCAGCTCCTTGCCTGCGGCGGTGGTGATCTTCTGCAGGATGCGGGGGGTGCAGTGGACGCCGCGGTTGGCGAACGTGGCATACCCCTCGGCCATCGACATCGGGGAGACGTACTTGACGCCCAGCACCCAGGTGGCGATGTAGTCCTCGTCGGTGCGCATGTCGCTGTCGTCGGCGAGCTTCACGCCGGTCTTCAGGGCCATCTCGATCATGGGGCAGTTGCCCATCGCCTGGGTGAGTCGCACGTAGTAGGTGTTGACCGAATTGCGGGTGGCCTCGAGCATGCTGATGTCGCCGTAGTTGCGGCCCCCGAGGTTGCCGACGGATGCGCCCGCTTCGACGGGTTCGCTGCGGCCACAGCCCTTCCAGCGGGTGCCGCCGATGTCGATCCTGCCGGGGGCATTGATGGTGTGATTGGTGGACATGCCGGCCTCGAGGGCCGCCGCGGCGGCGAACACCTTCATCGTCGAACCGGACTGGTAGCCCTCGGCGCCGCCCATCTCAGCGGTGACGTTGTAGTTGAAGAAGGTCTCGCCCTTGGCCTTGTCGGTACCCATCTTGGGCCGGCTCTGCGCCATGGCGACGATCAACCCGTCGGGCCGCAACACGACGGTGTTGCCGATCACCGGATCCGTGGGGGAGACCATGGAGCTCACCGACTTCTCGGCCGCATCCTGCGTCGTCGGATCGATCAGCGTCTGGATGGTCAGGCCGCCGCGCTTGAGCGTGTTGATGCGCTCCTCACGGCTGTCCCCGAGCCCGTCGACGCTGCCGTTGACGAGCGTGCGATACACGTAGTCGCACAGGAACGGGTACTTCGCGGTGACGCAACCGTTGGGGGTGCGGGTGACCTTCTCGGGATCGAACCCCACCTTCTTGGCCTCGGCCGCCTCTTCCTTGGTGACGAATCCCTCCGCGGCCATGCGGTTCAGCACCTGATCGCGGCGGTTGATCGCGCGGGCGGTGTTCTTCGCGGGGTTGAATCCGACGGGGTTCTGCACCAGGCCGGCGAGCATCGCGGACTGCGCGAGGTCGAGGTCCTTCGCGTGGACGCCGAAGTACTGCAGCGCCGCCGCCTCGACGCCGTACGCGCCGTTGCCGTAGTAGGCGATGTTGAGGTAGCGCTCGAGGATCTCGTCCTTCGTGAACTCCTTCTCGACGGCCATCGCGTAGCGCATCTCCTCGATCTTGCGCTCGATCGAGACGGCCACCGCGGCCTTGGCGGCCTCCTCGTCGCCCTCGTACTTGGCCTTCTCGACGCGGACGAGCTTCACGTACTGCTGCGTCAGCGTCGACGCCCCCTGGGTGTCGCCCGTGATCGTCTTGAGGAAGGCACGCACCATGCCCTCGGGGTCGACCGCGCCGTGCTCGTAGAAGCGGTGGTCCTCGATGGCCACCTGCGCGTCGCGCATGTACTTCGAGATCTCGTCGAGCGGCTTGTAGATGCGGTTCTCGTCGTAGAACTGCGACAGCACCTGCCCGTCGGCCATGAGGATGCGCGAGCGCTCCGACTGTGGCGGGGCCTCGAACTCCGCAGGCAGGTACTCGAACGACTCCGCAGTCGCACGGACCGTCCCACTGGCCATCGCGACGAAGGGCACCGCCACGCCCGACAGCAGCACGCCCGCGAGCAGGCTGATCGCCAGGAACATGAAGGTCGCGTACGCCTTGTCGCTGAGCTTCGCCGATTTCATGCCGACAGTCTACGTGACGGCTCCCGCGATCCCCTCCCCGACGATGTCGCCTGCGGGTAAGAGGCGTGGGGGAGGGGGGTTCCGCATGCCCCGGGTGGCCTGCTAGGTTGGGCCCAACGACAACCTGCGCAAGGGAGGGCAGAGCATGTCTCTCGCCGAAGTGAGTGAGTGGACTCTCCGGGCCAATTGCCGTGACATGGCGGATGCGCTGTTTCCGGAGGGCAAGGACCAAAAGCGCGCGCGGGTGGTTTGCCGCGACTGCCCGGTCCGCTCGGAGTGCCTCGCCGAGGCCCTCGACAACCGTGTCGAATGGGGTGTGTGGGGCGGCATGACCGAGCGAGAGCGTCGAGCGTTGCTGCGGGCCAGGCCAGACATCAAGAACTGGCACGCCGTCCTCGTGCGCTGAGGCCCCTCCGCGGTGGCCCGACGGGCCGCGGCCGATCGTCGCTGCGCCGTTGCCGCATGCGGCTAGGCTGCTCCCATGACCAAGTGGGAGTACTTCACCGCACCGATCCTGTCGCACGTCGCGCAGCAGATCCTCAACAACTTCGGCGCCGAGGGCTGGGAGCTCGTCACGCTCGCGCCCGGACCGAACCCGGACACGCTCGTCGGCTACTTCAAGCGGCCGCTCGAGGGCTGAGCATGACCGCAGCGACGGTGCTCGCGGACGCGCTCGCCGCCGCGTACCCAGACGCTCGCTGCGAGCTGGACTTCACGACGCCCTTCGAGCTGCTCGTGGCGACGGTGCTCTCGGCGCAGTCGACGGACCGGCGGGTCAACGCGGTCACGCCCGAGCTGTTTCGCCGCTGGCCTGACCCGCAGGCGCTCGCGACGGCCGATCTCGCGGACGTCGAGGAGGTCATCCGCCCCGTCGGCTTCTTCCGTAACAAGGCGGCCGCCATCGTCGGGCTGTCGCGGGTGCTCGTCGACGAGCATGACGGCGTCGTCCCCTCCACGCTCGAAGGTCTCGTCCGGCTGCCGGGGGTGGGCCGCAAGACGGCCAACGTCGTGCTGGGCAACGCCTTCGGGGTGCCCGGCGTCACCCCGGACACCCACCTCATCCGTCTGGCGGGGCGCTTCGGCTGGACGGGTTCGACGAAGCCCGACGACGTCGAGCGTGACGTCATGGCGCTCGTTCCTCCGCAACGATGGACCCAGCTGTGCCACGAAGTGATCTGGCACGGTCGACGGGTGTGCCACGCCCGCAAGCCCGCCTGCGGGGCCTGCCCCGTCGCAGACCTCTGCCCGAGCTTCGGCATCGGTGAGACCGATCGGACGAAGGCCGCGGCGCTCGTGCGGACGGAGGCGAGGGCATGAGCCGGCCGAGGACGCTCGTCGTGGCGCTCCTCGCGCTCGGAGTCGCAGCCTGCGGGGGCGGTGACCCCGAGCCGACTCCCAGCCCGTCCCCGACAGCGGACCTCGGCGCGCTCAGGGTGGAGTACGGCCTGCCCGAGTGTCCGGAGACGGATCCCGCGGCGGTCGCCGTCGACGGTGGTCTGCCCCAGACGTCGCTGCCGTGCCTCGGCACCGACCAGATGGTCAACCTCGCCGGGCTGCCTCGCAAGCCGATGGTGGTCAACCTCTGGGCGCAGTGGTGCGGGCCGTGCAGGGAGGAGTCGCCGTGGCTGCGCACCGCGTTCCAACACCATCCCGACGTGGCCTTCGTCGGCATCAACTACAACGACCCGAAGCCGGATTGGGCGCTGGAGTTCGCATCCCTGGCGGGCTGGCGGTACCCACACGTGCAGGACATCGACAAGTCGCTGCAGGCCGAGCTCGGCGTCCCGGGCATCCCGATGACGCTGTTCGTGGCCGCCGACGGCCGCATCGTGCACCGTCACCCGGGCGTGCTGACGGGCGAGGAGGAGCTCGACGCGCTCATCGAGGAGCACCTGTGAACGACGTCTTCGCCGGGCTCCGTCGCTCCATCGTGGGCGCGGAGCCGCGACGCCCCGCAGACTTCGACCGTCGCCCGCGCGGCGAACGCAGCGCGGCGGTGCTCCTGCTGCTCTCGGACGAGCCGGACCCGTCGCTGACGGTGTTGCGGCGCGCCTCGACGTTGCGATTCCACGCGGGGCAGGTGGCGCTGCCCGGCGGACGCGTCGACGAGACCGACGCGGGCCCCGTCGAGACCGCGCTGCGTGAGGCCCGCGAGGAGGTGGGTCTGGAGTCCGTCGGCGTCGACGTGCTGGGGACGCTGCCGGCGCTGTGGGTGCCGGCCTCGAACTACGACGTGACCCCCGTCGTCGGCGTGTGGCCGGGTGGGCCGCTGCGGCCCGTCGACCCTGCGGAGACCGCGTCGGTGCACCAGCATCGGGTCTCCGAACTCGCGTCCGCGGCTGTGCGCGCGACAGCCGTCCACCCGCTCGGCTACCGCGGCCCGGCGTTCGTGCTGCCCGACATCTTCATCTGGGGCCTGACCGCGCACCTCATCGACTGGATGCTCGACCTGGGTGAGTGGACACAGCCGTGGGACCGGGCCCGCGAAGTCCCGATCCCACGCGACTACCTGCGCGACTGACGAATCGACATCGTCTCAGAGCCCCACGTGCGGATTCGGGAAGCCGACGTAGATCGTCTCGAGGTACTCCTCGATGCCCTCCGAGCCGCCCTCCCGGCCCTGCCCCGAGTGCTTGATGCCGCCGAAGGGCGCGGCCGCGTTGGAGATGGTGCCCGAGTTGATGCCGAGCATGCCCACCTCGATGCGTTCTGCCAGACGCAGGGCGCGCTCCAGCGATCCGGTGTGCACGTAGCCGGCGAGGCCCACGTCCGAGGCGTTCGCCAGCGCGACGGCCTCCTCCTCGGTGGCGAACGTGACGATCGGGGCGACCGGCCCGAAGATCTCCTCGGTCACCAGCGGGCAGTCGGGGCTCACGTCGGTGACGACCGTCGGCGGGTAGAACCAACCGGTCCCCTCACGGACGGCGCCACCGGTGAGCACCCGAGCGCCACCGTCGACTGCTCCACGCACCAGCCCGTCTATCGCGGCGAGCTGCTGCGGCGAGGCGATCGGGCCGAGGTCGGTGCCCTCGGCCATGCCGTCGCCGACGGAGAGGGACTCGAACTCGGCGGCGAGGCGAGTGGCGAACTCCTCGGCGATCGTCTCGTGGACATAGAAGCGGTTGGCGGCGTTGCAGGCCTCACCCATGTTGCGAAGCTTGGTGAGGCGGGCCGCCTTCACTGCGAGGTCCAGGTCTGCGTCGTCGAACACGACGAAGGGAGCGCAGCCGCCCAACTCCATCGAAGTGCGCACGACGTTGCTGGCCGCCTCCGCCATCAGCGCCATGCCGACGCGGGTGGATCCGGTGAACGACAGCTTCCTGAGCCGCGGGTCCTGGATCATCGGCCCGGTCACTGGGCGGGCATCCTCGACGGTGATGACGTTGACGACGCCTGCCGGGAAGCCCACGTCCTCGCACACCTTTGCGAACGCGAGTGCGGTCAGTGGAGTGAGCGCGGACGGCTTCAGCACGACGGTGCAGCCCGCGGCGAGTGCGGCACCGGCCTTGCGTGTGGCCATCGCGAGCGGGAAGTTCCAGGGGGTGATGAACAGCGATGGACCGACGGGGCGCTTGAGGGTCAGGATCCGCAGATTGCCCTCGGGAGATTGCGTGTAGCGCCCGTTGATCCGTACGGCCTCCTCCGAAAACCAGCGGAGGAACTCGTTGCCATAGGCCACCTCGCCGCGACTCTCCGCGAGCGGCTTGCCCATCTCGAGCGTCATGAGGGTGGCGAATTCGGCTTCGAGCTCGCGGATGCGTTCGAAGGCGGCACGTAGGAGTTCGGCGCGTGCGCGTGGTGCGGTGGCCGCCCACTGCCGCTGGGCCGCGTCCGCCGCATCGAGCGCGGCCATGCCGTCCTCGCTGGAGGCGTCGGCGACGGAGGCCAGCACCCGCTCGGTGGCGGGGTTGTGGACGTCAAAGCGTGCGCCCGTGGATGACGGCCGCCAGCGGCCGTCGATGAAGAGCTCGCCGGGAGCCAGTGCGAGTGCGCGATCGATCAATGCTTGTGTGTTCATGCGTGTCCCTCGGCTAGCGGGCAGCGGTGCCCGAAATCGGTGCGATCAGCATACATCAGATACGATCTGAAAAAACCATTGACATGTTTGGCGTAGCCGTGCATCATCTCTTCAACAGATCATATACATCATCGTAGATGAAATGAGGGGTTGGGACATGGACGTCCTCACGGAGCAGCTCGGCCGTCGGCCGGGCAAGGTGATCGCGGTGCACCTGTCGTACCGCTCGCGCGCCGAGCAGCGCGGGCGTATCCCGGCGCACGCCTCCTACTTCATGAAGGCCTCCAGCTCTCTCACCGGCGAGGGCGACGTCGTGCGTCCAGAAGGCACCGAGTTGCTGGGCTTCGAAGGTGAGATCGCCGCGATCATCGGCACCGAGGCCCGCGACGTCACCCCGTCGCAGGGCTGGAGCCACGTCGGCTGGGTCACTGCCGCCAACGATCTCGGCCTCCACGACCTGCGCGCCGCCGACCGTGGCTCCAACGTCCGTTCCAAGAGCGGCGACGGCTTCACGCCCATCGGTCCCGCGCTCATCGATGCCCGCCAAGTGGACCAGCGGGGGCTACGTGTGCGCACCTGGCTCGACGGCACCCTCGTCCAAGACGACACATCGGCCGGGATGCTGTTCGACATCGGTGCCCTCGTCGCGGATCTCTCGCGCGTCATGACCCTCGAGGTCGGCGACGTCATCCTCACAGGTACCCCCGCGGGCGCGTCCGTCGCACAGCCGGGGCAGGTCGTCGAGGTGGAAGTATCCAGCGTCACTGACGAGAGTCTCACCTCGGGACGGCTGCGCACACGGGTCGTCTCGGGTGCGCCCTTGGCTCCCTGGGGCAGCCCGGCAGAGGTCGACGACAAGCAGCGCGAGGACGCGTGGGGTCAGGCCCCGGAGCGCGCCGACGAAGCCCCCGCATTCGAGCTCACCGACGAGCTCCGCCAGCGCCTCCTCAGCGTCTCCGTCGCCACGCTCTCGGCGCAGCTGCGCAAGCGCGGCTTCAACGAGGTCTCCATCGACGGAGTGCGCTCGCTCACCCCTGGCACCAAGCTGGTGGGTCGCGCCCGCACACTGCGCTACCTGCCCTACCGCAAGGACCTCTTCGCCGCGCGCGGCGGCGGCTACAACGCCCAGAAGCGCGCGATCGACTCTGTCGGTCCCGGCGAGGTGCTCGTCATGGACGCCCGCGGCGTCGACGACGCCGGCACCATCGGTGACATCCTGGCCCTGCGCGCGCAGCTGCGCGGTGCTGCGGGCGTCATCACCGACGGCTGCGCGCGCGACTACGCGCTCGTCGCGGATCTCGACCTCCCCGTGTGGGCCGCCGGCCCACATCCCGCCGTGCTCGGGCGTCGCCACATCCCGTGGGAGACCGACGTCGACGTCGCCTGCGGAGGAGCCCTCGTCCAGGTGGGCGACGTGATCGTCGCCGACGACGACGGCCCCATCGTGATCCCGCCGGACCTCGTCGTCGAGGTGCTCGAGGCCGCAGAACGGCAGGAGTCCGAGGAGGAGTTCATCGTCGAGATGGTCCGCGCGGGGGAGTCCGTCGACGGCCTCTACCCGCTCGGCCCCACCTGGCGTCCCCGCTACGAGGCGTGGCTCGCCGCCAAGTCCCACTGACCCCCCGACCCACCCACTGGAGGAACCACCCCATGTCTCTTCGCGAGCGTCTCAGCGGAGCCATCGCCCCGCTGTTCACCCCCTTCACCGCCGAGGGCGACGTCGACCACGACTCTCTGCGACGCATGGTCGCCTGGCAGCTCGCCAACGGCTCCCGCGGCATCAGCATCGGAGGATCCACAGGCGAGCCCGGAGCGCAGTCGCTCGCCGAGCGCGCAGCCGCCATCCGCACGGTGAAGAAGGCTCTCGATGGCACCGACGCTGCGTTCGTGCCCGGTACCGGCTCCGCCAAGCTCGACGAGACCCTCGAGCTCACCGCGGTCGCTCAGGAGGTTGGCGTCGACGCCGCCCTCATCATCACCCCGTACTACGCCCGCCCCACCCAGGAGGCGCTCTACCAGTGGTACGCGACGATCGCCCGCGAGTTCCCGGACCTGCCGCTCATCGCCTACAACGTGCCCAGCCGCACCGCCGTCGAAATGGCCCCCGACACCTTCGCGCGCCTCTACCGCGACTTCGACAACATCGTCGGGATCAAGGAGACCACGAAGGACTTCGAGCACTTCTCCCGCACCATGCACCTCTGCGGCAATGACCTGCTCATGTGGTCGGGGATCGAGCTGCTGTGCCTGCCGCTCATCCCGCTCGGCGGCATCGGGTTCATCTCGGCGCTGTCGAACATTGCGCCGAGGGCCGTCGCCGACACCTACGCTGCCGCCGTGGCCGGCGACTGGGACCGCGCCCGCGAGCTGCACTACGGCGTGCACCCGCTCGTGGACCTGCTGTTCGTCGAGACCAATCCGGCCCCCGCCAAGTGGCTCATGGAGCAGCGCGGGCTCATCACCTCGGGCACCGTGCGCATGCCGCTGGTCAACCTCACCGACGCCGGCAAGGCGAAGGTCCTCGCACTGGCCGAGCAGGCCTCCGACCACCTCACCCCCGTCAACTGACCGCGCAAGGAGCAGCACTGCCATGACTCAACGTCCCGAGGGGATGCCCGAACGCATCCGTCACTACATCGACGGTCGGCTCGTCGACTCCGTCTCCGGCGAGACGTTCGACGTCCTCACCCCGGAGACCAACGAGGTCTACATTCGTGCCGCAGCCGGCGACAAGGCCGACGTCGCCCTGGCCGTCGCCGCCGCACGGAGGGCCTTCGACGAGGGCCCCTGGCCTCAGATGAAGCCGCGCGAACGCTGGCGCATCCTGAACCGCATCGCCGACGAGATCGAAGCCCGCGACGCCGAGCTCGCGGCCATGGAGTCCTACGACACAGGATTGCCGATCACGCAGGCCCGCGGGCAGGCGCGCCGCGCGGCGGAGAACTTCCGCTTCTTCGCCGACCTGATCGTCGCGCAGCGTGACGAGGCCTACAAGGTGCCCGGCATGCAGATCAACTACGTCAACCGCAAACCCGTCGGCGTCGCAGGCCTCATCACTCCGTGGAACACCCCCTTCATGCTCGAGTCCTGGAAGCTGGCGCCCGCGCTGGCCTCGGGCTGCACCGTCGTGCTGAAGCCCGCCGAATTCACGCCGCTGTCCGCGTCGCTGTGGGTGGACATCTTCGAGAAGACAGGCCTGCCCGAGGGCGTGTTCAACATGGTCCACGGCTTCGGCGAGACCGCCGGCGATGCGCTCGTCAAGCACGAGGACGTCAACCTGATCTCCTTCACGGGGGAGACCACCACGGGGCAGCTCATCTTCCGCAACTGCGCGCCCACCCTCAAGGGCATGTCGATGGAGCTCGGTGGCAAGTCACCGGCCGTCATCTTCGACGACGCGGACTTCGAGGCTGCGCTCGACTCCACCCTGTTCGGCGTGTTCTCGTTGAACGGTGAGCGCTGCACGGCGTCGTCGCGGATCCTCGTCCAGCGCGGCATCTACGATCGGTTCGTCGATGCCTACGCGGAGCGCGCCGCCAAGGTGAAGGTGGGCAAGCCGTCGGACGCGACGACGGAGCTCGGCGCCCTCGTCCACCCGGAGCACTACGAGCGTGTGCTGTCCTACGTCGAGGCGGGCAAGGCCGAGGCCCGACTCGTCGCCGGTGGGGGTCGACCCGACGAGTTCCCGGAGGGCAATTACCTGCTGCCGACGGTGTTCGCGGACGTGCCGCGCACGGCCCGCATCTTCCAGGAGGAGATCTTCGGGCCCGTCGTCGCCATCACCGCGTTCGACACCGTCGAGGAGGCCATCGAACTCGCCAACGACGTCAAGTACGGGCTCGCCGCCTACGTGTGGACCGCCGACGTGCGGCGCGCGCACCGCGTGGCCCATGCGATCGAGGCCGGCATGGTGTGGATCAACTCCCACAACGTGCGCGACCTACGCTCCCCCTTCGGGGGCGTCAAGGCCTCCGGCCTCGGCAACGAGGGCGGCTACCGCTCGATCGACTTCTACACCGAGTCGCAGGCCGTGCACGTCACGCTCGGCGACGTGCACACCACCCGCTTCGGCGCCACCGGCTACTCCGAGGCCGACCCGGCACTCGGCCACCTCGGCGGCAAGTGATCCACCACCCCACTCGAACCAGTACGAAGGAGTACTCATGACCGACATTGCCAAGCCCACCGTCGCCGCGCCGGACATCCTGCGCTGCGCCTACATGGAGCTCGTCGTCACCGACCTCGCGGCCTCGCGCGAGTTCTACGTCGACACCCTCGGTCTCGTGGTCACCCACGAGGACGACGAAGCCATCTACTTGCGCTCATTCGAGGAGTTCATCCACCACAACCTGGTGCTGCGCAAGGGCGAGGTGCCCGCCGTCGCGGTCTTCGGTTTCCGGGTCCGCTCGCAGGCCGACGTCGACGCAGCGGAGGCCTACTACAAGGAACTCGGCTGCGAGACCCGACGCGGTGACTTCGTGCGCGGCATCCGCAATGCCGTGCGCGTCCAGGACCCGCTGGGCTTCCCCTACGAGTTCTTCCACGAGGTGGACCACGTCGAGCGGCTCGCCTGGGCCTACGACCAGCAGGGCCCCGGTGCGCTCGTGCGCCTCGACCATTTCAACCAGGTCTTCCCTGACGTCGTCCGCGGCGCGGCCTACCTCGAACACCTCGGCTTCAAGCGCACAGAGGACATCAGGGACGACGACGGCGTCACCTACGCCGCGTGGTTCTGCCGCAAGCACACCGTCCACGACACCGCGCTCACCGGTGGCGACGGCCCCCGCATGCACCACGTCGCCTTCGCCACCCATGAGAAGCACAACATCCTCTACATCTGCGACAAGCTCGGTGCGCTGCGCAAGTCCGACATGATCGAGCGCGGCCCCGGCCGGCACGGCGTGTCGAACGCCTTCTACCTGTACCTGCGCGACCCGGACGGTCACCGCGTCGAGATCTACACGCAGGACTACTACACGGGCGACCCGGACAACCCGCTGGTCACCTGGGACGTGCACGACAACCAGCGGCGCGACTGGTGGGGCAACCCCGTCGTCCCGTCGTGGTACACCGACGCCTCCACCGTGCTCGACCTCGACGGCAACCCAGTGCCCGTCGTGCAGCGTGAGGAGTCCTCGGAGATGGAGGTCACCATCGGCGCCGATGGGTTCTCCTATACCCGCAAGGGTGACACCGAGCACGGCTTCAAGCTCGGCCACCAAGTCTGAAACCAGTCGACGAAGACAGGAGATACAACGAACATGAACCGCAAGACCACGATCCGCTCGCTCACCGCACTCGCCGCCGTGGCCTCCCTCGGACTCGCAGCCTGCTCCGGCGGCGACGCCAAGGGCGGGGCCTCGTCGGGCGACACCGTCACCCTCCACATGGCCACCATGGTCCAGCCGAAGGTCCCCAGCGCGCCGGTGCAGAACTGGTTCCTCGACGAGCTCGAGAAGCGCTCCGACGGCCGCATCAAGATCGACCGCAGCGAGCCCGAGACCATCTGCCCCGCTCCGGAGATCGCCGAGTGCGTCCGCGACGGCCGCGCCGACATCGGCATCACCATCGCCGACTACACGCCGCAGCTGTTCCCGACGCTGTCCCTCGTCTCCGTCCCGTTCATGGTGGACAACTCGCAGGCGCTCATGCAGACCCTCGCGAAGGTCAACGACGAGAATGCGGCCGCGAAGGCCAAGTGGGACGAGATCGGCCTGAAGATGGTGGCCGCTTGGGGCCCCGGCAAGCTGATCCTCGGCACCAAGGAGCCGGTCCACGGCCTGGATGACATCCAGAACGTCAAGTACCGCGTCACGGGACCGTTCCTGCAAGCCGCATTCAAGGAGGCCGGCGCGAACGTCGTCGCGCTCCCCGCGGCCGAGACCTACGAGGCGGTCGAGCGCGGCCTGGCCGACGCCGTCGCCTGGACCTTGGACGGCCCGGTCGACTACAAGCTGATGGAACAGCTCAGCGTCTGGACCGATCCCGGTGTCGGCCACTACACCACGTTCGTCATCATGCTCAACAAGGATGCCTACGAGAAGCTGCCCGAGGATCTCCGCAAGATCGTCGATGAGGTCCGCGACGAGCTCAACGGCGGCGAGGGAATGAAGGCGTTCGCGACGCGCACGACCGAGCAGTGCGACGCCATCAAGGAGTTCCCGAAGACCGAGTCCTTCACCGCGTGGGATGAAGCGGAAACCACCAAGTGGCGTGACCAGGTGCAGGAAGGCCTCCTCCAGAAGTGGGCGGACCAGGCCAAGACCGATGGTCTCACCGACACCGAGGGCTACCTGGCCGACTACAAGGCGGCGCTCGAGGCTGCCGGCGCCGAGGACCTCCTCGAGGACCCCGTCGCCGCCTGCATCGCCAAGTTCAACGGCTGACAGCTCGCTTGATCGCCGGTGGGAGGCGTCAGCGTCGACGCCTCCCACCCTTCCCTCTACCCCATCCACCCCGAGAGGCCTCGCCATGGAACGGACCATTAAGGTACTGTCCTCGATCTTCGGCGTGCTGGCCACGGTGGCCACCGTCGTCATGATGTTCGCCATCGCGGCCGACGTCTTCTTCCGCACGCTCTACGACTCCACGCTGCCCGGCGTGTTGGAGCTGTCCGAGACGGCGCTGGTCGCCGCAGTGTTCCTCGGCCTCGCCTACACCGGGGCCACCAACTCCCACATCGCAGTCGATCTGCTCACCGAGCGGCTGCCCGCAAGCGTCTCCCGCTGGGTGATCCTCGTGGCCTGGACGCTGACCGCGGGCTTCGTCGCCTGGATGACCTACGCGACAGCGCTGCGCGCAATCGCCTCGACGAAGGCAAACGAGCTGCGCATGGGGCTCGTCGAGTGGCCCCTGTGGCCATCGCGCTGGCTGATCCCCATCGGGCTCGCGCTGTTCCTGCTCGTCGCGATCGCCAACATCGTCCGCCTGGCCTCCGGCAAGGAGGTTCTGGGGATCGACCACCAGATGCCCGATGTGGCAGAGCACCACTATGAATACGTCACCCAGACCGACCCCGGGGCGCCCGTCGACGCCCCGTCCGGCAGGAAGGAGGAGCAGGCATGATGGACAACGTCCCTCTCGTGCTCTCGGTCGTCGCGCTGCTGCTTGCGCTGCTGGCCATCCGCATGCCCGTGGCGTTCGCCTTGGGCCTCTCCGGCGCGGTCGGTCTCCTCCTGCTGCGCGACTTTGACTTCGCCACCAACATGCTGGGGGCCGTGCCCTTCGACCAGTCGTCGAAGTTCACGCTGACCATCATCCCCATGTTCATCCTGATGGGCATGTTCGCGGTGAAGGCGAGGATCGCCGAGCAGGTCTACGCAGTGGCCGCCCACCTGTTCCGACGACTGCCCGGCGGCTTGGGCGTCGCGACGGTCATGGCCTGTGCGGGCTTCGCTGCGGTCTCCGGCTCGTCGATCGGCACCGCTGCGACGATGTCGCGGCTGTCGGTGGGGGAGATGCGCAAGCACGGCTACCCCGTGCCGCTGGCCACCGCAAGCGTTGCCGTCGCGGGCACGCTGGGGGTGCTGATCCCACCGAGCGTGATTCTGGTGCTCTACGCGATCATGACCGGCGAGTCGGTGGCGAAGGTGCTTGCCGCGGGCATCATCCCGGGAATCCTCTCGACGCTCGTCTACTCCGGCTACATGATCTTCGCCGCGCGTGGAGTCCGACGCCCGGAGGCGGCCGACCTGCAGGCGGGGATCGCGGCGGCCGCGGAGGACGCCTCGGGCGGCTTCCACACGTCGCTGCGCGCCCCAGATGCGGCGGACGGCACACCGGCCAAGGTGCGCCTGCGCGACCTGCCGATCCGTGGCCTCGTGCGCGTGGTGCTGCTGTTCCTCATCGTGCTGGGCGGCATGTACTCGGGAATTTTCACTGCCACCGAGTCTGCCGCGATCGGCGCGCTGGCCGCCGGAGTGATGCTCGTCGCGGAGATGTACAAGGAGGGCTGGAGGGCGACGCTGCGCGCCATGGTCGATGCGTTGAAGGAGACCGCGGGCACCACGTCGATGGTGTTCGCGATCGTCGTCGGCTCGACCCTGCTGTCCGTGTTCTTCGTGGCGGCGCGCGTGCCTCAGCTCCTCACCCAGGCGGTGCTCGACGCCGGACTCAACCCCTACCTGACGATGGGTGTGATGCTGGCGACGCTCATCCCGCTCGGGATGGCGCTCGAATCCCTGTCGATCCTCGTGATCACCGTCCCGCTGCTGTATCCGGTGGCGACGGCGCTCGGCTTCGACGGCATCTGGTTGGCGATCTTGGTGGTCAAGTTGATCGAGATCGGCATGGTGACACCGCCGGTGGGTATCAACTGCTTCGTGGTCGCAGGCACGTCCGGGGTGAAGGTGGCGACCATCTTCAAGGGTGTCCTACCCTTCGTCCTGCTGGACCTGGCCGTGACCGCGCTCCTGTTCGCGGTGCCGCAGGTCACCCTGTGGCTGCCATCATTGATCCAGTTCTGAGCCCGCAGGAGGGACCGTGGAGATGAACCCGAAGTTGGCCAAGTCCGAGATGGTCTATCGCGGGCTGCGCGACAAGATCCTCACTGGGCGCTACGTCGCGGGCTACCGGTTGGTGCTCGACCAGATCGCCCGCGAATACGGAGTGAGCACCGTGCCCGTCCGGGAGGCCGTGCGCCGGCTGGAGGCGGAGAAGCTCGTGAGCTTCACCCCGAACATCGGCGCAGTGGTGTCGTCGGTGGATCTCGAGGACTACACCGACGCGATGGAGACCCTCGCGGTGCTGGAGGGAGCGGCGACCTCCTTTGCCGCGCCGCTCCTGAGCGCCGACGTGCTGGAGGCCGCGGCGCGCGCGAACGAGCGCATGGGCGAACTCGCACTCCACTCGTCGCAGCTCGACTCCGCGGAGTTCAGCAAGCTCAACCGCCGGTTCCACCGGCTCCTGTGGGAGCCGTGCCCGAACGTGCACCTCACCCGCATGCTCGACCAGGAATGGAATCGCGTCGCGGCGATCCGACGGGCGCAGTTCGCCTTCGACACCGAGCGGGCACTCACATCGGTGGCCGAGCACGGTGAACTGCTGCGCCTCATCCGCGAGGGGGCCCCGGCCCCCGACATCGAACGCTTCGCCCGAAACCACAAGATGCGCACCCTGCGCGATTCGGTGAGCCGGCGCGTCGGCTGACCGGCCACCCCACCTCCCAACCCATCCGCCCCACGACGAAGTGAGGAAGACTCCATGCAGTTCCACCAGTACGGCTACGTCTCCGAGGACCCCCGGGTCCAGACTCCGGCAGGACGTGGCGTCCACCGCAGCCCGGCCCTCCCCGACGAGATGGATGTGCTCATCGTCGGAGGTGGCCCCGCCGGCATGATGATGCTCGCGCAGCTCAGCCAGTTCCCGAGCCTTGAGGTGCGCATGATCGAGCGCCGGCCCCATCGGCTCCAGATCGGCCAGGCCGATGGCATCCAGGCCCGCAGCGTCGAAACCTTCCAGGCGTTTGGCTTCGCCGAGCGCATCATCGCCGAAGCGTATCGCATCACCGAGATGACCTTCTGGAAGCCGAGCCCGGAGGACCCGAGCCGCATCGTCCGCACCGCACGCACCCCCGACGACGACCGCGGAATCAGCGAGTTCCCGCACCTCATCGTCAACCAGGCGCGCGTGCTCGACTACTTCGCGGAAGCCGCCCAACGCGGCCCGGGGAAGCTGGAACCCAACTTCGGCTGGGAGTTCCGGGGCCTCACGATCGAGGAGGGCCACGACTACCCGGTGCGCGTCGAGGTCGTGGGCTGCGCGGGCCAGCAGGATGGCGTCGAGCGCACCATCCGGGCGAAGTACGTGCTCGGCGCCGACGGTGCCCGCAGCAAGGTCCGCGACGCCATCGGCGCCAAACACGTCGGAAGCGTCTCCTACCACGCCTGGGGCGTCATGGACGTGCTCGCGGTCAGCGACTTCCCTGACCTACGCCTGAAGGCCGCGATCCAGTCGCAGGCCGGCTCGATCCTGCACATCCCGCGCGAGGGGGGTTACCTATGCCGCATGTACATCGATTTGGGCGAAGTGGCCCCCGACGACGGCGGCAAGGTCCGCAAGACGCCGCTGGAGACGATCATCGCGAAGGCGAACGAGATCCTGCACCCCTACACCCTCGACGTCCGCAACGTGCCGTGGTGGAGCGTCTACGAGGTGGGTCATCGTGTGACCGACCGCTTCGACGACGTTCCCGCCGACGAGGTCGGCGACCGCTGTCCGCGTGTGTTCATCGCTGGCGACGCCTGCCACACGCACAGCGCCAAGGCAGGCCAGGGCATGAACGTGTCGATGCAGGACTCATTCAACCTCGGATGGAAGCTCGGCCACGTCCTGACCGGCCTGTCCCCGGAGTCGCTGCTGCGCACCTACACCGCCGAGCGGCAGGTCATCGCGCAGGACCTCATCGACTTCGACCGGCAGTGGTCGTCGATCATGGCGGCCAAGCCCGAGGAGCTCGACGAGCCCGCCGAGGAGTTCTACGTCAAGACGTTCGAGTTCCCGGCAGGGTTCATGACCCAGTACCAGCCGTCGCTGATCGTCGGCCAGCCCACGTACCAGGCGCTGGCCGAGGGCTTCCCGATCGGCAAGCGCTTCAAGTCGCGCAAGGTGATCCGTATCAGCGACTCGAATCCGCTGCACCTCGGGCATCTGCACGAGGCCGACGGCCGCTGGCGCATCTACGCCTTCGCCGACGGCACCGGTGAGTCGAGCCCCAAGCTGGAGCAGTGGGCGCACTGGCTCGCCACCAGCGAGGAGTCGCCGGTCGTCGCGCACACGCGGAAGGGGGCCGACTCCAATGCCCTGTTCGATGTGAAGGCGATCTACCAGGCCCCCTACACAGCCGTGGACTTGCCCGCGGTGCCTGGCGCGTTCAAGCCGATCGTCGGTCCCTTCGAACTGGTCGATCTCAACGAGGTGTTCGCCGCAGACGCCGACGACGACATCTTCGACGTGCGCGGCATCTCACGCGGCGGGGCTGTCGTCGTCGTTCGGCCGGATCAGTACGTCGCGCATGTCCTGCCGCTGGAGGACACAGCGGCGCTCGCCGAGTTCTTCCGGCCCATCTTCACCGTGTAAGTCCTCTGGAAGATGGAAGGGGGCGCACCCCGCGACGAGGTGCGCCCCCTTCCATGGCGGCTTGTCGACGTCCGTGGACGAATCGACGTCGTCTCAGGCGGTCCGGTCTCGCACGATGCCCAGGTCGGGGGACTTGATCGGCATCGACGGGTCCTCCCTGCGGGCCCACCCGTCGGTGATCGCGCCGACGGTGGCCTTGAACTCCGCGATCGTCGCCTTGGGGGCCTTCACCTTCTTGAAGCTGCCCCAGCCGAGGGCGGCGAAGACGGCGGCGAAGATCAACGAGATGAGCATCGCCGCGAGGAAGCCCAGCACGATGGACAGCGCGGTGCTGAGGCCGGTGAGGCTGATCAGCCAAGCGAGCAGCGCGGCGAGCGCGATGACGAACATCCACACGGCGTGCAGCACGAAGGCCAGCGCGACGACGAACATGCCGCTGCCGATTCCCGCCTTCTTCGCAGCCGGGACGAGTTCAGCCTTCGCCAGTTCGGTCTCCTTGTCGAGGAAGACCCCCAACTGTTCCTTGATACGGGTCACGTTGTCAGCCATGGCGTTCCTTTCCTCTCCCCAAGACTATTGCGTCGGGCTCGGCCCGGGGACGTCAGACCCTGATTGCCAACCCGGTGTCGGGCAACTGCACGGGATTGGTCAACTCCGCGTGGTCGACCCAGGCGCGCCAACACAGGAGCTGGAAGGGCAGTTTCAGATCGTCGCCGGGCCTGGCCGAGGCGTCGTAGAGCTCCATCACCTGGCCTAGGAGCCGATCGAGCTGGTGCTGGTCGAGGCTGCGAGCGAGCGGCTGGGCCCGCACCATGTCCTGCATGGCGCCCCTGGAAAGGGGCTGCCAGATGCGGAACACACGCTTCTCGATCTCCGGGAAGTAGTGGGAGTCGTCGAGGGCGACCAGCGACTGGTGGCCGTAGTCGCCGCGCATCGCCATCGGGTCGTAGCGGCGCAGCAGGGCCGCGAGCCGGCGCACCCACGGCACCGAGTCGTCGCGGATCAGGTAGGACACGGACAGGCAGCCCCCCGGGCGCAGCACCCGCGCGATCTGCGGCAGGGCCAGGGCTGCGTCGAGCCGGTGGAAGCTCTGATGGCTGAACACGACCTCGAACTGGTACGGGTCCAGCGGGATCGCCTCCGGACGGCCGTTGAGCGCCACCAGCGCCTCGTCCGAGACGAACCGCTGGAGCAGCGCCGGGTCCGGGGTGAGGGCGAACATGGTGTGCCCGCGACGGCGGAGCCGGCCGGGCAGGTGGGCATCGTCGCCGATGGCGAGACCCCGCACCTCGGGCCAGACGGCGAGCCAGTCGAGTGCCTCGGGTGGAAACGAACTCACGACAACCTCCTGCGGACCCAAGCCTATCGGGGCTTCAAGTTGTCCACAGTTTGCATCGCGGGTGCAACTTCCGGGGCACAACGAACCAACACTGGGGCATGAGTGAGTTCTCTCCCGTGTTGCTGACGGCGAAGGATCCGTCGATCGTCGAAGCCGTCGAGGCCACCGCGCTCGCTTTGGGAGTGGTGCTGCGCGTGGTCCGAGAGTCGGACGAGTTGGCAAAGCGGTGGCCCGACGCCGCCCTGCGGCTGGTCGCGCCCGACATGGCCGCCCGCGTGCTGCTCCTGCCGCCGGCTGGGGCGACGGTGCTCGTCGGACACGACTTGGCGGCGCTCACGGCGGCCTCGGCGGAGCTGGGGCTGCCCGTCGTGCCGCTGCCGGACCAGTCGGGCAGGCTGGCGGACCTGCTGAGCAGCACACTTCGGGCCTCCAGCGAGCGGGCCCGCGTGGTGTCCGTGGTGGGGGCCTCCGGTGGGCTCGGCGCGTCGACGTTGGCCGTCGGCCTGGGGCTCGCGGCGGCGCGGTCCGGTCTGCGTGCGGCGGTCGTGGAGCTGGCCGCACACGGCGGCGGCCTGGACCTGCTCGTCGGGCACGAGATGGCGGAGGGGGTGCGTTGGGCGGATCTGGCCCGAGCCTGCGGAGAGCTGGGCGGCTTGGAGGACGCGCTGGTGGAGTGCGACGGGTTGCGGGTGCTCGCGCTGAGCCGGGACCATCCGCAGGCGCCCGAAGGACCCGCCGTGCGCGCGGTCCTCTCCGCGCTGCGTCGCTCGCTGGACGTCGTCGTGGTGGATGCCGGGCGCGCCACCGTACCCGATGCGCAGCACCAGCTGCTCCTCGTCGGCGCCGACGTGCGGGGCGTGGCCGCGGCGCGCATGGTGGCGACGGCAGGTGGGGCGCCGTCCGGGCTGGTGGTGCGGCTGGGTCCCGGGCGCGGCCTCAACCCCGACGTGGTGGCGTCGTCGCTGGGGGTGCCGCTGGTGGGCACGGTGCACTCCGACGTGGCCGTCGCCCGCCTGGCCGAGCTGGGAGACCACCCGCTGGCCGGGCCGGCCAGGCGGTTCGCCAAGGACGTCGCGTCGCTGTGGCAGGGGCTCGCCGATGACTGACCTGGCAGTGGTGCAGGAGCGCCTCGGGGCGCTGGGGCGCCCGTATGGTCCCGTGGACGTGGCGCGGGTGCTGCGCGGGCTCGGCGAGGTGGTCACCGACGCCGGCGTGCTCGCCGTGATGGATGCGCTGCGCCGGCACTCCACGGGAGCGGGCCCGCTCGAGCCGCTGCTGCGCACACCGGGCGTGAGCGACGTCGTCGTCAACGGGCCTTCGGACGTGTTCATCGACGTGGGCCGCGGGCTGGAGCGGGCGCCGGTCACGTTCGTCGACGACGAGCAGGTGCGGCGACTGGCCATCCGGCTCGCGGCAGCCGCCGGACGGCGCCTCGACGACGCGCAACCCTTCGTCGACGGGCGTCTGCCCGATGGCACGCGCCTCCACGCGGTGCTGGCGCCGGTGGCGATGCCGGGCACGTGCCTGTCGTTGCGGGTGCCCGCGTCGAGGTCGTTCTCGCTGGAGGACCTGTCGCATTCAGGATCGGTGCCCGACGGCGGCGCGCTGCTGCGCCGGGTGGTGGCGTCGAAGGTGCCCTTCCTCGTCAGTGGCGGCACAGGCTCCGGCAAGACCACACTCCTGGCGGCCCTGCTGGCGGAGGTGCCGCACGACGAGCGCATCGTGCTCGTCGAGGACGCCCGCGAGCTCGCCCCCAACCACCCGCACTGTGTACGGCTCGAGGGACGCCCCGCCAACGCGGAGGGTGCGGGAGGGATAGCGCTGACGGAGCTGGTCCGCCAGGCGCTGCGAATGCGTCCGGACAGGGTGGTCCTCGGCGAGGTCCGAGGCGGCGAAATCACCGACCTGCTCCGTGCCCTCAACACGGGCCACGAGGGGGGCTGCGCCACCATCCACGCCAACTCCGTCGCCGACGTGCCCGCCCGGCTGGAAGCGCTGGCTGCCCTCGGCGGGCTGGGCCGGGAGGCCTGCCACGCGCAGGTCGCCGCGGCCCTGAGGCTGGTCGTCCACGTGCGGCGCATGCCCGACGGCAGCCGTCGCGTCGCCGAGCTCGGTGCCATCGTGCGGGCCGGCGACTACGTCGAGGTGGTGCCCGCGTTCGAGTTCGCGCCCACGGGCTGGGAGCGTCGTCAGGCGGCGGCGACGGTCGAGGAGTGGCTGTGCTGACGGGCCTGCTCGCGGCCCTTGCAACCTGGCTTGCCGTGCCCGAGGCGCCGGCGGCGCGGCTTCGACGGATGGCCGCCCCCGTCGAGCGCCCGCGGATGCGTCGCTGGAGCGTCACGCCGGTGGTGGGCCTGGGGCTCGCCGCGGCGGGGAGCGTCGTCGTGGTGCTCGGTCCCGCCGGCATCGGCTGGGCGACGGCCGCGGGCGTCGCGACCGGCACCCTGGCGTGGATCGTCACATCGCGGGTCGAGGCGCGGCAGGCGCGGACTCGAGCCGCCGACGTGGCCGGCGCGGCACGCGTCCTCGCGGCACTGCTGCGGTCCGGGCAGATCCCGACGGCGGCGCTGCGCGAGGTCGCCGACGACCACCCATCATTCGTCGAGGCCGCGGCCGCCGCCGAGCTGGGCGGGGACGTCGCCGGGGCGTTCGAGCGCGGGGCGTGCCTGCCGGGGGCCGGCGGCCTGCGGACGGTGGCGGCCGCCTGGCGGGTGAGCGAGCGCAGCGGTGCCCCCGTGGCGGGCGTACTCGAACGCGTGGCCGAGACCCTCCGGGAGGAGCAGCGGGTGCGGGGTGTGGTCGAGGCCGAACTGGCCGCGGCGCGCGCGTCGGGGCACATCATGGCGCTCTTGCCGTTCGGTGCCGTCGGGCTCGGCTTCCTCGCGGGAGGCAACCCGCTCGAGTTCCTGTTCGGGCCTGGGCTGGGGCAGTGGCTCGCGACGGTGGCCGTCCTGCTCACCGCCGTGGGGGTCACGTGGATCGAACGATTGGCGCGGGCATGAGCGCCGCGATCGGCCTGCTGGCCGGCCTCGTCGTGTGGCTGCTGTGGCCCGCGTCCCCATTGTCGCGGCTCGCGCCGCGCCGGGCCGTCGGGGACGATCGTCCGACGCGTCGCCCGGGGTATCCGCTGCGCTGGCGGGTGGCCGCAGCGCTGGCCGTGGGGGCGGCGGTGTGGCTGCTCCTGCCCGAGCACCTGCTGCTCGCGCCGCTGGCGGCGGCGGGGGCATTCGTCGGGGTGGGGCGGCTGCGTCCGCCCGCGGTCAGGGACGCGGCTCACGACGAACTGGGGGAGGCGCTGGACTTCCTCGCGGTGTGTCTCGAGGCCGGCGCGCCCGTGCAGCAGGCGGTGGCCACCGTCGCCGACGTGTCGAGGCCCGCGACGCAGGCGTTGCTGCGGCGCGTGCTGGCGCACCTCGAGGTGGGGCGCGCCCCCGAGGAGGCCTGGGCCGGGCTCCACGATCACCCGGCCTGGCGTCTGCCGTCGAAGGATCTCGTGCGCTCGGTGCGCTCCGGCACGAGTCTCGTCGAAGCGTTGCGGCTGCACGCCGCGGATGCGCGGGCCGAGGCACGCGACGCAGCGGTGAAGCGGGCCCGCACCGTCGGGGTGAAGTCGGTCCTGCCGCTCATGGTGTGCTTCCTGCCGGCGTTCGTGTTGGTGGGCGTCGTGCCCATCATCGCGAGCCTGATCGGCGGCCTGCTCGGATGATTCGCCGGGGTGGGGCCGGCGCACGGTGGAGCCGGAGGTGCTCGTCGGACGGCCCTTGTAGAGTGCAGGGGTGCCCGACTGGACTTGGTTGCTCGACGCCCCTGAGGTGCGCTGCGTCGACGTCCGCGAGGCCTCCCCCGGCGAGACGGCCCCGTGGCCGCAGTGGGTGTCCGACGAGGTCCGCGCCCGCTGCGCCGCGCAGGGCATCGACGTTCCCTGGAGCCATCAGGCGCAGTTCGCTGAGCTCGCGTTCGAGGGGCGGCACGTCGCGCTCACCTCCGCCACTGGGTCGGGCAAGTCGCTCGCCTACCTGCTGCCCGTGATCGCCGCCACAGCCGAGGGCAGGCTGGGGGTCGAGGTGCCGACGGGTCGCGTGCGCCGGGCCGCCCACACGGCCATCTACCTGGCGCCCACCAAGGCGCTCGCCCACGACCAGCTCCGCGGCGCCATCGCACTGGGCCCGAGGGGGTGGGCGGTGTCGGCCGTCGACGGAGACTCCGACGAGGCCGAGCGGCGGTACGCGCGCGAGCAGGCCGGACTGGTGTTCACCAACCCCGACATGCTGCACCACTCGATCCTTCCGGGGCACCGTCGCTGGGCGCGCCTGCTGGGAGGTCTGCGCTACATCGTCATCGACGAGGCGCACCGCTACCAGGGCATCTTCGGTGCCCACGTGGCCCAGGTGCTGCGCCGTCTGCGGCGGCTCGCCCACCACTACGGCGCCAACCCGACGGTGCTCCTCGCCTCGGGCACGGCCCCCAACGTGGACGAGTTCGCGGCCAGGCTGGTCGGCGCCCCGGATGTGGCCGCCGTCACCACCGACGGTGCGCCCAAGCCGCGACGCACCGTCGTGCTCTGGCAGCCGTCGATCTCGCTCAACCAGGACACCGCGAACCTGCTCGGCAGGCTCGCCCATCTCGGCACGCAGACGATCGCCTTCGTGTCGAGCCGGGTGGGTGCCGAACTCGTCGCCCGAGAGGCGCAGGAGATCGCCGGGCCGGCCGTCGCCGGCTACCGCGCCGGGTATCTGCCCGTCGAACGTCGCGCCTTGGAGGCGGCCCTGCAGGACGGGTCCCTGCGTGGCATCGCGGCGACGAACGCGCTCGAGCTCGGCATCGACGTGCGCGGCATGGACGCGGTGCTGATCGCCGGCTACCCGGGCAGGCTCAGTTCCCTGTGGCAGCAGGCGGGTCGCGCAGGCCGCTGCGGGGACGAAGCCCTCGTCGTGCTGCTGGCGCGCGAGAATCCGCTGGACGGGTTCCTGTTCGACCACCCCGACGCGCTCCTGCGCGCGCCCGTCGAGCAGGCCGTGGTACACCCGGAGAACCCGCACGTGTTCGGCCCCCACCTGGCCGCCGCGGCGCAGGAGTTGGCGCTCACCGCCGACGACGAGCGCTGGTTCGGCCCCACCCTGCTCGACGTCGTGGATCAACTCGTCGCACAAGGGGTGCTGCGCGACCGCGGGGGACGCTATTTCTGGACTCGCGCCGACCGGGCCGTCGACTACATCGAGCTGCGCTCGGCCGGCGCCAAGCCCATCGACATCGTCGAGTCCGAAACCGGCCGCATCGTGGGCACCGTAGAGGAGGGCCGGGCCGACGCCGTCGTGCACGAGGGCGCGGTCTACCTCCACCAAGGGGAGAGCTTCCTCGTCGACGAGTACCTGCCGGCCGAGCGCCAGGCCCTCGTGCACGCTGCGCGGCCCCGCTTCTACACCCAACCCCAGTCGTCGTTCGAGGTCTCCATCCTGGCCGACCGGGCCCAGCGGCCCCTCGGCGCCACGACGGTGCACCGCGGCGACGTGCGGCTCACGTCGCAGGTGCACGCCTACCTGCGACGCGACGAGCGCACGCACGAAGTCTGGGACCAGACGCCGTTGACGCTGCCGAGGCGCACCATGATCACGCAGGCCCTGTGGTGGACGGTGCCGGCGGAGTTCGTGGCGCCGCTGGGCTGGGGCGCGATGGAGGTCGGCGCAGCCGCGCACGCCATCGAGCACACCGCGATCGGCCTGCTGCCGGCGTTCGCGCCGTGCGACCGCTGGGACATCGGCGGACTCTCCACGGCGCTCCACCCGGACACCGGGCTGGCCACGATCTTCATCCACGACGGGCTGGCCGGGGGCGCAGGCTTCGCATGGCGCGGATATCACGTCGCCGACGAGTGGCTGGCGGCCACCTGCGAGCGGCTCGAACGCTGCCCCTGCGACGACGGCTGCCCGGCCTGTGTGGTGTCGCCGAAATGCGGCAACGCCAACCAGGTGCTCGACAAGCAGGGCGCGACGACGCTCCTTCGGCTGCTGCTCGCCGGACGCTGAGCGCCGCGCCGGAGAAGTTTTCCACAGACTGCAACTCGTGTGGGATCTTTCGGCGCTCCCGGACCCATAACGATGGTGAGTCGGGAACCACCCGGCCGATATCAGGGAGGGAAACCATGGAGATCGTCACCACTACCCAGCGCATCAAGCACCTCGCCGAGCGGGGTCTCACCACCGTCGAGTACGCCATCGGCCTGCTCGCCGCCGCAGCCGCGGCGCTCGTCCTCGTCCGCATCTTCAATGACAACGCCTTCTTCGAGACGTTGTTCAACTGGGTCGTCGACGTGTTCAACAGCATCTCGCAGTCGAGCAGCGGCAACATCTTCGAGGCGATCGGGCAGGCCGTCGGCGGTCTGTTCGGCGGCAAGTGACCCGCGAGGTGGCGGGCCCCGGCAGACGGGGCTCGTCACCCCGCGGCATGGTCACGGTCGAGCTCGCGATGGGCACCGTCACCGCGACGGTGCTCGCCGCGTTCCTCGTGACGTTGACCATGCTCGGGGTCACGCAGGCCGCCGCGGCCGAGTCGTCGGCGCAGATCGCACGCCAGATGGCCCGCGGCGACGAGCAGGCCGAGCTCGATGCCCGACGCCGCGCCCCCGGCGAGGTACGGGTGGCAGAGCGCGACGGCGGTGTGGAGGTCACGGTGAGGGCGACGAGCTTCGTGTTCGCGCTCGGGCACGTGCCCGTCGAGGGCACCACCTGGGTGGCCTACGAGCCGGGGGAGCGGGCATGAGCCGCGACGAGCGGGGCGCCGGCTCCGTCCTCACCGCAGGCATCGCCTGCGCGCTGTTGGCCGTCGTCTCGGTCGTGGTCATGGCCGTGGGCTGGTTCCTCGTCGCCCGTCAGGCCGAGCGGATCGCCGAGGTGGCGGCGCTGGCGGGAGCAGGGGCGGCCGCCGACGGCGCGGATCCCTGCGCGGCGGCGGAGGCTGCGGCGGAGCACAACGGCACCGCGCTCAGCCACTGCGTCATTCGCGGAGCCGGCCCCGACGTGGTGGTGGAGGTGGGCGTGGCCGTCGAGCTCATCCATCGGCTGCCGTCCATGCCGCAACAGCTCGTACGGTTCGCGACGGCAGGCACCGTCTGAGCGCGCCGGTGACGCCGCCTGCTGGGATCGTCCCCGAGCCGGGATAGTCTTCGCGGAGGACGACGGCCGCCGGGAGAGCAGGCGCGTCGCGGCACACGTCGAGGTAGGGAAGATGCATGCAGGAATCGGTTCGGGCCAGCGGCGCCGGTGGAGGCGTCCGCACGCCGTCGAGCGCCCAGGAGGTTGCCGTCCTGCGAGGGCACCTCGAGCGCGTCGGCTACACCGCCGACGGCGTGCTCGCGAGGATCGGCGAGGACGGGCAGGAGGGGCTTCTCCGCAACGTCACCGTGCCCGCGCTGCACGCCCTGGGGGAGGCCCGTGATGAGCTGGCCGCCGCGATCAGGCTGTTCTGCCTGGGGCAGGACGTGCCGGCCGATCAGGTCTCCTTTCTCGAACCCGTCGCCGACGTGTTCCTCGCGCCCGGTGCGGCGCCGGGCCACGTCAAGGCCGCGGTCGACCTGCGCCCCTACGGGTCGCCCGACGACGGCGCCTCCGGCTGGGTGGTCTCCGACGTGATGCCGAGTCTCGACTTCGTCACCGCGCCCACCCACCCCAGCTACGTCCTGGGTGTCTCCCCGGCCTCCAGCACGTTGGCGCAGATGGTGATGCGCGCGCCGGTCGGCTCGGCCCTCGACCTGGGCACGGGCTGCGGGGTGCAGTCCCTGCACCTCGCGCGGCACGCAGGGCACGTCGTCGCCACCGACCTCAACCCCCGGGCGGTGACGCTGGCGTCCTGGTCCGCGGCGCTCAGCGGCGCCGAGATCGAGTTCGCGTGCGGAGACCTCTTCGCGCCGGTGGCTGGTCGGAGGTTCGACCTGATCGTGTCCAACCCTCCCTTCGTGCTGAGCCCGCCGTCGTCGGAGGAGGACACCCTCACCTACCGGGAGACCAACTTCCGCGGCGACGGGCTGCTCGCCACGATCCTCGCCGACGCACCCCGCCACCTCGCGCCCAGCGGGAGCATCCAGCTGCTCACCAACTGGGCCATCGTCGACGGCCAGCCCTGGGAGGAGCGGCTCGCGGGGTTCGCCCAGGGCACCGGTCTCGACTTCTTCGCGATCGAGCGGGAGCGGCTCGACGTCTACTCCTACATCGAGATGTGGCTGGCCGACGCGGGGCTCGCGGGCACCGCCGGCTGGCGCCCGGCGTACGAACGCTGGCTCCGCTACTTCGCAGACCTCGGCATCGTCGGGGTGGGGATGGGTTGGATCTGCGCCACCGCCGCCGGCCGCGCAACGCCCCACGTGCGGATCGAGTCGTGGCCCCACGCCGTCCAGCAGCCCGTGGGGGAGGTGTTCGCCAGGCACCGGGCGGCCGTCGATGCGGCGTTGGTCCCCGACGACGTGCTCTTGGCCTCGCGCCCGTCGCTGGTCGATGTGCGTGAGGAGACGATGGGTCAGCCCGGTGCAGCGGACCCGGAATACCTGGTGCTGCGCCAGTCGCGGGGCCTGCTGCGCGCCATGCAGGTGGACACCGCGTTCGGGGCGGTGTTGGGGGCGCTCGACGGGGAGCTCTCCGTCGGGCAGGTCATCGCCGCGGTTGCGGACCTCCTCGACGAGGACCCTGCGGATCTGCGCACCCGGCTCCTGCCCCCACTGCGCACGGCCCTCGAGGAGCAGTACCTGCGCCCGGAGGAGGGTTGACCCCGGCGCGGCGCGCCGGGAACGTTCGGGTTTGCGCAACGTTCGCTATTGTCGTGAGTCCAGAAGACCAGTAGGAAGTGCAAATGAGCCCACAGCGCCTCGTGATCGTCGAGTCTCCGACGAAGGCCGGCAAGATCGCCGGATTCCTCGGCAAGGACTACGTCGTGACGTCGAGCCGCGGCCACGTCCGCGATCTGCCGACGAATGCCTCCGACGTGCCCGCGAAGTACAAGGGCGAGAAGTGGGCGCGCACCGGCGTCAACGTCGCCGACGGGTTCACGCCGATCTACGTCGTCGGGGCCGACAAGAAGGCCACGATTCGGGAGCTGAAGGCCAAGCTCAAGGGCGTCGACGAACTCCTGCTCGCCACCGATGGTGACCGCGAAGGTGAGGCGATCGCCTGGCACCTCCTCGAGGAGCTGAAGCCGAAGGTGCCGGTGAAGCGAATGGTCTTCCACGAGATCACCAAGCCCGCCATCCTGGAGGCCGTCGCCAACCCCCGCGAGATCGACGAGGATCTCGTCGACGCGCAGGAGACGCGCCGCATCCTCGACCGCCTCTACGGCTACGAGGTGTCGCCGGTGCTGTGGAAGAAGGTCATGCCGAAGCTGTCTGCGGGCCGCGTGCAGTCGGTGGCGACGCGCCTCATCGTCGACAGGGAGCGCGAGCGGATCGCGTTCGTTCCGGCCTCGTACCACGACCTGGACCTCACCCTCGACGCCGGCGAGGGCCGTGACCCGCGTACCTTCCCCGGCCGCCTCGTGTCGATCGACGGGCAGCGCGTCGCCGCTGGTAAGGACTTCGACGCCGCCGGCGCGGTCAAGGACCCGTACCTCGTCGTCCTCGACGAGCAGGCCGCCGTCGCGTTGGCCGAGGACCTGCGGTCGGCGACGATCACCGTCGCCGCAGTGGAGGCCAAGCCGTACACCCGCCGCCCCTACGAGCCGTTCCGCACGACCACCCTGCAGCAGGAGGCCGGGCGGAAGCTGCACTTCACGTCGCAACGCACCATGTCGGTGGCGCAGGACCTCTACGAGCAGGGTTTCATCACGTACATGCGTACCGACTCGGTGACGCTCTCCGCGCAGGCCGTGCAGGCCGCCCGCGCGCACGTCAAGGAGCTGTTCGGCGACAAGTACCTCTCCGCGTCGCCGCGCGTGTACGCGTCGAAGGTGAAGAACGCCCAAGAGGCCCACGAGGCCATCAGGCCCGCCGGCGACGAGTTCGTGCACCCCGACAAGGCCGGCCTTTCGGGGGACCACCACCGCCTCTACCAGCTCATCTGGATGCGCACGATCGCATCGCAGATGGCCGACGCGGTGGGGGAGCAGATGTCGGTGCGGTTCACCACGACGGTCGACGACCGCGCCCTCGAGCTCGCCTCCTCGGGCCGCACCATCACGTTCCCGGGCTTCCTACGGGCGTACGTGGTGAGCGTCGACGAGGGTGCGGCCGACGACCAGCAGTCGCGACTGCCACACCTCGACGAGGGCGACGTGGTCGCCACCCATGCCGTCGCCGCGTCCGGGCATGAGACGAAGCCGCCGGCGCGCTACACGGAGCCGTCGTTGGTGGCGAAGCTCGAGGAGCTGGAGATCGGCCGCCCCTCCACCTACGCGTCCATCATCCGCACCATCACCGCGCGCGACTACGTCTTCAAGAAGGGCTCGGCACTGGTGCCGACGTGGCTCGCCTTCGCGGTGACCCGTCTGCTGGAGGAGCACTTCGCAGAGCTCGTGGACTACGACTTCACGGCGCACCTCGAGGAGCAGCTCGACGACATCGCCTCCGGCAAGGCGCGACGTCAGGCCGTGTTGTCGGACTTCTACTTCGGCCCCGACGGCCGCTCCGCCCAGGGCCTCGAGGCGCTCGTCTCTGAGCTCGGCGACATCGACGCCCGCGCCCTGTCGACGTTCCCGCTGCGGGATTCCGGCATCGACGTGCGCGTCGGCCGCTACGGCACCTACGTGGAGGACGCGGGCGGTCGTCGCGCGAACGTCCCGGAGGACCTACCCCCAGATCAGCTCACCGTCGAGGTCGCGCAGGAGCTGCTCTCCCAGCCGCTCGACGCCGAACGCGAGCTGGGCGTCGACGAGTCGACGGGGCTCATGGTGGTCGCCAAGAACGGGCGCTTCGGCCCATACGTCACCGAGGTCCTGCCCGAGGGCGCCCCGAAGTCGCAGAAGCCGCGCACGGGCTCGCTGTTCAAGTCGATGACCGTCGACACCGTCACCCTCGACGACGCCCTGCGGCTGTTGAGTCTGCCTCGGCTGGTGGGCACCGCCGCCGACGGTGAGGAGATCACCGCACAGAACGGGCGCTACGGCCCGTACTTGAAGAAGGGCACGGACTCGCGCTCGCTGGGGTCGGAGGAGGAGATCTTCTCGATCACGCTCGCGGAGGCCGAGGCCGTCTACGCGCAGCCCAAGCAGCGCGGGCGTGCCGCCGCGAAGCCACCGCTGCTCGAGTTCGGTGAGGACCCGACGAGCGGCAGGCCCGTCGTCGTCAAGGACGGCCGCTTTGGCCCGTACATCACCGACGGCGAGACGAACGTCACCGTGCCCCGTTCGGAGGATCCGGCGACGCTCACGGCGGCGCGGGCCTTCGAACTGCTGGCGGAGAAGCGCGCCAAGGGCCCGGCCAAGCGCAAGGCGCCTGCGCGCAAGTCCACCGGCAAGCGGAAGACGACGAAGGCGTAGCGGGCATGGGCAAGCGGCGCAATCCCCTGTGGTTCCGCATCCCCGAGCACGCGGAGAGCCCTGCGCTCGTGTCGCCGGCGATCGGTTTCGAACGCATCGTCGCCCGTCCCTCAGACAGCTTCCACATGCAGGTCGGGGTCTTCGACTCGGCCGATGCCCGTCTGCTTCGGGCGGGCATCGTCGTGGCCATCCGACGCCGCGACGACGGCCCCGGCGAGTGGTATGTCTCGGCCCCCGCCTGGCCGGGCCTGCCGGAGGAGGCCACCACCGCCGTCGACGCGTCGGGCGAGCTGCCGGAGTCGGTGCGCGGCAAGCTGGCGCTGTTCCTGCGCCACGAGCCGCTGCAGCCGTTCGCGACGATGGAGTGCGAACGGCGCGAGTACCTCCTGCGTGGGCCGGAGGGCGTCGTCGCCGCCACCATCCGCGACGACGTGGTCTCGATCGTGCGCGATGGCCAGCTCACGAGTCGGGAGCGTGAGATCACGGTCCGGCCCGTGGGCGGGTTCAGCGCGCAGCAGCGGGAGTTCGTGCGGTCGGCGTTCGCGGCGGTCGACGGCGAGGAGTTGGGCCGCCTGCCAACGCTTGCGGAGCGCATCGGCCCGCCCGCGAGCGGACTCGGCGTGTTCCGCGAGCCGGCCGGTTTCCGCAAGGACATGACGCTGGAGGAATTCGTCTCTGAGGTGTTCCTCGGCCACGCCACCCGGCTGCTGCACGCCGAGCTCACCGACGACGAGGTCGTCGCCCGGGGCGAGCTGGCGCACCTCATCGACGACCTTCGCGGGCTGTCCGCCGTGCTCGCCCCGCAGTGGCGTGAGCAGATGGAGCTCGACGCGCGCACGCTCGCCTCGGGCCCGACGGATGGCCGCGCAGAGGTGATGATGCGCCTCATGGAGGGGCTCACGGGCGCGATCCGTGCGCCGCAGCTCGGCGATCACGCGTCGGAACCCGCGCGGGCGATCCTCTCCTCGCACATCGGTAGGCAGCTCACCATCATGCTCGACCGCTGCCGGGCGCTCGAGCCCGACGGCCCCGACGAGGCGTGGAGCGCGGTGCTGCGACAGGCGGAGTACGTGGAGTTGGCCGCGCTGCTGCTGGAGCCGCTGTTTCGCAAGCAGGTGGGTCGGGTGCGCCGCGCGTTGGCCGAGGTGATCGTCGTGCTGCGCATGTCGGTGCGTCCCCCAGCGGACATCGAACTCGTCGGGATGAGCCCGGAGGAGGCGTTCCAGCTCGGGCGCGACGTCGAGCATGCGCAGTGGAGCGTCGACAGGGCCCGCCGCCACTTCCTCGATCACCTGCCGGAATACGTCTCGGTGGGGCGCAAGACCCTCGACAAGATGGCGAAGAAGCTGCGATGAGCGGGGTGTTCATCGCCTTCGAGGGCGGCGACGGCGCGGGCAAGTCGACGCAGGTCGAGTATCTCGCCGCGCATCTGGCCGCTCGTGGCGTCGAGCGGGTCGTCACGCGGCAGCCTGGCGGCACGACGTTGGGGGCGAAGCTGCGCAGGCTCGTGCTGGATCCGGCGTCGGGAGACGTCGACCATCGCGCGGAGGCACTCATGTACGCCGCCGACAAGGCGCAACACGTGCACGAGACCATCCGTCCCGCGCTGGCGCGGGGCGCGGTGGTGATCTCGGACCGCTACGTGGATTCGATGCTCGCCTATCAGGGGGCGGGCCGGGATTTGAGCCTCGACGACGTCCGCCGGCTCGCGTGGTGGGCGGTGGGCGGCCTGCGCCCCGACCTCACGGTGCTGCTGGATGCCGACCCCGCGGAGGCAGTCGAGAAGCTCGCGGTGAAGGACCGCCTCGAGGCGGCGGGGGCGGGGCTGCACCGGCGTGCGCGGGAGCACTTCCTCGCGCTCGCTGCGGAGCGTCCGGGGGAGTACCTCGTGCTACCTGCGCGCGACGATCGGCATGACATCGCCCGACGGGTGGCGGCGCGCGTCGACGAGATCGTCGCGGCCCGTGGCTGTCGGAGCGACGTGCAAGGATGACGCCATGGGCGACGTGTTCGGTGAGTTGATCGGCCAGGAGCGGGCGGTGGAGACGCTGCGGCGGGCCGTCGTGGGTGGCCGTCACGCGATGACGCACGCGTGGCTGTTCGTCGGCCCGCCCGGCAGTGGGCGCTCGAATGCGGCGCGGGCCTTCGCTGCGGCGCTGCAGTGTCCCGACGGCGGCTGTGGCCGCTGCGAACAGTGCCGCACCACGCTCTCGGGCGCGCATCCCGATGTCACGCTCGTGCGTACGGAGCAGTTGTCGATTGGCGTGGCCGAGACGCGGGCGATGGTGGCGAGCGCCTCCGTGGCGCCGGTCAGGGGCCGCTATCAGATCGTGGTCGTCGAGGACGCGGACCGTGTCACCGAGCGCGGTGCCGACGCGTTGCTGAAGGGCATTGAGGAGCCGGCGCCGCGCACCGTCTGGCTGCTGTGCGCGCCCAATCCCGACGACGTGATCGTCACCATCCGCTCGCGCTGCCGTCTGCTGAAGCTTGTCACCCCCTCCGACGACGCCGTGGCGCGGCTGCTCGTCGAGCGCGACGGCATCGACCCGGCGCTGGCGGCGCACGCGGCGCGGGCGGCGCAGGGGCACGTCGGACGGGCGCGCGGGCTGGCGCGCTCCGAGGATGCGCGGATCCGCCGCCACGAGGTCCTGACGCTGCCGACGAAGCTCGGCTCGCTCAGCGACTGCCTCGTGGCCGCACAGAACCTGGTCTCCTCGGCGAATGCGGACGCCGAGGAGATCTGCGTCCCGCTGGAGGCGCGGGAGATGGCCTCGCTGCAGGAGGCGCTGGGGATCGGCGGCAAGGGGACGCGCAAGCCGCGGCATGCGCAGGCGGCCGTGCGCGATCTGGAGGAGGAGCACGCCACCCGCCGAAAGCGCATCGCCCGCGATTCGCTCGACCGCACCCTGACCGAACTGACGGCCCTGTACCGGGACGTGTTGGCGCTGCAGACCGGCGCCGGCGCCGCGCTCATCAACCAGGACCTCGTCGATGTGATCGAGCCCCTGGCCAGGCGCGGGTCGCCGGAGAAGACGGTCCACGTGTTGGACCGCATTCTCGAGACGCGGACGAAGCTGGAGGGCAATGTCGCGCCACAGCTCGCGTTCGAGGCGCTGCTGGTGGGCATCGTGCGGGGGTGAGCTCCGGCGCGCGTGTCCCGAGCCGCGAAGGCGGGTTTGGCTGGAAGAATGCGAGCAGGACCGTCTAGACAGTGAGCGAGGCCACCATGTCGACCAACAACCCCGAAGAGTGGGTCAAGGAGGGTACTCCTGCCGCCGACTGGGATTCCGAGACCGACTACGGCGTCGAGATCGACCCGTCGGAGTGGGACGACTACTCCGACGAGCAGGCGGTCCACGTCGACACTCCGGCTTCCGCGCGGCAGTACCGCGAGAGTGCCGATGTCTCCGGCGCCCCGTCCGCGCAGCAGCCGGTGGACGCCGCTGCCGCAGAGGAGCCCACGGAGGAACTCACCGAGGAGCCCGTCGCCGAGGAGCCCAAGACGGTGGCCGAGGAGCCAGCCGTCGAGGAGTCGGTGGCCGAGGAGCCCGTCGCCGATGAGCCTGTCGTCGAGGAGTCGGTGGCCGACGGGCCTGCCGCAGAGGAGCCCCTCATCGAAGAGCCCACGGAAGCGCTCACCCGGGAGACCGCTGCCGAGGATGCGGTGGTCGAGGAGCCCAGCGCGGACGCGGCCGTCGACGGCGAGGCGCTGCGGGAGCCGTTCGTGGCCCCCGTCGTCGAGCGCCGAGATCACCTGGCCGGGGCGGAGGCCGAGCAAGAGCAAGAGCCTGCACTGGAGACTGAGCGGGAGGTGGAGACCGAGCCGACGGAGGTTGGCGAATTCGCCACGAATGACGTCGAGGCCACGACGGTGCGCCCGCGGCCGAGCGTCCCCGACGATGCCCTGCCGCCCGTCGTGCCGCAGGCCCCCCTCGCCCCGGCCGCGGAGCCCGGCGCCTCCCTCGAGCCCATCGCGGCGCCCATCAGAGAGGATGCCCCGGCCGCGCAGGAGCCCACGCAGGAGTTCTCGTTGGCCGAGCTCGCCGAGTCCGGTGACGGCCGGACGGCCTCGCCGGTGGTCGATCCGGTCGAGCCCCCGTCGGCTGTCGAGGAGTCGGAGCCGGTCGTCGAGGAGCCGGAGCCGGCCGCAGTAGAGCCGCCGCCCGTCGTCGAGGAGTCCCAGCCGGCGGCCGAAGCCGAGCCAGAGCCGGCCGAGGCCGCGCCGGAGCCGCAGCCCGTCGTCGAGGAGTCCCAGCCGGCGGCCGAAGCCGAGCCAGAGCCGGCCGAAGCCGCGCCGGAGCCGCAGCCCGTCGTCGAGGAGCCCGAGAAGGAGCCTGTCGAGGAGCCTGTCGAGGAGCCTGAGTCGGCCGACGTTGCGGTCCCCGCGGCCGCGGCCGGGGCGGGTGCGGCCGCCGCAGGCCTGGCTGCGCTGTACCGCCAGCCCGACACCGACGCGACGCAGCAGCTCGCCGTCGCCGACGATGCGGCCCAGCCCGCGGAAGCGCACACGAGCGTCATCGATCCGGCGGAGGCGGCCGCGCAGCGGTTGCAGGCCGAGGAGGCCCAGGAGCAGGCCCGGCTGGCGCAACTGCAGCAGCAGCGCGACGCCCGGGACGCGCGTCTCGGCATCGTCGGCGGGGGCGCGGTGGACGCCGAGCGGGTGGTGACGAAGCCCGTCAAGCGTCAGGCGGACCGTTTCCTCGGAGCATTCTCGATGTTCGTCTTCCGCACGATCGTGGCGGGCATCATCGGCATCCTGGGCTACCAGGTGCTGCAGGACGTCGATGCGGCGGCGCAGTTCCTCTCCACCACCGTCATCCCGGAGCCGCGTCTGGTCGCGTGGATCCTGGGCTTCGGACTCGTGTCGATGGCGGTGCTGCTGTTCCTCGGCTTCGGGGCTCGCATCTGGGCCGGCGTGCTGTTGCTCGTCGCGATCGGATCGCTGGTGACGGTGCGGTGGGGCAACTTCAGCATCTTCCAGCCGGGCATGGACGGATTCCTGGGCGACCGCACCCTGCTGACGGCGGGCGCGGCCCTCGTGATCCTCGCGTTCGGTGCGGGCCGGTTCAGCATCGACGGGGCCATCCATTCGGCGCGCGAGAAGGCGAAGTTCGCCCGCGACGAGTGATTGTCGGGGGTGGCTAAGCTGGCCCGCATGGACCGTGGATTGAGGCTCACCCAGACGATCATCGTCCTGCTCTGCGTGTCCCTCGTGGTGTCGGTCTTCGCGATCGGCATGGTGGGTGGCGGGCAGCCCGCCGATCAGCCCGCACCGTCGCCGGCGGTGCCGACGACGCAGCCTTCGCGCCGCGTCGAGCCGTCCGAGCGGATGCCCGGGGTGCCCGCCCGCTCGCCCGAGTCGCTGGCGCAGTTCCCGCTGGACGGGGCCACCAGCCCCGATCGCCAGCTCGACTACGACGCCAGCGGAGCGCCCGTCGTGGAGTTTGCCGAGGGGCTGGCAGATCTGCGCGCCTACGCGGAGCAGGAGGTCCGTTGGGAGCCGTGCGGCGAGGCGCTGTGCGCCATCGTGCGGGCACCGTTGGACTGGGAGGATCCGTCGAGGGCGGCCGTCGAGCTCGCCCTCACCAAGGTGCCGAGCAGCAAGCCCTCCCACGGCAGCCTGTTCGTCAACCCGGGCGGCCCGGGTGCCGGCGGCACCGACTTCGCCGCCAGTTTCTCCGCGGACACGTTCTCGGGCTACGACATCGTCGGCTGGGATCCGCGCGGCACGGGCAGGTCGACGCACGTCGTGTGCGGCTCGACCGCGCAGACGGATGCGCTGTTCGATCTCGACCAGTCGCCCGACGACGACGCCGAGGTGCGCGCGCTGCAGGAGGGCTACGAGGCCTTCGCGCGGCAGTGCCGCAATGCGTCGGGCGAGCTGCTGGACCACATCAGCACCGTCGACGTCGTCCGCGACATGGACCTCTTGCGGCACCTCATGGGCGACGACTCCCTCCACTTCTTCGGCGTCTCCTACGGCACGTTCCTCGGCGCGATGTACGCGACGCTGTTCCCGGACACGTCGGGGCGCCTGATCCTGGACGCGGCCGTCGAAATCACCGACGCCGAGCCCGTCGCGCAGGTGATCGGCTTCGAGCGGGCGTTCGCGACGTGGGCCGACTGGTGCGCGGCGCAGGAGGTGTGCGCGCTGCACGGCAAGTCCTCCAGCGAACTGCAGCAGCAGGTCTCCGACTGGCTGGACAGCCTCGACGCGAGCCCCCTCGGAGTGGGCAGCCGCAAGCTCACCCAGAGCCACGCGGCGGTGGGCATCGCGCTCTTCCTCTACGCCGACGACCGCGCCTACCGCACGCTCGCCATGGTGCTGGAGGAGGCCATGACCGGCAACGGCACCAACCTGCTGAAGGCCTCCGACGAGCTCAACGGCCGCGGCGGCGCCGACTACCAGACGATCGCGTTCGCCTTCCCGGCGATGGGCTGCGCCGACAGCGTCGACAAGGGCGTGTCGGCCGTCGAGGCGGAGCGCGCCGAACTGGCGCCCAAGGTGCCGATCCTCGGCAGGCACATGGGCACCTCGTACGTGTGCGAGTACTGGACGACGAAGGGACTGCCGCCCTACAAGCTCGACGGCGCCGGCGCCGGCCCGATCCTCGTCGTGGGGTCGACGGGCGACTCGGCCACGCCGTACGAGCAGGCCGAGCGCATGGCCGGGCAGTTGGAGCCGGCGAGGCTGCTGACCTACGAGTCGGCGGGCCATGGTGCCGTCACCAGCGGCAACGCCTGCGTCAGCGAGGTGGTCGACAAGTTCCTGGCCGACGGCACCCTGCCCGACGAGGGCAAGCGCTGCAGGTGAACGGCGCCGGCGGCGGCGCGAGTTGCGCGTTTCGAGCCCCGACCCGCTATAGTTCTTGCTTGCTGCCGCCCTAGCTCAGTTGGTAGAGCGACGCTCTCGTAAAGCGTAGGTCACGGGTTCGAGTCCCGTGGGCGGCTCTGCCTCGACGGCCCCCGCCGGCACCCTGCCAGACGGGGGCCGTCGTCGTTCCCGCTAGGCCGGGGGGCCCCGACGGCCACCCGAGGGGCCTTTTGTAGGCTGGTGGCCAAGCTCACATCCACTGCAGGAGGTTGGACCGTGTTCGACTGCGCCATCATCGGAGCTGGCCTGGCGGGGCTTGTTGCCGCTCAGGACCTGGCCGCGAGGGGGCTGCGTGTCGTCGTCCTCGAGGCCAGGGAACGCGTCGGCGGCCGTGCCGAAAACGTCGCGCTTCCCGACGGCACCTACCTGGAGATGGGCGGCCAGTGGATCGCCCCCGGGTTCGACGCTCTGCTGGAGCTCGTGCAGCGCTACGGCCTCTCGACGATCGACATCCCCTCCGAGACGGGGAGCTTCGTCGTGCGCATCCGCGGCGAGGCCCGTGAGCTGGAAGCCACCGACGGGGACTCGGAGCTCAACCCGTTCGAAGTGGCGGACTTGGGGCAGGGGCTGCTGCGCCTTCGACGACTCGCGCGCCGGCTCGCCGACGACCAGGTCTGGGCCTCAGCCAACGACACCTGGCTCGGCCAGGGCCTCGTGCGCTGGACCCAGACGAACCTGCGCACGAAGAACGCCCAGCGCCGTTTCCAGGAGGTGTTCCGTGCCACGTTCCCGACGGTTGACGAGGCCACGAGCCTCAGGACGGCGCTGGAGCTGATCGGCGACGGCCCCGATCTCGAGTCGCTCGTCGCCACCAACGGCCGGCTGCAGCAACTGCGCATCAAGGGCGGCGTCCAGGAACTGGCCCAGCGCATGGCCGACGACCTCGGCCAGGCGGTGCGGCTCGGGGCCCGCGTGGTGAAGGTGGTCCACGACGACTCGGGCGCCACCTGCGTCCTGGCCGATGGCGAGGAGATCCGCGCCCGCCAGGTCATCTCGACGTTGCCCCCGCGGCTCGCGATGGGCCTCGAGCACGAGCCCCCACTGCCTGCGTGGCGCGCGGCCGAGGCCGACAAGGTGAATCCGGGCAACGTCATCAAGTGCTACCTGCTGTTCGAGACCCCGTTCTGGCGCGACCGCGGCCTCTCCGGCCAGTCCAGCGCCGACGAGGGCGCCGTGCGCGTCACCTTCGACACCACCATCGAGGGCGCGTCGCAGGGGCACCTCATGGGCTTCTTCAACGGCACCGAGGCCGCATCCCTGGCCGAGCGCACCCCGCAGGTGCGGGAGCGGGCCTTCCTCGAGGCGGTGCGCAAGTCGTTCGGCGACGACGTTCCGAAGCCGGTGGGCTACGTCGAGCGCGACTGGGCCGCGGAGGAGTTCACCCGAGGCTGCCACGGCGCGCACTTCGCGCCCGGCATCTGGACGGCGCTCGGGCCCACGCTCGCGCAGCAGCACGGGGTGCTGCACTGGGCGGGGTCGGAGTACTCGTCGCGCTTCAACGGCTATCTTGAGGGCGCCGTCCGTTCCGGGCTGGCGGCCGCGGCGGCTGTGGCGTCGCTTCGTGCCTGACCGGCCGCTCGCCCGGGCGCGCCTCGTCGCGCAGGGGCTCGTCGCAGCGCCGTGGGCGTCGCCGACCGAGGCGGTGGCCGCGTTCGGGCTGATGCAGGGTCAGGACCTGCGGGGCGCGATGGCGTCGGCGGCGCTGCGATCAACGGGCTCCTTCGCGGACGTCGTCGACGATTTCACTGCCGGACGCCTCGTGCGCGGCTACCCGATGCGGGCGACGGTGTTCCTCGCCCCCGCCACAGACCTGAGTTGGATCACGGAGCTGTGCGCCGGCCCGTCACTGGAGGAGGCACGTCGTCGCCGTGAGCGGCACCACGATTTCACCGCCGACGACGTCCGTCGCGTGTTCGAGGTGGTCGCCCCGCGTGCCGCAGGCGGCGGGGTGGACCGGCCCGCGTTCCAGCGAGCCTGCGCGGAGGCCGGGGTCGACCCGTCGGGTGGCAGGGCCTACCACATCCTGTTCACGCTGATCGCCCAGGGGGAGCTGTGCTACGGGCCGTGGAACGGCACCGACCAGCAGATCGTCCTCGCCGACGAGTGGCTCGGGGCGGGGCTTCGGGAGCGGTTCGGCGGCGACGAGGTGGCCGCGATCGCGGAGCTCGCCAGCCGCTACTTCCGCACGCACGGTCCGGCGAGCGTGCGGGACTTCGCGTGGTGGACGAAGCTGCCGCTGGGGCGGATCCGGGCCGCGCTCGCGCTGATGGACGACGACGTGGAGCCGCTCGGTGACGAGACCTATGCGCGTGCAGGGCTCGGCGAGGCCGTGGCGGAGCTGGGGCGGGCCGTCGCGGCGCCCCTGCTGTTGCCGGGATTCGACGAGTACATCCTCGGCTACCGCGACCGCCTGTTCGCGATGGATGCGGCCACCCACGAGGTGCTGGTGCCCGGCAACAACGGGGTGTTCAAGAAGTCGGTGGTGGTCGACGGGGTCGTCAGGGGATTCTGGTCGGTGTCGGGGCCGGCGGGGCGTCGTCGGCTCACGCTCACGCAGACGGCGGGGGTGCCGAAGTCGGCGGAGGCGGGGGTGCGTCGTCGCTTCGCGCAGTATCCGGGCGTCGACGCCTGAGGTGCCGGCTCAGCGGCGGATGACGTCCAGCACGGTCACGGCGGTGGGTTCCTCGCCGGCGAGGTAGTCGGCGACGGAGAAGCCCGACAGGTCGAAGCAGGCGGCGGTGGCCGTCGGGAACCAGCGCGCGAGGTCGTGGGCGAGTTGCTCGTCGCCGGCACGGTGCGCGAGCCTTGCCGCCCACATCTGTACCGCCGGCGCGTGCCCGACGATCAGCAGCGCCTCCCCGACGGCCTCGGCGGGGGTGAGGACCCCGTCGAGGAGGTCCGGCAGCGGGTCGCCGAATGCGTCGTAGAGCTCGTCGAGCAGGTGGACGTCGCACTCCACGCCGAGGGATTCGAAGGTCTCTCGGGTGCGGGCGGCGGTGGACACGAGCGCCTGGTCGATGCCCATCGGCGCGAGGAGTTCGCCGACGGTGCGGGCGCGGCTTCGGCCCTGTTCGGTGAGGTGGCGCGCGTGGTCGCCTGCCTGGTTCCAGTCTTCGGCCTTGGCGTGGCGCATGATGACCAGTCGCATGTATCCTCCCGGGTCAGGGCTTGCGGGCGACGAGGACGTCGCGGCGGATGGAGGAGTCGACGCGGTGCGTGAACTCCCAGGGTTCGACGACGAGCCCCGCCCGCTCGCAGACCCGGGTGAGGTCCTCGCGGGACTGGCCGAGCGTGTTCCAGGCGATGCCGAGGGCGCCCCCGTGCTTGAGCTGGCTCGCCCAGACGGGGATGGCGTCGGCGAGGAGCTTCGCGGGGGAGCGGTCCTTGCTGCCGCCCGACGTGGCGCCGTGCGCCACCCCGTAGGGGGCGTCGGTGACGATGGCGTCGAAGCGCTTGCGCCCGAACAATTCGGCCGAGGCGCGCGTGTCGCCGGTGAAGACGGTGGCGTGTTGGCCGTCGAGGGTGAGGTCGAAGCGGCGCCCGATCGACTTGCCTGCGCGACGTACGGGCGTCACGTCGGCGCTGTGCTTGAGCCGCTTGCGGCGGAAGTACGTCTTGTAGAACGACGCCATCTGCTCGAAGGCCTTGTCGTCGAGTTCGATGCCGTAGGCGTCGTGGCCCAGGCGCAGCGCGGTGGAGAGCGTGGTGCCGCGTCCGGCGAGCGGATCGAGCACCTGGCGTGGCCCGTCGGCCTCCCGGGCGACGGCGGCGAGGGTCACGTTGAGGAGCAACTGCGTGAACTGCTCGTTCGTCTTGCCCTGGTACTTCGGGATGGTGACGAGGTCGTCGTCGAGCGTGTACACGTCGGGCAGCGAGACGGGCCGCAGCAGTTCTCCTTCCCGGGCGAAGAGCGCGAAGCAGGCGGACTGGCGGGCGATCGTCGGCAGCGCGCCCTCGTCGGCGTCGAAGGTGAGGTAGTCGACGCCGGCGATCACGGTGGGTTCGACGTGCTCGGCGACCGGCCAGGTCGCGGCGAGTTCGGCAGCGGCGAGCTGGGGCGCGACGCCCGCGTAGACACGGTTGGACGAGGGAGCGAGCAGCATGCAGAAGCGGGCCATGGGGCAACGGTAGCGGTTCCTACACTGGAGGCATGAAGATCCTCATCCCCAACTCGATCCCCGTCCGTATCGCCACCGACGACACCGTCGTCGAGTACGACATCAAGGCGGACATCCCCGAGGAGCACCACGACGCGGACGTGTTCGTCGTCTGGGGCAATTCCCCGGAGCGGCTCGGCCGGGCCGCGCAGCAGTTGTCGCAGGTGCAGCTCGTGCAGACGTTCATGGCGGGCCCGGATGCGGTGCTCGCGGCCGGTTTCCGCGAGGGTGCGGCCATCTGCAGCGGCGTGGGCATGCACGATCGCACCGTCACCGAGCATGCGCTGGCCCTCACGCTGGGGCTCGTGCGCAAGGTGCCGCAGCTCATCGAGGCCAAGGAGCGGCACGAGTGGCTGTGGGAGATGAGTGGCCGCCAGGAGCTGCACACCAAGCCCGTCACCACGCTCATCGACGCGAACGTGCTCATCTGGGGTTTCGGCTCGATCGGGCAACGGCTGGCGGGGGTGCTGCAGGGCCTCGGCGCCACCGTGCGGGGCGTGGCGCGCAGCGCGGGCGAGCGGGCGGGATTCCCCGTCGTCGACGAGGCTCGCCTCGACGAGGCACTTGCCGGCACCGACGTGCTCATCATGATCCTCCCGAAGACCGACGAGACGACGAACGCCCTCGACGCAGCCCGGCTGGCGCAGCTTCCCCGGCACGCGTACGTGGTCAACGTGGGCCGAGGAACCACCGTCGACGAGGCCGCGCTGATTGCGGCCCTGGAGTCCGGCTCGATCGCGGGTGCAGCGCTGGACGTGATGTGGCAGGAGCCGCTGCCGACGGATTCGCCCTTGTGGGATGCGCCGCACCTGCTGCTGTCCCCGCACGCCGCGGGCGGCCGCCCCATCGGCGTCGACGACCTGTTGGCCCATCAGTTGGCCGCGCTGCGCGACGGGACCCCGCTGCGCAACAGGGCCCGCTAGGAGCCGCGCCCGTCGTCAGTCGTTGGCCAGCGCGACGACGACGGGCACCCTCAGCGCGGTGCGGGCCGGAGCCACGGAGGCGACGAAGCCCGCCAGCACTGCGATCACGACCGTCCCGCCGAGCACGAGCCAGTGGATTGCGAAGGTGAATCCCGTCGTCGTGCCCAGCAGGATGGTCGCCCCGGCGAAGCCGGTGACCAAGCCGAGGAGGATGCCGATGACCACGCCCCCCAGCGCGATCAGGGCACCCTCCACGGCGAGCATTCCCCTCAATTGCCCACGCGTGACCCCGAGCGAGCGCAGCGTCCCGTGTTCGCGACGGCGCTCCAGGACGGACAGCGTGAGCGTGTTTGCCACCCCGACGAGCGCGATCACGACCGCGACGCCGAGCAGCACGAGCAGTACGGTCAGCAAGGCGTTGACCACCCGGTCGATCTCCATGCGTTCCAGCAGCGGCACCTGCACCTGGGCCGGGGCATCCCCGCCGGCCGAGACCACGGCGTCGGTGAGGCGATTGACGAGGCCCTCGACGTCGGTCTCGTCGATGTCGGCGATCAGCATGTCGGGGTTGTCGCGCAGCAGTTCGGCCACGGCGGCCTTCGGGGCGATCATCGCGACGGGCAGCTGCGAGACCTCCTGCGTGGGCAGCGTCACGGTGGCGCCGTCGTCGTTGCTGAGGGTCACTTCCGCCGGAATTTCCTTGCCGCCCTGGCGCGCGACCGCGACGTGCCCGTCGCGCAGCGTCGCCACGTCGGGCGCCTCGAGGGCCTGCGCGAGCGCTGCCGGATCCCCGACGAGCGCCGCCTTGTCGTCGTAGGCGGGCAGGATCCACACCTCGGCCGTGTGCCGCACCCCTTCGGTCCCGCGCACCGCCTGGTGCACGGCGGGGGTGATGCCGCTCGGGGTGCCGGCCTCGACGACGACGTCAGCGGGGTAGTCGTCCTTGACCGTCTGCGCCAGCGACGCGCGTCCCGTCGCGGCACCGGTGGCCATCATCGTCACCAGCCCCACGCCGATGACCAGGGCGGATGCGGTCGCGGCGATGCGCCGTGGGTTGCGGGCGGCGTTGGCGGTGGCGAGGTGGATGGTGGCGCGGGAGCGTTGGGGCGCCACGACGGCGAGCGCGGCTCCGAGGGCGCGCACGATGGGCGGCACGACGAACACGGACAGCACGAGGAATCCGCCGACGAGCAGCAGCCCGCCCGCGATGCCCGACAGCAGGAGCCAGCCCAACGAGTCGTAGAGCCTGGACCGGTCGTCGAAGGACGCCGCGACGACCAGGATCGGTGGGGTGAGCAGCAGGACGGCCCCGACGACGGCGAGCGCGAGCCCGACGATGAGTCGGCTCCTGCGGCCGGCGCGCAGCGGGTCGCTGGCGGTGGGCCGCAGTGCGGCGACGGGGCTCACGCGGGTGGCGGAGCGGGCCGGGGCGATGGCGGAGACGACGGTGACGAGCACGCCGACGGCCAGCGGGATGAGGAACATGCCGGGCTCGAGGTGCAGCATGCGCAGGGAGACCAGCCCGTTGCTCTCCTTCGACACCCACGCCATGCCGGCGAAGCCGAGCGCGAGCCCGACGACGATCCCTGCGATGGATCCGGCGAGGCCCAGCAGCAGCGCCTCGAGGAGCACCGTGCGGCCGACCTGGCCCTTCGTTGCCCCTCCGCAGCGCAGCAGGGCGAGCACGCGGGTGCGTTGCGCGACGAGCACCTCGAAGGTGTTGGAGATGACCATGCCCGCCACGCAGATCGCGACGGCCGCGAAACCGAAGCCCAGGAGGATGAAGAACTGGGCGTTGCCGAGCATGTTCTCGACGTTGGAGTCGATGACCTGCTGGGCAGTCTGGGGATGGTGGCCGGGGAAGGCCCGGTCGATGGCCGCAGCCATGGCGTCGGCGTCGACGGTGCCGTCGCCGTAGATGAGGACCCGGTCGGTGTCGGCGGCCTCGGCGCCTTGCATCTCGCGGATGCGGTCGAGCGTCTCCCGGGGTGCCCACCCCGGCGGCTGCTCGAGCAGCGCCAGCCCGGATTCGGTGATGCCGGAGACGCGGAAGCGCCCGTTCGCGTCCGATGACCAGGACTGCCACGTGACTTGGTCGCCGACCTCGATGCGCATCGCCTGGGCCACGTCGGCGGCGATCGCCACCTCGCCGTCGGCGGCGGGCAGTCGACCGTCGCGCAGGGTCGGCTTGGCGCCGACGGACGGGAGGGTCTGGAAGTCGATGAAGTAGTTGCCGCTCCCGGTCGCCAGCGCGAGCCCTTCGACCCGTTGGTGGTCGACCGCCGCCACGCCGCCCACTGCGCGGAGCCGAGCGATGTCGTCGTCGGTGGGGGAGGCCGGGCTCACGATGACGTCCGCGCCGGCCAGCGAGGCGGTCACCACGGCTTCGGCCGCGGCGCGGAACACCGAAGAGGCGATCAGTGTGACGCTCACGAACGCGGTGCCGAGCGCGATGGCGAGGCCCGCGAGGGTGAGTTTGCCGAGCGACGTGCGGATCTGCGCGAGCGTGAAGTGCAGCATCACGCGACCTCGTCGGTGCGCAGCATGTCGAGGCTCGTGGAGATCGCCTCCGGCGTCGGGTTCTCGATCTCGCCGGCGATGCGGCCATCGGCGATGAGCAGGACCCGGCTCGCGTGGGCGGCGGCGATCGGGTCGTGGGTCACCATGATGACGGTGCGGCCCAGCTCGCGCACGCTGGTGCGCAGGAACGACAGCACCTCGCTGCCGGAGCGGGAGTCGAGGTTGCCCGTCGGCTCGTCGGCGAAGATCACGTCGGGGCGGGTGATGAGGGCGCGCGCGATGGCGACGCGCTGCTGCTGGCCGCCGGAGAGCTCGGAGGGCAGGTGGGTGAGCCGGTCCTCGATGTGGAGGAGCGCGACGAGCTGGTCCAGCCAATCTTGGTCCGGCTTCGTGCCCGCCAACTCCAGGGGCAGGAGGATGTTCTGGAGGGCCGTGTACATGGGCAGCAGGTTGAAGCTTTGGAACACGAAGCCGACGCGCTCCCGTCGCAGGAGGGTGGCCTCCTTGTCGGAGATCTGCGACAGCCACTTGCCCGCCAGCCACACGTCGCCGGAAGTGGGCTCGTCGAGCCCGGCCAACAGGTGCATCAGCGTCGACTTGCCCGAGCCGGAGGGGCCCATGATGGCCGTGAACTCACCGCTGGCGATCGCGACGTCGACGCCGGCCAGCGCGTGCACGGTCGCGGCACCGGTGCCGTAGGTCTTCGTGAGGGCGCGCGCGACGACAGCGGACTCGGCTCGGTTGGGCTCGGTGGTGCTCATGGTGCCCACGCTAGGCCAGGAATTGTCTGCACCGCGTGGGGCTCCGGGATGGTTCGTGACGTCATACTCCGGTGGGACGGGCGGCCCCGGGCCTACCTGCTGGGGGTGACGAGTCCCGTCTCGTAGGCGGTGACGACGGCCTGCACGCGGTCGCGTGCGCCGAGCTTCATGAGGATGCGACCGACGTGGGTCTTCACCGTCGCCTCGGCGACGTACAACTGCTCGGCGATCTCCGTGTTGCTGAGGCCCTTGGCCATGCACACGAGCACTTCGCGTTCGCGGTCGGTGAGGCACTCGAGCTGCGCGGGGGTGGCGCGCTCCTCGTCGGGGAGGACGTCGACGAGGTGGTCGAGTAGGCGCTTCGTCGACGATGGGGCCATCACCGCGTCGCCGGCGTGGACGGTGCGGATGGCGTCGAGCATCTGCTCGGGAGGTGCGTCCTTCAGGAGGAAGCCGGAGGCGCCGGCCTTGATGGCCCGCAGCACGTACTCGTCGAGGTCGAACGTCGTCAGGATGATGATGCGGGGCGCGTGCTCGTCGTCGGCGGTGGCGGCGAGGAGTTGTTCGGTGGCGGTGATGCCGTCGATGTTGGGCATGCGCACGTCCATCAGGATGACGTCGACGGCGAGCTCGGGGAGCTTGGCGATGGCCTCGGCGCCGTCACTGCACTGGGCGACGACTTCGAGGTCCGGCTGGGATCCGATGACCATGGCGAAGCCGGCGCGGACGAGCTGCTGGTCGTCGACGAGTGCGACGCGGATCATGGGGTCTCCTTCGAGTTTGCGGGCAGCGGCAACGTCAGTTTCACACGGTAGCCGCCGGTGGGCCGAGGTGCCGCCTGCAGGGTGCCGCCGAACAGCGCGGCTCGTTCGCGCATCCCGACGATGCCGGTGCCGGCGCCGTCGCTGATCGCTGCGGCGCCGCGGCCGTCGTCGTCCACCTGCAGCATGACCTCCTCGTCCGTCCACTGGAGCGTCACGACGATGCTCGCCCCGGGGCCGGCGTGTTTGAGTGCATTCGTGAGCGCCTCCTGGCAGACCCGCTGGAGGGTGACTCCCATACCGGGCAGGAGCGCGCGTGGCGTGCCCATCGTCGTGTACGCGACCTGCGCGCCGGTGGCCCGCACGCCGGCGATGATGTCGCCGAGGTCCTGGCCGGTGGGTTGTGGGCGCATGAGGGGCCCGTCCGCCTCGTCGGAACGCAGCACGCCGAGTACGCGGCGGATGTCGGCGAGTGCCCCGCGGCCGATTTCCGCGATGGTCTCAAGGGTCCGCATGCCCTGCTCCGGGTCGGTCTTGGCGGCGTAGCGCCCGCCGTCGGCCTGGGCGATGATGACCGCCAGCGAGTGGGCGACGATGTCGTGCATCTCGCGGGCGATGCGGGCGCGTTCGGCGGCGACGGCCAGCTCGGCGTCGGTGCTCTGCTTGCGTTCGAGCGCGTCGGCGCGCTCCTTGAGCGCCTGGATCTGGGCGGCTCGGCTGTGCCGGGCGATGCCGAGCGCCCACGCCATGAGCACGGCGAACGCGGTGGACACGAAGACGGCGGTCCAGGTGCTCGGGTCGTCCTGGACGAGCATCGAGGCGAACATCACCGCCCCGACGATGCCGCCGGCCAGCCCGAGCACGCGGGCCCACGCAGGGCCGTGGACGGCCAGCGAGTACAGCGACACGAGCACCACGAAGTCGATGGCGGCGGGCTGCCCGATGATGAGCACCTGTGCGAGCGCGAGGCCGTAGATGGCCGTCGCGGACAGTACCGGCGAAAGCCTCCGGAACAGCGTCGCCGCGGAGAACGCGATGACGAGCAGCACCATGAACGGGTCCAGTGCATGCTGGGAGGCGATGGTCAGCCCGCCGAGGACCACGAACGTCACGATGGCGACGACGATGTCTAGTCCACGAAATTGGCTGGGCATGGACACAGCCTACGGGCGGATGCTGGGCTTGGCTTCCGAGGGGAGGACCTCGGAGTGTTGAGCGCGTGGGCGGGCGACGCACTGTGCACTCACGTGAGGAGGGCAGGCGCGACATGGCTTTCCCGGCTATTGACTGATGGGGGACACCTCGCCTGCATGCATGAAGACATCAACGATGATGAAGGCAGCGACGGGCTTCCTTGCGACCGCCATGCCACCGTCGATCGCGTATGCGGCCCTGTTCGTTGGAAATTCCGACGGCACGGCTTCGAAGGACGTCACCACCTGGGGGAACAACTGCCTCTCGCTGATCGGGCTGCTGAAGTCGTACGCGGGCAAACCGGTTTACACCCAAAGACAAGCGCACAGTGCTGTCGGTTCCGAAGGGTGGAAGCGCGTGACGAGCAACACGAGTTCTACTCAGTCCGAAGGCAAGTCCGCCACGATCATCAACACGAACTACACCTTCACGAGACTGACTGCGGCATCGGTCAGACTGTGCACCGACGTCCCGTTGTGGATCGATCCGTGTGGCACCCCGATGCGGTTCAGCCGTTGATACAGTCTGCATCGTGACTGGGCGGGCAGCGTTGGGCGCCTTCTCGTATTCGCGAGGCTCGGGTGAGCCTGCGTGGCGCTTGGAGTCGTGCGAATTGGTCGGACGTGAACGGTCTTCGACTGTTCCTGCTGGGCCGGGGGTTGCAAACCCCGTGGGTGGTGGGCTTTGGCGGGGTCGTGGCGCTGGCGACGATCCTGTCTTGGTCCCACGTGGGCACGGCCCTCAATCCTGACATGTTGGCGCAGGACCTGCTTCAGGCCGCGGGAAGTCTCGGCGTGATCGCCGCCAGCTGTGCACTCGCCGGCCTGTGGACCGAGGCCGTCGCCGCTTCCCACGCGCTGGCGCTGCTGGTGTCGCTGATCCCGAAGCTGATGCCTCCCGCTTGGAATCCGCTCACCCCGTCGCAACGGCCTGAGACGTTCCTCGTCGCTGCGGCGGTGGTGGGTGTCGCAGGTGCAGCGCCGTACCTCTTGATGCAGCCCGGTGCCGACGACCGCCGATGATCCGTACGGGCGACTGGCTGCGCGCGGGGAGGGTCAGTCCAGCAGGCCCTGACGTCGGGCCACGGCCACTGCTTCGGTGCGTGAGCCGACGCCGAGTTTGTCGTAGATGTGGGCGAGGTGGGTCTTCACTGTCGCGCGGCTGAGGACGAGGCGCTCGGCCACCTCGTCGTTGCTGGCGCCGTCGGCCACGAGGCGCAGCACCTCCAGCTCGCGCAGGCTGAGCGAGACGCCGGGCCGACGCATGCGCCCGAGGAGGCGGCGCTGCACCGTCGGGCCGAGGGTGACTTCTCCTGCGGCCGCGGCGCGGATGGCTGCCATGAGTTCGTCGGTGGGGGAGTCCTTCAGCAGGTAGCCGGTCGCGCCGGCCTCGACCGCGGAAAGGATGTCCCCGTCGGTGTCGTAGGTGGTGAGGATGAGCACGGGCGGCCCGCCGGCGCGCACGATTTCGCCGGTGGCCTGGGCGCCGGACATCCTGCCGTCGCCGAACCTCAGATCCAGCAGCAGCACCGACGCATGCCCTCCGCCGCGCAGGTGGGGGAGCAGCTCCTCCGCGGAGCCGAAGTCGGCCGTGACGTGCATGTCGCCCTGTGCCTCGACGAGGGCCCGCAGGCCTGCGCGGACGACGGGATGGTCGTCGGTGATGATGACGTCGATCATCCCTGCTCCTTCGGTAGTGCGGCAGTGACGCGAGTACCCTTGCCGGGGGCGGATTCGACGGCCAGCGTGCCCCCGAGCTGGCTGACGCGCGAGCGCATGCCACGAAGCCCGAAGCCGCCTCCGGAGGGTGACTGCTCCCCGTCGACGAAGCCGCGCCCGTCGTCGTTGACCTCGACGGTGACCCCCGCCTCCTCGAATCGCAGCGTCACCGTGGCGTGGGATGCGCCAGCGTGTTGGACGACGTTGCCGAGCGCCGACTGCACGAGGCGCAGGCAGGCGGCCTCGACGGGCATGGGCAGCGCTTGGGGCTCACCCACGACGTCGACCCTCGCCTCGAGCCCGGGCTGACGTGCGGCCGCGCGGTCGGCCTCGCGGCGAAGCGCGGCGACAAGGGTGTCGTCGGCGAGGCTCGCGGGGGTGAGCGCGCGGACGAAGCGGCGCGCCTCGGTGAGGTTGTCACGGGCGGTCTGCGCGGCCTGGTCGACGAGCGCGGCAGGGGCGCCGTCGGGCATCTGGGCTCGGGCGGCCCGCAGCAGCAACTCGATGCCCGAAAAGCCCTGCGCGAGCGTGTCGTGGATTTCGCGCGCCAGACGTTCACGTTCTCCCAACACGGCGCGCTCCCGCTCGGCCTCGGCGAGGACGCTGCGTGCCGCGGAAAGCTCGTCGACGAGTTGTTGCTTCTCGTGGCTCTCTCGAGCCAGTGCCTCCAAGCCGAGCACCACTGCGACGGCGACCGCCGCGCCGACGATCGGCCCGAGCACCCCGCCGACCGCACCCCAGGTGTGTCCGCGCACGATCGCGGGGGCAACGGCGACGGCGGTGACACACGCCACGCCCACCACGCCCCAGCGCGGGCCGAGCACGTGCATGGTGAGGAACATCAGCGGGAACGCCACCCACAGCGCCGATGGCGTCAGCCACATGAGCCCGATCCAGAGGCATCCGAGCACGGCGAGCCACACCGCATCGGGCCACGACCGGGCTCTCGTCGCGTCGAGCGGGACGAGATCGTCGCGCAGCCCAACCCGGCCGAGCGCATAGGCGATGAGGAACGCCGCGCCGAGCAGCGCCGTCACCCACGCGCCGCGGCCCGCCTGGCCGCCGGAGACCGCGACGAAGAGCACGAGCCCGACGAACAGCACGTCGAGCCCCCGCAGCAGCCACCTCGTCGCGGTTCGGAGCCCAGAGTCCATGCCGATCAGCGTAGTCTGCGCGAGACTGCCGTCCAGCGCGTCGCCGACGGACCGGCCCGCGCGACGCTCCCCCGCGCATCGAGCCCGGCCGCATCGGCCAAAAGGATGACCGGCACACCATCCCTTCGGTGCCCCAAGTTCGCTCCACGGCCCGATTGTTCGGCGGGCGATTCGCGACAAGCTGGTGACATCGACGAACGATGCACGAAGGACACACGATGAAACAGCTCTGGATCGCAGCCTCCACCTACGCGGGGCTCGGGCTCGCGTCGGGCCTGCTCTACCGCACCCTGACGCACAAGATGGACGTCATCCCGCCCAACCAGCTCTCCACCACACACACGCACTTCCTTGCGCTCGGCATGCTGATGATGCTCATCGTGCTTGCGCTCGAGGCCACCCTCTCGTTGAGCGGCTCACGGTCGTTCAAGGTGTTCTTCCTCACGTACAACGCAGGCCTGGTCATCACCGCCGGCGTGATGGTCTGGCACGGCATCATCGAGCTCGGCGGCGGCTCCGGCGGCGCGATGATCGCCGGCATCGCGGGCATCGGTCACATCCTGCTCACGGTCGCCATCGTCGCGCTGCTCGTGTGCCTGAAGGCCCCGATCCAGCGCCACCTGGCTGCGAAGGAGGCGTGAGCGTGCTCGTCGCCGCCATCATCCTCATCACGCTGGCACTCGTCGCCTACACCACGGGCGTCCTCGCCGAACGCCGTAGCGGCACGCTGCACTGGTGGCACGCGGGTGCGTTCGCGGTGGGATTCGTCTTCGACGCCTCAGGTACGGCCATCATGAGCCTCATCGCCCGGTCCGGGGCCGAGTCCGCGACCGCTGCCGGCGGCCTGCTGTCGGCCATCATGGCCGCCACGGGGGCGCTGACCCTCCTCCTGATGTTCGTCCATCTCGTGTGGGCGGTCGTCGTGCTGCTGCGCCGCCGAGAGCGCGAGCTGCGCGTCTTCCACAGGCTGAGCCTCGGCGTGTGGGCGCTGTGGCTGGTCCCCTACATCACCGGCATGGCTTCGGCGATGGCAGGCTGACCCCGCACGCGCCACGCGGCCGGCACCCCCCTCGTCGGGGCGCCGGCCGCGTCGTTCATGTCCTCGTTCAGGCCAGGTTGACGTGATGGTGCTCGAAGGGGGTGCCCTTCGCGCGCTCGGTCGACTTCACGACCTCCGCCTCGGCCTCCTTGCGTCCAGTCCAGGTGGCGCCCTCGACGGACTTGCCCGGCTCCAGGTCCTTGTACACGGAGAAGAAGTGCTCGATCTCCAGCAGCATGTACTCCGGCACCGAGTCCAAGTCGACGAGGTGCTTGCGCCGCGTGTCCGCCGTCGGCACGCACAGCACCTTGTCGTCGCCGCCCATCTCGTCGGTCATGCGGAACATCGCGATGGCGCGGCACTCGATGAGGCAGCCGGGAAACGTCGGGTCGCCACCGACGACCATCGCGTCCAGCGGGTCGCCGTCCTCGCCCAGCGTGCCCTCGACGAAGCCGTAGTCGTAGGGGTACTGGGTGGAGGTGAACAGGGTGCGGTCGAGACGGATCCGGCCGGTGTTGTGATCCATCTCGTACTTGTGCTTCGTCCCCTTCGGAATTTCGACGGTGACATCGAAGAGGATCTGCTTGCCCTCCTCGATGGGCTCGAGGGAGGCGTGGATGTCTTGGGTCACGGCCCTGGCTCCTAAGATGATCGGTGTTGGATGCTTGCAGGATACCGTGTTGGAGGGGTGTGTGCCGAAGTCACGAGAGGCGCAGTGGATCGTCGCCGGGGTCATCCTGGCGGGCCTGCTCGTGGCCAGCATCGCGGGGGTTGCGTTGCGCGGCCGCATCGTCGTCGCCGCCGGCCTTGACCATCCCGCCACGGCACCCACGATCGCGCCCAGCACATTCGTCGAGCCCGACGCCGCCTCGGTCCCCATCTCCGAGCATCTCCTGCCCCCGGCCGAGGTCACTGGCGACGGCCCGGCCCCGGGCGCGGAGGCGCTCGGCAATCGTCTGCGCGCCATCCAGACGACCGCCCTCGTCACCCCCGACGGCAAGCCCGCGAGCCTCGCGTGGGAAGCGATCGACGTCACCAGCGGCACCGTGGTGGCGAGCCGGGCGTCCGACCAACCGCTCATTCCCGCGTCGAACACCAAGACCCTCACGATGGTGGCCGTGTTCAGCGCCTTCGAGGGCAACGAGCGGTTCGCCACCCGCGTGACGAGCCCCGAACCCGGCAGGATCGTGCTCGTCGGCGGCGGGGACGCCCTCCTTGCGAGCGAGCCGGCAGCCCCCGACGCCTACCCGCAGCCCGCCTCGCTCAGGGCACTGGCCACCGCCACCGCAGCCGCCCTGCGCGAGAAAGGCACGACGACGGTGACCCTCGGCTTCGACGCCTCCTACTTCGAGGGCCCGGCATGGGCCCCCACCTGGCCGGCCAACTACCGCGATCAGGTGACGCCCATCTCGGCACTGTGGGCGGACGAGGGCCGCGTCGGCGGGGTCCGGCAACAGGATCCGGCGCTGGCCGCCGCCAAGACCTTCGCGGCGCAGCTCGGCGAGCTCGGCATCACCGTCCAGGGCGACCCGACGGCTGGCCGCGGCACGGGCGCGGAACTGGCCCGCGTCGAGTCCCTGCCCCTCAGGGTGCTCGCAGAGCAGGCCATGCAGCGTTCCAACAACTCCTTCACCGAGGTGCTGGGACGCCAGCTCGCCCGTCGTATGGGGCGTCCCGCGTCGTTCGAGGGAGCCGTGGCGGCCATCGAGGAACGGCTGCGCACCCTCGGCATCTGGGACGACGACGCCCGCCTCTTCGACGCATCCGGTCTCTCCCGCTCCAACCGTGCCACCGCCCACATGCTGGCCACCGCGTATCTCCACATCGTGCGCGACCCCGACCTCACCCGCATTCTCGACGGGCTGCCCGTCGCGGGCGTGACGGGCACGCTCAGGGAGCGCTTCACCACCGACGCGTCGCGCCCGGCCAGGGGGGTCGCGCGCGCGAAGACTGGCACCCTGAGCCTCGTGTCGACCCTCGCGGGACACACCACCACCAAGGACGGGGCACTGGTCGTGTACGCGATCATGGCCAACGGGCAGGTCGATGGCTACGCGGCGAAGGTGTGGGAGGACGACATCGTCGGGACCCTCACCGGGTGCGGATGCTGATGGTCCACCGGCCGGAGATCGACTGGCAGCTCGCGAGACGCATCGCCGCGCGCCAGGCGGGCCCACTGCCCCCGGCGACTCGGCCGCTCGCGCTGCGCACCGTCGCCGACGTGCGCCTGCGGGCCCGCGCGGCCGGCCCGGTGGCCGCCCGCGCGATGCACCGAGAGGCCGACGAGGCCACGACTCGGATCAGGGTCGTCGACCGCGACGGCTGGGCCGAGGCGGCGAGCTCGATCGCCGAGTCGGCGTTCGACACGCTGCGCTGGCCGCGGCGAGCCGCGGGGCTTCGTCGCAGCCTCTCCGCGCGCGGGCTCGGCATGCTGCTGGGCATCGGGCTGGGGATCGCCGGGCGGTGGATGCTCGGCCAGTACGACGCGTTCGGCGGCGGACGCGCCTTGTACCTGGTGGCGCCCAACATCGTCGCCGTCGAGACACGCAATCGGTTCACGCCCGCGGACTTCCGCACCTGGGTGGGCCTGCACGAGCAGGCGCACGCCCTCCAGTTCGCCGCGGCGCCGTGGCTCGTCGGCCACCTCACGGAGCTGATCGACGGCCCCCAGTCACGGGCGAGCCTGGACCGCGTCGTCGCCACCATGACCTTCCTCGAGGGGCACGCCGACCACGTCTCCGACACCGCCGGCGGCGTACCCAGCGCGTCGGCGATGCGCAGGTCCTTCGCGCACCGACCGCGCCCACGCTGGGGTATCCTCGACAAGGGCTCCCAATACACCGACGGCCTGGCCTTTTGCCGCGCGGTGTCCCGGGCGGCCGGCGATGACGCGCTGCTCGCCGTCCTCGAACGCCCCGAGCACCTTCCCACACGGGCCGAGATCGCGGCGCCCCGCGACTGGCTCGACCGGGTGGGCGGGTAATCGCGGTGGGCAGGCGTGAGCTCGGGCCGGCGTCGCTGGAGGTCGCCCGCGCGGTGGCGGCCGCGTGGCCGGGCGGCGAGTGCGTCGTCGGGGTCTCCGGCGGCGCCGACTCGTTGGCGCTCGCCATGGGCGCCCAGTGGGCCGCCGCCCGCGCCGGGGGGCAGGTGCGGGCCGTGATCGTCGACCACGGGCTCCAGCCCGGCTCCGCCGACGTCGCGCGCCGCGTGGCGCTCACCCTGGAAGACCGGGGTATCGCCGCCGAGGTGCGACGGGTCACCCTCGCTGGACGCGCAGGCGGCGTCGAAGCGGCCGCCCGAGAGGCGCGACTGGCCGCCCTCGCCGATGTCGGCCTGCCGGTGCTGCTCGGGCACACGCTCGACGACCAGGCCGAGCAGGTCCTCCTCGGCATCGTCCGCGGATCGGGGACCCGCTCGCTGGGCGCGATGGCGTCGCGCAGGGGGCCGTTCGTCCGCCCGCTGTTGGGCATCCGGCGCGCGACGACCGCCGCCGCGTGCACGCAGTGGGGCCTCACCCCTTGGCAGGATCCGATGAACGACGACGACGCCTACATGCGCGTCCGCATCCGCCACGCGCTCGCCCAGCTCGAGGCCGCCACCGGACGCGACCTCGCCCCCAACCTTGCCCGCACCGCCATCCTCGCCCGCGCCGACGCGGACGCGCTCGACGCGCTCGCGCGGATGCCCAGCGAGCACCCCACCCTGCCGCTGCGGGCACTCGAGGGCCAACCGGACGCGATCCGCTGGCGCCGCATCCGGGCCTGGCTGGCCAGCCGGGGGATCACCGTCGGGTATGCGCACGTGCGGGCCGTCGACGCGCTGGTGGTGGCCTGGCGCGGGCAGGGGCCGATCGCGGTCCCCGGAGGAGGGGTGGAGCGGCGCGACGACGAGCTGCGGTTGGTAGTGTGACTTCCGTGGATGCACGCGACATTGCAGAAGATCTCGAAGACGTACTGTTCACCTCCGACCAGATCGCCGAGCGCATCGCTCAGGTGGCGGCGCAGATCGACCAGGACTACGAGGGCAGGGAGATCCTCCTCGTGGGCGTCCTCAACGGGGCGGTGATGGTCATGTCCGATCTGCAGCGCGCCATGCGCAGCCACGTGCAGATGGATTGGATGGCGGTGTCGTCCTACGGCGCTGGCACCCAATCGAGCGGCGTGGTGCGCATCTTGAAGGACCTCTCGCAGGACCTCAAGGGCCGGCACGTCATCGTCGTCGAGGACATCATCGACACCGGCCTCACGCTGAGCTACCTCATGAACTACCTGGCTTCGCGCGGCCCGGCGAGCCTCGAGATCATGACGATGTTCCGCAAGCCCGAGGCGGCGCGCATCGAGGTGCCGGTGAAGTACGTCGGCTTCGACATCCCCAACTCGTTCGTCGTCGGCTACGGGCTCGACTACGCCGATCGCTACCGCAACCTGCGCGACGTCGCCACCCTCAAGCCGTCCATCTACAGCTGAACCGCACCCCTGCCCGACCGGGGACGCATCGTCGGGCCGGGGTTGGTCATCGCTGGTAATCTGCCCCTTGCTGGGTATCAGCCAGTCCTTCGAGGCCGGGAGCGGTGGCAATCTTGCAGAAGTTCATGAAGTCCCCTGTGTCATGGATCCTCATCATCGTCGTGATGATGATGGTGGGATGGCAGCTGGTGGGTTCGTTCTCCGGGTACGCGCAGGTGCCCACCAGCGAGGCGATGGCGCTGCTGCGCAGCGACACCAAGCTGCGCCAGGTGGTCCTGATCGACGGCGAACAACAGATCCAGATCACCGACACGGAGGGCAAGCGCACCCAGAGCGGCTGGGTGGGCCAGCAGCAGGTCGACGACATCGTGAAGCTGCTCGAACAACGCAAGACCGACGGCACGCTGGAGCGCTGGGACGGCCGCAATCCGCAGCCCGGCGCACTGTCGTTGTTCCTCTATTCCGGTCTGCCACTGCTGCTGCTCATCGTCATGTTCTACTTCCTCTACCGCACGATGCGGCAGGGCGGAGCCGGTAGCCCGCTCACCTTCGGGAAGTCCAAGGCGAAGCTCGCGAGCAAGGATACGCCGCAGACGACGTTCGCCGACGTGGCCGGTGCCGACGAGGCCGTCGAGGAGCTCGTGGAGATCAAGGAATTCCTGGAGAAGCCCGCGAAGTTCGCGGAGCTCGGCGCGAAGATCCCGAAGGGCGTCCTGCTCTACGGCCCGCCCGGCACCGGCAAGACGCTGCTCGCACGCGCCGTCGCAGGCGAGGCCGGCGTCCCGTTCCTGTCCATCTCCGGCTCGGACTTCGTCGAGATGTTCGTCGGCGTCGGCGCGTCCCGCGTGCGCGACCTGTTCGCGCAGGCGAAGGAGAACGCGCCCGCCATCATCTTCATCGACGAGATCGACGCCGTCGGGCGCCACCGCGGCGCAGGCATGGGCGGCGGGCACGACGAGCGCGAGCAGACCCTCAACCAGCTCCTCGTCGAGATGGACGGCTTCGACTCCCGCGGTGGCGTCATCCTGATCGCCGCCACCAACCGCCCCGACGTGCTCGACCCGGCCCTCCTGCGGCCGGGCCGCTTCGACCGACAGATCGCAGTCGAGGCGCCCGACGCGCTCGGCCGCGAGGCCATCCTGAAGGTCCATGCGAAGGGCAAGCCGCTCGCGTCGACGGTGGATCTCGCCTCGCTCGCCCGACGCACCCCCGGGTTCTCGGGCGCTGACCTCGCCAACGTCCTCAACGAGGCCGCCCTGCTCGCCGCGCGCACGGGCAAGGAGGTCATCGGGCCCAAGGAGCTCGACGAGGCCGTCGACCGGGTCATCGCAGGCCCGCAGAAGAAGACGCGGCTCATGAACGAGCACGAGCGGCTCGTCACCGCCTACCACGAGGGCGGCCACGCGCTCGTCGCCGCGGCGATGCCCGGCAACGACCCGGTGCAGAAGGTCACGATCCTGCCGCGTGGCCGGGCGCTCGGCTACACGATGGTCCTGCCCGACCAGGACAAGTATTCGCAGACCCGCGGCGAGCTGCTCGACCAGATGGCCTACATGATGGGTGGGCGGGCAGCCGAGGAGCTCGTCTTCCACGATCCGACGACCGGCGCCAGCAACGACATCCAGAAGGCCACGAAGGTGGCGAGAGCCATGGTGACGCAGTACGGCATGAGCGAACGCATCGGCGCCGTCAAGATCGGCGGCGGCGATTCGGAGCCGTTCATGGGCATGCGCGGCACCGACCCCTCGCAGGACTACTCGGACGCGATCGCGGCCGTCGTCGACGAGGAGGTTGCGAAGCTCATCCACACAGCCCACCAGGAGGCCTTCGACGTCCTCGCCGAGAACCGCGACGTGCTCGACGAGCTCGTCCGTCAGCTCTTCGAGAAGGAGACGCTCGGCAAGGAGGAGGTCGCGAGGATCTTCGAGCCGCTGCGCCGCCGCGACCGCCGCCCGGCCTGGACGGGCTCTCCGGAGCGGGTGCCGTCGGCCATCCCCCCGGTCGTGCCGCCGCATGCACCGACGCCGTCGAACGAGCTCGAGGCCCCCGCGCAGCCCGAGTGGGCCCCGCCGGCGATGCCGCAGGGTGCATCGGCCCCCGAGGAGCAGACGACGTCGCTGGAGGGCCAAGACGAGCCCCCGACCGACTGGCTCCCGCCGAGGCAGTGATGGCCCACTTCGACGCCCCGCGCATCGAGGCCGCCGTCCGGGAGATCCTGCTCGCCATCGGCGAGGACCCCGACCGCGATGGCCTGCGCGACACCCCGGCGCGCGTGGCGCGCTCCTACGCCGAACTGTTCGCGGGGCTCGCGCAGAGCCCGGCCGACGTGCTGGGCACGACGTTCGACGTCGCCCACGACGAGCTCGTGCTCGTCAAGGACATCGAGGTCGCGAGCTGCTGCGAGCACCACCTGCTGCCCTTCCACGGCGTGGCGCACGTCGGCTACATCCCGGAGAAGGGGGGCCGTGTCGCCGGGCTCTCGAAGATCGCGAGGCTCGTCGACGTGTATGCCCGCCGCCCGCAGGTGCAGGAACGGCTCGTGTCGCAGATCGCCGACGCGATGGTGGACACCCTGCACGCGCGGGGGGTCATCGTCGTGATCGAGGCGGAGCACCTGTGCATGACGTTCCGCGGCGTGCGCAAGCCGGGCGCCAAGACCGTCACGAGCGCGGTGCGGGGCGCACTGCGCAATCCGGCGACTCGAGCCGAGGCCATGGGCCTCATCATGGGGCGCTGACGTGACGCTGGTGATGGGCGTGCTGAACGTCACCCCCGACTCCTTCTCCGACGGAGGCCGGTGGTTCGACGTCGACGCCGCCGTCGCGCACGGCAGGGAGCTGGCCGCGCTCGGGGCAGCGATCGTCGACGTCGGCGGCGAGTCGACGCGTCCCGGCGCCGGCCGCGTGGAGGCAGCCGAGGAGATCCGACGGGTGGTGCCGGTCGTCGAGGCATTGGCCGCCGACGGCGTGACCGTGTCGATCGACACGATGCGGGCCGCGACGGCGCGCGCCGCCCTCGCCGCCGGTGCGGTGATCGTCAACGACGTCTCTGGAGGGCTCGCCGACGACGAGATGCTGCCGCTCGTGGCCCGCAGCGACGTCGACGTCGTCCTCCAGCACTGGAGGGGCCATTCGGACGTCATGGAGTCGCTGGCGCGTTACCACGACGCTCCTTCGCAGGTGCTGGCCGAGACGCTCGCCCGCCGCGACGCCGCCCTCGCCGCGGGGGTCGACGCCGCCCGGATCATCATCGACCCGGGGCTCGGCTTCGCGAAGGGGGCCGAACACAACTGGCAGATCCTGCGCAGGCTGGGGGAGTGGGTCGGCTCGGGGCACAGGGTGCTCGTCGGTGCCTCCCGCAAGCGCTTCCTCGCCGCCACCGGGCAGGCAGACGTGGCCACCGCGGCCATCTCGACGTGGTGTGCGGCGCACCGCGTGTGGGCGGTGCGCACGCACGAGATCCCGATGCAGGTGGAGGCCGTGCGCGTCGGCACCCAACTCGCCTCGCCGCAGTGACCGACATCGCGACTCGGGTAGACTCCGAATCACCTAGTCCGTGCATGTGAGGTGAACTGCCATCGACACGATCAGACTCGCTGGTCTCAAGGCTCGGGGGCACCATGGGGTGTTCCCCGAGGAGCGCGAGCGTGGGCAGGAGTTCGTGGTCGACGTGGAGATCTCCGTGCGGGCGTTGTCCACCACCGACGATCTGGCCTCCACCGTGGACTACTCTGCGGTGGCCGAGCAGGTCGTCGCGGCCATCCAGTCCGGGCCCTACCAGCTGATCGAGACGCTGGCAGGTGAAATCGCGGTGAACATCTTGGCCAATCACCCCTTGGCCGAACGCGCAACCGTTACCGTGCACAAGCCGGGTGCCCCGCTTCCGCAGGCATTCGACGACGTGTCGGTCACCACAACAAGGAGCAGATAGCAATGTCCAACGGTCCCTTTGATCTCGACGTCGACACCCTCGGCAATCTCCGGCCGATCTCGAAGGTCGTGCTGAGCCTCGGCTCCAACCTGGGAGACTCCGCAGAGACGCTCCAGGCCGCGGTGGACCTGCTGGCCGACACCCCGGACCTGATGCTCGTCGAGGTCTCCCCGGTCTACGAGACGACGCCCTGGGGCGACGTCCCGGACCAGCCCAACTTCCTGAACATGGTGGTCATCGCCGAGTCGACGCTGGAGCCGCTCACGATCATGGACCGCACGCAGGCGATCGAGGAGAGCTTCGGGCGCGAGCGCACGGTCCCCGGCGGCCCGCGCACGCTCGACATCGACATCGTGATGGTGGGCAATCGAGCGTCGGAGGGCGACATCGTCCTCCCGCACCCGCACGCGCACGAGCGCGGTTTCGTGCTGGTGCCGTGGCTCGACGTCGACCCCGACGGGGTGCTCGAGGGCCACGGGCCGATCGCGGACCTCGTCGAAGAGGTGGACACCGAGGGCATCACGCTCCGCGACGACATCGAGATCACCGCGGCAACGGGATTTTGAGCAAGCTTTCGCTCACCACCCCGACGCAGACGGCTGTCGCGGTGGGGACGGGGGCCATCGTCACCCTGGTGGTGTTGCAGGTCCACGATCTGCTGTCCCTGTACCCGCCGGTGGTGCCGCTCAGCGTGCCGATCATGCTCACCGTCCTCGCCGTGGCCGGCTTCGTCTACGGCGCCCGCCTGCCCAAGCGGCTGGAGGAACACCGACTCGGCAGCCGTGAGGCGTTCATCGCGCTGGTCTCGGGGAAGTCGATGGTCATCACCGGTGCGGTGCTGGCCGGCGGGCACACCGTCTACGTGCTGCGCTATCTCGGCTCCATCGAGGCGGCGACGCCGCTGCAGCGCGTCTGGCACGGTGCAGCCACGATCGTCGCATCGCTGCTGCTGGCCGCCGCGGGCTCACTGATCGAACGAAATCTGCAACTGCCCGACCCTCCGGCCGAGGAAGAGGAGGAGCGACACGCCGAGGGCGCGCCCGGCTGACTCCCCGGAAAATCGCACATGCGAGGTAGGCTTCTTGTCATGGCCGCCCGACATTCTGCTCCATCGTCCAATGAGCGCACCTCCGCGCTGCTGATTCTCGGAATCGGCGCGGCGTCGGCGCTCGCGTCCATGCTCGGCTCGACGTGGGTGGTGCGCGGTGGTGTCGTGGTCGCCATCGTCATGGCCACCATCGCTTTGTTCGTCGCATTCAAGCAGATTGATGCGCTGCGCGCGCAATTCCGCGAACAGATTCGCGAGGAAGCCGAACTGCGTATCGCCTTGACGGACAAGCATCATGCGGATTCCGTCGCGATGATCGAACGCTTCAATACCCGCGCGCACAATCTCAATCAGGTCATCCTCAAGCTGCGTTCGCAATTGGGTGCCGCCAAGGCCGAGCTGAGCTCCATGCGCGGCAATGCGGCCTGGCTGCGTGCGGAGGTCGCGGAGCGGCAGGCTCGCATTGAGGAACTCGAGGCGCGCATCGCGGAGCTCGAGGCCCGACAGCAGGACGAGGTCGTCGCCCTGCCCGCGGCCGATGCGCTCGTGCCGAGCGTGGAGGATCTGTGGGGCGAGAACGAGCACCCGACGATGATCGATCTCGCCAAGCTGCAGATCGACGCCGCGCTCGATCTCCCGGAGCGCAAGCGGGCCTGAGCCCCAGCTACCGGTCCACGTCGCCGACGCTGTAGCCCACCGTGGCCACGGCGTCGGCGATTCGCGTCTGCGGGGTGCCTTCGAGTGCCCGCCCCAGCGCGGAGAGATTCGCGAACGACGGGGTGCGCAGCGACAGCCGCCAGGGCGTGGCCCCGCCGCGCGAGACCAGCAGACTCCCGGCCACGCCCCACGGCGCCTCCACTTCGGCCCAGTGCTCTCCCTCCGGCACCTTGAGCCGACGGGCCAGCCGCACGTCGATCACCTCCGGCGCGTCCGCTGCCAGCGACAGGAGGTCGTCGACCATGTCCGCGGAGGCGAGCAGCTCGTCGACGAGGACCTCCAGCCGGGCCTGGCCGTCGCCGTCGGTGCGCAGCGGCACGGGGCGAAACACCTCGTCGTAGGCGAGCAGCCCCTCAGCGCGACGGTCGTTCGCCAGGTCTGCGGCACGCGCCACGGGCCCGGAGAGGCCGTACTGGGCGCAGTCCAGGGCGTCGAAGACGGCGAGTCCGCGATAGCGCTGCGTGCCGGCGAGGGCACGGGCGAGAGCGTCGTGGAGGCGGCGGACGTCGTCGAGGGGCGGGCGCCAGTCCGTGGGCGGGTTGGCGGCGAGGCCGCCGACGCGGTTGAGCATGGGGTGCACGCGGTTGCCGGACCAGGCGAGCAGCGCCTCCCGCAGCGCGTCCACCACGTCCCACAGCCTCGCGCGCAGGGCCTCGTCGGGGACGACCGAGAGAAAACTGAGGTGGCTGTGGATGCGCCCGAGCTCGGCCAGCAGCGTGCGAAGGAGGATCGCGCGACGGGGCGCCTGCAGTCCCATGGCGCGTTCGATGGTCATCGTGACGACGAGTTCCCCGGAAAAGGCTGACAGCCAATCGTGGCGATCGGCGAGCATGATTGCCGCGCGGTAATCGCGCACTTCAAAGAGCTTCTCCGCCCCGCGATGACCGTAACCGGGACGTAATTCGACGTCGTGCCAAACGCCTTCGTCGACGCGGGCGGTGCCGCTGATGAATCCACTGTGCGACGGGTGCCGCTCGCCGATTGGGATATGCAGATGGCCGGGCAGCGACATCGCGCCAATGCAGAATTGCAGTTGCAATTCCCCTCCTTCATCGAATTGATACCCCTGCGTGTAGATTTGCCCCGTAGGCGATGCGCTGGAAAGGAACAACATGGCACGCAAGGTGGAAGTCACCCTGATCGACGACATCGACGGCGGGAAGGCAGCCCGTACCGTCGAGTTCTCCCTTGACGGGAGGAGCTATCAGATCGACCTCGGTGAAGACAATATCGCGGCGCTCGAACAGGCGCTGGCGCCGTTCGTGGAGAAGGCGCGGCAGGTGTCGGGCGCGCGTCGACGTGGCGGCAGTCGCGCCCCGGCGAGGAAGACGGCCGGCGACAAGGCGGCCGTGAGCGCGACGGAGGTGCGCGCGTGGGCCGCGGCCGAAGGCATCGAGGTCTCCTCTCGCGGCCGGATCCCCCGGGAGGTCATGGATGCCTTCCTGGCAGCCCACTGACGACGAGCTTCGAACGGCCCCGGCGACGAACCGGGGCCGTTCGCCGTGGGAGTAGACGAGCGGCTGGGAAGTTCGTCACACGCGGGTAAGCTGGTCATCAGCCAATAGGGAGGAACGGATGTTCGAACGGTTTACGGATCGTGCGCGGCGCGTCATCGTGCTCGCGCAGGACGAGGCCAAGCTGCTCAACCACAACTACATCGGGACGGAGCACATCCTGCTGGGCCTCATCCATGAGGGCGAGGGCGTGGCCGCGAAGGCATTGGAGTCCCTCGGCATCTCGCTCGAGCTCGTGCGCGAGCAGGTGGAGGAGTTCATCGGAGTCGGGCAGCAGCCGCCCACGGGGCACGTCCCCTTCTCCCCGCGCGCCAAGAAGGTGCTGGAGCTCTCCCTTCGCGAGGCGCTCCAGATGAACCACAACTACATCGGCACCGAGCACATGCTGCTCGGCCTCATCCGTGAGGGCGAGGGCGTCGCCGCGTCGGTGCTCATCAAGCTGGGCGCGGACCTCAACACGGTCCGCAACACGGTGCTGCAGCTCCTGTCGGGGTACCAGGGCCGCGAGGCGTCGATGTCGGGAGCTCCCGAGTCGGGCCCCGAGAAGTCGAGCTCGCAGGTGCTGGACCAGTTCGGCCGCAACCTGACGCAGGCCGCCCGCGACAACCAGCTCGACCCGGTCATCGGGCGCACCAAGGAAATCGAGCGCGTCATGACGGTCCTCAGCCGTCGCACCAAGAACAACCCGGTGCTGATCGGCGAGCCCGGCGTCGGCAAGACGGCCGTCGTCGAGGGCCTGAGCCAGGCGATCGTCCGCGGCGACGTGCCCGAGACGCTGCGCGACAAGCAGATCTACACGCTGGATCTGGGCGCGCTCGTCGCCGGCTCCCGCTACCGCGGTGATTTCGAGGAGCGGCTGAAGAAGGTGCTCAAGGAGATCAAGACGCGCGGCGACATCATGCTGTTCATCGACGAGATCCACACGCTCGTCGGTGCTGGCGCCGCCGAGGGCGCGATCGACGCAGCCTCCATCCTGAAGCCCATGCTGGCCCGCGGCGAGCTGCAGACGATCGGCGCCACCACCCTCGACGAGTACCGCAAGCACATCGAGAAGGACGCTGCGCTCGAGCGCCGCTTCCAGCCGATCCAGGTGGCCGAGCCGTCGGTGGCGCTCACCATCGATATCCTCAAAGGCCTGCGCGACCGCTACGAGGCCCACCACCGGATCACCATCACCGACGAGGCCCTCGCCGCGGCCGCGCAGATGGCCGACCGCTACATCCAGGATCGCTTCCTTCCCGACAAGGCCATCGACCTGATCGACGAGGCCGGTGCGCGGCTGCGCATCCAGCGCATGACCGCCCCGCCGGATCTGCGCGAGTTCGACGAGGCCTTGGCGAAGAACAAGGTCGAGAAGGACGCCGCCATCGACGCCCAGGACTTCGAGCGTGCGGCGCGCCTGCGGGACGAGGAGCAGAAGCTCCGCTCCCAGCGTGCCGAGAAGGAGGAGGCCTGGAAGAACGGTGACGCCGACATCCCGGCCGTCGTCGGGGAGGAGGAGATCGCCGTCGTGCTCTCCGGCACCACCGGCATCCCCGTCTTCAAGCTGACGGAGGAGGAGTCGCAGCGGCTCCTGCGCATGGAGCAGGAGATCGGCAAGCGCTACATCGGGCAGGAAGACGCCGTCAAGGCGCTGTCGCGCTCGATCCGCCGCACCCGCGCAGGACTGAAGGACCCGAAGCGCCCGTCGGGCTCGTTCATCTTCGCCGGCCCGTCCGGCGTCGGCAAGACGGAGCTCACCAAGGCGCTCACCGAGTTCCTCTTCGGCGACGAGGATGCGCTCATCACGCTCGACATGTCCGAGTACTCGGAGAAGCACACCGCGTCGCGGATGTTCGGCTCCCCGCCCGGCTACGTCGGCTACGAGGAGGGTGGCCAGCTCACCGAGAAGGTGCGCCGCAAGCCGTTCTCGGTGGTGCTGTTCGACGAGATCGAGAAGGCCCACCCGGACATCTTCAACTCGCTGCTGCAGATCCTCGATGAGGGTCGCCTCACGGATGCGCAGGGCCGCGTCGTCGATTTCAAGAACACGGTCATCGTGATGACGACCAACCTGGGCTCGCGCGACATCTCGCGCGGCGCCTCGCTCGGGTTCAGCCGCGTGGGCGACGAGGAGTCCTCCTACGAGCGCATGAAGGCGAAGGTGTCCGAGGAGCTGAAGACGCACTTCCGTCCCGAGTTCCTGAACCGCGTGGACGAGATCGTCGTGTTCCACCAGCTCACGCAGGCCGACATCGAGCGCATCGTCGACCTCATGGTGGGGCAGATCGAGCAGCGCATGGTCGACAAGGACATGGGCATCGAGCTCACCCAGGCCGCTAAGGCGCTCGTCGCGAAGCGTGGTTTCGACCCGGTGCTGGGTGCCCGGCCGCTGCGGCGGGCCATCCAGCGCGACATCGAGGACATCCTCGCCGAGAAGATCCTCTTCGGCGAGCTCGGTGCGGGCCAGATCGTCCAGGTCGACGTTGCCGACGACGGCGACGACCTGCCGTTCAAGTTCACCGGCGTGGCGAAGGCCGACGTCGCGCAGCTTGAGCAGGCGGCACCCGGCGAAGGCGTCGCCGAGTAGGTCCCGTCCCGCGTCCAGGCAGCGCCCCTGTCACCGATCTCGGTGGCGGGGGCGTCGCCGTTGGCCCCGGGGCGGGGGTATCGTCGCGCGCATGGAACATCAGCCTTGGCCGCCCGAGCGTGGACCCGCTACGACGGGTCCGACGCCCCCGACGAGGCGATCGAGGGCCCTGCCCCTGCTGTGGTCACTGGCCGCGGGGGGATTGGTGCTGGGCGTCGCAGTGCAGGGCCTGTTCGGCGTCGTGGGCGGCAACGCCATCCTCTTCGGGATCGTCAATGGCATCGTCGAGTTGTTGTTCTTGCTCGGATCGGTGTCGCTGGGGGTGGGCGTCGCGGAGACCCTGCGCCGCAATCCCGTCCTGGTGGTCGCGACGGGCGCGATCCTGGCCGTGACGAGCATCCTGGTCCGCGCGCTTCAGTCCTACGTGGTTTCTGAGGGTGCGGTGGTCGCCGCCGGGGTCCTTGGGATGATCGCCAGGGTGTGCGCGCCCGCGGGCGTCACCTTGGTGGTGCTTGGCCTGTTGCGCTCCCAGCGCTGAGCGGTCGCCTCACGCCGGCGTGATCGCGCCCGAGGTGAGCCGCACGGCCACCGTCGGCGAGTCCGTCCGGGTGGGCGCGGCGACGGTGGCGCGTTGCCCGTCGGGCAGCTCGACGGTGAGGACGAAGTGGTCGACGTTCATGTGTTGCTCGACGACGGGCACCGGCACGCCCCGATCGTCGAGGGCGAGGCTGCGGGGGCCGATGCCCAGCACCTCCCCGACGTCGAGCGTGCCATTCCAGCCGAGCCTGCTGGCCGTGGCGGCCGTGACGAAGGTGCGGAAGCCCAGGAACGCCGCCACCTGCTTGCTGCTGGGGCGATTCCAGAGTTCGTCGGGGGCCTCGCGCTGGAGGATGCGCCCCGCGTCCATGATCGCGACGGAATCGGCGACGGTGAACGCCTCCTCCTGATCGTGGGTGACGTGCACCGCGGTGGTGCCCGTCTCCTTGAGGATGCGGGAGAGGTCGGCGGCGAGCCGTCGCTTGAGCCCGGTGTCGAGGGCCGAGAGTGGCTCGTCGAGGAAGATGGCCCGCGGCTTCGGTGCCAGTGCCCGCGCGAGCGCGACGCGCTGGGCCTCGCCGCCGGAGAGCTCGCTCGGGCGGCGGGCTCCGTAGCCGGGGAGGCCCACCAGCTCGAGCAGCTCGTCGACGCGGCGCCGCCGCCCGAGGCGGTCGAGGGCGCCGAGACCGTAGGCGACGTTGCGCTCGACGGTCATCGTCGGGAAGAGCTGCCCGTCCTGGAACACGAGCCCGAATCGGCGCTTGTGCACGCGCACGCCCGCCAGATCCTCGCCGTCCCAGGTGACGCGGCCCGAGGCGAGCGGCTCCAGGCCCACGATGCCGCGCAGCAGCGACGACTTCCCGCTGCCGGAGGCGCCGAGCAGGGCCAAGACCCGGCCGGGGGCGACGTCGAGGCTGGCGTCGTCGACGGCGAGGGTGGTGCCGTAGCGGATGGAGACGTGCTCGACGCCCAGACCACTGTTCACCACGAGTCCACCTCCCTCGGCCGTGCACGTTCGGCGACGACCATGACGGTCGCGGTCAATACTGCCAGCCACACGGAGGCGGCCAGCGCCATCTGGTGGTTCTCGCCGCCCGGACGGCTGAACAGCCGGAAGATCAGCACGGGCAGCGTTGGACGGTCGGGGCGGGCGAGGAACGATGTGGCGCCGAACTCGCCGAGGCTGGTGGCGAGCGCGAACCCGAGCGCGAGCCCGATGCCGCGACCGAGCGCCGGCAGTTCGATGGTGGCGAGTGCACGGGCCGGCGAGGCGCCCAGCATGGCGGCTGCCTGCAGCTGGCGCGGGTCGATGGCGCGCAGCGTGGGCAGGAGCGTGCGTACCACCAGCGGCAGCGCGACGACGGCCTGCGCGATCGGGACGAGCACGATGGAGGAGCGCAGGTCCAGCGGTGGACGGTTCAAGGTGATGAGGTAGCCGAACCCGACGGTGACCGCGGACACGCCCAGCGGCAGCATGAACGCGCCTTCGACCGTCGCGAGCGCTCGGCGGCCGGGCGCCGAGGCGGGGCGGCGGGAGACGACGAGCGCCACGAGCACGCCCAGCGTGAGCGCGATCGCGGCGGCGGCCACGGCGGTGCGCAGCGACGTCCAAGTGGCCTCCAGCAGCGCCCCGGCGAAGAGGCTGCGGTACCCGTCGAGCGTCCAATCCCCGGCGTCGCGCAGCGACCTGACCAGCAGCCCAGCCATCGGCACCACCAGCAGACCGACGATGATCGCGACGGTCACGAGCACGGGCGCCCAGTCCCGGCCCCAGTCGAGACGCGAGGTGCTCGTCGTCTCGGGAAGCAGGCGCAGTGCCGCCTGCGAACGCCGCTGCCAGGCACTCGTCAGCCACAGGCACAGCGTCACGACGATCACCTGCGCGATGGACAGCGCCGCCGCGGCCGACAGGTTCAGCACCTGCGTGGTCTGGAACCAGATCTCCGTCTCGATGGTGTGGTGGGCGCCGCGGCCGAGCGTCATCACGATGCCGAAGCCCGAGGCGCAGAACAGGAACACGAGCGCCGCCGACGAGATGATCGCCGGCCGCAGCGCGGGCAGGGTGACCGTCCAAGCCGTGCGCCAGCCGTCGGCGCCGAGCGCCGCAGCCGCCTGCGTCTGCCGCGGGTCGAGGCGCGCCCAGAGGGCGCCGACGGTGCGCACCACGACGGAGTAGTTGAAGAACACCATGGCCAGCACGATGCCGACGACGGGCTCCGGCCCGCTGAAGGCGATGCCGACGACGACCGTCGGCAGCACGAACGGCACGGTGATGAGGCCGCGGAGGACCTGCTGGCCGGGGAATCGCAGCCGGTAGAGCACGTAGGCGCCGACGACGCCCGTCGCGAGGCACAGCAGCGTCGCCACCGATGCGGTCTGCAGGGTGAACCACAGCGCCCGCCAGGTCCGCTCGGACCGTCCGACGGCGAGCAGCCCGTCGAGGGTCCAGGAGGTGCCGTTGTGGAAGCCCCGCGCCACCAGCGCGCACGCCGGCCACACGAAGAAGATGGCGAGGAACGTGGCGGGAACGGCGGCGACGGCCACCCAGAGCAGTGCCCCGGGCAGCCGTCGCGCTCGTCGGTCCATGGCGGAGGGCGTCAGCCGATGGCCTCGGCCCACTCCTGGATCCACTGCTCGCGGTGCTCGTCGATCGTCGCGGCATCGACGTGCGTCGGCGCCTCGGACAGCGGAGCGAATTTCACCCACTCCTCGGGCAACTCGGTGGCCTCGATCACCGGGTACATGTACATGTTCTCCGGGATGGAGGCCTGGACGGCGTCGGAGAGCAGGAAGTCGACGAACTTGCGTGCGCCCTCGGGGTTCTTCGCGCCGTGCAGGACGGCGGCGTACTCCACCTGGCGGAAGCAGGTGTCCGGAAGGTTGACGGTGGTGGAGTTGCCGTCGTCGCCGATCGTCCAGGCCGGGGAGGTTGCGTAGCTGAGGACCAGCGGGCGCTTGCCCTGCCCCTCACCGGCGGAGAACTCGACGTTGTAGGCCTCGGTCCAGCCGGAGACGAAGAGTGCGCCGTTGGCCTTGAGGTCGCGCATGTAGTCGAGCCAGCCGTCGCCCTTCTGGCCGACGGTGGTGAAGAGGAACGCGAGCCCCGGGGAGCTGGTGGCGGGGCTGGGAGCGACGAGCAGGTCCTTGTACTGGGCCGAGGCGAGGTCGTCGAGGGTCTGCGGGATCGGCAGGTTGTTGGACTCGAACCACACCTTGTCGGCGTTGACGCACACGTCGCCGAAGTCGATGGGCGTCATCTGCTCGGTGGCGAGCGACTTCGCCCGCTCGTCGAGCGCGGGGGAGACGTAGGCGTCGACGATGCCCTGCTGCTCGGCGCGGGAGGCGAAGGTGTTGTCGATGCCGAAGACGACGTCACCGAGCGGCGCATCCTTCGACAGCACGAGCTGGTTGACCATCGCGCCCGTGTCCTGCAGGGGTGTGTACGTGACCTTGAGGCCGGTCTCCTGTTCGAACTGCTGCTTCAGTTCGTCGGGGATGTTGAACGAGTCGTGCGAGATCACCGTGATCTCCCCGCCGCCGGCACTGTCCGACGACGAGGGCTCGGCTGCCTGCCCTCCCGAGCAGGCGACGAGGGCGACGGCGGCGACGCCGACGGCCAGGGCACGAATACGCATGGAACTACCTCCTTGATCGGAGGGCTTGGCGCGCAGCCAAGGAGAATCACTCACTCCCTACGCCGGTACGAACCGGATCAGGTTGAGGGTCTGCGGTTGCCCGCACTCTCAGCGCCCCGGTGGCGCTCCCCTGTGGTGGCCTCAGGCTATCAGGGCGCGTCGACGCGCGCATACGTGGATTCGCTGATGCGCAGCAGGGCGTCGCGGATGAGGCGGGCGCGGCGCTCGCCGATGCCGTCGATCTCCATGAGCTGGGCGCGCCCGGAGGTGAACAGCTCCTGCAGGGAGTGCCCGGGGATGAGGAGGTCGAGGATGTTCGACGGGAGCCGCCCCACCGTCGCGAGCACCCGGTAGCCGCGCGTCGACAGTGGCGCCTCGAGGTAGGCGTTGGGGCCGAAGCCGAGGCGCTCGGCGACGAGCTGCCCGCCGAGCAACTCCTCGGGGGTGAAGTTCTGGAGGTTCTCCAGCCCGAACTGCGACGGGTCCTCGAGGTTGTGGGCGTAGTCCCTGCGCAGCATGTCCTCGAGCCGTTCGAGCGGCGCGGCCAGCTCGGCGTGGCGCATGGCGAGGAGCCGCCCTTCGACGCCGAGGATGGAGATGAGGAAGTCCATCTCCGCCGACAGGCGCCGCGACAGCTCGTAACGGTGGGCGACGCCGACGAGGTCGCGCAGCGTGACCTGGTCGGCCACCTCGAGCGAGGTGAACTGGTCGAGCGTCTCGGTGAGGCGCTGGGTGAGGCTCGTCAGTGCGCCGAGCGTCTGCGATCCGCGGCTGACCACCTCGGAGGCCTTCTCGACGACGTGCCGCCGCCCGTCGAGGAACAGCGAGACGGTGCGCATGGAGGCGGAGACGGTGACGACGGGCACCTCGGCGAACTGGGCGGTGCGGTCTGCTGAGCGGTGGCGGGTGCCGGTCTCCGCCGTCGGGAGGTCGCCGGGTGGGACGAGGTGGACCCCTGCGGCGACGATGCGGCTGAGGTCGTTGCTGAGGATGATGGCGCCGTCGAGCTTGGCCAGCTCGCGCAGCGCCTGCTCGGAGAATTCGACGTCGATCGCGAACCCGCCGGTGGAGGCTTTGGCGACCTGCCGGTTGTTGCCCATCACGATGAGCGCTCCCGTGCCGCCGTGCAGGATGCGGTCGATGCCTGCGCGCAGCGGGGTGCCCGGCGCGAGGGCCTGCAGGTGGCGGCGGAGTGCGGATCGGGGCACGGTCCCTCCCTTTCGTGATGCCCCAACAATAGTGCCTGTGGCCGTCGTCGGGGGCGCCTCGTCGTGGAGGCTGCGGGCCGGCTGTGCTGTGGGCGAACGTGCTTGGGAAGCGGGGGAGCCGCGCCTACGCTGGCGCGAGAAAGGAAGGCAGTCATGTCCACGTTGTTCGATCAGCTTCGCCACGCCGAGACCATCACGGGTCGCCGCCATGCGGCGCTCGCCCTCGGCACGAGCCACGAGGAGGGCGTCGTCGACGTGCTCGTCGAGCGTCTGCGCGATGAGCCCGACGGTCACGTGCGCGAAGACATCACCTGGGCGCTCGTGCAGCACGCGCGGGAGGCCGAGGGGCAGCTCCTCGCGCTGCTCACCAGCGATGTCCCCCACGACCGATTCTCTGGGGCGCACGTACTGAGCAAGATCGGCAACCCCGCGCACTTCGACGCCGTCGCGCCGCTGGTGCTCGACGAGCACGCGGACGTCGCGCTCAAGGCCTACCGCGCGGCCGCCAACACCGGCGGATTGCGCGCGGCGGAGGTGCTCGCCCGGCGCCTCGGCGACGGCGACGAGTGGCAGCGCGACGCGTTGTCGGACGCGTTCCGCAAGCTGGGGGAGGGCGCGGTGCCGGTCCTCGTGGCCGCGCTTGACAGCGAGTCCTCCGACGTGCGCGACCACGCTGTCGAGGCGCTCGGCTACCTCGGCGAGCACGCAGCCAGCGCGGCGGACGCCGTCGAGGCGCGCGTGGCCGACGAGTACGAGCCCGTGCGGCTGACCGCCGTGTCGACGCTGGGCCAGCTCGGCGAGGCGGCACGCCCGGCGCTCGAGCGGGTCGCGGCGTCGGAGGATCCGGTGCTGTCCGCACTGGCGAAGCGCCACCTGGAGCGCCTGGGCTGAGCCCTGGCGCGGCTCGGCGCCCTCGGTGTGGGCGGGCGGTAGCGTGACCGTCATGCAAGTGCTCGCCCGCACCGGCAGCCCGCTCGAGGGTGGCCCGTCGCCGACGCCCTGCCACCGCATCCCCGCGCTCGCCTGCGTGGGGGGACGGCTGGTGGTGGTCTTCGACGTGCGCACTTCGCCGCTCGACCTGCCGGGCCCCAACGGCATGGCCGTGCTGACCTCCGACGATCTGGGCGCCACCTGGACTGCGCCCCGCTGGCTTCGCCGGCCCGAGGGCCGGTGGGGCTGCGGCGATGCCAGCCTGATCGCGCTCGACGATGGGTCCCTGCTCGCGTGGTACGTCGGCTCGGACGGGGGCTCGTTCTGGGACGATCAGCGCCCGGGCGAGGGATGGACGCTCTGGGTGGCCCGCTCCCTCGACGGCGGGCGGACGTGGGCGCACCGCGAGGTGTCCGAGGGGCTGTGGCCCGACGACGCGGGCTGCCTGTTCGCGTCGTCGGGCAACGGCACCCAACTCGACGGCGGGCGACTGCTGCAGCCGGTCGCCGTGCGGCGCCGCGGGGGACAGGTCCGGTACGTGGTCATGGCCATCTCCGACGATCGGGGAGACTCGTGGCGGCTCGGGGCACCGGTGGAGGGGTGTGACGAGACGAAGGTGGCCCAGCTTCCCGACGGTCGGGTCGTGCTCCACTCGCGGGCCACGCCGTCACGCCTGGCCGCAGTGTCGACCGATGGCGGCGAGACGTTCTCGTCGCCGAGCCCGGACATCCCAGATCCGGGCTGCAACGGAGGCTTCGTTTCCCTCCCCGACGGGCGTCTGGCCTGCACGTTGGTGTACCCCGAGGGCGCGACGACCGACTCCGTCGTGGACCTTCCCGACCCGACGGGTGGCCGCGGGGCGTCGTCGGGGCCGGTGTGGAGCGAGCGCCGCAACCTCGTCCTGCGCGTCGGGCTTCCGGGTGCCTGGGGCGAGCCGGTGGTCCTCGACCCGGGGCCAGCGGCCTATTCCGTGGCCGCGGTGGTGCCCGACGGGCGTCTGGCCGTCGCGTGGGAATACGGCGCCTACGAGGGCATTCGCTTCGCCCTCGTCTCCCCGCCATCCCCGACGGCGGGCCTCGGCGATGGAGTGGGCGTCGTGGGCGGCGCTGCTGGCCGCGCCGGAGCACCCGGCTGACCGACTCTGGCAACCGTGATGCAATCGTTATCCTTGCGCTGTTGAATCGAACGGATGTATCGGTAGTATAGGTCGTGTCATCGAATGATGGTTGGGGGTGTGGGATGGTCCACGACGATGCGGCTTCGGCTTTCGCGGCGATGGCGCACGCGACGGAGTCGGTCCGGGCGGCGCAGGTGGCGGAGATCATCGCCTTGCTGGATGCGGCCGCGAGGTACGGTGCCGACGACGATCCGCACCTGCCCGAGGAGCTGCGGGGCAAGTGGCTCTCGGCCGGTCGTGATGGCGTGGCGCGGGTCTCGGAGCTGTTCGTGTTGGAGGCCGCGGCCGCCACCAGGCGGAGCTTCGGCTCGATGCTCGAGCGCGTGTCCTGCGCTCGCAGTGTCCAGGTCCGCCATCCGAGGATGTGGCAGTGCTTCGTCGAGGGCCTGGTCGATTGGTGGGTCGTCGTCAAGGTCGAAGAGGCCTGCAAGCAGTTGCCCAAGCAGGCGGCGCTGGAGGCGGATCGTCGCGCCGCGCACTGGCTGGGCCTCCACCCCTCGTGGACGATCCTCTCCGAGGTCGGCCGCTGGGTCCTCGACGCCGATCCCGCAGGTGCGCGCAAGCTGGCCGCGCTCGCGCAGCGGGAGCGGTTCGTGCACGTGGGCCGGTTCGAGGACGAACACTGTGGCCTGTTCGGGAAGGTGGCGGCCACCGACGGGGTGCTCTTCAGCCAAGCGCTGGACCAGATCGCGGCGTCCCTGCCCGCTCCGGAGCTGCCGGAGGGCGTCACTGCCGCGGAGGCGACGAAGTACATCCACGACCAGCGGCGTGCGGCCGCCTTCGGCGTGTTCGCCCGGCAGGCCGTCGGTCAGGGCTCGCTGATGGACGTCGAGATGATCGTGCATGTCCCGGCGCAGGCACCCGACGTCGACGGCGGGCTCCCGCTCGCCCCTTCGGCCCACGTGGAGCGCTGGGGCGTCCTGCTCACCGAGTCCCTGCCTTCGTTCCTGCACGGGGCGAAGGTGACGGTGCGGCCAGTGATCGACCCCCACATGGTCCCCGACGCGCCAGGGCACGACCCGTCGACGTCCCAACGTGTGGCACTGGCGGTGTGCAACCCGAGGTCGGTGTTTCCGTACTCCACCACCGCCGCGGCGCAGTGCGACGTGGACCACACGATCGCATTCGACCCGACGGGCCGCCAGGGCGCGACGACGATGTCCAATCTCGGACCCCTCGACCGCCGCGCGCACCGTGCGAAGACGGCCGGCCACTGGCAGCTTGAGCAGCTCTCGCCGGGGGTGTTCCGGTGGCGGTCGCCACTGGGCTACGAGTTCGAAGTCACGGGGCGTGGCACGGTGATGACGCGCCTGCCGGAAGCGCCCGTGCCACCCATCCCCAGCCTCCCGGCGCAGCCGCCGCCCGACGACGACTGGCCGGATCACGATCCATATTCGGAGCACCCTCCGACGCCTCCGCCGTGGTGGGACGAACACCCCACCTGGCTCGAGGAGTAGGGGCCCCGCACCACCACGCCCTGCGCCACTGGCCCCCCCGGCCGTCCCACCTTCGGCACCACCCCGAGCGTTCGATGCGTTCGGGGTGGTGGTGCTGTCGCGGGCCCGGGCGTGCCCGTCGGCCAGCTAGCGCGCCGACCGTCGGAGGTCCAGCACGCCCAGCGCGTCCGCGAGCGTCGGCACCTCCACCACCTTGAGTGCGCCCAGGTTCGGGACCCGGGCGGTGACGTCGCGCGACCCCTTGGGCACCAACGCCAGCTCGAAGCCCAGCCGCCCCGCCTCGGCGAGCCGGCGTTCGGTGCCAGGGACGCGTCGGAGGTCGCCCGCCAGGCCGATCTCGCCCAGAGCGACGACGCGACGCGGGTGTTGGCGGCCCAGCGCGGCGCTGGCGACGGCCACCGCCACCGCGAGATCCACGGAGGGATCGGTCACCCGGGCGCCGCCCACCGTCGAGACGTACACGTCGTTGCCGAACAACGGCAGTCGGGCCTTGCGCTCCAGCACGGCAAGCACCATCGCCATGCGGGACCCGTCGAGGCCGTGCGTGGTGCGGCGCGGGTTCTTCTCGTTGGTGGACTGCGCGACGAGCGCCTGCACCTCCGCCAGGAGTGGGCGACGCCCCTCCATCGTGACCGTGACACACGTGCCGGGCGTGGGCTCCTCGTGGCGCGTGGTGAACAGCCCCGACGGGTCGGGGACCTCGACGATGCCGCGTTCGTCCATCTCGAAGCATCCCACCTCGTCGGCGGGGCCGAAGCGGTTCTTCGTCGCGCGCACCATGCGGAAGCCGGAGTGGCGGTCGCCCTCGAAGGTCAGCACCACGTCGACGAGATGCTCCATCGTCCGCGGCCCGGCGATCGAGCCGTCCTTCGTGACGTGCCCGACGATGATGACGGCGACGTTGTCCCGCTTGGCGACGCGCGCGAGCGCCCCGGTGACCTCCCGCACCTGTGACGGGCCGCCGGGCACGCCGTCGGCGTCCGAGGTGCTGATGGTTTGCACGGAGTCGACGACGACGAGGCTGGGGGAGACCTCCTCGATGTGCCCGAGGACGGTGGCGAGGTCGGACTCGGAGGCGAGGTAGAGGTCGTCGACGACGGTCCCCGTCCGCTCCGCCCGCAGCTTCACCTGCGACGCCGACTCCTCCCCGGAAACGTACAAGGTGGTGCGCCCGGCCGACGCCCACTTGGCGGCGACGTCGAGCAGCAGGGTGGACTTCCCGACGCCCGGCTCGCCGGCGAGCAGGATGACCGCGCCGGGCACGAGCCCGTCGCCGAGCACCCGGTCGAGCTCGCCGATCATCGTCGGGTAACGCTTCGCCGCGTCCATCGGTACCTGCGAGATGGGCAGCGCCTTCGACGTGGGGGCCGCGGGTGCCACGTCGCGCAGCTTCGGTGCACCCACCTCGGCCACGGACCCCCACGTCTGGCACTCGCCGCAACGGCCCACCCAGCGCACGCTCGTCCAGCCGCACTCCGTGCAGCGGTAGGAATCCTGTCTCTTCGCCACGCGCCCAACCTACCCGCCGGCACCGACAGGCTTCAGCCCCGCACGACGAGGTCCGCCCGCAGGTCGGGGCGCTCGTTCGCGAAGTAGCGCTGCTCGCTCGGCCACCAGTGGGTGCGCCACTGCTCCTGCACCGACGGCGGGTCCCGGCGCTCGATGCGCGCGCGTCGGGAGGCGAAGGGGGCATCGAGCCAGATGGACAGGTCCCACCACGTCCCCACCTGTCGCGTGACGGCCATCGCGAGGCAGGACACCCCCTCGACGAGCACCAGCCCGCCCGCAGGCACCTCGGCGACGCGGACCGGCTCGTCGGCATCAAATGGCCAGACGCGGTACCTGGCGGGGAGGCCGGCGCGCAACGGAGCGAGGACCTCCTCGATGAATCGCCCATGTTCCCAGGTGGGGGTGCCGGGGCGCGCGAAGTCGTCGAGCGCGACGACGGCCCCGGCGTACCGGGCGGCGAGTCGCTGCGCGAAGGTCGACTTGCCGCTGGCGCCGAGGCCGTCGATGGCGACGATCAGTGTCAGAGGATGACCTCGCCCTTGGTGGGGGAGTCGAACACGACGCGGTTGACGCCGGGCATCCCGTTGGGGGCGACGAGGCGGAGTTCGACCCCGTCGAGGGAGTCGCTGATCTCATGGTCGAGCCACTCGCTCAGCCGATCGGCGGAGCCGGAGATCTCGATGCTGCGCAGCCGCACGTCGCTCACGAGGGCGCTCGGGCGGACGTCGGCCTCGGACTCCCACTGGATGAAGTAGGGCAACTGCGGGTCGGCGATCAACCCCTTGATGCCGATCTGGCGCCATTCGAGTCGGCGGCCGTCGGGGAACTGGCGGGAGCCGGGCACCGCGCTGCGCTCGAGGCGCTGCTCGACGGGAGCGAGGTCGTCGACGCTGACCACCCAGGCCATCCAGCCGCCGCCCATGCTGGAGCGGGCGCGGACGGCCTGGCCGAAGGGGGCCTTGTCCGCCGCCGGGTGGTCGAGCACCTCGACGACCTCGATGTAGCGGGCGTCGGAGAGCGGAATGATGTGGTTGCGCGTGCCGAAGCGCGGGTGGAATCCCCCGTCCTTGAAGTCGGTACCGAGGGCGTCAGCGAGTCGGGCGGCATCGGCCTTGAGGCCGTCCGGACCCGCTGCGAAGATCAGGTGGTCGACGTGCATCATGCCCTTATTGTCACCGACGGCCGGACAATCGCCCAATCCGGGGTCGGGCATCGCTTGTAGGCTGGGCTCGTGCCCCATCCGACCGTCACACTGTCCACCACCACGGTGTACCCCGAGAGCTCCGCGAGTGCCTTCGAGCTGGCCGCCGAGCTCGGCTTCGACGGTGTCGAGCTCATGGTGGGCGTCGACCCGTTGACCACCGACATCGCCGCCGTGGAGAAGCTCAGCAACTACCACGGGGTGCGTGTGCTGTCGGTGCACGCCCCAGTGCTGCTCATCACGCCCAATGTCTGGGGCTCCGACCCGTGGGAGAAGCTCGAGAAGTCGGCGGAGGCGGCACGCCAGCTCGGCGCCAGCACGGTCGTCGTGCATCCGCCGTTTCGTTGGCAGCGCGACTACGGCGCCACCTTCGAGGCGGGCATCCGTCGCCTCAACGAGACGTCGGGGGTGACGTTCGCCGTCGAGAACATGTTCCCCTGGCGGTCCCCGGCGGGCCGCATGCAGGCCTACCTGCCGTCGTGGGACCCCACCGACCGCGATTACGACCACCTCACCCTCGATCTCTCGCACGCCTCGACCGCGCAGCAGCAGGCCATGGACCTCCTCCACCGGTGGGGGAAGCGTCTGGCGCACGTGCATCTCACCGACGGCAAGGGCTCCTTCAAGGACGAGCACTGGCTCCCCGGTGAGGGCGACCAGGATGCGTGGGCCGTCGTGCAGGAGCTCGGCCGCATGGATTTCGCGGGACACATCGTCATCGAAGTGTCGACGAGGCGCGCCAAGTCCCGCCACGAGCGCGCCGAGCTGCTGGAGGAGGTGCTGGCGAACACCCGCAAGCACTTCGACATCGGAAGGGGGATGCGATGAGCCGCCGCTCGCTGACCAGCCGGGCCACGCGCTGGGTCATTCGTTCCGGCCGCGTGCAGCAGGCCGCGCTCGCGTCGGGTGCGCTCGAGGAGCTGGCGCGTCCCTACGTCGCCGGAGCGCTGCCGACGACGGCCGTCGAGACCGCGGACGTGCTGCGCTCCCGGGGGCTCGAGGTGAGCTTCGCCTATCTCCCGACGAGTGATTCGGAGTCCGAGTCGCCCGCCGCGCTCGGTGAGCTGCTGATGAACCTCGACGAGTCGGCCGCAGGCGTCGAGCTGTCGGTCAAGCCGTCGCAGGTGGGGCTCAGGGAGTCCGAGGAGCGGGCCCGCGTCACCCTCCTCGACCTCGCGGCGCGCGCGGAGGCGCAGGGAGCGCACGTCACCCTCGAAATGCAGGGCCCTGCGCACTACCTGGAAACGCTGCGGCTGTGGCGGTCGGTGCGTGAACGTCATCCGAGCCTTGGCATCACGTTGCCGGTCGACATCCGCCGCAGCGAACACGACCTGCGGGCCATCGTCGACGAGTCGCCTCGCGTGCGTCTGTGCATCGGCTCGTACCCGGTGCCGAGTGCGCTCGCCGTGCGCGGAGAGCAGGAGAAGTCGAAGGCGCTGGTGCGCTGCATGCGCCTGGGGATCGAATCGGGTGCCACGGTGCTGCTGGCCAGCCACGATCCGACGATCATCGCGATCATGCACGAGCTCGGCCGCCGCAATCCACGGGCGGACTTCGAGTTCCAGATGCACTACGGGGTCCGGCCTCTGGAGCAGCGACGCCTCGCCGACATCGGCTACCGCTCCCGCGTGCTGCTGCCGTATGGCCCTGGCTGGTACGAGTACCTGCTGACTCGCGTCGCCGCACGCCCACAGACCGCGTGGGGCTACCTGAGGGCGGTGTTCGACAAGCGATGAGTGCGCAACAGGTGGTCCCCGGTGCGGCGCGACGCCAGCTCGGGGTGGAGATGGCGGTCGTCCTGCTCATCTCTCTGGGCCAGTCGGCCGTGTACGCGATCCTCTCGATCTGGGACAAGCTCACCCGCGAGGTGGTGCTCAGCAAGCAGGTCACGACGATGAACTCGTCGCGCACCCCCGACCGTCCTTGGCTCGACTTCGCCTATCAGGTGGCGGGCACGCTCTTCCCACTGATGCCGGCGGTGTTGGTGCTGTACCTGCTGTGGGTGCATCGCCCGCCCGACGGCGGACCCTGTGGCTGCATGGGCTTCGACTTCCGCCGTTGGAAGCGCGACCTCGCGCAGGGGTTCGGCGTCTTCGCGCTCATCGGGATCGCGGGGCTCGCGTTCTACCTGTTCGCGGTGCAGATCGGCATCAACACGCAGGTGGCGCCGGCCAACCTTGCGGCCCACTGGTGGACGGTGCCGATCCTCGTCGGCCGTGCCCTCATGAACGGCATTCTCGAAGAGGTCGTCATGATCGGCTACCTCTTCACCCGCTGGGCGCAGCGCGGCGGCAACCAGATTGCGATCCTCGTCGCCTCCGCCGTGATCCGCGGCGCCTACCACCTCTACCAGGGCTTCGGTGGCTTTATCGGCAACCTCGTGATGGGGCTGGTCTTCGGCTGGCTCTACCTGCGCATCAAGCGCGTGATGCCGCTGGTCATCGTCCACGTATTGCTGGATCTCGTGGCGTTTCTGGGCGCGGGACTGCTCGTCTACCTGCCGTTCGCGCCCAAGTAGCGCTCGAGGTCAGCCGCGTCGGGACGTGGCCAGCATCGCCACCGGGACCATCCAGAAGGCCAGGAGGAACGCCGCGAGCACGCCGGACCAGCTCAGGGTGGGCCAGCCCAGATGCGCCCCTTCGGCGATCAGGGTGATCGTGGCCACGAGCGCGATGCTCAACCACTGGCCGGCCACGAGCAGCGGCCAACGCTGCCGGGCAGCGCGCCGGCCCCACACGAGCGTCCACGCGCCGACGGTCAGCGCGCCGAGTGCCACCGCGAGCCACGAAAAGCCCAAGTTGAAGACGAGCGCCGCCGCGATCCAGACCAGACCTCCCACGACACCGACGGCCCCCACCCAGAGCGCGGGCCTGCCGGCCGCGGTACCGGCCCGACGCGCCCGGGACGCAAGAATTGGTGCCTGCACATTGCTGTGACTCATCGAGTTTCTCCCCCCCCCGCAAGCGCCTGCGCCTGCGGGACTTCCAGCCTTCGCCTGAATCACCATGCTAATCGCCGGTCTTCGGATTGCGCCACCGTTCGTCGGTGCGGGCTCGCGACCGGGGCGTCTTGGCGGGACGCTCACGTGCCGGATCTCGCTCCGACGCGCGTAGACTGCACCCCATGCGAGTAGGTGTATTCGGAGCAACGGGTCAGGTCGGCGGCGTCATGCTGCGCCTCCTGGCCGAGCGGAACTTCCCCGTCGACGAGCTGCGCGCGTTCGCGTCGCACCGCTCCGCTGGCAAGACCGTGCAGTTCAGGCAGCAGGAGGTCGAAGTCGAGGACATCGCGACGGCCGACTTCGCGGGCCTCGACGTCGCGCTGTTCTCCGCCGGCGGTGGCACCTCGAAGGAGTGGGCGCCGAAGGTGGCGGCTGCGGGGGCGACCGTCGTCGACAACTCGTCCGCCTGGCGCATGGACGACCGCGTGCCGCTGATCGTCTCCGAGGTCAACCCCGAGGACGTTGCGGGGGCGGAGATCGGCATCATCGCCAACCCCAACTGCACCACCATGGCGGCCATGCCGGTGCTGAAGCCGCTGCACGACCTCGCGGGGCTCGAGGCCCTGCAGGTCGCGACGTTCCAGGCCGTCTCCGGCTCGGGACTGGCTGGCGTCGACGCCCTCGCCACGCAGCTCGGCGAAGTCGACGACCCGCGCAGGCTCGCCCACAATGGCTCCCTCGCGAAGCCCGCGAGCCTCGGCCCCTACGTCGCGCCCATCGCGTTCAACGCCGTGCCGCTCGCCGGCAACCTCGTCGACGACGGCCTGGGCGAGACGGACGAGGAGAAGAAGCTGCGCAATGAGTCGCGCAAGATCCTCCACCTCCCGGGGCTCGCCGTTGCCGGCACCTGCGTGCGCGTGCCCGTGTTCACGGGCCACTCGCTCGTGCTCCACGCGCGCTTCGCGCAGCCAATCACCCCCGACGAGGCCCGTTCGGCTCTCGAGGGCGCGCCGGGCGTGCAGCTTGTCGACGTCCCCACCCCGCTGGCCGCGGCCGGCATCGACGACTCGCTCGTCGGCCGCATCCGCGTCGACCAGTCGGTGCCCGACGGCAAGGGCCTCGTCCTGTTCCTCTCCAGCGACAACCTCCGCAAGGGCGCCGCGCTGAACGCCATCCAGATCGCGGAGCTGCTCGTATGACGCTGGCACTCGTCGGTGCCGGCAACATGGGCGGCGCGCTGCTGGGCGGCTGGCTGGCCGCGGGCCACGAGCCAACGGACATCGTCGTCGTGGAGGCCAGCGAGGCTGGGCGCGCCCGCGTCGAGGCGCTCGGAGTGCGCTGCGTGGAGCTCGCGGAGGCGTCGCAGGCGGACACCATCGTCCTCGCGGTCAAGCCCCACCAGTTCGACGACATCCTCGCCGCGCTGCGGCCGGGGCCCGGGGCGGTCGTCGTCTCGATCGCCGCAGGGGTCACCGTCGCGCACCTGGAGGACGCGCTGCCGGAGGGCACCGTCGTCGTGCGGGTCATGCCCAACACCGGCGCGCTCGTCGGCAAGGCCATGTCGGGCATCGTCCCGGGCACCCGAGCCACCGACGAGCACGTCGCCGCCGCGCGCGGGCTGCTGGACGCCGTCGGCGCCACCATCGTCACCGACGAGGACCACCTCGACGCGCTCACCGCCGTGTCTGGTTCCGGCCCGGCCTACCTCTTCCACGTCGCGGAGGCGATGATCGAAGGTGGCGTCCACCAGGGCCTCACCCGCGCCGACGCCACCCGGCTCACCACCCAGACCTTCCTGGGGGCGGCGGCCCTGCTGGCCGAATCGGGCGCCTCCGCCACCGTGCTGCGCGAGCAAGTGACCTCCCCTGGAGGGACGACCGCGGCGGCGCTGCGAGTCCTCGACGAGCGGGGCGTGCGGGCCGCATTCCTCGCAGCGATCGAGGCGTGCGCCCAGCGCTCCAGCGACATGGTGCGTGGGCGCTGACCGGTGCCGGCTGCACACTTTCGCATTAGACCGAATTGGACCCTCCGGGTTACCATGGGTAGTCGTTCCGCGGTCACGCGGGCATCCGAAGCTGTCAAGAAAGGCTGAACGTGGGTTCTGTCATCAAGAAGCGCCGCAAGCGCATGGCCAAGAAGAAGCACCGCAAGCTCCTGAAGCGCACTCGCATCCAGCGTCGCCGCGCAGGCAAGTGATCCGTGGCCCCCGCGCGGGTTCGCCTGCTCACGCGCGTCGGCTGCCACCTGTGTGAGGACGCCGAGCGGATCGTCGAGCGCACCTGCAGCGCCTTGGGGGCCACGTACGAAATGGTGGACGTGGACACGGATCCGGCACTGCGTGCCGAGTATTCCGACCACGTCCCGGTGCTGATGGTCGATGGTGCGGTGCGCAGCCGTTGGTTCGTGGACGAGGCTGCGCTCCTGACCTGGCTCGAGGAGAAGTCGTGAATGAAGCAGGACTCGGATCTGTCACCTTCGTGGGATCCGGCCCGGGTGAGTTCGGGCTCCTGACGTTGTTGGGAGCGCGCACCCTGCGCTTCGCCGACCTCGTCGTGGTCGACTCCCACATGGACGTCGACGAGGTCGCCCGCCTCGACGTCGGCCACGCCCGGATCGAACACGCCGCCGCCGACGAGGTGGCGCAGCTCCTCGACGCCGCGCGGGAAGGCCAGAAGGTCGTCCGGCTCGGCCAGCGCGACCACTTCTTCGAATCCGAGGGCGACGACGTCCTCGCCCGCGTCAAGGACGCCGGCGTGCGCATCAACGTCATCCCCGGGCTCAGCCACTGGAGCACGATGCTCAACTACGGAGCGATCCCCGTCGGTGGCTCCATGGCCCTGCTCGACGTCCACGGCGCCGTCCCACCGATCGACCAGTGGCCGAGCGCAGGCACGCTCGCGATCCACACCGAGGGCCGGCTCGCGGAGGGCGTCGCCGCCGTCGCCGCCGAACGCTACGGCGCCTCCGGGCAGGCGCTCATGCTCACCCACGTCGGCACCACCGCCCAGGACAGCCACATGGTGGTCTGGAGCGACGTCGAGAACTGCGACTGCCACGACTGCTACTTCGTCGTCGGGGACGCCATCGCCGAGACCGCGCACAAGCGCCTGGCGTGGTACGAGTCGAAGCCCCTGTTCGACTGGCGCGTGCTGAGCCCCCGCACCAAGGACGACCTCTCGGTGCTGATCGAGGAACTGGCCCAGTACGGGGCCAGCACCGAAACCATCCCGACGATGTCCATCGAGCCGCCCCGCACCGAGCAGGGTATGGAGCGCGCCATCCGTGGCCTCGTCGACGGGCGCTACCTGTGGTGCGTGTTCACCTCGCCCTACGCCGTCGCCGCCGTCTCCGAGAGGCTGGCCGAGTACGGCCTCGACTCGAGGGCGCTGTCCGGCATCTCCATCGCCGCGGTCGGCCGAGGGACGTCGTCGGCGCTGCGCAAGCTGGGCATCGTCGCCGATCTGGAGCCGCAAGGCACCAACACCGTCGGCGGCCTCGCGCAGGAATTCCCCGCCTACGATGACCTCATGGATCCGCTCAACCGCGTGCTCGTCCCGAGCGCAGACGTGTCCATCGACCCGCTCCTCGACGGCCTCGGCCACCTCGGCTGGGAGGTCGAGGGGGTCACCGCCTACCGCACCGTTCGCGCCGCCCCGCCGCCGCAGGAGATCCGCGAGGACATCAAGTCGGGCATGTACGACGCCGTCGTGTTCACCTCGGCCTCGTCGGTGCGCAACATGATCGGCATCGCGGGCAAGCCGCACGCCGCGTCCGTCATCGCCGCGATCGGTGAGGCCACCGCCGCCGCCTGCGAGCAGCACGGCCTGCGCGTCGACGTCATCGCGCACTCGCCCACCTACGCCTCCCTTGCCGACGGTCTGGCGCAGTTCGCGGACCGCCGCCGCCGCGAACAGGAGGCCAACGGCGAGCCGCTCAAGAAGCCCTCCGAGCGCAAGCGCCGTCGTCGCCGAAAGACGGTTGAACAGGAGCAATAGGCTGGCGCCATGACCAATCGGACCACGGTGCACGTCATGCGGCACGGACAGGTGCTCAACCCGCACGGGCTGCTCTACGGCAGGCTGCCCGGCTTCGGACTCTCCGAGCTCGGGCACACGATGGCGCAGCGCATGGCCGAACACTGGCGCGACGAGCCCCTCACGCACCTTCGGTGCTCGCCCCTGCAACGTGCCCGCGAGACCATGGCCCCGTCCGCGCAGGCCCACCCTGAGCTGGAGGTCGTCGTCGACGATCGCCTCATCGAGGCCGCCAACGTCTTCGAGGGAAAGGTCTTCGGCAAGCGCAACGCCGCGCTGTTCGACCCGCGCATGTTCTGGGCCATGCGCAATCCCTTGCGCCCGAGCTGGGGCGAACCGTACACGCAGATCGCCGAGCGCATGCTCGCCGCCATCACCGACGCGGCCCGCGCGGCCGGCGACGGCGGCACCGCGCTCGTCGTGTCCCACCAGCTGCCCATCTACATCGCCCGGCGCGCCGTCGAGGGCCGGTCGTTCGTCCACGACCCGCGCCGGCGCGGCACGACGCTGTGCTCCGTGACGTCCTTCGTGTTCGACAGCGACCGCCCGGTCCGCGTGGACTACGCCGAACACATCCCCGACCTGCTCCCGGTGAGCACCAGCTCCGGGAAGTTCCGGGTGGGGACGTGAGACGGGCACTGGCCGCGCTGCTCGCGACGCTCGCGCTCGCGGGGTGCAGCGCCGACACCGGCAGCCAGGCCGGCGGTGGCGGTCAGGCAGTGGGCTTCACCGTCGGCGACGGGACGGTCACCATCGTCCCCGCAGACCAGCGCCAGCCCGCGCCCGAGCTCGAGGGCCCATCGCTGGCCGACGCGTCGACGTCGATCTCCAGTGCGCAGTTCGAAGGGAAGATCCTCGTCGTCAACGTCTGGGGCTCGTGGTGCGCGCCCTGCCGACATGAAGCACCCGAGCTGGTGGAGGCCGACGCGCAGCTCGGCGACGACGTGCAGTTCCTCGGGCTCAACACCCGCGACCTCTCCGAGGCGCCGGCGCAGGCCTTCGTGCGCAACTTCGGCATCGAATACCCCAACATCTTCGACCCCGACGGAGCCCTGCTGCTCGGATTCGGGCAGCTGCCACCGAAGGCGATCCCCTCGACGCTCGTCATCGACGCGCAGGGCCGGGTGGCCGCCCGCGTCATCGGGGAAGTGGACGCCACCACGCTCGTCCAGATCGTCGGGGACGTCCGATGATCCCCCTCGACACCTGGGTCGGTGACGCGCTCACGTCGTCGATGGTGATCGCGATCCCCGTCGCCATCCTGGCGGGGCTCGTGAGCTTCGCCTCACCGTGCGTGCTCCCACTGCTGCCCGGCTACCTGTCCTACGCCTCCGGGCTCGGGGCCACGGAGATCGCCGAGGGCGGCGGCCGACGCGCGCCGCTCGTGCTCGGCACGCTCGGCTTCGTGCTTGGCTTCTCACTCGTGTTCGTCGCGACCGGTGCCCTCGCCGGCGGCATCGGCTCGCTCCTGATCGAACACCAGCGCCTCATCACCATCGTCGCGGGCGTCCTCATCATCGCGATGGGCGCGGCGTTCATGGGGCTGTTCGAGATGCCCGGCCTCTGGCAACCCGCCACCACGCCGCGCGTGGGCGTGGCGGCCAGCCCACTGCTCGGCCTCGTGTTCGGGCTCACGTTCACGCCCTGCATCGGGCCGGCACTGTCGGTGGTGTTGTCGCTCGCCTTCAACGAGGGTTCGGCCGGGCGGGGCGCCGTCCTCGCCTTCGCCTACGCCCTCGGTCTCGGGCTGCCGTTCGTCCTGTTCGCGTTGGCCTTCTCGACGCTCGCGCCTCGCCTCGACTGGCTGCGCCGCCATCAGCGCGGCCTCCAGCGCCTGGGTGGTGGCCTGATGATCGTCGTCGGCGTCATGATGATCGTCGGCTGGTGGGACTCGCTGATGGGCGTGGTGCGCCAGTGGGCCGCAGGGTTCGGGACGGTGCTGTGATGAGGGAGTGGCTTCGCTGGGGCTGGCGGCAGCTCACGAGCATGCGTACCGCGCTCATCCTGCTGTTCCTCCTCGCCCTCGCCGCCATTCCCGGTTCGATGGTGCCGCAACAGCGCATCTCGCCCATCGAGGTGATGGACTGGAAGAAGGCCCATCCCAACCTTGACAAGGTGTTCGAGCCGCTCGGCATGTACGACGTGTACTCCTCGCCGTGGTTCTCGGCCATCTACCTGCTGCTGTTCGTCTCCCTCATCGGATGCATCCTGCCGCGCATCGTGAAGTACGCCCGCGACCTCCGGCGCCCGCTGGCGAAGGTGCCCGCACGCCTCGACCGGCTGCCGGCGGCCGGCGTGGCCGCCGTCGAGCCCAGCGACGAGGCCCTTCGCCGCGCGGAGGCGTGGCTTCGTCGTCGCCGCTACCGCACGCGGCGGACCGACGACGGCATCAGCGCCGAACGCGGCTTCCTCCGGGAATTCGGCAACCTCCTGTTCCACCTGTCGCTCGTCGGCGTGCTCGTCGGGCTCGCCTGGTCGAGCCTCCTCGGGTTCCGCGGGACGGTCGTCGTCGTCGAGGGGCGCGGCTTCGCCAACGCCATCACCCAGTACGACGACTTCACCGCCGGCGCCTGGGTGCGCACGGACGACCTCGAGGAGTTCAGTCTCACCGTCGACTCCTTCGAGGCCGCCTTCGAGACCGGCCGCGTCCAGCGGGGCGCCGCCCGCGTCTTCGACGCCACCCTCACCGTCCGCGACGGCCGCGGCGAGCACACCGAGCTGGTCACGGTCAACGAGCCGTACACGACGGCCGGCGGCTCGCAGATCAACCTCCTCGGCCACGGCTATGCGGGCCACTTCACCGTCAAGGACGGCAACGGCGCCGTCGCCTTCCAAGGGCCCCAGGTGTTCCTTCCGCAGGACGGCAACTTCTCCTCGGTGGGCGTCGTCAAGGTGCCCGACGCCAGGCCCCAACGCCTGGCGTTCGAGGTGATCTTCCTCCCGACGGCCGTCCTCGACGAGACGGGCCCGCACTCGGTCTTCCCGGACGCGCTCGACCCGGAGGTGTGGCTGAATGCCTGGGCGGGGGAGCCTGCGGAGGAGACCGGCGTGCCCGAGTCGATCTACACGCTCAACACGACGGGGCTTGAGCCCGTCGAAGGTGACGGCGGGGAGCGCCTGCGCGCCCGCATGAAGCCCGGCTCCGGGTTCACGCTCCCGGACGGCTTGGGCAGCGTCCAGTTCGATGGGTACTCTCGGTGGGTGAAACTCCAGATCAGCCAGACTCCGGGCAACCCGCTCGCGCTGGCGTCCGTGCTGATCGGCCTGGTGGGCCTCACCATCAGCCTGTTCGTGAAGCCCCGGCGCCTGTTCGTGCGTCCCGGCACCGGACAGGTCGACGTCGGAGGGCTCGATCGCTCCGACACGGGGATCGGCCTCGAGGACGAGGTCGCCGAGCTGGTGGGCGTGATCGAAGGGAAGGACTGAGCGGTGGCGCAGTATTCGGATCTGGCGATGGTGGCGGCGACGGTGGCGTACATCGTCGCACTCGTGCTGCACGCCGGCGAATGGGCGTTCGCCCGGGGCCTCGGCGAGGAGCGTGACGCCTCCGGCGCGGAGGACGCGCAGCGGGTCAACGTCGACCTGTTCGGCCGCCTGGCCACTGCCGCGATCCTCATCGGCTGGCTGCTCAACACCGTCGGCGTCGTCCTGCGCGGAGTCGCCGCGGGCCGGGCGCCCTGGGGCAACATGTACGAGTTCGTCACCTCGGCGATCGCGCTCGTCGTGCTGCTGTATCTGCTCGTCGTGTGGCGGGCGGGGGCACGCTGGCTGGGCATCGGGGTGGCGTTCGTCGCGGCGCTCATGATGGGGCTGGCCGTGACGGTGTTCTACGTCGACGTGGCCCCCCTCGTGCCCGCGCTGCACTCGGTGTGGTTCATCGTCCACATCATCGCCGCCGTCATCTCGGCGGCGGGCTTCAACGTCGCAGGCCTCGCGAGCATCCTGTTCCTCGTCCGCGACGGGGCCGAACGCCGCGCCCGTCGGCGAGGAGGGGAGTTCAGGGGCTACGTCGCCCGCATCCCGAGCCCGCGCAAGCTGGAGCTGTTCGCCCATCGGGTGACAGCCTTCGCCTTCCCCGTGTGGACGTTCACGATCGTCGCGGGCTCCATCTGGGCCCAGTACGCGTGGGGTCGCTACTGGAACTGGGACCCGAAGGAGACGTGGAGCTTCATCACCTGGGTGGTGTACGCGGCCTTCCTGCACGCCTCCCTGACGGCCGGCTGGCGGGGCCGCCCCGCGGCCATCATCTCGATCCTGGGGTTGCTGACGTTCTGGTTCAACTTCGTCGGCGTCAACCTCCTGTTCTCGGGCCTCCACTCGTACGCGGGTATCTGATGCGATGAAGGCGCAGGAGAGCCTCGAATGGATCCTCGACCTGTACGAGGACCAGTACGCGTCCCTCCACCGACTCGCACGCATGCTGGGTGCGGGCGACGAGGCCGTCGACGTCGTGCGTTCCGCGTTCCTGATGCTGTACCGCCGCAGCCGTCGGCTGATCGACCCGGAGGAGCGCGTCGAGTTCCTGCGTGAGCAGGTCATCCACGACGCGCACTCGCGCGGGCGTCGCCCCGACATTCCAGACCCCGACGACGGGCGCCGCGTCGGACTCGTGAAGGCCCTGCGCGAGCAGCCTGCGCCGTACCTCGAGATCCTCGTCGTCAGCCACGCACTGGGCCTGTTCGGGCCCGAGCTGGCCCGCGTGATGCGGCTGTCGGTCAGGGCCTCCAACCATCGCCTCGAGGGCGCCCTGGCCGCGCTGCAGCAGGCCGTCGCCGACGACGACCGCATGCCCGACCAGATCGACGCCGTGTCACAGGAGCTCGCGACGGCACTGCGCTCGTCGCAGCGGCTTATCAAGGTGCCACAGCCCGAGGCCATCGAGGACGAGCTGCGCACCCGACGCACCTCGCGCAACCTCGGGGCCGTGCGGGCCCAACTGGTGGTCGTCGGGAGCCTCACCGCCCTGGCGATCGGGGCGGTCGGGGGCGTCGCGCTCAAGCCGTCCACGGACGCGCCCGTCGCGCCCAGCGCACAGGCCACCGCGCCCGCGCCCAAGGCGACGGCCTCCGTCGCCATCCAGGCACAGTTGCAGGACGCCCCGGTGTACTTCGTCGGCCGCTCCGATGGCCGCCTCTACCGCGAGCAGGCATCCCTGCCCTCGACGGCCAACCTCGCCCGGGCGGGGGCCGAGGCCCTGTTCACGCTCGTGCCGAAGGATCCCGACTACGGCTCCCTGTGGCAGGGCAAGGTCCTGGGAGTCCGCCGGACGGGCAACACCCTCGTCGTCGACCTCACGCGCGAGTCCTACCAAGGCATCGACCCGCTCATGTCCGAGCAGGCGATCAACCAGATGGTGTACACGCTCACCGAACTCCTCGGCGAGGACGACCTTCGGGTGCGCTTCCTCGCCGACGGGGCAGCCCCGCCTGCCGAGTTCTCGGCCAACACCGGCTACTCCCGGCGCGGGCTCGAGCCCATGCCCGGCGTGTGGATCACCTCGCCCACCAACCAGAGCCAGCGCACGGCCGGGACGCTGTTGGTGACCGGCACGTCGCGCCCGGAGGTGGGCGCACCGGTCATCAACATCTCCAACCGCGAGACCGACCAGGTGGTGGCCAACGCGATCGCCCAGACCACGCTGACGCAGGACGACCACGGCTGGCTGACCTGGACGGTCACCGTCACCATCACCGAGCCCGGCACCTACGAGGTGCTCGGCTCCCCCCAACACGACGCCGACTTCGACGCGCCCGAATTGTCCACCTTCGACACGAAGCTGGTGCGCATCACGCGCGACTGAGCCTCACGAGTGCCGCAGCACCCGCTTGGCCACCCGCGCCTGGACGGAGCGCGGCGCGAAGCGGTTGGCGAAGGCCAGCGCCCGGTTGCGCATGCCGTCGACGACGAACGGTTGGTGCCGCTCGAGTGCGGCGAACGTCGTCGCCACCACCTGCTCGGGGGATCGGCGCTGGGCGAGGACGCCGTCGTCGCCGGCGTTGGCGAAGAAGTCGGTGTGCGTCGGGCCGGGGCAGATGGCCACCGCCCGGACCCCGGTGTCGTGCAGCTCCTCCCACAAGGCGATGGTGAACTGCAGGACGTAACCCTTGGCGGCCGCGTAGACGGCCATCTCGGGCATCGGCTGGAAGGCCGCGGTGCTCGCGACGTTGATGATCGCGCCGCGGCCGCGGTGGATCATCGGCCCCGCGACCGCGTGCGAGAGCTCGGTGAGCGCACCGACGTCGAGCGACACCTCGCGCGCGACCCTGTCGGCCTCCAGCTCGTGGAAGCGGCCGACGGACCCAAAGCCGGCGTTGTTGACGAGCGTGTGCACCTGCAGCGAACGCACCTCGTCGACGAAGTCCGCGCGCGACGAGGCACTCGCCAGGTCGACGGCGCGCGTGGCCGCCTGCACGCCGTGTCGGGAGCGCAGCCGCGCGGCCTGCTCCTCCAACAAGTCGCCTCGACGTGCCGCCAGCAGCACGTTGGCGCCCCCGCGCGCGAGGTGCTCGGCGAAGGCGACGCCCAGCCCTGCGGATGCGCCGGTGATGACAGCCCAGGAAGTGTCCATGCCAGTCAGCGTAGCCCCAGCCGACGATCCCTGGGCGGCCCCGCACGTCGGACGTGAGCGCGAGGGTCGGACAGTGGCAGGATGGCATCATGCAGCACTTCGATCTGGCCATCATCGGCTCGGGCTCGGGCAACTCGATCATCGACGAGCGCTTCGACGACTGGTCGGTCGCGCTCGTCGAACGCGACCCGGTCTTCGGGGGGACCTGCCTCAACAGAGGCTGCATTCCCACGAAGATGTACGTGCACCCGGCGGACCTCGCCAGCGAGTTCGAGGATGCGGGACGTCTTGGGCTGACGCTCGCTAGGGGGCGGGCCGACTGGCCGCAGATGCGGGACAGGATCTTCGGCCGGCTCGACGCCATCTCCCGCGGCGGGCTCGACTGGCGTCGCCGCAGCCGCAATGTGACGGTCTTCGACGGCGAGGCGTCCTTCGTCGACGAACACACGCTGCGAGTGGGGGACAAGCAGTTCACCGCGGACAAGATCGTGATCGCCACCGGATCGCGGCCGCGCACGCTCGACGTGCCGGGCATCGAGGAAGTGGCGCACCGTATCCACACCTCCGACACCATCATGCGCATCGACGAGCTGCCCGAGCGGCTGGTGATCCTGGGCGGCGGGTACATCGCGGCAGAGTTCGCCCACATCTTCACCTCCTTCGGCGTCGAGGTGACCGTCATCCACCGCTCCGACGTGGTCCTTCGCGAGATGGACGAGGACATCCGCTCGGCCTTCGGGGAGCAACTGGCCAAGCGGGTGCGTCTGCGCGTCAACCAGCAGGTGGCCGCCTTCGAGGAGGGGCCTGCCGGTGACGTCTCGGTCATCACCACCGACGTCAACGGCGTCGAATACGAATACCTCACGGATCTGGTGCTCGTCGCCGTGGGGCGCGAGCGCAACTCCGACATGCTGGCGCTCGACGCCGCCGGCATCGGCGTGCGCGCCAACGGGCAGATCCACGTCGACGCGCAGCAGCGCACCAACCTGCCGCACGTGTTCGCGCTCGGCGACGTGTCGTCGGACCACCTGCTCAAGCACGTCGCCAACCACGAGATGCGCACGGTGCAGCACAACCTCCTGCACCCCGATGCCCCGGTGAGCTCGGACCACCGGTACGTGCCGTGCGCGGTGTTCTCCAAGCCCCAGGTGGCCGCCGTCGGCGCGACGGAGCAGCAACTGCGCGAATGGGGACGGCCCTACGTGAAGGCGACGCAGCGCTACGCCGACATCGCGTTCGGCTGGGCCATGGAGGACGAGGGGCACTTCGCGAAGCTCCTCGCCGACCCCCATTCCTGGCACCTCCTCGGCGCCCACATCATCGGCCCCCAGGCGTCGACGCTGATCCAGCCGCTCATCCAAGCGATGACGTTCGGCCTCACCGTGCCCGAGATGGCACGGGGGCAGTACTGGATCCACCCGGCGATGCCCGAGCTCGTCGAGAACGCCCTCCTCGGCCTCCTCGACGCGCCGCGCCCCGCGGAGCTCGAGCGTGACTGAGGTGCGACGCTTCGCGAGGCTCGCCGTCGGCGCGCTCGTGCCGGCGCTGGCCGTCGCCGCCTGCGCCCCCGCGCCGCTCACCCGCACCACGACGGCCAGCGCGCCCTCCGCATCGTCCCAGGAGCCCACCGCCGCGGTGGCGGGTCCGGCAGAGCCGCCCGCGCCCGCTCAGGCCTGCCTGGCCGAGGCGCAGGCCCTCTCGCCAGAGCGGCAGGTCGGCCAACTCCTGATGGTGGGGGTGTCGTTGCAGGGCCTCGACGAGCCCACGCGGCAGGCGCTGCGCGCCACGCAGGCGGGCTCCGTGGTGCTGTTGGGGAGCCAGCCCATCACCCGCAGCGACGTCGCGAGCCTCAGCGCCGAGATCCGCGCCTTGGGCGACTCGACGGTACCGATCCTCGTCGCGGCCGATCAGGAGGGCGGCCGGGTGCAGCGCCTGCGCGGCCAAGGCTTCAGCGAGATCCCGTCCGCCGTCGACCAGGGGGCCATGAATCCCGACGCGCTGCGCGTCCAGGCCGAGACGTGGGCCGACGAGCTCCTGCGCGCCGGCGTGCGCTTCAACCTCGCGCCGGTGGCCGACGTCGTGCCCGAGTCCAAGGTGGACTCGAATGCACCCATCGGGAAGCTCGACCGGCAGTTCGGGGCGAGCCCGGAGCAGGCCGCGGAAGCGGTGGAGGCGGTCGTCGGCGGCATGGAGTCCGCCGGTGTTGCCACGAGCCTCAAGCACTTCCCGGGGCTCGGCAAGGTCACCGCGAACACGGATTTCGACGAGGCCACCGACGCCGACACCGTCGTGGACGACCCGAGCTGGGAGCCCTTCCTGCGCGGCATCGAGGCGGGGGCGTCGTCCGTGATGATCTCCTCGGCCACGTTCGAGCGCATCGACCCGGAACACCGGGCGGTGTTCAGCAGCCGCATCGTCTCCGACATCCTGCGAGAGGATCTGGGATTCGACAAGGTGGTCATCGCCGACGATCTGGGCGCGGCCGAGTCGGTGGCCGACGTGCCGCCCGGCGAACGCGCGGTGGCGTTCCTCGAGGCCGGCGGGGACCTGATCGTCAACGCCGATCCCGCGCTCGCCGAGGAGATGGCCACCGCCATCCTGGAGCACATGGCGGACGACGCCTTCGCCAGCCGGGTCGAAACCTCCACCGCGCGCGTGCTGGCGTTGAAGGAGTCCGTCGGGGACGTCGACTGCGCCTGACCCTCCTCCGGCGCCGGGCCCCGTCCGGCAGCGCACTCCGGCTCGAAAACGACAACGACGACGGCGCCGGCCCCGCAAGCTGGGACCGGCGCCGTCGCCTTCCTCGAGAGGGCGGATCAGCCGAAACGACCGGTGATGTAGTCCTCGGTGGCCTGCTGGTCCGGGTTGTGGAAGATCTTCTCCGTCGGGCCGACTTCGATGAGCTCGCCCGGCTCGCCCTGCTTCTTCAGGTTGAAGAACGCGGTGGTGTCGGACACGCGCGCCGCCTGCTGCATGTTGTGCGTGACGATGACGACGGTGTACTGGTCCTTGAGCTCCTTGATGAGGTCCTCGATGGCGAGGGTGGAGATCGGGTCCAGTGCCGAGCAGGGCTCGTCCATGAGGATCACGTCGGGGGAGATCGCGATCGCACGGGCGATGCACAGACGCTGCTGCTGGCCGCCCGACAGGCCCGAGCCGGGGCGGTCAAGGCGGTCCTTCACCTCGTTCCAGAGGTTGGCGCCGCGCAGCGACTTCTCGACGAGCTCGTCCTGCTCGGAGCGGGGCATGCGGGCGTTGTTGAGCCGCACGCCCGCCAGCACGTTCTCGCGGATGGACATCGTCGGGAACGGGTTGGGGCGCTGGAACACCATGCCCACCTGGCGACGCACCCGCACCGGGTCGACGTCCTTGCCGTACAGGTCGACGCCGTCGAGCAGCACCTGCCCGTCGACGTAGGCACCCTCGATGACTTCGTGCATGCGGTTGATCGAGCGCAGGACGGTGGACTTGCCGCAGCCCGAGGAGCCGATGAACGCGGTGACGGCGCGCGGCTCGATGGTCAGGTTGACGCCCCGGACCGCGTGGAACTTGCCGTAGTAGATGTCGAGATCCTTGATCTCAATTCGCTTGGCCATGGTGTGATTCCTTGAGTGTTGTCGGGAAACGTTCAGCGGCCCGTCTTGGGGGCGAACTTCCAGGCGATGAGTCGACCGATGAGGTTGAGGCCCATCACGATGATGATGAGCGTGAGGGCGCCGGCCCAGCCGAGGGCGTGCAACTGCTCGGCGGTGGGGCCGATGGTGCGCAGTGACTGGTACACCATCACCGGGAGGGTGGCGGTGGTGCCCGAGAACGGATTCGGGTTCGTGAGCTGGAAGTATCCGGCGGTGACGAGCAGCGGGGCTGTCTCGCCGATGATGCGGGCGATGCCGAGGATCACACCGGTGACGATACCCGCCAGCGACGTCGGCAGCACCACCTTGACGATCGTCCGCCACTTCGGCACACCGAGCGCGTAGGAGGCCTCGCGCAGCTCGTTGGGCACCAGCTTCAGCATCTCCTCCGTGGACCGCACGACGGTGGGGATCATCAGTACGGTCAGCGCGATCGCGCCGGCGAAGGCCGTGCGCGTGTAGGCGCTTCCGGGGCCGAAGATCATGGAGAACAGCGAGTAGGCGAACAGGCCGGCGACGATCGACGGGATGCCCGTCATCACGTCGACGAGGAAGCGGATGCCGGCGGCGAGCTTGGTGCGGGCCCCGTACTCCACCAGGTAGATGGCGGTGAACAGGCCGATCGGCACCGAGATGAGGAACGCGATGGCCGTGCTCTGCAGCGTGCCCATGAGGGCGTGCGCCGCGCCGAGCTGGGCGCCCGCGATGTGGGTCTTGGCCTCCGTCTCGGTGAAGAACGCCACGTCGAGGCGCGCCACACCGCGGCTGACGACCTCCCACACGAGCGAGCCGAGCGGGAGCAGCGCCACGAGGAAGAAGGTCGTGACGACCGAACGCGACAGGCGGTCGGCCGCGCGACGACGACCCTCCACCGCGAACGAGGCGACGTAGTGGAGCACGAAGAACAGCACCATGCCGAGGACGGCCGTCCCGCCGATGGAGAACACGTCGGTGACCGACAGGATGCCCGCCGCGATGCCCCAGCCGAGGGCGAGGATGAGCAGCCAACTGTGCTTCGGGAGCTGGCCGCCGGTGATCGAGTCCGCAGGGCGCTTCGAGCCGCCGGCCGCGTGACGCGGGGTGGATTCGGTGTTCGTCATCAGTTGGCTCCAGAGAACTCGCGTCGGCTGGCGATGATGCCGCGGGCGATCATGTTCACCACGAGGGTGATGATGAACAGGATCAGGCCGGCTGCGATGAGCTGCATCTTGCCGAAGCCCTCGGACTCGGGGAAGTTCTGCGCGATGTAGGCAGCGATCGTGTTGGGGTTGTTGTAGGTGAGGAGCTTGAACGTGACGAGCACCTTGCCGGGCAGGATCATCGCGACCGCCATCGTCTCACCCAGCGCTCGACCGAGCCCCAGCATGCACGCCGAGATGATGCCCGGCCGCGAGAAGGGCAGCACCGCCTGCTTGACCATCTCCCACCTGGTCGCGCCGAGCGCCAGCGAGGCCTCCTCGTGCAGCAGCGGGGTCTGCAGGAAGACCTCGCGGGACAAGGCGGTGATGATCGGGGTGATCATGAGCGCCAGCACCATCGCGGCCGTCAGCATGTTCTGGCCGCCGACGGCGAGCACCGGGCGCAGTTCGCCGTCCTCACGCGCCTGCCAGGCGTTGAACAGCGGAAACCAGGACATGGTCTCGTTCAGCCACTTGTAGAACGGGTGCAGCGTCGGGGCCAGCACCATGAGCCCCCAAAGTCCGAACACCACCGACGGCACCGCCGCCAGCAGGTCGATGAGGTAGCCGAAGATGCGGGCGACGCGCCGGGGCGCGTAGTGCGACAGGTACAGGGCGATGCCGACGGCGAGCGGCACAGCCATGAGCATGGCGAGGACCGCGGACCAGACGGTGCCGAAGGCCAGGGGCAGTGCCCACTGCCAGAAGCCTCCGAGCGCGCTCACCTCGGACAAGCCGGTGTGGTCGGGTTCGCTCGTCATGGCAGGCAACGCCTGCGAGGTGAGGAAGGTGGCGACGGCGGCGAGGATCACGAAGATCATCAGGGCCGAGCCGGACGAGATGCCGCTGAACAGGGCATCGCCGTAGCGCGCCTTGCTGCGGACCAGCGAATGGGAGTCGTCGGACTCCGTGCCCACCTGCTCGGCGGGAGGCGTCTGCGTGGACATGTTGCTCCTTCGGGGCGTGTGCCGGGTGGCCGTCGCCCGGGGTGAGGTGAGACGGCGGAACCGCGCCCGCCTCGATCAAGCGAGACAGACGCGGTTCGCGCTCAACGTCGGCGAGTTGATGATCAGGCGTTGATCGAGTCGATCGCGGCCTTGACCTTGCCCATCATCTCGTCGGACAGCGGGGCGCTGCCGGCCTGCTCGGCGGCCAGGGCCTGGCCCTCGGCGGAGGAGATGTAGGTCAGGTACGCCTTGACCAGCTCGGCGGTGTTGGCGTCATCGTACTTCGCGCAGGCGATGGCGTAGGAGATCAGGACGATCGGGTAGCCCTCGGCCTCGCGGTTCAGCTTGACGGCGAGGTCGCCCTCGGCGCGGCCGGACTCGAGCTCCGAGTTGTCGACGACGGCGGCCGCCTGCTCCGGGTCGGGAGCGAAGAACTTGCCGTCCTTACCGAGGTGTGCGACACCGACGCCGTCGGCGGCGGAGGCATCCACGTAGCCGATGGTGTACGGACCGGAGGCCACGGAGCTCTTCACACCGTCGGTCTGCTGAGCCGGCTGGCCACCGTCGGTGTACGGCCACTCCTTGTCGGCCTCGTTGTCCCACACGGACGGGGCGACGGCGTGGAGGTAGTCGGTGAAGTTCTCGGTGGTGCCGGACTTGTCGCCACGGTAGACGACGACGATGTACTCGTCGGGCAGGGTCACGCCGGGGTTCAGCTCGGCGATGGCGGCATCGTTCCACTTGGCGACGTCGCCCTTGAAGATCTTGGCGGCGAGCTCACCGGTCATGTTGAGGGACTCGACACCGGGGAGGTTGAAGATGATCGCGACCGGGGAGATGTACACCGGCAGGTCGAGGACGCCCGAGTCGGCGGAGCAGGCGGCGAAGCTGCCGGCCTTGTTGTCCTCGATGGAGAAGGCCTCGTCGGAGCCGGCGAACGCCACCTTGCCCTGCTGGATGCCCTCGCGGCCCGCGCCGGAGCCCTCGGGGGCGTAGGAGATGCGGACGCCGGAGTTGTCCTCCATGAACTTGGCGGTCCATGCGCCCTGCGCGACCTTCATCGAGGAGGCGCCCATGCCGGCGACCTCGCCGCTCAGTGCAGCGGCGTCGGAGGTCGACTCGGACTCCGAGGCGGACGTCGTGGCTGCGGGCGCGGACTCGGTCGTCGACGGGGTGCCGGTGGAGTCGCCGCCACAAGCGGTGAGCGCAAGCGCGGCGGTGAGGCCGAGAGCTGCAACAGCACGGAGCTTCATGAATTTCCCTCTCAAGGATTCGTCTTTCCGCCACTGGGGCGGCGGAACGTTCGTTCTCGTACCGCAACCTAGGCGCCACAGGTAACGCGATCCGCAGCCTTTGGTGAACAACAGGTGAACAACGCGACACGATCCGAGCCGGGTGTCGCGGCATGCGGAAGAATGGACGGTTGGGCTCAGCTCGTGGGCTTGACGTGCTCGACGGCGACGTTGCGTCCGCGCGCGTCCCGGTGCAGCACTGTCACCTCTCCGACGACCATCGGCCTGGGCTCCAAGCCCAGGCCGCGCTGCATCGCCGGCAGCACCGGCCGGTGGCCGCACAGCGCCGTCGGTGCGGACACGCCGAGGGCGATCGTCGCCACCTCGCTCGCCACCGCCTCCGGAAGGTCCGTGCCCTCCTCCTCGGTGAGCAGCTCCACCGTGCGCGTCGGCAGCCCCCGGTGCTTGCCGTAGGGCGCCAGCGTCTCGACGCAGCGCACCGCGGGCGAGCTGATGAGGGACTCCACCCCGTAGGCCTCGAACAGCGGCACCAGCGCAATCGCCTGCCTGCGCCCGCGCCCGGAGAGCCGACGGGTCTGGTCCGGGCCCGTCCAGTGCTTGCGCAGCATCGCCTTCGCGTGACGGGTGAGGAGCACGGCCGTCGTCGGGCCCGCGGCGAGCGCCTCGTCGACGACCGCCGCCTCATTGGCGTAGCTGAGCAGGCGCGACACCTTGCGCGCCGCCACCCAGCGCACCTCGTCGACCTCCCTGTCCGGGGGGCGGAAGTACTGCGCGTAGGCGGTGGCGCGCCAGTATCCGACCCGCTTCGGCGTGCGAGACGACACCAGATAGTGCTGGTCTCCCAGCCGCATGCCGAGGTGCACCAGCGCGCCGGTCTCCTCCCGCAGCTCCCGCACCGCGGTGACGGGAGGGACCTCGTCGGGGGTGGGCTTGCCCTTCGGCAGCGACCAGTCGTCGTAGCGTTGCCGGTGGACGACCAGCACCTCCTCCTCGCCCGGTCGCCCGCGCAGCACCACCGCACCGAACGCGCGCAGCGACGTCGTCATCGCACTCGCCGGCTCGAGAACTGGTCGATGAGGTACGACTGGAGATCGTTGAAGGGGCGGCCCTGCTCGTCGAGCAGGTGCGGGGTCCACGTGTGGTCGTGCAGCGACCAGTGGACGGTGTCGTCGGCGAAGGCCTTGTCGAACAGGGCGGTGATCTGTTCGACGTGGCGCCGGTGCGTGATGCCGACGACCGCCTCGACGCGACGATCGAGGTTGCGGTGCATCAGGTCGGCCGAGCCGATGCCGACGATGGGGTGGCCGCCGCCTGCGAACCAGAAGATGCGCGAATGCTCGAGGAAGCGGCCGAGAATGGAGCGGACGCGGATGTTCTCGCTCAGCCCCTTGACCCCGGGCCGGATGGTGCAGATGCCGCGGACCAGCAGGTCGACTTTCACGCCCGCCAGGGAGGCGCGATAGAGCGCGTCGGTGACCGCCTCGTCGACGATCGAGTTGACCTTGATCCGGATGCCCGATGGAAGCCCCGCCCGATGGTTGGCGATCTCCTGCTCGATGCGTTCGATCAGGCCCGAGCGGATGCCGTGGGGCGCGACGAGCAGCCGCCGGTAGTTGCGCTCCTGCGTGATGCCCGACAGGTGGTTGAACAGCCGAGTCACGTCGTCGGCGATGATCGGGTTGCTGGTGAGCAGGCCCATGTCCTCGTAGAGGCGAGCGGTCTTCGGGTTGTAGTTGCCGGTGCCGATGTGGCAGTAGCGGCGCAGACCGTCGGGCTCGTCGCGGACGCACATGGACAGCTTGCAGTGCGTCTTGAGCCCCACCATGCCGTAGACGACGTGCACCCCCGCACGCTCGAGTTTGCGGGCCCAGCCGATGTTGTTCTGTTCGTCGAAGCGAGCCTTGATCTCGACGATGGCGAGCACCTGCTTGCCCGCCTGGGCGGCCTCGATGAGCGCGTCGATGATGGGGGAGTCGCCGGAGGTGCGGTACAGCGTCTGCTTGATGGCCAGCACCTGCGGGTCCGCCGCCGCCTGCTCGATGAAGCGCTGGACGCTCGTCGCGAAGGAATCGTAGGGGTGCTGGAGGAGCACGTCGCGACGCTTGAGCGCCCGGAACATGTCGGCGGGCGACGCCGTCTCCGCCTCCGCGAGCTCAGGGTGCGTCGTCGGCAGGAAGTTGGGGTACTTGAGGTCCTCCCGCTCGGAGCCCTCGAGCTGGAAGAGGCCCTTCAAGTCGAGCGGCGCGGGAAGGCGGAACACCTCCGAGTCGCGCACGTCGACCTCGTGCTGCAGCATGCTGAGCATGCCGTCGTCGATGTCGTCCTCGACCTCGAGCCTCACCGGTGGCCGGCCCACCTTGCGTCGCAGCAGCTCCTGCTCGAGGGCGGTGAGCAGGTTCTCCGCATCGTCCTCCTCGACCTCGATGTCCTCGTTGCGGGTGACGCGGAACGTCGTGTGGGAGACCACCTGCATGCCCGTGAACAGCAGGTGCAGGTGCCGGGCGATGATCTCCTCGAGCGGCAGGTACCGGCCCGCCGCCACCTCGATGAAGCGCGGCAGGAGCGTCGGCACCTTGATGCGAGCGAACTGTCGGGCGCCCGACGACGGGTTGCGCAGCAGCACCGCAAGGTTCAGCGACAGGCCCGAGATGTAGGGGAAGGGATGCGAGGAGTCCACCGCCAGCGGGGTGAGCACCGGGTAGATGCGCTCGGAGAAGATGGCCCGCATCCGATCCTTCTCGGCGGCGGTGAGCTCGCCCCAGTGCAGGAACTCGATGCCCTCGCGGGCCAGGGCGGGACGCACGTCGTGTTGGAACACGCGCGCCTGCTCGTCGACGAGCTCATGGATGCGCGCCAGCAGACGCTCGTGCAGCTCCTGTGGCATGATCCGGCTGGCGCTCGGCTGGGCGACGCCCGCATCGATGCGGCGCTTCAGCCCCGCGATTCGCACCATGAAGAACTCGTCGAGATTGCTCGAGAAGATGGCGAGGAACTTCGCGCGCTCGATCAGCGGCACCCGCACGGCGTCGCTGGCCTGGTCGAGGACGCGCTTGTTGAACTCGAGCCACGACAACTCCCGGTCCCAGAAACGGTCCAGGGGGAGCGGGCGGTCCCGTTCGGCGATGGACATCTATGGCCTCCCGTAGCAGGTGTCGTGGGTGGTGACGACGAAGCCGGCGCGGCGGTACAGCTCGACGGTGCGCTCCGGGGAGGCCTCGACGAACAGCTCGACGCGAGTCTCGCCCACGTCGCGCAGATGCCGCAACCCTGCCGCCAGCAGAGCCCGCCCGAGCCCGCGACCCTCGTGCCGTGGATCGACGGCGAGCACGTACACCTCGCCAATGGGCTCCTCGCCGGTGGCCGGCCCGTGCCGCTTCGTCCAGTGGAACCCTGCCACCTCGCCCTCCGCTCGTGCGACGAGGAGACCCTCGGGGCTGAACCACGGCTGCCGCCGGAGGTCGTCGAATTCCGCCCGCGTGAGGCGCCCCTGCTCGGGATGATGCGCGAAGGCTGCCGCGTTGATGGCGACGATCTGGTCGGCGTCCTCCTCGCGGAAGGAGCCGATGGCGACCGTATCCGGGACGGGCGGCAGGGTGTCGTCGAGGGGGCGCTCCATGCGCAGCAGATCACGCACGGGGGAGAGCCCGACGGCGGCGGCCAGTTCTGCGCTGCCCGGGAGGCTGCCGAATGCCCACACGCGAAGCCCGGGGTAGTCGTCGAGGAGGGTGCGCAGCAGGCGGGTGCCGTGGCCCAGGCGCCGATGCTCCGGATGGACGGCGAGCATGATGGTGCCGTCGCGCAGGTCGACGACAGCCGCGGCTGGGCCATCCTCGCGCAGGGCGCCCGCCCGCAGACCTGCGAGGACGAGGCGACCGGATTCATTGATGGGTGACACTTCGTCCGCGGCCTCGGCCGCGTCGAACACTTGGTGCATCCCTGGCCCTCCTGTATCGAGCGGATCAATCATACTAGCGTCCTTCCTTCGGGGGCCGGGTTTCCGCTTGCCCCGAGCCGTTAGCATGGCGACGTGGAATCGCGCCTCCCGGATGAATTCTTCCGCCGGCGCCCCGACGAGGCCGACCCCTCCGGGGCGCCTGTCGGCCCTGCACAGCCCAGCCCGCCGTCGTCGGGCAGGCCCCGGCTGGCGCCGTCGGTGTCGAAACCCATGCAGATCCCCCTGCGGATTGCTGCGGTGCTGATCTTCGTGTGCCTGCTCGTCGGCTTCCTGCTGGGACGCCAGGTGGGGCCGGACTCGGGAGGCCCGCGGGCGGTCCCGTCGAGCTCTCGCGCGGTCATGAGCCCGTCGCCGACGCCCTCCGAGTCCCCCAGCGACCCCCCGCTGACCGTTCCCACGCGCGTCGTCATCCCGCAGTCGGCGGAAGGCTCCTGCGAGGGCGGCGACGCGACGGCGCTGCTGTCCGCCCGCGAGGACACGACGTGGGTGTGCCAGGGGGAGGCCGTGGGCGAGACGGTGCGCTTCACCTTCGACGAGGCGGTGGCGATCGCCGGCCTGCGCGTCTACGGCGGCAGCGTCAACGTCGACGAGGTCGGCAGACATGTCACCGGCATCCGCTGGCGGTTCGACGACGCCGCCTGGTTCGAGCAGGGCGTGGCGGACGCCGATGGCGCCACGCAGGAGGTCACGTTCCCGGAGGTGCGTGCGACGACGGTCACCCTGCAGATCATCGCGACGGGGCAGCGCCGCGCCGACGTGCCCGACGCGACCGCGCTCACCCGGGTGGAGTTCCTGGGCTTCGGGTGAGCCGAGGGTCGTCGTCGGGGGGTGGCTTCGTCGGGCGCTTGTAGACTGACGCGCATGGCTGACGTGCTTCCCTGGGTGCTGATCGTCGGATCCTCGCTCACGGCGCTGCTGCTCACGGTGGTGCTGGCGCGGACCTTGTGGGGGCTCGTCGCGCGAGTGCGCGCCAACGGGGCCGACGAACTGGCCGCGGCTGCGGCGGACGCAGGAGAAGAGGACTGAACGCATGAACATCGACATCGAGGTGCCCGCGGGGCTCGACCCGCGGCTGACCGCGCTCGGCTGGCTCGTCGGGAGCTGGGAGGGCACCGGCAACGGCACCGATGCCGACGGCAACGACTTCACGTTCGAGCAGCGCATCCAATTCGCGCCGGCCGACGGCGCCTCCATGTTCTACCTCGCGCAGGCCTACCGGCTGGACTCCGACGGCAAGCCCGCGGACATCCTCGATGTCGAGAGCGGCTTCTGGAGGCCGAAGCCCGACGCGAGCCTCGAAGTGACCCTCACCAACGCGGGCGGCTGGACGGAGGTGCTGGTCGGGCGCATCCAGGTGACGCGCATCGATTTGCAGACGGATGCCGTCGTGCGCACCGAGTCGGCCGCCGTCGAGCACTCGGCAGGGCAGCGGCTGTACGGGCAGGTGGAGGGCGACCTCATGTACGCACTCGATCGGGCCACGACGACGCACCCGCTGCGCCCGCACATGTGGGCCCGCCTCAAGCGGAGCTGACGTGGCTGCCGTGATCGTCGAAGGTGGTGTCGACGAGGGTCTGTGCTGGCACCTGGGAAGCCCCGTCGCCGAGGCACGACGGATCGCCGACGGCCGCGGCGTCCTGCCGCTGACCAACCGCGAAGTGCTGGAGATCGTCGGCGAGGACCGTCTCCAGTTCCTGCACCTGATCTCGTCGCAGCAGTTCGAGGGCCTGGCCGCAGGTGAGGCCGTCGAGGCGCTCATCCTCGACGCGCAGGGGCACGTCCAGCACGCCTTCACCGGCGTCGACGACGGCGCCCGGCTGCTCGCGTGGACCGAGCCCGGGCGCGCCGACGCGCTGGTCGCGCACCTGATGCGGATGCGGTTTGCGATGCGGGTCGAGGCGCGGCGTCTGGACGGGGCGGCAGTGTGCTGGGCGGGGGAGAAGGAGCGGCTCGACGGGGTCCGCGTGGCGTGCCCGTTCGGGGGTGTGTTCGTCGTCACCACAAGCACGCCGGAGGCCACCGTCGGGACGTGGGCGCTCGAAGCGCGGCGCATCGAGGCGGGGGTGCCGAGGGTGTTCGTCGACACGGACGAGAAGACCATCCCCAACGAGATCGGGCTGTGGGGCACGGCCTTGGGCAAGGGGTGCTACCCGGGTCAGGAGACGGTGGCGAAGGTGCATACGTTGGGGCGCCCGCCGCGCAGGCTCGTGCGCCTGCATCTCGACGGGTCCCTCGCCTCCCTCCCGGCGCTCGGCGCGCCGCTGCGGCTCGGCGAGAAGGTGGTGGGGCGAGTGGGGTCGTCGGCGCTGCACCACGAGTTGGGCCCGATCGCGCTGGCACTGGTCAAGCGGGGGGTCGCCGTCGCAGCGGAGCTGTCCGCAGACGGCATCGCGGCCGCACAGGAGGTGATCGTCGATCCCGACGTCGGCCTCCATGTACGGCCGCGACTGCAGTGACCCTCGTCGGGTCCTTGCGTGGGTGTGGCCGGGCTCAGAGCGCGGCGAGGGCCGCGTCGTAGTCGGGCTCGGTGGTGGTCTCGGCCACCTGCTCGGTGTAGACGACGGTGCCGTCCGTGTCGATCACGACGACTGAGCGCGACAGCAGGCCCTCGAGCGGCCCGTCGAGGAAGGTGACGCCGTAGTCGGAGCCGAACGAAGACCGGAACGCCGACGCGGTGACGGCCCGCTCGATGCCCTCCGCCCCGCAGAAGCGGCTCTGGGCGAACGGGAGGTCCTTCGAGACGTTGATGACCGTCGTGGCCTCGAGGCCCGCCGCCTTCTCGTTGAAGGTACGCACGCTCATCGCGCACACGCCGGTGTCGACGGAGGGGAAGATGTTGAGGACGACCTTGGAGCCCGCGAAGTCGGAGAGCTTCACGGGGGCGAGGTCGGTGCCGACGAGCTCGAAGTCGGGTGCCTTGGTGCCGACGGCGGGAAGCTCGCCGGCGGAATGGACGGGGTTGCCCTTGAACATGATGTCTGCCATACCCCGATCCTTGCCGACGTGCCGCCGGGAATCAACACCTCGCGCCGTCTCACATTGCGTGCACGGGCGTGTGATCCACCCGCGGTTCATCCTCGGGTGGTGAAGTTGACCCATGAGTCGCAACCAGAACCTGCGCGAATACATCGAGGAGATGCGCGAGCAGGGTTTCACCGTCGCCGACGTGCACGGCGAGGACCCGTACCTGATCGATCCGCTCGGCAATCCCGTCGAGACTTGGCGTGACCGCTACCCCTATGACGCGCTGCTCGGCCGCGACGAGTACGAGCGGGAGAAGCGGGAGCTGCAGATCGAGCTGTTGAAGATGCAGTACTCGGCACAGGACAACGGCACGAAGCACATCATCATCTTCGAGGGCCGCGACGCCGCAGGCAAGGGTGGCGCGATCAAGCGGTTCACGGAGCATCTCGACCCGCGTCGGGCGCGCACCGTCGCGCTCGGCGTGCCCACCGAGCGCGAGAAGGGGCAGTGGTACTTCCAGCGATACATCCAGCACCTGCCGACGGCGGGCGAGATCGTCCTGTTCGACCGCTCCTGGTACAACAGGGCCGGCGTCGAACGCGTGATGGGTTTCTGCACCGACGAGGAGTATCGGACGTTCCTGCATCAAGCGCCGGTGTTCGAGGAGATGCTGCTGGAGTCGGGGATCACGGTGACGAAGCTGTGGTTCTCGGTGACGCAGCGGGAGCAGCGGACGCGGTTTGCGATCCGTCAGATCGACCCCGTGCGTCAGTGGAAGCTCTCGCCGATGGATCTCGAGTCCTTGGGGCGGTGGGACGACTACACGGCGGCGAAGTCGGCGATGCTGAAGTACACCGACACCGCGAAGGTGCCGTGGTACCGCATCAAGTCCAACGACAAGAAGCGTGCCCGCCTCAATGCGATGCGGCTGTTCCTCGACATCCACGACTACGACGGCAAGGACCCGTCGAAGATCAAGCCGACGGATCCGCTCATCGTGACCCGTGGTCGCCACAACCACGCTGCCGACCCGACGTCGCCGATCCACGAGGGCGTCGAGGACACCGACTGAGCCGCGCTGGGGGAGGCGGGCCTCAGTCGGGCTGCTTGGGTGGTGGATTTGCCACCGTCTTCGGTGGAGGTTCTGCCAGTGGGGGGTTGGTGGGCTGGTTCGTGTGGATTTGTCGCTGGTGGGTGTGCTTGCTTGTGGTGGATCTGTGGTCAGATGTCGAGGGCGCGGCGGTGGACCCAGTTGGGGATGGTGCGTTGGTGGGCGTACTGTTCGAAGAGGGGTGCTGCTTGTTCGGCGGTCCAGACTTCTTCGGGGTGGACCATGGTGCTGCCGTGGTCCCAGACGATCTCTTCGGTTTCGTTGTCGGTGATGGGTTCGCGTCCGAGGATCCAGTGGGTGTATTCGCCGTTGTCGTGGGTGGCGCGGAGTTCGAGGGTCATGCGTTCGGCGGTGCCTGCGCACTGGAGGTAGTTGGTGAGTGATTTCGGGTGGGCGAACTCTTCGTTGGAGGGGTAGTGCCACAGGACGTAGGTCGTGGTCTTGCCAAGTTGCATGCGTTGCATGCCTGGTAGGAAGCCCCATTGGAGCTCAATTTCTGCCTGTACGGAAAGCTCTCCGTCGATTGTTGCCGCAGGGAGCCAGTTCATTGAGGTCACGATCTAGACACACACTTTTCTAACGTTGTCATGCTTTGTCAGAGAGAACAACCTTGGTAATGATGATCTCTTGCCATCGAGGACGGCTCGGGCGGGGTTGCTGGCCGACACCAGTCCGTCGAATTCTCGTTGTTGGAGCGTGAGACGAGCACTACCGCTTTTCACCTCGAATGCAGTGTAGGTGCCATCCGGGTTCTTGGCGAGGCCATCGTAGAAGCGGCCGTGGGTTGAGCCCGGAACCGTGGACTTCACTTGTCGTCGCTCGATGGGCCCGTACCTTCGTTCCAGCAGATCCAACCGTCGTTGCTCTGCGACCTTGCCGCCGTCGGGGACCTTGATTCGCTCCATCATGCTGCGGCTCCCAGCAGCTCGTTGATGGTCTGGTCGATGATCAGGTTGATGCCTGCGCTCGCGTCTGTCCTGATGAGTACGGTGACAGCGGCCGATGCGCCACCGGAGATGATCGCCGCGGCCAGGCTGATGGCGTCGAGGAGGATTTTCCCGATGACGACTACTCTCAGCGTCCGAATCAGCCCTGCCGCCAGCGAATAGGCGTTGGAGATCATGGGAGCGGTCGATGCCATCGAGCGCAGCGAGTTGAGGTTGGAGTCACTGGAGCCCATGTATGCGGCGACGGCTTCGGGCACAGGCCCCTCGTTGTTGTCGGTGACGTGCGCAAGCGCACGCTCCAGCGTCGCGATTTGGGCCTCTGCCTCGACAACGTAGCCAGACCACCGCGCGGCCCACTGGTCGAGCACGCCCTCGTTGGTCTTCGGCCACTCGTAGCCGAGATAGTTCAGGATCTCGATGACGCGGTCCGTGAGCCATTGCTCAGGGTTCGCAGGGATCTGGATGTCATCGAACGACGGCCAACTGTCCGGCCAACTGAATCCCATCAGTACCACCTCTCCGCGGCGCCGGCGATCAGGGAGTTGTCGTCCTCGGCGGCTTGGAAGTCCTTGCTGGTGTCGACCAAGGCGTCGGCCTCGCTCGTCAACCCGTCACGCAATGGGGCGATGAAGCCGTCGTGCATGACCCCCGAGAAGAGGGTGAGCATCAACGAGACGGCGGCGTCCACCGTCGAGGGTCCATCGGCCTCGCAAACACTCGCCCGGGCAGCCCCCAGCGCTCCGTACAGCTCCTTGAGGTCGGGAGTCGCCGTCTTGATGCCTTCGAGCTCCCGCTCGGCCCACTCCTGATAGGCCTCGTTGATCGTGCGCTGGATGACCGTCGCGATGGTGTCCGCGAACTCGTCCTCGAGCCACATCGGATCGAGCGTCGGGCCTTCGATGCGCCCCTCGCGGATCACGAGGGACACTTCACCGCCTGGGGAGCGCTTGTCCACGATGGTGCTCTCCCGAGGGCAGTCGCGGTGGTCGGGCAGCGCAGCGGCCTTGCCTGCCGCGAGCCCAATCTCCTCGAATGCTTCCCTGAACATTGCTTCGCTCATGGCAATGCAGAGGAAAGCGTTCCGGGGTCAGCGCTTTTGACAAGTGCCGTCCCCAAAGGGGGCGGCAGCGTCACACCCGCAGGCCGACGAACCTCGGATCCGGGTTGCCGTACCGGTGCGCCGTGATGCTCACGGCCTGCTCGCGCAGGAACGGCAGCATCTCGAGCCGCCCCGACGTGGTGACCGGCTGGTCGTAGACCGCCACCGACGCGTCGCCGCCGAGCAGGCCGCGCAGCTCCGGGTCGCGCCCGACGACGCGGATCCGGCGGATCCGATCCATGCCTTGGCCTGCGTTGAAGAACGTCGGACGGGCCAATCGTCGGTGGAACTCCTCGTCGCTCTCGACGACGCACGTCACCACGCACGGGAGCTGGGCCTGGCCGCCGGTGAGCGGCAGATGCGTCGACAGGCGGACCTTCGAGCCCGTGCGGATCGCGGCGCTGAGCACCCGCTGCACCTCCACCTGCCGGGCGTCGTCGGCGACGCGCACCAGCACCTCGCGCGTGGGCCGATAGCGCAGGACGTTGCGCTCCACACCGAGCGCGGACACGTCGCGCGCGACGCCGAACTCCCGCTCCCACGTGCGCAGGTCGTCGTCCTGCGCCGCCCGCAGGAACATCGCGTCCGTGCCGTAGTGGGGCGCCTCCCAGTCGACGAGCGTCGAGAGGTAGTTCGGCCCGCCGGCCTTGGCACCTGGGCCCACCTGCGACGCTTTCCACCCGCCGAACGGCTGGCGTCGGACGATCGCGCCGGTGATGCCGCGATTGACGTAGCAGTTGCCGGCCTCCACCTTCTCCAGCCAGCGTTCGACATGGCGCGGATCGAGCGAGTGCAGGCCCGCCGTGAGGCCGAAATCGGTGCCGTTTTGCACCGCGATGGCTTCGTCGAGCGTGTCGACGTGGATCAGCGACAGGTGCGGCCCGAAGAACTCCGTCAGGTGCGTGTACGACCCGGGCCGCACACCCGCCCGCACGCCCGGCCGCCAGAGGCGACCCTCGTCGTCGAGACGCTTCGGCTCGAGCAGCCAGCGCTCGCCCGCCTCCAAGGTGGTGAGCGCGCGTTCGAGCTTGCCGGAGGCAGGTTCGATGACCGGCCCGACGTGCACCGTCGCGTCCTGCGGGTACCCCACCCTGAGTGTCTCGACGGCGTCCAGCACTTGGTCGAGGAACCGCTTCGACGTGCCCACCGAGCCCACCAGGATGCCGAGCGAAGCGGCCGAGCACTTCTGCCCGGCGTGCCCGAAGGCGCTCTTCACGAGGTCGTTCGCGGCGAGGTCGAGGTCGGCGTCGGGCATGACGATGATGCCGTTCTTGCCGCTCGTCTCACCGAGGATCGTCAGCTCCGGCCGCCACGAGCCGAACATCGCGGCGGTCTCCGAGGAGCCCGTGAAGATCATCCTGCCGACGCGCTCGTCGGTGATGAGGGTCCTTGCCACATCCGACTCGCCCACCGGTGCGAAGTGCAGCACATCCCGCGGCACGCCCGACGCCCACAGCGCTTCGACGAGCACCGCCGCCGTGCGCGGGGCTTGGGGCGCGGGCTTCAGGATGACCGCCGACCCCGTCGCCAGTGCAGCCACCACGCCGCCGCAGGGGATCGCGCACGGGAAGTTCCACGGCGGGACCACGAGGGTCAACGCCACCGGGTGCGCCGTCGCCTCCTCACACCGTTCGATCTCCAGCGACTGATCGGCGTAGTAGCGGCAGAAATCGATCGCTTCCGAGACCTCGACGTCGCCCTCGGCCATCGTCTTGCCGGTCTCCGAAGCCATCACCTCGACGAGGTCCGCGCGGCGCCTCGCCAACTCGTCGGCGGCGGCATAGAGCACCCGACGACGCCCCTCGGCCCCGAGCTTTGCCCAGCCCGGCGCGGCCGCGACCGCAGCCGCGAGCAGCGGCTCGGCGTCGTCGACCCGCGACGCCTCCTCAACGAGCGCCGTCCCCAGCGGGGAGGCTGGAATCCGCCCGACGATGCCCCTCGCCCACTCGCGGTTGGAGACAAGCGCGACGTCGGTGTCCGGCTCGTTGACGAAGCGTTCGGGACGCGGCCGGCCGTTGTCGGCGGCCCGGTCCTGTTCCCGGCGCGGGCGCGGGTCGCCGTCGGCATCCTCTTGTTCCATCAACGCGAGTGAGGCGCGGAAGCGGCCCTCCTCACGGGCGAAGGCATCCGATTGGTCGAGACGGAACATCGCAGACATGAAGTTGTCTGGCGAGCCGTTCTCCTCGAGCCGGCGAATCAGGTAGGCCACGGCGGAGTCGAAGTCCTCGGGATGCACGACCGGGGTGTACAAGACGATGCGCGGCACGTCGGCGCGCACCGCGTCGAGGTGCTCCTCCGCCATGCCCAGCAGCATCTCGACGTCGAGTGCGTCGAGGGTGCCGCGCCGGGAGGCCAGCTCGATCGCATACGCGAGATCGAACAGGTTGTGTCCGGCGACGCCGATCCGCACATGCGCGGAGTGCTCGGGGCGCAGCGCGAAGCCGAGCACGCGCTTGTAGTTGGCGTCGCTCGCCTCCTTCGACGGGCACACCGCCAGCGGCCAGCCGTGGGTGGCCGCGTCGACCCGCTCCATGGCGAGGTTGGCGCCCTTGACGAGCCGCACCTTGATGGGCGCCCCGCCGTCGGCCACTCGCGCCCGCGCGAAGTCGCTGAGCCGCCGCATCGCGCCGAGCGCGTCGGGCAGGTACGCCTGTACGACGATGCCGGCGTGCAGTGAACGAAACTCGGGCTTCGACAGCAACGCCTCGAACACGGCGAGCGTGAGCTCGAAGTCGCGGTATTCCTCCATGTCGAGGTTGATGAATTTTCCCTTGCCAGCGGCGATCCGGTAGAGCGGTGTGAGCCGATCCACGACCTCCGCGACCGTCTCGTCGAATGCCCACATGTTGAGCTGCGGCACCACCGAGCTCACCTTGATCGACACGTAGTCGACGTCGTCGCGGCTGAGGAGTACCTCCGTGCCGCGCAGCCGGGCCGCAGCCTGACGTCGGCCGAGGACGGCCTCGCCGAGCAGGTTCACATTGAGCTGCACGCCCTTGGAACGCAGCCTCGCGAGGTGTTGTCCCAGCCGACGATCGCTCGCGTCGATCACCAGGTGGCTCACCATCTGCCGCATCGCCGCCTTCGCCGCGGGCACGGTGACGGCCGGAAGCATCGACGACGCCAGCCCGCCAGCGCGCACCGCGGAGCGCAAGCCCATGCCCAGGAACTTCGGCGCGCGTCCGGCCAAGCGTGTGAACTCGCGCCCGGCGACCTGCGGATCCTCCGGGCGGATCACACGGTCGACGAAGTCGATCGCGAACTGCAGGCCCTCCGGATCCTGCAGCAGCGAAGCGAGCCGTTCGGCGGACTTGTCGCGGCGCGTCGTCCGCGGGGCGGCGAGCCAACGTCGGACACGCGCGACGGCGGCGTCTGCGAGATCATCGGTGAGCTGCATGCCCCCATGCTAAGGGGCCTCCGCAAGCGTGCGGCGGGAAGGGCGCACAGTGCCGGCACCGCGGCCGCGGGGAGCCGGGACAGTTGTTGCGTACTGCCTCACTGCATGCGATGGCTGGTACGCTCCTTGAGCAATGGTGCGCGAGGGAGCACACCATCGAGCATGGGAGGAGACGGACGTGGCACACGGTGCATCACGTCCCGGCCGTCGACGTCGGTGGCGCGCCGGAGCGTGGGGCGGGGCCGTGTTGTGCGCTGTCACGCTGTTGGCCGGCTGTGGGGCCGAGGAGGTTTCGGCGCCGCAGGCCGCCGTCGCGTCCAGCTACGACGACTACGACGCGCTCTACCAAGATTGGGCTCCGCGCTACGTCGATTGCGTTCGCGCGGCCGGCGGGTCCGCCCGCATCCAACCGCATGACAACTCCATCTTGGATCCCGTCGTGCCGGGTCGCTCTCAGATCGAAGGGCTCGACGCGCAGTGTGTGGCCAAGGTGGGCCCCGCGCCCGAAGGGCCTCCGGTCAGCGAGTCGTTCCTCGTCGGGATGTATGAGCTGTACCAGCGTCAGGCGGAGTGTCTGCGGGGAGCGGGCTACCAGGTGCCCGAGGCGCCCTCGCGGCAGGTGTGGGTCGAGACCTACGGCGCAGACAGTTGGTTTCCGCTCGTCGAGATCCTGCGCTCGGGCGTGGGCGCGGAGGAGGCGGATCACTTGTGCCCTCAGCCTTCGCCCAATGAAGCCGAGAAGCTCGGTCGGGAACTCACGGGCAAATGACCAAGGCAACCTCGAGTCGTCGCCGCGCGGTCGTGACCGTCGTCTGGGCCCTGAGTGCGGCCGCGGCACTGGGTGTGGGCTACTGGGCGGGCCGTAGCGCGTCGACCCCGCCGAGTGTGCAGACGGAGGCTCCCCTCACGACGGCCGTCGCGGCCCGCGAGGGGAGCCTCGGTCAGCGTCTGGCCTACGCCGTCAATGCGCAGTGGCCCACTTCGACGATCCCCGCTTCCGGCGCTGGGACCATCACGCAACTCGAGCTGGCCGCGGGCACGACGCTGGAGGCCGGGGACACCGCGCTCACGGTCGATCTACGGCCGGTCGTCGTCGCCGAGGGTACGGTGCCGATGTTTCGTGATCTCGCACCGGGTTCGGCCGGCGCCGACGTGGACCAGCTCCGACGACTGTTGCGCTCCGAGGGGGCCGACGTGGCGGCCGCTGGCAAGTACGATGCCGCGCTGGAAGCTGCGGTTCGACGCTGGCAGGGGAAGCTGGGTATCGAGCAGTCCGGGACGGTCGGTGCTGGCGACGTCGTCTTCCTTCCCCGGCTCCCGGCGACGGTCGTCCCGGCAGATGAGGTCACCGTCGGCGCAAAGATCGCTCCGGGCCAGGCGCTGCTTGCGGTGCCGCAGGCCCAGCCGACGCTCACACTGCAAGTCGGGCCCGAGCACGTCCCACTCGTCCCCGTGGGCGCAATCGTGGAAGTCGCCATCGGTGACCAGCGCCGCGTGTTTGAAGTGCAGACGGTCGAACCCGTGCCGGAGTCCACCACAGTGTTGGCCACGCTGTCCGGCAGGGACGGAGGGCCGGTGTGCGAGGGCGACGACTGCGCAGACCTCGTCGCCCCGGGCGGGTCGAACGTGCTGGCGGGGCAGGTGGTCGTCGTGCCGGAGACGACGGGGACGCTGCTGCCCGACGCGGCAGTGCACACCCAGCCCGACGGCAGCCAGGCGGTCACCCTCGAGGACGGCCAAGTCGTCGTCGTCAACGTGTTGGCGGCATCGGAGGGGATGGTCATCGTCGACGAGGTCGAGCCCGGGCAGCGAGTCCTCCTCGAGGCCACGCGACGATGACCAGCGTCGATTCGGGGCTGCCGGGGCTCGACGTGGGCGTCGAATCGCTGCGGCTCGCCTATCGAGCCGATTCGCCGGCGGTGATCGACGACCTGACCTGCGAGTTCGCCGTCGGCACCTTGACGTTGCTCACGGGCCCGTCCGGCTGCGGCAAGTCCACCCTCCTGTATGCGCTGGGGCTCATGCTGCGGCCCGCATCGGGGCTCGTCCGCTGGGGTGGCGAGTCCGCGTCGCTGTTGTCGGACGGGGACCGTGCCGCGTTGCGGTCGGAGCACCTCGGCTTCGTGTTCCAGGATGCGCTCCTCGACTTGTCGCGCTCCGCGCTCGAGAACGTCCTCGAGGCCCAGTGGCTCGCTGGTCAGCCGCGCGACGAGCAAGCTGCGCTGGCCCTCCTCGACCGCTTCGGCGTCCGGCATCGTGCCGGGCATCGCCCCGCAGAGATCTCCGGTGGCCAGGCACAGCGGATCGCCCTGTGCAGGGCGCTCATCAAGCGGCCGGCGCTGATCCTCGCCGACGAGCCCACCGGCAACCTCGACGCCGCTAGCGCATTGGTGGTGTGGGAGGCGCTGGCCGACGCGGCCGCGCAGGGCGCGACGGTGATCGTCGCCACGCACGAGACGTCCCCGCCCGTCGGCGCCGACGTGCTGCGCCTCGAACAGCCGGGGCCGACGCGATGAGCCGGCCGACACTGCGTGGCTTCTGGCGCGACGCATGGCATCAGCTCCGCCACCCGATCGTGCCCACACTGGTCGCCGTCGTCGTCGTGTGCGCGGGGGTGCTCACGGTGTTCGCCACGACCGGTCAGGGCATGGCCACGCAGCTCGGCGCGCTGGAGCGCATCAACTCTCCCGAAGGGCGGCTCATCACCATCACCGACGCCTCCGGCGGGGCCGGTCTCCACCCCGACAGCGTCGCTGCCCTCGCGAGCCTCGATGGGGTCGAGTGGGCGTTCGGGGTGTCGGCCGCCGTCGACGTCCACAACGTCCACGCCCCGTGGGCCACGACGGTGCCCGCCCGGCTCATCCATGGGTCGCTGCCGCCGTCGATCACCGTGCACGCCACGCGAGAGCCCCGGGGCGGCGACGCGCTCGTGACCGCCGCGCACCTCGAACCGCTGCACCTGGCCGGGCCGTTCGGGGCCATCGCCGGCGGTCGCGTGGATGCTACCGTCGTCGGCACCTTCGAGGCTGCTGCCCCATTGCCGGGCCTCGGGGACACCGCGCTCATCTTCGCCAACGATGACCACAGTCAGGGGCTCTTGCGCATCCAACTGTCGGTGGACGACGTGAGCCGCATCGGGGCGGTCCGGGAAGCGGCGCTCTCGTCGGTGCGTGCCGCGGATCGCTCCCAGCTCACCGTGCAGGATTCGCAGGAGCTCGCGAACGTGGGAGCCGACGTCGTGGACCGTCTCGCGGCGCAGGCAAGGCAAACATTGCTCGGAGTGCTGGCGATCACGTGTGTGCTCGTGGCGGCCGTGTGGTTCGGGCGCGTCCAGGCGATCGCCAAGGACATCGGCCGACGACGTACTCTCGGCGCATCGCGGTCGCTGATTGCGGCGCAGGTCATCGTCAACGCGGCGCTCAGCGGCACCCTCGGGGCGACGCTGGGCATCGGACTCGGGCTTGTCGTCGTGTGGCGGCTCACTGGCCGGGTGCCTGGGGCGGCGTTCGTCGTCGCCGTGGCCGCGCTGGTGGTGCTCGCCTGCGCGGTGGCGGCCGTCCCTCCTGCGATCCGCGCGGCCCGGTTGGACCCGGCCCGGATCCTTCGCGTGCCGTAGCCGTTCGTCGGCGTTCCGCCCGCGTCGGGCGACGCCTGCTGGGGCCTGTGGCCGGGTGCGCCGCGTGGTGCCTCCGGCGCCTACGGCAAGGCGGCCAGCGCTCTCGCTGCCGTCAGGAGTGAGCGGAGCTGGTTGCCTGTCACGCGTTGGGAATTGGCTGACGGTGTGATGCCGAGTAGGTGCGCAGTGGTCTGGTTGTCGAGCCCGTCCCAGAGTGCCGTGAATGTTGCTCGCGGCCTGGCTCTGAGCCGGCCGAGGTGTGTGTCGATGAGCTGCGATAGGGGTTCGGTGAGGGGGTTCGCGACGTCGCGTCCGTCGCGCACCGCTGTTCTGAGCCCTTGCCGGCCGGGCTCGGCTGCGAGTGCCTTGGCGGCGTCGATCGCCTCCCGAGCCAGTGACCAGGCGGGGCCGTCTTGGATGCCGCGGGCCTCGTCGAGGATTCGGACTTTGCCGCCGCCGAAGCCGAAGCGGACGTCGACGGTGCCCGCCAGTCGGTTGCGGAGCTCGAGGCTTGCGCGGAAGGCGTCGCCGAGGGAGGCATAGACGCCCTGCAGTTCGTCGCCCACGGTCACGCGCAGGGCGTCGAGTTGCGGTACGTTGGCGTTGGTTTCCTCGATGGCGGCGAGTACCGCTTCGTGGGACTGTGCTCGGTCGCCGCTGCGCGAGCTGACGAGGTCGCCGAGCAGCGCCACACATGAAGGAAATACCTGAATATCCGCCATATGAAGATGATACCTTAATCCGCTGGGGAGGGGTTTGTGGAGGTCGCGTTCAAAGGCCTTGTCATCGCTGTGTGTGGTGTGTTGGCTGTGCTCGGTAACCCTGTGATCCGTGCTTTCTTGCGCCGCATTGATCCGCCGCGTCCGTCTAGTGAGCCGACGCTGCTCGATGCGGGCACGAAGTTGCCCGGCGGCCGCTGGATCGGCGTGCTTGAGCGTGTGGGTACGTACGTTTGCCTCGTTGCGGGCTTCCCGGCAGGGCTGGCGTTCATCCTTGGGGTGAAGGGCCTTGGCCGCTATCCGGAGCTGCGTAACGGTGACGATCCGCGCCTTGGAGAGCTCTTCATCATCGGCACGTTCGCCAGCATGCTGTGGGCGGCGGGGTTCGCCGGGGTCGCGCTCGGGGTGATCCGCTTGTGGTGAACTACCTGCCCGACGACGTCCGCGACGACCTCCTCGGCCGCTGGCGCGAACCGCACCGCCACTACCACGGCGAACGCCACCTCGTCGACGGGCTCGCTGTGCTCGACCAGCTCGGCGCCACCGACCTCGAGCGGATCGCGTTCTGGTGCCACGACGCCGTCCACACCAACACCACCCCCGACGACGAGCGCGCCTCCGCCGAGGTGGCCCGTCGGTTGCTCTCGGAGCACCTCACACTGCCCGAGATGCGCGAAGTGGAGCGGCTGATCCTCCTCACCATCGCGCACCGCCCGGCCCGGGGCGACGACGTCGGCGCGCGCATCGTCGACGCCGACCTCGCCGCCCTCGCACTCCCGTGGCCCGACTACGAGCGCAACACGCTGGCCATCCGTGCCGAGCTCCCACACGTCAGCGATGAGCAGTGGCGCCTCGGCCGAGCCGCGGTGCTCCGTCGGCTGCTCGGCGTGGACCACCTGTTCCACACCCGGCACGGCCGCGCGCAATGGGAAGCTCCCGCCCGGGCGAACCTCGAGCGGGAGCTGCAGGACCTCGTCGGTTGAGCGGCGTCGGCGTGCTGGTCAGGCCTTCTTTGCACGGTTGCGGATCTTGGACCGCTCGTTCGCGCTCAGGTGCACCTTACGGATGCGTACGACGGCCGGCGTCACCTCGAGGCACTCGTCGCCGGCGCAGAACTCGAGGGCCTGCTCCATGCTCATGACCTTCGGCGGGATGAGGCGCTCGAGCTCGTCGGCGGTGGAGGAACGCACGTTGGTGAGCTTCTTCTCCTTGGTGGGGTTGACGTCCATGTCGTCGGGGCGGGGGTTCTCGCCGACGACCATGCCCTCGTAGACCTCCGCTCCGGGGCCGACAAACATGGTGCCGCGCTCCTGCAGGTTGAACAGTGCGTAGGAGGTGACGACGCCGGTGCGGTCGGCGACGAGCGAGCCCGTCGGTCGGGTGCGGAAGTCGCCGTGCCAGGGCTCGTACCCCTCGGCGACGTGGTTCATGATGCCGGTGCCCCGCGTTTCGGTGAGGAACTCCGTGCGGAAGCCGATCAGGCCGCGAGCAGGGACGATGAACTCGAGCCGCACCCAGCCGGTGCCGTGGTTGACCATCGTCTCCATGCGGCCGCGGCGGAGCCCCATGAGCTGCGTGACGGTGCCGAGGAACTCCTCCGGGATGTCGACGGTGAGCCGCTCGATCGGCTCGTGCAGCTTCCCGTCGATGGTCTTGGTGACCACCTGCGGCTTGCCGACGGTCAGCTCGAAGGATTCGCGGCGCATCATCTCGACGAGAATCGCGAGCTGGAGCTCGCCGCGGCCCTGCACCTCCCACGTGTCGGGGCGCTCGGTGGGGTTGACGCGGATGGAGACGTTGCCGATCAGCTCCTGGTCGAGACGCGCCTTGAGGAGCCGGGCGGTAAGGTTCTTGCCCGACTTGCCCGCCAGCGGCGAGGTGTTGATGCCGATCGTCATGGAGATCGACGGTTCGTCGACGTGGATCAGCGGCAGCGGCTTGGGATCCTCGGGATCGGAGATCGTCTCGCCGATCATGATGTCCGGGATGCCCGCGATGGCGACGATGTCGCCCGGCCCGGCCTTCTCCGCGGGCTTGCGCTCGAGGGCCTCCGTCTTCAGCAGCTCGGTGAGCTTCACCGTCTCGACGGTTCCGTCGGCGCGGCACCAGGCCACCTGCTGCCCTCGACGCAGCTCGCCGCCCACGATGCGCAGCAGCGCGAGGCGGCCGAGGTAGGGGGACGCGTCGAGGTTCGTGACGTGCGCCTGCAGCGTCGCGCCCTTCTCATAGCTGGGGGCCGGGATGTGCTCGAAGAGCGTGTCGAACAGCGGCTCTAGGGTGTCCGAATCAGGCATGGCGCCGTCGGCGGGTTGCGTCAGCGACGCGCGGCCGGCCTTCGCGGAGGCATAGACGATGGGGAAGTCGAGCACGTCGGCGGCGTCGTCGTCGATGAGGTCCATGAACAGGTCGTAGGTCTCCTCGACGACGGCACTGATGCGCGCATCGGAGCGGTCGACCTTGTTGACCACGACGATGATCGGCAGCTTCTTCGCCAGCGCCTTGCGCAACACGAAGCGGGTCTGCGGCAGGGGCCCCTCGGAGGCGTCGACGAGCAGGAGGACGCCGTCGACCATCTCGAGCCCGCGCTCGACCTCGCCACCGAAATCGGCGTGCCCAGGGGTGTCGATGATGTTGATGACCGCCTCGCGACCGTCGGGGCGGCGGTGATGGACCGCGGTGTTCTTCGCGAGGATCGTGATGCCCTTTTCTCGCTCGAGGTCCATCGAATCCATGACGCGTGTGTCGACGTCGGCGCCCTCGCGGAACGCCCCCGACTGCCACAGCATCGAATCCACCAGCGTGGTCTTGCCGTGGTCGACGTGGGCGATGATGGCGACGTTGCGCAGGTCGTCACGGATTGGCATGGGGCGCTCCTCACTATTGGGCCGGAGCGAGTGTACGCGCGACGGGCACCCTTGCGGAAACCGTGCGAGCGGGGCTTGCCCACAGGCGTGGGCGCGACGCATGTCGTAGCGGGGCCGAGGGCGTTCGTCGGGGGCCTCGCGATGCGTGGGGTGGAGGATCTCACACCGTCGACGGTGGCACATCCTCCACCCAAGCGACGACGAGGCGTCAGTCGATCTTGAGCTCGCCCATGTCGTCCCAGCCCTCGCCCTGGATCATGCGCGAGACGATCTTCGGGGTGGCCGCCAACAGGGGGCGCATGGCGTCGAGACCGGCCTGGAAGTGCGGCGAGGAGACGTGCGCGGCGCCGGCGTCGTCCTTGAAGGCCTCGACGAGGACGAACTCGTTGGGGTCCTCGACGCTGCGCGACCACTCGAACCACAGGTTGCCCGGCTCCGCGCGGGTGGCTTCGGTGAAGGGCGCGACGGCGTCCATCCACTGCTCGGCGGCTTCAGGCTTCACTTGATACTTCACGACGATGAAAATCATGGCTCCAGCCTAGGCCGTCGGCCGTCGGGGCCGCACTCAGTCGAGCAAGGACCACATGAGCCACCAGTTGGGTTGCTGGGCGCTCTCTCGTTCATAGGCCCACTGGCGCTGCAGTGCGAGGAAGCCCGCGACGATGGCCGCGCGGTGATGGGCGGGCGCCCGAGGGTCGATGTCGACGGCCGACGCGAGCAGTCCCGACGGCGAGGCCCCCGGCTGCCGGTGGTCGCCGCGGGCGATCTGGGTGCCATTCCACTTGAACGTCACCGCCTGCCGGGTGCCTGCGACGGCGAAGCTGGTGCCGTCGGCGAGGCTTCCCGTCGCAGACCAGTTGCCGATGCCGGAGCGAGGCGTGAGGTAGGCCAGCGGGGAGCCGTCGCCCCAGAAACAGCCCAGGGGCATGCCGCGTCGAGGCGGGTCGCACACGCGCAGGACGTCACCGGTGGCGTCGCTCAGGGTGATGACCGCGGGGCGGCGCTCAAGCGTCGGGCCGAGCTCGGCGCCGAAGGAGGAAACCGATCCGACGAGGCGCGAGCGGGCGTCGAGGACGGGCAGCGCACGCATGTCGCGGGTATAGAGGTGCGGCAGCAGCAGCCATGCGTGATCGAGGACGGACTCGGCGCGCGGGGTCTCCGACATGACGCCACCCTAGTCGCCGGACGGAGCGCAGCCGCCCACCCCACATAAACAAACCAAAACAAATCTTTGTTTACTCTTGCTTTTGTTTGTTTTGGGGGCTAGTCTGATGACAACGGACCCAATCCAGGGCCAACGGACACAACTCCCAACTCATCATCAGACGCAGTCGTCGGAAAGGAGGGCGCGATGTCGCTCCCTGATGCAACGGTGAACAAGAACCTCTCGGGCAACGGTGCCCGAGCCCGAATCCAGCGCTTCGGCGGCCAACTCGCAGGCATGATCATGCCCAACATCGGCGCCTTCATCGCCTGGGGCCTGCTCACAGCGCTGTTCATCCCCGATGGCTGGCTCCCCAACGCGGCTCTGGCCGAAATGGTCAGCCCCACCATCCGCTTCCTGCTGCCCATCCTCATCGGCTACACGGGTGGCCGCATGGTCCACGGCCAGCGCGGCGCCGTCATCGGCGCGATCGCGACCATGGGCGTCGTGATGAGTGCCGACATCCCGATGTTCCTGGGAGCAATGATCATGGGCCCGCTGGCCGCGTGGGTGCTCAAGGCCTTCGACAAGGCCATCGAGGGCAAGATCCGCGCTGGCTTCGAGATGCTCGTCGACAACTTCTCACTCGGCATCATCGGCATGCTGCTGGCGATCGTCGGGCGCCTCGCGATGGGCCCGGTCGTCGAGTTCCTCGTCAGCCTGCTTGGCAGGGGAGTCGAATGGCTCGTGAATCTCCATCTACTCCCGCTCGCCTCGATCGTCGTCGAGCCTGCGAAGGTGCTCTTCCTCAACAACGCCATCAACCACGGTGTGCTTTCGCCGCTGGGCGCCACCGAGGCCGAGCAGATCGGTCGTTCCATCCTGTTCATGGTGGAGTCCAACCCCGGCCCCGGCCTCGGCATCCTTCTGGCGACGTGGTTCTTCGGCACCCAAGCCCTGCGCGCCACCGCCCCCGGCGCGATAATTATCCACTTCCTGGGCGGCATCCATGAAATCTACTTCCCCTACGTCCTTGCCCGTCCGCAGCTCATCCTCGCGGCCATGGCAGGCGGCGCCGGCGGGTTGCTCGTGGGTGGATTCCTCAACGCCGGCCTTGTAGGCCCCGCATCCCCCGGGAGCATCCTTGCGTACTTCGCAGTGACCCCGCGCGACGGCTATGGCGCGATGCTCCTGAGCGTGGCGACTGCCACCGCTGTGAGTTTCCTCGTCTCGGTGCCGTTGCTGACGATTGGGCACAAGCAGACCGACGACGCGCCGGCCCCGACGGTCCCCGTCGACGCGCCGCAGGTTGAGGCGCCTGTTGCGGCCAAGCATGGATCCGCGGCTGTGGCACGCTCCATCAATGGCCGCGACGTGCACCGGCTCACCATCGCCTGTGATGCGGGCATGGGCTCGAGCGTGATGGTCGCCGGTGCCTTGCGCAAGAAGCTCGCCCCCTACGGCGTCGAGGTGGTACACAGTCCCATCAATGAAGTGCCCGCCGACGCCGAGCTCATCATGTGCCAGTCCGGACTCGCGGACCGCGCTCGGGCTGTTGCGCCGGAAGCCGTCGTCGTCACCTTCGAACAATTCCTCGGAGACCCGGCATTCGTTCGGGTCGAGAACGCCATCAAGAACGGAGAGACCATTGAGTGAGATCCTCGGGCTCGGCGAGATTCGCCTGGGCCTCAGCGCAAGTGACAAGTCCGACGCCCTCCGGCAATGCGGAGCCCTGCTGGTGGCCGCAGGGGCCGCCACGCAGGCCTACGCGGATGCGATGTTCGATCGTGAGCTTCAAGTGAGCACCTATATGGGAGAGGGAGTCGCCATCCCGCACGGCACCAACGAATCCCGCGATGAGATCATTGCCGCGAAGCTGGGCTTCCTCCAGTTCCCCGAAGGGGTGGACTGGGACGGGAACATCGTGCACGTCTGCATTCCCATCGCGAGCCGCACCGACGAGCACGTCGACATCCTCGCATCCTTGGCCGAGGTACTCATGGACCCCGAGGCCGCCGAAACACTCCGCACCACCAACGATCCCGAGGCTGTCCTCCGACTCCTCGGCGCCGTCAACTAGCATCAGGAGAAGTCATGCTGGCACTTCGTTTCTACGCACCCGGAGACCTCCGACTCGAGGACGTCCCCGAACCCGAATGCGGCCCGGATGAGGTCAAGATCCGCGTTCGCAACTGCTCGACCTGCGGTACCGATGTGAAGATCCGCAAGAACGGGCATGTCAACCTCACTCCGCCGCGCATCATGGGACACGAGGTCGCCGGGGAGATCGTAGAGGTTGGCCGTGATGTCGTCGGCGATTGGCAGCCGGGCGATCGCGTCCAGGTGATCGCGGCAGTACCTTGCGGGGAGTGCCATGAGTGCCGCAAGGGCTGGATGGCCGTCTGCCAGCGGCAAACCTCGGTGGGTTACCAGTATGACGGTGGGTTCGCCGAATACATGATCGTGCCCTCGCAGGTGCTGAAAGTCGATGGTTTGAACCGCATCCCCGATGGTGTGGGCTTCGCCGAGGCCTCTGCTGCCGAGCCGTTTGCGTGCGCCATCAATGCCCAGGAGCAGCTCGGCATCGAGGAGGGGGACACCGTCGTCGTCTTCGGCGCTGGCCCGATCGGGTGCATGCACGTGCGCATCGCGCGCGGTGTTCACAAGGCCGGACGGATCATCATGGTCGACATCAACGCGGACCGGCTCGCGATGTCGGCACAGGCAGTCAACCCGGACGTCGTCGTCAATGCATCCGAGGTGGACGTCGTGGACGAGATCATGCGGCTCACGGATGGCCGCGGCGCGGACGTCGTCATCACCGCGACTCCTGCCAACGTGACTCAGGAGCAGGCCGTGGCAATGGCTGCCCGCAATGGCAGGATCAGCTTCTTCGGGGGCCTGCCCAAGACGGACCCGACGATCACCCTCGACTCCAATCTGGTGCACTATCGGCAGCTCCACATTCACGGCGCCAACGGGTCGGCCCCCGAGCACAACCGCCGGGCGTTGGCGTACATCGCGAGCGGTGAAGTGCCCGTCAAGGACCTCATCACGTGCACTGTGCCGCTCAAGGACGTCATGGACGTCTTCGGCATCGTGGAAAGCGGCCGGGCCATCAAGGTCACGGTTGAACCCTGAGGTCGGAAGGCGTAATCAGATGAGCAACGATCCGGTGCCGCGCACCCTGTATGCGGCCCAGCGGCAAAGCGAGATCCTCCGTGAGGCGATCGAGCGGGGAAGGGTCGACGTTGCCACGCTCTCGGATCGGCTCGGGGTGACGCCGGAGACCGTCCGCCGAGACCTGACGGTGCTCGAGCAGCACGGTCTTGTGCGGCGTGTCCACGGCGGGGCCCTGCCGGTCACACCTGGGGAGCGGGAACCCAGCATCCTTGACCGTCTTCAGCGCGGGGAGACGGAGAAAACGCGTATCGCCCAGCGTGCCGTGGAGGAACTGCCCAGCCACGGCACGATCCTGCTGGACTCGGGGAGCACCACGATGGCCTTGGCCAAGCTGCTCCCCGCCGGTCTCGACTTGGGGGTCGTCACGAATTCGGTGGCGATCGCCGCCATCCTGGCCAACCGTCAGGATCTGCACTTGCACCTGCTCGGTGGCACGGTCCGGGAAGTCACTGGCGCCGCAGTGGGCAGTTGGGCGCTCAACGCCCTGGCCGACACGCGGGTGGACGTTGCATTCCTCGGCACCAACGGATTCTCAGTCGAGCGAGGACTGACCACACCCGACCTCGCCGAAGCTGACGTCAAGCGAGCGATGGTGGCCTGCGCGCGTCGCCCCATCGTTCTCGCAGAATCGTTGAAGGCCGGGCGGAGCCAGTTTCAACGGTTTGCGCGGTTGGAGGAGATGGCGATGCTCATCACCGACCAAGGCCTCGACGATGAAACGGTCGAAGAGCTCGAAAGGCAGGGCATCGAGGTGGCGAGGGCATGATCGTCACCGTCACTCCGAATCCGAGCGTCGATCGGACGATCAGCGTCACCAAGCTGGTCCCCGGGGCCGTGCACCGCGCGAGTGCGACGCGCACCGATCCGGGAGGCAAGGGCGTCAACGTGGCGCGCGCGCTGGTGCGCAACGGCGCCGAGGCGATGGCCGTGCTCCCGCTCGGGGGCGACGACGGCGAATGGGTGTCCAGGGCCCTCACCCGCGAACGGGTGGCGCACAGGGTGGTGCCCGTCGACGGCGCCACCCGCACGAACGTCGCCATCGTCGACGAGGGCGGCCGCACGACGAAGGTCAACGAGCCCGGGCCGAGCCTGCCCCCCGGAGTGCTCGAAGCATTCGTCGCCGCCATCGACGACGAAGCGTCGCACGTCGCGCTGTGCGGGAGCCTGCCTGCCGGCGCGGACCCGGAGTTGTTCGCCGAACTGGTGCGACGCTACCGCGGGCGGTGCGTCGTCGACACCTCCGGCATCCCGTTCGCTCGCGCGGTCGCGGCCGGCCCCAGCCTCATCAAACCCAACGTGCAGGAGCTCGCCGAACTCGTCGGCACCCCGCTGCCGCGCCTCGGGGACGTCGTCGACGCCGCGCGCACGCTCGTCGACGCTGGCGTCGGGGTGGTCGTGGCATCGCTGGGCGCCGACGGGGCCCTGTGGGTCTCCGACGACACCCTCGCCTTCGCCGCGGCGCGGGCGGTGCGGCCCCGGTCGACGGTCGGTGCTGGCGACTGCCTCCTCGCAGGAGTGCTCGCCGCGCTCGACGAGGGAGCAACCCCCGAACTGGCGCTGGCACAGGGTGTGGCGTGGGGAGCCGCGAGCGTCTCGCTGCCCGGCAGCGCCGTCCCCGGCCCCGATGACATTGCGCCGATCGTCGTGCACTCCACCACCACCCCTGATCTCTCCACCCCTCTCAGCGACTGAACGGACAAGGATCGTCATGGAAACTCGGATCGTCACCATCGCCTCCGCCGTGGGGCTGCACGCTCGACCGGCCGCGCTGTTCGTCGCGGAGGTCAAGCGACACGGAATTCCCATCACCATCGGACGTCCCGGTTCGAAGGCCGTCAACGCCGCGTCCCTCCTAGGCGTCATGTCGCTCGGACTGAAGCATGGCGAGCAGGCGGAGCTGTCGAGCGAAGCCGAAGGAGCCACCGGCGCCCTCGACGAGCTCGTCGCATTCTTGGAGGTGGATCATGACGCCAAGTGAGCGAGTATTGCAGGGCATCGGGGTGAGCGCTGGGGGCGCGGTCGGGCCGGTGGCGCTGGTCGTCCCACCGGAGCCGCTGCCCGACGAGCCCCGGCCGGAGGACCCCGCGGCGGCCAAGGCTAGCATCGTCGCGGCGCTCGACGCGGCGGCCCGCGGCCTGGAGGAGCGGGCCGCGCGGCTGGAGGGGGATGCCGCGGAAATGGTGCTCATGGCCGCGGGGATGGCCCGGGACCCGGGTCTCGTCGAGGGTGTCGACGAGCAGCTCGCGAAGGGCTTCGGGCCGGCTCGCGCCCTGCACCAGGCGTTCGAGGTGTTCATCGACCAGCTCCTGGCGCTGGGCGGCTACTTCGCCGAACGTGTCTCGGATGTGCGCGACGTGTCGGCACGCGCCGAGGCGATCCTGCTGGGACGACCGCTGCCGGGGGTGCCGGAGCTGACGGAGCCGTCGATCGTCGTCGCGCGAGATTTGGCGCCCGCCGAGACTGCACTGTTGGACCCTGCGCTCGTGTTGGGCATTGTGACGGCCGACGGCGGGCGCACGAGCCACACCGCGATCCTGGCCGCGCAACGCGGCATTCCCGCGGCAGTGCGCGTCGACGGCGCCCTCGACCTGGCCGCAGGCACGCTGTTGGCCCTCGACGGCGAGTCGGGCCGGGTCACCGTCTGGCCGACGTCGGACACCGTCGAGGCGCTGCAGCGCAGGGCCGCCCTGCGGGCCCACGTGGCGACGCTGTCTGGCCCGGGACGCACCGCCTGCGGGCACCCGGTGGCGTTGCTCGCCAACATCGGTGACGTCTCCGATCTGCCGGTGGGCGTCGAAGTGGAGGGCGTGGGCCTGTTCCGCACCGAGGTGGTGTTCCTGTCCGCCCAGCATGCACCGAGCGTCGACGAGCAGGTGGCGCTGTACGAGGAGGTGTTTGCGCACTTCGAGGGACGCCCCGTCACGGTGCGCACCCTCGACGCGGGAGCCGACAAACCCTTGGCGTTCGCGAACCTCGGCGAGGAGCCCAATCCTGCGCTCGGTCGTCGCGGATACCGGCTCGGAGTACGCATTCCTGCGCTGCTCGCCGATCAGCTCGAGGCGTTGTCGATCGCCAGCCGCAACTGCGGCGCGCTCGTGAAGGTCATGGCGCCGATGGTGGCGACCCCCGCGGAGGCGAGGGACTTCGTCGACGCCGCCCACGCCGTCGGCCTGCAGCAGGCGGGGGTGATGATCGAAGTGCCGGCGCTGGCGCTGCGCGCCCACGACCTGTTTGCCCACGCCGACTTCGCAAGCCTCGGCACGAACGACTTGGCGCAGTACACGATGGCTGCGGACCGCATGCTCGGCGACTTGTCCGACCTCCTCGACCCGTTCCAGCCGGCGGTGCTCGACCTCGTGGCCCATGCCTGCGAGGGGGCGGCCAGCCGGGGCACGCCGATCGGCGTCTGCGGCGAGTCGGCAGGCGATCCGCTCATGGCGCTGGTCCTGACGGGGCTGGGGGTGACGAGTCTGTCGATGGCGCCGTCGCGGGTGGCGATGGTGCGTCACGCCCTCCGCGAGCATTCGCTCGACACGTGCCGGGCCATGGCCGACGCGGCGCGCGCAGCCCAAGACGCGACGTCGGCGCGGGGGGCGGTCGCGGCGCTGGCCAGCCCGGCGTTGCTGGAACTGCTGTGAGTCAGAGCCCGGCGAAGGCCCGCAGCGCCGCCGCTTCGCGCCTGCCCTGCTCGAGCCCCTGCTCGTAGACGCGGGCCAGCTTCGTGACGTTGCGTTCCTGATTGGTTACCGGCATCCGCTCGGGCGCGATGAGGTAGGCGTCGCCGTCGCGCTCGAGGTCGAGGAGCTCCTCACGAGTGCGGTTGTAGTTGGCTGGGCGTGCCATGAGTCCGTCGGCGACGGCAGGGTAGCGGCGGAGCGCCGCACGCATGGCCCTGGACGCACGCTGTGGACGTTTGACGTAGTCGCGCGTACGCGTCATCACGACGATGAACCGCCGGTATCCCGCGGCGCGGGCCGCGTCGAGCGCGAACCCGCCCGTCGGGCCGAGCGCGCCGTCGCAGTGGTCGACGCCGTCGATGCTGGTCCAAGGCATCAGCAGGGGCATCGTCGACGATGCCCGCACGCGTCGCATCAGGTCGAGCATCGAGCCGATGTCGGAGCGGTCCCAGTAGATCATCTTGCCGTCGGTGCAGCGCACGGCGCCGATCGCGAAGCGGGTGGGGTTGTCGACGAAGCGCTGGTAGTCGAACGGGAGGGGCTCCTCGGGGCCGCTGGTGTGTTCGTAGATCCACTCCGCGTTGAAGAGGCCCTTGCCGCGTAGCCAGTGGGAAAGGCCGCCGAACTGGTCCTCGCTGGCGAAGTCGGTGAACGACTTCCGGGCACGCTCCGCGTCGCGGACGAGGTAGTTGGCGGTGCAGCTTGAGCCGGCGGAGATGCCGCCGACCCAACCCGTGAACACTTCTGTCTCCATGAGCGCGTTGAGGACGCCTGACGAGTACGCGGCGCGCATGCCGCCGCCTTCGAAGATGAGTGCGACGTCGGGTGCGTTGACGATCACCGGGCGAGCGCCTCGAATGCGGTCTCCGATGAGTCGCGCAGGAACTGTGCGCACCGCTCCTGTTCCGCTGTCTCGCCGATGCGGCCTGCGGCGACGCTCAGCGTCCAGAGGGCGCGGAGGAAACCGCGGTTGGGGGTGTGCTCCCAGGGCACGTGGCCGGAGCCCTTCCAGCCGTTTCGGCGAAGTGCGTCGAGTCCTCGGTGATAGCCGGTGCGGGCGTAGGCGTAGGCGGTGATGGACGACGCGAGTGACTCGTCGCGCAGGCACGCTTCCGCGAGCAGCGCCCAGACGAGCGATGACTCCGGGTACTTCGCGACGACGTCCAAGAACCCCTCCTTGCCCGCGGCGCGGATGGCGTCGACGGCCGGGTCTTCCGGGAGTTCAACCCGTATGTCGGAGGCCAGCAGGTTGGGATGCGTGTTCGTCATGATGTCCAGCGTAGTCGGCTGGCGCGGCCGCAGTGGTGGTCACGATTGCATAACAATGTGGGGGGGGGAGTGCTTGTGCTTGCGCCCCCATTCCCAGAAGATGGACCCCAACTGAGGCCGGCGACGGTGCTGGTGTTTCAAGCGAGAGGTTGGACCATGAGGTTTGGTCGTGTCGTTGGCGCCGCGTTGGGTGTCTCCGCGTGGTTGGCTGGTAGTGCTGTCTCCTCAGCGGTTGCCGCGTCGAGCGCTGGGTGCAAGGCGTGAGGCGCATGCCACCGCGACCGTCATGCGTGTTCGGGGCAATCAGCGTCGTGACGATGTTGTGCGTTGCAGGATGTGCGCCTGCGTCGCAGGAGTCCAGCGCTGCGACGCCGTCTGCCTCGTCGAGCGCGCAAATGTCAACGGGTGCTTCAGGCGCGCCTGCGGACGTCGACAGCGACGTCCAGATGCCTGCCGATGAGCCGTTCATGACACGCGAGCAGTGGTTGGCACCCAAGTGGCACGGCGACGGTCCGTCGCCGACACCGCTGCCCGTGATTCGTGAGGTCACCCGCGCGGAGAGCCTGCGCGTGTGGATCTCTTGCATGGAGGAGGCGGGCTTTCCCAACGAGTCCCAAGGCGACGACTACGTGACCACGATTCCGGAGGGCCAGCAGCAGGCGCATGATATTGCCTCGTTCCAGTGTGATGCGCAGTACCCGTTGGAGCCGAAGTACTACCAGCTCTACAACGCGTGTCAACTGAAGGCGTTGTACGAGTATCAGACCGGTCCGTTGACGGACTGCTTGCGCGCACACGGGTGGACGCCCGATGCCCCTCCGAGCTTGGAGAAGTTCGCAGCCGATTACCGGGCGGATGTCTCGCCCAGATGGTGGCCCTACGACAACGTGCCCGAGGACGAACGCGGAGGGGATCGTTTGGAGAAGATGTGCCCGTTGGAGCCGGAGGGCTTCTTCGATCTGGCGACGGTGCAGTGATCAGAGGAGGTGGTGTCGTGGCGACTCGGCGTCGGTGGACTGGTTGGCTGGTGGCGTTGCTCGCCATCGCGCTCGCGGGTGGGGCCGGTTGGTGGGCGGGTCGTGCGACCGTGCCGCCGCCAGCGGAGGAGGGCCAAGAGGCCGCCCAGCCGGTGTGGGCTGAGGTGGTGAACGCCGCGGTCGGGCGCACGCTGCCCTACCCGACGACGCTGCGCCAGCCGTCGCTGCCCGTGGCCTACAACGGGCTGTCGGGGGTGGTCACGAAGGCATCGGCTGGCATGAAGGACGTTGCCGACGAGCTGTACCGGGTGGGCAACGTGCCCGTGCGCCCCAACCGATCTGGCGGGACCTGGCGCGGGACGCGTCGGGTGATGATGTCCGCGCCCTGCAGGAATTGCTCGTCAAGCTCGGCCACTACGACGGCGAACCCTCCGGCAAGTTCGGGGCCGGCACCGAGGCCGCGGTGAAGCGCTGGCAGAAGGCCGAGGGGCGGGCTGAGACCGGCACCGTGGCGCGCGGGGAGCTCGTTGCGTTCTCGAAGCTGCCGGTACAGGTGTCGCTTGGCGAGGCGATCGCCCCCGGAAAGGTCGTCTCCGGCGGCGAGGAAGCGATACGGGCGCCCACCGGGGAGCGGGAGTTCGTCGTCGCGGTGTCCCAGGAGCAGTCGCGGCAGGTGCCTGCCGAGGCCACCGTCGAGGTGACGTTCGACAAGTTCGTCTGGTCCGCGGGGATCATCGAGACGCGCCAGAACGAGCACGGGGGGTCGACCTCGTGCTGGGCGGGCCAGACGGCGGTGAGGTGTGTGGCAAGGACTGCGCCGCTCTGCCGCTGGATGCCGAGACCACACTGCGGTCGAAGGTGATCGTCGTGCCGCAGATCAAGGGGCTGGGCGTGCCTGCTGCGGCCGTACAGGCAGCCGGCGACGGCACGACGTACGTCGAGACCGAGGCTGGGCGCGTCGACGTGAAGGTGCTCGGCTCGGGCCAGGGGTTGGCGATCGTCGAGGGCGTGGCCGTGGGCGACAAGGTCAGGGTGGGGCTCGGGACGCCGAAGGACGCCCAGACTGCGCCGCAGCCTTCGCCGACGGCGTCGCAGTCGGAGTGCTGAGATGCTCGGGGTGAGGGACCTGTCCTTCGCGTACCGCCGCGGTGGGGAGGAACTGTTCGGCGGTCTCAGTCACGACTTCCGCGAAGGGGCGATGACGGCAGTCACCGGTCCGTCCGGACGCGGCAAGTCGACCCTGCTGTACGTGCTGGGGCTGATGCTCACCCCCAGTGCAGGCGAAGTGGTGCTCGACGGTGTGGCGGTCTCCCGCCAGCCTGACCACCAGCGCAGCCGGGTGAGGGCAGAGGCCATCGGATTCGTCTTCCAGGACGCGGCGCTCGACGCGTCGCGGAAGGTGCTCGACTCCGTCGTCGAGCCTGCACTCTACGCAGGCTGGCGGCCGCGGGCGCCGAGCGGCGGGCGAGGGAGCTGATGGATCGCATGGGCGTCGGCCAGCGCGCCGACCACCGTCCAGGGGAGGTGTCCGGCGGGCAGGCGCAGCGCGTCGCGGTGTGCCGCGCGCTGGTGACCGACCCCGCCGTCGTGCTCGCGGACGAACCCACCGGCAACCTGGACCGTGCCAATGCCGCCGAGGTGCTCGACGCGCTGTCTGCGGCCGCAGACGGGACCCGTACCGTCGTCATCGCCACCCAGGACCCGTTCGTGCTCGAACACGCCGACGAGTGCTGGCGCTGTGAGAATGTGGGTGCTGTGGCGCGAGGCCCTCGCCACGACGTGGGCCAACAAGGTGCCGTCGGTGTTGGTGACGCTGCTCGTCGCAGTGATGGTGACAGCCACCCTCTCGACGGTCGGGCGCACCGCAGCCGCCGAGCAGCAACTGGCGCAGCGCCTCGACGACGCGGGCGCTCGCGTGCTCACGGTGACGGACCTGCGCTCGAGAGGGCTGCTGTCGCCGTCGATCATCGGGGCGGCCGGGGCGCTGTCGGTGGCCGAGCGAGCCGTCGGCATCACCCTCACCGTCGACATGGTGGCCGGACACGTCGGACGCGGCGGTGAACGCGTGCCGGCATGGGGGATCGTCGGCGACATCAACGACGTCGCGACGATCACCGCGGGCCGAGCACCGGGCCCGGGGGAGGGGATCGTCTCCGAGGAAGGGATGCGCAAGCTCGGTCTCCAAGACCCGTACGGCTGGGCGCTCGAGGCGGCGCAGCAAGGCTCGCAGGAGGCGACCATCGTCGGAGCGTTCCGGCCCAAGGCGCCCTTCGAGGAGTTTGACGCGGGCATCGCCTACAACGCCAGCGACGCCGACGCGTTGACCTTGTCGGTCATCATCGACGACTCCCGGCATGCGGCCTCGGCCCAACGCGCGGTACTGGGGCTGATCGCGCCGCCGGACCCCAGCGAGATCCAAGTGGAATCCCCCGTCGGAATCGCAGAATTGCGCCGACAAGTGCTGGGTGACTTCGGCAACTTCGGGCGCACCCTCATGCTCGGGGTCCTCGGTGGCGGCGCGCTGCTCACTGGGATCGTCGTGCTCTCCGACGTGCTGGTGCGCCGCAAGGATCTCGGCCGACGGCGGGCCCTCGGCGCGACGCGTGCGACGATCGTCGCGATCGTGACATGCCGGACGCTGTTGCCCGCGCTGATCGGGGTCGCGCTCGGCGTGGCAGTCGGCGTCGGAGTGACCGGGCGGCTGGGGGCAGTGCCGCCGACGGACTTCGTCGGGGCCGTGGCGGTGCTGGCGGTGCTGGCGGCGACGATCAGTGCCGTGCCGCCGGCGCTGTTCGCCGCCACCCGGGACCCGGTGGCGGTGCTGCGGACGCCGTGATCAGTCGCCCATCCCGGAGCGGATGAAGTCGGCGACGGCGGCCAGCGCCTCGGCAGCCTGCGGCCCGTCGGCCTCGACGTGGAGCCAGTCGCCCTTCGCAGCGCCCAGCGCCATGAGGCGCATGGTCGACTTCGCATTGACCGGCTCCTTCTCGTCGAGGCTGATCTTCACCTCGGCATCGAACTTGCTGGCCAGCGCTGCGAGCCTAGCGGCAGGGCGGGCGTGGAGGCCCACCTCGTTGACGAGCTGCACGTCGGAGCAGGGGGCGCCCGGGTCCACGTCGCGGGGCGTCGGCTGTGCCTCGAGCCCGAGTGCCTCGAGCTTCGCGCCCATCGCGCCCTCGGCCGCCTCGACGACGTCCGCCAGGCTTCCGCCCGTCGCGGCCCGGACGAGCCCGGCGACGAGCCCCTCGACGAACGGCGCCGCGGCGATGCGCACGCTGTCGCCGGCGTCGAGCAGGTCGATGGCCGTCTCCGTGCTCAGCACCGCGGAGCCCATGTCGACGAAGACCACGACGCCCTCCTCACCGCGGACGGTCTCGATGGCCTCCATGATCGCCGTCGCATCCGTGCCGAACTCGCCGCCGGCCAGGCCGGCAGCGATCGCCACCGGCGGGCGGTCGTCGTGCACCATGATCCATGCCAAGTCCACGGCGGATTGGGCGAGCGCCTCCGAATGGGAGACGACGACGATGCCGACCGCCATCAGGCCACCTCCTCCAGCGCGCGCACCAGCAGCGCCGACGACGCCGCCCCCGGATCCATGTGACCCACCGACCGCTCACCCAGATACGAGGCGCGCCCCTTGCGGGCGATCATGGCGACGGTGTCGTCGCGCCCCTGCTCGGCCGCCCGCCGCGCCGCCGCGAGCGCCGCAGCGAACTCGTCGCCCGCGTGGATGCGCTCGGTGAGGGTGTTGAGCGCGGGGGAGAGCGCGTCGACCATGGTCTTGTCCTCGAGGTTGGTGCGGCCGCGCAGCACGAGCGCGTTGAGGCCAGCGCGCAACGCCTCGGCGAACGCTTTCGCGTCGACCTCCTCGACGTCGGCGAGCGCCTTCCCGAACGACATGAACAGGGTGCCGTAGAGCGGTCCGCTCGTGCCGCCCACCTTCGACAGCATCGCCATGCCAGCCTGCTTGGCGAGGGCCGGGATGTCGTCGTCGGGGTGCGCCGCGAAGGCGTCGACGACGGCCCGTGTGCCGCGGACCATGTTGGCGCCGTGGTCGGCATCCCCGATGGCGGAGTCGAGCTCGGTGAGTTCCTTCTCGTGCTCGGCGACGAGCTCGGCGAAGCGGCCCATCCAGGAGCGGAGCAAATCAGTGCCGATCATCAGGCCCCCCAGGTGAGGCCGGGAGTCGCCACGGGCGCGTCGTAGAGGCGCAGCATCTCGGCGTCGGCGCGCAGGAGCGTCACCGAGCAGCCGGCCATCTCCAGAGAGGTGACGTAGTTGCCGACGAGGCTGCGGGCGACTCGGACACCGGCGGCGTCCAACAGGGCCTTGACCTCGGCGAACATCACGTACAGCTCGATCAGGGGGGTGCCGCCCATGCCGTTGACCAGCAGGACCACGTCGGAATCTGCGTAGTCGAGGTCGGCAAGGATCGGCTCGACGAGCTGCCTGGCGATGTCCTTCGCGTCGGTGAACTTCTCGCGGTGGCGGCCGGGCTCACCGTGGATGCCGATGCCGATCTCCATCTCGTCCTCGGGCAGGTCGAAGGTGGGCTTGCCTGCGGCGGGCGTGGCACAGGAGGTGAGCGCCATGCCCATCGAGCGCACGTTGTCGGCCACCGCCTGCGCGAGCTGGGCGACCTCGTCGAGGGACCTGCCCTCTTCGGCGGCCGCGCCGACGATCTTCTCCAACAAGGCGGTGCCCGCCACGCCGCGTCGCCCGGCCGTGTAGAGCGAGTCCTGGACGGCGACGTCGTCCTCGATGACGACGGTGCGCACGTCGATGCCCTCGGCCGCCGCCAACTCCGCACCCATCTCGAAGTTCATGACGTCGCCGGTGTAGTTCTTCACGATGTGCAGCACGCCACCGCCCACGTTGGCCTCGACGGTGGCGGCGAGCATCTGGTCCGGGGTGGGGGAGGTGAAGATCTCGCCGACGCAGGCCGCGTCGAGCATGCCCTCCCCGACGAATCCGCCGTGCAGCGGCTCGTGGCCGGAACCGCCGCCGGAGATCAGCGCGACCTTGCCGTCGGCCTTCGGCTGACGGCGGAAGATCACCCGATTCGAGTGGTCGACGCGCACCTCGGGGTGGGCAGCCTCGATGCCGCGCAACGCGTCGGCGATGACGGTGTCGGGCGAGTTGATGAGCTTCTTCATTGGAGTTCCTTTCGCGAGGGACGATCAGATTCAGACTACGACTCCACCGTGCGCCCGGGGGATGAATGGCCGTTCGTTCGTCGGATCGCCGACGGATGAACGTCGCGGACGTCTCGGGATCCGAGGCAGGGCGGCACACGGACCGACGTGGCGCCCGTGCGGTGGCGCTGACAGCGTGTTGGTCGACGCTGGATGCCGAGCCGGCGGCGACTTCGGTCACTGCCGGCCACAGCAGTGCCCCAGCCGGCGACGGAGGCCGCTCACCGTCGGCCGCAGGATCTGTCGGGGGTGGCCAAGCTGGAGTTCGCACGCGACTCCCAGGCGCCCACGGGCTGCTGACCAGCTCCGTCAGCGCAGTTGTGGCGCAGTATGCCAGGTGCGGGCGTTGGGGGAACCCTCGGTCAAGCCCCTGGCCCGCCGGAGCGACCACGTCGTGTCCGCGTACGACTAGGCCGCGCGCGTCGGCTCCAGTAGACTGGAGCGCGGCCCAGGTGAGACTCCTGGGTCTGTCGTTGGATTGGAGAGCTTGCCATGCCAAGCGTTGTGGTCGTAGGTGCCCAGTGGGGCGATGAAGGCAAGGGCAAGGCGGTCGACCAGCTCGGCGACCGCGTCGACCTGTGCGTGCGCTACTCCGGTGGCAACAATGCCGGTCACACCCTCGTCGTCGGCGGCGAGAAATTCGTCATGCACCTGCTGCCCTCGGGCATCCTCAACCCCGACACGGTCACCGTGCTCGGCAACGGCGTGGTGATCGACCTCGACGTGATGCAAGGTGAGCTGACGACGCTGCGGGAGCGCGGCGTCCAGTTCGAACACCCGCTCATCTCCGCCAACGCGCACGTCATCACCGAGTACCACAAGGTCCTCGACAAGGTCACCGAGCGGTTCCTCGGCAAGCGGCGCATCGGCACCACCGGCCGCGGCATCGGCCCCTGCTACTCCGACAAGATCAACCGACTCGGCATCCGCATCCAAGACCTCCTCGACGAGAAGATCCTGCGCGAGAAGGTGGAAGCATCCCTCGCGCAGAAGAACGAGCTGCTCGTCAAGGTCTACAACCGGCGCCCCATCGAGGCCGAGGAGATCGTCGAGTGCCTGCTCGCGCACGCGGAGCTCATCAAGCCATACATCGTCGACTCCGGCCGCTTCGTCAACGATGCGCTCGACGAGGGAAAGGTCGTGCTGTTCGAGGGCGCGCAGGCGCACCACCTCGACGTCGACCAGGGCACCTACCCCTACGTCACCTCCTCCAACCCGACCGCGGCCGGCGCAGCCACCGGCGGCGGCGTGGGCCCCACCCGCATCGACCGCACCATCGGCATCGCCAAGGCCTACACCACCCGCGTCGGGGAAGGACCGTTCCCCACCGAGCTGTTCGACGACGACGGCGAAACTCTCCGCAGCAAGGGCGGCGAGTACGGCGCGACGACCGGCCGCCCGCGTCGCTGCGGCTGGTTCGACGCCGTGCTCGTCGAACAGTCCGTGAAGATCAACGGGTTCACCGACATCTTCCTCACCAAGCTCGACATCCTCAACGGCTGGGACAAGATCCCCGTCTGCGTCGCCTACGACATCGACGGGCAGCGGCACGACCACTACCCGATGACCCAGTCGCAGGTCCACCATGCGAAGCCGATCTACGAGTACGTCGACGGCTGGCACGAGGACATCTCCGAGTGCCGCACCTTCGACGAGCTGCCCCCCAACTGCCAGGCCTACGTGAAGCACCTCGAGGAGCTGATCGGCTGCCGCATCTCCGGCATCGGCGTCGGTCCGGGCCGCGAGCAGTCGATCGTCGTCCACGACCTCATCTGACCCGTGCGTCGCGCAGGCGTCACGCTGGTGGCGCTCATCGTCTGCTTCATGGTGGGGACGGTGGTGCTCGCGGTGTTCGGCGAACAGCTCGGCTGGGGATGGTGGTGGACCCTCCCGCTCGGGCTGGGATTCGTGCTCGTGATCCTCGCATTTCGGCTGCTCGTCCAGCGCATCGCCGAGCGAGGCCGGCAGATCGACGAGCAACTCGACGCCCTCGAGCGCGCGCGGCCCGGGCACCCGACCGAGCCCGAACTTGGACCTCGCGCATAGCATCGAAGCATGAGCCGAGCCGCCACCCCACAGTGCCCCCTGCGCCCGGGGGACCCGTGCTCGCTGTGCGTACCCGGCGCCCACGGCCCCCACGACTGCCAGACGGTGCGGCTCGTGATGGAGGACCCGGACCTGCGCGAACTCCTGCGCGAGAAACAGGCGCAGTGGAAGGCACGGCGGCAAGCTGAGCAGGAGGCATTGGGCCGGACTGCGTCGTAGGCACGTTTCGATACGTGGGCTTCGTCGGCACGTTTCGATACGCCGACTTCGTCGGCTACTCAACGAACGGGGGTAGGGCGGTGTTGGTCCGTCGGCACGTTTCGATACGCCGACTGCGTCGGCTACTCAACGAACGGGGGTAGGGCGGTGTTGGTCCGTCGGCACGTTTCGATACGCCGACTGCGTCGGCTACTCAACGAACGGGGGTAGGGCGGTGTTGGTCCGTCGGCACGTTTCGATACGCCGACTGCGTCGGCTACTCAACGAGCGGGGGTGGGGCGGTTCGGTTCGTCGGCACGTTTCGATACGCCGACTGCGTCGGCTACTCAACGAACGGGGGTGGGGCGGTGTCGGCTACTCAACGATCAGGGGGTGGGGCGGCGTCGGCTACTCGACGAGCGGGGGTGGGGCGGTGTCGGCTGGTGGACGACCACCGGGCGTGGGAGCGGTAGGCTTCGGCGCGTGAGGATCCTGCTGCTTGGAACTGGTGGACGTGAACACGCCTTGGGACGCGCACTCGTTGCCGACGGGAGCGAGCTGCACGTCGCGCCCGGCAACCCGGGGCTGACCCGCCTCGGCACCCTGCACGACGTCGACATCACCGACGGCCCGGCCGTCGTCGCGCTCGCTCGGGACATCGACGCGGAGCTGGTGGTCGTCGGCCCCGAAGCCCCGCTGGTGGCGGGCGTGGCCGACGAGCTGCGTCGGGCCGGATACGACGTATTCGGCCCATCCGCGCAGGCAGCCGCTCTGGAAGGATCGAAAGCGTTCGCCAAGGACATCATGGCCGCCGCCGGCGTACCCACCGCAGGGCACCGGGTCTGCACCACCGCCGACGAAGCCGCCGCCGCGCTCGACTGCTTCGGCGCACCCCACGTCGTCAAGGACGACGGACTCGCGGCGGGCAAGGGCGTCGTCGTCACCGACGACCGCGACGCCGCACTCGCCCACGCCGCCTCAAGCGGCACCGTCGTGATCGAGGAATACCTCGACGGACCCGAGGTGTCGCTGTTTGCCATCTGCGACGGCACCACCGCCCGCCCCCTACTGCCCGCCCAGGACTTCAAGCGCGTCGGCGACGGCGACTTGGGCCCCAACACCGGCGGCATGGGCGCCTACTGCCCGCTGCCGTGGGCACCGCAGGGCCTCGTCGACGAGATCATGCGCGACGTCGTCCAACCCACCGTCGACGAAATGGCCCGCAGGGGCACACCATTCGTCGGGCTGCTGTACGCGGGGCTGGCGTTGACGCGGCGCGGCCTACGGGTCGTCGAATTCAACGTGCGCTTCGGGGACCCCGAAACGCAAGCCGTGCTGTCGCTGCTGGAGACCCCGCTCGCCCCCGTGCTGCGCGCAGCCGCCCGCGGCGAACTCGACGCCCTCCCCGAGCTGACCTGGCGCGACGGCGCGGCGGTCGTCGTCGTCGAAGCCGCACAGGGCTACCCGGGCACCCCGAAGAAGGGAGGCCCAATCTCCCTGCCCGAGGACACCGACGACGCCTACGTCCTGCACGCCGGCACCGCACTCACCGACGGCCACCTCGTCGCCGCAGGAGGACGGGTGCTCGGCATCGTCGGGCGCGGAGCCGACCTCGAGGCCGCCCGCGCGACCGCCTACCAGCACCTGGAGCGGGTGGTCTTCCCGGACGGCTTCCACCGCAACGACATCGGCATCCCGCACTGACGCCCCGACGACGCACTGACGCCCCGACGACGCACTGAGGCCCCACCCTCGCCGCGCTGGACAGCGCGCCACGAACGCCAGTGGGGCGCCCGGATCGCTCCGAGCGCCCCACTGGGGGTTAGGCGGGGGAATCCCCGATCAGTTTCCGGTGCGCGGCATGCCGGGCGGGTTCACCGGGTGGCCGGGACGGTGCCCGTCGATCGGCTGCTTGCCCTCGGGCAGGGCCCCGATCCGGTAGATCGCCTTCGAGCTGGACTCGAGGGTGATCGTGCCCTTCCCGGCCTCGAACTCCACCCGACGAAGCACCTTGCCCTTGTCGTCGAGCAGGTACACGGGCGAGCCGGTGACCGTGAGGGTCAGAGTGCCGGTGACGGCGATGCCCTTGTTCTGGACGTTCACGATCACGCTGCCATCGGCCTGCTTGGTGCAGGTGATGCTGATCGAGTCGCCCTTGGCGAAACGGGCAGTCATCGAGCCGCACTCGCCGCCGAGAGTGGTCAGCGGACGCTCGAGGGTGATCGTCACCACGCGTTCGGTCACCTTGCCGGAGGCGTCGACGGCGACCAGCGTCACCTTGGTGGGCTGGTCCAACACGAGACCGTCGACGTCCACCTGGACCTGGAGATCCTCGTCCACGTCATCCGTGACCGTGTAGGCGTCACGGATCTGGGCGAGGACGTCACCGTCCGGGTCGACGCTGAGGGCATCGGGGCCATCGATGACAGGCGCCGCGGCGTCCACGACGAACGTGACCGCCTCCACCGTGCTGCGACCCGCCTTGTCGACACCGACGGCCTCCAGGACGTGCCTGCCAGCAGCCAGGCCCGTGACCTCGACGACCAGCTCGGTCTCGAGCGGGGTGCCGTCGCTGGCGTCGAGCGCATCGAGCTGCGGCTCCCCGTTGAGGAACGGCACCACGTACGCATCCGGGTGCATGCGCGCCTCCACGACCTTGCCGACGTACTCCTTGCCGTCGACCAGGACCGTGACCGACTTCACGTTCGGGTCAGTCGCCCGGACCGTGATCCGGTGCGAGCCGTCGAGAACGTCGCCGTCCTTCACACCGGAGATGGCGACGGACGGGGCCGCCTCGTCGAGGACGAACGGGATGGCCCGCTCCACGCCGTTGGCGATCTGGTCGGAAAGGCTCACCCGCATGGTCTCGCCGCCCTTGCCCGTGACCTTCGTCTCGAACTCGCGACGGTTCTGCGTGGCGCCCGGATCCCAGAGGTTGTCGAACTCCTTCACGGTGCTGCCGTTGATCGCGAGCTCGTAGCCGAACTCGTCGTCCCAGACGGCGCCCTCGACGGACACCTCCTGACCGTCGGAGGTCAGGTAGATGGCGCCATCGGCGTCGATACCCGGCACCGTGACCATCTCATAGCCGGGCAGGTTGCGATCCCAGAAGAAGCGCCACGAGCCCATGATCGCGCGGTTGCCATTGGCGTCGACGACCTCGAAGCCGACGTGGTTGATGCCGCCGTTGAGCGTGATCGGCACGTCGAAGTGGAGCTTGTCGTCGATGGCGACTTCCTTGCCCGCGACGATGAACTTGCCGGGGCGCGCGTTGAAGGTGCCCTTGAGGCGCAACTGCGCCGTCGTGCCCGAGATCGTGAGGTTCTCGAACGACGGGTCGACGATCGTCGCGAACTCACCGAAGCGAGCGTCCTCGTCGACCGGCTGCAGACGCGGATCGTCGTACGTGATCCGAAGCTGCGAGGCGGCAGCGGTACGACCGGCGATCGGCCACGCCTGCGAGGTGTAGTTGAGCCTGCCCGAGTGGTCGACCGCGGCGAGCGTCACCGTGATCTGATCGGGACCCGGCGTCGTCTCGTAGGTGAAGTTGCCCTGCGCGTCGGGCATCAGGATGTTCGAGGCGGCGTCGAAGCCGATCAGCGACCAATCGGACGTCTTCGACACGTTGTCGGTGAGCTTGCCCTTGATCGTGATCTTGCCCTGCGCGTCGGGCACCAGCTCGCCGCTCGCGTTGAGCGGTAGGTCGGTGAACTCGAACACCGGCGCCACGTCGTCAAGGCCGAGCCAGTTCGTCGTGCGGCCCACCTCGGAGCCGTCGGCCGCGAAGCCGATGATCTCGAAGTCGTTGCGGCCCGCAGTGACGGGGACGTCGATGCTGCCGAAGCCGTCCTTCATGGTGACCTCAGCCCCGTTGACCGTGGCGTGGGTCACGTTCGGGCTGCCCGTGACGGTCAGGTGCACCTTGCCGTCCTTCACCAGCTGGTCGTTGTCGGTGACGTCGTACTTCCACGAGTTGACCCAGCGGTCGTAGCGCCACTCGTGGAAGAGCTGCACGGCGTCGCGGCCCTGGAAATCGGTGACGCGGGTCACGTTGCCGGCGTTGTCCATCACCTGCACGTCGAGGTACTCGCCGGGACCGACCTGATCGGCCGGCACCGTGATGGTGACGGTGCCCGTCGCCTCGTCGATCACCCGGTCATGCTGGACCTGGGTGGTGCCGCGGACCGTGGTGAGCGCCCGCCAGAAGATGCCCGACGCGTCGTCCGACGTCTTCAGGGTGTAGGTGAGCGAGCCGTCGGCGTTCTGCACGCGCGTCAGCGACTCGACGGTGGGGGCCACGCGGTCGAGGCCGAACTCCAAGTCGGTGTGCTGCCACGCGAACTCGGCGCCGAGGCGAGCCTTGATCCGCAGCGTGTACTTGCCGTCGGGTGCGTCGACGAACGTATCCGACGACGGATCGTACACTCGCCCGTCCCACTTCTGGGCGGACGCGACGTGTGCCGCGCTGCCCAGCGTGCCCAGGATGTCGCCGATGGTGAGGCGCTGCACGTCGCGGTCGGAGCCGAGCGACTTCAGCACCTTGCCGTCGCTCAGGATCTCGTACTCGAGGTCGCTCGCCGAACGCAGCATCGACACCGACGGGAACACCTCGTCGTAGATGCCGTCGCCGTTGGGGGAGAACCACGTGCGCGGCACCGCGCCGACGATCGGGAAGTTGCCGAGCAACGTCGTCGCGGTCTCGTGGTCGGCGCCGATGAGCTGGTCGAGCAGCGGCTCTCCGCCGACACGCGGGGCGTCGACGATGGGCTCGGCGTTCCAGTCGCCCGCGAATCCGAGGTACGGCAGCGCGAGATCCGGCTGCGCGCCGTCGGCCGACTTGAACGAGGCCCAACCCTGCAGCCAGTGGTCGCCGGAGCCGGGAGTGACGGTGAAGTCCACCGTGGCCTTGCCGCCGGCGGGGACGGTGACCTTGCTCGTCGCGGACTTGATCGAGTCGATCGTGGAGCACGCCGTGGTGTTGCCGGCCGGGTCCTGCGACTCGGCCACCGAGCACGTACCGCCGACGGTGAACGTCCGGTCGGTGCCGCCCCGGTTCTCCAGCGTCACGGTGAACTGCTTCGGGCCGCGCACCTCGCGCAGCGCGATGGTCGGGGAGCCGTCCACCGTCGCGAACACGTCGGTGCTGAGGGCCGACTTCGTCTGGATCAGACCAGCACCCATCTGGCGCGGAGCGTAGGGGACGCCGTCGTGCTCCAGAATCTTCGCCGTGTTGGAGAACGCGACGCGCAGCAGCGCATTGCGGTCCTTGGCCGAAAGATCCGGGAAGCGCTCGGCGAACTTCTGCGCGCCCAGCGCGAAGGCGCCGGCGACGTGCGGCGCCGCCATCGAGGTGCCGGAGTTGTCTGCGTACTCGTCGTCGTTGTTCGTCGAGTACACCGAGCCGCCGATGCCCGCGAGCTGCGGCTTGAAGTCGAGCTCCGGCGTCGCACCCCACGAGGTGAACGACGACGGCGCCACCGGCTCCGACGTCGGCAGCGCCACGCGGCCGTCGGTGAGGGTGATGGTGGTCTCGCCGGCGGCGATCTTCGCCTTCAGCGCGAGCCCGGCCGTGCGATGCAGGAACAGGCCCGGGATCGTGATGTGGTCGAGGCCGCCCATGCCTGCGAACGTGTCGCCACCGGCGGCGCTGTTGAACACGACGACGCCCACCGCGCCCTTGGCGATGGCGTTGTTGAACTTGTCCGCGAACGAGATCTCGCCGCGCTCCACCAGGACGTAGTTGCCCTTCGCCGTGGCGGGGATCTGATCCGGCTTGCCGAGGCCGCCGTCGACGATCACGTGCGCGGCATCGTCGGCCACCCCGGTCTGGAGCTGGTAGGCGATGTCCTCGGAGGTGCCACCCTGGGCGATCTTGGCCACTGTCGCGATCGACGCCGTGTTGTTCACGGACGCGACGGCGAGCGCCTCCTTCGTCGAGGCGGGGCTGCCCATGGTGCCGTCGTCGAGCATGTCGAAGACGTCGTCGAGGGTGCCGCCCGGGGAGCCGTTGTGGCCCTCGTTGCCGGCCGCGACGATGACCTGCACGCCAGCCGCCTGCGCGTTGGCGATGGCCCGGCCCTCACCGACCGACGACTGGTTCGTGCCATTGGGGGAACCCAGCGACATGTTGATGATGTTCGCGCCGCGCTCCACCGACTCCTCGATGGCGGCGATGATGTCGTCCTCGTAGGCGCCGCGGATGGCGGGATCGTTGGAGAAGACCTTCATCGCCAGCAACTGCGCGTTGGGGGCGATGCCGCGAATGCGGCCGTTCGCGATGACGTCGGCGTCCGCCCCGCCGTTGGCGGCGACGATGCCGGCCACGTGCATGCCGTGCTCGCTGCCAGTGTCGTAGACGTCGGCGTTGTCGTCGGCGAAGTTCCAGCCGTAGGGGACCTTCTCGGTGAAGCCCTCGGCGGCGGGGAGCCGGCCCTGCACGTCGTCATCCAGGCGCATGTCCTGATGCTTGACGTCGATGCCGGAGTCGATGACGGACACGACGAGCCCCCGCCCGTCGACGCCGAGATCCTCACGCGCGGCTACCGACTGCGTGAGCTCACCGGCGGTCTGCATCGACTGGTAGAAGACCTTGAGGGGCTTCACCGAGGCGACGTCCGGGTCTGCGGCGAGGCTCGCGATCTGGCTCTGCGGCAGCGTCGCGGAGAAGCCGCGCACGAGCATGCCGAACTTGCGATCGACCTTGAATCCGTCCTTGTCCTTCCAGCGGCCGAGCACCCGGTCGACGGCAGCGAGCCCCTCCGACTCGTTGCCCTTGCCCGTGGGCTGTTCCTTGAGGAGCACCATCACGCGGCGCGGCTCGTCGACGGGGCCCTGGAAGGCGTCGTCGACGGTGGGCCGGCCCGCGCGAGGCGCCTCGGCGAGCGTGTCGGGGTTGGGCAGCGGCGAGGCGTACGCCCCCGTGACCGCGAGCCCGCCCGTCAACGCCAGCGTCATCGCCATCAGCGAGGCGGTAGTTTTCTTCATTCCCTCTCCAACGATTGCATTCGTCAGGCGGGCCGGATCGCCCGCAATGCTGGCAACCTACCGCGTGAGGGGGTCGTCGGGAGGGGAGGGAAACAATCCTCGAGACGATCAGCGCAGACGACGCCCGTCGGCCAGATCGAACAGGTGCCGGAGCACGTCGCCGCCGCCGGCCCGCAGCCCGTTGTGCTCGTGCTCGCTGGTGATCCACGTGCGGATGCCGGGGACGTGCTCGGCGGCCTCCAGCGAGTACTCCAGCGGCACGTAGGCGTCGTGGAAGTAGATCGCGGCGGCACCGTGCGCCTCGCAGCGGGCCAGACGATCCTCGTGGTAGAGCTTCGGCCACGGCACGTCGGCGACGGCGTTCGCCACGTCGGACCACGGGCGGAAATCGGAGAGTTCGTCGAACCACTGCGGCATCAGGTGCTCGCCGGTGAGCAGCAGCGGATTCTCGTCGAACTCGTCCGGGCGCACCCGCGCCGCCGCCCAGCAGGTGGCGACGCCGTCGGCCATCGACGACTCGTGGATGACCGCGTAGAGCGGACTGCGCATCGAGAAGGGCAGCGAGGCCGCAAGATCGTGGCGGAAGGCATTGCCCAGCGGGTCGTGCTCGAGGAGCCAGTGGAGCCGCTCGGCCCCGCCCGAGGCGCCGAGGAGGTGCCCGAGGCTCTGGAGCAGTGACGGCGACACCACGTCGCCGTTGGGGAGCGTGAGGCGCCCGTCGGCGGCGAGATCGTGCGCGCGACGCATCCGCTCCGCGTCCGCCGGGAACCAGCGGAAGTAGCGCTCGGAGTGCGTGACCATCTTGTCGTAGGTGAGCGCGTAGATCTCCTCGGCCGAGCGGCCGATCGGCGGCAGGCCACCGGTGAAGTACGCCCGCTCGACCGCCTCCGGATGCGTGGACAGGTAGTGCATGGCGGTGAACCCGCCGAAGGACTGGCCCAGCAGGCTCCACCGCTCCACACCGAGCTGCTCGCGCAGCGCCTCACAGTCGCGCACGATGGCATCCGCGCGCAGATTTGTCAGCACGCGCACCGCCTCGTTGGTGCCGCGCTCCAGCAGGCGATCGTCGACGGGGCTGCTGAGGCCCGTGCCACGCTGATCCAACAGCACGACCCGGTGACGCTCCAGCGCGACCCCCAGCCAGGCCGGGTCGGTCGTCGTCGGACGCGGCGACTCCCCGCCGGGGCCGCCCTGCAGGAACACCAGGTACGGCAGGTCCTCACCGCCTGGGCGGGCCACGATGCGCGCGAACACCTCGATCGTGTCGCCAGCGGTGTCCGACCAGTCGAGCGGCACCTCACAGGTGACCGGCTCCATGCGCAGGGAAGTCCAATTGCTCATGGGCCCATCTTGCACCAAGCGGGCAACGCGGGCACCGCAGGCCGTCGTCGGGCAGCTACGCGGGGGAGCGTCGCAGCGCGGTGCGCGCGTGCTCGAAGGCAGGCGCGAACAGGGCGTCGATGTAGTCGACCACCTCCGGGCGGGGCCGACGCAGGTGCGTGATGATCCAGCGGTCCGCCGTCGCCCAGGTGAAACCGACGATCCCGTGGCCCCAGATGTTGGCCGGCTCCGTGTCCAGGTCGTTGGCCTCAAGCCAGGCGCGCATCATCTCCGAGACGCGGTTGCCGATCCGGGTGGTGATGCCCAGCACCGACGAATCGGCCCCGGCCTCGCCGATGGGACGGCTGATGACGAACTGGTAGACCTCCGGGTCGTTCTCCACGAGCGTCAGGTACGTGTCCGCCAAGCAACGCACCAGCTCGCGGGGCTCCGTCGGAGGCACGCTTCCCGGCTCGTCGAAGCCGAGGCTGGTCCAGATGAAGTTGTTCACGTGGTCGACGACGGCTTGGTACAGGCCCGCCTTGTCCTGGAAATGGCGGTAGATGACCGGCTTCGACGTGCCGGCCTCCGTCGCGATGTCGTCCATGCCGAGGGTGTGCCCGTGGCGGCGGATGGCCCGCAACGTGGCGCCGAGCAGCTCCTGCCGGCGCTCTGCATTGTGCGCCTCCCAGCGGGTTGCCCGACCGTCCTTGCCGTCCATCATGGGGGCAGGATACCCCAGCCCCCGAGTACCGACTACGGCGGGTAGCAGGTCCTCGCAGGAGCGCGTCGGGGACGAAACAACTAGGCTGTGGCCATGACCGCTGCTCTAGCCTTCGTCCCGAACGTCCTTGCCACCCGCTACGCCTCGGCCGCCATGCGCGACATCTGGGCACCGGAATCCAAGGTGATCGCCGAGCGTCGGCTGTGGCTGGCCGTCCTGCGCGCCCAGCGCGACCTCGGCGTCGACTTCGGCGGCGCGGACCCCGACGCAGTCATCGCCGCCTACGAGGGCGTCGCCGAGCAGGTGGACCTCGACTCCATCGCCCGACGCGAGCGCGTCACCCGCCACGACGTCAAGGCGCGCATCGAGGAATTCAACGCCCTCGCCGGCCACGAACACGTCCACAAGGGCATGACGTCGCGCGACCTGACGGAGAACATCGAGCAGCTCCAGACCCTCCAGTCCCTGCGCCTGGTGCGCGCACGCGTCGTCACCGTCCTGGCGCAACTCGCGCGGCTCTCCGTCGAGTACCGCGACCGGGCCATGACCGGCCGCTCCCACAACGTCGCCGCCCAGATCACCACCCTGGGCAAGCGGTTCGCCACCGCCGCCGACGAACTGCTCGTGGCGCTCCAGCGCCTCGACGAGCTCATCGCCCGCTACCCGGCGCGCGGCATCAAGGGCCCCATGGGCACCGCCCAGGACATGCTCGACCTGCTCGGCGGCGACGCCCAGCGCCTCGCCGAGCTGGAGCGCCGCGTCGCCGAAGGGCTGGGCTTCCACGCCGTGTTCACCGCGACGGGGCAGGTCTACCCGCGCAGCCTCGACTACGACGTCGTCACCACCCTCGCCCAGATCGCCGCCGCGCCCAGCAACGTCGCGACGACGATCCGCCTCATGGCCGGCCTCGAGCTCGTCACCGAAGGGTTCAAGGAGGGGCAGGTGGGCTCCTCGGCGATGCCCCACAAGATGAACACCCGCTCCTGTGAGCGCGTGAACGGCATGGCCGTCATCCTGCGCGGCCACGTCTCGATGATCGGCGAGCTCGCGGGAGACCAGTGGAATGAGGGCGACGTCTCCTGCTCCGTCGTGCGCCGCGTCGCCCTCCCCGACGCCTTCTTCACCATCGACGGCATGTTCGAGACCTTCCTCACCGTCCTGCAGGACTTCGGCGCCTTCCCCGCCGTCATCGAGGCGGAGCTGCAGCGCTACCTGCCGTTCCTCACGACGACGAAGGTGCTCATGGCCGCCGTCCGCAAGGGCGTCGGCCGCGAGGAAGCACATGAGGCCATCAAGGAGCACGCGGTCGCCGTCGCCCTCGAGATGCGCGAAGGACTCAAGACCAACGACCTCCTCGACCGCCTCGCCGCCGACGAGCGCCTGAGGCTCAACCGCGACGAGCTGGGCGCCCTCGTGTCCGCGCCCCTCGAGCTGGCCGGCACCGCGCAGCAGCAGGTGGACGAAGTCGCGGCCAAGGTGGGCGAGATCGTCGCAGCCGACCCGGAGGCGGCCGCCTACCGCCCGGGCGCGGTGCTCTGACCCCCCCCGGACACGCCGCGGCCGGCACGTCCCCCGAGCGGGTGGACGGGCCGGCCACAGGCAGTCAGGGCCGCGCAGGCGCTCAGGCTTCGGCCTTCAGCCCTTCGCGCCACTTCATCGGCTTGCCAGTGCGCAGCAGGCCGTTGTCGTAGATCTTCGCGGAAACCAGGATGATGACTGCGGTGGTCACCGCGAGCAGCAGCGCCGAGACGACGGGCTCCCACGCCGCGGACTGGCCCAGGAAGACCCGCATCGGCACGGCCACCGGGGCCGAGAACGGCACGTAGCTCATGATCGTCAGCGCCAGCGGGTTGTTGCTGAGGAAGATGATGAGCATGTAGGGGATCATGATGATCCACATGATCGGCTGCTGCACGTTGGCGAGATCCTCGGAGCGCGAGACCAGCGCAGCCGCGGCTGCGTACAGGGAGGCCACCATCACGAAGCCGATCAGGAACAGGATGATGAACCAGATGACGGGCCACGTGAGGTTGCCGACGGGCATCGTCGTCCCGTTGTAGGCGAGGCCGCCCGCGACCACCAGCACGATCGCGAGGATCTGCACGAGCGCCGCAGCCGAGTTGCCGACGATCTTCCCGGTCAGCAGCGCCCTCGACGAGACCGTCGCCAGCAGGATCTCGACGATGCGCGTCTGCTTCTCCTCCACGACGGAGTTGGCGATGCTCATGCCGAACGTGATCGCCGACATCATCCACAGCAGGCCAAAGCCCATGCCCATGAGATTGGCGATCCACGACGCCTGCGCGCTCGGCGCCAGCAGCTCCACCTCCGGCACGATGGCCAAGGCGTTGACGAGGCCCTGCGGCTCCGTGTCGAGGCCCAGCACCTTCACCCCCGCCGGCGACGACGGGTCGACGACCAGCGCCGCATCCGCGGTCTCCGACTCGACGGCGGCCCGGGCCGCGGCGTCGTCGGGCACCTCCATCCACTCGACGCCCTCCAGCGACGAGTGGGCACTGGCCACCTCGGAGGTGGCGGCGACCCTGGTGGTGCCCCCGTCGAACAGGTCGCCCAGACGCGGGACCAGCACGATGGCGGCCAGGATCACGACCAGCGTGATGGCCGTCGAGATGATGAACGACTTCGACAGGAATCGCTGGACGATCTCGCGCTTGGCGACGATGCCGACGGTGTCCCAAAAGGACTGGCGCGGCGTGAGCGGGGGGGTCTGGGTGGTGGTCACTGTGCCAACTCCTTGTAGATCTCGTGCAGGTTGCGGCGGACGCGGCCGAACTGCTCGACCCGCCCGCGCTGGGTGGCGGCAGTGAGCACGCGCTGGGCGTCGTCCTCGCTCGCCTGGAACTTCACGTAGCCGCCGTCGAACTCGACGACGTGCACGCCCGCATCACGCACCCAGCCGGTGTCGGCCGTCGTCACCAGCTCCCAGTCGTTGCCCAGCTCGGCGGCGAGCAGTTCAGCGCGCGTCCCGTTGGCGCGGATCGTGCCGCCGGCGATGATGACCAGCTCGTCGCAGAGGCGCTCGACGACGTCGAGCTGGTGCGACGAGAACAGCACCGGCGCGCCGGTGGCGGCGGTGTCGCGCAGGACCTCCACCGTCGTGTCCACCGCCGACGGATCCAAGCCGGAGAACGGCTCGTCGAGGATGAGCGCCACCGGCTCGTGGATCAGGGCCGCAGCGATCTGGGCCCGCTGCTGGTTGCCGAGCGACAGCGACTCGAGGGTGTCCGTCGGGTCGCCATTGAGCTGGAGCCGCTCCAGCAGCTCGAGGCCGCGGCGACGCGACGCCTCCGCCGAATGGCCGTGGAGCTGCCCCAAGTAGACGAGCTGGTCGATCACCTTCATCTTCGGGTAGAGGCCGCGCTCCTCCGGCATGTAGCCGATGTTGGCGCGATACTGCGCGGACATCGGCTGGCCGTCGACGAGCACCTCGCCCTGCTGCGCCGCCAGGACGCCCAGGATGATGCGCATCGTCGTCGTCTTGCCGGCGCCGTTGCCGCCGACGAAGCCCGTCATCAGGCCGGGCTTGATGTCGAAGGACACGTCGTCGAGGACGTGCTTGTCACCGAAGAATCGGTGCAGATTTCTCACGCTGATCATGGCTTCCACGCTACGGGCCGACGGTGCCATCGGGCTTCCCGCGAGCGAGGGAAATCCCCGCATCCCCCGACCGGGGGAGGCCTACCCGTCGCGCCCGACGAGTCCGCGTTCGTAGGCCCAGATGACCGCCGCGATCCGGTCGCGCAACCCCAGCTTCATGAGGATGTTCGACACGTGCGTCTTCACCGTCTCCGGGCTCACGAACAGCTCGTCGGCGATCTCCGCGTTGGTGAGTCCGCGCGCCAGCGCAAGGAGAGTCTCGTGCTCGCGCGCCGTGAGCTGCTCGGCCGCGACGTCGGGCGCCGACGGGGGCCGGGTGGCTGCGAAACGCGCGATGACCCGTCGGGTGACCTGCGGCGACAGCAGCCCCTCGCCGCGCCCGAGCACCTGCACGGCCTCGATCAGCTCCTCCGCCTCGGCGGTCTTCAACATGAAGCCGGCCGCCCCCGCCTGCAGGGTCTCGAACAGGAAGTCGTCGCGGTCGAAGGTGGTGAGGATCAGCACACTCGAGCGGGCCCCGGCCTCGTGCAGGCGCCGCGTCGCCTCGATGCCGTCCATCACCGGCATCTGCACGTCCATGCAGACCACGTCCGGCTCCAACTCGAGCGCCAGCCGCACGCCCTCCGCGCCGTTGGAGGCCTGGCCCACCACCTCGATCCCCGGCTCGGTGCCGAGGATGGTGGCGAAGCCGGCGCGGATCAGGGACTGGTCGTCGACGAGCAGGACGCGGATCATGCGGGCGCCACCGTCGGCAGTTCGACGCGGACCCGGTAGCCGCCGCGGGGTTTCGGACCGGCCTCGACGGTGCCGCCGACGGCCGCCACCCGCTCGCGCATACCCTGCAGGCCGGTGCCGCTGCCCGGCGTCGACGAGCTGAGGCCGTGCCCGTCGTCGGAGATCTCCAGCTCCACTCCGTTGGGACGTGTGCGCAGGCGTACCGCGACATTCGCCGTCCGGCCCGCGTGCTTCGCGGCGTTCGTGAGGCCCTCCTGGACGACGCGGTAGAGCGTGAGCTGGGCGGCGGGGGTGAGGCCGTGCGGCTCGTCGACGACCTCGTAGGTGACCCGTTGCCCGCCGTCCACCGCGCGCTGGATGAGCGCGGGCACGTCGTCGAGCATGGGCAGATGACCGGCCGGCTCGTCTGCGGAGCGGAGCGTGAGCACCAGCCTGCGCAGGTCCTGCACGGCCGAGCGCGCGCTCGACTCGACCGACTTCAGCGCCTCCGCCGCCGCGTCGACGTCGCGATCGAGGAGACGGCGCGCGGCCGCTGCCTGCACCGACATCGCGGTGACGTGGTGCGCGACCACGTCGTGCAGCTCCCGCGCGACCCTCAGGCGCTCCTGCTCCACGGCCTCGTCGATGAGCTCGGCCTGCAGCGCGACGATCCGCTCGTTCGCGGCTTGCAGCTCCACCTTCTCGACGGCCCGCTGCCAGTCTTTGTCGCCGAAGATCCAGGCGGCGGTGAAGTAGGCGAGGTTGATCGTCGAGTTGATGGCGAGCCAGGCGAGGAAGACGGACACGTCCACCGCCTGCGCGGACGCCTCCTCCGGAGCCTTCAGCGTGCCCACCACGAGGGACAACGCCATGACCACGACGACGGCCCCGCGCGCGGCGACCGACCGTCCCCGATCGCTGCTCCACGCACCCATCGAGTAGAAGCCGAGGAACAGGCTGACCTGCGACGCGTACACGTCCATGCCGCTGGCCAGCGAGGCCACCGAGTAGGCCACGGACTGCACCAGCCCTGAGACGAGCGGACGTCGTCGGCGCCACACCAGCGGCAATGCGACGGCGAGCGAGCCCAGCATCTGGAGCCACAGCGGCGTCGAGAAGACGGAGACCCCGGCGACCGTCGCCAACCAGGCGAGGGCGGCTCCGACGGCGGCCAGCGCGACGGCGGTGAACACGTCGGTGCGCAACCAGCGGGCGGGGAGCGGACGGGTCGGCATGGGGTGATCGTAGCCTTGTGCGCCATCCGTGCGACTCCCTCGCGCGGGGGAGGGCCTGTCGCAGCGGCGTTGCCCTCCCCAAAGGGACGCTGTGTGTTCCCTCGCGCGGGGGGCGCCGCACGACAGCCCCGCGCGGGAGGTGGCACGATGGGGCGGGTGAGGACGAGGGAATCGATGCCGCCGACGGTGTGGGTGCTGCTGGCCGCGGCGTTCGTGATCGCCATGGGCTTCGGACTGATCGCCCCGGTCCTGCCGCAATTCGCCGAGGACATGGCCGCGGCCGTGTTCCCCCAGGCCACCGTGACCGCGACGAGCGTCGTGATCTCCGCCTTCGCGCTGTTCAGGCTCCTGTGGGCAACCCCGGCAGGCTCCCTCGTCGCCCGGCTCGGGGAGAAGGCGACGTACATCGCGGGCGTGTTCATCGTCGCCATCTCGACAGCCCTGACCGCGTTCGCGCAGGACTATTGGCAACTGCTCGCGTTCCGCTCGCTGGGCGGCATCGGCTCGGTGATGTTCACCGTGGCGGCCATGGGGCTGCTCATCCGTATCTCTCCTGCGCACATGCGCGGCCGAATCTCGGCGATGTACGGCGCCATGTTCATGATCGGCAACATGCTCGGTCCGGTGTTCGGTGGCACTCTCGCCGAGTTTGGGGTGGCCGTGCCGTTCCTCATCTAAGCGGCAGCGCTCATCGTCGCGGGGATCATCATGTGGGCTCGGATGCCCGAGACCCGCGTCGTCAGCGGCGAGGGGGTGTCGGCGGGGCCTGCGCCGATGACGCTCGCGGAGGCGCTGCGGGACCGCGCATTCGTCGCGAACCTGCCCGGGTTGTTCGCCCACGGGTGGGCCAACTTCGGGGTGCGCACGGCGCTGGTGCCGTTGTTCATCGGTGCTGTCATCTCGCCGAATGCCTGGGTGGCGGGGACCGCGCTCGCGCTGTTCGCGGTGGGCAACGCGCTGGCGCTGCCGTTCGCGTCGCGCTACGCCGATCGGGTGGGGCGCAAGCCGATGGTGGTGTGGGGGCTGGCCGCAGGGGGCGTGTTCACGGCGATGCTCGGGCTCACGTCCGCCGCGCTCGCGGCGTGGGCGGTGTGCCTGCTCGCCGGGATCGGGGTGGGCATGTTCAACCCGGCCTCCCAGGCGGTGATCGCCGACGTGGTCGGCCGAGAGCGCTCGGCCGGAAAGGTCGTGGCCACCACCCAGATGGTGGCCGATGTGGGCTCGATCGTGGGGCCGCTGGCGGCCGGCGCGATCGCGGACGCGGTGGGCTACGGCTGGGCATTCGGGGTGACGGGCGGGATCCTGCTCGTCGGAGCGCTCGCGTGGACGGGGACGCCGGACACGATCGCTCGCACGCGCGCCCGCGACTGACCGTTTCCGGCGCCAGGCGTGACTGGTTGCGATCCAGCGCGTCCCGGACCGGCGTGTCGGGGCCCCTGGAGGCAACTGGATCGCAACCAGTCACGCCTCGGCCCGGGGACCGGCCGCCCAGCACGGTCGGCAGCGCGGGCGCGGGGACTAGGATGCCAGTCGTGAGCCAGTTCCAATCCGTCCTCGGCCTGCCGCTTCGCCACGCAGGCAAGGTCCGCGAGTTGTTCGATGTGCAGTACGAGGGCCAACCAGCCTTCCTGATGGTCGCCACCGACAACATCTCGGCGTTCGACCACGTCCTCCCGACGCACATCCCCGACAAGGGGGCGGTGCTCACCCAGCTCAGCACGTGGTGGTTCGAGCAGCTCGGCGTGCCCAACCACCTGCTCTCGACGGACGTGCCCGAGCCTGTGCGTGGGCGCGCGGTGATCGTCGAACGCCTCGACATGGTGCCGGTGGAGTGCGTCGCCCGCGGCTACCTCACCGGCTCCGGCTGGGCGGAATACCAGTCGAGCGGGACGGTGTGCGGGATCCGGCTGCCCGCAGGCCTGCGCGACGGCGACAAGCTCCCCGAGCCGATCTTCACCCCCGCGATCAAGGCCCAACTGGGCGAGCACGACGAGAACGTCGACTTCGCCACCATCGCGCGCCTCCACGGCGAAGACCTCGCCGCGCGCCTGCGCGATGAAACCCTCGCCATCTACACCCGCGCCGCGGACATGGCCGCCGCGCGCGGCATCCTGCTGGCCGACACCAAGTTCGAGTTCGGACTCCGCGACGGCGAGCTGGTGCTGGCCGATGAGGTCCTCACCCCAGACTCGTCGCGCTTCTGGGACGCGCAACTGTGGCGCCCCGGCGAGTCGCTGCCGAGCTTCGACAAGCAGTTCGTGCGCGACTGGCTGGCACACGACTCGGGCTGGGACCGCGACGGCACACCCCCGGCGCTGCCGGAGGACGTCGTCGCGGCCACCCGTAAGCGCTACCTCGAGGCCTTCCGCAGGCTCACGGGGAGGGCATTCGGGGCCTGAGCGGGACTCAGTCCAGGTCGGAGTGGACGGCGAACGTGGCCTGCGCGCGGCGCACGCCATGCACCGAGTGCCTGGGCACGATGTCGTCGAGGAAGGCGTAGTCCTTCCGCACGTACTCAGCGCGCAGGTCCCCGGCCTCGGCGCGTGACCTGGTGACGCGCCACCAGTCGCTGATGTCGCCCCAGCCGGGCGCGGCGAGCGACCCGCCGAACTGCTGCACCGCCAGCGAGGCGCACAGCGACGCGAACCGGAGCCGTTGCTCCAGCGGCCAGCCCGCGAGCGTGCCGAGCACGATCGCCGAGGCGAACACGTCGCCGGCGCCGGTGGCGTCGGTCGGTTCGACGGCCACCGCCGGGCAGTACGCCTCCTCGCCGGTGGACTGGTCGATTGCGTAGGAGCCCGCCACGCCGTCGGTGACGACGGCGAAGGGCACCAGCTCGGCGAGCTTGCGCACGGCCTGGGTGGGGGAGTCGGTGCGCGTGTAGTGCATGGCCTCGACGGCGTTCGGGGTGAAGCCGTGGCAGTGCTCGAGCGGCTGGAGCACTGCGGGGTCCCAGCGTCCCGTCTCGTCATAGCCGATGTCGGCGAACAACCTGGTGCCGCGCGCGGCGAGGGTCCGCCACCACGATGTTTCGCCGGCCAGGTCCAGGACCGCAGCCCGGGCGTGCGGGGCGGCCAGGATGTACGGCTCGAGCGGGGAGGGCAGCTCGTGCATGTGCGTGACCATGGCGCGATCGCCGTCGACGGTCATCGCGACGGTCGTCGCCGAGTGGAAGTTCTCGAAGCGCGGGCACGACGACAAATCGATGCGTTCGCCCTGCTCGAGGGTCTCCCACATCCAGTCGGCGTAGGCGTCGTCGCCGAAGCCCGCGACGAGGCCGGTGCGCAGCCCGAGCCGGGCGAGCGCCGTCGCAAGGTTGGCGATGCCGCCGGGGCAGGATCCCATGCCGGTGGTGTAGAGCTCCTCGCCCGGCTGCGGCATGCGGGAGAGGCCGGTGAAGATGAGGTCGAAGAAGACGGTGCCGGTGCTCAGCACATCCAGCGGCGGGTCGTCGTCGGTGCGCTGCGCCTTCAGCGGGTCCCAGTACCAGCAGGACTCGCAGCGCACCTCGTCGTGCTCGTGGTCGGTCATTCCTTCGCCGCTCCTTCCAGCATGCCGTTGATGAAGTAGCGCTGCAGGATCAGGAACATGACGACGATCGGAGCAGCGATGATGAGTCCCGCGGCGGCCATGAGTGCGCCGTCGGCGGTGTATTGACCCTTGAACAGGGAGAGCCCGAGCGGGGCGGTGCGCCACTGTCCGGTCGGGGACATGACCAGCGGGATGAGGAACTCGTTCCACGTCCACATGAACATCAGCACCCCGACAGTGGCCAGGGCGGGCCGAAGCGGCGGCACGAGGATGCGGCGCAGCGTCGAGAAGCTGCCGCATCCGTCGATGGCGGCAGCCTCGACGAGGTTCGGCGGCAGCGCTCGGAACTGGGTGCGCATCCAGTACGTGCCGAACGCGATCGACTGCGCGACCTGCGGCATCGCGACGGCGACGAGCGTGTCGGTGAGGTTGAGGGTGCGCAGGTCGTAGAACAGGGGCACGATGATGGCCTCGGCGGGCACCATGAGGCCGAACAGGAAGAGGTAGAAGAGCACCTCCGAGCCGCGGAAACGCATGGTGCCGAATGCGTAGCCCGCGAGCGTCGAGAGGATGAGCGCGGTGGGGACGACGACGGCAGCCACGACCAGCGAGCGCCACAGCGACTCCCCGAATCGGCCCTGCTGCCAGGCGTCGACGACGTTGTGCCAGTGGGGGCCGGGCTCGACGACGCCGAGCTGCGGCCCGAGCGCGGTGAGCGCGATCGTGATGATCGGGAAGACGGCGAAGAGGGTGGCCAGGATGAGGATGACGTAGTTGATTGCCTGCTCTGCGCGCGACGTCTTCATCGGAGCGCCCTCCTCTCCTCGCCGATGCGGCTGACGAAGACGTTGATGGTGAACACGATGAGGGTCAGCACGATGGCGACGGCGGATGCCGAACCCACCTGCTTGAGCTGGAACGCGCGGTTGTAGACCTCGTAGCTGGGGACCGTCGTGGCGCTGCCCGGGCCGCCGGAGGTGGTCATGTAGACGAGGTCGAAGGTCTTGAGCGCGGCGATGATGGTGAGCACGAGCGCGGTGGCGATCTCGCCGCGAACGGCGGGCAGCGTGACGGCGAAGAATTCGGCGACGGGGTTCGCCCCGTCGAGCCGGGCCGCCTCGTAGAGCTCGTTGGGGATGCGGCCCATGCCCGCGAGCAGCAGGAGCATCACCAGACCGAACTGGACCCAGAAACCGATGACGCCGACAGCGGAGAGGGCCGTGTCGGGCTCACCGAGCCAGCCGCGGTCCGAGTCGATGCCGAACCAACCGAGGATCTGGTTGAGGGTCCCGCCCGGGGTGTAGATCTGCCGCCACGCCACGGCGACGACGACGAGCGCGATCACCTGCGGCATGAAGATGAGCACCCGGAAGAAGCCCATGCCCTTCACCTGCCCGCGACGGAGGATCGCCGCCAAGACGAGGCCGGCCGCGAGCGGGATGAGGGAGTAGAAGATGATGAGGTAGAGCGAGTGGCCGATCGCGTCGGCGAACCGACGGTCTCCGACCAGGCCCGCGTAGTTGTCGAGCCCGACGAACGTCGCCGGCCCGAACCCGCTCCAGTCGTAGAGCGAGAACTGCGCCGTGCGCACGACGGGGAAGAGGAGGAAGGTGCCGTAGACGAGGAGGGCCGGGAGCAGGTAAAGGTAAGGCGTCATCCTTCCCCGTACCACTGCCGACGGCCGCTCCCGACCCTGCTTCGTCATCGGTCACTCACCCACGAACCGACCGTAGTCGTCCTGGAAGGCCTGGAGTACCTCCTCCGGCGAGCGCTGCCCGCCCAACGCTTCCTGGAAGCCCTGGCCTGCCGTGTCGGCGAAGCTCGGGGTGGCGTAGTCGAGGTACGGCAGCAGCGTGCCCTCGTTCGACACCTTGTCGAAGGCCTCGTAGATCTCCTTGTTGACGCCGGAGGCGGGCGCGAGCTCGGCCGCGTTGTTGACCGGGAAGCCGCCGTTGTCGGCGATGATCTTCATCGCCTCGTCGGTGGTGATGAAGTCGAGGTATGCGGCGGCCACGTCGGGATTCTTGGCCTTGGCCGGGATGGCGAAGGGGATGCCGGTACCACCGGTGGTGGCGAGTTGCCCGTCGAGGCCGGCCGGCGGGGCCATGAAGCCCAGGTCGTCACCCATGATGGCCTCGAGGTCGGCGCCCACCCAGCTTCCGGCGGGCAGGAAGACGCCCGTGCCCTTCCCGAACTCGGCCCAGGCCGGGTCGTAGTCGGTGCCGTTGGGCGAGGAGCCGAAGTAGCCCTCGGTGCCCCACTTGGCGAACTGCGTCATGGCATCGACGTTGCCTTGCGCCATCCAGTCGGCGCCGGCGTTGCCCATGCCAAGCTTGACGATGTCGTCGGCGGGGACGTAGTTGGCCTGGAGGGGGCCGAAGACGTGGAAGGCCGGCCACTTCTCGATGTTGCCGAGCACCATCGGCTGCTCGCCGGCGGCCTTGGCCTTGTCGAGGATGGCGAAGTAGTCCGTCCACGTGGCCGGGAGTTCGGCGCCGAGGGCCTCGAGCTTGCTCTTGGAGTAGAAGAGCCCGACGATCTCGCCGGTCTGCGGCAGGCCGTAGAGGTTGCCCTCGCCGAAGGTCTTGCCGTCGGAGGAGTAGCGCACCTTCGCGAGGACCGAGTCGGAGAAGCGGTCTGACCAGCCGTAGGCCTTGGCGTAGGGCTCAAGGTCGACGAGCTGACCTGCGGCGACGTACTGTCCCATGTCGCCGCGGGCGTTGTTGACCTGGGCGACGTCGGGCACGTCGTCGCCGGAGAGCGCCAACTGGAGCTGCTGCTGCAGGTCGTCGTTGGACTGCTTGACTCGCTTGATCGTGACGTTGGGGTACTTGTCCTGGAAGGCCTTGTTGAGGGATTCGAGCGCGTCATTCTGGGAGCCGCGGACCTCCTGGTCCCAGACGGTGAGCTCGACGTCGCCCAGCGACGCGATGTCGGTGGTGACCTCGCCGCTGCTGGCGGGGCCGTTGGTGGGTTGGGCGCCGCCGCTGTCGCCGGGCGCGCACGCTGCGAGCGCGCCGAGGGCGAGTGCGGAAGCGATGCCTGTGGCGATGAGTCTGCGACGACGCATGGGTCTCCTTCGGTAGCAGTATCGGCATTGGTACCAAGGCCCATCATGTCAGAACATGACGGCTTTCGCCAGCAATCTGGCGAATCTGATCGAAGATGATCGAAGTGATGGTAGATTGACGACGTGCTCACCGAAGACCGTCACCTGCGCATCCTCACCGCCGTGCGTGAGCGGGGTTTCGTCACCGTCGCAGACCTCTGTGCCGCGCTCGACGTCTCCGAAGCCACCGTACGCCGTGACCTCGATGCACTGTCGAAGGCCGGCCAACTCCGCAGGCTGCGCGGCGGGGCCGGCGACATCAAGGGCACCATCCAGCCCGAGCGAGACCTGCGCAGCTTCACGGAAGTGGCCGCCTCGGCGACGGGCGCCAAGGGGGCGATCGGGCGCCGGGCGGCCGAGCTCATCGACGACGGCGACGTCGTCGGCCTGGACAGCGGCACGACGGTCGCCGCGATGGCCCCGCACCTGGTGGATCGCTCCTTGACGGTGGTGACCGCGTCGCTGGCGGTGGCCCAGATGCTCGAGACGGCCTCGTCGATCGACCTGATCGTCGTGGGGGGCCTGCTGCGGCCGAACTACCGCTGCATGGTGGGCACGTGGGCGGAGACGATGATTCGCCAGATCCGAATGGACAAGGTCTTCATCGGCACCTCTGGCGTGGACCCCGACGGTGCCGTCCTCGATTCGACCCCGAGCGAGGTGCCCATCAAGCGGGCGCTGCTCGACTCGTCGGTGCGGCGCTACCTGCTGGCCGACGCCGAGAAATTTCCGGGTTCCGGCTTTCTGAAGGTTTGCCCGGTCGACGTATTCGATGCGGTCGTCACCGACGCCGCGGGGGAGCCCCGGTTCCCCGACGACATGGAAGTTGAGGTGGTTGTCGCATGAGACTCGCAATCCTAGGTGGCGGAGGCTTCCGCACGCCGCTCGTGTACGAGGCCGTGGCGCGGCAGGTGACCGGCATGGCCGTCGACGAGGTGGTGCTGTTCGACGTCGATCCGGTGCGGTTGCGCGTCATCGAGCGCATCACCCAGGAGATGTCGGCGGCGCACGGTGACGGCGCCACCGCGGTGCGCTGCACCGACGACCTTGCCGATGCGGTGCGCGGCGCGGACTTCGTCTTCTGCGCGGTGCGTGTGGGAGGGACGGCGGCGCGAACGGTCGACGAGCGCGTTGCGCTGGAGCTTGGCCTTCTCGGCCAGGAGACCGTCGGCCCGGGCGGATTGGCCTACGCCCTGCGCACCATCCCCGTGATGCGGCGAATCGCCGAGACGATCCGTCGCGAGGCTCCGGAGGCCTGGGTCATCAACTTCACCAATCCCGCGGGCATCGTCACCGAGGCGATGCAGCAGGTGCTGGGGCCGCGCGTCGTCGGCATCTGCGACACGCCCATCGGACTGGTCCGCAGGGTCGCGCGCGCCTTCGGCAAGGACGTGGCGGATGTCGACTACGACTACCTGGGCCTCAACCATCTCGGTTGGCTGCGACGCGTCTCCATCGACGGCCGGGACCGACTTCCGGAACTCTTGGCCGACGACGGGCTGGTCGAGGGCATCGAGGAGGCGCGCATCGTCGGGATCGACTACGTACGGCAGATGGGCGCGCTGCCCAACGAATACCTCTACTACTACCTGCACACCGACGACGCCATCCGGCGCATCCTCGACGCGGGCGAGACGCGCGGTGAGTTCCTCCAACAGCAGCAGCGCGACTTCTACGACGCCGCCTCCCAGCCCTGCTGCGAGTCGCCGCTGCGGTTGTGGCGCGACGCCCTGCACACCCGCGAGGCCACGTACATGGCCGAGGGACGCGACGAGGAGCGCCGCGAGGAGGACATCGCCGGTGGCGGCTACCAAGAGGTGGCGCTCAGGCTGATGACCGCCATCGCGACTGATCGCCCGGAGCGGATGATCCTGAACGTCGCCAACGGCTCGGGCCCCGACGGCCGCGTGGTGGCCGAACTCCCGGACGACCTGACGGTGGAGGTGGGGTGTCTCGTCGATGGACGCGGCATCCATGCGGCCCCCGTGGCGCCCCCGACGCTGGAGCAACTGGGACGCATCGCGCGGTTGCGCGGATCGGAACGCTGCATCCTCCAGGCGGCAGTCGGCGGTGACGCGGGCGCGGCGTGGGAAGGGTTTGCGACGCATCCGCTGGTCGACTCTCCGACGTTGGGGGCCAAGCTTCTCGACGGCTATCGCCGGCGCTCGTCGGACATCGGCGAGCTGCTTGGCTAATCGATCATTTCCAATCACGGCAGGGTCCGATTCGGGCCCTGCCGTCCTTTTTGCGCCTGATTGCTGGTTGTTTCTGCTCGAAACTGTTCCCATGTGAGCGATTCTCGGCTACGCTCCATGATGCACGGTGCCAACGAGGGCACCGAAGATCAACCAACGGAGGATTGATGAAACCCTTGCGCATGCTCACCGCGGGCATCGCCGCGATGGCCCTCAGCGTCCCAGCGGGCGCACTGGGCGCGCCCGACCCGGCAACGTTGGTCGTCGGGGACCCGCTGGTCTCCAGCCAGTCCAGCCCGTCCAAGATCGACGTGATGGCGCTCTGGTCACACCCCGACGACGACGCTGCCTTCACCACTCCCTGCGGGGTCTGGGGTGACCTCTATGACATCAAGTGCGGCATCATCATGGTCACCCGCGGAGAGGGCGGCTCCAACTCCGTCGGCAACGAAGCAGGCCCGGATCTCGGCCTGCGACGCGAGAACGAGGATCGGGCGTCGCACGTCCGCACCGGCACCGTCGACATCTTCAACATCGACAAGGTGGACTTCTACTACAACACCTCGGCGTCGCTGACCCAGCAAGCCTGGGACGGGGAGGACACATTGCGGCGCGTCGTGCGCGTGATCCGGGAGACGCGCCCTTCGGTCATGATCGGCTGGCCGCCGAACTTCGACTACGGTCACGGCAACCATCAGTACGCGGGCCGTTTGGTCTGGGAGGCAGTCGAGGCAGCCGCAGACCCGGAGCGCTTCCCCGAGCAACTGACGGGTGTGGGCGCGGTCGAACCGTGGCAGGTGAAGAAGGTGATCCAGCAGACGGGCTGGGGATTCAAGTACGGGGGCGAGGGCGCCCGTCAGGCCCCGGACTGCAACGTCGGCTACGTGCCCGACGCCGACAACCCCTTCACGATGGTCGGCACCTGGTCCGGCTACGAATCGCCGTACCGGTGGGTGGAGGGCAACACCGCGGGCATCCCCGCGGGCACACCGAAGACCTGGGCGCAGGTCGGACGCGAGGGCGGTCGTGCGCATCCCACCCAGGCCCGCGTCATGCAGAAGGACCCCTTCGCGGCGGCGTGCCTGCAGTTCGCCGTGCTCGACTCCTACGTGCCGATGCAACCAGGCGGTACCGCCGAGGGCGACAAGGACAATGCGTTGTTCTGGGGTGCCGCGGTCGCGGATCCGGGCGGATTCCCGCTCGAGACGCTGTTTCGCATCACTCCCGACGACTTCTACGTCGCACCGGGCGAAGACTTCCAGGTGAGCGTCGACCTGACTCTCCCGGACGGATCGGTCCCGGCGGGAGCGATCTCACTGGATGTCCCGGAGGGATGGTCGACGAGTGAGCCGGTCACCGTCGGCGGCGGCAGGTCGGCCAAGGCAACGTTCACCGTCATCCCGGCGGCGGACGCGGCCGACGGCATCGAACGGATCGAGGCCTCCTTCTCGGGCGGTGGCAAGTCCGCGTGGAATGAGACCCGCGTGGGTATCGTGCCCCAAGTCCAGGGCCTGTTCGCCCGTGGCGGCTCCTCCCAAGAGCTCGACGCGTGGATTGACGCCCATGACGTCCACGTCTACGGCAGGGCTCCGGCGATCGACGACATCGGCGCGGGTGAATCCAAGACGATCTCCGTCGAGGTGACCAACCGCAGCAGCGAGACCCGCAGCGGCACCGTCGATCTCGCCGTCGACGCGGCCGATGGCCAGGCCGAGCCCTTCGCATTCGACGCGGCCAGCAAGTCATTCGACGGGCTCGCCCCAGGCGCATCGACGACGGTGGACTTCACCGTCACCCACGCCGATCCCACCTCAGCCGGCGGGGTGGTGGCCAATCTGGTGGCCACCACCACGGTCGACGAAGAGCGCTCGGCGGAGACCATGCAGCTCTACGTGGTGCCGACGACGGTCATCCCCCAGCTTGCCGCCGCGCCCGCGATCGACGGTGCCGCGGACGACGTCTACACCGGTGAGAGGTTGGGCATCGGCCGAAAGTGGGAGGGAGCGGACTGCGAGCCCGACGGCACCGACTGCGGGGACGGGTCCATCGCCACCGTGGGCTGGCACGAGGATTCGCTCTACGCCCACCTCACCGTGGTGGACGATCGCGCCAGCGCGGCCGCCACCACCGACCGCTGCTTCGGGCACTGGCTGGTGGACTCCGTCGAGTTCCTCGTGGACCCGCGCGGCAACTCCTCGGACACCTCCACCACGTTCAAGCTGGGAATCTTCCCCTTCACGGACGATCCCGACGGTGAGAACGGCAACGGCGTCGACGGCCCGTGCTGGTCGCGCGACGCCGACAACCACCAGGGCTTCTCGACGGGACCGCTCGCCAATCTCGTGGAGCAGGGGCCGAACGCACCCGGCGTCGAGGTGGCGGTGAGCGCGGCGCGCAACGACGACGGCACCTTCGACGAAGGCAGGTACACCGTCGAGATCAAGGCCCCGATGTCCAACTTCCCGGCCGCGGTGGGGCCGACGAGCAGCGCACCGACCGGTGATGCGGCCACGAACGCAGTGGATCCGCAGTTCATGGGCTTCAACCTCACGCCCTACGATTCGGACAATCAGGACTTCATCGGCGAGACCCGCACCGCTTGGTCGCCGTTCGGCAGCCAACAGTCCGAGCCGTACCGATGGGGCCATGCGTACCTGGACGGGTACGAACCCCCGTCGGGGAGGGCGACGACCGCGAAGGAGCCGATCATCCCCGACACGGCGCTGCAGAGTGTGGCTTCTCCGCAGACGGTGTACCAGTCGGCCGCCCGCGGGGTGACCATGGCCGGTGTCCAGCCGTCGGATGGCCTCACGATCACGGGGGTGACCATCGACAAGGGCGAGATCGTCGTCTCCTACGATGCCGACGTCGCCGGCACCATCCGGGGCTTCGTGTGGCATGGCGAGACCCGCTACCGTCCCGTGTGGACCTCGAGCTGCGTGTTGCCGGAGGACTACGTGCTGCCCGGGTTCGACGCCTGCGCGGCGGAGGATGGCAAGGGCGCGCCCTGGGCCCCGGACATGGGTGGGGCGCTGCTGGCCGACGGTGAAGTCGACGTCCGCGCCGGAGGCGGAGAGTTCCGCTTCCCGGCGAGCGCGAAGGCGCTCGAGATGATGACCGCCGATGCTCAGCTACTGCTGTCTTGGAAGGAGTCGGGCCACGACAACGGCGACGGAGTCGCGGCATGGGCCTACCCGATCGTGGTGGCCGGAGACGTCGAGCCGCAGCCGGAGCCGACGGTGAACCCGAGCCCGGCACCGTCCGGGCAGTCGACGGCCACGCCTGCTCCCGAACCGGGCCGACCGGGCCTGCCGCGCACCGGCGCCTGATTGGGCGACGTCGATGGTGAGGGCCGACACCGCAGGGGGCGGGTCGGCCCTCACCTGTGTGGGGCTCGCGTTCCCCCTTCAAGGGCCGAAACGATAGGCTGAACCCATGTCACGCGTCGTCGTCAACGTCATGCCGAAGCCCGAGATCCTCGACCCCCAGGGCAAGGCCGTCACTGGCGCCATGCAGCGCCTCGGATTCCACGGACTGTCGGTCCGTCAGGGCAAGCGATTCGAGATCGAGGTGGAGGGCGAGGTCACCGACGAGGTCCTCGCCGAGATCCGTCGGGCTGCGGAGACGCTGCTCGCCAACACCGTGATCGAGACCTTCGAAGTGGTGTCCGAATGACGAGGATCGGCGTCGTCACCTTCCCCGGCTCGCTCGACGACCACGATGCGCTGCGCGCGGTGCGGCTCAGCGGGGCCGAGCCGGTGCCGCTGTGGCATGCGTCGGACTCGCTCGACGGCGTCGACGCCGTCATCCTGCCCGGCGGCTTCTCCTATGGCGACTACCTGCGCTGCGGGGCCATCGCCCGTTTCAGCCCGATCATGGGATCCGTGATCGACGCGGCAGGCAAGGGGCTGCCCGTGCTGGGCATCTGCAACGGCTTCCAGGTCCTCTGCGAGGCGCACCTGCTCGAGGGTGCAATGATCCGCAACGCCGGCCAGCAGTTCATCTGCCGAGAGGAGCCGCTGCGGGTGGAGACGCGCGACACCGTATGGTCGTGCGCATTCGAGCAGGGGCAGGAGATCGTCATCTCGCTGAAGAACGGGGAGGGCAACTTCCAGGCCTCGCCCGAGGTGCTGCACAAGCTCGAGGAGAACGACCAGGTGGTGTTCCGCTACCTGGACAACCCGAACGGGTCGGCCAACGACATCGCAGGCATCACGAACGAGCGGGGCAACGTCGTCGGGCTGATGCCGCACCCCGAGCACAACGTGGAGGCGCTGACGAGCAGTTCGCTCGACGGGCGGACGTTCTTCGAGTCCCTCCTGCTCTTCCTCCAGCGCTGACCCGTGCGTCCGGGCGAGCGTCGTCACGGCCCGGGCACACACGGCGAGGGGGCTCGACCGGTTCGCCGGTCGAGCCCCCTCGCCGTTGTGGGGATCAGCCCCGCTTCTTGGACTTCCCAGCGGTCGGGCCATTGCCCGCACCCGTCTCGGCGCCCTCACCGTAGGCGACGGTGAACGCCGGGGACACCCACTGCTCCCAGTGCTCCGGATTGCTCGGGTCGCCGAGCGCCTTCAGCACGCGGATCTCCAGGACGTAGTCGCCGTCGGCGACACGGCGGACCTTGCCGTTCTTGCCGTTGTTGCCCTGGTAGGTGCCGTCCCAGGGCAGCATCGTCGCGGACTTGAGGCGGCCCTGGTCGATGAAGGTGGCGTAGTTGATGAAGTTGCTGTGCACCTTCTCGCCCTTCTCACCATCGGGGGTGGCCCGGTAGACGTCCATGTAGAACTGCTGCACGGGGAACGTCAGATCGAAGAAGACGCCGGGGACGTCCTGACCGACCATCGAGAACTTGCGGAACGGTTCGCTGAAGTCGAGGCCGTCGGCCTCGGCGTCGTAGTGCACGAGGTACGCGTACGGCATCGCGGTGAGCCCTTGGTAGTCGCCCGAGATGCCCGCGAACGGCACGCGCAACTCGTCGCCGTCGCCGCTGAGCGTGACCCAGCCACCGTAGATGGCGCCGTCGACGCCGAAGTCCTCACCGATCGTGGCGGTGAACGTGGCCGAGCCACCAGCGGGGACGGTCACCGACTCCGCCGACAGCTGGACATCGCCTGCGATCGACAAGAACCTCGGGCTCGTCGACGTGGCTCCGTAGGTGGTCAGGCCGTGCTCGCTGTCGAGCGTGTAGGTGCGGTCGCGGTCGGACGAGTTCGTGATCGTCAGCGTGGTGGTCACGGGACCCGCTTCGCCCTCACCCAGCGAGATCTTCGACTCGGTGACGGCAACGTCGGTCGTCACGGCCTGGGGGATGTCGATGAGGCCACCGCCCTGACGATGCACGGGCTCGAGCAGCCCCAAGGCGGGGTTTCCGCTCCACACGAACGGGTCGGCCGTGTTGGTGAGCGTGGTGCGCACGGCGAACGGGTCGAGTCCCGGCTTCGCCTCGAGCAGGAGCGCAACCGCGCCGGAGACGTGCGGGGCAGCCATCGAGGTGCCACCCATGCTCTCGTAGCCGCCGATCTCCAGGGGCACCGTCGAGTAGATCGATCCGCCGGGGGCCGAGACGTCGGGCTTCAGCGTCAGATCCGCGGCGAGGCCGTAGGAGCTGAAGTCGGACTGGAGACCGCCGGTCGGGTTCGGGAAGGACTTCACGTCGGTGCCGACGGTGATCGTCGTGGTTGCGTTGGCTTCCAACAGGGCCAGGAGGCGATCGCCGTCGGCCTTCAGGATGGTGCCCACGGGGATGGTGATCTCGGTGTCGCCCTCCACGGTGGCGTTGATGATGCCGGTGGTGTTGTTGGCGAGTACGACTGCGGCGTAGCCGGCCTCCTGGGCAGCGACGGCCTTCGCGTGGAAGGTGCAGTCGCCGCGCTGGATCAGCACGGCCTGCCCGGGCGCGGTGGCCGGGGTCAGCGGCTGGCACGCGTTCAGCGGGGTGCCCTTGACGAGCGGGTACGTCGCACCGGGCTCGAACTCGGGGGAGCCGGTGGCGCCGCTGATCGCGATGGCGCCGGCCTCCGTCTCGAGGTAGCTCGCCATGTAGTTCGTGTTGTCCACGGAGCCGACGGAGATGACGTTGTGTGCCACGGAAGGTGCGCCGCCGGAGAAGGTGCCGCCGGTGCCCTCGTTGCCCTGCGAGACGACGACGGTGACGCCGCGCTCGACGAGCTTGTCGGCGGCGACGGCCGTCGGGTAGGAGGGCCACGTCGCGTACGAGGCACCCAGCGACATGTTCACGACGTCCATGCCGTCGGCGTAGGCGCGCTCCATCGCCTCGATGATGACCTCCGAGTCCGACGAGCCATCGCAGCCGAAGACGCGGTACGCGCCGAAGGTGACCTCGGGGGCCACACCGACGATCTCGCCGTTGGCGCCGACGATGCCCGCGACGTGGCTGCCGTGGCCGCCGCAGTCGTCGGGGAACGCGTCGGGCTTCGGGGTGGACGTGGCATCCTCGCGGCTGTCGTAGGCGTCGCCGACGAGGTCGTAGCCGTACTGCACGCGCTTGCCGGGGAAGTCCTTGGTCTCGTCATTGACGCCGGAGCCACCGAAGTCGGGGTGGTTGTAGTCGATGCCGGAGTCGATGATGCCGACCTTGATGCCCTTGCCGGTGAGGCCCAGCTCGCTCTGGGCGACGTCCGCGCCGGTCATCTGCGTGGCGTAGGCCATGGTGGGGGAGGCGTCCTCGACGGGGCGCTCGACGGTGAGCACGGGGAACACGCCGGCGACGCCGGAGATGCCCGCCAGCTTCTCGACCGAGTTGTCGTCGACGTCGACGGACACACCCTTCCACAGCTTGTCGAACTGCTTGTTGACCTTGACCTTGACGCCCTGCTGCTGGGCGGACTTCACGAGCTGCTGTCCGGTGATGCCGTTGAGCTGGACGAGCCATCGGTTCGGCAGGACGCGGTCGCCGTAGGCCGCGAGCTGCTCCTCGATCGACACGGCGGGCGTGTCGACGGCGACTCCGAGGTCCTGATCGGCGGGGGAACCGACTGCGGTGAGCGCCGAGCTGGCGACAAGCGCTGCGGCGGCGAGCCCTGCGCCGAAGACGCGTCCGCGTCTGCGGTTGGATGCCGGAGAGTGCATGTGGGGTGCTCCTTCATTCGGGGGATTGTTCTGACCGGAGGGTCGAGAATGGCGTCAGTAAACCCGATCGGAGGGGGGTGGTGGGGCGAGTGGACGAAAATTCCTCGAGATGAGACTTGCGTGCCCGTTCGCGCCACCCATGGTGTACAGGTGCCCGATTCGGGTCTCGGGGGTGCCCGTCGCTGCGCCCGTGCAACGATTCGGATGGGCCACCGCGTGGAAGGGGCAGGAGGTGTCCAGGTGGGCTTCGACGAGTTCGTCACCGGCCGCGGCGAGCGGCTGCTGCGTGCTGCGTGGCTGCTCACGGGCGACCGCCATCGGGCGGAGGACCTCGTCCAGACCGCGCTCACCAAGTGCTACGCCCGCTACGACGGCGACGACGACCGCTACGAGGCCTACGTGCGCACGACGATGTACCGCACCTACGTCTCGTGGTGGCGGCGACGCAGTTGGCACGAGCTGCCCGTCGAGCGCCTCCCGGAGACAGGGAGCGGCGACGATGCGCGCGAGGTGCGCGTGGATGTCGCCCGGGCGCTGTGGACCCTGAACCGCGTCCAGCGCGCCGCGGTGACGCTGCGCTACTTCGACGACCTCAGCGTCTCGCAGGTCGCCGAGGCGTTGGGCATCCCGCTCGGCACCGCCAAGTCGCACATCCATCGGGGGCTCACCGCGCTGCGCGAGTGCGGACTGATTGAGGAGGAGACGATCCCATGAACCTGCACGAAGCGTTCGACCAAGCCGCCCCGCCCATGTCCACCGACGGTCTCGCCGCGGGTGTCCGTCGACGGCGCCTCGCTCGACGGCGGGCCGCTGCAGGGGCGGGCGTGGCGTCGCTGGCGGTGATCGCCGTCGCCTTCGGGGCATCGACGATCGCCCGCGGTCCCAGCGCGCTGCCGTCCACGGCCGCGACGAGCGATGCAGTCCTCGAGCGGGCGGCGACGGAGGACGCCACCGCCTATGAGGCGCCCGACCTGCAGGCGGGCTTCGCGCCCGGCACGCTCGTCGCGGGGCACCTCACGCTGCTCCAACGCGACGAGACATCGCCGGTGATGCTCTGCCACGAAGTCGCAGCGTCCGATCCGCCCCAGTGCCGGGGGCCGATCGTCGTCGGGGAGATCGACTGGGAGGCGCTCGACGCCGAGGCCCGAGCGGGCTCCGGACAGCGCGACGCCTTCGCCTGGGTGGTGGGGCGCTTCGACAACGCGACGGGCACCCTCACCCTCGCCGTGACCCCGACGCTCGACCGCCCCGCGGGTGCGCGCGAACCCGATGCGGAGCAGGCGGTACCCGGCGCGGCCGGCCAAGGAGACCTCGTCGGCGCGGAGGGCGCCGTGCGCGAGCGTCTCGACGACAGCCTGGTCAGCGCCCACGCGGACGTCGCCGCCGGCGTGCTGCGGGTGAGGGCCTTCGCGGCAGACACCGAGCTCGTCGCCCGCATCCACGAGGCCACCGACCCGTACGTGGCGAGGGACCACGTCGAGATCTCTTCATTGTTGACACCCATCGGAAAGTGAGGAACCAACCATGCAACACCGCCGTAGGGGCCCCATCGCCGTCGTCGCGGCGCTCCTGACCGTCGCCGTGCTCGTGCTCGGCATGGTCGCATCCCGCAGCGACGCGCATTCCCGCCCCGCAGGGGCCATGAAGCCGCTGCCCGCGGGCACGGACGTGGTCACGTGGGCGTCCATCCTGCAGGCCCCGGGGGACGAGCATCCGCAGTTGTGCCTGGCGCTGATGGAGTCCTACCCGCCGCAGTGCAAGGGTCTGGACATCGTCGGCGACGTGCCCTGGGCCGAGCTCGGGGTCGAGGAGAGCCAGGGCGTGCGCTGGACGGACTCGGTGTGGCTCGTCGGACGCGTCGACGTCGAGGCGGGCACCCTGACGCTGACCAGGCCCGCGTCCCGCACGCGCCCCGACGACGCCCCCGCGCCCCGCGAGCCACAGGCGTGGGAGGGTCCGCGACGCCCGGGCGCTCCGTCGCAGGCGACGCTTGACGCGGCAGCCGACGCCGTCCAGGACCACCCCATGTCCGCCGACCGCCCACCGGTGGTCCTCGCCGCCGCAGGCGCCCCCGACGGCACCCTGCGGCTCACGACGTGGTACGCGGATGCGGCGACGCTGGAGCGGATCCACGCCGTCACCGACGCATTGGTGCCGAGGGACTTCGTCGTCGTGGAGTCGGCGCTGTGGCCGCTGGAGTGAGCCCCAAGGCGGCGCTCAGCCGGCGTGCACGACGTCGGTGAGCTGGAGCCAGTCGGCCATGAGCCGCAGCTCGGCGTCGAGCGCCTGTGCGGCGTGGCCGGGCGCGTGGGCCTCCCAGGTGAGTCGTTGCACGACCAGCCGCGACGAGCGCCGGTCGGCCTTGAGGTCGACGCGCCCGACCATCTGCTCGCCGAGCAGGAAGGGCAGCACGTAGTAGCCGTGCTGACGTTGCTCCTTCGGGGTGTAGATCCCGATGCGGTAGTGCATGCCGAACAGCGCCAGGAGCCGTTCTCGGTCGAAGACCAGCGGGTCGAACGGTGCGAGCAGGGCACGCGCCTCCACCCGTCGGGGCCTGCGGCAGTCGGGGTGGAGGTAGCAGGCGCCCCAGCCGTCGACCTCCACCTCGTCGAGTTCGCCGAGCGCCACGAGGTGCGCAATCGCGGGCCGCGCGACATCGGTGCGCATGCGGAAGTAGTCGGCGAGCGTCTTCGCGGTGGCCACGCCGAGCGCCCGGCTCGCCAGCCGGATGAGCGCGACGGCAGCCTCGGCTCCCGACGGCGCGGCTGGCAGTGGGCCGAGGACCCGCTCCGGCAGGTCGTAGACGCGCTCGAACTGGGGGTTGCGTTTGGCGGCGACGAGTTGGCCGGTGGCGAACAGCGCCTCGAGGGCGCGCTTCTCGTCGGACCAGTTCCAGCCCCAGTGCGTCTTCGGCCCGGCGGTGCGGCCGATCTCCTCGTGGACGCGGGTGGCGGTCATGGGGCCGTGGTCGGCGATGAGCTGCTGCACGCGCCCGACGAGCTGCGGCTGGTCGTCGAGCACCGCGCGCCAGTGGGGATGGTGCCGGAGCCGGTCCATCCGCCACCGCATCAGATGCCACACCTCCGGGGTGGTCAGCGCGGCCTCGTGGGCCCAGTATTCGATCAGGCGCGGGGGCCTGCCCTTGGCGGCCCTGTCGTAGATGCCCATGGGGTAGGGGCCCAGCCGAGCGAAGGCAGGCAGGAAATGTGCGCGGGCAAGGACATTGACGGAGTCGATCTGCGTGAGCGCGATGCGGCGGTACATCCCCGTGAGCTCGCGCATGGTCACCTGCTCGGGCCGCGGCTGGGCGAGCCCCTGGGCCGCGAGGACGATGCGCCGCGCGGCGCCGACGGAGAGCCTCATGCCCCAGCACCCTACCGACCGGCCGTGCGGCCGGGGGACGGGCGTGAGCAACTCGCCCGCAGGAAGGAGCGCGACCTTGCCGGGGTGGCTGAGCCAGCCAGGCGAAACCCGGTAGATTGGCCCCGTGGTTGACACGGTTTCCAACGCGATGAACACCCCCGACGCGGTCCAGCCGTATGCGGCGCTGGGCGTCAAGGACGACGAGTACGCGCGCATCCGGGAGATCCTGGGGCGTCGCCCCACCTCCGGGGAGTTGGCGATGTATTCGGTGATGTGGTCCGAACACTGCTCCTACAAGTCCTCGAAGGTGCACCTGCGCAAGTTCGGCGAGCTCAGCCAGACGACCCCGCGCGGGCCACTGCTCGCGGGCATCGGCGAGCAGGCGGGTGTCGTCGACATCGGTCAGGGATGGGCGGTCACGTTCAAGGCGGAGTCGCACAACCACCCGAGCTACGTCGAGCCCTACCAGGGCGCCGCCACCGGCGTGGGCGGCATCGTGCGCGACATCCTCGCCATGGGCGCGCGACCGATCGCCGTCATGGATTCGTTGCGCTTCGGCCCGCTGGATGCGGCCGACACCAAGCGGGTGCTGCCGGGGGTCGTCGCGGGCGTGGGCGGCTACGGCAACTGCCTCGGGCTGCCCAACGTGGGTGGCGAAGTGCAGTTCCACTCGACGTACCTCGCGAACCCGCTGGTCAACGCGTTCTGCGTGGGCCTCCTGCGGCACGAGGACCTTCACTTGGCATTCGCCTCCGGCGTGGGCAACAAGGTGGTCCTCTTCGGGGCGGCCACCGGCGGCGACGGCATCGGCGGCGCGTCCATCCTGGCGTCGGAGGCGTTCGACGAGGACGGCCCGGCCAAGCGTCCCAGCGTGCAGGTGGGCGACCCGTTCATGGAGAAGCTGCTCATCGAATGCACGCTCGAGCTGTTCCAGGCGGGTCTGATCTCCGGGATCCAGGATCTGGGGGCGGCAGGCATCTCCTGCGGCACGTCCGAGCTGGCGTCAGCAGGCGACGGGGGCATGCGCGTCGAGCTCGACCGCGTGCCGCTGCGCGACCCGTCGCTGCAGCCGGAGGAGATCCTCATGAGCGAGTCGCAGGAACGCATGATGGCCGTCGTCGAGCCGGGCAACGTCGACGCGTTCATGGCGATCTGCGCGAAGTGGGACGTGCAGGCCACCGTGATCGGCGAGGTCATCGACGGAGACCGGCTGATCATCGACTGGCACGGCGAGACGATCGTCGACGTCGACCCCCGCACCGTCGCCCACGACGGCCCGGTCTACGAGCGCCCCTACTGGCGCCCGGGCTGGCTCGACGAGGTCAACGCCCACCGCGCCGAGGACCTGCCGCGCGACAACTCCGAGGAAGGGCTGCGCAGCGCGCTGCTCGGCGTGCTCGCCCACGGGAACATCTGCGACAAGACGTGGGTGACGAGGCAGTACGACCGCTTCGTGCGCGGCAACACGGTGCTCGCGCAGCCCGACGACGCCGGCATGGTGCGCGTCGACGAGGAGTCGGGGCTCGGCATCGCGATGTCCATGGACGCCAACTCGCGCTTCACCTACCTCAACCCGTACCTGGGCGCGCAGCACTCGCTGGCCGAGTCCTACCGCAACGTGGCGGTGAGCGGGGCGGAACCCGTCGCCATCACCGACTGCCTCAACTACGGCTCGCCGGAGGATCCCGAGGTAATGTGGCAGTTCGCCGAGACCGTGCTGGGGCTCGTCGACGGCTGCCGCGAGCTGGGCACGCCCGTCACCGGCGGCAACGTCTCGCTCTACAACCAGACGGGCACGACGGCCATCCTGCCGACCCCCACGATCGGCGTATTGGGGGTGATCGACGACGTCGCCCGGCGCATCAAGGGAGCCTTCGCGCACCCGGGCGATGCGATCCTCCTGCTGGGCGACACCGACGACGAACTCTCCGGCTCGATCTGGGCCGACGTGGTCCACGACGGGCACCTGGGCGGCATGCCGCCGAAGGTGCGGCTCGCCGAGGAGAAGGCGCTCGCCGCGGTGTTCCGCGTCGCGGCCGAACGTGGACTGTTGAGCTCCTCGCACGACCTGTCCGAGGGTGGCCTCGCGGTCGCGCTGGCCGAGTCGGCGTTGCAGGGCGGGCTGGGCTTCGCGGTCACGCTGCCTGGGGAGTGCCCGACGGCGGCGCTGTTCAGCGAGTCGGCGGCCCGCGCCATCGTGTCCCTCTCGGGCGCGGACGTTGCGCAGTTCGAGCAGCTCTGCGCGGAGCACAACGTCCCCGTCGCGCGCATCGGCGAGGTCACGGGTGAGGATGCGATGGAGTTCGTCGGGCGATTCGCCGTCGGTCTCGACGAGGCCCGCGCGGCGTGGACGGCACCGATTCCGGCGGCGATGGGCTGACGGGCGCCGCCTGCAACCCATTGCCGCGGTCTCGCCACGGTGCCCGAAGCCGGCCGTTAGGCTTGCCGGGTGACCACACGAACCAACGTTGAACAAGTCCTTCCCGGCGTCCTCGACGACCTGCGTCGACTCGTCGCGATCCCTTCCGTGTCCTCGCTGACGGAGCATGACGACGACGTGCTCGCCGCAGCCGACGAGGTCGCGCGCCTCCTGCAGGAGGTGGGCGCCCCCGAGGTCCGCCTGATCGAGGCGGGCGGCAAGCCCGCGGTGTATGCGCACTTCCCGGCGCCCGCTGGCCAGCCGACGGTGCTGCTGTATTCGCACTACGACGTCCAGCCCACCGGCCCGCGCGACCAGTGGGCGACGGACCCGTTCGTCGCCACCGAGCGCGACGGCCGGCTGCGTGGCCGTGGCACCGCCGACGACAAGGGCGGCGTCGCGGTGCACCTGGCTGCTCTGCGGGCCTTCGACGGCAAGCCGCCGGTGGGCGTGAAGCTGCTCATCGAGGGCGAGGAGGAGGTCGGCTCTCCGACGATGCACGACCTGCTCGACCGCTACGCCGACGAGCTGGCCGCGGACGTCTTCATCATCGCCGACGGCACCAACTGGGACGTCGGCGTGCCCGCGCTCACGACGATGCTGCGCGGCGTCATCGACTGCCGCGTGACGTTGCAGACGCTCGAGACGCCGATGCACTCCGGGGCCTTCGGAGGCCCCGCGCCCGATGCACTCACCGCGATGTGTCGGCTCATGGCGACGCTGCACGACGAGCACGGCAACGTCGCCGTCGAGGGCCTCGACGCCTCCGACGAGGTACCCGTCGACTATCCCGAAGAGCGGTTCCGTGCCGAGTCTGGGATGCTCGAGGGAGTCGAGCTCCTGGGCGAGGGCCCCATCGCAGCCCGCCTGTGGACGAAGCCGACGGCGACGGTGCTGGCCATGGATGCCACGCCGGTGAAGGATGTGTCCAACATCCTGCACTCGAGCTGCCGGGCCGTCGTCTCGTGCCGGATCTCGCCCACCGACGATCCGGTCCGGGCCACGGAGGCCCTGCGTCGCCACCTGCTTGCCAACGTGCCCTGGGGTGCGCGCGTGGAGCTCGATTTCGGGCGGCACAGCGGCGGCAGCCTCGTCGAGCTCACCGATGCCCGGGCGCAGGCGGTCGTCGAGGCCTTCCGGGAGTCCTTCGGCGTCGACCCGGTGGCGGCCGGCACCGGCGGCTCGATCCCGATCGTGGGCGAGTTCGTCCGCCGCAACGAGGGTGCCCTCGTGCTGGTGTCGGCCGTCGTCGACCCGTACTCGCGCATGCACGGCATCGACGAGTCGCTCGGCCTCGACGACTTCCGCAAGGCGTGCCTCGCGGAGGCGCTCATGCTCGAGAAGCTGGCGGAGGGGGCACGCTGATGCGCACCCGCACCGAACGCGACTCGCTCGGCGAGCTGGAGATTCCCGTCGACGCCTACTGGGGCGTGCACACGGCCCGGGCGGTGGAGAACTTCCCGATCAGCCGCCGCACCATCGGCATCTACCCGGAGCTGGTGCGGGCATTCGCGCAGATCAAGCAGGCCGCGGCCCGCGCCAACGCGGATCTGGGAGAGCTCGACGACGAGCGCGCCGGCTACATCGATCGCGCCTGCCAGGACATCATCGACGGCAACCTGCACGACCAGTTCGTCGTCGGGGTCATCCAGGGTGGGGCGGGCACGAGCTCCAACATGAACGCGAACGAGGTCATCGCCAACCGTGCCCTGGAGCTGGCGGGCAGGGACAAGGGCGACTACTCCTACATCCACCCGATCGACCACGTGAACCGGGCGCAGTCCACCAACGACACCTACCCGTCGGCGGTGAAGCTCGCCATCGCCCAGGGGCTGCGCAAGCACATCGCCGAGTTGCAGTTGCTCCAGTATTCGTTCCACAAGAAGTCGCGCGAGTTCCGCGACGTGCTGAAGATCGGCCGCACGCAGTTGCAGGACGCGGTGCCGATGACGCTCGGGCAGGAGTTCCACGGCTTCTCGTCGACGCTCGGCGAGGACATCGAGCGCATGCAGCAACATCTGCCGTTGCTGTTCGAGCTCAATCTCGGCGCGACCGCCATCGGCACGGGCATCACGGCCCATCCCGACTACGCGCCGGCCGTGATGCAGCACCTGCGCGAGATCACCGGCGAGTCCGGCCTCAGCACCGCCCGGGACCTCATCGAGGCGACGAGCGACACCGGCGTGTTCATGTCGACGTCGTCGGTGCTGCGCCGCAACGCGATGAAGATCTCGAAGATCTGCAACGACCTGCGCCTGTTGTCTTCGGGCCCGCAGGCAGGCCTGGGCGAGATCCGCCTGCCTGCGAGACAGGCGGGCTCGTCGATCATGCCCGGCAAGGTCAATCCGGTCATTCCCGAGGCGGTCACGCAGGTGGCCTACATCATCGCGGGCTCTGACGTGACCGTCGCGATGGCCTCCGAGGGTGGTCAGCTGCAGCTCAATGCCTTCGAGCCGGTGATGGCGCACGTGATCCTCCAGAACCTCACCTGGCTTCGTCGTTCGATCCGTACGCTGCGGATCAACTGCGTCGACGGCATCACCGCCGACCGGGAGCGGCTGGCGGAGATGGTGGGCTCGTCGGTGGGCGTGGTGACCGCGCTCTCGCCGGCCATCGGCTACCAGAATGCCGCCGACGTCGCCAAGGCTGCGCTGCGCGGGGAGGGTACGGTGCGGGAGCTCGTCGTCCAGCGGGGCCTGCTCACCGCGGGCCAGGTGGAGGAGCTGCTCAACCCGGCGAGCCTGTCCAATCAGGGGCCGGAGACGCAGTCGATGCCGAAGCTCACTCCGGAGCTGATCGCCGCGATCGAGAGCGACCTCGACGTGGCGGACGCGCACGAACACTTCTGACGGCACCACGCCGGCGGTGGGGTCCGGCGTCGGGCCCCACCGCCGGCGGGTGCGCTAGTCGAGGTTGGAGGCGATGAGTTCGGCGATGCGCTCGACGGCGGCCTCGTCGTCGCCGCTGACGGTGACCTCCGCGCCGTGCTCGGCTCCCAACGACATGATCATGAGCGGAGACGACGCGACGACCGACTGCCCGTTGCAGCGCAACACCACCTGCCCCGGCAGGGCCTGCGCGGCCTGGGCGATGAGTCGAGCCGGTCGTGCGTGCAACCCGATCATCGATCCCACGCGGATCGTCCTGTCGGCCAACGCTGGCTCCCTTCTCGCTCTCGGGCGCACGTGCGTCCGCGACCATGTGCACGCTGGGCGCCCACCTACATCTATACACGACGGTGCCAAGCGCGTGCCATGGAGGGTGTCACAACCGTGGTCGGCCCCCGTGGCGGGCCCCGAGTTGGAGTATGCCGCAGCAGTGAATACCATCGGTATTGAAGACCAACGGTTTTGGAGGGGATGTGGCGAGCAGACCGGCACGAGGCGCCGTGCACAGCGGGCTGATGGACGCGGCCAGGGAGGTGTTCGCTGCGCGCGGCTACGAGCGCGCCAGCCTCCAGCAGATCGCGGACCGGGCGGGCTTCACCAAGGGGGCCGTCTACTCCAACTTCGCCTCAAAGCCGGACCTGTTCGTCGCGGCCTACCAGCGCCGCATCGAGGAATGGGTCGACGACGTCGAACCGCGGCTGACCGAGGCTCTCGCCGCGGCTGAGTCGCTGGACGTCGTCGCTGAACGCCTCGCCGAGACCCTGACAGCGGAGGTCGACAGCGGGCCGAGCCAGCAGCTCGCGCTCGCCGAGTTTCGCCTCCTGGCCGTCCGGTCCGACGAGGTGCGCGCCGCCTACGAACGCCTCCTTGAGCAACGCGTCGCGCTGATCGCCGACGCCCTGGCCCGGCACCCGCTGACCGCGGGCCGGCCCGTCGAGGGCAACCGGGCCATCGCATTCGCGGCGCTGGCGCTCGTCGGCGCGCTGACGCTCGAGCGCTCCGCCGCTCCCGGGATGGTGGACGACGACCTGGTGCGCGAGGCGATCGCGGGCTGCCTGAAGGGATTGCTGGCATGAGTGTGGTGTTGCAGGCCACGGGGCTGGAGGCCGAGGGCAGGGAGGGGCGCATCTTCGGCCCCCTCGACCTCACGTTGCACGAGGGCGACGTGTGCCTCGTGCACGGCGAACAAGGCAGCGGCAAGTCGTCGCTGCTGCTGGCGCTCGTCGGGCGGCTGCGCGAATCCCACGGCACCCTGCTGATCGACGGCATCGACGCCATGGCGAACCCCCGCGAGGCGATGGCGCGCACGACCGTGGCCCGCATCGGCGACTACGTCGTGCCGGAGGACCGGCTCACGCTGCGCGAATCCATCTACGAACGCTGCTTCATCGACGGCATCCCCGTCGCCAACGGGGCCAAGCGCATGGACCAGCTCGAACGCCTGCTGGGTTTCCGCTTCGACCGCTCCATGGAGATGGCGCAGTTCACGCCCCTGGAGCGCACCGTCGCCTCCGTCCTGCTCGCGCTGCTGCGTCCGGCACGGGTCGTCGTCCTCGACGACGCCGACGTGCTGGTCCCGCACGAGCAGCTCGGGCTCATGTTCGAGCTGCTGCGCCGGGTGCTCGCGCTCGACGGGGCGGTGCTCGTCGCCACCACCCTCAACGACGAGATCCCCGGACCCGGCATCGTCGAGCTGGCACTGCCACCCAAGCCGCGCCGCGCCACCACCCCCATCGAGGACGAGGCGGTGCGCGTCACCCGCGGCGACGACACGCCCGCGGTGCTGGACCGCGACGTCCTCTACGACGCGGTTCGCCACGCAGCGCCCCTGCCGAGCGGGGATGACGACGACGATGAGGAGCCCGAAACATGAGCCACGTGACACACTTCCTGCGCTACGAGTTTCGCCGCTTCAAGGGGCGCTCGCGCATCGCGCTCGTGTTCATCCTGCTGGTGCCCCTGCTGTACGCGGGGCTCTACCTCGGTGCCAATTGGGACCTCTACGGCCACATCGACGACATCAAGGTCGCCGTCGTGAACCAGGACGAGCCCGTGGACTACCAAGGGCAGACGGTCGACGCGGGGGCGCAGTTCGTCGAAGCGTTGAAGGACCGCCCGGTGTTCGACTGGCAGTTCCTCGACACACCTCAGGAGGCGGCCGACGGGCTGCGGGAGGGCACCTACTTCATGACCATCACCGTGCCGAAGGACTTCTCCTCCCGCCTGGTGAGCGCCGGCAGCCTTCGCCCCGAACGCGCCGTCATCCAGATGCGCCGCGACGACGCAAACGGCTTCGTCATCGGCTCGCTGACGAGCAAGGCCGAGGATGCGCTCGCCAAGACCCTGGATTCCACCGTCGCCGACGCCTACTTCAGGGCCATGTTCGGCTCCCTCGAGGAGATCCGCCAGGGCATGATTGCTGCCGCCGACGGCGCGAAGCAGCTCGACGACGGGCTCGCCCAGGTCGCCTCCGGGGTGTCGCAGATGCACGACGAGGTCCAGAAGGCAGCCGCCGGCACCGACGAGCTGCAGGCCGCGGTCCAGCAGATCGACCAGTCCATGGCGGGGCTGGAGGGCTCCGTCGTGACGCTGACGACGGGCACCCAGCAGGTCCGACGTGGCCTGACGCAGGTGGGGACCGCCAGCGCCGCCGTCGTCGGCGACCTGCGCACCGCCGACGCGCAGGTCCAGCAGCTCACCGACCACGCCCTCACCACCCTGCCGCGCATGCGTGCCCAGGTGGGCGAGCTGGTCGACGCGCAGGAGCAGATCCGCGGCGACGGCAAGGGCATCGTCGAGGACATGGACCATCGCGTGGGGCTCGCCCTGGCCGCGGTGGACGCCGTCGTCGCGGCGCATCCCGAGTTGGGCAACGACGCCGACATCCGGTCGTTGCGTGAGCGCCTCGCGGCGATCCGCGGGCTCCAGACGGACCTCGCGACGCAGACGGCCAACGTGTCCGAGCTCGCCGCCACGCTGAGGGCCGAGCTCGACGGGGCCAACCTCGACACGAGCGCCAAGGCGGTGCGGCAGTCGATGGCCGACGCGCGCGAATCCGCCGGTGGGGTAGCCGACGGCGTGCAGTCGGTCTCGTCGGGGATCGACACCATCGACTCGGCCGTGCAGCAGGGCCAGGAGGCGATGGCCGGTGCCGGGGCGTCGCTGCGCACCCTGCTCGGCACCGCTCCCGGCATGCTCGAGGGCGTGGTGCGGCTGAGCGACGCGCTGGGGCAGCTCAACACCGCCATGCCGCAGCTTTCCGACGGCGCCCACCAGCTCGCGACGGGCCTCGACGAGGGCCTCCAGCGGCTTCCCCAGCTCACCGACGAGGAGCGCGACAATCTGGCCGTGGCGATGAGCCAGCCGGTCGACTTCGACCAGCAGGTCGACAACGACGCGGGCGTCTACGGGCGCGGCGTCGCGCCCATGTTCCTGGCGATGGGCATGTGGATCGTTACGGTGTCCGGCTTCCTCGTGGTGCGCACCATCTCCGGGCGCGCGCTGACGGGCCGGGGCAATCCGCTGCGCATCACCGCGACGGGGCTCGGCCCGATCTCGGCCGTGGCGCTCGCCGGCGCGTGGGTGATGGGGCTCGGCGTGTGGGGGCTGCTCGGGCTCGACCCGGTGCATCCGTTCCTGTTCCTGCTGCTCATCACCGTCGCGTCGCTGTCGTTCATTGCGCTGGGCTACGTCTTCCGGCTGCTCATGGGATCGCCACAAACGGCCGTGTTCCTCGTGTGGTTGATCCTGCAGCTACCGTCCTCGGGCGGTACGTTCCCGCCGCAGATGCTCCCCGAGGCCTTCCAGGCGTTGACCGTGGTGTCGCCGATGTACTACGCCGTGTGCGCGTTCCGCGTGGCCATCTCGGGCGGGCAGTTCACCACCTACTGGATGTGTATCGCGGTGCTGCTGGGCATCCTGATCGTCTCGGTGATCGGGTCGGTGCTGCTGGTGCGTCGCCGCCAGCGGTTCCGCATGCGCGATCTCCACCCGCCGATGGTCACCTCGGAGTCGACGGCGGACTTCGCCTTCTCCGTACGCCCCCGCTGAGCCGGGCGGACGTCGTCGCCGCCTGCGAGCCCGGGCCCACGAGGCCAAAGGGGCGGGGCGACGTCGTCGGCGTGGCTCAGCGCAGCCAGACTGCCGCGTCCTTGGGGAGCGTGGCCCCGAGGGGCTCGCTCGAGGTCAGCACCTCGCGGTCTGCGGGCAGCGGCAGCGGGGCGCCGGAGACGTTGACGATCACCAGTACGCCGGCGTTCTCGTAGGCGAGGACCCCGTCGCCGAAGTCGTCCCGCCAGGTGAGGGTGCCCTGCCCGAGGCCGAGGTCACGGCGAAGCCGCAGCCACCGTCGGTACAGCTCAAGCGTCGACCCCTCGACGCCGGACTGCGCGTCGACGGCGAGTGCCCGGTAACTGCCGGGCTGGGGCAGCCACGTGCGACCCGTCGGGGAGAAGCCAAGGCCCGGCGCGTCGGCCTCCCAGGGCAGCGGAATGCGGCAGCCGTCGCGGCCGATCTCCTCGTGCCCCGATTGGAACCACGCGGGGTCCTGCCGGTATTCGTGCGGCAGCGTCGTGTGGTCGGGGAGGCCGAGCTCCTCGCCTTGGTACAGGTAGGCCGAGCCGGGCAGTGACAGCTCCATCATCGTCGCCGCGCGGGCGCGGCGCAGGCCGAGGGCGTGGTCGGGCTGCTCGTCGTCGGGCCCGATGAAGGCCTCGTGCACGCCGGGGCGTTCGCGGCGGCCGAGCCTGGAGACGTGGCGCATGGCGTCGTGGTTGGACAGCACCCACGTCGTCGGGGCGCCGACGGCCTCGTCGGCGTCGAGCGAGTGCGTGATGCACTCCCGGTAGGCGTCGGCGTCCCACTCGCTCGCGAGGAAGCGGAAGTTGAAGGCCGTGTGCATCTCGTCGGGGCGCAGGTACAGGGCGAGTCGTTCGGGCACGTCCACCCAGGCTTCCGCGACGAGGATGCGCTCGCCGGAGTATTCGTCGAGGATGCGTCGCCACCGCCGGTAGATGTCGTGCACCCCGTCCTGATCCCACATCGGGCCTTGTCCGCCAGCGATCATGCGGTAGTCGGCGTCGTCGTCGGGCAGGCCTGGGGCCTTCACGAGCGAGTGGGCGACGTCGACTCGGAAGCCGTCCACGCCGCGGTCCAGCCAGAAGCGCAGGATGTCGTCGAAGCCCTGACGCACGCGCTCGTCGTCCCAGTTGAGGTCGGGCTGGGTGACGTCGAAGAGGTGGAGATACCACTGCTCGGGGTTGCCGTCGGCGTCGACGAGGCGCGTCCAGCCCTTGCCGCCGAAGATCGAGGTCCAGTTGTTGGGCGGCAGCTCGCCGTGCTCGCCGCGGCCGTCGGCAAAGTGGTACATCGCGCGCTCGGGGGAGCCGGGCGCGGCGGCCAGGGCGGCCTTGAACCAGGCGTGCTGCGAGCTCGTGTGGTTGGGCACCAGATCGACGATCAGCTTCAGCCCGCGCGCGTGGCAGGCCTCGACGAGCGCTTCGGCGTCGGCGAGCGTGCCGAACAGCGGGTCGATGGACTGGTAGTCGGAGACGTCGTAGCCGGCGTCCTTCATGGGGGAGGCATAGAACGGCGAGCACCAGATCGCGTCGACGCCCAAGTCCTTCACGTGGTCGAGCCGGGCGATGATGCCGGGGATGTCGCCGTAGCCGTCGCCGTCGGCGTCGGAGAACGAGCGAGGGTAGATCTGGTAGATGACGGCGTCGCGCCACCAGGGTGCTTGGGTCACAGGGGTCCTGTCGTTGCGCGGATGGTCAGATCGGGGTCGAAGAGAAGCTCGACGTTCGGCACGGTCTCGCCCTGGATCAGCGCCAGCAGGGCGCTGGTGGCGGCTTCGCTGATCGACTTCACGGGCTGACGCACCGTCGTGAGATTCGTGATGCGCATGATGGGGGAGTCGTCGTAGCCGATGACGCTGAAGTCCTTCGGGGCGGACAAGCCGCTGCGTTCGGCCTCCCGGACGAGGCCCAGCGCCATGACGTCGGACCCGCAGATGATCGCTGTGTGGCCGCTGGCGAGCAGGCGACGGCCCCCGCGCGCCCCTCCGTCGGCCGTGTATTCGGTGCTGGCGACGTCGTCGGCCTCGGAGAAGCCCATGTCGAGGAAGGCCTTCGTCTTGCGCTGGGTGGGCAGGTAGCGGGGCTGCCCGACGGCGAGCCCGATACGGGTGTGGCCCAGCGCGCGCAGGTGTTCGACGGCGAGTCGGATGCCGGCGGCGTCGTCGGTGCAGAAGAAGGGTGCGTCGATGTGCTCGTTGGAGCCATTGATGTAGACGGTGGCGACGTTGGCGTCGAGGAGTCGCTGGTAGGGGGCCTTGGAGGCGAGCGAGTCGGCCGAGGCGCCGGAGACGGAGACGATCCCGCTGATGTCGGACTCGAGCAGCGTGTCGAGGTACTGGATCTCGCTCGAACCGCCCTGGCTGACGGGGCAGATGATGGCGGAGTAGCCGGCGGCGAACAGGACCAGCGTGAGCTCCTGCGCAAACTGCGGGAACGACGGGTTGGAGAGCTCGGGGACGAGGATGGCGATGAGGTTCTTCGACAGATTCGCCGGGGGCTCGTAGCCGGCCGCCTCGAGAGCGCGCATGACCGTCTCGCGGGTCGAATCCTTGACTCCCGGCTTCTGGTTCATCACCCGGGAGACCGTGGCGGTCGAGACACCGGCAGCGGCCGCGATGTCGGCAAGCGTCTGTGTGATCACCGTTGTTCCTCCGTAGCTCGTTGTGGTCACACGCTACTCCTTGTGAAACGGCCGCGCAAGAGAATGTAACGATTCTGCAAACAACTGCAATTCCCTTGCGAAGTCGCTGCGGGGTCGCTAGTGTGTGGTCTACGACAGGGCGTCGCAAGGAATGCGGGCCCGCTAGTGAAAGTCAAAGGAGATCGTTCCATGCGCAAGAGCCTCATCGCACTTGCCGCGGGCCTGACCGTCGCGCTGACGGCCTGCGGCGGCGGCACCACCGGCACCAGCTCCACCGAGCCCTCCCAGTCCACGGACCCGTCGGCCTCGCAGTCCGAGGCTCCGGCCGCCAGCGGCTCGCTGACCCTCTGGGCCGACGAGACCCGCATCGAGGCCTTCAAGCAGCTCGGCGAGGCGTTTGCCGAGGAGTCGGGCGTCACTCTCGACGTCGTGCAGAAGCCCACGGGCGACATCGCCAAGGACTTCATCGCCCAGGCCCCCACCGGCCAGGGCCCGGACCTCATCGTCACCGCCCACGACGGCCTCGGCCAGCTCGTCGAGAACGGCGTGATCGCCAACATCGACTTCGCCTCGAAGGCCGACAAGTTCAACCCCGTCGCCGTGCAGGCGGTCACCCTCGACGGCAAGGTCTGGGGCATGCCGTACGCGATGGAGAACATCGGCCTGGTCCGCAACAACAAGCTGGTCCAGGACACCCCCGGCACGTTCGACGAGCTCATCGCCCAGGGCAAGGCGGTTGAGGGAGCCGAGTACCCGATCCTCATCCAGCAGGGCGAGGCGGGCGACGCCTACCACCTGTACCCGGTGCAGACCTCGTTCGGCGCCCCGGTGTTCAAGACCGAGAACGGCGAGTACATCGCCGAGCTCGGCATGGCCGGCGACGAGGGCGTGAAGTTCGCCGAGTACCTGCAGAAGCTCGGTAAGGACAAGATCCTCTCCGCAGACCTCGGCGGCGATCAGGCCAAGCAGGCCTTCCTCGACGGCAAGTCGCCGTACATGATCACCGGCCCGTGGTGGACCACCGAGTTCAAGGACGCGGGCATGGACATCTCGGTCCTCCCGGTGCCGTCCGCCGGCGGCCAGCCCTCGGCTCCGTTCGTCGGCGTCCAGGTCGCGTACGTGTCGGCGCACTCGAAGAACGCGCTTGCCGCGAACCAGTTCATGGACTTCCTCGCCTCCAAGGACGCGCAGGACAAGCTCTACGAGCTCGGTGGCCGTGCGCCGGCGCTGCTCGAGTCGGCCGCATCGCTCGACGATCCGCTGATCAAGGGCTTCGACGAGGCCGGCAAGGACGGCCAGCCGATGCCGGTGCTCCCGCAGATGACTGCGGTCTGGGAGTTCTGGGGCAACACCGAGGTCCAGATCATCAACGGCCAGTCGGCCGACGCCAAGGCGGCGTGGTCGGCGATGAACGACAACATCAAGGCGAAGTTCTGATTCCCTGACGGGAGTTTCCGGGACATGCAGCGTCGAGGCGGGTTGCGCGGTAGGAGTACCTGCAGCCCGCCTCGTCGCATCCGTGGAGGGCATTGATTGTGAACAAGCAAGCCTCGGTGGAGACGCCACCGTTGTCACACGCCAGGGACCTGACGCGTCCGGGCTTCTACGTGAAGCTCGTGCTCATGGCCCTCGTGAACGCCTTCGGGCTGTACGGCATCTTCGCGAGCTGGGCCCAGGAGCAGTGGGGGATCCTGGGCTTCCTCGTGGTGACGCTCATCATCGCCGACTATGTGTACTTCTCGAAGCGGGCCATCCCCGCGAAGTACCTCTTCCCCGGCCTGGTCTTCCTCGCGGTCTATCAGCTCTACGTGATGGGCATGACCGGCTGGGTGGCGTTCACGAACTACGGTGATGGCCACAACGACACGAAGAAGGCCGCCATCACCCAGATTCTCGCCACCTCCGAGGTGGAGGGCGACGTCTCGTATCCGCTGACCGTCGTGGAGCGCGACGGGGAGCTCGGCTTCGCGGTGGTGCAGGACGGGCAGCCCCTCTTCGGTACGGCCGACGAGCCGTTGGCGCCGCTCGATGGGGCCACCGTCGACGGCGACAAGGTGACCGCAGTCGACGGCGCGACGGTGCTGCAGCTCAACGACATCGTCCAGCGTCAGGATGCCGTCCTGCAGCTTCGAGTGCCGATGAGCGACGAGCCGGAGGACGGTTCGCTGCGCACCCGCAATGGTTCGACGGCGACGCAGTCCTTGCCGGCCCTGCACTACGACGAGGCTGCCGACACGCTCACCAACACCGAAGGTGTGGTCTACAAGGCCGACGACAAGGTGGGCAACTACGTCGCCGAGAACGGGGACGTGTTGAAGCCGGGGTGGCGCGTCGGGGTGGGTCTCGACAACTTCAAGTACCTGTTCACCGACTCGCGCGTGTCCGGCTACTTCCTCGGCTCGCTCGGCTGGACCTTCGCGTTCGCGATCCTGTCGGTGCTGACGACGTTCGCCCTCGGCCTCGTGTTGGCGGTGATCTTCAACGATCCTCGCGTCAAGGGTCGCGTCGTCTACCGTGCGCTGTTCATCCTGCCGTACGCTTTCCCCGGCTTCCTCGCCGCGCTGGTGTGGAAGGGCATGCTGAACCGCCAATTCGGCTTCATCAACCAGACGTTGCTCGGGGGGGCGGAGATCGGGTGGCTCACCGACGGCAACCTCGCGAAGCTCTCGATCCTCATGGTCAACCTCTGGCTGGGTTTCCCGTACATGTTCCTGATCTGCACCGGTGCGCTGCAGGCCATCCCGGCCGAGCTGACCGAGGCGGGCATCATGGACGGCGCCGGCCCGATCAAGCGATTCTTCAACGTGACGTTGCCGATGCTGATGGTGTCGGTCGCGCCGCTGCTCATCGCGAGCTTCGCGTTCAATTTCAACAACTTCTCGCTGATCTACATGTTGACCGGCGGCGGGCCCAACTATCCGGGTGCCCCGTTCACCGTCGGTGAGACGGACATCCTGATCTCGATGGTCTACGCGATCTCGTTCGAGAGTCAGAAGCAGTATGGCCTGGCGAGCGCCCTGTCGATCCTGATCTTCGTCGTGGTCGGCATCATCTCGTGGCTGGGCTTCCGCCAGACCCGCAAGCTTGAGGAGATCATGTGATGACGACAAGTGTTTCGACGGGTACCCCCAAGCGGTCTGCCGGGCAGGCATCACTCGCGCCCGCGCACCGTCGGCCGAAGGGCTGGTTGTGGCGCTGGTGCAAGGAGGTCGGCTGGAAGCACCTCTTCGCGCTGGTGTTCATCGTCTACTGCATCCTCCCGTTGTTGTACGTGCTGTCGGCCTCGGTCAATCCCCGCGGGACGTTGACCGGCTCCAACCAGCTCTTCCAGTCGGTCACCGGGGAGCACTACTCGAGGCTCATGCAGACGGGCTTCCCCCGCTGGATGGCGCATTCGCTGTACGTCTCGACCGCGACGGCCGTCGGCACCGTGCTGATGGCTGCGGCCGCCGCCTACGCGTTCAGCCGCTTCCGGTTCAAGGGGCGTCGCGGCGGGCTCACGTTCCTGCTCATCATCCAGATGTTCCCGCAGATGCTCGCCTTCGTCGCGATCTTCCTGCTGCTGCTGTCGCTGAAGGACGTGTTCCCGCAGATTGGCCTGGGTCAGCACCTCGGCCTCATCGCCGTCTACCTGGGCGGTGCGCTGGGTGCCAACACCTTCTTGATGTACGGCTTCTTCAACACCATCCCGAAGGAGATCGACGAGGCGGCGAAGATCGACGGCGCCTCGCACGCCCAGATCTTCTGGGGCATCATCATGCGGCTCGTGTCGCCCATCCTCGCGGTGGTGGGCCTGCTGAGCTTCGTCGGCACGTACGGCGAGTTCATCCTTGCCCGCGTGGTGCTGCAGCATCAGGACCAGTACACGCTCGCCGTCGGCCTCTACGTGTGGGCCTCCGACGAGCGCAACGCGCCGTGGTCGCTGTTCGCGGCGGGCGCCGTGCTCGCGGCCATCCCGGTGATCCTGCTGTTCATGTTCCTGCAGAAGTACATCGTCTCCGGCCTCACCGCCGGCGGTGTGAAGGGCTGATCCCCCCCGGCTGCGCCCCTGCGCCGTGACCGACGGGACGCCCCAGGAACGACGCTCGGTGAGCTCTGCCTTGATATGGGCGAATCCCGCCCCGTCCGGATCTACATGCAGTAATGTATCAACTGAGTCCAGAGGTCACTGAGCTTGCTTTGTCCGGACCGATGCGGGTTGCGGGAGGAGTTGACGAGATGAAGCTCCTGAAGCGCAGAGACGACGGTCGTCCTTCGCGTTGTGGCATCTACAAGGAGCAGCCAGAACGACAGTAGGGTCCTCGGGGAGGTTGTCCGCCAGCGTGCGCGGGCATCCTCCCCTCGACCAGAAGGAGGTGGGAGTTCATGTCCAGGTATAGGCATCTGGTTCATGTGGTACCTGACAGAGATGGTGCTTGGGTACTTGCTCCGGGCGGTACCGCGAGGCTCGATACTCCTGACAAGCCATTGCCCGAGTGGAGTGAAACAGATTGGGCCATCGCGGAGGAAATGGGCCTGCTGGATCCTGGATTCGGGGATTGGTATGGTGTGACCCTGTTCGTTACGACGGCCTGTAATCTTCGCTGTAGCTACTGTTTTCAGAACCTACCTGGAGGAGGAAAGAGGATACCGGCTCTTCTCAATCATCGGTGGAAGGCGGGTCTGAAACCGCCGGTGTCGAGTATTGCCCTTCGGATGTAGTTGGTCAGGTTACGGAACCCGAGAGCGGTCCCGCGGAGGTGCTCGAGTCGTCCGTTGATCGCTTCGGTAGGGCCGTTGCTGGTGCCGGGATGATCGAAGAACGCCAGGACGTCGCTGCGGCGCTTGTTGAGCGTCCTGCCAAGTCTTGCCAACTCGGGCAGAGCCTTGGGGATCCCGTGGGCCAGCGACTCGATGATGCGGGCGAGCGAGGCCTTGCCGGCTGTGGCGTCCTTGCTCCGGTAAGCCGAGACCAGCTGCTGATAGACGCTCCATGTCACCTCGACGCCGACGTGATCATCGCAGGCGAACAGGTCCTCGAGTCGCTCGATCTGTCGTGGACGGAGCAGATCCAAGCCGGTATGGAGTAGCCTGCGGGCCTGATAGCGCGCATCATGTTTGCGGCCGCGATGCCCATGGACTTCCTGCTGGACCCGCTGTCGGGTCGCGTCCAAAGCGTCTGCGGCGAGCTTGACGACATGGAAAGGGTCCATGACCGTGACCGCATCAGGGATCGCCTCAGCGGCCGCGGTCTTGAACCCAGTAAAGCCGTCCATCGCCACGATCTCGACTCCTTGACGGAAGTCTTGGGACTGCTGATCGAGCCAAGTCCTGAACACTGCCTTGGAGCGCCCGGGAATCATCGCGAGCAGCCGGGACGAACCGCTGCCATCGCGGACCGGTGTGAGGTCGATGATGACCGTGACGTACTTGTCGCCCAGCCGAGTGTGGCGCCAGACATGCTC
>JHVD01000003.1 GCA_000619965.1 Propionibacteriaceae bacterium P6A17
CGGCCGACTGCTCCAGCTCCTCGCGGTTGGCGCCGATGAGGTGCTTGGCGGCGGCCGGGTCGAGGCCCTTGGCGGCGACGACCTCGTGGCGGAGATTCTCGAGCTGGAGCTGCTGGAGCTGGGCCTGCAGCTTCGTGTTGGCCTCGGTGGCCTTCTCGAGCTCGGACTTGTTCTTGGCCTCGGCCTCGTCGAACTTGGTGGCCTTGGCCTTGAGCTCGTCGTAGTCGGCGAACTTGGCGCGCTCGCGAGCCAACCGGTCGCCAAGGAGCGCGTTGAGCTGCTCCTGCGAGGTGATCGGCTGGAACTCCGGCTTCGGGGCCTGATCGGGCTTCTGCCGGACTCGGGCGCGCTCGGCTGATCGGTCATGAGGGTTCCTCCTACGGAGTGTGTGTGGGTGTTGATCCGCGCATTGACCGCTGCGCGTTGGCGGAAGGACTTGTCGAAATCAGGCGTCGGAATCGGCACGTCGCGAGGACATGTCGATTCGGTCGTAGAGTCTTGTCGTGAACGTAGATCTCATCGCCGCGTTGGTGTCTGCGGTGGCGGCGGCCGTCTCGGTGGTGTTTGCTGGCGTTTCGTGGTGGGACGCGAGTCACTCGAAGCGTGCGAAGCTGGAGGCTGAGGCCGCGCGGGACGCGGCGCTGCGCACCGCCTCGGCCTTGGAGGCACTGGCCGCCGAGTCGCGCGGGCCGCTGTTGACGCTCACGTACCGATCTGGGAGTGAGTGGCTGCTGCAAGCGTCTGCGCCGCTGTCGATCACCGGACTGGAAACCAAGGTGGTGACAGAGGACCTTGAGTTTCCGATCGTGCTCGAGGCTGGGCAGAGCGTCGCCTTCCCCCTGTTGTCGGATTGGAGTGGACTGCCGCCTGAGCTGGTATTCACTCTCGACGATGGGCGGCGAGTTCGCGTTCCAATTCCTCCACGCGATGCCTGAGGTGGCGAGTGGTCGTGCGCACATCTCGGCGTGACTGGATGACCCCGAACCAGATCGAGATGGCGGCTCCAGTGACGGCGATCAGCGCGAAGAACAGCGCGAGCCCAGCAGCCATGACGTCCTCCTTCGTCGGGGCATGAGAAAACCCCGCAGGAGTCCTACGGGGTTTGTGCACGCTACGAGCGCTAGCTAGACGTCCAACGACTCCAGCGTGCGCACTGGGCGACCGAGAGCGGCCGAAAGCTGGCTGGCAAGATCCTCGGCGTCTACGTCAGCGAAAAGATCAACCGCTACATCGAACCCAAAGAAGGCGCGGTCCTCTTCGACATCGAATGTGACTGGGATCAAACGCTCGGCGGCTTCGCGAACCTCGCTCTCGGGGCCAGTAGTGAACAGGATGCTAGTCATGCTTCCAGTGTACATACGACGCACCGTCATTGAAGATCACCACCAGCTCGTCAAGCTGGTCGCCGTAGCTCCCGAGCGCGACGCTGACCGCCCTCTGGACTTCCGCAGGGTCAACTAGTTGCGACCACACTGCAAGCCTTGCTGACTGCTTGCGGCCCTTTCTGACTTGCGCCACCAACGCTTGTGCGGTGGATGCAGTCTTCAGCTCCATGGACGCACTGAGATCGATAAGCAGGGCATCTGGAGTCACTTCTCCATCTCCGGTTCTTCGTTTCAGGGACCAGAGATCAATGCGCAGACTCTCCGCTAGCCATGTCGCCGTTCTGCGCTCTTCGGGGGAGAACTCCATCCACTTGTTCTCCGCGGGAGCGAGATGCCCCATGAGTACTTCGACGCTCGGCGGCCGGACATCGCCGCGACTTCCCGGACGACCATGAAACTCTGGCTCATACCTCTTCGGGCCTCCATCGCCGCCACCGCCAGTTGTGGTCTTCGGCGGCTTCCGTCCGCTTCCTCCAGCGCCACCGGCTGCTGGTTTCGGCCCCGGCTCGGCGGGTGTTGAGCCGTCGCTGGGCAGCGTCGCGTCGTGGACGATGCCGTGGCCGTGCTCGCGCATCTGGGCGACGATGTTCTTCGGCGTGAGTGAGAGTCCTCCGTCGCGGCAGGCTTGGTAGGCGCGCTCATACAGGTCCGCACGTTCCTGCTCGATGGGGCTGAGGTCGCGCGAGTAGGCCTCGGTGACGGTGCAGCCGCAGTTGGCGTGGAAGTAGTTGACCATCCCGGAGTTGAGGTCCGGGTAGATCGCAGTGAGCGCAGCCTGATAGGCGCAGAAGGCGCAAGGGTTGCCGTCGGTGATGCGCCGCCAGCGTGCCTTGTTGGCGATTGCGGAGTTGTGGATCGTGCGACGCCCTGCGCCCAGCACGGTCTTGTTGGTCTCCAGCGCCACCTGCTGCATGTAGAGCTTCGCGCTGCGTGAGGCGTGTGGCAGTGGCCCGAGATCGTCGCGGGTTTCGAAGCCGCGGCGGAAGCGGATCGTCGCTGCCGCCCTGGCTGCGGCGTGGCGCGGATCGAGGACGTCCGGGACGAGCTCGGCGTGGTGACGCCTCGGGGCGGCGAGCTCGCGCGTCAGCCGGACATGCTCGACGGCTTGCGCGACCGAGCGGCGATGGTACTCCAACTCCACAGCCGGTGCTGCGAGGGCGTACTCCTTCTCTCCGACGTCGCCCTTGAGGAAGGCGGCGACCAGGTCAAGCGTCGACTTCGTTCCTCGCGCTCCGAGAGCGTGCTGGTCATGCTGGAAGCGCAGCCGAAGCTGGTGGAGCAGCTCGGTGGGCGGGGGCACGTGCTACTCCTCGAGGCGCTTGGCGTCCGACTCCGGTACGCGCAGCGAGACCGGGACGGCGCCGGTGAACTCGACGCCACCGAGGCCAATGAGGGTTGCCGCCGACTGCGGATCGACCCCGGCCCGGATGGCCACGCCGAGGGCGTCGAACTTCGTCTTCATCTCACTGCCCCCCCCTGAGGGGGCGACTGCGTGCCCTGCCTGCCCAGGATGTCGGCCAGCGGGGCGAGCGGGTCACTGGTAGGCCGGAGGGCGTTCGTCGCGGCGATCGCGGCGACGTCGTCCTCGTCGATCGGGAGCAGGCGGAGGGTGTCGATGGTTCCTGCCGGGAGGTTGCCGGCCTGGACCTGCATCGCAACGAACTGCGACTGCTCCGAGACGGAGCGGTGACGGGGGTCCCGCCAGCGCAGCGCGAGACCGCGCACTTCGGCTGCCTGCTGCTCGCTCAGGCCGCCCACAAGGGTGGTGGCGATGTCGAGCATGAGGTGCCGGCGGGCGACGTCGAACTCTCGTTGCTGGGCGAAGGCGAGCTCCACGAGCGGCTTCTCCTGCGCCATGATCGCCTCGGCCGAGGTGGGATTCGAGTCCTGGACAACACCGAGGTGCTGCAGCGGGATCGACGCCGCGGCGGCGAGGGCGGCGGCCTGCAGCCGGAACTGGTCGGAGAATGGCTGCATCGTCGCCTGCGGGGCCCACTCGACCTTCGCGCGGCGAAGCTGCGAATCAGGCTCGTCCTGCATCGCGGCATCCGGGAATCCCCAGCCTGCGCCGATGGCGCGCTGCAGCACCGGCACACCCTGCTCGTCGTGCAGGTCCTCGTCGGACAGGCCGAAGAACAGCGGCCTGGGCGACTGGTAGAACTCGGCCGCGACTTCCTGCCGCGCGAGCGTACGGGCCGCGGCATCGGTGAGCCCAATGACCGTCGGGGTGATCCGTGAACGTCCGAAGGGGTGATCGAGGCTCGGGTCATTGGTGTAGACCGCGCAGGGAACTCGCTCGGTCGAGTCGTACTCGTCCAGGACCTGCTGCGTGGAGGGGTCGAACTCGACCGCGAAGCCTGGGGTGAAGAGGATCGCCATCTTCTCTCCGAGTACCTGCAGCGCTGCCTCGACACGACGCGTGCGCCAGTCGATGAGCGCCGTCGCGTGGGCCGCGTCGCAGACGGAGACGACGACCTGCGGCTCGCCCAACTCGACGTCACCCTTCGTGGTGAACACGAACGCCGGGCCATGCCGCAGCGCCGACTTGATGGCCTGCATCTCGACCCACGACGCATTCGACTGCCGGTAGGCGTCGATCACCGCTTGGGCGAGCTCGCTGTCCGCGGAGACGGTCGGGGCCTCCGGGATCAGCTTGTTGGCGAGCACGTCGATGACCTTGCGCGGCCAGTCGAGCGGCGTGAGCAACTGCTCGCTCACGCCACGAGCCTGCGCCCGCTCCTTGGCGTTCGCGTAACGGTTCAGCTCCTCGTTGCCCGAGCGATGCGCATCAAGCTGCCCGCGGAGGCGCTGGAGGACATCCCGCTCGTCGGAGGTCAGTCGTCGCGGCATGGGCGGAACCTCCTTCTGGTCATCTGGTGGTGAACTTGCGATGGTGCAGGCGTCTCGTCTTGCGCCCACTGGGCGTCCTGGCGAACCCGGCGCCGATCGCCTCAATCCGGGCCCGCCACGCGAGAACCGCCGCATAGGCCGCGTCGATCTTGCGATGCGAGTCCGGGAACTCCTTGTAGAGCAGGTAACCGGTCCTGGTCTGCCGACGCTTCGCGTTGAGAACGTGCCGGGTCAGCGCCGGGGAGCGGTCATGCTTGGCCTCGCCTGCAACCACCGCCTGACGGAGCCGCTCAACGTACTCCGTCACCCGCGAATCCTTGCCGCGCGGCCACGCGCTGATCGGCGCATCACGCGAGGCGCGCACCCGAAGCCGCCTGCCGAACTGCGCCTCCCACCGGGCGACCTGCTCGGACCAGCCCGATGGGTCGGCGTAGAAGCCAACGACGGTCCAGCGGGCGAACGCATCCGCGACCGCCTTCGACACCTCGCCGACGTCGGGCAGCCAGCCCTCGCCCTGCTGCCCTTCGGGCTGCTCCCACACACCGACGACCGAGAGAAGGCCATCAGAGACACGGCAGGCGACGAGCGCCGTCGCGTCCGCCTTCCCGCGATTACGCCCACGGGAGCCGTCGAAGCCGAGGGTGACAATGTCGCCGTCGATGAGCTCCTCGTCGACCCCGGCCGCGTCCCACTCGACCTTCGGTATCCACGCATCCGAGGAATGCGTGATCTGGTTGAGGAAATCGGAGCGCGCCATCTGCGGGTCCGTGGCCGGATCCCAGATCTGCTCCACGATCGGATCGAGGTCGACCCAGCCCGGAGGGCATGGCGGGTCGTGGAGCACGCAGCCATCGGGGTGCTTGGACGAGTCCCCGTAGGCGACGCGCAGACCGGCAACCAGCGAGGCGCGGTCAGTCATGTCCGTCTCCGGCGGCGCCTCGCGATGGTCCCACAGGATGCCTGTCGCACGCGTGCGCCCCTCTGCGGCGGCATTTGCGTACTCGGCCGACTGTTCAGCCACCGACCCCTCGCCGGGAATGTACGCATTGGGCGACTCGACGGTGCGCCCGCCGTTCTTCGTCACGTTCGTGCGCAACGTGTGCGCCAGCCGGATACCGCCGTTGGACTTCGTCCACTCCTCCGTCTGGTCGAGGACGGCGAACACTGCCGGGGCGCCCTTCTGGGTGTGTGCCGAGCTGGTCACCTGTTCGATGCGGCCCCGGCCCGGGAGCATCACCGCGCCGAGCATCGGCTCCAGCCCCGGGTAGTTCGTGATGGCTGGGGAGTCGCTGGAGAGCATCTCCAGCAGCGGCTGCCACGTGTTACGCGTCTGATCCTCAGAGACGGCGGCGATCTGCACCAGCGGAGTGCGTGCGGTGAGCCACGGCCGACCGACTGGCTGACCATCCGAATCCCAGCCGTCGAAGAGGCAGTCGCCGAGGGCCTCGAACGCAGCCAGAGCCCCGAGTAGGGGACTTTTTCCCCACCCGCGTGGTCTTCCGAGCAGTCCGCGTCGATACACGAACTTGCCGGTGGCCGGGTCGAGTGAGTACCAACGCAGGAGGAAGTCCTCCTGCTCGAGCGTGGGCGTGAACGGCTCGTACCAGCCGAGCGCAGGCTGGGCGAGATTGTCGACCATCCAGTCGATTGCGGCCCACCCGAGGGTCGGGATCTCGCCCTCGATCGATGGCTTCCAGGGCATCAGCCCACCACCCTCAGCGGCCCCCTTCGCTCACGGGCGGACGACCGCTCCGGCTTGGAGCGCTTCGCCTCGGCCTCGTCGGCGTTCGCGTAGGTGATGCGCAGCCGCGCGCGATCCTCGGCAGTTGCCCCGAGCTTCGCAACCCGGAGGCGGATCTCCGGCGCCAGACTCACGGCGCCTTGCCAGTAGGCGGCGTGGAGGAGTGCGGTATCGATGAGGAAGTCCCAGTCGGTCGGGCGGAAATCGGCCGCCATCGGCTCACGCCCCCAAGTCTCCCACCAGCGCTTGGTCTGCGCCGGCCACCGCCTGCGGACGAGCTTGCCTTCGGCGTCCGGCAGGTAGAGCGGAGGTAGGTCCGGCTGGGTGACCGGCTCGCACTCGTAGACGCGCTGCGGTGCAGGAGGCTGATTGCGGCGAAGTCGCTGCGATGGATCCTTGGGTGCAGGTCCGCGTCCTGCCATCGGCGATCACCTCCAAAATAGAACAAGCGTCGAACCGAATAGTCAACATTTCACATTCCCAGACCCGTACGCCATCCGAGCGCCTATGCCGTCCGTCTCCCCACGGCCAGGGGGGAGGGGTAACCCCACCCCGGCAGTCGAACGCTCGTGCAATTTCTGCATGCCAAGAAGGGGGGTGCTCACGAAGTTGATGCCATCTTCCGTACCTTCGGTAAAACCCCTACTCCCTTCGTATTTACCTTTTGCCATCTTCGGTGCCATCTTCGCGACGGCGTGTTGCCATCTTCGGAGCAACATCTATTGGCACGTTGTCACTTCCATCGTTCATCCGTACGATGATGCGCGCCGCGACGGCGCGGTCTCGCTCGCCTTCGGCTGGCTGGTAGCGCAGTGCCATCGTCGGCGTCGTGTGCCCGAGTCGGGCTTGGACCTCGCGCACGCTCGCGCCGCTCTGGGCCGCCCAGGACGCGCCGGCGGATCGCAGGTCGTGGGGTCGGAGGTCGGGGCGCTCGATTGCTGCTGCTGCCCGCTTGAAGGCGCGTCTGAGGGTGTCGCTATCCCTTGGCACGCCGGGGATGTGGCCGGGGAACAGCAGGGTGTCCTTGCCGCCGGGGCGTCCGTCGAGGAAGGCCCGGAGTTCGACGACGACGCCGGGGGGCAGGTGGACGGTGCGGCGACTGGCCGGGGTCTTGGGTGGCTTGATCTCGCGGGTCCAAGTCCCGTCGGGGTTCTTGTACTTGGTGACGGCCTGTCGAATGTGCAGTGCGCCTTCCATGAGGTCCACGTCCCTGTGGCGCAGCGCCAGCACTTCCCCGATGCGCAGGGCGCAGACGGCCTCGAGGAGCACGGCCATGCGGTCGTCCCTCTGGCGCTCGGTTGGTGGCACGCCCTCGGGTGCGGTGACCATCTTGCCAAGGAGCTGGGTGAAGTCGTCGAGGGTGAGCGGGTGTGGTTCGCGTTCGCGTTCGGGTCTGCCCGCACCCTTGAGCACGCACGGGTTCTTGTCGATGAGATCTCGCTCCAGGGCATCGGACATGGCCGAGCGCAAGAAGTCGTAGGCGTGCCCTGCGCTCGTCGGGGTCTTGGTGATCTCGGGTAGGTGGCGCCAGTGCTCGACGCGGGCGCGGGTGAGCTGGTCGATGGGCACGCGGCCCAGATGGGGGTTGATGAGGTCTCGCACGTACTGTTCCAGCTTGGCCTTCCATGCGGGTCCCAAAGGCTTGCTGGCGCGCTGGGAGCGCTCGTTGATGATCTTGTCCAGCCATTGGGCAACGGTGGGCACAGGTGCGGTCTCCTCGTCCTTGCGGGGGCGTTCTGGCCCGTCCCAGTCGCCTCGCTCGATGCGGCGTTGTTCGCGGTTCAGCCAGCCTTCGGCGTCCCCCTTGACTGAGAACGTGCGTGAGACTCGCTGCCCCGAGCGGATGCCTTCGACCGCCCAGGGGCGAGGTAGGTGGCTTGGTAGTTGGTGACGCTCTTGCGCTTGCGCTTGAGAATCTTGCCGAACGCTCGACGTGCCATTGGGGGTCCTCCCTCGCCGCTGCGGGGTGCTCAACGGGGTGCTCTTGAGTGGCATTCTATGGCGCATTGTGTCGCGTTGTGGCGGAGTTGAGGGAAAGACAAACCCCCCGCCGACTTGGTGTTTTACCTTGTCAGCGGGGGGTTTGTCTCAGTGCGCGAGAGAGGAGTTGAACCTCCACGCCCTTGCGGGCACCGGCACCTGAAGCCGGCGCGTCTGCCATTCCGCCACTCGCGCATCCGGATCACACGTGATCCGACGAGGAACTCTAGCACGCCCAAGCCCGCTAGCGGAAATCAACGCGACTCCACCTCCCGGCTACGCTGGGGCCATGCGTCTGCTTCTCATCCGCCACGGGCAAACCGACTCGAACGTCAACCACCTTCTCGACACTCTCCACCCCGGCGCCCCGCTGAACGCGACCGGACTCGCGCAGGCCCAGGCCCTCGTGCAGACGTTGGCGCACGAGCCCATCGAGGCCGTCTACGCCTCCACGCTCCCCCGCGCGCAGGAGACCGCCGCGCCGCTCGCCGCCGCACGAGGCCTCGAGGTGCAGGTCATCGACGGCCTCCAGGAGATCTCCGCGGGCGTCGAGGACATGAACTCCGACTGGCGGCGCTACGTCGAGGTGCTGAGCAGCTGGTCGCCCACCAACCTCGACGTGGGCCTCCCGGAGGGCGAGACGGCACGCGAGTTCGTCGCGCGATACTCGGGGGCGCTGCGCCAGATCGAGGCCGCGGGGCACTCCGTCGCAGCCCTCGTGAGCCACGGCGCGGCCCTGCGGACGTGGGGCCTCGTCGTGTGCCCCTCGGCGCCCCTGGACGTGGCAAGACCCCTCGAGAACACCGAATGGCTGGAGCTCGAGGGGTCTTCCGACGAGGGCTGGCGGCTCACGCGCTGGGCCGGGGTCCCCGTCGACGAGGTACGCCCGGCCTGACGCGCCCGCGCCGGCGCCTCAGAGCTTGACGGGGCGGCCCTCCTTGGCGGAGACGGTGGCCGCGTCGGCGACCTTGAGTGCCTCGACCCCGTCGTGCACGTTCGGCACCACCGAGCCGTCGGCGAGCACCGCGTCGATGAAGGCGCTGAGCTCGAGGCGGTAGGCGTCGACGTAGCGGTCGAGGAAGAAGTCGAGGATGGGGCCGCGGGCCTCGGTGACGTCGGCGGAGGCCTTGCGGACGGCCGTCGAGGTGAGGTTGTCGGCGGTGAGTGCGCCGGCGGAGCCGAAGGCCTCCATGCGCTGGTCGTAGCCGTAGACGCAGGTGCGGGAGTTGACGATGGTGCCGACGCGCCCGTCGGCGGCACGCAGCACGACGACGGCCTGGTCGAAGTCGCCGGCCTCCGCGATCTCGGGCAGGGAGTTGCTGCCGAACGCGGACACCTCGACGATGTCGCCCAGGAAGTGCCGGACCATGTCGAAGTCGTGGATGGTCATGTCGCGGAAGATTCCGCCGGAGCCGGCGACGTAGCCCGCCGGCGGCGCTGCGGGGTCGCGCGAGATCACGGTGAACTGCTGCAGCTCGCCGATCTCACCGGCGGCGACGCGGGCGTGCACGTCGGCGAAGGTGGGGTCGAAGCGACGGTTGAAACCGATCATGACGCGGTCCGCCTCAGCGCCGAGCTCGTCGCGGCAGCGCTCCGCCTCGGCGAGGTCGAGCGCGACGGGCTTCTCGCACAGCACCCGCTTGCCCGCGCGCACCGCGCCGAGGATGTGCTCGACGTGCAACGGCGTCGGCGAGCCGATGATGACCGCATCCACGTTGGAGGCGAACACCTCGTCGGCCTCGAGCACGTACGGCACGCCATACTGGCCTGCGAGCTTCTTCGCGTTGTCCTCGAACGGGTCGCAGATAAGCGCCAGCTCGGCCTGCGGGTGGGACGCGACGGCGCGCGCGTGGACTTGGCCGATTCGGCCGGCGCCGATGACTGCGAAACGGATCATGGTCACTCCTTCGGCGCACCAGCGCGCCCTCGTATGTCAGTACAAAAGAGTGTACTCGGTGGATTCTTCGTGCGCCACACCCCTGTCGGATTGCCGCCCGACGGTTTCCGACCCCCGGCCTCGCGATTTCACCTTTGATAGGACATACTGGAGGCAACGCGACCGACGCGGGTGTACCGCGCGCGACAACGACGCGAACGCAAGGAGAAGTCAATGAAGATTGCAGGCGCACCGATCAGCTGGGGCGTGTGCGAGGTGCCGGGCTGGGGCTACCAGATGTCCCCCGAGCGCGTCCTCACCGAGATGAAGGAAATCGGCCTCACCGCCACCGAGTTCGGCCCCGCGGGTTGGCTCCCGATCGATGCCGCCGAGCGCGCCGCGGCCATCGCGCCGTTCGGCCTGAAGCCCGTCGGCTCGTTCTTCCTCGCCGTCATGCACGACCCCGAGGTGGACCCGATCCCCGCCGTCGAGAAGGAGCTCGACGCGTTCGAGGCAGCCGGTGGCGAGTTCCTCGTCCTGGCCGCCGACTCCGGCCGCGACGGCTACGACGACCGCCCCGTCCTCGACGAGCAGGGCTGGGCGACGCTGTTCGCCAACCTCACCCGCATCACCGAGGTGTGCGCGGCCCGCGGCGTCACCGCCGTCCTCCACCCGCACTGGGGCACGATGGTGCAGAACGTCGACGAGGTCGAGCGCGTCCTCGACCACTCCACCGTCGGGCTGTGCCTCGACACGGGCCACCTCACCGCCGGAGGCGCCGACGTCGTCGAGCTCGTCCGCAAGTACGCCTCCCGAGTGGGCATCGTCCACGCCAAGGACGTCCGCGCCGACCTCGCCGCCAAGCTCCTCCCGGGCGAACTCACCTGGTCGGAGGCCATCAAGGCCGGCATCTTCACCCCGATCGGCGAGGGCGACATCGACTTCGCCCAGATCGTGAAGCTCCTCGACGAGGCCGGCTTCGACGGCTACTACGTGCTCGAGCAGGACAACATGCTCGACGAGGAGCCCCCGGCCGACGGCGGCCCCATCGTCAACGCCCGCAAGTCGCTCGAGGCGCTCGCCGCACTCGCCTGACCAGCCCAAACGGACGCTGGAGGGGGGCTCGCCTGCAGGCGAGCCCCCCTCCAGCGTTTGGTGTCGCCACGACGCCCGACGCCAGCCGGCAGCCAAGCCGAGGGCCCACGTCGGACCCCCTGCTCCGGCCCACGTCGGACCCCGGCTCCGACGCCCCGCCTCACCTCACCCCGCCCGAGGGCGGCGGCGAGGAGGCAGGGCGCCTCCGGGAGGTCAGCGGTCCTTGGTGGCGACGAAGTCGAGCCCGACGTGCTCGTCGGCCTTGCCGGCCCAGCGGGTGGTGATGACCTTCTGCTTCGTGTAGAAGTTGACGCCCTCCTGGCCGTGCATCTTCACGTCGCCGTACAGCGAGCCCTTCCAGCCGCCGAACGAGTAGTAGCCCACGGGCACCGGGATCGGCACGTTGATGCCCACCATGCCGGCCTCGGCGTCGAGCTCGAAGCGGCGGGCGACGTCGCCGGACTCGGTGAAGATCGCGGAGCCGTTGCCGAACTCGCTGGCGTTGACGATCGCGATGGCTTCCTCGTAGGAGTCCGCACGCACGACGACGAGCACCGGCCCGAACACCTCCTGGCAGTACACCTTGGTCTCGAGCGGCACGTTGTCGAGGATCGTCGGGCCGAGCCAGTTGCCTCCGGCGAACTGCTCGTCGGGATGCTGGAAGGAGCGACCGTCCAGGACGACGCGTGCCCCTGCCGCCTCCGCCTCATCGATCCACGAGACGATGCGCTGCTTCGAGGCGGACGAGATGACCGGCCCCAACTCGGAGGCGGGGTCCTCCCCGGGCCCGACGACGAGCGCCTCGGCGCGGGCCTTGACCTTCTCGATCAGCGGGTCGGCGGCACCGCCCACGGCGACGACCACCGGCAGCGCCATGCAGCGCTGGCCCGCGGCACCGAAGGCGCCGGAGACGATGTGCTTGGCGGCGAAATCGAGGTTGGCGTCGGGCATGACGATCGCATGATTGTTGGCGCCGCCGAGCGCCTGGTAGCGCTTCCCGGACTTCGCGCAGCCCTCGGCGATGATCCGCGCCACCGGCGTCGAGCCGACGAACGAGATCGCGTCGATGCCGTCGGAGGCGAGCATCTGCTCCACGACCTGCCGATCGCCGGTGACCACCTGGAAGAGCCCGTCGGGCAGCCCCGCCTCCTGGTACATCCGCGCGACGGTCAGCGACACCGTCGGCACCGGGGTCGCGGGCTTCAGCACGACGGCGTTGCCGGTGGCGAGCGCCATCGGGTGCATCCACATCGGCACCATCATCGGGAAGTTGAACGGGCAGATGCAGCCGACGACGCCCACCGGCTGGCGGATGGTGTGGATGTCGACGCCCGTGGAGGCGCCCGAGGTGTAGTCGCCCTTGAGCGCGTTGTGGATGCCGCAGGCGAACTCGACGATCTCCAGTCCGCGAGCGATCTCGCCGAGCGCATCGCCGTGGGTCTTGCCTCCCTCCTTCACGATGATCGCGGCGAGCTCGTCCTGACGCTCCACCATGAGGTTGCGGAAGTTGAACATGATCGCGGTGCGCTTCGCGAGCGACATCGCCGCCCACTCCTTCTGCGCCCGACGCGCGCCCTGGATGGCGCGCTCGACGAGCTCGGGGCTCGCCTCGGCGACGCCACCGATGACCTTGCCCGTCGTCGGGGAGTCGATGTCGATGATCGGCACACCCTCCTCGACGACCGTCTGGCCGTCGATCCAGTGCTGCATGGTGAGTTCGGACATGTGTGTGGCTCCTTATCAGAAGAATCGACGCTGGGCCTTCACGGCCTCGGCGTACTCGATGTAGGCGGTCTGGGTGGATTCGAGGCGCGAGACGGGCGCGACGGGCACGTCCCACCAGCTCGTGCCCGGCGGGTTGGGCCCGTAGAGGTCGGTCTCGATGTGGATCATCGTCGTGCGGGGGGCGGCCACGGCCTGCGCGTAGGCGGCGCGGAACTCGTCGATGGACGACACCTCGATCACGTCGATCCCCCACGAGCGGGCGTTCGCCGCGATGTCGACGGGCAGCACCTCGTCGGTGACGTGACCCTGCTCGTCGCGCATCCGGAACTTCGTGCCGAAGCGCTGCGAGCCGTGCGACTCCGACAGGGCCCCGATGGAGGCGAAGCCGTGGTTCTGCAGCAGGACGAAGATCACCTTCTCGCGCTGCTGCACGATCGTGGCGAGCTCCATGGGCAGCATCTGGTAGGTGCCGTCGCCGACGATGGCCACCACCTCCGACGTGGGCCGCGCCATCTTCACGCCCAGCGCCGCCGGGATCTCGTAGCCCATCGTCGAGAACGCGTACTCGACGTGGTACTCGCCCGGGCTGCCTGCCCGCCACAGGCACTGCAGGTCGCCGGGCATGGAGCCGGCGGCGTTGATGAGCACGTCGCCCGGGCCCATGAGCTCGTTGAGGGCGCCGAACACCTCGGTCTGCGCCGGCAGCGGCCCGTGGCCCAGGTGGTAGCACTCGTCGGTGGCCTTCTGCCACTTGGCCACCTCGTCGACGATCCGCGAGGCCCACGCCTCGTCGACGCGGTACCCGTCGAGCGCGGCGGTGAGTGCGCGCAGGGTCTCGCGGGCATCCCCGACGACCATCTCGGCTCCCTGCTTGGCTGCGTCGAAGGCGGCGACGTTGATGTTCACGAACCGCACGTCGGGGTTCTTGAACTGCGTCTGGGAGGCGGTGGTGAAGTCGGAGTAGCGGGTGCCGATGCCGATGACGAGGTCGGCCTCGTCGGCGAGGGCGTTGGCGGAGCCGGCACCCGTCGCGCCGACGCCGCCGACGGCCTGCGGGTGGTCCCAGTTGATCGCTCCCTTGCCGGCCTGCGTGTCGGCGACGGGGATGCCGGTGGCCGCGGCGAACGCGCGCAGCTCGTCGGAGGCACCCGAGTAGATGGTGCCGCCGCCGGAGATGACCAGGGGCTTGGCCGCGCCGCGGATCGCCTCCACCGCGCGGGCCAGGGCGGCCTCGTCGGGGCGGATGCGGGCGACGTGCCACACCTTCTTGGCGAAGAAGTGCAGCGGCCAGTCGTACGCCTCGGCCTGCACGTCCTCCGGGAGGCACACGACGGCCGCGCCGGTGTCGGCCGGGTCGGTGAGGACGCGCATGGCGCGCGGGAGCGCCACCATGAGCTGCTCAGGCCGGTTGACCCGATCCCAGAAGCGCGAGACGGGCCGGAAGGCGTCGTTAACGCTCACGTCGGGGTTGGTCGGGTCCTCGAGCTGCTGCAGCACCGGGTCGGGGGCGCGGTTCGCGAAGATGTCGGAGGGGAACAGCAGGACGGGCACGCGGTTGGTCGTGGCGAGCGCGGCGCCGGTGACCATGTTGAGCGCGCCGGGGCCGATCGACGACGTGACGGCGAGCGTCTGGAGCCGGCCGGTGGCCTTCGCGTAGGCGGCAGCGACGTGCACCATGCCCTGCTCGTTGCGGCCGTGCCAGAACTCGACGCGGTCCTCGCCCTCGTCGGGCGCGACCTCGTTCTGCAGGAGCGCCTGCCCGAGGCCGGCGACGTTGCCGTGGCCGAAGATGCCGAACACGCCGCGGATGAAGCGCTGTTCGACGCCGTCGCGCTCCGTGTACTGCTGGGAGAGGTAGCGCACGACGGCCTGGCCGACGGTGAGCCGGATGGTGCCCTCGGGCGGGGTGGCGGGCAGGTGGATCATTCAGTGCTCCTTCGGGTCGAGCGGCAGGCGGGGGTCGGTCTGGGCCTCGTCCCAGGTGCCGCGCAGCCAGCCGTAGCAGGGGTCGTCGGTGGAGAGCCAGGTGGAGTCGCCGGGCCCGGCCATCACGTTGAGGTAGTAGAGGTTGTAGCCGGGGGCGGCGACGCAGGGGCCGTGATAGCCGTGCGGGACGAGGGCCACGTCGCCGTTGCCGACGCGCAGGGCGACGTCGATGGGCCGCTCGGGCGTGCCGTAGGTGGAGTGGAAGGCCATGCCGGGGCCGTGCTCGTCGGGCTCGATCTCGAAGTAGTAGATCTCCTCCAGCTCGCGCTCGTACTCGCTGTCTTCGTCGTGCTTGTGCGGGGGGTAGCTGGACCAGTTGCCGCCCGGGGTGATGACCTCCGTGACGAGCAGCCGCGACGTGTGCAGCGCGTTGCCGATGGCGTAGTTGGACACCTGGCGGCTCATCACGCCGGAGCCTCGGATGCCGACGGTGACCTCGTCGGCCGGGCAGTGGCGCACGGCAAGTTGCTCCGCAGCCACGCAGTATGGCAGCGCGAAGCGCCCGTCGCGGGTGGCGACGATCACCGCGCGCACGCCGCTGGGCAGGTAGAGGTAGTCGGTGGTCTCGCCCCAGATGGTGCGTCGGCCGTGCAGTTCGTGGACGGCGCCGTCCACCTCGACGGTGCACCCTCCGGCGAGCGGGAGCACCAGGTACTCGTGCTCGGCGGTGTCGAGTTCGTGGCGTTGGCCGGCGGCGAGCGAGACGACGGTGAGTCCGGACCAGCGCCAGCCGGCGCGCTGGGGGCTGACGTCGACGTCGACGACCCCGTTGGCCGTCGACCCTGCGGGCAGTACGTGTTCGGTCATGGGGTTCCTCCCTTAGGGTGTGGGGCTGCGGTGTCGTCGGGGGCGGGCAGGGCGCCGTCGGCGCCGAGGGGGACGCGGGTGAGTGGCTGGGGCTGGTTGCGCAGCGTGCGCACGAGCTCGGGCAGCGTCGGCATCGCCGTCGAGCACTCGAGCCGGGAGGCCACGAGCGCGCCGGCGGCGGACGCGGCGGCCAGGATCTCGCCGCGGTCCCAGCCGTGCACGAGCCCGTGGCACAGCGCGCCACCGAAGGCGTCGCCGGAGCCGAGGCCGTTCAGGATCTCGACCTTCGTCGCGGGGATCTGGAGGAGCTCGTCGTGGGTCATCATCCATGCCCCGCGCGGCCCGTCCTTGACGACGGCCATCTCGAGCCCGAGCGCCAGCAGCGCACGGGCGGCACGCACCGGGTCGGACTCCCCGACGGCGACCTGGCACTCCTGCACGTTGCCGACGGCGATCGTCGCGTGGGCCAGCGCGGCGTGGAGGCGTTCGCGGGCGTCGGCGGGCCGACGCCAGAAGCGCTCGCGGTAGTCGAGATCGATGATGGTGTGCTCGCGGCGGCCGCGCTCCTCCAGCGCCGCGAAGTGGGTCTCGCAGCTCTGGTCGGTGGAGAAGCCGGTGCCTGTCACCCAGAACACCTTGCAGTTGCGGATCTCCTCCAGCGGCAGGTCGTCGGTGGTGAGCAGCATGTCGGGTGCGACGGGGCGTCGGTAGAAGTAGAGCGGGAAGTTGTCGGGAGGGAAGATCTCGCAGAAGGTGACGGGCGTGTTGTGCCCGTCGAGCACCTTGACGTGGTCCTCGAACACGCCGAGCCTTCCGAGCTCGCGGCGGCAGAAGCGCCCGAACGGATCCCTGCCCACGGCGGTGATGACCGCCGACGACGACCCCAGCCGGGCCGCGGAGACGGCGACGTTCGTCGGGCTGCCGCCCAGGAACTTGCCGAAGGCCTCGACGTCCTGGAGGCCGATGCCGGGCTGCAGGGGGTAGATGTCGACCCCGATGCGCCCCATGGTGAGCACATCGAGCGTCGTGACAGTGAACAGTCCCATCGCACCCGCTCCTTCGAGGTCTCGTGGTCCATCCTAGACCCGCCGACGCATATGTCAAGACAAAGTGAACTTTCTCTGGCGACAATCGTCCCAAAGGCCATACAATTGCAGACACGACGAGGTGGGAGGCCCAACATGACCAAAGAGCAGTTCACGCTGGACTTGACGATCGACCGCAACAGCCCGGTACCCCTCCACGCCCAGATCGCCAATCCCCTGATGGAGCTCATCCAGTCGGGCAAGCTCGCGCCCGGCACGCGGCTGGAGGACGAGGTGTCGATGGCCCAGCGCCTGCAGGTCTCCCGCCCCACCGCGCGCAAGGCCCTCGAGACGCTCGTCAACCACGGCCTCATCATCCGACGACGAGGCGCCGGCACCGAGGTCACCCCGCGCCAGGTGCACCGCCCGATGGCGCTGACAAGCCTCAAGGAAGACCTCCAGCGCGAAGGCCACACCCCGTCCACCCGTGTCCTCGAGTGGTCCCAGGAGCCGGCGCCGGACAACGTCGCCGCCATGCTCCGGCTCGAGCCGGGCGCGACGATCGCGCGCATCCGGCGGTTGAGGCTCACCGACGAGCGCCCCTTGGCCATCATGACCAACTACCTCCGCCCCGAGATCGCGCCCTCCCGCGACGAGCTGGGCGCGCGCGGCCTCTACGAGTGCCTGCGCGACCGGGGGATCGAGATGGCACTGGGCACCCAGCAGATCGGCGCCCGACTCGCCACCCGCGACGAGGCCCAGCTCCTCGGCGAGCCCGAGGGGGCAGCGCTGCTCACCATGCAGCGCACGGCCTACGACTCCCTGCACGAACCCATCGAGTACGGCAGCCATGCCTATCGGGCAAGCCTCTACACCTACAGCCAGACGGTGTTCGCCTGACGACGGCCGCCACCGCGCAGCCCGGCCGGAGGACGTCGTCGGGACAATCCCCGACTTTGTATTGACAAAGTCGGTCCATGGGCGTTGAATGGTAACCAACCGACATGCTCAAGGCTGAGCTCGACAGGAGGACAGGCAATGACCGACCAGCACATCCCCGGCCCACTCTGGGAGGCTGCGCAGCAATTCCCACAGACCGCGCAGTGGAACGACTCCGCGGACATCGAGGAGCTGAGCCAGTCCGTCGCGATGGGCGGCGTCGGCGCGACGTGCAACCCCGTCATCGCCTACGGCACCATCAAGAAGCACCCCGACGTCTGGGAGCCCCGCATCAAGGCCATCGCCGAGGCCAACCCCACGTGGGGGGAGTCGGCCATCGGCTGGCAGGCCATCAAGGACATGTCCGTCGAGGCGGCCAAGCTGCTCGAGCCCGCCTTCCAGGCCTCCAACGGCTACAACGGGCGCCTGTCCGTCCAGACCGACCCCCGCCTCCACCGCGACGCCAAGGCACTCGCGGACCAGGCGGTCGAGTTCTCCGAGCTGGCCCCGAACATCATCGTCAAGATCCCCGCGACGAAGGTCGGCCTGGCCGCCATCGAGGACGCCACCTACCGTGGCGTGAACGTCAACGTCACCGTCTCCTTCACCGTCGCGCAGGCCGTCGCCACCGCCGAGGCCATCGAGCGCGCACTGCAGCGCCGCGACGCGGAAGGGCTCCCCACCGACACCATGGGCCCCGTCGTCACCATCATGGTCGGCCGCCTCGACGACTGGCTGAAGTCCGTCGTCGACCGGGAAAACCGCTTCGCCAACCCCGGCCACCTCGAGTGGGCCGGCATCGCCGCAGCCAAGCACGCCTACGAGGTCTTCCAGCAGCGCGGGTTCAGGGCCCGACTGCTCATCGCCGCCTACCGCAACGTGCTGCAGTGGACGGAGTTCATCGGCGGCAAGCTCGTCGTGTCGCCGCCGTTCAAGTGGGCGCAGCGGGTCAACGGCTCCGACTACGTCCCCACCTCGCGCATCGACGTCCCCGTCGACGACGAGGTCATGGCGACGCTGCGCTCGATCCCAGAGTTCGTCCGCGCCTACGAGGTCGACGGCCTCACCCCCGACGAGTTCGACACGTTCGGCGCCACCCGCAAGACGCTGCGGCAGTTCCTCGCCGCCGACGCCGACCTCGACGCCCTCGTGCGGGAAGTGCTCGTCCCGGCACCCTGATCCCACTGCGACGACGTCGGCCGGCCCCCCGCGGAGCCCGGCCGACGTCGTCCTTGGACGTGGCCCCTACCATTGGTGCATGGCCAACCCCGTCAATGCCTTGAAGACCGCCGGCACGATCGTCACGGCAGTGGCCGCGATCACCGCCACCTTGAAGGACAACCCCCAGCTCGCCGAGACGGCGCAGAAGGCCGTCGACAAGCTGCGCTCCATCCGTCGGACGGACGCACCCAAGGAACGCTTCGACGCGCAGCTCGCCGCCATCGAGGTGTGCGCGAGCACGGTCGAGGCGGAGTTCCCCGAGGCCGCCGAGGTCACGCAGTGGCGGCAGGCCGCGAAGGCGCTACGAGTGCGCGGGGACCTGCTGTGGGCGGCCGGCCCCGGCAGCGGGCGTCGGGCGGCCATCAAGGCCCTCTCCCGGGACACCCAGCTGCTGCTCGCCCGCATGGATGCTCGGCTCACCGAGCTGATCCCGGGCCTGTCCGAGGCGACCGCGGGGCAGCCGGAACGGCGTCGTCGCCTCAGCCTGGGCCGGGGCCGCGACGGGCGCTGAGTCGCCCACTGGCCCCTCACCTGCGAGAATGGCGGCCATGCGCGCCACCATTCCCGCCGTCGCCGGCCTGCTGTTCGCCCTCACCGCCTGCGCGGGCTCGGGAGGCGTCCCCGACGAACCGACGGTGCCGGAGCCGACGCCCAACGTCGGCGTCCAACTCTTCCAGTACAACTGGCCCTCGGTGGCCAAGCAGTGCACCGAGGTGCTCGGCCCCAACGACTTTGCGTTCGTGCTCCTCTCCCCCGCGCAGGAGCACATCGAGGGCAGCCAGTGGTGGACGAGCTACCAGCCCGTGAGCCACCGCATCGAGTCGAAGCTCGGCACGCGTGAGGAGTTCGCGCAGATGGTGCGGGCCTGCCACGACGCGGGGGTGCAGGTGATCGCGGACGCCGTCGTCAACCACATGGCGGGCGTCGACGGGGGCACTGGCGTCGCCGGCACCGCCTTCTCACACTACGACTACCCCGGGCTGTTCGGCCCGGACGACTTCCACCACTGCGGGCTGACCGAGAACGACGACATCGCCAACTACTCCGACCAACAGCAGGTGCAGGAATGCGAGCTGGAGAACCTCGCCGACCTCGACACCGGCTCCGACAAGGTGCGCGACACGCTGGCCGCGTACCTCAACGACCTCGGATCGCTGGGTGTCGACGGGTTCCGCATCGACGCGGCCAAGCACATGTCACGGGCGGACGTGGAGGCCATCGTCGAGCGGATCGACGGCGAGAAGCTCATCATCCAGGAGGTGATCCGCAGCTCCGGCGAACCCATCCAGCCCGAGGACTACCTCGGCCACGGCGCCGTGCTCGCGTTCCAGTGGGGCCGCGACGTGACCGGCATCGTCAAGGGCGGCTCGCTGCACCTGGCGATCGCCCTGCGCGACGGACAGGTGCCCTCGCAGCAGGCCTACACGTTCGTCACCAATCACGACACCGAACGCGGCCACCAGAACCTCACCCCGCGCGACCAAGAGCAGTTCGTGCAGGCTGAGATGCTCGCGATCGCCACCGACTACGGCACCCCCATCCTCTACAGCGGCTACGCGTTCTCGGACCGCGACGCCGGTGCCCCGTCCACCGACGGACGCGTCGACGACGTCCGCTGCGCCACCGACGACGACCCGGCCGACGGCGAGTTCCGCTGCCTGGACCCGCGCCTGGCCAAGCTCGCCAAGTGGCGCGCCCAAGTGGGCGCTGCCGAAGTGCGCAATCAGGCCTGGGAACAGTCGGTGCTGTCGCTCGACCGCGGCGAGCTCGGCCTCATCGCCATCTCCTCCCACAGCAGCGACGAGACCACCGTCGAGCGCACCACCGGGCTGCCGGACGGCACCTACTGCGACGTGCTGACCGACGACTGCACCATCCAGGTCGCGCAGGGCAAGGTCACGCTGACCGTGCCGAGCATGGGCGCGGTGGCCCTCGACGTGGGGCACCGCGTCGAGGGGTGAAGGACGTCGTCGAGGCGTGACGGACGTCGTCGTGGAGGGTTGTCCGGGGTGGCCAGTACCATGGGCGCCGGGGAGCAGACGTGAGCCCCCGTCCGAGAGGAGCACGCAATGACCGATCAGCCGTCGCACACCGACCCGTACGGCGCCCGTCCGCAGTCCCCCAGCCCCCAGCCGTCGCCGTACCAGCCGGGCTTCGAGCAACCAGGCTTCGACCAGCCCTCCTTTGAGCAGTCGTCCTTCGGGCAGTCCCCGACGGGGCCGGGCCCCGTCGGACAGCCGGGCCAGCCGCCGTCGTACGGGCAACAGTATGGTCAGCCCGGGTACGGCCAGCAGGGCTACGGGCAGCCGTATGGGCAGCCGGGCTACGGACAGCAGTATGGGCCTCCAATGCCGATGGGGTATGCGGCCCAGCCGATGGTGGGGACGAAGTCGAAGATGGCTGCAGGGCTCCTCGGGATCTTCCTCGGCACGCTCGGCATCCACAACTTCTACCTCGGCAACACCGGCCGCGGCGCCGCCCAGCTGCTCATCACCGTGTTGACGTTCGGCATGGGCGCGGTCATCTCCTCCGTGTGGGGCCTGGTCGAGGGCATCCTCATCCTCACCGCGCAGCCCGACAGCCCTTGGGCGCGCGACGCCCAGGGCAACCTGCTCCAGAACTGAACCGCCCGGCCAAGCCGCGGATGGCCGTCGCAGCGACACCCCGACGACCAGCCGCGGCCTCGCCGTCGATACAGTCGGGGCATGACTGCGCATCCCGAGACCCACGATCACGGACATCCCGGCGGGCACCCGGACGGTCATCCGGGTGGGCATCCGGGTGGGCATCCCGGCGGGCACCCCGGTGGGCATGCGCACGAGGCGCGCAAGGGCGTGGTGCGCACGCTGCACCACGACGCGGGTGAGCGCCCGCACGTGCTCGTGTGGGAAGTGACGCGCGCGTGTCAGCTCGCGTGCCGGCATTGCCGGGCTGACGCGTTCACGAAGGCCGATCCCCGGCAGCTCACCACCGCCGAGGGCAAGGCGTTGCTCGACGACTTCGCCGCCTACGGCCGGCCGCGCCCGATCGTGATCTTGTCGGGCGGCGACGCGTTCGAGCGGCCCGATCTGGAGGAGCTGATCGCCTACGGCACCTCGATCGGTCTGCCGATGGCGCTGTCCCCGTCGGTCACCCCGCTGCTGACCGACGAGCGGCTCGCCTCGGTGCGCGAGGCCGGCATCAAGGCGTTCTCGCTGTCACTGGATGGGGCGACGGCTGAGACGCACGACTCCTTCCGCGGCATCGAGGGCACCTACGATGCGACGATGGAGGCTGCGAAACTCGTGGTGAAGCACGGATTCCGCTTCCAGGTCAACACGACGATCTGCCGCAACAACCTCCGCGAGTTGCCCCAGTTGCTCGCCAACACCATCGCCATGCAGGCGCACATGTGGTATCTGCTGTTCCTCGTGCCGATGGGACGCGGATCCAACCTCGAGCCGCTCGACCCGGAGGAGATGGAGGACGTGCTGCATTGGCTGCACGACGTCTCCGACCGCATCGCCATCAAGGTCACCGAGGCGCCGAACTACCGTCGAGTGGCCATCCAGCGCGACGACGCCCGCACGGCCGGGCTGCCCCTGCCGGAGCGAGGCGAGCTGCACCGCTGGCTGACGGCGGAGACCGACCGCCTCCTCGGCGAAGTCACCGAACGTCGCCCTCCCCGCCCGCCGATCGGCGTCAACTCGGGGCGCGGATTCGCGTTCGTCGACCACATCGGCGACGTGTACCCCTCCGGATTCCTGCCCTACAACTGCGGGTCCGTCAAGGAGCGTCCGTTCCACGAGATCTACGCGGAGGCGCCGATGATGCAGGCGTTGCGCGACCCGTCCACCTACTCCGGCAAGTGTGGAGTGTGCGAGTTCAACTGGATCTGCGGCGGCTCCAGGGCGCGCGCCCACGCGATGCTCGGCGACCCCTTGGCGTCCGACCCGACGTGCGTCCACCAGCCCGAAGCGTGGGAGGCCCCAGCGCCTGCGTAAGCGTGCTGCCGCGCCAGCCGCGTCGTCGGGACGGGGCCGGGCCACCCTCAGACGCGCGGCTGCCGCTCGATCCACTCGGTAAGCTCGACGCGCGGACCCGTGAAGAACGGCGTCTCTTCGCGGACGTGCAGGCGCGCCTCGACACCGCGCTGGTGACGCATGGCGTCGGTGAGGCGGTGCAGCTCGTCGGCCTCGAAGGAGAGGATCCACTCGTAGTCGCCGAGCGCGAAGGCGGACATCGTCGACGCGATCACGTCCGGGTATTCGCGGCCGGCGGCGCCATGCTCGCGGAGCATCTTGGAGCGGTGGTCGTTGTCGAGGTAGTACCAGTCGTAGCTGCGCACGAACGGGTACACGGTCAGCCAAGGGCGGGGCGCGATGCCCGCGAAACAACTCGGCACGTGGGCGCGGTTGAACTCGGCCGGACGGTGCACCGCCATCGCCGACCACACCGGCTCAAGCGCGCCACCCAGCTCGCTGCGCCGCACCGCGTGGTAGGCCTGCTGCAGCTTGGCAGCGTCGTCGGCGAGCATCCACACCATCAGGTCGGCGTCCGCGCGGAAGCCTCCGACGTCGTAGTAGCCACGCACCTCCACTCCCGTAGCCGCCACGGCTTCCTCCACAGCCGCGGCGACGGCGGGGGCATCGTCGTCGACAGACAGCGGCATCGACGTGGCGAACACGGCGTGCAGCGAGTACAGCGACTCGGCGTTCAGTACCTCGGGGTCGACGGCGGCGGCGTCGCGATCGTCGCGGCTCGGATGCTTCATGGCGTCTCCTTCAACTTCAACGGGTTGTCTCGGTGGCGTGGACTAGCGGGCCTCGGCCGGGCGCGACGACGTCGGCCGGCTCGGACGCGGCGCGGGCTGGCAGCAGCCGCCCTCGGCGAACCGGCACAGGCCCCGCGCCGAGCGTTCGCCGCGCGCCACCTCGGCCTGTTCCAGGAGGCGGTCGACGAGCATCGCGACGAAGCCCGGGTCGACGCCGACGGTGGCGGCCCGCTCGTACTCCAGCCCCAACTCGCGGGCGGTGCGGGCGGCTTCGGTGTCGAGGTCGTAGACGACCTCCATGTGGTCGGAGATGAACCCGAACGGCACTGCGACGACGCCATCGACGTCGTCGGCGATCTCCTCGAGACGGTCGTTCACGTCGGGCTCCAGCCACGGAATGTGCGGCGCGCCGGAACGCGAGCAGTAGGCGATCTCCCACGTCAGCGCCACGCCGAGCTGCTCGGCGGCGAGCTGCGCCACCTGCTCGGCCACCGCGCGATGCTGCGCGTCGTAGCGCCGGGCGGGGGTACCGTCGGCGGAACGCTCATTCATGGAAGTGGGGATCGAGTGCGTGACGAACAGCACCCGCACGCGTCCCTCACCCATGCGCGACGACAAGGCGCGGAAGCCGTCGACGAGGCACCTCGCGGTGGCTGCGGCGAACTCGGGCGCTTGCCAGAACGGCTCCACCTTGTCGATGGCGAGCGGCGTGCCGTCGGAGGCGCCGACGAGGTCCTCGCAGTACTGGCGGCAGCTCGAGTACGACTGGTAGGCACTCGTCGCGAGCGCGACGACGCGCGTGTGCCCGTCGGCGACGAGGCTTGCGACGGTGTCGGCGAAGAATGGCTTCCAGTTGCGGTTGCCGATCACCACGGGCACGTCGATGCCGCGACGGAGAAGCTCCCCTTGGACGGCGGCCATCAGCTCCGCGTTGCGTTCGTTGATCGGCGACTTCCCGCCGAAGAGCATGTAGTGCTCCGAGACCTGCACGAGGCGCTCGTCGGGGATGCCCTTGCCGCGGGTGGCGTTGCGCATGAACGGCAGGACGTCGTCGGGCTGGTCCGGGCCCCCGTAGGAGGCGAACAGGACTGCCGTGTACGGGGCCAGGCTGGCGCTCATCGGGCCTCCCTCATCGGAATCTGGCCGGCGGCGAGGTCGTCGAGCGAATAGCCGCTGACGGGGCAGATGCCGTCGTCGACGTCGTCGGCGTCCGGCCCACGGCCGATGCCGTACAGCTCCCGCAGCGCCTCCAGATAGGCGTCGGTGCGTCCCTGCTCTGCGGCGACGCGTGCCCGCGCAGACGGGGTGTGCAGCATGCGCGCGGCCAGTCGGCGGAGCGCGTAGGCGGCTTCCTCCCTCGTCAGAGGGCGATCGGGGAGACGGTTGGCCTCTTCCTCGACGATCCGCTCGGTGGCGTGCCGCAGCTCGGCCACGGCCGGATCGATGATGCGCGCCCGCAGCTTCGCCATCGTCGCTGCCACGCCGGCGTCGATGAGGCGCTCGGCCTCGGCGTGGTCGTCCTCGAAGCGCCCGCCGACGTGCGCCTGGATGGCTGCGAGGTCGACGACGTGCACGTCCGGCAGGAGGGCGACATCGCGGGAGACGTCGCGCACGAGGGAGAGGTCGAGCACGTGCAGGCCGGGATGCACGTCGTCGACGCCGATCACCACGCCCTTGCCGCGGCACGTGACCACGAGTTCGGCGTCCGCAATGGCCTGCGGCAGGTCGTCGACTGCCCGGACGTCGTGCCCGGCGGCGAACTGTCGCGCGCGCCCGCTCGACGAATGCACCGCGATGTCGCGGACCCCTCGGGCCCGCAGGGCCGCGACGACGGCGCCCGCGTAGGCGCCCGTGCCGACGATGAGTGTGCGCGTGGTCTGCCAGGCGTCGATTCCGACGAGCTCGAGGCCCTGCGCCACCACCGAGCGGCCCGCGGACTCGAGGCGCGTGCTGTTGGCCACCTTTCGGGAAGTGCGCAGCGCCTCCTCCATCGCCACCGTCAGCGGCAGCGTCGCGCTGCCCGAAGTCTGGGCGTCGGCCAGCGCACGACGAAGCTGCCCGGCGACTTCCCGCTCGCCGACGACCATCGACTGCAGGCCGGACGCCACCTCGAACAGGTGCCTGAGCGCCTGCTCTCCGCCGAAGCGACTCCACGGCATTGGGCCCCCGAAGTGGGCGTCGAGGACGTCACGCAGCCCGTCGACGGAGGAATCGGCGTCGACGACGAGTTCCAGCCTGTTGCAGGTGCTCACCAACACGAGTCCGCGTACGCCGGGCTGCTCGAGGACCCGGGGCTCCAGACCGTCGAGGTGTCCGGTGGCCTGCTCAACGACGGCGAGCCCCTGGAGATGATGGTGGAGGGAGAAGACGTGCAGTGTCATCAGGGCCCATTCAACCATCTTTGGCGAGTAGGGCAGAATCGGGCCCATGAGTGAGCTGTTGCAGGCGCTGTCGGGTGAGCGCCCCCGCCGACTCCCCGTGTGGTTCATGCGTCAGGCTGGACGGTCGTTGCCCGAGTATCGGGAGGTGCGCGGATCGACGACGATCCTCGAGGCGTGCCTGCAGCCGGCGCTGGCCGCCGAGATCACCCTGCAGCCGGTGCGCCGCCACAAGGTCGACGCCGCCATCTTCTTCTCCGACATCATGACCCCACTGGTGCTCGCGGGCGTCGACGTCGACATCAAGGCCGGCATCGGGCCGGTCATCGACGAACCGATCCGCACCGCCGCCGACGTGGAGCGCCTGGTCGCGCACGAGCCGGGGGACCCGTCGGCGATCCAGGAGGCGGCCCGGCTCGTCGTGGCGGAGCTGGGCGAGACGCCGCTGATCGGCTTCGCCGGCGCGCCGTTCACGCTGGCCGCCTACCTCGTCGAGGGCCGCGGCTCGCGCGACCATCTCGCCGCCCGGGCGATGATGCACGCCGACCCGCAGTCGTGGCACCGGCTGCTGGCCTGGTGCGCCGACATCTCAGGCGCGTTCCTGCGGGCGCAGGTGGAGGCGGGGGCGCGCGCCGTGCAGCTCTTCGACTCGTGGGCGGGGTCGCTGAAACGCGCCGACTACGTCGCCCACGTCGCCCCGCATTCGGCCGTCGCGCTCGACGCGGTGGCCGGCCGCGTGCCGCGCATCCACTTCGGCGTCGGGACGCGCCACATCCTTCCCGACATGGCGGCGTGCGGCGTCGAGGCCATGGGCGTCGACTACCGCACCCCTCTCGACGAGGCCGCCCGGCTCCTGCCCGGGCTGCCGCTCCAGGGCAACATCGACCCGGCCCTGCTCGCCGCGGGCTGGGAGCCGCTGGAGGCACACGCGAGGGATGTCGTCGAGCGCGGCAAGTCGGCCCCCGCACACATCGTCAATCTGGGCCACGGCGTGCCCCCCACCACGGACCCGAGCGTGCTCACCGACCTGGTGGCCCTCCTCCACGAACTCTGATCTGACAAGGAGCAAGCAGTGACCACCGGGACCGACGAGGTTTCCTCCCCCAGCACCGTCGTGATCGGAGGCGGGCTGGCGGGCCTGGTCGCCGCGCGCCGGCTGACCGCGAAGGGCGAGCGTGTCGTCGTGCTGGAGGCTGCGCCGCAGCCAGGCGGCATGATCGCCGTCGCGGAGCTGGGCGGGGTGCGCGTCGACGCCGGCGCGGAGGCCTACGCCACCCGCAGTGCGGCGGCGGCCGGGCTGTGCCGCGAGTTGGGGCTCGAGGTGTCCAGGCCGTCGGGCACCCCGCACGTGTGGTGGCCGGAGCGGATCGTGCCGTTGGCCGACGGCGTGCTCGGCATCCCGGGGTCGCTGGAGGATCCCGCGCTGGCGATCCTCACCGACGACGAGCGGGCCCGCGTCGCGCAGGACTTGGTGCTCAGCCCCGAGGTGGGGGCGGACGCGACGACGGCCGGCCAGTTGGCTGCCGCCCGCATGGGCGAGGCCGTGCCCGCGAAGCTCATGGCGCCGCTGACCACCGGTGTGTACCGCTCCGACCCGATGGATGTGCCCCTGGCGGTGTTCGCGCCGAGGCTGCAGGAGGCGCTGGCCCGCGAGGGGTCGCTGTTGGCCGCGGTGGCGTCGCTGCGTGCGCCCGGGTCGGCGGCGGTCGAGCAGCCCGTTGGGGGCATGTTCCGCCTCGTGGAGAAGCTCGTGACCGGGCTCGACGTGCGCGCTGCGCAGCCGGTGCTGCAGCTTCGCCGCGGCGGGGCCGGGTTTCTCGTCGAGACGCCGTCGGGGACGATCCCCGCGGCGCGCGTGGTGCTCGCGACGCCGGCTGCCGCCACGCAGCGTCTACTCGGCGGGATCGGGGTGCAGATCCCGGAGTTCCCGACTTCGCCCGCGCACGTCGCACTGCTGGCGAGCGACCACCCGGCGCTCGCCGAGGGGCCCGTCGGTTCTGGCCTGCTGATGGGCGAACGCGACCCGGGGATCGTCGCGCGCGCCCTGACCCACTACTCGTGGAAGTGGCCGTGGGTCCGACGCTGCCACATGCTGCGGCTGTCCTACTCCGGCGAGGTGCCGCCGTCGAGGGCCATGTGTGTCGAGGACGCGTCGCGGCTGACGAAGCTGGACCTCTCGGGCCACATCCTCGGCTTCCACGTCGCCACCCACCAGATGCCTGCGAAGGTGACTGGGGCGCAGCGCGACGAGATCCTCGCCGCCACGCAGGCAGCCGGGGTGGACGTCGTCGGGGCGTGGCTCGACGGCAATGGCATCGGCCCGGTCATCGAGGCGACGGAGCGGCTGGCGTGAAGCTCCGACTCGGCACCCGCGCCTCTTTGCTGGCGGTCACGCAGTCCGAGCATGTGGCTGAGATGCTGCGCGCGCTCGGTCACGAGGTGGAGCTCGTGCGCATCCGCACCACGGGCGACGTCACGAAGGGGTCGCTGACGAGGCTCGGGACCCTCGGCGTGTTCGCGGCCGAGCTACGCACCGCGATCCTCGACGGCCGCTGCGACTTCGCCGTCCACTCGCTGAAGGACCTCCCCACCGCGCCCGTGCCGGGGCTCGTCGTCGCCGCGGTCCCTGCACGTGAGGACCCGCACGACGCGCTCTGCGCGGGTGGCCGGCACCTGGCCGACCTGCCCGCCGGGGCCCGCGTCGGCACCGGGTCGCCGCGACGTGTGGCGCAGCTGCGCGCGCTTCGCCCCGACCTCCGTTTCGTCGACGTGCGCGGCAACGTCGGCACCCGGCTGGCCCGCGTCGCCGACGGCGACCTCGACGCGGTGGTACTCGCCGCCGCCGGGCTGCGCCGCCTCGGTTTCGAGGAGCAGATCGACGACCTCCTCCCCATCCTGCCCGCCCCCGGCCAGGGCGCGCTCGCGCTCGAATGCCGCGACGACGACGCCCCCGTCCGTGAGGCGCTGGCCGCCCTCGACGACCCGGACGTGCGGGCCGCCGTCGAGGCGGAGCGGGCGGTGCTCGCCGGGCTGGGCGGCGGCTGTGCGGCGCCGATCGCGGCGCATGTGCGCGACGGCCGACTCACCGGCGGGGTGTTCGCCGCCGACGGCTCCCGCGCGCTGCACGTCACCCGCGAGCTTGGCCTAGGCGTGGCCGAGCTCGTCGTCGACGAGCTGCTGCGGCAGGGTGCCGCGGACGTGACCGAGCTCGACGCGACGCGTCCCTCCCGGCTCGCCGACCTCCACGACGACGAGGCCCTGTGGCGCGGCGACGGCACGCTGGCCGGCGTGCAGGTGCTGCTGCCGCGCGAGGACGGGCCGCTCGCCGACGGTATCCGCGCGGCTGGCGCGGAGGTGACGTGCTGCCCGCTGCAGGAGCCGGTCGCGTTGCCGTGGCCCGGCGGCGCGGCGCCGGAGGCGGACTGGGTGGTGGTCACCTCGGCGCGCGCCGTACACGTGCTGCGTGAGCAGGGGGTGGCGCTCCCGGCAGGGGCCCGAGTGGCCGCGGTCGGTGGGGTCACGGCCCGCGCCCTGGAGGAGGCGGGGGTCGTCGTCGATCTGGTGCCGGAGGGGCCGTCCAGCGGGGCGACGCTCGTCGAGGCGTTCCCGGAGGGCAGCGGCCGCGTCTGGCTGCCGGTCTCCGCGCTGGCTGCGCGCACCGTCGAGGACGGGCTGCGAGCCAAGGGCTGGAGCGTCGAGCGCGCGGACGTCTACACGATGCGGGCGGTGCCGGCCCCGGACGCCGTGCGGGCGGCCTGGGACGCGGGCCAGTTCGACGTCGTCGTGGTCACCTCGGGCTCCGCGGGCGCGGCGGTGACCGCGTCGCTCGGATGGCGTGACGACTGTCGGGTGGTGGCGTTCGGGCAGCCGTCGGGGCGCTGGCTGCGCGGGCACGGGATCACCCCGGCCGCAACCGCAGCCACGCAGGATGCGGCGGGTGTCGTCGCGGCGATCTCGAAGGCGCTCGCCAAGCAGGGCCCCGCGCGAAAGGGGTAGCGTGGGCTGCATGAGCCAGATCCCCATGCGCCCGCGCCGTCTGCGCACCACGCCCGCCATGCGTCGCCTCGTCCGCGAGGTGGAGGTGCGTCCGTCGCAGCTTGTCCTGCCCGCCTTCGTCGCCGACGAGCCGGGCGACATCTCGTCGATGCCCGGGGTGCGTCGGCACACCGTCGACGAGATCGCGCGCGTCGCGGAGGAGGTCGCGGGGGCAGGGCTCGGCGGGATCATGCTCTTCGGCGTCCCCCGCGACGACGAGAAGGACGACCGCGGCACGCAGGCCTGGGCCGAGGACGGCATCCTCCAGCGCGGCCTCCGCGCCTGTCGGGCGGCGGTCGGTGACGACACCGTCATCATGGCCGACACCTGCCTCGACGAGTTCACCTCGCATGGGCACTGCGGCTTCCTCACCGACGACGGCCGCGTCGACAACGACGCCACCCTCCCCGCCTACGCGTCGATGGCCCTCGCCCAGGCCCGCGCGGGCGCGCACGTCGTCGCCCCGTCGGGGATGATGGACGGGCAGGTCGAGGCGATCCGTGCCGCGCTCGACGGCGACGGCTTCCAGGACACCGCGATCCTCGCGTACGCCGCGAAGTACGCATCCTCGTTCTACGGGCCGTTCCGCGAGGCGGTCACCTCGACGCTGCAGGGCGACCGTCGCGCCTACCAGCAGGACCCGGCCAACCGCCGCGAGGGCCTGCGCGAGGCCGAGCTCGACCTCGCCGAGGGCGCCGACATGGTGATGGTCAAGCCCGCCGGCTACTACCTCGACGTGCTCGCCGACGTCGCCCAGATCTCCGACGTGCCGGTCGCGGCCTACCAAGTCTCCGGCGAGTACGCGATGATCGAGGCCGCCGCGGCGAACGGCTGGATCGACCGCGAGCGCGCCATCGAGGAGTCGGTGACGGCCATCGTCCGCGCCGGAGCCGACATCGTGCTGACCTACTGGGGATTGGAGCTGGCCGGATGGCTGCGATGAACGACCACACGATCGACATGGACCGCCTCTTCGCGCGGGCGAAGGGCGTCATCCCGGGGGGCGTGTCGTCGCCGGTGCGCGCCTTCGGCTCCGTCGGTGGCACGCCCGTGTTCGTCGCCGAGGCGAAGGGCGCGCACGTGTTCGACGTGAACGGCCGCGACTACGTCGACCTCGTCTGCTCGTGGGGTCCGGCGCTGCTCGGGCACGCACACCCGCAGGTGGTGGAGGCCGTGCAGCGCGCGGCTGCGAAGGGCCTGTCGTTCGGCGCGCCCACCAGCGCGGAGGTCGAGCTGGCCGAACTGATCCGCTCGCGGGTCCCCGTCGCGGAGCAGGTGCGCTTCGTCTCCACCGGCACCGAGGCGACGATGACCGCTCTGCGGCTCGCGCGCGGCGCCACCGGGCGCGACAAGATCGTGAAGTTCGCGGGCCTTTACCACGGGCACTCCGACGCGCTGCTCGCCGCCGCCGGGTCCGGGCTGGCAACGCAGGGCCTGCCGGGATCGGCAGGCGTGACCCGCGCCGCCGCCGGCGACACGATCGTCGTCGACTACAACGACGTCGACGCGCTCGAGCGGGTGTTCGCCGAAGCCGGCGACGAGATCGCGTGCGTGATCGTCGAGGCCGTGCCCTGCAACATGGGCGTCGTCCCACCCGCCGACGGCTTCAACGCCGCCATCCGCCGGATCACCGAGCAGCACGGCGCGCTCATGATCGTCGACGAGGTACTCACCGGCTTCCGCGTGGGCCCGGGCGGCTGGCTCGGCATCGAGCAGGGCTACACCCCCGACCTCGTCACCTTCGGCAAGGTCGTCGGCGGTGGGATGCCGCTCGCCGCCCTCGGCGGGCGCGCGGAGATCATGCAGCTCCTGGCTCCCGTCGGGCCCGTCTACCAGGCGGGCACGCTCTCCGGCAACCCCCTCGCCACCGCGGCAGGCATCGCCACACTCCAGCTCGCCGACGCGGACGTGTACGCGCACGTCGACCGCATCTCCGCCGAGCTGCAGGGCCTCGTCGACGACGCCCTCACCTCCGCGGGCGTGCCGCACGTGGTGCAGCACGCGAGCAACCTGTTCTCGGTGTTCTTCCGCGACGAACCGGTGCGCAACTACGCCGACGCGCAGGCGCAGGACACGGCCGCGTTCGGCCGCTTCTTCCACTCGATGCTCGCGCAGGGGGTGGCGCTGCCGCCGTCGGCCTTCGAGGCGTGGTTCGTCTCTCTCGCGCACGACGACCATGCCGTCTCCCGCATCGCCGACGCGCTCCCCGCGGCCGCCCGAGCGGCCGCGACAAAGTGAGTCGCCACTCACTGGCAGATTTTGGTTGGTCTACCCACCAAAACTTGCAAGTGAGTGACCACTCACTTGACTTCTCGGCTCACCGGCCCACCAGCCGGTCCAGATGCCCGTCGATCGCGTCGGCGGACAGCGCGCCGAAGGCCAGCTCGCGCACTGTCCCGTCCGCGTCGACGAAGTAGTGCGCCGGGATCGCGCGCACCCCATAGGCGGCCGCCAGCTCCTGCGACTCGTCCGGCACCGCCGCAAACGTCAGCCCCAGTCGGTCGTTGTACGCCCGCACCGTCTCCTCGTCCTCGCCCAAGTACACCCCGACGACCTCCACGTCATCGCGGGCCAGCGCCGCCGCCTGCACGTCGGGCGCCTCAACGCGGCACTGCTGGCACCACGACGCCATGAACACGATCCACGTCGGCTTTCCCGTCTTGGCAAGGTCGAACGTGCCATCCAGTGATGCCCCCACCAGCGCCGGCGCGCGCTCGCCCGGCGACGGCACTCGCCCGGCACCCGCGACGTCCACCGACGACGACGCCCCCGGCTGCTGCCCCTCGGCGCCAGCTCCGCCCACGTACTGGTTGCCGATGATGAGCGCAGCCGCTGTGATGACCGCGACGACGATCAGCCCGATCAGACCGCCGCGGCCGTTGCCCTTGGTCTCGACGGTGCTCATGCGTAGGAGTGGAGTCCGCCGAAGAACAGGTTGCCGAAGTAGGTGAAGATGATGGCGGCGAAGCCCAGTACGAGCAGCCACGCGGACCTCGACCCGCTCCAGCCGCGCGTCACCCGCGCGTGGAGGTAGGCGCCGTAGACCAACCAGGTCACGAGCGCCGCAGTCTCCTTCGGGTCCCAACTCCAGTAGCGGCCCCACGCGATATTGGCCCAGATGGCCCCGAGGACGATCATGATCGTCAGCAGCGGGAACGTCGCCACCACCGACTTGTAGCCGATCTCGTCGAGGATGTCCTGCTTCGGCCACCCGCGCCACCTCACCCGCGGCGCGAGCAGGTACATCACCGCCGCGCCGAAGCCGACCGCCGCAGCCCCGTAGGCCAAGGCCGCGCAGAACACGTGGATCGTCAGCAGTGGCGAATTCTGCAGCGCGGGCATCAGCGGCTTGGCCTCGTAGGACAAGGTGGTTGCGTAGAGCAGCATGCCGAAGATCACCGGCAGCACCGCGAGCCCCAGCGTCCGCACCTTGTAGCGCCACTCGACGAGCACGTGCGCGAGGATCATCCCCCACGCGAAGGACACCGCGAACTCGTAGTGGTTCGCGAACGGCGCGTGCCCCGTCGCCAACGCCCTCGCCACCAGCGACGCGGTGAGCAGCAGCAGACCCACCCGCATGAGGGTGGACCCCAGCCACACGACTCCACGCGACGAGCCACCCCGCGGCGGCTCGGCGGCGGGCTGCGCCGTGGTCGTCGCTCCGCCGGCCCCGACGAGCGCCTCCTGCTCGGCACGGGCCCGGGTCCGCGTCTGGTGCGCAAACCAGAAGGCCACGACGTAGCAGGCGAACGCGACCAGCGTGATGACGGTCGTCGCGACGAGCAAGAGTTGGGCGGTCTGCAACATGGCTAGGCCTTTCGTTTCGTAGCTGCGGTGGCTTCCACGACTGCGTCGACGCATTGGCCAAACAGCCTGCTGCGGCCGGAGTCGGGCTTGTCTGGGGTGGCGATCTGGATGCGCGAGCCGGCACCGTCGGGTGTGACGCGCACCCATTGACGTCGGTGTGGCAGCCCCATCGTCAGGCAGGTGCCGACGATCAGCAGCGCGCACCCGATCCACACGACGACGCTGCCCGGGTCGCGCTTGACGATCAGGCTCGTGTACTGCTGTTCGCGCTCGAACCCGACGGTCAGCTCGCCCACGCTTGCGCTGCCGCCGGCATCGACGACCGCCTGTCCGAGAGGCTCACGGGACTCGATGGGGTACGTCTCGACGCGCACCTGCCCGGCCTCGAGCCCGGGGAGCTGCGCGCCGGAGGCATTGGCGATGACGAACACCTCGACTCCCAGATCCTCCAGCACGGCGACCCCGTATCGGCCGCGCTCGTCGGGGGTGTTCCAAGCCAAGGGGACGCCGTCGTGGAAGAGCTCCTTGCCAGCCGAGTCGCTCACGGAGATGACGGCGGACACGCCGAAGGACGCCTGGTGGAAGTAGATGCCGTCGATGATGAGGGGCTCGTTGACGCGCACCAACTGCCGCTCCACCTCCGCACCGTCGCGGCTCACGACGAGGTCCGACACGTAGTCGATGGGGGTGCCCCACTGCTCGTCGTACCTGTCGGTGAACGACTTCGCCACGGCGGTGAGGCCCGTACCGTGCCCGACGTCGCGGGGGATGCCGACGGTGAGCTCGAAGTTGTCGATGCGGAAGCCGGCGAATGCGCTGACGAGGAAGCCCGCCATGACGACGACGTAGCCCAGGTGGGCCGCGGCGGTCCCGAACGGCGCCCAGAAGAACTTGTCGACGTAGAGGGTCTCGCCGCCCGGGTCAGCCACCACCCGGTGTCCGCGTTTGCGCAGGGCAGCCGTCGTGGCTGCGAGGGCCGCGTCGGGCGCGAGTCCCGAGTGGGCGTCCGCGCGGAGTCGGGCATGGTCGTAGAAGCTCGGGCGTACGTGCGTGTGCGGCCGGAACGCCTTCTGGTACAGCAGCGGCAGCCGGTGGGTGGTGCAGGCGATGATCGACAGCGCCAGCAGGACGCACACCGTGAGGAACAGCGGCGAGGTGAAGATGTGGAAGATGCCGATCGCGTCCAGCACACCCGTCCATCCGCCGTAGACGGCCCGCGCCTGCTCCAGCCAAGCCGCCCGCGAGGCGGGATCGAGCCGCACCGAGTCGGGCATCTGCTTGGCGAGCACCCCGAGCAGCGTGAGCAGCCCGGTGACGAGGATCAGGACCAGGCCCACCCTCTTGTTGTGGAAGAAGGCGTAGATGTGGTGCAGCAGGTGCGAGGGTGCGACGTGGACGTCCTCGTCGAGCGCGTCGACTGGGGCGTCCTGATGCGTGGGCTGCAGCATGGGGTCAGCCATCCTTCCCCAGTCGATCGAGGTGTTGCTTCGCGGTCGTCGCGAGCTCGGAGTCGGGCGAGACCTCGATGAGTTTCTCCCAGGCCGCGCGGGCGCCGGCGACGTCGGGCGGCTGCTTGGCCATGTGGGCGAAGCCGAGGTTGTAGTAGCCCTCGGGCTTCGTCGGGGCCACTTCCGTCACTCGCGTCCACAGCTCGAGGGCGCCGTCGACATCTCCGGTGTTGAAGCGGTAGACGCCGCTGGCCAGGAGCGCGTCGACGTCGTCGGGGGCGGCGTCGAGCCGCCGCTGCCAGTAGTCGTTGGCGGTCTGCCACTGGCCGGCATCCTGGTGGAGCTGGCCGAGCTCACGCAGCGCCTCGACGTTCTTCGCGTCCTTCTTCAGCTGCTCCTCGAGCTCGGCGACGCGCGTCGCGTCGAGTTCCGCGAACGTGGTCATCCCCGCGCCGAGCGACGGCATCGCGCTGCTCGCCCCGTCCGCCGCGACCTCGGAGGCCGGCCGCCCCCACGACTGCACCAGCAGGACGATCGCCGCGGCCAGCAGGGCCACGAGCACCTTGTTGATGCCCTGCGCGACGGTGGCCGGCTCCTTGCGACGCGTGCCCGACGCCGCCGTCTCCTCGGCCGCGCGGACGTCGTCGTCGGTGAGGTCCTCGAGGCCGGGTGCCGTCGACAGCGCCTCGCGTTGTGCCTCGGCCCAGGGCCGAAGGCTCGGCGGCGCCGATGCGAGGAACTGGTCGAGTGCCTCGGGATCGACGCCGCCGCGTGTGCCGCTCATCCGTTCTGGCCGCTCGCCGTGACCGGGCCGACGTCGATGCCGTGCAGGGCGAGCTGGCCCTTGCGCGCGTAGTCGGTGGCCTGGTTGAGCAGGGCCGTCTGGTACTGGGGGGCATGGAAGCCGTGGCTGTTCTCCGAGACGTTCATGTCGACGAGGAATTGCGCCCAGCGCTGGAAGTCACGCGCCTTGGCCAGCGCGGCCGGGTCTGCGGTGTCCTTGTTGGCCTCCAGATCCTTGATGAGGGCGTCGAGGGCGTCGAAGGCGACGTCCACGGACCCCTGCCAGCGTTCCTGGATGGTGTCGACGCGCTGCGCCATCTCCTCCTCCGTCGCGTGGTGGCACGTGAGGCAGGTCTGGTTGATGGACTCGGGGCTACGCATCGGGCTGGCGATCTGGTGGTCGGTGATCTTCTGCGCACCGTCGCGCTTGTACGCCATGTGGCAGTCGGCGCAGGTGACGCCGTTGGCCGCGTGGGTGCCCTGCGCCCAGGTCTCGAAGTCGGGGTGCTGCGCCTTGATGACGTTCGCGCCCGTGAGCTTGTGTTCGAAGTCGGTCCAGCCGACCTCGTCGTAGAACTTGATCGCGTCGGTGGCCTCGAAGCCGTACGTCCAGGGGAAGGTGAGCGTCTTCTCCTCGCCCTTGAAGTAGTACTCGACGTGGCACTGCGCGCAGACGAAGGAGCGCATCTCCTGGACGCTCGCGTCGCGGTTGACGTCGTAGTCCTTGATGCCTTCGACGTTCTCCTTGTATCGGGCGATGCCCTCGATGAACGCCGGGCGGGTGGCGCGCAGCTTCATCGTGCCGGGCTCGTGGCAGTCGATGCAGGCGATGGGGCCCTTGGCGTGCTGCACCGCCTCTCCGTACGGCAGCTTGTTCATGGCCGCCCAGCCCGCGTCGCGGTCGCCGTTGCCGAGCGAGTCCATCACTTCGGGCAGGGAGGCGTGGCAGTTGAGGCAGGCGCCGGGCTGCTTGAACTCCTGCGTGCGCCTGGTGAGCTGCTGGTCCTCGAGCATGTACTCGTGGCCCCTCGGCTTGCGGTAGTCGACGGAGAACGCGTAGCCCTGCCACATGGTCACCAGGCGCGGATCCAACTCGAGTTTGCTCGTCGCGACTCGGGTGCGCGGGTCCTCGGCCGTGGCCTCACGCGTCACCGTCTTGAGCGGATCCTCGCTCATCTCACGGGTAGCGATGTGTCCCTCGTACTCGCGCGGGAAGTTCTGCCCCCACACAGCGGGGTCGTAGGTGGTGTCGTCGACGTTCACGACGTGCGTGAACGGCGCCTTGGCCTCCTGCTTGTTCTCGAAGATGGTCGTGAGGAACCAGGTGAGGGCAGCCGCGCACACTGCGACGAGCACGAGCACCATGATGGGCACCCAGCGCGCCTTGGGACCGACCCACAGCTTCTCCTTGGGATTCGTCGTTGGTTGGTTGGTCATCTCAATCACCTCTGATGGCCCACGCCATCGTGGCAGCGGATACAGGAGAGTCGTTCGCCGTTGGCGGCCGACGCATGGGAGACGCCGTCGACGAGGCCGCCGTGGCAGTACACGCACGAATCCTCGACGATGGCCCTGTTGTGGTCACGGATCTGGATGTTCTCCGGGTAGTTGTCCGCCGTGAACCACAGCGCGTGGAAGAAGCCGTTGTCGGCCTTGTTGACGTACTTTGCGACGACGTTGCCGTGCACCGTGTGGCAGGAATTGCAGGTGGCCACTTCCCGGTGTGGGCCCTTCATCCAGCCCTCGTACTGCTCGCTCATCGCGTGGCAGCCTGCGCAGGTGGCGGGGTCGTCGTAGAAGTAGTTGAAGAAGCCCGAGTACTGGAACGTGAACCCCGTGACACCGATCGTCACGCCGATGAGTGCGGCCAGGACGATCCCGCTCCAGCCCGTGAAGGCGTGCGTGAAGTCGTGCCAGCGTCGCCGGATCCATGGGATCATCGTCGGCCTCCTGTCTCGCGCACCACGGGAGCAACCGTCTACTACACTTGGTAGTCCAACGACTGTACTGCGCAGCCCGCGCAGGCGCGGGGAGATCGTGGAAGAATTCCATGCGCGGCGCCCGTTTCGGCCAGGAGATGCCCGACGGTCCACCTGCCGGGCACGAGTTGGCCGCCTGTCGGCGGGACGCTAGGGTCGACCCATGACCGTGAAGCTGACGCAGCGCAGGCACATCGACCTGCTCCTCGTCGCTGCCCAGTGTTGTCTCTGACGGATCCCCCGCGACGCTGACCGTCGCCCGAGCCCCGCTCTCCGTCCCGGCCCCGCCGGCCACGCGCCCTGCGCACCCTCCACCCCGACGCCACGCCGTCGCCTCTCGCCCTGCACCAACAGGCCGTTCCCCGAAGGAACCCCCGTGTCCAACACCACCGTGTCCGCACCATCCACATCCCAGTCCTCCGCCCGCCAGGCCGCCAGCCCCGACGCGTCCCGGCCCCGCGACCTGCGCCACCTCTACGGGGCGCTCGCCGGCTCGACGTTCGAGGTGTTCGACTGGTCCATCTACTCCACCTTCGCCGCGTTCTTCGCCGCCTCGTTCTTCGCCGCCGACGGCGTCTCCGCCTTCCTCGGCGCCAACATCGTCTTCGCGGTCGGGTTCATCGCCCGCCCCGTCGGCTCCCTGCTCTTCGGGCACCTCTCCGACACCCGGGGACGCAAGGTCTCGCTGTTCGCCACCTCCGCCGCCGCCCTGCTCGGCACCGTGCTCATCGCACTCGCGCCGACCCAGGAGACGATCGGCGTCGCCGCGGCCATCATCCTGGTGAGCGCCCGCATCATCCAGGGCCTGGCGCACGGCGGCGAACAGCCCGCCGCTGGAGCCTACGTCTCCGAGATGGCCAAGCCGCACAACCGCGGCCTGTGGTCGTCGTGGATCTACGTCGCCATCCTCCTGGGCGGCCTGCTCGGCAGCCTGCTCGGCGCCATCCTGACGTCCACCCTCGGCACGGACGTGCTCACTGCCGGCGGGTGGCGCATCGCGTTCGGCGTCGGCGCGCTCGGCTCCGCCTACGCGCTGTGGCTCGTGTGGCATCTGCCCGAGACCGAGGTGTTCGAGGGCGCGCAGCACCGGGCCCGCCCGCAGATCGCCCGTGAGATGGCGCGGGCCTGGCGTCCCGCCCTGCTCATCATCGGCCTCACCCTCGGCGTCACCGTCGCCTTCCAGAACTGGGCGGCCATGACCGGCTACCACATCGCCGTCTTCGAGGCCCAGCCCGCGAACGTGCTGTGGGCGTCGGTCGGCGCGAACGTCGTCGCGATCATTTCCCTGCCCTTGTGGGGAGCACTCTCCGACCGCATCGGCCGCAAGCCGGTAGTGATCGTCGGGCTCGCTGGCGTCGCCGTGTCCACCTTCGGCCTCATGCTGTTCCTCGACGGGTCCGCGTCGCGGATGTTCATCGCGCAGACGATCTCGCTGGTGCTGCTGGCCGCCCCGCTGTCGATCATGCCCGCACTCATGGCGGAGCTGGTGCCGACGTCGATCCGCACCATCGGCGTCGGGTTCAGCTACGCAATCGCGACGGCCATCTTCGGCGGCACCGTCAGCGCGCTGCAGACGTGGATCGGCAGCACGTGGGGCCCGCAATACTTCGGGATCTACGTGACGATCGCGGTGGCAATCTCCATCGTCGTCGCGTTCCTCATCCCAGAGACGCGCGGCAAGGACCTCCGCGAGGCCGACCCCGCGCCCGTCACCCGCAACGACATCGAGGAGGTCAACGCATGACCAGCAAGGACCATCTGGCCGCCGAGGCGGGGCCGCGCGGCGAGTTCCGCCGCCAGCAGAACCGCTTCACCACACCCTTCGGCCCCGGCGACGGCGAGCTGCCCGTCGAGGCCGGCCGCTACCGGCTGATCGTCGGAAACCTGTGCCCGTGGGCGCACCGCCAGCTCATCGCCCGCGAGGTGCTGGGCCTCCAGGACGCGATCAGCGTCGGCGTGGTGGACCCGATCCGCGGCGAGGACGGATGGGAGTTCAACCTCGACGAGGGCGGCGTCGACCCCGTCCTCGGCATCCACGAGCTGCGCGAGGCCTACCTCGCGGCCGACCCGACGTTCGACGGCCGCCCGACGGTGCCCGCCGTCGTCAACCTCACCACCGGCGCCGTCGTCAACAACGACTACCACCGGCTCACCAACTACTGGGAAGTCCAATGGGCGCCGCTGCACGGCCCCGACGCACCCGACCTCTATCCCGAGGCACTGCGCGGAGAGATCGACGAGCTCAACGAGGTGATCTTCCACAACGTCAACAACGGCGTCTACAAGTGCGGCTTCGCCCGCTCGCAGCAGGCGTACGAGCGGGCTTACGATGCGCTGTTCGAGACCCTGGACCAGCTCGAAGCACGGCTGGCGACCCGTCGGTTCCTCTTCGGCGACTTCATCACCGACGCCGACATCCGCCTCTGGGTCACCCTGGTCCGCTTCGACGCGGCCTACCACGGCGCATTCCACTGCAACCGCCAGCGCCTGACGGAGTTTCCCAACCTCTGGGGCTATGCGCGAGACCTCTACCGCACGCCCGGCTTCGGATCCACCACCAACTTCGACCACATCAAGCGCCACTACTACTCCATCCCCGTCGTGAAGTCGCAGTTCGGCATCACCCCGAAGGGCCCCGACGAGGCCGGCTGGACCACCGACCCGCGGCGCGAGCACCTGAGCGCGACCCCCGACGAGAAGTTCCTGCGCCGGAGCTGACCACGAGAAAGTGAGCCACGACTCACTGGCAAGTTTTGGTGGGTAGACCAACCAAAACCTGCTAGTGAGTGGCCACTCACTATGAGCGGCGTGATCGCCGCCCGAAACCCCCTCCCGCGATTGGCCCGACCAATAGGGCTGATTCTCCACCCCGCCGCATCCAGCGAAGGCCCAACCACTAGGGTTGTGGGCATGGGCCTGACCATGGCCCTGGACCCGGATGGAGAGCTATGAGCGCTGAGACGCAAGACTTCAACCTGGCCGCGGACTTTGCCACTCCCTCCCAGGCCGACTGGGAACGCGAAGTGCTCAAGGTTCTGAATCGCAAGCGGCCAGAAGGCAAAGAGCTGAACATCGAGCAGGCGTACCAGCGCCTGACGAGCCACACCGTCGACGGGCTTGAGATCAAGCCGCTCTACGTGCATTCCGACGGCGTGGAAGAACTGGGCTACCCCGGCGTGGCCCCGTTCACGCGCGGCACCACGGTGCGCACCGGACAGATGGAGGGTGCGTGGCACATCGCGCAGCTCCACGAGGACGGCGACGTCGCCTTCACCAAGCGTGAGGTGCTCGCAGACCTGGAGCGCGGCGGCACGGCCGTGTTCCTACGCGTCGACCCCGACGCCATCGCCGCCTCCGACGTGGCCGCCGTCCTCGACGGCGTGCTGCTCGACCTGGCGCCCGTCTACCTCACTTCCAAGACCCAGCAGCTCGACGCGGCGAAGGCCCTCGTCGACGTGTTCGCCAAGGCGGACGCCGACAAGGTCTCCGGCAACCTCGGCGTCGACCCGATCGGCGCCGCCGCGCTGGCCGGGACCGACGCCGACCTCAGCGTGCTCGCGGAGGCGGTCGAGCTGGCCAAGCCGTTCGCGAAGGTGCGGCCGATCGTCGTCGACGCCACGATCTACCACAACGCGGGCGCGGGCGACGTGCACGAGCTCGCCTACGCGATCGCCGTGGGTGTCGAGTACGTGCGGGCCCTCGTCGAGGCCGGGCTGAGCGCCGACGAGGCGTTCGGCCAGATCATGTTCCGGGTGTCCGCCACCACCGAGCAGTTCCTGACCATCTCCCGCCTGCGCGCCCTTCGGACGCTGTGGAGCCGGGTCGGCGAGGTGCTGGGCGTGGCGGAGGACAACCGCGGCGCGCTGCAGCACGCGGTCACCTCGACGCGCCAGCTCACCCGCTCCGACGCCTACGTCAACATCCTGCGCGGCACGATCTCCTCGTTCGCGGCCGCCGCGGGCCAGGCCGACGTACAGACCGTCCTGCCGTTCGACACCGTCTGGGGTCTCCCCGGCGACTTCTCCCGCCGCATCGCCCGCAACGTGCAGGTGCTGCTCGCGGAGGAGTCGAACGTCGGCCGCGTCAACGACCCGGCCGGCGGATCCTGGTACGTCGAGTCCATGACCGCCCAGATGGGCGATCAGGCGTGGAAGGTGTTCCAGGAGCTCGACGCCGACGGCTTCGCCAAGGCCCTCGCCGACGGCCGGGTCCAGGCCCAGCTCGATCAGCTCAACGCCGACCGCGCCAAGCTGATCGCCACCCGCAAGGTGCCGATCACCGGCACGTCGATGTTCCCGAACCACCTCGAGAAGGACATCACCACCGCCAAGGAGCGCCCGGCCGCGCCGGAGCTCGGCGGCCTGCGCATGGTCCGCGACGCCGAGGTGTTCGAGGAGCTGCGCCGCCGCGCCGACGAGGCCCGCGCCGCCGGCAACCCGCCTGCGGTCCTGCTCGCCTGCATCGGCCAGCGCCGCCACTTCGGCCCCCGCGAGGGCTTCACGTCGAACCTGCTCCACGTCGGAGGGATCGACACGGAGATCGTCGAGGGGACCGACCCGCTCGAGTTCGCCCGGGCGTTCACGTCCTCCGGCGCCGACGTCGCGTGCCTGTGCTCCAGCGCGCCGATGTACGCCGAGCACGGCATGGCCGTCGCGAAGGCCCTGAAGGAGGCGGGCGCCAAGCGTGTCCTCCTCGCGGGTCAACTGAAGGAACTGGGCGCCGAGGATGCCACGAGCGTCGTCGACGGCAACCTGTTCGACGGCATGGATGTGGTCGAACTGCTCGAATCCACCCTCGAGCTGATGGGAGTAGCAAAGTGAGTTTCCCCCGCTTCAATGACGTCGAGCTCGGCAAGGCCGTGCCCGGCAAGGACCACCACCGGTACGACGACATCCTGAGTGCCGCCGGCTACTCCGAGGGATGGCAGACGCCTGAGCACATCCTCGTGCCGCCGCTGTTCGGCGACGAGTCGCTCGCCGGCCTCGACTTCCTCGAGACGCGCCCCGGCATCCCGCCGTTCCTGCGCGGCCCCTACCCGACGATGTACGTCAACCAGCCGTGGACCATCCGGCAGTACGCCGGCTTCTCCACCGCCGAGGAGTCCAACGCCTTCTACCGCCGCAACCTCGCGGCCGGCCAGAAGGGCCTGTCGATCGCGTTCGACCTTGCCACCCACCGCGGCTACGACTCCGACCACCCGCGCGTGGCCGGCGACGTCGGCATGGCGGGCGTTGCCGTCGACTCGATCCTCGACATGCGGCAGCTCTTCGACGGCATCCCGCTGGACCAGATGTCGGTGTCGATGACGATGAACGGCGCGGTGCTGCCGATCCTCGCCCTCTACATCGTCGCGGCCCAGGAGCAGGGCGTCCCGTTCGAGAAGATGACCGGAACGATTCAGAACGACATTCTGAAGGAGTTCATGGTCCGCAACACCTACATCTACCCGCCGCAGCCCTCCATGCGGATCATCGCCGACATCTTCGCGTTCACCTCGGCCAACATGCCGAAGTTCAACTCGATCTCGATCTCCGGCTACCACATGCAGGAGGCCGGCGCGACCGCCGACATCGAGATGGCCTACACCCTGGCCGACGGTGTCGAGTACATCCGCGCGGGCGAGTCGGTGGGCCTCAATGTGGACCAGTTCGCGCCGCGTCTGTCCTTCTTCTGGGCGATCGGCATGAACTTCTACATGGAGGTCGCGAAGATGCGCGCCGCCCGCATGCTGTGGGCGAAGCTCGTCAACCAGTTCGGGCCGAAGAACCCGAAGTCGATGAGCCTGCGCACGCACTCCCAGACCTCCGGCTGGTCGCTGACCGCGCAGGACGTCTACAACAACGTCGCGCGCACCTGCATCGAGGCCATGGCCGCGACGCAGGGGCACACGCAGTCGCTGCACACGAACGCCCTCGACGAGGCCATCGCGCTCCCGACGGACTTCTCCGCCCGCATCGCCCGCAACACCCAGCTGTTCCTCCAGCAGGAGTCGGGCACGTGCAAGACGGTGGACCCGTGGGCGGGCTCGGCCTACGTCGAGCGCCTCACCCGCGAGCTGGCGGGCAAGGCGTGGGAGCGCATCCGCGAGGTCGAGGAGGCCGGCGGCATGGCCAAGGCCATCGAGGCGGGCATCCCGAAGATGCGCATCGAGGAGGCCGCGGCCCGTACCCAGGCTCGCATCGACTCGGGCCGTCAGCCCGTCGTCGGCGTGAACAAGTACCAGCTCGAGAACGAGGACGAGCTCGAGGTGCTCAAGGTCGACAACAAGTCGGTGCGTGAGCAGCAGATCGCGAAGCTCGCCAAGCTGCGCGCAGAGCGCGACGAGGCCGCCTGCCAGGCCGCCCTCGAGCGCGTCACGTGGGCAGCCGCCAATCCCGACCCGACGGATCCCTCGCGGAACCTGCTGCAGGTCTCGATCGAGGCAGCCCGCGCGAACGCCTCCGTGGGCGAGATCTCGGACGCTCTCGAGAAGGTCTTCGGGCGCTACACGGCACAGATCCGTACCATCAGTGGTGTGTACCGTACCGAATCCGGATCCAGCGACAAGGTGGAAGAGGCCCGCAAGCTCGTCGCCGAGTTCGAGAAGAACGAGGGCCGTCGCCCCCGCATCCTCGTGGCGAAGATGGGCCAGGACGGCCACGACCGTGGCCAGAAGGTCATCGCGACCGCCTACGCAGACCTCGGCATGGACGTCGACGTAGGCCCGCTGTTCCAGACCCCCGAGGAGACCGCACGTCAGGCCGTCGAGTCCGACGTCCACATCGTCGGCGCCTCCTCGCTCGCCGCCGGACACCTCACCCTGGTGCCGGCCCTGCGCAAGGAGCTCGACAAGCTCGGGCGCGAGGACATCATGATCGTCGTCGGCGGCGTGATCCCGAGCCAGGACTTCCAGGAGCTCCGCGACAACGGCGCAGACGCGATCTACCCCCCGGGCACCAACATCCCGGAGGCTGCGATCGATCTGATCACGCGCCTCAACGAGCGGTTGGCGAACGCCTGACCCTCCCCGTCACGACGGCGGCCGTCCCCGAAGGGGCGGCCGCCGTCGTCATGTCGAGCCGCGATTGGCCGCAGGGCCACGTCGGCTCCGACAACGGTTCCACAGTTGGACACGGACGTCCGACGCGCAAGCCCACCACGCCTGGCGACACCCGGACGAGAGCCTCCCGGCTCCGACCAAGGTCCGGGCCCCGACGGCTGACCCCACGGACCCACGAGGATGCGAGGGCAGCTAGGGTGGGATGGTGCGCAACATGGACGTGGACGAACTGGCGACGAAGATCCTCGAGGGCTCCCGGGGCCACATCGCGCGGGCCATCACCCTCGTCGAATCGATCAAGCCCGAGCATCGGCGGCTCGCGCACGAATTGCTGCGCAAGCTGGCCCCGCACACCGGCAAGGCGTTCCGCGTCGGCATCACGGGCGTGCCCGGCGCGGGCAAGTCGACGTTCATCAACGCCATGGGCTGCAAGCTCATCACCGAACGCCACCACAAGGTGGCCGTCCTCGCGATCGACCCGAGCTCGTCGCGTACCGGCGGCTCCATCCTCGGCGACCGCACCCGCATGGGCGAGTTCGCCGCCCTCGACGACGCCTTCGTCCGCCCCTCGCCGTCGGCGGGCCACCTGGGAGGGGTCGCGCGCGCCACGCGTGAGTCGATGCTCGTCCTCGAAGCCGCAGGCTACGACGTCGTCCTCGTGGAGACCGTCGGCGTCGGCCAGTCCGAGGTGGCCGTCGCGGGCATGGTGGACACCTTCTTGATGCTGCAGGTCGCCGGCACCGGGGACCAGCTCCAGGGCATCAAGCGCGGCATCCTGGAGCTCGCCGATGTCATCGCGATCACCAAGGCCGACGGCGACAACGCCGGCCAGGCCCGCGTCGCGGCCCGCGACCTCAGCATCGCGATGAAGCTGATCACGAGCGATTCCGAGAAGCGACGCGCCCCAGTGCTCACCTGCTCCAGCTACTCCGGCGACGGGCTCGACGAGGTGTGGGATGCCGTCGTGAAGCACCGCCAGGAGTTGGAGGCGGACGGCGTCCTCCACAGCCGCCGCCTGTCCCAGCAGCGCGACTGGCTGTGGAACATGGTGCGCGGGGAGCTCGAGGAGGCGCTGCGCACGTCGCCGACGGTGCAGGCCGCGGCCCGTGAGGTGGAGGCGAAGCTCGCCACCGAGGAGCTGAGCGCACTCGAGGGGGCCGAGGTGATCCTGCGGGCGTTCGCCGCGTCCGTCGACGAACTCGCTTGGGGCGCCCCGGACCCGTCGCGGGGTCAGGCGTGGGGCGGAAGGCTAGACTGACCGACGGTAAACTTGCGACGCAAGTGCCCGGCGCAGCGAGAGGAGGGCCCATGGGCGTGTTCGACAAGGCCGAACGCAAGATCGACTCCGTGGTGGGCAAGGTGTTCGCCCGGGCGTTCAAGGGTGATGTGCAGCCCGTCGAGATCGCGGCGGGCATCCAGCGCGAGCTGGACGCGGAGGCGAAGCTGCTCAGCAAGGGCAAGAAGCTGGTGCCCAACCACTTCACCATCGGGCTCTCCCAGCACGACTACGAACGCCTCTACCCCTACGCGCGCACGCTGAACGCGGAGATCCTGCCCGGCATCCGCGAGCACGCGGCCGAGCACGGCTACGTCTTCAACGGGCCCCTGTCCATCACCTACGAGCTGGACCAGTCCCTCCCGACGGGGCAGTTCACCATCCGCAGCGAAGCCGTCGAGGGGCGCGCCCCGGCGGGTTCCGCCGGCGGAAGGCTCGTCATCGAGGTCCACGGCGTCCGGCACCCGCTCGTGCCGCCGGGCCTGGTCGTCGGGCGTGGTGCCGACGCCGACCTGCGCCTCAACGACCCGGGCGTGTCCCGTCGGCACGCGCTCATCACCGTCGGCGGCACCGAGGACCGCCCGGTGGTCACCATCGAGGATCTGGGGTCCACCAACGGCGTCATCGTCAACGGCACGAAGGTCACCAAGACCGCGCTGCGCGAGGGCGCACGCATCGAGCTGGGCAACACTCGCCTGCTCGTCCACGCCCCCACGGAGTTGTGAGCGCGTGTCCGAGCTCGTCGTCGCGACGATCAAGATCGTCTTCCTCGTCCTCCTGTGGCTGTTCATCCTGTACGTCGCGGGGGTGATCCGCACCGACATGTTCGGCAAGCGCGTGCCCGCGTCGTCGCTCGCGGCGGTGCCCGCCGACCGCGGCCGCCCCGAGTCGCACCGCCTGCAGCACGTCCCGACGAGGTTCGCGATCACCAACGGCCCCCAGCAGGGCATCGCGGTGCCCGTCGCCCCGACGATCAACCTCGGCCGGGCCGCGGATTCGACGCTCATCCTCGACGACGAGTTCGCCTCCGCCCGCCACGCGCAGCTCGTGCAAACCGACGCGGAGACGTGGCTGGTGCACGACCTCAATTCCACCAACGGCACCTTCGTCAACGGTCAGCGCGTCGACGGCGAACCCGTGGCGGTCACCGTCGGTGACGTGATCCGCATCGGCCGCACCCTCATGAGGTTGGAGGCGTGATGTACTCGTTGCGGTGGGCCGCGCACTCCGAGGTGGGCAGGGTCCGGAAGAACAACCAGGACTCGGCCTACGCGTCGCCGTCGATGCTCGTCGTCTGCGACGGCATGGGTGGCGCCGCCGCCGGCGACCTGGCCTCCGCAGTGGCTGCCGTCGAGGCGAAACGCTCCGACCGGCGCCTCGAGCAGCCGGAGGACATGCTGGAGGCGATGGCCGGCATCATCAGCCGCTCCAACGACAAGCTGCACGACATCGTCGAGGAGGACGTCTCCCTCGACGGCATGGGCACCACCCTGTGCGGGGCGATGTTCAACGGCGAGCAGCTCGGCGTCGGCCACATCGGCGACTCCCGCGGCTACCTGCTGCGCGACGGGGAGTTGCGCCAGATCACGCACGACCACTCGTGGGTGCAGTCCCTCATCGACGAGGGCCGGATCACGCCCGAGCAGGCGCTCACGCATCCCCACCGCTCCCTGGTGATGAAGGTCATCAACGGCCAGCAGGGCTTCGACCCGGACCTCTTCCTCGTCCCACTCGAGGAGGGAGACAAGGTGATGTTCTGCTCCGACGGCCTCTCCGGCCTGGTGCGTGAGCCGGACATGGCCGACGTCCTGTCCGAGCTGGACCTCGACGAGGCCGCCGCGGAGCTCGCCCGCCTCGCCAACGTCGCGGGGGGCCACGACAACATCACGCTGGTCGTCGCCGAGGTGGTCCCCGCCGACGAACGTCTCGACGCGCTCCCCGGCCGGCTCTTCGGCTCGGCGACGGAGGTGGACATCCCCCTCGTCGGCGAGCTCGCCGCGAAGGCCGGCAAGCCGAGTGGCTACCCTGAGCCGCCCGCCCCCACGCCCGCGGCCGAACCCGTCGACGAGGAGGCCGAGGAGGCGCAGCGCTACGCCCCGAAGGAGCGCCACGCCAAGTGGCCCACCACTCTCCTGACCCTCGTGCTGGCCGCGATGCTCGTCGGGCTGGGCGCGTGGGGCCTGCAGGCGTACGCGCAGTCGCGCTACTTCATCGCCGCCCAATCGGGCAACGTCGCCATCTTCAACGGACTCCCCGGCGCGCTGCTCGGGATGCCGCTCAGCACCGTCGTGGAGACCACCGACATCGCCGTCGCGGACCTGCCCGCCTTCCACCAGCGCGCGGTGGACAACACGATCGCCGTCGCGGACGTCGACGCCGGACGCGCGACGACCGACCAGCTTCGCGAGCTGGCGGCGCGCTGCGTCGAACAGCGCGAACGTCGGCTGCGCCCGAGCGAGCCCCTGCCGAGCCCGAGCCCGACCGTCGTCGTCACCGTCGACCCGCTGCCGGGCCACCCCGATGGTTCCGAGGCGGCCGTGCTGCCCGCGTACCCGACGTACCTGGCTCCGATGACGCCCACCGCCGTCGCCGAAGCAGACCCGGAGCACTGCTGACATGAGCGTGACCGTTCAGCCTGAGCTGTCGGGCGACGTCATCGTCTACCGTCGCCGCCGCAACGTCGAGCTGGCGCTGCTGCTGTTCGCGCAGTTGCTGGGCTTGGGCGCGTGGGGCATCGCGCAGTTCAACGTCCTCGGCGAGTTCCCGCCGAGCTGGCCCGTCGTGACCGGCTGCTGGCTGGGGCTCGGACTGCTCGCACACCTGGTCGTGCGCTGGCGGCTACCCTACGCGGACCCGGTGATCCTCCCGTGCGTGTTCCTGCTCAACGGGCTCGGGCTCGCGATGATCGCGCGCATGGACCTGATCCCGACCCCGCCGAAGACCGACGCGACGATGCAGTTCGTCTGGACGGCGCTCGGTGTGGCCGTCTTCGCCGGGGTGGCCGTGCTGCTGCGCGACCACCGTCGCCTGCAGCGCTACCCGTACCTGTTGTTCCTCGCGAGCCTGCTGCTGCTCCTGCTGCCGCTGACCCCGCTCGGCGTGGAGCTCAACGGCGCGCGCATCTGGATCAAGGTGTTCGGGTTCAGCTTCCAGCCCGCGGAGATCGCGAAGATCACGCTCGCCGTCGCCTTCGCCGCCTACTTCTACGAGAAGCGCGACGTGCTGACCCTCGTCGGCCGGAAGGTGGCCGGCATCATGCTGCCGCGCGGGCGCGACTTCATCCCGATCGCGGTCATGTGGTCCATGGCGCTGCTGGTGATGGTGTTCCAGAACGACTTGGGCATGGCGCTGCTGATCTTCGGCCTGTTCACGCTCATGCTCTACGTCGCCACCCAACGCAAGTTCTGGCCGGCGCTGGCGCTCGTCATGTTCCTCATCGCCGGCGTCGCCGCCTACCGCCTCACCTCCCACGTGCCGCGACGGGTCGCCTCCTGGCTGCACCCGTTCGACGACTTCGACGCCAACTACCAGATCATCCAGGCCCAGTTCGGGCTCGCCTGGGGAGGCCTCTTCGGCCGGGGCCTCGGCGACGGGCGGCCCGGGCTGACCCCGCTCGGCAAGAGCGACTTCATCGCCGCTTCCATCGGCGAGGAGCTCGGCATCGTCGGGCTGATGGCGGTGGTGGTCATCTACGGTGTCATCGTCTCCCGTGCGCTCAAGGCGGGCCTCCTGTGCCCCGACGGGTTCGGCAAGCTTCTCGCCGGCGGGCTCGGCTTCGTGCTGGCCCTGCAGGTGTTCGCCATCATCGGCGGCGTGACCCGCCTGCTGCCCCTGACCGGCCTGACGACGCCGTTCATGAGCCAGGGCGGATCCGCGCTGGTCGCGAACTGGCTGCTGGTCGCCATCGTGATGGTCATCTCCCACCGTGCCCGCATGCCGCAGGCCGCGACGGCCACACCGCGCGTGGCCACCACCGACGACGAGACCCAGTTGGTGATGCGATGAACGGGCCACTGCGCAAGGTGAGCATCTTCGTCGCCCTCATGATGGCGGCGCTGCTGGTCAACCTCACCTACACCTCGGTGGTGCGCCAGGAGTCGCTCCTGGAGCATCCCTCCAACCGGCGCGTGCGCGACGCCGAATTCTCTCGCGATCGGGGCGCGATCCTCGTCGGCAACGACCCGATCGCGATGAGCGTCGAGTCCGGCCGCGCGTCGGTGCCCTACCAGCGCGAGTACCCGGCGGGTGAGCTGTGGGCCCCCGTCACCGGCTGGTTCACGCGCGTCCACGGCACCTCGGGGCTGGAGCGCCAGTACACGCTGGAGCTGGCGGGCACCGCGTCGACGCAGGCCGTCAACCGCGCCGTCGACCTGCTCACCGGCCGCAAACCGGCCGGCGCCAACCTGCAGACCTCCCTCGACCCCGCAGCCCAGAAGGCCGCCATGGAGGCGCTCGGCGACTCGAAGGGCGCCGTCGTCGCGCTCAACTACGAGACTGGCCGGGTGCTCGCCCTCGCCTCCACCCCGAGCTACGACCCCAACCAGCTCGCCACCCTCGACACCAAGGCTGCCGGCGAACGCTGGGAGGCCCTGCTGAACGCCGACGACGAGCCCCTCAAGAACCGCGCGGTGCGGGAGGTCTACCCGCCCGGATCCACCTTCAAGCTCATCACCGCCGCGGCGGCCGTGGAGTCGGGGCTCAACCCGACGAGCGAGGTCGCCTCCCCATCGTCGCTGCGCCTGCCCAACTCCTCCCACTCCATGGGCAACTCGACCAACTGCGGCGGCGAGACCACCACGCTCGAGCAGGCACTCGCGACGAGCTGCAACACCGCCTTCGGGAAACTGGGCCTCGATCTCGGCGCCGACGAGCTGCAAGCGATGGCCGAACGCTTCGGCTTCAACACCGAACCCACCGTCGACATCCCGGCGAGCGCGTCCCGCTTCCCCACCGACATCGACCAGGCGCAGACCGCGCTGAGCGCCATCGGCCAGTTCGACGTCGCCGCCTCGCCGCTGCAGATGGCGCAGGTGGTGGCCGCGATCGCCAACGACGGCCAGATGATGCGCCCCACGATCGTCGACAACGTGCTCACCCGCGACCTCCAGATCCTCTCGGCGAACTCCCCCACCGAGCAGTCGCGCCCCATCTCCGAGGCGACGGCGAAGCAGCTCCAGCAGATGATGGAGACGGTCGTGCGCGAGGGCACCGGGCGGCCGGCGCGCGTCGACGGGCTCACGATCGGCGGGAAGACCGGCACCGCGCAGACCGCACCCGACCGACCGCCGTACGCGTGGTTCGTCGGGTATGCGAAGGAGCCGAAGGTGGCCGTCGCGGTGTTCATCGAGGACGCCGGCGTGGCCCGCGACGACATCTCCGGCGGACGTTTGGCGGCGCCCGTGTTCCGCTCCGTTGTCCAAGCTTTGAAGTGACCGGCGGTGCGAGCAGTGGAAGTTTTGCCAGAATGGTTGAGGTTTGGAAAGGAAGAAGGCGATGACTGAGCGAGGACACCTGCTCGGCGGCCGCTACCAGCTCGATCAGGTGATCGGTCGCGGCGGCATGGCCGAAGTGTGGCGAGCCCGCGACACCCGCTTGCAGCGGGACGTTGCGATCAAGCGGCTACGACTCGACCTCGCCTCGGATTCGACGTTCCAGGCGCGGTTCCGACGTGAGGCCCAGGCGTCGGCGGGCCTGAACCATCCCAACATCGTCGCCGTCTACGACACCGGCGAGGAGCAAGACCCGGCGTCGGGGACGATGGTGCCCTACATCGTGATGGAGCTGATCGAGGGCGTGACGCTGCGCGAGGTGCTGCGCGGCGGCCGCAAGATCGTGCCCGAGAAGGCCCTCGAGTTCACCATGGGGGTGCTCGACGCGCTCGCCTACTCGCACCGCGCCGGCATCATCCACCGCGACATCAAGCCCGCGAACGTCATGTTCACCCCGCCCGGCACCGTGAAGGTGATGGACTTCGGCATCGCTCGGGCCGTCGCGGACACGTCGGCGACGATGACCCAGACGGCCGCAGTCATCGGCACCGCGCAGTACCTGTCCCCCGAACAGGCGCGCGGGCAGAAGGTCGACAACCGCTCCGACATCTACGCCGTCGGCGTCCTGCTCTACGAGCTCCTCGTCTCCGAGCCGCCCTTCAAGGGTGACTCCCCCGTGTCGGTCGTGTTCCAGCACGTGCGCGAGACGCCGATCCGGCCGTCGGAGCGAGACCCGGAGATCACGCCCGAGATGGACGCGATCGTGATGAAGGCCCTCGCGAAGGACCCGCGCGACCGCTACCAGGACGCCTCCGAGATGCGCGAGGACATCCAGCGGGTGCTCAACCACCAGCCGATCACGACGCAGATCCCCGCCCCCCACACGGACGCGCCGACGCAGGTCATCGCCGCGGACCCGATCACCTCGAATGCCCGACGCGCAGCCCCGCCAGCGGCGCTGGGCGCCGGGTCGGCGGCCGCGACGGGAGCCGGTGCCGCCCAGGCCGCGGTACCCACGTCGGCCAACACCGCCAACCTGGAGGCCATCGCCGACGAGGAGGAAGCGAAGCCCCGCAAGGCTGTCCCGATCGTGCTCGGCGTGCTCGGCGGGCTCCTCCTGCTCGCCGTCATCATCCTGCTGTGGCTCATGTTCGGCAACGGCCCGGGGGCCGCACCCTCGGCCAGCCCGAGCCCCAGCCCGAGCGCGACGTCCGTCGAGCCGTCGCCCACCCCGACGCCGACGATGATCCCCGTGCCGCGACTGGTCGGGGAATCGGAGCAGATCGCTGTGAACCGCCTCACCGACCTCGGGCTCATCCCCAAGGTGGAGTACGAGGAGGGCGACGCCGACAACAACGGCAAGGTGCTGAGCACGGACCCGGAGGGCGGCTCGCAGGTCGAGCAGGGCTCGGAGGTGAAGGTCGTCGTCGCGAAGTTCGAGGCCCCGACGCAGCTCACGATTCCCGAGGACATCATCGGCAAGAGCGAGGCTGACGCCCGCAAGATGCTCGAACAGGCCGGATTCACCGGCAGCATCGAGTCCCGAGCGGCGGACCCGACGAGCGAGAGCATCGACGCGAAGAAGGGCACCGTCACCGCGGTGACGCCCACCGGATCCGCAGCCCCGGACACGACGATCATCCTCACCATCGCCACCGGCGAGTCCATCGTGCCGAGCCTGCTGGGCATGACCGCGGAGAAGGCGCAGGAGGAGGCCGCCGCGCGCGGCTTCGAGATCGTCGTCGAGGAGGTCGTCGACGGCGATCACCTCGCGGGAGTCGTGTTCGAGCAGAACCCGAACGAGGGCGTGCGCATGTCCCGCGACCAGAAGATCCAGGTGAGCATCGCCGTCGCGCCCGAACCGACCGAGACGACCGAACCGAGCGACGGCAACAGCTGATCGGCCCCTGGCCCGGCCCGGCGCGGCGCGGCGACGTGCGTCGGCCAGGCGGTTCAGCCCTCGGCGCGCACCAGCGGAGTCATGCCCGCCGCGCGGGCCGGGGCCTCGTCGTCGCCGCACTCGGCCAGCCAGTTGGCGAGCATCTGGTAGCCGCCCTCGGTCAGCACCGACTCCGGGTGGAACTGCACCGCCTCGACGGGCTGCGTGCGGTGGCGGACCCCCATGATGACTCCGTCGAGGGTGCGTGCGGTCACCTCGAGCACGTCGGGCAGGGTGTCCTCGACGATCGCCAGCGAGTGGTAGCGGGTGGCCTTGACCGGGCTCGGCAGCCCACGAAAGACCCCCAGGCCCTCGTGGAACACGTCGGAGACCTTCCCGTGCAGCTGCTGCGGGGCGCGCGCCACGACGCCCCCGTAGGCGACGGCCATCGCCTGCAGACCCAGGCACACGCCGAAGATGGGCCGCACCCCGGTCAGGGCGCGGATCACGTCGATGCACACCCCGGCCGACTCGGGTGCCCCCGGGCCCGGCGAGAGGAGGATGCCGTCGTAGGGCGCGTGCCAGTCCGCGTCGCCGAAGCGGGGGTCGTCGTTGCGCCACACGTCGACGTCGGCACCGAGCTGCTGCAGGTACTGGACGATGTTGTGGACGAACGAGTCGTAGTTGTCGACGACGAGGATGCGGGTCACGGCGCCATTGTGCCACCCGCGTCCGAGCGTGACCTACGATGGCAGGGTGAGTGGACGGCGGAGCCTGCCGCACCTGTCGCGGCCCCAGCGCCAGCCCCGGACGGGGGTTGGGCGCGTGACGACGGTGCTTGTGTTCGCGCTCGCCGGTCTGCTGATCACGATCTCCGCGATCGCGGCGCGCGGCACCGACCTGCGCTCCGACCGCAACCTGAGTCTGCGCGAGCTCATCGTCGAGCAGGGGCACCGCAACACCGAGCTGCAGCGGGAGCTGGAGACGCTGCGCGCCGAGGTCGACGAGCTCTCCCAGCGTGACCTCACACTCGGCCCGCTCGCCGACCAGCTCACACAGGCCGCGACGTACGCCTCCACCCTTCCCGTCGCCGGCGACGGGATGCGGGTGACGCTCAACGACGCCCCGCCCGATGTGAAGCCCGCAGGTGTCGACGACGACGCGCTCGTCGTGCACCAGCAGGACATCCAATCCGTCGTCAACGCCCTGTGGGCCGGCGGGGCCGAGGCGATGACGGTGCAGGGGCAGCGCGTCATCGCGACGACGGGCATCAAGTGTGTCGGCAACACCGTCGTCCTCCACGGCATCCCCTACGCCCCGCCCTACGTCATCGAGGCCATCGGCGATCAGGCATCCCTCGAGCGGGCCCTCGACGAGGCCCCCGCGGTGCAGATCTTCCAGCAGTACGTCGACGCCTACGGCCTCGGCTACGAGCAGGAGCGGCGCGGCAACATCGAGATGCCGGGCTACGCGGGCACGCTCGGCCTCGAACATGCGCGCATCCGCTGACCGCATGGAATCGTGCGCCCGCCTCGACTACGCTGGGGCACGACCACAAGGAGGATCACCAGTGCCCGAATCACGCGTGCGCAAGGAAGCTGCCAAGAAGAAGCTTGCGCAGCAGCATCACGAGGCCGCCGAGGAGCGCCAGAAGACTGCACGCCTGAAGTCCGGTGGCCGCGACTGGGTGCCGTGGGTGTTCGTGCCCCTCGCGCTGCTCGGCGTGCTGTGGATGGTGGTCTGGAATCTGGCCGGGCGGATGATCCCCTTCATGTCCGCGCTCGGCAACTGGAACCTGGGCATCTCGGTGGGGCTCATCATCGCGAGCTTCTTCCTCATGACCTTGTGGAAGTGACCACCTCGCCCGACGAGCTCACACCCAGTCGGTGTCCGCGGCGCGATTCGTCGACGAGAGCCGCACGGCCGTCCCGTAGGCGGTGATCTCCGCCACCGATTCCGAGATCCGACCCGAGTCGAACCGCACCCCGACGACGGCGTCCGCCCCCGCCTGCTCCGCCTGGAGGGCCATCGCGCCCAGTGCGTCCTGCCGTGCCCGCGTGTTGATCCACAGCATGTCCGGGTCGTGCGCCTGGTCGCGCGGCCGCGTGGCCACGCCCACGACGATGCCGACGACGTCCGTCACCCCCGGCAGGGTTTCCGTCGTCGCCACCGGGACCGCGTAACGCAGGAACTCCGGCTGGCGCGGGGGCAGGTCAGGCTGCGGACGCGGCGAGATCGGGGTGTCCATGTCGCTCACCCTAGCCGGGCCGGCCGATCAGCACGGAGTGCCCCGACGGTCCCACAGACCGCCCGCTCACCGACCCGATGGTCGAGTAGACCGCCCCCACCCGATGGTCGAGTAGACCGCCCCCACCCGATGGTCGAGTAGCCCGCCCCCTCGCTCCCCTGATGGTCGAGTAGACCGCGCAGCGGTCGTATCGAGACCACCCACCCGACGGCCGAGCAGACCGCCCACTCACCCCCGATGGTCGAGTAGCCCGCCCCCTCGCTCTCCTGATGGTCGAGTAGACCGCGCAGCGGTCGTATCGAGACCACCCACCCGACGGCCGAGCAGACCGCCCACTCACCCCCGATGGTCGAGTAGCCCGCCCCCTCGCTCTCCTGATGGTCGAGTAGACCGCGCAGCGGTCGTATCGAGACCACGCACCCCACCCACCCGACGAGCGGGATGTCGGATCAGACGAAGACGATCTGGGCACCCTCGGAGATCTCGATGAAGTCGGTGGCGCTGATGACACCCTCGACGCCCGGGTGCAGGTCGGCCTCGATGAGTTTCATCATGTCGAACGTCAGCTTGCAGGCGTATAGGTGCGCGCCGGCGGCTGAGATCATGTCCAGGAAGTCCGGCACGTCGGGGATGTCGAGGTCCGCCATTTGCTGCTTCATCATCCTCGTCGCAAACGATGTCATGCCCGGCAGGTTGCCGAGCGACTGCGGCATCGACACGTGCTCGAGGCCAGGCCTCAGGCGTCCCAGGTCCGGCATGTGCATGGCGGTGTTGCCGCTGAGCGTGAACTTGAGGTTGCGGTTGGTCTTCTTGTGGATGATGTCGAGGCCCCAGAACGTGAAGAAGATGTGCACCTCGATGCCCTCGCCGAGCGCCGCATTGCCCATGATGAGCGCCGGGTAGGCCATGTCGAGGTTGCCCTTCGAGCAGATGAAGGCCATCTTGCGCGGGCCGGCGTGGGCGGGAGTCGCCGAGCCGGAAACCTGCGCCGTCGGGGAGGCGGAGGACGTCGTCGGGCCGAAGTCCGGGATGATGAATCCCTCGGGAATGGTTGCCATGGTGGGTCCTCCTAGACGCATCCGACGGGCTTGGGCAGGCCTGCCAGCCAGGCCATTTTCTTGGCGGGCTTGCCCGGGAACAGCCGGTAGAGCTCCTTGATGTCGAAGCCGCCGACGGTCTGCATGCGCCGCAGCGTGGGCGTGGGGGTGCCGCCCTCGGTGTCCTTGCGCATGAACCGCAGCGCGGCCCAGTGGGCGTCGGTGAGTTCGAGGTCGATGAGTGCGGCGAGATCGACGGCGAGCTCTTCGCTCCAGTCGTCGCGCCGCGTGAGGAAGCCCTCGTCGTTCACCTCGAACGAGCGGCCGCCTAGCGTGTTGGTGGGCATCAGTGCTCCCTGGGTTCGTGTTTGCCGGCCTTGGACATCAGCAGCGGTACGGGTAGCCGCTTGCCGGGCAGCAGCATCCGCCAGTAGATCTGCTCGAAGGCGAGCTTGCCGAGGTGGTTGATGCGGGAGCGGCGCAGCAGCCGCATCGGCCCGACGACCGGCACCGGGTAGCTGCCGGTCAGCGGTTGGGTGTCGTAGTTGAAGTCGAGCAGCAGCGCCTCGCCGCGGCCGGACTCGAGGAAGCAGTTGGCGTGGCCGTCGAAGCGGTTGGGCAGTGCTTTGCCTTCGATCGCTGCGAGGAAGTTGTCGACGAACAGCTCGGTGGCGAAGTGCGCGACGGAGCCCGCCTTCGACGTCGGGATGTCGCTGGCGTCGCCGAGGACGAAGATGCGGTCGTCGGCGTGCGCGCGCAGGGTGTGCTTGTCGACGGGCACGAAGCCCATGTCGTCGCCCAGTCCGGAGTCGGTGATGCACTGCGCCCCCGTGTGCGGCGGGACGGTGACGAGCAGGTCGAACGGCAGCTCGCGGCCGTCGTAGGCGACGAGTCGGGCGCGGTCGTTGTCGACGTGCGAGACGGTGAAGTCGGAGGCGACGCGCACGCTGCGGTCTTCGAGGAGGTCGCCGAACGCGCTGGACGCGACCGGTTTCGTGAACGCGCCGTCGAGCGGGGTGACGAAGGTGATGTCGACCTTGTGGCGGATCCCGCGCTTGCGGAAGTGGTCCTCGACGAGGAACGTGAATTCCAGAGGCGCCACCGGGCACTTGATGGGCAGCTCGGCGAGGTGCACGAGGACCTTGCCTCCGTCGAAGTTCCGCAGCGCCTCCGCGAGGCGAGTGGCGCCGTCGAGGGTGTAGAAGTCGTGGATCTTCGTGCCCCACAGCGGGCCGTCGGACAGGCCGGAGACGAGGTCGTGTCGGGGGTGGGAGCCCGTGGCGATGACGAGCCAGTCGTAGGCGAGTTCCTGCCCTGTGGCGAGGAGGACGCGGCGCGCGGGCGCGTCGATGCGGGCGATGGTGGCCTCGACGTGCTGAATGCCGTCGTGGAGCTGGGCCCAGCGGTCGCGGGTGACGCGTTCGGGCTTCATCCAGAAGGGCACGAAGAGGTAGCCCGGCTGGTAGGGATGCCGGTCGTCGCGGTCGACGACCGTGATCGTCCAGTTGGACGGGAGGCGCCTGCGCAGCAGATTGGCCGCCATCGTGCCGGCGGTGCCGCCTCCGAGAATCACGAGGGATTGCATACCCCCCATGGTATTACGGTGGGTCGTTGGGGGGAAGGGTTTGGGTGAGTTTGGGTGGGTTTGTGGGAGTTCGGCGCCCCCATCGGATTTCGTCGCGCTTGTTCGAAGTCTTCCCCGGCTTCTTGGACTTTGCCCGGTCTATAGAGCGGGCAAAGTCGAAGAAGAGTCGGCCCGACGACACCCCGCGGCCAACCGACGGCCCACGTCGGCACACGACCAGCCCCGACGACACCCCGCGGCCAACCGACGGCCCACGTCGGCACACGACCAGCCCCGACGACACCCCGCGGCCAACCGACGGCCCACGTCGGCGGGCTCGGACTGCGGGCGTCGAAGCCCCAACGGCTAGGATGCACTGCGTGACTGACGAGACCCCGCGCACCGACATCGGCCCTTCCGACTCCGAGCAGACCGCCGTCCGCAAGGAGAAGCGCACGCGCCTGCTGGAGTCGGGCGTCGAGCCGTACCCGGCCGACTTGTCGCGGACGCACACGCTCGCCGAGGTCCGTGAGGGCTGGCAGCATCTCGCCACGGGCGAGGAGACCGAGGATGTCGTCGAGATCGGCGGGCGGGTCGTGTTCATCCGCAACACCGGCAAGCTCGCGTTCGCCACGCTCCAGGACGGGTTCACGCCCGACAACAACGGCGAGCGACTCCAGGTGATGCTCTCCTTGGCGGAGGTGGGCGAGGAGGCGCTGGCGGCGTGGAAGTCCGACGTCGACCTCGGCGACCACGTGTGGGTCTCGGGCCGCGTGATCGTGTCGCGGCGCGGCGAGCTGTCGGTCATGGCCACCCAATGGCGCATGGCGTCGAAGGCGCTGCGCCCGCTGCCGGTGATGCACAAGGAGTTGTCCGAGGAGTCGCGGGTGCGCCGTCGCTACGTGGACTTGATCGTCCGCGACGAGGCCCGCGAGATGGTGCGCAAGCGTTCGGCCATCACGCGCGCGGTGCGCGAGACGCTGTACGCGCAGGACTACATGGAGGTCGAGACGCCCATCCTGCAGCTCCTGCACGGTGGCGCCGCCGCCCGGCCGTTCGGGACGCACCTCAACGCGTTCGACATCGACATGAGCCTGCGCATCGCACTCGAGCTGCACCTCAAGCGCACCATGGTGGGCGGGGCGAGCCGCATCTTCGAGATGGGCCGCGTGTTCCGCAACGAGGGCGTCGATTCGTCGCACTCCCCCGAGTTCACGATGCTCGAGGCCTACCAGGCGTGGGGCAACCAGTTCACGATCGCGCAGTTGACAAGGGACATTGTCCTCGCGGCCGCGGACGCCGTCGGCACGCGCCGCGTCGAGACGCCGAAGGGCACCGTCGACCTCGACGGCGAGTGGACGTGGCTGCCCGTCTATCCGGCGCTGTCGGAGGAGTTGGGCCGCGAGGTCACCGTCGAGACCCCTGCCGACGAGCTGCTCGCCGTCGCCGAGGCGCGGGGCGTGGACGTCGACCCGAAGTGGGGCGCCGACAAGCTCGTGATGGAGCTCTTCGGCGAGCTCGTCGAACCCCGGCTCATCCAGCCGACGTTCGTCTGCGACTACCCGGCGCTGGCGCAGCCGCTGGCGCGCATCAACAAGGAGGACCCGGGCAAGGTGCTCGCGTGGGACCTCATCATCGGCGGCATGGAGCGCGGCACCGGCTTCACGGAGCTGATCGACCCGGTCATCCAGCGCGACGTGCTCACGGCCCAGTCGCTGAAGGCGGCTGCCGGCGACCCGGAGGCGATGCAGCTCGACACGGACTTCATCGAGGCCCTCGAGTACGGCGTCCCCCCGATGGGTGGCCTGGGCATCGGCGTCGACCGGCTCATCATGTTGCTCACTGGCGTCGGCATCCGGGAGACGATCCTCTACCCGCTGCTGCGCCCGCAGAGCTGAGCGGGAGGCGCTCGTCGGCTCGACGAAAACGCCCCGCCACCCGCTCACGGGCTGGTACACATGTACGCATGACTGAGAGTGCCGCGTTCGAGTTCGTCGGAGATTGGTCGGGTCAGTTGGTGGCGACGGCCATCCACGCCGGCCACGACCTGCGCCCCGAGGTGGCGGCGCTGATGTCGCTCGACGACGACAGCCGGCTCCGCGAGGAGGATCCGTTCACGGACGTGATCGGGGCATTGGCGCCGGCGCGCGTCGTCGTGCGCCGCTCCCGGTTCGAGGTGGACCTCAACCGGCCGCGTCGGGGGGCCGTCTACCGCCGCCCCGACGATGCGTGGGGCCTCGACATCTGGCGCGACACCACCCTCCCCGAGGAGGTCGTCGCGGGCAGCCTCGACGTGTACGACTCGTTCTACGAGGCACTCGGCCGCCGTCTCGACGAGCTCGCTCGGCGTGGGCCGTTCGTGGTCTACGACGTCCACTCGTACAACCACCGACGCGACGGCGCGGAAGCCGCACCCGAGCCCGAGGCGGACAACCCCGAGGTCAACCTCGGCACGGGCTCGCTCGATGACCGATTCCGCGGAGTCGCGGACGCGTTCGCGGGGGCGTTGGCGCAGGAGCGCGTCGACGGCCACCGCATCGACGTGCGCGAGAACGTGAAGTTCGAGGGCCGAGCGCTCGCCTGGTTCGTGCACGACCGCTACCCGGGCGTGGGCTGCTGCCTGGCGCTGGAATTTCGCAAGTCGTTCATGGACGAGTGGACGGGCACACCGTCGACGGAGCGCCTCGGCGACCTGCAGCGCGCGCTGGCGGCCACGCACGCGCCCGTCCTGCAGGCGCTGGAGGCGCTGCGATGACCACGCCTGACGCCCGCTTCACGCCCAACGACCTCGCCATCGAGCAACAGCTCGCCTGGCTCTCCGGCAACATCCGCTTCCTGCTCGAGGTGACCCCCGTCAACGCCAACGAGGCCCGCGATCGCTACCTGGCAGGCGACGTGGACGAGCCCGAGTTCGAGTACCGCGACCTCACCATCGATCTCGACGTGGCGAACTGCGCGCTGGCCAACGTCCCCGTCGACGCGGTCTCCAACCCGACGCTGCGCGCGCTGCTCGAACGCAAGGTGCGGGAGATGCGGCTTCAGCTCCAGATGCTGGCCGCGCGCGGCACCGACGAGTTCCGGGAACTGTCCGTGCAGCTCTTCGGCCCGGTCCGAGACGACCTGCTCGCCACCGCCCAGGATCTGCTCGAGCGCATCGAGGTGCCCGCACGCAACGCGGGCAAGCTCACTTCGAGCCAGTTCTTGGATTTGGCGCAGGCGGAAATCCGTCGCTACAAGCGCATCGACCCGGACATCGAGCTGTTCGCCGAGATCCGCTCCGACGTGTCGGGCGTGCTCTGCGAGGCCGAGGCGCTCATCGTCGCCGAGGACGCGGTCATCTTCGAGGACCGCGCGGAGGCGCTGCTGCAGCACGAGGTCGGCACCCATCTGGTCACGCAGGTCAACGGCACGCATCAGCACATCTCGACGATGGGCGCGGGCCTGGCCGGCTACGAGGAGACGCAGGAGGGGCTGGCGGTCGTTGCCGAGATTGCCGTCGGTGGGCTCACCGCGTTCCGGCTGCGCCAGCTCGCCGCGCGGGTGGTCACCGTCGACTCGATGCTGGGCGGCGCCCCGTTCAGTGCGACGCACCGCCTCCTCGTCGACGCGGGCCTCCCGCCCCGCACGGCGTTCAGCACCGTGATGCGCGTCTACCGCGCAGGCGGCTTCACCAAGGACGCCATCTACCTGCGGGGCCTGCTCGCGCTGCTGCGCCACGTCCGCGACGGCGGCTCGCTCGATCTGTTCTACCTCGGCAAGTTCGCACTCGACGACCTCGAGCTGATCGAGGATCTCCACCGCCGCGGCCTGCTGCGCCCCGCGCGCATCATGCCTCCGTACCTCGACGAGGAGGGTCTCGGCCGCATCCTCCGTGCGGCCCACACCGACGACCTCCTCGCCCTGCTGCCCACCCCAGCCCGAAAGGACACCCCATGAAGATCGGATTCGTCGTCAACGACGTCGCCACCGAACAGGCCGTCTACACGACCACCCGCCTCGCCATGACCGCCACGAATGCAGGCCACGACGCCTGGGTGATGGGGATGGGCGACTTCGGCTACGAGCCCGACGGCACCCTCACGGCGTGGGCACGCGGCGGCGCGGACAAGAAGTACCGTTCCGCCGAGGTGTTCTTGGGCGACGTGCAGGCGCCGGAGCGGGCGAAGCGGATTGCGCTCAACGAGTTCGACGTCGTGATGCTGCGTGCCGACCCTGCGGGCGAGGAGGCGTCGTGGGCGAACAACGCCCTCGTCGCGTTCGGCCAGCTCATGGCGAAGTCGGGGGTGCTCGTCGTGAACGATCCGTCGTCGCTGGCGAACGCGCTCTCCAAGGCCTACTTCCAGCACTTCCCCGAGGTGGTGCGCCCGCGCACGCTGATCTCCCGAGACAAGGATCGTATCGAGGCCTTCGTCGAGGAGCTCGGCGGCAAGGCCGTCCTGAAGCCGCTGCAGGGCTCGGGCGGGTCGGGCGTGTTCCTGATCGACGGCAAGGGCCCCGGCAACCTGTCGCAGATCGTCGAGGCGATCAACCGCGACGGGTACGTCGTCGCGCAGGAGTACCTGCCTGCCGCGAAGGACGGCGACGTGCGGATGTTCGTGATGAACGGGGAGCCGCTGCAGATCGACGGCACCTACGCGGCCTTCCGACGACGCCCCGCGGAGAAGGACGTGCGCTCCAACATCTCGGCCGGCGGTTCGATCGAGAAGGCGAGCGTCACCGACGAGATGCTCCGGCTGGTCGAGGCGGTACGGCCGAAGCTCGTCGCCGACGGCATGTTCCTCGTCGGGCTGGACATCGTCGGTGACAAGCTCATGGAGGTCAACGTGTTCAGCCCCGGCGGGCTGGGATCTGCGGAGCAGCTCTACGGGGCGGATTTCACGACCATCGTGATCGCCGACCTCGAGCGCAAGGTGGCGATGCGTCGCCACTACGGCAACCAGATCAGCAACACGGCACTGGCCACGCTCTGACCGGCCGCAGGGTCACGAATCGGTAACAATCCAGCCCCCGATGCCCCAGGCGTCGGGGGTTTGGGTTACCGTGTTGACCAATCCCCGAGAGCGCTCTCAGGAATCTCGGCACCGGGCCCCGAGAGCGCTCTCACGAAGAGCACCAACGAAGGAGTTCCCGTGCGATCCGCATTCAAGACCCTCACCGCCCTAGCGTGCGTCACCGCACTCGCCGCCTGCTCGGGCGGCGACACCACCGACACGTCCTCCGGCACCACCAACGACGGCGCCAGTGGGCAGAAGGTGACCATCACCGTCGCCACATTCAACGAGTTCGGCTACGAAGACCTCATCAAGGAGTGGAACGCGGCCAACCCCGACATCCAGGTCGAGCACAAGAAGGCCGCCACCTCGAACGAGGCCCGCGACAACATGAACACCCGCCTGGCCGCCGGCTCCGGGCTCGCCGACATCGAGGCGATCGAGGTGGACTGGCTGCCTGAGCTGGCCCAGTACCCCGACGCATTCGTCGACCTCAACGACCCCTCCGTCGAGGGCCGCTGGCTCGACTGGAAGACGCAGGCGGCCACCGTCGACGGCAAGCTCATCGGCTACGGCACCGACATCGGCCCCGAGGCCGTCTGCTATCGCGCCGACCTGTTCGAGAAGGCGGGCCTCCCGACCGACCGCGACGAGGTCGCCAAGCTCCTCGAGGGCGATTGGGACACCTACTTCGAGGTGGGCAAGCAGTTCGTCGCGAAGTCGGGCGGCGTCGCCTGGTTCGACTCGGCCGGCGCCACCTACCAGGGCATGATCAACCAGATGGAGGCCCCGCTCGAGAACACCGACGGCACGCCGAAGCCCCTCGACCAGAACGCCGAGATCAAGGCCCTCTACGAGCGCATCCTCCAGGCCTCCGTCGATGACAAGCTGTCGGCGGGCCTCTCGCAGTGGAGTGAAGACTGGACCGCAGGATTCCAGCAGGACAAGTTCGCGACGATGCTCTGCCCGGGCTGGATGCTCGGCGTCATCGAGGGCAACGCCGAGGGCGTGACCGGCTGGGACGTCGCCGACGTGTTCCCCGGAGGCGGCGGCAACTGGGGCGGCTCGTACCTCACGGTGCCCGCGCAGGGCAAGAACACCGACGCCGCCAAGAAGGTGGCCGCGTGGCTGACCGCCCCCGAGCAGCAGGCCAAGGCCTTCGCCTCCAAGGGCACCTTCCCGTCGCAGGTGAAGGCGCTCGAGGACCCGGCGGTACTCGACTTCTCGAACCCGTTCTTCAACGACGCCCCCGTCGGCAAGATCATGGCCAATCGCGCACAGGCCGTCACGATCTCGCCCTACAAGGGCCCCAACTTCTTCGCCATCACCACCGTCGTCACCGACGCCCTGACGCGCGTCGACGTCGACAAGACCGATGACGCCGCGTCCTCCTGGACGAAGGCGGTCGACGCCTACAAGGCCCTCGGCATCAGCTGACGAACCCACCGCGTGGGGGCCGACGGTGCACCCTAGGCCCCCACGCCCCACCCGAGGAGTGCCCCATGTCCAACCTGACCGGCAGACAGCGGCTCAGCCGGCTCGAGGTCAAGCTGTCGCCCTACCTGTACGTCAGCCCGTTCTTCATCGTGTTCGCGATCGTCGGCCTGTTCCCGCTGCTCTACACGGCGTGGGTGTCGGTGCACCAGTGGCATCTCATCGGCGGTCAGGGCGAGATGATCGGACTCGGCAACTACACGGCGGTGCTGGAGCAGCCGAACTTTTGGAAGTCGCTGCGCAACACGTTCTCGATCTTCCTGCTGTCGTCGGTCCCCCAGGTCATCGCGGCGATCGTCATCGCCTACTTCCTCGACACGAACATCCGCGCCAAGACGTTCTGGCGGATGGGTGTCCTGCTGCCCTACGTCGTCGCGCCCGTGGCCGTGTCGATGATCTTCGCCAAGATCTTCGCCGACCAGTCCGGTGCCGCCAACGCGCTCCTGGCCCTCGTCGGCCTGGACCCGATCGCCTGGCACGGCAGCGCGTTCTGGTCCCACGTCGCCATCGCGACGATGGTGAACTTCCGCTGGACCGGCTACAACGCGCTCATCTTCCTCGCCGCCATGCAGGCCATCCCCCGCGAGATCTACGAGGCGGCCATCGTCGACGGCGCCTCCCGCTGGAAGACCTTCTTCTCGGTGACCGTGCCGATGCTGCGCCCGACGATCATCTTCGTCGTCATCACCTCCACCATCGGCGGCCTGCAGATCTTCGACGAGCCCCGCATGTTCGACACCATGGGCACCGGCGGCTCCGACAAGCAGTGGATGACCCTCACCATGTACATCTACGAGCTCGGCTGGGGCGCGCAGAAGAGCTTCGGCCGCGCGGCCGCCGTCTCGTGGATCCTGTTCCTCATCATCATCGTGGTGGGCGCGATCAACTTCCTGATCACCAGGCGCATCGCCTCCTCCGACGCGAAGGGAGCACGTCGATGACCCAGATGTCGTCCCCGATGGCCGAGCAGCTCGTCGGCAAGGGCGCGGCGCGCGCCATCCGTCGTCGGCAGAGCTTCGGCACCAACCGTCGCCCGTCGTGGCGCACCTACCTGGTGCTCACGATCGTGCTGCTGATCTCCGTCTACCCGCTCTACTTCACGTTCCTGCTGGCCTCCTCGGACGCCGCGACGATCGCCCGCAACCCGATCCCGTCGCTGGTGCCCGGGCCGAACTTCCTCGACAACGTCCAACGCGTCCTCGCCTCCGACATCAAGCTGTGGCAGGCCCTCGGCAACTCGGTGATCGTCGCGGTCGTCACGTCGCTGTCCGTCGTCTTCTTCTCCACGCTCGCCGGCTTCGCCTTCTCCAAGCTGCGCTTCCGCGGCCGCAACGGGCTGCTGGTGTTCGTGGTGGCGACGATGGCGGTCCCCACCCAGCTCGGCATCGTGCCGCTGTTCATCGTGATGAGCAAGCTCGGCTGGATCGGCCAACTCCAGGCGGTGATCGTGCCCGGCCTGGTGACCGCCTTCGGCGTGTTCTGGATGACCCAGTACCTGCGCGAGGCACTGCCGTTCGAGCTGATCGAGGCGGCGCGCGTCGACGGGGCCTCGATGATCCGCACGTTCTGGTCGGTGGCGCTGCCCGCCGCCCGCCCTGCCGCGTCGATGCTGGCGCTGTTCACGTTCGTCGGATCGTGGACCAACTTCTTCTGGCCGTTCATCGTGCTCGGCTCCACCAACCCCACCCTGCCGGTGTCGTTGCAGCTCCTGCAGGCCTCATATTTCAAGGACTACTCGCTCATCATGGCGGGAGTCGTCGTGGCCACCGTGCCACTCATCATCATGTTCGCGTTCGCCGGCAAGCAACTCGTCGCCGGCATCATGCAAGGAGCAGTCAAGGGATGACCACCACCCAGTTCCCCGAAGGATTCCTCTGGGGCAGCGCCACCGCCGCCTTCCAGATCGAGGGCGCCGCCCACGAGTCAGGCAGGAGCGACTCCATCTGGGACGTGTTCTGCCGCGTCCCCGGTGCAGTCGCCAATGGCGACGACGGCGAGGTCGCCTGCGACCACTACCACCGGATGCCCGAGGACGTCGCCCTCATGCACGAGCTGGGCCTCAACGCGTACCGGTTCTCCATCTCCTGGCCGCGAGTGCGCCCCGACGACGCCGCCTTCAGCAGCGAAGGCATCGACTTCTACTCGCGGCTGGTCGACGAGCTCCTCGCCCACGACATCCAGCCCTGGGTGACGCTCTACCACTGGGACCTGCCGGCGGCCATCCCCGACGGCTGGCTCAACCGGGACACGGCGCACCGCTTCGCCGAGTACGCGCAGCGCATGGGCGAGGAGCTCGGCGACCGCGTCGCGCACTGGATCACGCTCAACGAGCCGTGGTGCTCGTCGTTCCTTTCCTACGCCGGCGGCGAGCACGCGCCCGGGCACACCAGTGCGTCGGAGGGCGTCCGGGCCGCGCACCACCTGCTGCTGGCGCACGGGCTCGGCGTCGACGCGCTGCGCTCGGTGTTGCCCGCCGAGGCGCAGGTGGGCATCACGCTGAACTTCAACGTCGTCGATCCCGCCGACCCGTCCTCGCCCACCGACCGCGAAGCGGCTCGCCGCATCGACGGCACCTCCAACAGGTTCTTCACCGACCCGATCTTCCGGGGCGCCTACCCCGAGGACGTCATGCGGGACATGGCCGGCCTGGGCCTCGAGGACTGCATCCAGCCGGGCGATCTCGCACTGATCAGCCGCCCCATCGACTTCCTCGGCGTCAACTACTACAACGGTTCGGCCGTCACCGGCACCCCCGACGACGCCCCCGCACCACAGCAGGAGGCGAACGGTCGTCGTCGGGGCAACCCGAACGTCGGCTCCGAGTGGGTGCAGTTCGTCTCCCGCGGGCTGCCGCGCACCGCGATGGAATGGGAGATCCAGCCCGACGGTCTGCGTCGCCTCCTCGAACGCCTCCACACCGAGTACACCGGCCCCGCAGGCATCCCGCTGTACATCACGGAGAACGGCTGCGCGATGGACGACGTGCCCGACGAGGACGGCTTCGTCGACGACCAGGGGCGGGTCGGCTACTTGAGGGACCACTTCCTGGCCGTCCGGGAGGCCATCGCCCACGGCGCCGACGTCCGCGGGTACTTCGTCTGGTCGCTGTTGGACAACTTCGAATGGGCCTGGGGCTACGCCAAACGCTTCGGCATCGTGCGCGTCGACTATGACACGCTCCAGCGGACGCCCAAGGCATCGGCTAGGTTCTTGTCGTCGGTCATCAGCAAGGGCTTGGGGGACTAGACGTGAATTCTTCGCCGCGACCCACACTCGTCGACGTCGCGAAACTCGCGGGCGTGTCACGGGCGACGGTGTCCAGGGTGGTCCGCCAGGACGTCGGGGTCGCTGCGGAGACGTTCGAGCGGGTGCAGGCTGCGATCCGTGAGTTGGGCTACGTACCCAACTTCGCGGCCCGCACCCTCGCCTCCGGCTCCGCGAGCACGGTGGCCGTCGTGGTGCCCGAGCCCGACGAGCGCGTCTTCTCCGACCCGTTCTTCGGCTTCACCGTCTCCGGCATCACGAGGGCACTCACGGGCACCGGCTTCCAGCTCGTCATGGCGTTCGCCCCGACGGAGGGCTTCCCGACGGCGACCACGCAGTTCCTGATGGCCGGCGGTGTCGCGGGGGCGATCGTCATGTCGCATCACCGCGCCGACGGCCTCGCCAAGGCGGTGGCCGACCTCCCGCTGCCCTCGACGTTCCTCGGCGCGCCGCTGGTCACCGAATCGTTGCCGCCCGAGGTGCACACCGTCGACTCCGACAACCGCGGCGGCGGCGCGCTCGCGGCCCGGCGCATGCTGGAGCGCGGCGTCCACCGCCCGGCGACGATCACCGGCCCGCTGGACATGATGGCCTCGGTGGATCGCCTCGACGGGTGGCGCGCGGTCGTCGAGGAAGCGGGGCTGGAGTGGACGCTCGTCGAGGGCGACTTCACCCGCGAGGGCGGCCGTCGCTGCGCTGAGACGCTCCTGCGCGAACACCCGGGCGTCGACGGGGTCTTCATCGCCTCCGATCTCATGGCCATCGGCGCCGTGCCCACGTTGACCGCGGCGGGGCGCTCCGTCGGCGAGGACCTGCAGGTGGTGGCCTTCGACGACTTCGCCGGCGCCCGCGAGCTCGACCTCACCGCGATCCACAACCCGGCCGTGGAGCTGGGCGCCGAGGCCGCGGCGATGCTGCTGGCGCTGATGCGAGGCGAGGAGCCGTCGACGCCGCTGATCCTGCCGACCACGCTCACGGTCCGGTCGTCAGGGTAGCTGGGCTTCGGGCGGCCGGGCCGGCGGGGTGCGGGCTGTCTGGCCGCCCGGCTGTCTGGCCGCAGAGTTGCGGGGCCGGCGGGCTGTCTGTTGGCGGGTTGCGGGGCCGGCGGGCTGTCTGGCCGCCGGCCGTCGACCGTTCACTGTGAGGAAGTGGTTGGTGGACCAACCACTTCCTCACAGTTAGTCCGTCGGGCGCGACGGCGAGCACGTCGGGAAGCCGCAGGACGCCGTCGGGCGCAAGGGCGAGCACGTCGAAAAGCCGCAGGACGCCGTCGGGCGCAAGGGCGAGCACGTCGAAAAGCCGCAGGACGCCGTCGGGCGCGAGGGCGGACACGTCGTCGACGATGACCTCCGGCCTGATCGTCGACCCGGCGACGCCGTTCCTGGCTGCTCCGGCGGCCCGCTCGTCCGGCTACGCTGGCCGCATGGCCGATCACACTCCCGCCCCGCGCCTGCGCATCGGGGACGCCGAGCGCGACGAAGTCCTCCGCGTCCTCCAGGAGGCCCACGCCGCTGGCCGACTCGACATCGCCGAGGTCGACGACCGCCAGGACCAGGCGCTGCGAGCCAAGTACGTCGACGAGCTGCTGCCCGTCGTCGCGGACCTGCCCGAGGGGCGTCGCCTGCGCCTCTCCCCCGACGACGCCCCGCCGGCCCCAGTGGTGGCGGGCGGTCCGGCGCAGATCCCCACGCGCGTCGGCGCGCCGCTGCGGTCGTCGGCGGCGATCCTGAGCGGGCGGACGATCGTGCCGGAGCAGGGCTCGCCGGGCTTGGAGTCGTTCGCGTTCTGGGGCGGCCACGACATCTACCTGCGCGACTGCATGGGGCCGGGCGCCGTGGTGACGCTCGAGGTTTCGGCGATCATGGCCGGCCACGACATCTACGTGCCGCCGGGCGTACGCGTCGTCGACGACTGCACCGCGATCATGGCGGGCAACGACATCGACGCCGCCGCGCAGGGTGACGGCTCGAACGGCACACTGATCCTGCGTGGCTTCCTCTTCTGGGCGGGCCACGACGTCAAGCTTGACCCGGCGACGCTGGGGCCGGGGACATACCGACGCTGAGGGACACGCCTCGACGCCGACGCGTGCACAGCCACCGCAGGCGATGTGCCGGTGGCAGCGGCTCGGTCCCGTGCGGCACGCCGCGGAGGGGCTCGGGGTGCCGCCGAGGGTGATGCCGACGAAGGTGGCCCATCTGTGGGGGGACCGCAGCCGACGCGTGGTCCGGGGGCATTCGTACCCAGCGGCTTTCCCGGAGGGGGACAATGGAGACAGTTTCCGGTCGCCAGGAGATGAGCCAATGACCGATCACACACATCCCCACTCGAGCGACGCGAGCGTCGTCGTCGCAACGCTGGACACCGACCCCCAGCGGGGCCTCTCCGCCGACGAGGCCGCCGCACGTCTCGCGCTCCACGGCCCCAACGAGCTGCGGCAGAAGCCGCCGGTGCCGCTGTGGCGCAAGGTGTTGCAGCAGTTCCAGGATCCGCTGGTGTACCTGCTGTTCGTCGCGATGGCCATCTCGCTGGTGGCGTGGGTGGCGGAGGGCGCGCACGGATTCCCCGTCGACGTGGTCGTCATCGCCCTGATCGTGCTCGCCAACGCCGCCATCGGCCTCGCCCAGGAGCGCAAGGCGGAGGGCGCCGTCGCGGCACTGTCGCGCATGACCGCGGCCACGTCGACGGTCATCCGCGACGGAGCGCCGCGCTCACTGCCGTCGCGCGACATCGTCGTGGGCGACATCCTCTCGTTGGCCGAGGGCGACGCCGTCGGCGCCGACGCCCGGATCCTCACCGCCACCGGCCTGCGCGTGCAGGAGGCGTCGCTGACGGGCGAATCCGAGGCGACGACGAAACGCCCCGACACACTGCCGCAGGACACCCCGCTGGGCGACCGCGCCAACATGGTGCACAAGGGCACGGCGGTCGTGCAGGGCGTGGGGCGCGCCGTCGTCGTCGCCACAGGCATGGACACGCAGATGGGCGCGATCGCGGACATGCTCGACGCCACGCGCCGCGACGAATCCCCGCTCACACGCGAGATCGAGAAGGTGTCGAAGATGCTCGGCATCCTCGTCATCGGGATCGCCGTCGTCGTCATGACCACGCTGTTTCTCGTCAACGACGTGCGCTCGCTCGGCGACGCCGTCGACATCCTGCTGCTCGGCGTCTCGCTCGCCGTCGCCGCCGTCCCCGAGGGGCTGCCCGCCATCCTGTCGCTCGTACTCGCGATCGGTGTCCAGGCGATGGCAAGGCGAAACGCCGTCATGAAGGACCTGCACTCCGTCGAGACGCTCGGGTCGGCGTCGGTGATCGCCTCCGACAAGACCGGCACCCTCACCCGCAACGAGATGACGCTGCGGCAGATCGTCACCGCGTCCGGGGTGGTGGAGCTCACCGGCACCGGGTACGAGCCGGAGGGCACCGTCGAAGGCACCCCCAGCCCGCAGGCGCTGCACGAGGCGCGGCTCGTGCTCGCCGGTGGCGCCATCGCCAACAACGCGGCGCTGGCCGAGCGCGACGGCTGGCTCATCGAGGGCGACCCCACCGAGGGCGCCTTCCTCGTCGCACAGCACAAGCTCGACGGCGCCAAGCCGCTGGCCGACGGCTTCGAGCGACGCGCGGAGGTGCCGTTCACGTCGGATCGGAAGATGATGTCCGTCGCCGGCCGCCACGCCGACCACGACGACGACGTGCTGTGGAGCAAGGGAGCCCCCGACGTGCTGCTCGCGCACTGCACGTCCAGGCTCGTGGGGCGCGACGAGGTGCCGCTCGACGACGACACCCGCGCCGAGCTGCTGGCCACCGTCGAAACGCTGTCCGACGAGGGCTATCGCACGCTCGGCGTCGCCTACCGTCGGCTGCCGCGGGACGTGGCCGAGGTGTCGGAGGAGCACGAGGAGGGGCTGACGTTCGCGGGCGTCGTCGCGATCATCGACCCTCCGCGCGACGAGGCTCGCGCCGCGATCAGGGAGGCGCACCGGGCCGGCATCCGCACCATCATGATCACCGGCGACCACCCGCGCACGGCCGCAAGGATCGGCGTCGACCTGGGCATCGTCACCCCCGGCGCGCGAGCCCTGACCGGGCGCGAGCTGGACGCGCTCGACGACGAGGGATTCCGCGCCGCCGTGCGTGACGTCAACGTGTACGCCCGCGTCGCCCCCGAGCACAAGCTGCGCATCGTCGACGCGCTGCAGGACGACGGCCGCATCGTCGCGATGACCGGCGATGGGGTCAATGACGCGCCGGCGTTGAAGTCCGCCGACATCGGTGTGGCGATGGGCATCACCGGCACCGAGGTCACCAAGGAGGCCGGCGAGATGATCCTCGCCGACGACAACTACGCCACCATCGTCGGCGCCGTCCGCCAGGGCCGCGGCATCTTCGACAACATCAAGAAGTTCCTGCGCTTCCTGCTGTCGTCCAACATGGGCGAGGTGGTCACCGTCTTCTTCGGGGTCGTCCTCGCGGGCGTGATCGGCCTGGGCGCCTCCGCCGAGACCGGGCTCGCCGTGCCGCTGCTGGCCACCCAGATCCTGTGGATCAACCTCATCACCGACTCCGGCCCCGCGCTCGCAATGGGCGTCGATCCCGACGACGGCGACCTCATGGCCAGGTACCCCCGCGATCCTCGGCAGCCGATCGTCGACCGCCACATGTGGTGGCGCATCATCTTCATCGGCCTCGTCATGGGGGCGCTCACGCTCCTGTCGATCGACCTGTTCCTGCCCGGCGGGCTCGCGACGCTCCACGCGGGGACGCTCGACGAGGCGCGCACCGTCGGTTTCACGACGCTGGTGTTCGCGCAACTCTTCAACGCGCTCAACTCCCGCTCCGACGAGCACTCCGCCTTCCGCGGATTCTTCGCCAACCGCTGGCTGTGGGCGTCGATCCTGCTCGCGGTGGTGCTGCAGGTGGCCGTCGTGCACGTGCCGTTCCTGCAGAGCGCATTCGACACCGCGCCCATGGGGGCGGTCGACTGGGCGGTCGCCGTCGGGCTGTCGTCGGTGGTCCTTTGGGCCGAGGAGTTGATGAAGCTCGGAAGGCGGGCGCTGCGACGGTGAGCCGGTCCGGCGGGGTGGGCCCGTCGGGGCGGTGGCGCTGGGGCGGGGGGCGGCGCTGCTAGCCTCGTCGCATGGAGCCCTTGGACCGATCCGGCGACGAGCGTCACGCGGACCTCCTGCGCGCCCGCCACAGCAAAGGCTCCGAGGATCGGTTCCTGGCGTTCTGGCTACGGCTGATGACTGAGCAGCGGGCGGGATCGTCGGCTCGACGGGCTGCGCGCGCGGTCGATGAGTTCCTCTCCGACGACGCGCTGCGGGCCGCCACCGCCTCGGTGGGCTGGGGGGTCGTCGTCGCGGAACTCGCCGACGCCGCCCGGCGCTACTTCGACTCGTGCGTCAGCGACCCGAGGTATCGCGCGTCGTTCTTCGGGCTGAAGGTACTGAGCGACGCCGAGGTGCGCACGAAGGCCGCCGGGGACGCGTGCGACATGCTGGCCGTCCTCGTCTCCGCCGGCGCGGTCCGCGCCGGCCACGCCCGCGACCTCGCCTGCGCCCTCCTCGACGGAGCGCTCGCGTCGTTGCCGGGGCTGGAACCCGAGCTCGCATCCCGGGCGAGGCGCCACGTCGGAGTCCCGGAACTGCTCGCCGACCTGCTCCCGGGGAGGTAGGCCAGAACACCGATCGCCGGCCGGCTCCGCCGAAGTGCGGTGCTTGCCGGGCGACGGATCCAGCAGGGGTGGCTGCGGTCAAGGCTGGCGGTACCAGCACCGCGACCTGCCCAACCCACCCACCCGGCGACGGCCCGAATTGGTTAATGAGTGAGTGCTCACTATCATTGGAGGACGTGACAAGAGCCACCAGAATGACGCGCGACGAGCGTCGCGCCAGCATCGTCGAGGCGACGATGCCGCTGCTGGACCAGTACGGTCAGCAGCTCACCACCAAACAGATCGCCGAGGCTGCGGGCGTCGCGGAGGGCACCATCTTCCGGGCCTTCGACTCGCTGCAGGACGTCGTCGACGAGACCGTCCGCACCGCGCTGTCCGCAGAGACCCTCCAACGCTTCCTCGCCACGCAGGACTTCCCCGGCACGTTGGACGGCGACACCGTCGCCGCAGTCGAGCTGGCCGGGCGCTACCACGACCAGATCAAGACGTTCTTCCACGTCTCGCACCGGGCGCACGCCTCCGACCACTCGGGCACCTGCGTCCGGGACGCGCTCGTGGAGCGCCACGGCGAGATCGCCAGCTTCCTCGAGGAGCGGTTCGCGGACCACGCCGACGACCTGGCCTGCGCGCCTGCGGAATTCGTCCGACACCTGCTCATGGTCGTCGCCGGCCAGCGCGGCCACGGCGCCCTCGGCGTCGCCCCGATGAACTCGACGACGCTCGCTTCGATCCTGCTCGACGGCCTGAGGAGGCGTGCATGATCAAGCACCTCGGTCGGCTCATCAACCGCTACATCCGCCCCTATTGGGGCTACCTCGTCGTCGTGCTGATCCTGCAGACGATCGCGACCATCATGAGCCTCTACCTGCCCACCCTGAACGCCCGCATCATCGACGAGGGCGTCGTCACCGGCGACACCGGCTACATCTGGCGCGCCGGCGGCATCATGCTCGCGCTCGCCACCGTCCAGGCCGCCGCCCAGATCGGGGCCGTGTGGGCGGGTGCGCACGCGTCGATGGGGTTCGGTCGCGACGTGCGCGCCGCGGTGTTCGACAAGGCGCTCGGCTTCTCCAGCAAGGAGCTCAGCCACTTCGGGGCGCCGTCGCTCATCACCCGCACCACCAATGACGTCCAGCAGGTGCAGATGCTGGTGCACATGACCTGCGTGATGCTCGTCGGCGCACCCATCACGATGGCCGGCGGCGTGTTCATGGCGATGCGGGAGGACGTCGGCATGACGTGGATCATCCTCGCCGCGGTCACGCTGCTCGGCGCGGGCATCGTCGTGCTCATCACACTGATGGGGCCGCTGTTCAAGCTCATGCAGACTCGCGTCGACAACCTCAACCGCGTGCTGCGCGAGCAGATCACCGGCATCCGCGTCGTGCGCGCCTTCGTGCGTGAGGAGCACGAGTCGCGGCGCTTCGCCGGCGCCAACGGCGACCTGACGGACACGTCGCTGAAGGTTGGTCGGCTGATGGTGTTCATGTTCCCGTTCGTGGGATTCGTGATGAACCTGTCGACCGTCGCCGTGATGTGGTTCGGCGCGGGCCGCATCGATTCCGGGGACCTCCAGATCGGCCAGCTCACCGCGTTCATCGCCTACCTGATGCAGATCCTCATCTCCGTGATGATGACGACGATGCTGCTCGTCATGGCGCCGCGCGCCGGCGTGTGCGCCGACCGCATCATGGAGGTGCTGCGCACACCGTCGTCCGTCGCCGCACCCGACGAGCCAACCCCGGCCCCGCAGGCACGCGGCCTCGTCACCTTCGACGACGTCACCTTCGCCTACCCCGGCGCGGAGGCGCCCGTGCTCGAGCATGTGTCCTTCACCGCCGAGCCGGGCCGCACGACGGCGATCATCGGCTCCACCGGCGCCGGCAAGACCACCCTGGTCAGCCTCGTGCCGAGACTCTACGACGTGACCGGCGGGCGGGTGCTCGTCGACGGCGTCGACGTGCGCGACTACGATCCCGACGCCTTGTGGGCGCGCATCGGCATCGTGCCGCAGAAGCCCTACCTGTTCTCCGGGTCGGTGGCCGGCAACTTGCGCTACGGCCGCCCGGAGGCCACCGAGGCCGAGATGTGGGACGCGCTGGAGGTGGCCCAGGCCGACGGCTTCGTCAGGGAACGCGACGGCGGGCTCGACTCCGACATCGCCCAGGGCGGCACCAACGTCTCCGGCGGGCAGCGGCAGCGTCTCGCCATCGCGCGGGCCCTCGTCAAGCGGCCGGAGGTCTACATCTTCGACGACTCGTTCTCCGCCCTCGACGTCGCCACCGACGCCCGTCTGCGCTCGGCCCTCGGGCCGTGGACGCAGGAGGCGACGGTCATCGTCGTGGCCCAACGGGTGTCCACCATCCGGGGCGCGGACCAGATCATCGTCCTCGACGACGGGCACGTCGTCGGGCGAGGCACCCACGACGAGCTCCTCCGGTCGAACGAGACATACCGGGAGATCGTCGAGTCCCAGCTGAGCGCGGAGGAGGCCGCATGAGCGAGAAGGTCGTGGCCAATGAGCGCCCCAAGCATGGACCACAGCGCATGGGCGGCGGCCCCCACGGGGGCCCCCACGGGGGCGGCACCGGCGAGAAGGCCGCCAACTTCAAGGTGAGCGGCAAGCGCCTCGTCGGCGAGCTGCGCCCCGAACGCGCGATGGTCATCCTCGCCATCGTGCTCAGCGCGATCGGCGTCGCCCTCAACGTCGTCGGGCCAAAGGTGTTGGGCTTCGCCACCGACAAGCTGCTCGCCGGCGCGATCGGCGGGCAGATGCCCGCGGGCGCGACGAAGGAACAGGTCGTCCAGGCGGCCGAGCAGGAGAACTCGAGGCTGGCCGAGATGCTGCGCAACCTCGACTTCACCCCGGGTGAGGGCATCGACTTCGCCGGCATCGGGCAGATCCTGCTGATCGTGCTCGCGCTGTACGTGCTGTCGTTCGCGTTCCAGCTCATCCAGGGCTGGGTGCTCAACGGCGCCATCCAGCGCACCGTGTACCGGATGCGCGAGGAGGTGTCGGCGAAGATCGACCGCCTGCCCCTGCGCTACTTCGACAAGCAGCCGCGCGGCGAGCTGCTGAGCCGCGTCACCAACGACATCGACAACGTCGCCCAGACCTTCCAGCAGACGCTGATGCAGCTCCTCAACTCGCTGCTGACGCTGGTGGGCGTGCTCGCGATGATGTTCTGGATCTCCCCCACGCTCGCGATCGTCGCGCTGCTGAGCGTGCCCGTCGGGATGGTGGTCGTGAGCGTGATCGGCAAGCGCAGCCAGAAGCTGTTCAAGGAGAACTGGAAGGCCACCGGCGAACTCAACGCCCACATCGAGGAGGCCTACACCGGCCAGTCGCTGGTGAAGGTGTTCGGGCGGACGAAGGAAGTCGAGGAGGAGTTCGCAAAGCGCAACGAACGCCTGTTCAAGGCGGCCTTCGGCTCCCAGTTCATCTCCGGCCTCATCATGCCGATCATGTTCCTCGTCGGGAACCTCAACTACGTCATCATCGCCGTCCTCGGCGGCCTCAAGGTGGCGAGCGGCACGATGAACATCGGCGACGTCCAGGCGTTCATCCAGTACTCGCGGCAGTTCACGCAGCCCTTGACCCAGGTGTCGTCGATGGCGAACCTGCTGCAGTCCGGCGTCGCCTCCGCGGAGCGCGTCTTCGAGCTGCTCGACGCGGACGAGATGTCCGCGGAGCCGGATGGTGACCTGCCGGCCGAGGTGCGTGGGCACGTCGAATTCCGCGACGTCACGTTCTCGTACTCGCCGGAGCAGGAGCTGATCCGTGGGCTGTCGCTCGACGTGCGCCCCGGCCAGACGGTGGCGATCGTCGGCCCGACGGGTGCCGGCAAGACGACGCTGGTGAACCTCCTCATGCGCTTCTACGACCTCGACGGCGGGCAGATCCTGCTCGACGAGGTGGACGTGGCCTCCGTGCCGCGCGGCGAGCTGCGCGAGCAGATCGGCATGGTGCTGCAGGATGCGTGGCTGTTCGGCGGCACGATCCGCGACAACATCGCCTACGGCAGGCCGGGAGCGTCCGAGGACGAGATCGTCGCCGCGGCTCGGGCCACGTTCGTCGATCGCTTCGTGCACTCGCTGCCCGACGGCTACGACACCGTGATCGACGAGGAGGGCAACAACGTCTCCGCTGGCGAGAAGCAGCTCATCACGATCGCGCGGGCCTTCCTGTCCGATCCTTCGCTGCTGATCCTCGACGAGGCGACGAGCTCCGTCGACACCCGCACGGAGCTGCTGCTCCAGCAGGCGATGGCGCAGCTGCGGACCGGGCGCACGTCGTTCGTGATCGCGCACCGGCTGTCGACGATCCGCGACGCGGACGTGATCCTCGTCATGGAGGAGGGGCGGATCGTCGAGCAGGGCTCGCACGCGGAGCTCCTCGAGCGACGCGGGCACTACTACGAGCTCTACCAGTCGCAGTTCCAGGCCGCGATCGAGGCGTAGCTCCGGGGCACCCGACGATGGCCGGTCGTCGGGCCGGGGCCGATCCACGGGCCGGGGCCGGTCGTCGGGGGCGGGCAGCAGCCGACGAGGTCCTTCGGCCTACACTGGCCCCGGCCTGCAGGAAGGGGACCACATGAGCCGCGGAGCATCCGTGCGCAGCCTGCTCGCGGGCGCGTTCACCGTCGGGGCGATGGGCTTCGGCGGCGGGGCTGCACTCATCCCGATCATGGAGCGCGAGTTCGTGCAGCGCCACAAACTCGCGGATGACAAGGCCTTCACCGCCCACACGATCATCGCCAACGTCACCCCCGGCGCCCAGCCCGTGAAGATGTCGGCGATGGTGGGCACGCACACACGACCCATCTGGGCCCCCGCGTTGGCGGCGCTGGTCGTCGCTCTGCCGGGAACGGTCGCCACCGTCGTGCTCCTGGCGGCGTTCGCAGCACTGGGCGAATCGGCGATCCGGCTGGTGGAGTTCGCGGCCGTCGGCATCTCAGCCTTCATCGCGGTCCTGCTCGTCCACTACATCCAGAAGGTGCTGCGCAGCTACGCGACGGTGCCGTCGGTGCTCATCATGCTCGCCACCTTCGCGGTCGTCGGCGGCAATCAGGCCGTCGAGGCACTCGGCCGGCTGCTCGGCACCGGCTGGGAGACGTTGTTTCCCCAGCTCGGGGCCCTCCACGTGATCCTGCTCGCGCTGCTGGCGGTGGCCGTCATCGCGTTCGTGCGTCGGGGCCGGACCGCGACGGCGCCAGCGCCCGTCGTCGTCGCCGGCGCCTCGTCGACGCGGCACACCCTGCGCGGTGCGCTCGTCCTGGCGGCGCTCGCGGTGGCCGCGCTGGGGGCGTCGTTCCTCGTCGGGGCGGGGCACATCGTCGCGCTGATCGGGGCCTCGACACTGTCGTCGTTCGGCGGCGGCGCGGCCTACATCGGCGTCGCGGACGGCTTCTTCGTCGCGAGTGGGCTGGTGCCGCAGGCGGAGTTCTACGGCCAGATGGTGCCGGTCGCCAACGCGATGCCCGGCCCCGTCCTCATCAAGCTCGCCACCGCGATCGGCTACGGTCACGGCGCAGCCCAGGGCGGCGTCGCGCTCGGCGCGCTCGTCGCGATGCTGGCGTTCCTCGTCGCGGTCTGCTCGTGCAGCGCGCTCGCGCTCGTGTTTCTCGCGGTCTACGAGCGGGTGAGGGAGTCGGCATTCGTGCAGGCCCTCGGCGGCGTCGTGCTCCCCGTGATCTGTGGGCTGCTGCTGTCGACCATCGCGTCGATGCTCAACGCCAGCATCACCATCGGCACCGACGCCGGCACATCCGGCCTCGCAGTCGGCTGGGGATCGATTGTCGGGGCGCTCATCCTGTGGGCCGTCCAACGGCGGTGGACGCCGAACGACGTCGTCCTCATCCTCGCCGCCGGCGCCGCCTCGCTCACGATCCTCCTGCTCGCCACTGTTTGAGGCGAGGGCCCGCGCTACTGTGCTCATCATGCGCCCTGAACAACTCGAGCTTCTCCAGACCCTCTCCCGTCCCACCATCCACCCCGACGGCACCGTCGCCGTCGTCGCGGTGACCCGGCCGAGCTTCGTCGTCGACGACTACGTCGGCCAGCTCTGGCGAGTGCCGCTGACAGACGGTCAGCCCCGACGGATCACCCGCGGCTACCACGACTTCGCGCCGCAGTTCTCGCCCGACGGCACCCTGTTGGCGTTCCTCCGCCGCCAGCCGGGTGCGAGGCCGCAGGTGTTCGTCGCGCCGGCTGCGGGCGGCGAGGCGGTCCAGGTGACCGACCAGAAGCTCGGCATCTCAGCATTCGCGTTCTCCGACGACTCCGCCCGGCTCGTGTTCACGTCGCGGGTACCCGTCGACGGACGCTACGGCACGGTCGACGACATCGACGGCGGCCACGAGGATCCGCGCGCGTTCACCGACTTCCAGACCCGCCACAACGGCCTCGGCTGGTACCGCGACCGTCCCGCGCAGGTGTTCGTCGTCGACGTGCCGGATCCTGCCGCCGAGCCCGTGTTCGAGGCGAAGGGGCAGGGCAAGCGGCACGACGTCGACGCCCCCGCTCGATTCCCGGAGCCGACGCGCCTCACCGACGACGACCTCGACTGGTCGGGTGCGATCTTCGACGCCGACGGCTCCGTGCTCGCGTGCGCCAACCGCAAGGGCGACGACACCCTCGAAACCGAGCTGTGGCGGCTGCGCGACGGCGCCGAGCCCGAGTCGCTGACCGCCGGGCTGCGGCTGTCGGCGAGCACCCCGCGCCGCAGCGGCGAGCTCCTCTACTTCGTGGCCGGCACCATCGGCGACGGGCTGGACTTCGTCGGCCACCACGGCACCGTCTGGCTGGCGGGCGCGCAGCCGCGGCAGCTCGTCGACGCCACCGTCACCGGCGCCCTCGCCGCGCTCGCCGACGGCCGGGTCGTCGCCCCCGACGTGCACCGGGGCGCGGGCCGGGCGGTGCTCGTCGGCACCGACGGCGTCGAGATCCTCGAGGACGCGACGTGGGACGTCCAGCAGGTCGACACGGCCGGCGACGTGCTCGTCGCCACGGTCACCTCCCCGACCAGCACGGGCGAGCTAGCGGTGTGGCGCGACGGGCGCTTCGACGTGCTGACCCGCTTCTCGGCCGAGCTCGCCGACGCCGTGGTGCCGCAGGAGACCACGGCGACGGCCCCCGACGGCCACCCCGTCCACGGCTGGACCCTCACCCCGGCCGGCGACGGCCCCCACCCAGTGCTGCTGATGATCCACGGCGGCCCCTACCACGGCTACGGCCGCGGCTTCTTCGACGAGGCGCAGGTCGCCGTCGAGGCGGGGTATGCCGTCGTGATGTGCAATCCGCGAGGGTCGTGGGGCTACGGCACCGAACACGGCCGGGCCATCAAGGGAGACATGGGCAACCTCGACCACGCCGACGTGATCGCGTTCCTCGAGCACTGCCTCGACGTCAACCCGGCGTTCGACCGCGACCGGCTCGGCATCATGGGCGGCTCGTACGGCGGCTACCTCACCGCCTGGATCATCGGCCACGACCACCGCTTCAAGGGGGCCATCGTCGAGCGCGGCTTCCTCGACGTGTGGAGCTTCGTCGGTTCGTCCGACATCGGCTGGTTCTTCCCGCAGCAGTACACGAGCTACGACCGCGCGGAGGCGGACCGCCAGTCGCCGATGACGTACGCCGCGCAGGTGCGCACGCCGACGCTCATCATCCACTCCGAACAGGACCTGCGCTGCCCCATCCACCAGGGGTTGCAGTACCACGCGCTGCTGAAGCAGGCGGGCGTCGATGCGGAGATGCTCGTCTTCCCGGGCGAGGACCACGAGCTCACACGCTCCGGCACGCCGTGGCATCGCAGGCAGCGATTCGAGGCCGTCATGGGCTTCTGGGCCAAGCACCTGCCGGTGGGTTAGGACGCAGGGGGTGTCGTCGGGCTTCACCTCCCGGCGACCCCGTCGCCCGGCGGCCTTGTCGGAGCAGTGCCGTAGTCTGGCGAGGTGCAGATCGTGTCCACGTATCGTCTCCAACTGACCGCCGACTTCACGTTCGACGACGCCGCCCAGCGGGTCCCCTACCTCGCCGCGCTCGGGGTGACGCACCTGTTCTGCTCCCCCATCCTCCAGGCGGCGCCCGGCTCGACGCACGGCTACGACGTGTGCGACCACTCCCTCGTCTCCGAGGAGCTGGGCGGCGAAGCCGCCTTCCGACGTCTGGCCGCGGCTGCGTCGCAGCACGGGCTGGGCATCGTCGTGGACGTGGTCCCCAACCACATGTCCGTGCCCACGCCGCTGTGGCACAACCGGGCCCTGTGGGAGGTGCTGCGGGAGGGCGCGCAGTCCCGGTATGCGCACTGGTTCGACATGGACCTCTCGGGCGACCAAGCCATCCTCATGCCCGTGCTCGGTGACAAGATCGGCAAGGAGCTGGCCGCCGGCAACATCACCGTCGAGCGCAGGGAGGTGCCCGGCATCGGCGAGCAGTGCGTCGTGCGCTACTTCGATCACGCCTTCCCCGTCCGCCCGGGCACCGAGGAACTGCCGCTCGCCGAGTTGTTGGAGCACCAGTGGTATCGGCTGGCCCACTGGCGCGTCGGCGCCGATGAGCTCAACTACCGTCGGTTCTTCGACGTCGACACGCTCGCCGCGGTCCGCGTCGAGGACCGCAGCGTGTTCGACGCCACCCACGCGAAGCTGCTGGAGCTGTACCGCGAGGGACTGATCGCCGGCTTCCGCATCGACCACATCGACGGGCTCGCGAACCCGCGCCGCTACCTCGCCGACCTCCGCGAGGCCACGGACGGGGCGTGGGTCGTCGTCGAGAAAATCCTCGAGATCGAGGAGACGCTGCCCGACGAGTTCGACTGCGCCGGCACCACCGGCTACGACGCGTTGGTGCGCGTCGGGGCGCTGTTCCAGGACTCGTCCGCGCTGCCGCGGCTCAACGACATCTGGGAGGGCGCCGTCGGCTCCGCCCAAGGCTTCCACGCCACCCTGCTCGAGGCGAAGCGCGAAGTCATCTCCACGATGCTGTTCACGGAGGTCAATCGGCTCGCAGGGATCGTCGTCGCGATCTGCGACGACGACATCCGGCTCCGCGACCACACCCGTCGCCAGATCCACCACGCCATCACCGAACTGCTCGTCGCGATGGACCGCTACCGCGCCTACGTCGAGCCCGGACGCCCCACCAGCGAGCACGAACGGGCGGTCCTCGCCGACGCCGCCGAGCGGGCCCGCGCCAATTTGGCCGAGGACGAGTTGGACACGCTGGACCTCGTCGTGGCGCTCGCCGCCGACGACCCGGGCACCGGCGACGACCGGCTGCGGGCCGAGTTCGTGATCCGCTTCGCGCAGGCGTGCGGGCCGGTCATGGCGAAGGCGAAGGAGGACACGTCGTTCTACCGCTGGAACCGCTTCATCGGCGTCAACGAGGTGGGCGCGGAGCCGACGATCGTCGGCCTCCCCCCGGACGCATTCCACGACTTCTGCCTGCAGCTCACCGCCGCGTGGCCCGAGGCGATGACCACCCTGTCCACGCACGACACGAAACGCTCGGAGGACGTGCGCGCCAGGCTGTCGGCCATCACCGAGTATCCGCGCGAGTGGGCCGCGTGCGTGAGCGAATTGCAGGCGGCCACGCTCGAGTCGCGCAGTGAGCTTGTCGACGGCGCCACCGAGCTGTTCCTGTGGCAGACGTTGGCCGCGACGTGGACCCTGCCGGGCAGCAGCGCCGGCGCCCAACCGATCTCGGCGGAGCGGCTCGCCAACTACCTGACGAAGGCGATGCGCGAAGCGAAGACGCACACCGGCTGGACCTCCCCCGACGACGCCTACGAACAGGCCGTGTTGACGCTCGCGGCCGCCGCGCTGGGCAACGACGCCGTCGCCACCGCCCTCGACGCCTTCACCGCGACGACCAGCGCGTCCGTGCGCGCCAACATCCTCGGCGCAAAGCTCCTGCAGCTCACGATGCCGGGCGTGCCCGACGTGTACCAGGGCTGCGAGGTGGTGGACCTCTCCCTGGTGGACCCGGACAACCGTCGCCCCGTCGACTTCTACCGCCAGCAGGGCCTCCTCACGTCGGTGCTCTCCGGCTCCGTCCAGGGCCTCGACGCGGAGAAGCTGCTCGTCACCGCCGGCGCACTCCGGCATCGGCGCGCCCACGCCGACGCCTACCGGGGCCCCGCCGCCACCTACCGGCCCATCGCCACCACGACGGGGCACGCCGTCGCATTCGCCCGCGGGGTGGGCGACGACATCGCCGCCATCGCCGTGGCCACGCGGCTGCCGTCGCGGCTGACCGAACGCGGCGGCTGGGGAGAGCACACCCTCGCACTGCCCGAGGGCAGATTCCGCGACGTGCTCACCGGGCGCGAAATCCCCGGCGGACAGACCGCCATCGCGCAGGTGCTCGACGACCTGCCCGTCGCCCTCCTGGAACCGCTGCCCGCCCAACAGTGAGCACCCGTTGGGCCGAGGGTGGACGTCGCGGGATGCGCTGGGCACCTTCTAGGGTGGAGGGATGCGCGACATCACCCGCCCCGAGGTCTGGGCCCCCAATGCAGCGACAGTCGAGCTGGTCGTCGAGGGCGATCCCTCGCCGATGGCGCGGGGGGCACGGCGCGGCTGGTGGGAGGCGTCGCCGCTCGCGCCGGGCACGCGGTATGCGTTCTCCCTCGACGGTGGGCCGGCGTTGCCGGATCCTCGCAGTCTGAGCCAGCCCGGCGGCCCGCACGAGCCGAGCGCGATCGTCGACCCCGCCATCTTCCGCCGCCCCCAGTGGGAGGGGGTGGCGCTGCGGGGCCGGCCACTGTACGAGTTGCACGTCGGGACGTTCACCGACGAGGGCACGTTCGACGCCGCGATCCGCCGGCTGGACCATCTCGTCGACCTGGGAGTCGCTGGCGTGGAGGTGATGCCGGTGGCGGATTTCCCCGGCGTGCGCGGTTGGGGCTACGACGGCACGGGCCTGTACTCGGTGCACCGCGCCTACGGCGGGCCGGAGGGGTTCGTGCGGTTCATCGACGCGTGCCACGAGCGGGGTCTGGGCGTGGTGCTCGACGTCGTGCACAACCACCTTGGCCCCGAGGGCAACTTCCTCGCACAGTTCGGGCCCTATTTCACGAGCCGCCACCACACCCCGTGGGGTGCGGCGATCAACCTGGACGACGTCGGCGCCACGGAGGTGCGTCGCTTCCTGTTCGAGGCGGTGGAGCAGTGGATCGTGGACTTCCAGGTCGACGGGCTCAGGCTCGACGCCGTGCACGAGCTGCGTGACGGCTCCGACCAGCACTTCCTCGCCGAATTGGCCGGTCGGGCGCGCGAGTGGGGGCGTCGCGTCGGGCGGCCGCTGTTCATCACCGTGGAGTCCGACCTCAACCAGGCGTCGATGGTGAGCCCCGTCGGCTCCGTGCGCGGGGCGCGAGGCATGGACGCGCAGTGGGCCGACGACATCCACCACGCCCTGCACGCCTTCTTCACCGGCGAGCAGCAGGGCTACTACTGCGACTTCGGCGACGTCCACGTGCTCGGCAAGGCGCTGTCGAGCGTGTTCGTCCACGACGGCGGCCACTCGACCTTCCGCGGGCGCGAGTGGGGAGCCCCCGTCGAGCTCGCCGGCGAACACTACGATGCGCAGTCGTTCGTCGTGTTCATCCAGAACCACGACCAGGTCGGCAACCGCGCCAGCGGCGACCGCCTCACCGACGCGCCCCGCCAGGCGGCCGCGGCGGCGCTGTACCTGCTCGCGCCGTTCACGCCAATGCTGTTCATGGGCGAGGAATGGGCCGCGACGACGCCCTTCCCCTTCTTCTCGCATCTGGGCGACGAGCTGGGCCCGCTCGTCAGCGCCGGCCGGGCCCGCGAGTTCGAGGCGATGGGCTGGCAGGGGACGGTGCCGGATCCACAGGCCGAGGCCACCTTCCGGTCGGCGGTGCTCGACTGGGACGAGCGCCAACGCGGGGGGCATCGTCGGATGCTCGACTGGTACCGCACCCTGCTCTCGCTACGGAGCCTGCTGCCGGGAGCCACCGATCCCTCGCTGGCGGCCACTCGCGTCGAGGTCGTCGACGACGACACCCTCGTCCTCCACCGCCCCGGCTTCGCGGTGGCCGCGACCCGCTCCGCGGGCACGACCACCGTCCCGCTGACCGGCCACCTGCTCGCCGCCTGGGAGGCGCCGGAGCGCGACACGGCCGGCCGCTGGCGGCTGACCGGCCCGGGGGCCATCGTCGTCGGGCTCTGACACGGCCGGGGGCTGGGGGTCGGCTGTCGTGGCCTTGCAACCGCCCCGCGAGGCCGCAGCTACCACTGGCGGCTGAGTCTTCCACTGCCGATCCCACGAGCCAGACCCGCCGGCCCACGGTCGGCGCGTCTGCGCGCGAGCTGTCGGGCGCGTGGGGCACACTGCCCGGATGGGGATTTCCAAGGTCGACGAACGCGCCCGTGCTTGGGCGGTCCATGCGCTCACGTTGTCGGGGTTCGCCTTCGCGATGCTGGCGACGCTCGCACTCATCGACGGCGCGATCGCCTGGATGTGGCTCTGGCTAGGGGTTGCGATGCTGATCGATGGGGTGGACGGCAGCCTCGCGCGTCGCGCACGGGTGCGGGAGATCCTGCCTTGGTTCGACGGCGGCATCGTCGACATCGTCGTTGACTACCTCACCTGGACGTTCATTCCGGCCGTGTTCATGGCGCTCCACCTGCCGCTGGGGCCCGCGCCCGTGCCTGCGCTGCTGGCGATTGTCGTGTTGACGAGCTCGATGTTCTGCTACGCCAACGCCCACTGGAAGTCGACCGACCACTACTTCGTCGGCTTCCCTGCCGCGTGGAACGTCGCCGCCGTCGCGATGTACGTGCTCGGCCTGCCCGCGTGGGCGAACATCGCCGTCACGCTCACGCTGGTGGTCTTGACGCTCGTGCCGACGCACTACACCCACCCGTTCCGCGTACAGCGCTTCAGGGCGCTCAACATCGCCGCGATCCTGCTGTGGGTGCTGGCCACGGGGGCGCTCGTAGCGTTGGCGCCGCTGCGGCCGTGGTGGCTGCTCGCGCTGTTCTGGCTGGGCGGCGGCTGGTTCCTCGTGAGCGGAGTGCTACGCGACCTCACCGGCGCCGCGAAGGCGCCGCACCACGAGGCGATCGCGTAGCCAGCGCCATCCCTCGAGCGCGACCGCTGCGGCGATCATCCCGACGACGATCAGCGTCACGAACCACGGATAGCCGCGCCCGTGCGTCCAGAAGTAGACGTAGGGCGCGACGAACGTTGCGAGCGCGACGACCACCCCCAGTAGCCGCGTGTGTGCGTGTCGGGCCGCGACCATCGCGATGATGCCCCACGTGTACGGGATGGCGGTGAGGACGTCGATGACCCAGATGATCCACACGTTGCCGTGGAACTCCTTCACGAACATCACCGGCAACGCCCGCAGCGACGAGTAGATCAGCACGATCAGGTAGGCGATCACCTTCGGGCTGCGCAGGAATCGCAGCACCGACGGGCGTTCCACGACGTCGACCTCCGCCTCACGCAGTGCGCGCAGGTCATGCCTGGAGACGCGCATCGTGTCGGTCCCCTTGGTGGCCCACCGCATGAAGTGACGCTGCTCGTCGCTGCCAGCCAGCCATGCCCGGGCGAGGGCGCAAGGGTTGACCGCGACGGGGACCCTGCCGTCGTGCTCGGGGCCGGCTTGGCGGACCAACCCGTGACCGGCTCTGCGCTGCACCTCCGGCAGATCCTCGACGTCGAGCTCGGCCAGCCACAGCCACTGCCGACGCTCGAGGGCTCCCCGAAGATCGTGGGCGAAGCCGAGGTCCCACTCGTGCCCGCTGCCGAGCCGCTCGATCCAGGTGTGCGGTACATACCCGAAGGAGGACACGTTGGCGGGGTTGAGGTCGCCGATGCGGTCGGCGCCCGAGACTTCGAGCAGCACCTGCGGGTCGAGCGCATGGTCGCGGGCGAAGGCCACGTCGCCCACGCTGTACGTCACGAAGAGCCGTTCCCACCACTGCGTCGCCATCCGGCCATCGTGCCACGTTCGGGCGCGAGCCGACACCACCGCGCCGACTCTCCGCGGCACCGCCGCTCGACCGCCGCGCCCGAGCGCGCAAAGCCACTAGCGGCGCCGCAGTTTGATGGCCTTCGGCGTGGAGTAGGCACCCTCGGCGAGCAGTGCGGCGCGGACGGCGGCGACGGGCGCGGAGGCCGAACTGGTGGGTTGGCCGGCGATCACCTCCAGCGACAGATCGGGAAGCGCCCCTCGTCGCACTGCCTCGGCGAGCGCGCCCGCGACGGCGGCGGGGTCGTCGTCGGTGAACAGCATCAGCGAGCGCCCGCCCTGCTCGAGGTGCGCGACGAGACGCCCGCCGGTCAGCACGACGACGGCCCCGGCCCGTCGGGCGGGGGTCTGCTCGCCGTCGCCGACCGGGGTGGGCCACGGGAGTGCGGCACCGTAGGGGTTGGCGGGGTCCGTGGCCGCGAGCAGGACGGTGCCCGCCGGGCGCCCGGCGCGCAGCGCGTCGACGGTGGCCGGCTCTGCAAACTGTGCCGGTCCGAGGTGCTCGACGAAGTACCCGCGTCGGCAGCGGCCGTGATCCTCCAGGGCGCTCAGCACGCGGTAGATCGCGGGGAAGCCGCCGGGGATGTCCTCGCGCTGCACTGCGCCGCGGGTGAGGATGCCGTGGCGGTCGAGGAGGAGCTGGGCGGTCTCGGTGGCGCGGAGGGTGTCGTCGAGCGGCTCGGCCCGCACTGCACGCCACCGCCCCGGCAGCGTGCGCGCCGGCACTGGCCGCAGTGTCCGCAGCCGACCGCGCCGGGTGCGGACGGGCTGGGGCGCCGTCGGGGCCTTGAGGACGGGACGGTCGACGAGGGCGCGGACGGAGGCGAAGGTGTCGGAGGTGACCAGCCCGGCCCACGCGAGCGCCGAGAGGGCGTCGTCGACCTCCCCCGGCGGGCGCCCGACGGCCTCGGCGAGCTCTGCGACGAGGTGCGCTCCCCCACGTTCGCGCAGCGCGGCGAGCACCTGCCGGGCGGTGTCGTCGACGGTGCCCGAGGCCTCGCGCAGCGCGTCGGCGTCGGGCCCGGTGAGCGCGGCGGAGTCGGCGAGGTGGAGGCGCACCCAACCGTCGCCGCCCGCGAGCGTGCCCGCCCCCGTCCACAGCACGTCGCCGGCGCCGATGGCCTCGTCGAGGAGCCGTCCGGCGTCGTCGATCCTGGCACCCAGTACGAGCGGCACCAGCGCGGAGGCGGGCAGCCGCACCCCGGCGAGCTGGTCGACGACGTCGAGCAGCCCGTCGGCACCCTCGACGCGCGTGGCTGGCGTCACGTGCTGCAGCTCCAGCAGCAGCGACGCGTACTGGGCCCCGTCGACCGGCTGCACCTGCGCGCGCAGCGCCGCCAGCGACCGGGCCCGGATGGTCCGCAGCACCCCGGCGTCCACGTATTGCGGCGACGCTGCGGTGAAGTGGCCCGCGATGACCTCCGCCCGGGCGACGAGACGCTCCAGCTCCTCGCGCACGACGACGACCCCCAGTCCCAGCGCCTCGGCCGCCTCCTCGGCCGCGAACGGCGCGTGCGTGCGGGCGTGGCGCGCGACGACGTCGCCCAGCGGGTCCTCGACTGGCGTGCGCCACACCGCCGGCAACGACTCCGGCAGCGTCACCGCGAGCGCGTCGCGGAGCCTGGCCGCGTCCTCGACGGCCGCCAGGCAGCGCCGCCCCGCGACGGTGACCCGCACCGCCCGACCCGCCTCGACAAGGGCCTCCGCCCAGGCAGGCGCCTCCTCGGGCCTGGTGACGCGGGCGGCGAGGGCATCGTCGGTGAGGGGGCCGAGCAGGCGCAGCAGGTCGGCCACGCCCTCCGCGTCACGGGCGCGGCGATGTTCGGCGGTGTGTTGGAGGCGGGCCTCGACGTCGGCGACGACCTGCGGGTCCAGCACTTCCTGCAGGCTGGGCTCGCCGAGGAGTTGCGCCAGAAGGTGGTGGTCGAGCGCCAGCACCGCCGCCCGCCGCTCGGCCAGCGGGGCGTCGCCGTCGTAGAGGAACTGCCCGACGTACTGCATGAGGAGTTGTTGCGCGAACGGCGACGGCTGCTGCGTCTCCACCGTGCGCAGCGCGACGGTGCCGCGCGCGATGCCCTCGTGGAGGCTTCGTAGTGCGGGCAGGTCGTAGGCGTCGCGCAGCACTTCGCGCAGCGCCTCGAGCACGATGGGGAACTCGGGGTGTTTGGAGGCGACCTGCAGTAGTTGGGCCGACCGCAGCCGCTGCTGCCACAAGGGTGAACGCCTGCCCGGGGTGCGGTTGGGGAGCATGAGCGCCCGGCCCGCGCATTCGCGGAAGCGCGACGCGAACAGGGCCGAGTGGCGCGCCTCAGCGCTCACGCGACGCTCGAGCTCGTCGACGTCGAAGCGGAACAGTTCGGCGTCGGGGACGACCCCTTCGGCGTCGACCAGCCGCACGATGATGCCGTCGTCGGCGGCCATCACCTGCGCGTCGATGCCGTGCCGCTCCCGGATGCGTTGCGCGACGGCGAGCGCCCAGGGGGCGTTGACGCGCTTGCCGAACGGGCTCAGGCAGATGAGCTGCCAGTCGCCGAGGCCGTCCTTGCAGCGTTCGACGACCACCTGCTGGTCGTGCGGGATGAGGCCCGTGGCGCGGCGTTGGTCGCCGAGGTAGGTGCGTAGGTTGCCGATCGCCGACGGGGCGAGGCCGAGCGCGGCGAGCGGGGCGTCGTCGGGGGTGATGGTCTGCTCGCGCAGGAAGGCTCCGATTGCCGCGCCGAGCACCGCGGGGCGGCCGTCGTCCTCCCCGTGCCAGAACGGCATCCTGCCTTGTCGGCCGGGCGCCGGGGTGACGAGGACCCGTTCGGGCGTGATCTCGTCGACGCGCCAGCTCGACGCACCCAACGCGATGACGTCGCCCACCCGCGACTCGAACACCATCTCTTCGTCCAGCTCTCCCACCCGGCGGGGCCCGCGCGTCTCGTCGCCGGCGGCGAGGAAGACGGGGAACAGGCCGCGGTCGGGGATGGTGCCGGCGTTGGTGGCGGCCAGCCGCTGTGCGCCGGGCCGGCCGGTGATCGTCGCGGCCTCGCGGTCCCAGACGATGCGCGGGCGCAGCTCCGAGAAGGCGTCCGACGGGTAGCGTCCGGCGAGCAGGTCCAGGGTGGCCTCGAAAGCGTCGCGGGGCAGGGCGGCGAACGGGGCCGAGCGGCGCAGGGTGCGCCACCAGTCGTCGACGGCGATGGGGCCGAGCGCGCAGGCGGAGACGGTGTGCTGGGCGAGGATGTCGAGGGGGTTGGTGATGGTGGCAGTGGGCTCGACGGCGCCGTCGAGCATGCGCTGCGCGACGACGGTGGCGGCGACGAGGTCTGCGCGGTGGGTGGGGAACATGATGCCGTGCGACTCCGCCCCGACGCGGTGACCGGCCCGGCCGAGGCGCTGCAGGCCGGAGGCGACGGAGTACGGTGCGGCGAGCTGGATGACCAAGTCGATTTCGCCCATGTCGATGCCGAGTTCGAGGGAGCTGGTCGCGACGACGCACCGCAGCTCGCCACGCTTGAGCGCCTCCTCGACGGCGCGGCGCTGGTCTTTCGAGATGGAGCCGTGGTGGGCGCTGGCAAGGGGGTTTGCGGGCGGATCGTCGCCTTGGGCCTCTGCGCGGGCGGCGTGGAGCGCGTTGAGGCGGTCGGTGACCTGCTCGGCGGTGCGGCGGGAGTTGGCGAACACGAGGGTCGAGCGGTGGGCGAGGATCTCGTCGAGGACGCGCTCGTCGATGTGGGGCCAGATGGAGTGTTGGCGGCGGGGGTCGTCGGAGGGCTGCTCGCGCGTGAGGTCCGACAGGTCCGTCACGGGCACCTCGACCTCGAGGCGCAACTCCTTGTAGGACGGGGGTTTGATGATGGCGACGGGGCGCGCGCCGCCGAGGAACCGCGCCACTTCCTGCGGCGGCTCGACCGTTGCGGACAGCCCGATGCGCTGCGCAGGGGCTGGGAGGAGGTCGTCGAGGCGTTCCAGCGAGACGGCCAGGTGGGCGCCGCGCTTGGTGCCGGCGACGGCGTGAACCTCGTCGACGATCACCGTCGACACGTGGGTGAGGGTCTCGCGGGCGGTCGACGTGAGCATCAGGAACAGCGACTCGGGGGTCGTGATGAGGATGTCGGGTGGCGACGCGACGAGCGCCCGTCGCTTCGCCGTGGTGGTGTCGCCGGAACGCACCCCGACGTGCACCGCCGGCGGCGCCAGGCCCAAGGCGAGGGCCTCGTCGGTGATGCCCTGGAGGGGCGCGCGGAGGTTGCGCTCGACGTCGACGCCCAGCGCCTTGAGCGGGGAGATGTACAGCACACGAGTGGCCGGGCCGTCGTCGGGCTTCGGCTCGGTGAGGAGGCGGTCGATGGCCCAGAGGAACGCCGCGAGCGTCTTGCCGGAGCCCGTCGGCGCGATGACAAGCGCATTCTCCCCGCAGGCGATGGCGTTCCACGCTTGCTGCTGGACCTCCGTCGGCTCCCCCAGCGCGCGCTCGAACCACGCCCGCGTCGCGTCCGAGAACTGGTGCATGGGCCCAGTATCGCAGCGGCCTCCGACGACCGAGCTCGCGTTGCCAGATGGTCGAGTCCGCCGCCCCCCGGCTCCGTCGGCTTCGTCGTTCGGCTGGGGGTTCGTCGCGCCGGCTCAGGTTGCCCGGCCGAGCACTGCCGTCGCGGTGTTCCCGTCTTGGGTGTGAGGAAGTGGTTGGTGGACCAACCACTTCCTCACACCGTATTTCCGGCTTGTACCCGACGGCGACCCGCGCCTTGGCTGCGCGGCCAGCTCGGCGGGCGGCTTCGTGGGCAGCACCGCAGCCCCGGACGCGCGGGGCGTCCGGGGTACGGTCGGCTGTCGCTCAGGCCGGGTGGTCGGGTGGCTCGGCGAGGTCGTCGACCCAGTCGGGCCGGTCGTGCCACCAATCGGGAGGGTGGGGCGGATTGTCGCACCACGGGTCCTCAGCCGGGTAGCGGCCGTCGTCGGGTGGCGGTTGCGGCGGCAGATCCGGGATCGGCGGGGCGGGGACGTCGGGGATCCGCGTGATCACCGTGCCCCGTCCGGAGACCTCGAACTCGTACCCATGCGGCGACCGCCATAGGAACAGCCCCTGCTCAGGTTGCTCCTCGACCCAATGCCCGGCCGTCTTCGCCCGATGCGCCCGCCGATCCAACGGCCCGAGATTCGCCATCGACGTCGCGCCCTCACGGCCCGTCGGGTCGTAGGCGACAGTGTGATCGACGTCGCACTGACCGGCTGGCGTGGTGGCGTACGGGAACGTCGAGCGCGGATTCCGCACCTCCAAGGCGATCCGCTGCGCCACCGACGGTTCGTGCCCTGCCGCGTCGGGGACCAGATTCGGGTCGATCACCGGCCGCACAACCACCTTCGAACCCGACAAGAAGTCGGGCAGCGTTTCGGTGAGCAGCCCGCCCCACTTGTCGACGTACGCGGCCGGGGCGAGCGGCAGCTCCCCGGTCTCGTCGGGCTGCTGGGCGGGGACGTGGACGATCATCTCGACATCCATCAGGGAGTCCTGCCCGACGGCCTGGCGGGCGAACACCCCGAACGCCGCGGCCCGGCGCTGGTCGCGGATGAACTTCTGCGCCTCCTGCTCTGAAACCCCTTCCGGCAACGCCGGGGCGGGCAACGTCTTCGCGATCTGATCCAACGCCTGATCGAACAGCACCCCGTCCGCGGCAGACACCTTCCCGAACACACCACAGTGACCGGCCTGGAACCGGCCCACATACACGAACCGCTCCTGCTCGGCGAGCGCAGCCTCTTTGGCCGCACCCTCCGCATCCGCTTCGAGGACCCAGCGGTCCAGCTCGGCGAGGATCGTCCAGGCTGGGTTCATGCCCAGCCAGTGCGAGGCTCGACGATCCACCTCAAGGGCCACGTCGCGCTTCAAGTGCTTGCACGCCTCTTCGATCTTGACGGTGAGCCACCACTCCACGAGGCCCTCGACGAACCGCTGCCACAACCGCGGATGCCGTACCTGCACACTCTTCGCCGCCGCGACCCGCTCCTTCATCGACCCAAAACTCCGACCCGTCACCGCCGCCGCCTCCAGCAAGAACAGCTCATCGAGCCGAGGCACACCGTCGCGCCCCGCCGACAACCTCTTCGCCCGCAGCGCCTCCGGCAACGACAGATCCTCTTCCAACTCATAGGACGCCTCCGCATCCAGCAGCGCCACGATTTCGGCCACTTGTGCGGCCCGAGCGGACTGCGTTGCGTGCGCCATCGCAGCAAATGCCGAAGCCGAACCCTGATTCACCATCACACACCCCCTATCGCTCCCCTCGACTATAATACTCATATTACTCGCCCATCTGTACGAAACAAGGGAATCAAGGTTACGGTTTGGTGAACATTCTTGGGGGTCTCTGCCAGCTCTCGCCGCGTGGTTTCGTCTCCGCCCTCCGGGCGTCGCTCGGCTCACCGGCGAGCCGATGGGGCAGGACAGGCGGGAGCGCGCATCGACGATACCTTCCATCACCCGTACCCCGATGCGCCCGCCGACGACGAGCCCCGCCTCATCCGCCGCGCCGCCGACGGCGACCCCTCGCTCTCGAGACCCCAACGTTTTCGTCCGCGCAACTTGGAAGCAAACGCTTACCCGCTCGGATCCGCGATTGCGGGGACGAAACCGCCGTCCGGCCCCGCCGTCCCGACGACCGAGCCCGCGTTCACCGACGACCGAGCCCGCCGTCCCGATGGTCGAGCCCGCCGTCCCGATGGTCGAGTAGGCGCGCAGCGCCGTATCGAGACCCCGCCCCTTCACCGACGACCGAGCCCGCCGTCCCGATGGTCGACCCGCGTTGCCCAACGACCGAGCCCGCCGTCCCGATGGTCGAGCCCGCCGTCCCGATGGTCGAGTAGGCGCGCAGCGCCGTATCGAGACCCCGCCCCTTCACCGACGACCGAGCCCGCCGTCCCGATGGTCGACCCGCGTTGCCCAACGACCGAGCCCGCCGTCCCGATGGTCGACCCCGCCGTCCCGATGGTCGAGTAGGCGCGCAGCGCCGTATCGAGACCCCGCCCCTTCCCCGACGACCTATCCCGCTCAGACCGGGACAACTGGACGCTGAATGCCACGGCCGCCAGCCCACCTGCACACCGCCAGCCCAGCAAACTGTCGTACCGCCTCGGTAGGATCCCGATCATGGCGCAGATGGCCGCGACGCTGGAAGTCGCTCCCGGATCCGTGGTGGTGGTACGCGACGAGGTGTGGCTGGTCACACAGGCGCGCACGACGTCGGACGGGCTGCTCATCCAGACGCAGGGGCTGAGCGAGTTGGTCAAGGGCCAGACTGCGCAGTTCTACGAGTCGCTCGATCACATCGAGGTGCTCGATCCGCGCAAGGCCTCCGTCCGCGGCGACGACTCCCCGGGCTACCGCGACGCGCGCCTCTGGCTCGAGGCGACGATCCGCAAGACGCCGCTGCCGCTCACCGACGATCACCTCACCGTCTCCACGGAAGCACTGGCCGACTCGCTGGCGTACCAGCACACGGCTGTCCGGCGAGCTCTCAGCCCGGACACACTGCGCCCGCGCATGCTCATCGCTGACGCGGTGGGCCTCGGCAAGACGCTCGAGATCGGCATGATCCTGTCCGAGCTGATCCGCAGGGGCCGTGGCGATCGCATCCTGATCGTCTGCCCTCGTCACGTGCTGGAACAGATGCAGCATGAGATGTGGACGCGGTTCGCGATCCCGTTCGTGCGCCTCGACTCCCTCGGCGTGCAGCGCGTGAAGCAGAAGCTGCCAGCCACCCGCAATCCGTTCACCTACTTCAACCGCGTCATCATCTCGATGGACACGCTGAAACAGGATCGGTTCTCGCACGATCTGCGCAAGCACAAGTGGGACGCCGTCGTGATCGACGAGTCGCACAACGTGACCAACTCCGCCACGCAGAACAACCGCCTCGCCCGCATCCTCGCGCCCACCACCGACGCGCTCCTGCTCGCCTCGGCGACGCCGCACAACGGCAACGCCGAATCGTTCGCCGAGCTCGTCCGTCTGCTCGAGCCGACGGCCGTGACGCCGCAGGGTCAGCTCGTGCAGGACGACGTGTCCCGGCTCGTCATCCGTCGTCACCGCCACAGCGAGGAGGTGGCACAGGTCGTCGGCGCCAACTGGGCGGAGCGCAAGCCCATCCAGCACCGCCTGGTCGACGCGTCCCCCGAGGAGGACGCCGTCGCGGAGGAGCTCGCCGAGGTGTGGCTCTATCCGAAGGGCGGCGCCTCGCCCTACTCCGGCAAGGGCAAACTCTTTCAGTGGGTGCTGGCGAAGGCGTTCCTGTCGTCGCCAGCGGCCTTCGCCTCGACGGTGAACGAGCGCCTGGACCGCGTGGTCGGGTTCTCCCCCGCCGAAGAGCAGGAACGCGACGCCCTCCGTCGCCTCCTGACGCTGAACGAGCCCACCCTCCGACGCAGCTCCAAGTACGACGCGCTCGTGGACTACCTGAGGGGGATCGGCGTCGGCAAGACCAGCCCGACGCGCGCCGTCGTCTTCTCCGAGCGCGTCCAGACGCTCCACTACCTGCGCGGCCGGCTCCAGCAGAGCTTCGGTTTCAAGCCGGAGCAGGTGCAGATCCTGCACGGCGGTCTGAGCGACGTCGAGCAGCAGGAGATCGTCGAGAGCTTCAAGCAGGCGCACTCGCCCATCCGCGTCCTGGTGACGGGCGACGTCGCCTCCGAGGGGGTCAACCTCCACAAGCAGTGCCACGAGATGGTCCACTACGACATCCCGTGGAGCCTGATCCGCATCGAGCAGCGCAACGGCCGCATCGACCGTTACGGCCAGCGCACGTCGCCACAGATCACGACGCTGCTGCTCAACCCCAGCGCCGCGCGCTTCTCGGGCGACATCCGCGTGCTGAAGCGGCTCGTCGACAAGGAGGAAGAGGCGCACCGCGCGCTGGGCGATGCCGCGATGCTCATGGGCTGCCACTCGATCCGGGCCGAGGAAGACGTGATCGCCGCGGTGCTCGCGGGCGAGTCGGAGTTCGACGACGTGGTGAAGTCCCCTGCGGACGCCTTGGGCGGGCTCGACTTCATCGACGCCCTCCTCGCGGCGGCCGATGCGCAGGCCCAGGCCGGGGCGGCGCCCGTCGAGCAGACCCCAGCGCGATCGAGCCTCTACACGGCCGACGTCGACTTCCTGCGCGAGGCGCTCCACGTCGCCTATCCGACTCCGCACGCGTCGGTAGAGCGGGGCGGCGTCGAGTGGAAGGAACACAAGCAGGACCAGACCGTGGAGTTCCGGCCGCCAGCCGATCTGCGCCAGCGCCTCGAGGTGCTGCCCCAGTCGTACCTCAAGGACCGTGGCGTCACCGACGTGCTGCGCTTGGCGATCACGAAGCAGAAGGGCAAGCAGCTCCTCGCCGATGCGCTCACCGACGCATCCGATTCAACGTGGCCGACCGCGCACTACCTGAGCCCGCTCCACCCGGTCCTCGACTGGGCCGCGGACAGGGCTCTCGCCAGCCTCGCCCGCAACGAGGTGTTCGCGGTGCGGGGCGACGTCGAGGAGCCGCACGTGCTGCTCGTCGGCACGCTCACCAACCGCCACGGCCAGACGGTCGCGGTGTCGTGGGTTGATGTGCAGTTCCCGAGCCCCGACCATCCGACAGTGGCGATCACGGAGGTGCTCGAGTCACCCCAGCAGTTGTTCGATCTGGTGGGTTTCGGCCCGGACATGATCAATCCTGGCGCCCTCGATGCCAGCCCGCTGCAGGCCTTCATCGAGCCCGCCGTCGCGAATGCGGAGGTGGCACTCGCCGCGACGATGACCTCCGCCACCAACGCGGCCGAGGAACGCATCGAACGCTGGAGCGCCCGCAGCTCCGACTGGCTCGAGCGCGCCTCGGAGATCGCCCAGCGCGAGCTCGTGCGCAGCCGGCGGATGACCGTCGAGCAGGAGCAACAGGTGATCGCGGACATGCGCCCGACGAGGCGTCTCGTCCGGCCGCTGCTGGTCGTGGTCCCGGGCTCGTTCGGACAGGATCGGTAGGCGGAGTGGTGTTGTACGCACGCAAGCAGGCTGGTAGCGTGGAGTCAACCGTTCAGCCCGCCCAGATCCATCTGGTGTGGGCTGGATCTCTGTTGGGGCGCCGACGATGAGGCAGCCCATCAAGCCTGCGACGACGATCGACCAGCAGATCCAGTTGCTCACCATGCGCGGGATGACCGTCGATGAGCATCAGGCGCGCCAGTGGCTCTCGCATGTCCATTACTACCGGCTCTCCGGCTACTGGTACCCCTATCGATGCCCGATTGACGCGGTGACGCGAGCGGACGAGTTCCTGCCGGGCACGGACTTCACCAGCGTCGCGGCGCTCTACGAATTCGACCGCAAGCTGCGCTCGTTGGTGCTCGACGGGCTCGAGCGGGTGGAGGTGGCGCTGCGGTCCCAGATCAGTCAGCTCCTCGGGCTCCGGGGGCCGCTCGCCCATGGCTCGCCGCAGGGATTCAGGCCGACCTTCCAGCACGCTGCATGGGTCCAGAAAACCGGGCAGCGGGTCCGGCGGGCTTCCAAGAACAGCAGGTTCGTCCAACACCACTTGGCCAAGTACGGGCCCTCGCTCCCCATCTGGGTCCTCGTCGAGGTGCTGGACTTCAGCGATCTCTCCATCCTCTACGAAGGACTGCGCACCCATGACCAGTACGAGGTCGCCGCAGGCATGGGACTCGACCTCGATCTGACGCAGCTCAGCAAGCGACAGGCGACATCGGCCAAGAAGGAGCATCCCTTTGCGCGCTGGCTGCAACAGCTGTCGATCATCCGGAATGTGTGTGCACACCACGCCCGGCTCTGGAACATGTCCTTCGTGCCAGCGTCCGGTACCGCCTTGCGGAGCATCCCCGGGCTCGGTTCGCTCCCGCGGCAGAGCGAGCGGGTATACGGGGCACTCCTGTTGACAGGATTCCTGCTGCAGACCATCTCCCCGGGCACGTCGTGGCCACGCAAGCTGCGTAGCCTCGTCGATGAGTCGTTCCTCGCCGCGGCTGGCCGGGCGGTCGATGAGATGGGCTTCCCCGACGGCTGGCAGCAAGAGGCCCTCTGGGGCGCGCCCGCCCCACCCTCCCCCGATGACCATCGGATCGCACCTTCGAAGGAGCCGCAATGAGTGACGCATTCGTCGTCGGTGAGGACTTCCTCTCCGAGCACTTCTTCACCACCGAGGCGAAGAACGAGTCGTTCCTGAAACTCGTGTTGGAGCGCCGCAAGTCGTGGGACGAGTCGGAGCTCCCGACGAGCCGCTCCCGGTTCACCGCGGAGCGCGGGCAGCTCGCCGTCGACCTCGCCAACCTCCACGCCGACGACGCCCCGAGCCTCGACGAAGTCGTCGCCCTCCACGACCGCATCCGCGCGATGCTCGGCTTCGACTCGGGCGAGTACGAGGTCGAGGTGGACGGGCCGGTGCGTCGGTACAACACGCTCGGCGTGGAGTCGGCGGCGCCGTTCGCGATGCTGGATGCGCAGCCGGCGGACGCCGTCGAGGAGATCTTCAGCCGCGACGGCGACACTCCCTTCCCGCTGCTGACGCCCTGGCAGCGCGACGAGAGGACCGTCGAGACTTCCGTGACGCGCGCCACGTCGGCGCTGTTGCAGGAGGAGGACGGGCCGGAGTTCGCGTTGATCCTCGCGGGCCGCTGGCTCGTGGTGACGGAGCAGTCGCGCTGGGCGGAGGGCCGCTACCTCGCCGTCGACCTGCAGACCGTCGCCGACCGCAACGACGGTCGTCGCGGCGGCGAGATCGACAAGACGCTCACGATTCTGGAGGCGGCGTCGCTCGCCCCGGACGCCGACGGCCAGATCTGGTGGCGGGCGACGCTCGAGGAGTCAGTCAAGCACACGGTCGGCGTCAGCAAGGACCTGCGCGAGGGGGTCCGTCGGAGCATCGAGATCATCGCCAACGAGGTCGTCGCCCGGCGCAGGGCGCAGGGCCTCGATCCGCTCCCGGCGAGCCAGGCGCAGCCGCTCGCGAGGCAGTCGCTCCGGTTCCTGTACCGCATCCTGTTCCTCCTGTACGCGGAGGCGTCGCCCGAGCTGGGCGTGCTGCCGGTGGGCGCGACGGAGTACGACGCCGGCTACAGCCTCGACCGTCTGCGGGAGCTGACCCTCGTCGAGCTGTCGACCCCGTCCAGTCGGTCGGGCACGCACTTCTACGAGTCGCTCGACGTGTTGTTCCGTCTCGTCGACCGCGGGCATGCGCCCGGCGAGAGCGCGGACGGGCAGTCGGACGGGCTCGAGTTCCACTCACTGCGCGCCGACCTCTTCCGGCCGGAGGCCATTGCGTTGATTTCCGAGGTGAGGCTCGGCAACGGCGCACTGCAGGACGTGCTGCGCAGGCTGCTGCTCAGCAAGGAGTCGAAGGGCCGCGACCGGGGCTTCATCAGCTACGTTGACCTCGGCATCAACCAGCTCGGCGCCGTCTACGAGGGCCTGATGAGCTACACGGGCTTCTTCGCGGAGACCGACCTCTACGAGGTGGCGAAGGACGGCAACGCGGAGAAGGGCTCGTGGGTCGTGCCCATCGAACGCGCGGAAGGCATCGCGGAGAAGGACTTCGTCCGCGAGGTCGACGAGCTGACGGGCGAGCCGCGGCCAGTCGTCCACCATCAGGGGCAGTTCGTGTTCCGCCTGTCGGGTCGCGAGCGTCAGCAGTCGGCGTCGTACTACACGCCCGAGGTGCTGACGAAGTTCGTCGTTTCGCAGGCTCTCGAGGAGCTCCTCGACCAGGACGGCACGACGACCACCGCCGACGAGATCCTCGCCCTGAGCGTGTGCGAGCCGGCGATGGGCTCGGGCGCGTTCGCGATCGAGGCGGTCCGGCAGCTCGCGGAGCAGTATCTCCGTAGGCGCCAAGCCGAGCTCGGCGAGGAGATCCCGCCGGAGGACTACCCGGAGGAGTTGCAGCGGGTGAAGGCCTACCTCGCCCTCCACAACGTCCACGGGGTCGACCTCAACGCCACCGCTGTCGAGTTCGCGGAGATCACGCTCTGGCTCGACACGATGAGCCGCGGCCTCGAGGCCCCGTGGTTTGGCCTGCGGCTTCGTCGCGGCAACTCCCTGATCGGCGCCCGCCGCGAGGTCTACTCGCGCAGCGACGTCACCTCGAAGGCGTGGCTGACGACGCCCGCCGCCGCCGTCCCGCTGGCCGACCTCGCCGAGCGCATCGAGCAGGACTCGCTCTCCCCCACCGCCACCGACGGCCGCATCCACCACTTCCTGCTGCCCGCCGAGGGGTGGGGGTCGACGTCGGAGAGCAAGGAGGCGAAGGCGCTGATCCCCGACCGGGTGAAGCGCGTCAACACGTGGCGCAAGCAGCTCCGCACCAAGCCGACGAAGAAGCAGCTCGACGCGCTGGTCGAGGTCGCCTATCAGGTCGAGGAGCTGTGGACGATGGCGCTCAGGCGCCTCATGGTCGCCGAGCAGCAGTCGCGCCGCGCGATCAAGCTGTGGGGCCGCGACGAGGCGCCGACGGCGGGCGTCGTCACCCGGGAGCAGATCGAGGAGTCGCTCGCCGACCCCGACGGCGCCTACCGTCGGCTGCGCCGGGTGATGGACGCGTGGTGCGCGCTGTGGTTCTGGCCGCTGACTGGCGAGGAGGTCGAGCCGCCGACGTGGGACCAGTGGATCGACGCCCTCACCGGGCTGCTCGGCTCCAACCGCACCGGCCGTCGCGCCGCCGGCTTCGGCGCCGCCGCGCTGCAGTCCGGCGACATTTGGGGCACGCTGGCCGACAATGAGGACTTCGCACTCGCGGCCGGGCTCGCGAAGCCCGTCGACGAAGTCCTCGCCGCGCATCCGTGGCTGCGGGTGTGTGAGCGCGTGGCCGACGAGCAGGGCTTCTTCCACTGGGAGCTCGACTTCGCGCCGGTCTTCGGTCGGGGCGGGTTCGACCTGCAGGTGGGGAACCCGCCGTGGGTGCGGCCGATGCAGGACAGCGACGCCATGCTCGCCGAGGGCGACCCTTGGTGGCAGCTCGAGAACAAGCCGTCGGAGGAAGCACGGGCGGCGCGGCGCGCGATCACCTTGGCCCTGCCCGGGATGTCGGGTGTCCTGCTCGACGGTGTAGCTCCGGTCGCCGCCACATCGGCCTACACGGGCTCGCTGGTCAACTACCCAGTACTGGCTGGGCTCCAGCCGGACCTCTATCGCTGTTTCATGTCAGTCACGTGGGCCCATGGGTCCTCTCGTGGCATCGTCAGCCTGCTGCACCCCGAGTCACATCTCACCGACGAAAAGGCCGGAGTCCTGCGCGCGGCCACCTACCCACGGCTGCGTCGGCACTGGCAGTTCGTGAACGAGCTCCAGCTCTTCGGAGAAGTCCATCACCATGTCTCCTACGGGGTCCACGTGTCCGGACAAACGCGAGACGTCGGGTTTCTCAATGCTTCTGCGTTGTACCACCCCGAGACCGTGGTGCGCTCGTTCCACCATGACGGCTCCGGCGAGCAGCCGGGCTTCAAGCATCAAGGTCGCTGGGACCAGCGGCCCCACGCGAGCCGCATCGAGACGGTGGACGACGCCACGCTCCGACAATGGCGCGACGTGCTCAACCCGGAGCTGGCAGACGCCCGCCAGACCCGAATGCTGTACACCGTCAACCGAGAGGTGGCGGAGACGCTGCGAGTACTGTCGTCGGGCAACCGAATGGCTTCGCTCGGGCTCAAGTTCTCGGCGGGCTGGCACGAGAAGATGGACCGACAAAAGGGCTACTTCGTCCAGCGTTGGGGCGCGCCGGAGAGCTGGGACGACGTGATCCTCCAGGGCCCGCATCTGCACGTCGCGACCCCGCTGTACAAACAGCCCAACCCGACGATGAAGCACAACCAGGACTGGTCGGAGATCGACTTCGAGACGCTCGCCCCCGACGCCATCCCCGCGACGAGCTACAAGCCCGCCGGGTCTCGCGCCAAGTACGACGCCGACTACACCCACTGGGACGGCAAGCCCGCCCGCGACGAGTACCGCCTCGCCTGGCGGGCAATGGCCGCGAACACCGGCGAGCGTACTTTGATCGCCGCGATTATTCCTCCCGGCGCCGCCCATCCCAATGGCGTCTTCTGCGTCGGAGGAGTGCAAGCAAACGGAACGCTTGCGATCGCCGGCTTTGCAGCGTCGATGTTGCTGGACTTTGCAGTTCGAGCCGCTCCCAAGAGCGGCATCTACCAAGCCGTGTTCGACCGACTGCCCGCTCCACCTAAACACCACCCGCTTCTGCCTGCGCTGCGGTTCAGAGCGGCAAGGATGAACTGCGTCACCAACACCTACGCGGACCTCTGGCGCGAGTGCTGGGACGACCAATTCACGCAAGACGCTTGGACGACCAATGATCACGTCTTCACAACGCTCGGCGACGTCGGCCCCGAATGGACGCCGGATACCCCGCTGCGACGCGCGGCTGATCGTCGACAAGCACTCGTCGAGATCGACGCGCTGGTCGCGCTCATGCTCGGCGCAACCGCCGACCAGCTCTGCACGGTGTACCGCACGCAGTTCGCGGTGCTGTACGGGTACGACCACAACGAGTACCTGTACGACGCCAACGGCCGTCTCGTCCCGACGCCGGTCCGCCAGGCATGGAACAAGAAGGGCGACAAGATCTCCGACGACGAGCGCACCCACACCAACGCCTCCGGCAACACGTACGTGTACGAACTGCCGTTCCAGCATTACGACCGCGAGAACGACATGCGGGTCGCCTACGCCGAGTTCGAGCGCCGCCTAAACACCGAGGGGGACTGACGATGCCTGTTGACCTGAGTGACAGACTCGTCGTAGCTGTTGCGTCCAGCGCGCTGTTCGATCTAACTGAAAGCGACCAGGTCTTCCGTGAACGGGGGGCTCAACAGTACGAGCAGTTCCAGATTGATCACCTCCACGATCAGTTTTCTCCCGGCCCTGCCTTTCAATTCGTGAAGCGACTCTTGGCGCTGAACCAGATCCAGCACGACCTCGTGGAGGTGCTTGTGGTTTCACGCAATAGCCCAGCATCCGGCCTTCGAATCATGGAGTCAGTGCGTCAGCACGGCTTGGGGATCACCCGGGCGATCTTCCGGAGCGGCAAGAATGCGCACGAGTTCATGCCACTTTTCAACGTCTCGCTCTTCCTCTCGGGCAATCGAGCTGACGTCGACGCCGCAATTGCTGCTGGCCTACCCGCTGGGCATGTGCTCCCGACGCCGTATCGGTCTAGGGAAGAGGGCTCGCAGCTGAGAATCGCGTTCGACTTCGACGGCGTGCTCGCCGATGACTCTGCCGAGCGCGTTTACCAAGAGAGCGACTCGCTAGACCAGTACTTCCAATACGAGCAGGATCACGCCGCAGAGCCGCTGAAGCCTGGGCCGTTGCAGGATTTCCTTTCGAAGATCAATCGCATCCAAGACATTGAACGGGCGAGGCATGAGGCAGATGAAACCTACGAGCGACGGGTTCGGGTCAGTCTCGTGACGGCGCGAAACGCCCCGGCACATGAGCGAGCGATTCGTTCCCTGATGTCCTGGGGTCTAGGGGTCGATGACGCATTCTTTCTCGGCGGGATCGAGAAGACTGGCGTCCTGAACGTACTCCAGCCTCACATCTTTTTCGACGATCAGCTGCGTCATCTCAACGATCTGGCTCTCGAAGCGCCAGCGGTGCACATTCCGTTCGGTCTCCACAATCTCGCGGACCCGACTAGCTCGCCCCCAAGAGACGCGTGACACGCCTTCCTTGTTCGAGGCCTCGTCACCGGGGTCACAAGGCATTCAACCAAACACGGGCCCCTATCAGGTGGGGAAGAGCTCCAATGGCGTTTCGGCGGCCCTCAGCACCCACAGGGTCACAACAAGACCCAAGCACGTAGCACAGTGTCGCCGGGTTCGTCGCCACGGTCAGGCATGCGAGGTAAAATATGCTTGTCACGTGGATTTCATAACTGTAATCGCTACTTCGATCACTGCAGCAGCAGCGGTCTTCGCGCTGGTCATTACATTGAAGGTGTCGAGAGACGAACATGAACGTCAGTACCTCCGCGACCGCTTGTCTGCGACCATCGACCTGATGGCATCCTTCGAAGAGCTTCAGGCCATACAAGTAGAGCGGTGGCTGAGTCCTTCGCGCACAGAGTCCGCGCGCGAACATCAAGACTGGACCCGCGCACGCGCGATTTTCGCGGCTCGCCTACGGGCTTCTTCTGAGCCATTGCCAATCTGCCGCGGAGCCGCGTTCCGCCATTTGCCCTTCGGCAGCGACGATCCTGTCGAAGCTGAGTACCTGAGAGAGGCGCCAGCTATCGGGAACCCTGAAACCGATAGCGCAATCGATATGAAGATGAGGGCCGAGATCGTCGGGGCAATCGATTCCTTGCGTAGCCGCCTCGACAAGGAGTTCCGGGATCCATCCGTGTGGCGCGGCCGTCCTCTCTCCGATGGGTTCTGAGAGTGCCAAGGGCGCTACAAGACAGACGTCCCGACGAGCGTTCGTAATTCGGCATCGAGATGCGCCGGTGCTTCCCCGTGCTCGCCAGTCTGATGCTCGCGCTACTCCCCCTGCGACACCCAGCACTCACTCGCTTTCGCACCATTAGGCTTGGGCCAACGCAAACCAGTCGACGAAGGAGACGCATGCAGGGCCCGATCCATCCGCCCCAGCGCCTGCACGGCGTCGTCGAAGGCTGAGCCCCGTCGTGAGCGAGCTGATCCCCACCACGCAGGCCGAACGCATCCAGACGGCGCTGCGCGACTACCTGACGACGACGTTCGCACTCGCGGACCCCGACGCCCGGGCGGCGCTCGATGCGTTCCTCGCCGACGACACCGACGGCATCTTCCGCGGCCCCTTTGTCCGCACGCGCCTGCCGTTCGCGCCGGCCACCGGCTGGGAGGGGACGCTGGACGTCGTGCCCGAAGGGTTCATCCCGTTCGGGCATCAGGCCGAGGCATGGCGTCGGCTCTCGAGCCGCAGCGGCCGCCCCAAGCCGACGCTCGTCACGACGGGCACCGGCTCCGGAAAGACCGAGGCGTTCCTCATGCCGATCCTCGACCACGTGCTGCGTGCCCGTCGCGACCACCAGGAGGGCGTGAAGGCACTCATTCTCTACCCGATGAACGCCCTTGCCAACGACCAAGCGTCGCGCCTCGCCCGCCTCATCACTGGCGAGTCGGCGCCCGGCAGGCTCAACCCCTACTCCGGCATCCGCGCCGCGCTGTATACCGGCGAGCAGGGCCCGAAGCGGGAGACGGTCACCGTCGACGGGCTCATCACCAACCGCAACGTCATCCGCAACAATCCGCCGGACATCCTCCTCACCAACTACAAGATGCTCGACCAGCTCCTCCTGCGTCGGGAGGATCGCAACCTCTGGGCCACGAGCGCGGAGAACCTGCGCTACGTCGTGCTGGACGAGTTCCACACCTACGACGGCGCGCAGGGCACCGACGTCGCCATGCTGCTGCGACGCCTCGGGCTCACTCTCAAGGCCCACTGGCCCGAGCGCGGCAGCGCCCTCGACCGGCACCCCGACGAGGACTGGGCGCGACCGCTCGGCCAGATCACGCCGGTGGGCACCTCCGCCACGCTGGGAGACGGCGCGGGGTCGTCGGTGATGACGGCCTTCGCCACGGATGTGTTCGGGGAGCGATTCGACGAGTCGTGCGTCGTCGGTGAGTCGCGGCTCGGCGTCGACGAGTGGTTCGCCGACGCCGAGATGCCCATCGGGTCGGAACCGCTGCCGATCACGCAGTCGCTCACGCGGGAGCTCGTCGAGCGTCTCGAGGACGAGATCGACGGATCCGCAATCGCCGACGTGCTGCTGCGCGGCCTCTTCAGCGATTCGCCCACGCCGCCCACCGACGACACCGCGCGCCTCCGCAGGTTGAAGGCTCTGCCGCTGTTCCGTGACCTCGTCTCCGCCACGAGCCGAGCCATCCACATCGACGACCTCGCCCGAGCGATCATGCCTGCGGACATCCGCCTCGACCTCGCTTCGCAGCTCGTCACCCACCTGCTCTCAGCCGTCTCGCACCTGCGAGCCCAGCTCGGCCGGAACGTCGTCAACGTCGACCTGCACCTGTGGGTCCGCGAGCTCAGCCGCATCGACCGCACCGCCGCGTCGGCCGCCCGCTACCTCTGGAGCGACGACGGCCAGCGCGTCGGCGAGGACGACGCCTACCCCGCCATCTTCTGCCGCCACTGCGGGCGCTCCGGTTGGGGCGTGGAGCTGAGCCCGAGCGGCCACCAGCTCGTCGGCTCGTCCGCGGCGATCCGCCGCAGCCACCTCGCCAAGCAGGGCCGCTTCCGCCCCCTCATCCACGCGCCGGGCGAGGGGTTGTCGTCGGGCAAGGACCCCGTCGAGGGGCTGTGGTGGTTCGATACCAACGCGCGCACGTTGCAGCCCACTGCCCCCGACCCGGACGACCCCGAGTACCGCGAGGGCCACATCCTCCCGGTGCTCACCCACGTGGGCACGGACGCCGAATCCGCTTCCCGCAACGACGTCTGCCCCGCGTGCCAGGAGCCCGACGGCATCCGCTTCATTGGCTCGGCCATCGCCACCATGCTGTCGGTGAGCCTGTCGTCGCTGTTCGGCACCCCGCGCCTCGACGAACGCGAGAAGAAGGCGCTCATCTTCACCGACAGCGTCCAGGACGCAGCCCACCGGGCGGGCTTCGTCGCGGCCCGAAGCCAGGTGCTCACCATGCGCGCGGTCATGCGCGACGCCTTCGCCACCGCCGACGAGCTCGACCTCGAGCAGCTCACCGACGCAATCCTCGCCCGCACCGGCGACGATCTCATCCGCCGCCACCGCATCCTCCCCACCGAGCTCGCTGCCGACGACCGCCTCCGGGAGTTCTGGACCCAACCGACGATGCAGCATGTCCCCCGCTGGGTCGTGCAGCACGTACGACGCCGGTTGTTGTTCGACGTGCAGCTCGAGTTCGGTCTGTCGTCGCGCATCGGCCGCACCCTCGAACGCACGGGCACGCTCAGCGCGATGGTCGACGTCGGTTCGCCCGCCCGCATGGCTGCGATCGCGCGCGAGGTACTCGCGAAGTCGCAGGAGCAGCTCCTCGATCCTCTCTCCGACGACACCCTCACGGCCTGGGTGCGTGGCGTGGTCGAGCACCTGAGACTGCGCGGCGCGATCATGCACGAGTGGCTGCACGCCTACATCGACGCCGACGGCCGCCGCTGGAGGATCTGGGGCGGCAGGCCACGAGGTCAGGGGATGCCCGCGTTCCCGCCGGGGCGCTCGGCGCCGGCGTTCGCGAAGGTCGGCGGCCCGAGAATGGGCAGCGACCAGCTCTTCGACAACGTGAATGAATCCGCCGGCTGGTACGCGCGGTGGGCCAGCCGCGTCCTCGGCGTCACTCCCAATCACGGTGCGTTGCTCACGCGTATGCTTCTCGAGACGCTCGACGCCGACGGCGCCCTCGAGACCCGCACGTCGCCGGAGGGCACCAAGGTGTTTGCGATCCCGTCGCAGCGCGTGCTCGTACGGCGCATCGACGAGCGAGACCTCCATGACCGCCACTTGCTCACCTGCACCACTTGTCGAGCGCAGTGGCCAGGCTCGACGGCCACCGTCGACCAGCTCGACGGCGCTCCATGTCTTGGGGTCCGCTGCCACGGCACGCTCACCCGAGCCTCGCTCGCTCCTGACGGGTTCTACCGGCGCCTGTACGCGGGCGCCGACATGCGACGCATCGTCGCGCGTGAGCACACCAGCCTGCTGCCGACGAAGGAGCGCCTGCGGTACGAGCAGGGCTTCAAGGCCGGAGGCGCCGACCCGGAGCAGCCGAACGTGCTCGTCGCGACGCCCACCCTTGAGATGGGCATCGACATCGGCGACCTCTCGGCGGTGTTCCTCGCATCCCTGCCGCGGACCGTGGCGTCGTACCTGCAGCGCATCGGCCGCGCCGGTCGCGCGACGGGCAACGCCCTCACGCTCGCCTACGTCACCGGGCGCGGCGAGACCCTGCCCCGGCTCGGCGACCCGCTGTCGATGATCAACGGCGGCGTCCGCCCGCCCGCCATCTTCCTCAGCGCCGTCGAGATCCTCCAACGGCAGTACCTGGCGCACCTCGTCGACCGCCGCGCCATGGCCGACGACACTCCGCACACCGCCAATACGGCCATGCAATCCGCCGAGCACAGTACCTTCCTCGGCACGCTCATCGAGGACGCCGAGGCGCACCACGACGAGCACCTCGACCGCTTCCTCGCGGCGTTCGGAGACAGCCTTCGCGACGAGTCCGTCGCCCATCTGCGAGTGTGGGCCACGCCCGGTCAGGGGGTGCGCACCAGCGGGCTCGCTGGGCAGGTGCTCGACGCCTCACAGCGTTGGCGCGAGCGTCGCGACGGGCTGCAATTCCGGCAGCAGGAGATCCAGAAGTCGCTGCTGGAGCTGCAGCAGGCCGCCAACGTCCAAGCCGCCCCGGAGGAAGCCTTGCGGGCGCTGAAGGTCGCCGAGAGCGCGATGAAGCTCACCCGTGGGCAGCTCGCCGAGATGTCCGGTGAGTACTGGATTTCCGTCATGGAAGAGTTTGGGCTCCTGCCCAACTACACCCTCCTGGGCGACGCGACGACCCTCGATGTCAGCATCACGTGGCACAACCCCGAGACGCGCCAGTACGAGCACGAGGCCGCCGATTTCCAGCGGCCAACCGCCCGCGCGCTCACCGAGTTCGCCCCCGGCAACACGTTCTACGCCCGAGGGTGGAAGATCGGTATCGACACGATCGACCTCGGCACGCAGGGCGACGCAATCCGCCCCTGGACCTGCTGCCCCACCTGCGGCTACGTGAAGGACGTCGAGGAGAGCGGCAAGGCCGTCGCCGTGCAGGCCTGTCCGCGATGCGGAGACCATGGCATCGCCGACGTGGGCCAGCGCCTGCACACCGTCGAGTTCCTGCGCGCCTCTGCCGACATCGAACGCGAGGGCCACCGCATCGACGGCGACGACGAGAACCGCGCCCAGAAGCGCTTCGAGATTGCATGCCTCGCCGACATCGACCCTGAGCACGTCGCGACATCGTGGTACGTCGACGGCTACGACTTCGGCGCGAAGTATCTCGACCGACTCACGCTCCGCTGGCTCAATCTCGGCCCGGCCGGTGAGCAAGCCATGAAGCAGACGATCGCCTCCGACGAATGGTCCGCAGCGCTGTTCCGCGTCTGCGAGGGCTGCGGCCACCTCGACCAGAAGGCCAGCAGCAACTCGTTCGATGAGCACCGCCCCTGGTGCCAGTACCGGAAGTCGCCGGAGGAGCGGACCCGGACCGTCGCGCTCGCCCGGACGCTTGCCACGCAGGGCGTCGTGCTGCCGCTGCCCTACGACGTGACCGCCGGCGACGTGTTCGCGCAGCCCAGCCTGCAGGCCGCCCTGCTCATGGGCATTCGCGACGAGTTCGGCGGCTCCCCCGACCACATCGGTGTCGAGACGATCCGAGACCCGAGACCCGACGGCACGGCCGTCACAGCGCTGCTGCTGCACGACACCGTCCCCGGCGGCACCGGCTACCTGGCCGACCTCGTCGACCCGGACAACCTCTGGAGCCTTCTCCACCGCGCCTACGAGGTGGTGCGCGACTGCCCTTGCCAAACCGAGGATCGGCTCGCCTGCCACCGCTGCCTACTGCCCTTCGCGCCGCCGTGGGACGTCGCGAACGTGGCGCGAGCGACGGCGGAACGTCACCTCCGCGCCATCCTGAACTCGGGCGACCGCCAAACGCGAGAGGTCCCCGTCGGGAGGGCGTGGACCATCGCGCGGCAGCCGACGGTGAAGCACGACCCGGAGTCGGCGCTGGAGGCGCTGTTCCGGGAGCGATTCCTGGAGATCGCCGAGCGGATCGGCATGCAGATCACGCAAACCCCCAGCTCGACGGGCTTCGGCAACACCATCAAGCTCACCCACGGCCAGCATTCGTGGAAGCTCGCGCCGCAGGTGTCCACGCTCGGCACGCAGATGGATTTCGAACTCACCTCCACGAATCCGGCGCTGAAGATCGCCATCTACCTCGACGGCTACCGCTACCACGCCACGACGAAGCACAACCGGATCGCCGACGACGCCCACAAGCGCGCCACCCTGCGCAATGCGGGCTACGAGGTGCTGTCCATCACGTGGCAGGACGTGCAGCAGTCCCTGGAACAGGTGGTGCCCGGACCGTCGTGGGCGAGGCTCGAGGTCATCGACCAATTCCCGAAGTTCTACGCGACGACTCCCGCCGTCGCCGACGCAGCGCTCGGCGGACCGATGCGCATCATCCGCTCGCTGCTCGAACAACAGCAGACCGTCGCATCGTGGCAGAACTTCGCTCGCGGCATTCCATTGGCGGTGCCGCGGACCGCGCCGGTCGACATCCCGAGCCGCGCGGACCTCGCAGGGGTGGCCTCTGCCCTCCTCGAGGACTCCGCGGCCTTCCCAGCGAGTGGCCCGGGCAACGGCTGGTGGTGGCGTGAGGGCGACGTGGGCATCCTCGTGCGCCGCGTCCCCGACGCGCCGAGTGAGTTGGACGTCGTCGCCATCCTCGACGACCGTGATGACGCCGTCGCTCGGGACGACTACCGCACGAGCTGGCAGCGCTGGCTGGCGTTCAGCGACGCGCTCATCTTCCGCGGCCACGCGACGAGCACCATCATCACCAGCGTCAGACAGACGCTGGAGGAGACGCAGAGCGGCCCGACTGCCGCCCGGGCTGCCACGCTGGGGCCGGAGGGAGGCGTCGAAGCAGAGGGGCTGCCCGACGACTGGGCCGCGGCCGTCGACGAGGCCTACGGCGGCGCGGACCTCGCGGCCGAGCTCGTGGACCTCGGAGTACCCGCCCCTGACCTCGCCGGCGCGGAGATCGGCGACGACAACGTGCCCGTGGACTTCGCGTGGGAAGACGCCCGAGTGGCCGTCTTCCTCACCCCCGACGACGACACCGCCGCCCTGCTCGCCGCCGACGGCTGGCGATGCTTCGGACCTGACGCCAAGGCCATCGCGGCCGCATTGAAGGAGGCCAAACCATGAGCGCGACCCTCATCATGACGAAGCAGGCCAACCACATCGACGGCAACCTCAAGAAGAAGGCCTTCACCTTCCTCGAGAAGCTGACGACCGATCCGACCACGCCGGGGCTGCACATCGAGCCGATCATCGGCTCGGCGGACCCACGCGTGCGCACCGGCCGTGTCGACGAGCAGTACCGGGCCGTGCTCTTCCAGCTCAGCGCGGGGCAGGACATGGCATTCGTGTTCCACGGGATCTGGAACCACGACGACGCGATCGCGATGGCGAAGCGCGTGACGCTCAACATCAACAGCGTCAACGGCATGGCAGAGATTCGGATGGTCGCCCCCGACGACACCCCCGCCCCGGTCGAGGCGAAGGACGTGGAGGCCGAGTCTGTGCTGGCGGCGGCGGCCGAGGTTGCGCCTGCCGAAGTGGAGTCGGTCGAAGAGGAGCAGATCGAGGAGGGGCCCGTCAAGGTGGCCCCCGCGGAGCCGGAGGTCATCGTCGGGGCCACGTGGGACGAACTGGTCAACGTGCTCGGGCTGCCGCGCGAGGTCGCCGACGCCGCAGTGATGGCCAAGACCGAGACGGCCCTGCTCGCCGCCGCAGAGGGTGGGCCGGAGTGGCAGCAACACGCCCTGCTGTCCCTCGCGACGGGCTCGACCGTCGCCGAGGTACTCGAGGAACTGCACATCGACGTAGGCGATACGCCGTCGGCCGACCCCAGCGACGAAGAGATCCTCGCACGGCTCAAGCACCCATCGGCGGGGATCGAGTTCGCGGAGATCGAAGGCGTCGACGAACTACGTCGCATCATCGACGGCGGCGACTTCGGAGCTTGGCGGGTGTTCCTGCACCCCGAGCAGAAGGAAATCGCGGTGCGCTCCCGCAACGGGGCCTTCCGGCTGTCCGGCGGCGCCGGCACCGGCAAGACCGTCGTGCTGTTGCACCGCGCCCAGCACCTACTGCGCACGAATCCCAAAGCCCGCGTCCTGCTCACGACGTACACCGTCAACCTCGCCGCGGCCATGCGGCGCGATCTGGCGAGGCTCAACCCGTCGCTGGAACTCAGCGAGTCGATCGGCGACCAGGGCGCCGTTGTGCGCGGCATCGACGCTATCGCCAACCAGATCGTGCGCACCGCCGGTTCCGGCCTGATCCCGGCCGTCGCCGCCGTGCTCGGGACCGGGCGCGAGGACATCATGGTCCGCGCACGCGACAACCAGTGGAGCGAGGCAATCGCCAATGCCGCGGACCCCGCGCTGCCTGAGGCACTGCGCAGTCGCCACTTCCTGCAGGCGGAGTACGAGCTCGTCGTGCTCCCCAACCGCATCGTCGACGTCGACCGCTACCTACGCGTTGCGCGGCCGGGACGCCACGTGCGGCTGAGCCGCCCGCAACGCGCGGCGGTGTGGGAGATCTTCGCCGAGTACCGACGCCTCGGGCAACAGCGAGGCACGGCCGATTTCCAGGAGGTGGCGATGATCGCGGCCACGTACCTCGAGCAACGCGCCGCAGCGCACGGACGAATGGCCGACCACGTGCTTGTCGATGAGGGGCAGGACATGACACCCGCCCATTGGCAGCTCATCCGCGCGCTTGTCGACGAGGGGCCGAACGACCTGTTCATCGCCGAGGACAGCCACCAGCGCATCTACGGCAACAAGATCACCCTGTCCCACTACGGCATCAACATCCGCGGACGCTCGCGACGACTCACGCTCAACTACCGGACCACCGCCGAGAACCTGCGCCTCGCCGTCGCGATCCTCGACGGGGGCGACTATCAGGATCTGGAGTCCGAGGACGAGTCAACGAAGGGCTACCGCTCGGCCCGACGCGGCCCCGCACCCAAACTGGCGCGGTCCTCGTCGATGGGTGAGGAACTGGACCACGCTGCTGAGCTCCTGCAGCGCTGGCTCGGCGAGGTGGAGCAGCCGGAGTCGTTGGCGGTGCTTGTCCGTGACCGGCCGCAACGGGAGTTGGTCGTCGGGGGACTCGCCGAACGAGGCGTGCAGGCCCGAGCCGTGGACAAGTCCGATGTCCAGACCGGTGCACCCGTCGTGATGACCATGCACCGGGCGAAGGGCATGGAGTTTGCGAAGGTGCTGCTCTTCGGCATCGCACAGGGCTCGGTGCCGATCAACCTGCGCGACGACGTCTACGACGAGGCCGATCTCACGGACTCTCTGCTGCGGGAGCGGTCCCTGCTCTACGTTGCCGCCTCTCGGGCGCGAGACGAGCTGGTCGTGTCGTGGAACGGGCAGCGGAGCGAGTTGCTGCCGCAAGGGTGAGCGCCGCGGGGCGCGCGTTCACCGCACCCCGACGATCACCCTCGCCCCACGCGCGGCACACCTCCTCAGTTTGTTGCGCGCCGCAGCCAATCCCTCGCGGAGCTTCCGCACCCCGGACTACGCTGGCAGACATGAAGTATCGCTACGCAGGAAACTCCGGCCTCAAGATCACCGAAATCACCTACGGCAACTGGCTCACCCACGGCTCGCAGGTGGAGAACGACGTCGCCACCGCGTGCGTGCGCGCCGCCCTCGACGCAGGCATCACCAGCTTCGACACCGCCGACGTGTACGCCAACACCATCGCCGAATCCGTCCTCGGTGAGGCGCTGAAGGGCGAGCGTCGCGAGTCGCTCGAAATCTTCACGAAGGTCTACTGGCCCACCGGCCCGAAGGGCGCCAACGACACCGGCCTGTCGCGCAAGCACATCATGGAGTCCATCAACGGCTCCCTGAAGCGGCTGCAGACCGACTACGTCGACATCTACCAGGCGCACCGCTTCGACTACGAGACCCCGCTCGAGGAGACGATGCAGGCGTTCGCCGACGTCGTCCGGCAGGGCAAGGCGCTCTACATCGGCGTGTCCGAGTGGACCGCCGAGCAGATCCGCGAGGGTCACCAGATGGCGAAGCAGCTCGGCTTCCAACTCATCACCTCGCAGCCGCAGTACTCGGCGCTGTGGCGCGTCATCGAGGAAAAGGTCGTGCCCACCTGCGAGGAGCTGGGCGTCTCCCAGATCGTCTGGTCGCCCGTCGCGCAGGGCGTGCTCACCGGCAAGTACAAGCCGGGCGTCGAGCCGCCGGCAGGCTCCCGCGCCACGGATGAGAAGGGTGGCAAGTCGATGGTCGCGCGCTTCCTCGAGGATCAGGAGGCACTCGCACGTGTGCAGCAGCTCAAGCCCATCGCCGACGAGGCTGGCCTCACCATGGCGCAGCTCGCCGTCGCGTGGGTGCTGCACAACCCCAATGTCGCCGCCGCCATCATCGGCGCCTCCCGCCCCGAGCAGGTCGCGGAGAACGTGAAGGCCTCCGAGCATCCCATCGGCGACGACGTGTGGAATGCCGTCAACGAGGTGCTCGACCCGGTCTCCGAGAAGGATCCGGCGAAGACCTACGAGGTCTCCCCGAAGTCGCGCATCGTCTGAGCCGAGGGCCGTCGTCGGTGCCGTTTCGAGGGATTTCCCAGCGCCAGCTTCGTGGGTTTGGTGAAGTAGGCGCATGAGAGATCCCTACAACGGCATCGACGGCGGGCTGCCGCTCACCGTCACCAGCGACGATTTCACCGACGGCGGCCGGCTGCCGCTCGCATGCACGGCCGAGTTCGTGGGCGCGGGCGGCCAGGACGCGACCCCGCAGCTCTCGTGGTCGGAGGTACCCGAGGGCACGAGGTCCATCTACATCCACATGTACGACCCCGACGCCCCCACCCCCGCCGGCTGGTGGCACTGGTCGGTGTTGAACCTGCCCGCGGACCTCCGCTCCCTCGACCACAATGCCAACGGCAAGCTCCCCGACGGCGCCCTTGTGCTCAAGAACGACGGTGGCGGTTACGGCTACCTGGGCTCGGCCCCGCCTGCCGGCCACGGACCCCACCGCTACTTCTTCACCGTCCATGCCCTCGACACCGTCCTCGACCTCGACGACGACACCTCCGCCACCAAGGCGGCCTTCGTCGCCCGCGAGCACGTGCTCGCCCGCGGGACGATCGTCGGGCTCTGGGAAAACTGACGGCCCCAGACGGGGTAGCCGGGTTTCGGAACCCGGCGGCGGTCGAGCCGCCGAGGGGTTCCGAAACCCGACGGTCGAGCCGCCCACGAAGGCCACGGCACTCGATGGTCGAGCGGCCGACCAGGTCGGCGAGTCGAGACCACCGCGACAGGTCTCGATACGCCACCTACGGTGGCTACTCGACCAACAGAACCGAGAGGCCGACGAAGTCGGCGAGTCGAGACCCCCCCCCACACTTCCCGAACAACCAAGACAGGTCTCGATACGCCACCTACGGTGGCTACTCGACCAACAAGACCGAGAGACCGGTGGTTACTCGACCAACAGGACAGAGGGGCCGGTGGCTACTCGACCAACAAGACGGCCAAACCCCGATGGTCGAGCCGCCGACGAAGTCGGCGAGTCGAGACCCCCCCACACTTCCCGAACAACCAAGACAGGTCTCGATACGCCACCTACGGCGGCTACTCGACCAACGGGCGAGAGGCCCGGCGGCTACTCGACCAACGGGCGAGAGGCCCGGCGGCCACTCGACCAACAAAGCGCCTCGGCTCGACCGATCGCCGGGCTGTGGAAACGCTGACGGCGCCGCATCACTCTTCGAAGCTGGCTTCCTCAAATCCGAGGGAGGCGGCGTTCTCGGAGATCGTGCGAATCGTCGATTCGTCGAAGCCACCGGCGCACATGGCTTCGATCTCCAGCCGCACGGTGACGTCGGTGTCCGTCCTACCGATCAGATGCTTCAGCACCTCCGCGTTGATCTTCAGCAGATCCGCAGGTGCTGCGCTGGGGTTCAATGACACCGCTGCGAACAGTCGTTTGCGCGGGGGGTTGTCCCGCATCGAGTACGAGGTGCTCGTCGCGGAGGAGCCCCCGACACCCTCTCCAGCGCCCACCTGGGCGCCTGCCCCGTTCGTGTCGCCGCCCGGATGGGGGGAAGCCGTGCCGACGCCGGCGGCGTCATCCGCGGCACGCTGAGCGCGCGCCACCTGCGGCTGCACGAGCAGCGTCTGCATCGTGGGGATCGGGTCGGCACCCTTGTCGCCGGGGAGCCAGAGGCCGCGGTAGCGGCCGTCGTCGTTCACGCCTTCGGCCAGCGCGAAACCGTCAGCCTCCCAACTGATGGGATTGCTCTGTGTGAGGCTGCCCAGCAGCGCCGACGCATCGCGCAGGCGCGGCATGTAGGGGTACTGGGCGTAGAGCTCCCAGAGGTTCCCCGCCCGGACGTGCCCCGCCTTCCACACTCCGGGAAACATGTCGAGCTGCATCCGCACAGCGCTGGCCGACTGGCTGCGGCGCAAGAGATCCTCCGTGCCGAGCTTGCGCGCCACACGTTCGGCAAGGGATATCCGCGCGCTGCTGTCAGCGCGCAGCGTGTCGATCGTGAACGGCTGCGACCCGTCATCCTGCACCGGCACGAGCGCCCAAATGTAGGTGAGCTGGAGCCGGTCGTCGACGGTGGTGTTGGCCTGCGCCTGCTTGTCCTCCGCCTGCTGCCGCTGGTTGTGGGTGAGATCGAGCTCTGCGGCGTTGCTGAGCACGAAGCTCCAACCAAGGTAGTCGCGCACGGCATGCTCAAGCCCGTCGTATGCTCCTTCATCGGCCGCCAGGTACACGAGCATGTTGCGGTTGACGCGGTTGCCGGTGCCGTGGGTGGCCGTCATCTTCTGCGCGGCTTCGATTGCCGATGAGTCCGAGGAGTTCTTCCGGTGGGTCATCTTGGGGTGCAGGATCACCAGACGAGCCTCGTCGAGATCCAGCACGTCGCCCGAGTCCTCAGGCCCGACGTGTACGCGGGCGAACTCCGATTTCCCCTGCGGCATGCGCTGCAGGCGTCGAAGAATCTCCGCCCACACATCTTCGACGTGCAGCCGCTCAGCCTGATCCTTCGCCCGACGAGTGATGTTGGCTTGGAGATCGAACCAATAGCGTCCCTGCGCGTTGTAGAAGTGCGTGGCGCGATCCGTGAGGTTGCTCAGCGCCGAGTGGAAGTTGCCGACGGTGTCGCCCGGCGTCGCCACGCCGAGGTACAGCCGCTGGGCCTCGATGCCCTTCTGGCCGGCGCCGATCGTCGGGGCTGCGCCGAAGAACACGGCGCGCGCGAGCCGCTTCGTGATCTGGCGGGCCCCGAAGAGCGGCTTCTCCGTGTCGATCTTCCACGGCTCCGAGCCGTCACCGTCCACGTCCGCGTCGATGACGGCCTTCCACGAGTCAGGCAGGTACTGGGTGATCTCCGAGTTGACCGTGCTGTCGTAGAGCGGCACCGAGCCGGGCAGGATCATCGGCGACTGGTCGCCCGAAGCCCACAGCGTGTGGATCACGGCGTTCATCAGCCGTAGCACGCCGCGCGTCCGCTGGAAGCGCTCGAGCGTCGACCAGTCCTCGTAGAGCCGGTCGAACACCTCCGGGTGGATCGGGTACGTCTGGCGGATGCGCTCCTCGTACTTGTAGTCGCGCGCTTCCTTCGGGAACTCGCTACTGTGCTTCGTGTAGAACTCGACGAATGCCCTTGCCGTCGCATTGATGGCGGCCTGCGCATCGGCATCGGGCGTGCGGAAGAGCCGCTGACGCACGATGTGGTAGGACTCCGTCGCGGAGGCCGGGCGCCACTGATCGGCAACTCGCCGGACGACGTTCTGCAGGCGGGTCAAGGCAGCCTGCCCAGCCTCACCGCCGACTTCCTCGGCGTTGCCGCGGGCACGGTCGTCGCCGTCATGCGAGGCGGGGATCGAGATCGCGAGCAGGATGCCCGGAGTGGCCTTGGCCACCTCGGTGAGCGACTGGGCAAACGTGAACTGCGTGTCGAACGTCCCGGCGGGGAGGTCGTCGCGGCCGAGGAGCTGGCGCGCGTAGGCCACCCACTCGTCGACGAGGATCACCGCCGGCGCGTACCGCTCGAGGAGCGTGTGCAAGGCTTCACCCGGGTGCGTGCCGGAACCATCCGCAGCCGCCACCAGGTCGTACGCCTCGCGGCCGCCAAGCTGCCAAGCCATCTCGCCCCAGACGGTGTTGACCTTGGTGCCGTCCTCCTTGATCGACCCCTCCGGAGCGAGATGATTGCCGACGATCGCCACCCGTCGCGCACGCACCGGCGTGCCGTTCGGCGCGTAGCCCGAGTCGGAGAGCAGCTCCTGGAAGCTCTGGGGGAAGACATCGAGCGACTCCCCTGCCGCGAGATGCCAGAGCGTCAGCATCGAGTGGGTCTTGCCGCCACCGAAGTTGGTCTGGAGGTTGATCACCGGCGTCGCGTTCCGGTCACCGGCGAGGCGCCGCACGCCGAGTCCGATGAGCTCCCGCAGGCCGTCGGTGAGGTAGGTGCGCTCGAAGAAGCTCCGCACGTCGGAGTAGTCGGAGGCCTGCTCAGGCTGGAACGCCACTTTGTACATGTCGGCCGCGAACTCCGATGATCGGAAGTTGCCGGTGGCGACGTCGTCGTGCGGCTGCAACACCTCCCTCCAAGGCTTGAGGCCCTGCGATGCGGGCGCGTTCGCCTCCGATGCGAGCACCTTGCGGTCTGCGGCCTGGACCGTGCGGCGGTTGAGCTCGTCGTACGAGTGCCGGACGCGCTGTGCGGCGTCCTTCGCGCCGATCTGGGACAGCAGCCGCGCGCCGGTGTCCAGCGCACGCAGCGCGGCATCCGCAGGGAAGGCATTCATGTGGGCCCAGTCGTTGCGGACGCTCCGGAGCTCGGACGCGTAGTTGACCACGTCGTGGCGTCCGCCCCTGTTGATCGTGCGCGCAAACATCGTGATCGCCCGCAGTTGCTCCTGCGGATCCTTCGGGCTGTAGGCCTTGGCGCCGGCGAAGCCAGCGGACTCGTCCTTGGCGCGCACTTCGTCGAGCCAATCGGGGCCGATGACGGCGCTCAAAAACTCGTACAGCGGGTCGGCCAGCTCCTCGATCATCTTGCCGACGAGGTCACGGTTGCTCAGCGCCATGGATGGTCCCTTCTGGAGTTGCCCCCAACGATAGTGTCCGCGGGCCGCCCGCGGCCGAGCGTCATCCTCACTCGGCGAGGCCGAGACGGGCGCTGAAGAGCGGCCCAGGCCGGAGATAGAGCGTGGGTTCGCCGCGCAGCTCGAACGGCGCATTGCCGGCCTGGCACTCGACGGTGCCGTCCGGGCTCCAGTAGTAGACGAGTGAGCTGATGAGGCCGCCGGGCTGGCTGGCCTCGGGGTCGGAGACGTAGGCGTCCAACACCTGCGACAGCCGCATCAGCTCGCCGAGGCCGCCGCCGGTCTCCGGCAGCGCGTAGAGGATCGTGTGCCTGTTTGGGATGCCGAACAACACACCTTCGGGCGCCTCCACGTTGCCCGCACGCAGCAGCGCCCCCAGATTGGCCGCCTTGGACGCGATGAAGAACGAGTCTCCGTAGAGTCCGCGCACGGGCTCGTCGACGTCGAACCATTCATCCACCGGCTCCGCGTCCGTATTGGCCTGCCCGACCGCGAACAACTGGTCGGCCGAGAACGGAAGCTGGGCGACTGCATCGTCTTCCAACGTGAGCACGGCGTCGGGCGTGTCCAGGCACAGCACTTGGACGACGCCGTCGGAGAATTCGCGAGCGTACGAGTGACGATCCGGCTTGATGGCGCTCTCCGCCAGCAGACGAGTACGCACGGAGACGAGGATCCGCTCGGGGCTCTGGTGGAGGGGATCCGGCTCGTCCGAGACACGCAGGAACGCATCCACCATCTCCGCGACGAACTGCCGCCAATCGTCTGCAGGCACGTCTCGGAGCTTGGCCGCGATGGCGTCGACGATCACCGCATGCTGGCGCCCTTGCACCTCGATGCGCTCGTGCTCAGGAGCGCTGACGACGGCGGCCGACACGCCGCGCGTCGCGAACTCGTCCAGCAGCAGGCGACGCGTCAGCGCAATGCGACTTCGATCGTCCATCAGTGTGTCCTCTCCCTCGAGAACTCGCTGGATCCGACTCTATGACACACCTCCGACAGTTCTCTCCGAGCGACGCTGACACCGTCTCGCGGGCTCAGAAGTCGAACGAGTCCTGCGCCGGTCCCGACGGGGGCTCGGCGTCGCGGATGTCCGCCCAGCTCGTCACAAGCTGGTTGAACCCGACGGCATCCTGCGACCAACCGTTCTTCTCGGCGATCGAGAACAACAGGAAGGCGAGCTGCTTCACCGATTCGAGATCCACCGGCGTGTAGCGATGGGCCGCGGCGTCGCGCAGCAGCGCGTGCGTGGCGCTCGCACCCTCGTGCTCGAGCAACTGGATGGCGTGGTGGCAGATCTCCCATGCCGAGATCGATTCGTCGAGCGCGACGTCGTAGTCGCCTTGGAGCTCAGACGGTGCGAGGAGCTGGACGACGCCGGCGCGGCTACGCAGGATGCCGCCGCGGTCCATGGACTCGACGGCGGTGTTGCGGGCACGGGCGAGCACGTCAGCGTCGCCGTACTTGCCCTGCCTGTAGCCATGCTGGCGGTACCACGCGATCGCGAAGCGCGTGGCCGCGTCGAAGTCGCCCTCCTGCTCGGCGAGGACCTCGTCGAGGATCTCATTGATCCGCGCGAGGGCTGCGCGCACCGTCATCGGAGAGCCGTCGGGCTCGAGCACCTTGGCGTAGCGCGAGAACACCGCCATGCCGGGGCCGATCGCGGCCTGCGGGAGGTCCACCGGAGCGATCATGCCGTGCTGCAACTGGCGCAGCGCGTCCGGGAGCTCGCGGCGCAGCGTCGCCAGGAAGCGCCGACGGTCGGTCACCGGCGCGTCCTCCGGGCGGGGGCGCAGCGAGAGAACGATCGAGGAAGCGAGTGCGTTGGTGCCCTGGCTCAGCATGCGGTTGCTCAGCTCACTGCGCACCGGCCACGTCGCTGTGATCGCCCAGCCCGACTCGATCATGGACTGCAGCAACGTTTCCCAGCCCGACGAAGAAGTACCTTCATCTGACGCTTCCGATTGCTTGAACGCGTAGTAGACCGTGATCGGATAGTCCTCGATCGCATGCTCGCGGGCACGGGCGAAGACCTTGCGGAAGCCTTCCTCGAAGAAGTCCCTCGCTCCCCCTTTGCCATCGTGGCGGTACGGATTGGCGACGAGCTCCTCCGCTTTGGGCACGAGCAAGGTTCGGAATATATCGGGGTGGACTTCGCCCAGCGTCCGACGAAGCCAGACGTAGAAGAAGTCTGAAAGGTCCGAGTAGCCGATGTTGTCGTAGTAGGGCGGATCCGTGGATATGAGCCGACCATCCAGAGGATGTGCCGCCGCATCCGCCTGTTGCACGCAGCCGACGGGACCGTCAGCCTCCGGGATCGACTTGGCGACATTGCCGAGTGAAACAAGGTAAGAACCGGCGGCGTTACCGAAAGGGGTCGTCTCGGCAAAATCCCAGACCATGGGAATGGCTTGCCGCGCGAAGAGATTCCGGATTTGGGAACGTGAATTCTCCCATCGTGCAAGGGAATTGAAAATGTCGGAGAGTCGGCTCACGCCCAAACCCAAGTAGGTGGCGACGGCGTCGGCGTAGGGGGAGGCGTCGTCGTCAGAGAGGCCGGAGGCGAGGGCGTCGTCGCGGACCTTCGTGCGGGCCTCCCCGACGAGGTCGCTGAACGTCGTCAGCGCGACGAGCTGCCGGTTGGTGAAGAGGTCCTTGAACTCCGTCAGGCCGTAGGCCGGAGGCGAAAACCACCGGGGGTTCGTCGCGATGCATCCGTCGACCGAGTCATCGGGCCTCTGGATCGAAGCAGCCATCCGCTGTTCCTCGCTGGGACGCACATAGATCCTCTGCCGGGGACCTTCCGCGACAGTGGCCATGATCGTTGATCCGCCACGCCCCCCTTCTGCTTCGGCACGGATATGGGCGACCCCGACCGGCGTCTGGCAAGCGACGCACACAGCGCCCTTCCGCCCGGACATCGTCCCGTCGGTGGCCGCCGTCGGGGCCTTGGCGGGGTCGTGCCCGATCTCGAACGCGACCCGCTTGCCGGAGGGGTGGGAAGCGTCGGGCACGATCGTCGGGACGATGTACGCCTCCTTGCCCTTCTTCTTGCCGAGCCACCAGGAGCGCACCAGCGGCATCTCGATGCCGCAGGCGGGGTTCGGGCAGGTGACGGTGCGCGCCCAGATCCACGCAATGACGGTCGCCGTGGTGCCGTCCTCGAGCGTCGCCTTGGGGTACAGGTGCCCGATGCGGCGCTCCGCCTCGTCGCGCATCCACGTGCCGTAGGAGCGGACGTCGTCGGCGAGGCCCTCGGCCCCGCGCCAGCCGTCGCGGGTGTCGGCCTGACCGGGGAAGACCGGCCGCCAGCCGCGAAACTTCGGCGGGATCTCGATCAGGGCCTTGTTGATGAGGACGGCGACGGGGTTCAGGTCGGAGGCGTGGGCCTCGAGGCCGAGCCGCTGGGCCTCGAGTGGGATGGTGCCGCCGCCAGCGAAGGGGTCGAGGATGGGCGGAGGGTTGCCGCCCGTGGACTTCATGATCTCGTCGCGCGCGGCCTGCATGATCCGCTCGTCGCGGGTGGCCTCCCACGGCACCATCGCCTCGATCAGCGCGTGCAGCCGGCTGCGCTCGGCGTCCTGCGCTTCCTTGGTGGGGAACTCGTCGGGATGGGCCGACGGATCGTCGACGAGCTGCGCGAACAGCACCGCGCGAGCCGTGGCCAGCGGGCGTCGCGCCCACCACAGGTGCAGGGTGGAGGGGTGCCCGTGGCGGATCGACTTCTCGCGGGCCGACTCCCTGTTGATCGCCTCCAGCGGCAGCGACACCTCGATCAGCTTCTTGCCCACGACTCCTCCTCCAGTTCTCGGGGATCAACCTAGCAGCGGGCTGGTTGCTACGCAGCAGCCGAGGGCACGGTGCCAGTTCCACGGAAACTGTCAGTGCCCGTCGATAACGTGGGCGAGGTCTACGAGGTTGTGGAGGATCGATGTCAACAGAACGGATCGCAGGCACGGAGTGGGGCCCGGTGCGCTACCTGAAGTGCCCGGAGGAAGCCGACGAGCTGTGGGGATACGCCACATCCCCACAGCGTCAGACGAATCTGGTGGTCCTTCCGATCCGGAGCGCAGCATCGTTCCACGAGCGCGCAGGTGTGTTTCGGCGGCGCGTCGGCGCGGCCCGCATCATCGGTGTGTTCCCCAGCGTGCAGCGCGAGCTGGCGAGGCGGTCTCCCCGGCTGGGGCTCGGCGATCAGGATGCCCTCGTGCTGCGCCCGCTGCGAGCTGGCGAACGCGCGAAGCTGCCCGGCTCACTCGTCTCGGCCAGCAGCGACGATGAGTTGGCTTCGAAGGTTGCTGCCAAGATCTTCGAGGAGGGCCTCGGCGCGGGCCCGGCTCGCGCACATGCCAAGGCCGAGCGGCAGTTGAGGCTTCGTCGCGCATCCGAGGCACGCGAGCCTCTCCCTCCGACCGACGATGCACAGCCGCGAGCTGACCCGCATGCAGCGCCACCGCACCCGCGCGTCACGCCCGCCACCGTCGCCAACCGGTTCAAACCTCACAAGGCGTCGACGACCACCCCGCCAGTCGCACCGGTGGCTCGCAGGGCAGGTGAAGTGGCCACCGAAGCGACACCCGGCCCAGCGCGACGCGCGGTCGAGTCGTCCAGGACGAGCTATCGGGCGTTCTGGCGTATCGACGGGCCAGTCATCAGCACAGTGCGCGGTGAGCTCCTCGCCTGGCTGGGCAGCAAGCGAGTCCCCGCCGCGCTCGTCGAGGCCGAGTCCGGGAAGGAATCGATCGACGGCAAGCTGCACAGGTGGGCCTTCGACGTCGGACGGTCCGACGACGCCAGCGCCCTTGCGTTCACACTCGAGCAGCCCACGCGGGACGGCACCTTCACCACCGAGATCTCCGCGTACGAGGGCCAAGACGGACGCTCGTGGGTGTTCGTCCACGTGTACAACGACGCGGACAGGTTCGTGGACTCCCCCAACATCGCGTCGTCGCTGATCCGGGCGCTCGACATCCGCGAGGCCGGCCAGCGCCTCGGCGTCACGCTCGAACCGGTAAGCGGCGTCGACGCACTGGCGCTCCTCGAGGACGAGCAGCGTCGGCTGCCCGTCGTCATGTACGCCGTCAACGGCGCGCCGGGCGAGGAGCGCTACGAAGCCGCCGTCGCTCGAGCACGTCAGTGGGTACCCAAGCTGGTCGGACAGGCGCACCTGGTGCTGCTGGATGCGGCGGCCGGTCACGAGTTCAACACCCTTGTAGCACGTGAGCTCGAACTTTGGCCGTGGTCCATGCGCGTCTACCAGCCCGGCTTTGAGCGAGACGACGCCGAGCAGAAATTCTCGCACCGCTACCTCTCTCAGGGCTATTTGTCGGACTCCGACGATCGCCGGGTGTCCGGGCGCCTGATCGGTCTCGTGAGGGCCGTGGCGCAGAGGGGCCAGACGCCGTCGGAGGTGCGGCGAGCGCAGCGCCTGCTCGATCGGGTCCGCGAGGATCGAGAGCAGACCGAGCGGAAGGCGCAACTACAGCAGGCCGTAGAACCCGTTGGCGACGCTGTCTCGCACGCGCATTCCCCTGCCGAGCTGCAACTCATGGCCCAGCTCCTGCCTCTGGTGCAGTCGCTGTTCAGCCCCGACGCCGCCCCCGACGACATCGTCGCCGAGTTGGAGGACAAACTGACAGCCCAAGACCTCGCACCTCGTGTGGAGAAGCTCCAGACCGAACTCGACCAGACCACCGACGCCCTCGAGTTCGCGAAGCTCGAATTGCAGGACGTCCGCGCAGAGGCTCTGGCCGAGACCGCGGACCTGGAGCGACAACTGGAGCGTTCCAAGCGCGAGGCCAGCTACTACCAGCAGGAGTTGTCCAAGCTCGATGCAGGGCGAGCCTACAGCTACGTGGACGAGGACCCCGTTGAAGACATCGACGACATCGAGATAGTCCTCAGCCGTGCCCGCGGGCTCGCCCACGTCGAGGTGACCTGGGACGAGGATGTCGTCAGGCAGATCGCTGCGTGGGACAAGAACAACGTCGTCCCGCGTGTCGCCTGGCAGGCGCTCGAGGCGCTCGATGCGTTCGCGAAGGCTTGGGTCTGTGGGGAGTTCCGGGGCAACTTCCTCGACTACGCCGAGCAGCACGAGGGTTTCGGCCCGCGCAAGATCGCGATGCAGGAGTCCAACCAGACGATGAAGCGCTGGGGCAAGGAGCGAGAGTTCCGGGTGCCGACCTCGGTGGATCCGTCGGGTGTCTACCGCATGCAGTCGCACATTCGCCTCTGCTCGCAGAGTGGCAGCATCGCGACGCGTATGTACTTCCTCGACGACCTGGCGCACACGGGCAAGATCTACGTCGGCTACCTCGGCGAGCACCTGACCAACACCCAAACGGCCAACTTCTGACACGATGGGCTTGGAGCGCCCCGACGCGGAGAGGATTCGACGATGGACTGGTGGTGGGTCGCCGTCGCGGTCGCGGTGGTCATCGTGGCTGCGGGGGTCGTCATCTGGCTGCGGTCGCGTCGGACGGCACCCGCGGGGGTGTCCGACGGTGAGGAGCCAGCAATCCTCGCTGAAGAGATCACCCCCGATTTCCCGCTGTCTGGTGTGCTTGTCCCCACGGAGAACGACGATCCAGTCCATTTGAACGACCTGCTCTCCACCGAGCTCGGCACGATGCGCGAGTCGACGATGCTGTTCGGCTCGCGATTCGCAGCCCTCCGCAGAGACCTTGTGCCAGATCCCTCCACGCAGACGAAGCTCGGTCGAAACAACACTGTGGCGATCGCCCTGCGCGAGCTCACACAAGCTATCCGCCACGGTCACGCGCCCGAAGCGTTGTTCGAGACGGTGCAGGCATTCACCTCGGACATGCCAGCCGAGGAGATGGTCAAAGCTGTCGCAGGCGTCGGTCTGCGCGGCTTCACCCGCAGCGGGGGCAAGATCAGCAAGCAGGCGAAGTTCGTTCCCGAAGTGCTCCTGCGCCCCCTCGCCAGCGGGGGATCCCGGACACTGATCGGCGTCGGCAAAGGTGGCGTCGTGGTGCTCGGTACGACGATCGCCTGGCCGGCTGTCGCTGCCGTGGCCGCGATCGTCTCGGTGAGTACCCTCACCGAACACCAGCGAGCCGAGCATGAGAAGTACGTCCGTCGTGAGCTACGGAACATCAATCAGAAGCTGGACGACCAGCGGCAGGCCCAGCGCCAGACCAACGCCCAGCAGCTCGCGACGCTCTACAGCCGCCTGATCGACGGGGATCTCGTCACCTTCGCCGACGTACAGATCTCGCTCAGAGACGTGGCCAACGAGTTCCATCAGTCAATGGCCGAACTCGAGCGGATGCACTCTCATCTCGCGGACCACAGCGCCGGAACGTCCAACGACAAGGCGTTGGCCGAAAAGCTCAGCGTGGACGGTCTCGACCAAGTGCCGCTCACACTCGTCAACATCGAAACTGCGATCGGACACCAGCGTCGGGCGTTCTGGGCCGAGCTGGCCGTGGCACAGTTGGATCCCTCATGCGTTCAGGGCCCCGAGCTTGAGCGCACGCTGAGAAAGCAGGGCGAGCAGATCCAGCAAGCCGAGGCCCTGTTCCGGGGGGCCATCGAGTCGATCACGGCTCTGAACACGTCCCCGAAGAACTGGCTCGGGCTGCAGGGGAAGCACACGAAGCAGCTCGCGGACCTGGTCGGGTCCGTCAGGCTGCTCTTCCCTGCGACCGACCTCGACGAAGCTCCGGAGAATCGTCAGGTGACCATGATCGTCGACGAGCATGGCGATGTCTACGTACTCGACAACCCCCTGGACATCGACGACTTGGAGCGGAAGCCGGAGCTGGAACGGCTGGCCGGAGCCATGCGGGCGCTGTACGACACCCGCGTGGAGCAGACGCTCAGCGCATGAACTCAGGAAGCCCGTTCTCCAGCGCGAACTGCCGGAGGTATTCCTCCACGTTGCTGGCCGTCAGCCCCTCCCGGAAGTAGCTCGAGTGGGTGACGCGCACGGTGTCGAGCGAATCGGACCCGACCAGTACGACATCGATCATGCGGTCCTGGCCCTTGCTGTCCTCCGCGGCTTCATAGGCGCGCAACGCCTCTGACGAGTCAGCGAACTCGTCCAGTCGGAGCTGTCTGCCTGTGCGGCGGTCGAACACGATGAGGAAATGCTTCAGCGATGACTTCGCCATCGTCTTGCTCCTCTCATCGGATGAGTCGATCCTAAAACAGGTTGTCAAAGGCTTCTGCCAGCGCGCTACGCATGTCCGATGTCACCGGCCCGCCGAACTCCTGTGCCTCCACGATACGAGAAGCGGCCAAAGCCCAAGTATTGATAGAGACGGATTCGCTTCCCAGCTTTGTTCACGCGACTCTTGCTCGGATACTCGCTCACCACGGCACCTGTCCCTTCGCCCACACTTCCCGCCACGGCAACACCTGCGAGCCCTTGCTGTAGTCGCCGAACGAGATCCCGTCGAAGGGATCCTGCACGTACACCACCTCGTCCTTGGAGGGGTCGTCGGGATCGACGGCGACCAGCGCCAACCGGTAGTCGGGCTGCTTGTTCTTGGACGTCAGCACCTCGCTGCGAGTGATGTGGAACTCCGCGGCGCCCTTGATTCGCCCCTTCACTTCGAGGGTGACCGCCGGACCTTCGGCAGGCAGGCTCGTGATGTCGAATCCCTCGTTGTTGCGGGGCTGCTCGTACGGCACACGGCCGAGCGATCGCTCGATCTCCAGCACCTTGTCCACCGCCCTGCGCTCGGTCGCGGACGTATCGGTGGCGTTGGCTCCCGCATCAGGACCCGTGGCCGGCAGCACCAAGGCGTAGCTCACGATCTGCGGTGCCTTGGCCGCGAGCCTCCGCTGGGCGTCGATCTCCGCCTTGCGTTGATCGAGACGGTCCCGGAGCTCGGACACGCGCTGCATCAGGGCGGCGGCAGACTGCTTCACTGCCTTGCCCGCAGCCTCGGCCGCGTCGGCCTCCACCGCACGCTCACTCAGCCGGCTGATCTCATGCGACAACCGGCTGTAGGCCGCTTCCCAGAGCCTGTCCATGCGCTGCTCACGCGCGGGACGCAGCTCGTCGAGTCGCGACGGCAACAGCTCGCCGACGACGTGGTCCAGCGCCGCAGCCTCAGCATCTTCGAGCCAGGGCATCGTATCGACATGCGCGACGCCGTCGGGGCACGGATCGAAATCGAGATGGGGGGTGAAACCGGCGAGGGCGATGTCACCAGCCTCGTCGACGAGGATGTGCCGAAACTGGCGATCGATGGTCTCTCCCTGACCGTCGACGATCTCTTGGGCCACACCCACAAGGAGGTGGGGCGACGCGATGCTCGGGCTGGAAAATACTGCTCCGGCCTGCAGGGTGGGTCCGAACTCCTCCAGCGCCTGCCGGAGCACCTCGTCGTGCAGCGGCTGGCCGGGCGCGAGCAGGGCGGCGCGGGCTTCGTCGGGTCCCTGCTCGGGCTGCGGGTCGAACGTGACCAATGAGTAGCTCGAGGCGATCGCGAGGGACTTCTTCCGGAACCGCTGCGGCACGTGGCGGATCTCATAGGCCAGTGCTCCGCGCTTGGACCACCGCCCGCCGAGCTGTTTCCACGCCGCCGCGAACGCCTCGTGGATGAAGTGCGGTGCGAGGCGCCGTGCCTCCGCCTCCGCCATACGCACCCTGAGTGACTGCACGTCCTCAGGCGTCAGGTGATCGTGCTCGAGGTCGTTGCGCTCGATGAGCGCCTGGATCCCTGCACCGGCCTTCTCATTGACGACCTCGCGCATGCGGGCACGCACGGCCGGGTCGTCGCCGAAGCGGATCGCCTCGATGAGCAGATCCTTGAGGTTGTCGCCGTCGGAGAACGCCTGCCCAAGCACGTCGAAGACCTTGCCTTGATAGGCCTTGCTCATCTCGTCGATCTTCCGCAGCAGCGTCAGGTACACGTCGCCCTCGCGGGTATTGCTGGCGACGAGGTTCCAAAGCTGACAGGTCTCCTGCTGGCCGATGCGGTGGACGCGGCCGAACCGCTGCTCGAGGCGATTCGGGTTCCACGGGAGGTCGTAGTTGACCATGAGGTGGGCCGCCTGCAGATTGAGGCCTTCGCCCGCGGCGTCGGTGGCGATGAGGAACTGGGCGTCGTCGTTGTGGGTGAACTCGGCCGTGACGCGCCGACGCTCCTTGCGGCTCACCCCGCCATGGATGGCGAGCACCGCGGATGGATCACCCAGCAGCACCGCGATCTGCTGCCGCAGGTACTCCAACGTGTCCCGGTGCTCGGTGAAGATGATGAGCTTGCGACGCTTCCCTCCCGTATCCAGGGTGTTGTGCACGATCAGGTCTCGAAGCTGCTCCCACTTCACGTCGCCGGGCGTGTCTCGGACGCGCTTCGCGAGCTTGCGGAGCTGGTCCAGGACAGCGAGCTCCGCGTCGAGCTCGGCAACCGTGCGGGCGCTCGTCGCAGAATCGGCAACCTCGCTGATCTGCTCCTCGTACTCGCCCGACGGGAACTCCTCGTCCTCGTCGAACGCGTCGAACTCATCGTCCGTCACCGCGATACCGCGCGCGGTCTCGTCACGCCGCTTCTGCAGGCGGTCGTACCTGCGCCGCAGTGACTGATAGATCGCTTCGGGACTCGACGCCAGACGCCGCTGGAGCACGGTCAGCGCGAATCCGACGGTGTTCTTGCGCTTGCCATCGAGCTTGTCAGCCCTGTTCATCTCGGTGCGGACGTAGTCGGAGACCTTCTCGTAGAGCTCCTGCTCGTCGGGCGACAGCTCGTACTCGACGGTGCTCGCCACACGCTGGGGAAACAGCGGCCTGCCGTCGAGCGTGACCAGATCCTCCTTGACCATGCGTCGCATGAACGCGGATGGATCGAGGCGGACCACGCCATTGGTGGCTCTGCCTGCGAAGGTGTCCTCGTCGAGCAGTGAGAGGAAGAACTGGAAGTCCTCCTCCTTGCCCGCGTGTGGCGTGGCCGTCATGAGCAGGAAGTGTCGTGTCCGATCCCGAAGAAGCTCCCCCAGCTCGAATCGCAACGACTTCTTGACCTCGTTGGAGAACACGTGGGCGCTCATCCGGTGCGCCTCGTCCACGACGACGAGATCCCAGTGGCTCTCCGCGAGCTGTTCGCGCAGGTCCTCATTGCGCGCGAGATGATCCATGCGCGCGATGAGCAGCGGGTTGCTGTCAAAGACGGAGCCGCTGCGCTTGGCGTTGATGAGGTCGTTGGTCAGCAGCGTGAACTCGATGCCGAACTTCTCGCCCAGCTCGTCCTGCCACTGCTCCACCAGCCCTCCGGGCGCGACGATCAGGCACCGCCGCACGTCGTCACGGAGCATCACCTGCTTCAGGTAGAGGCCCGCCATGATCGTCTTGCCCGCGCCCGGGTCGTCCGCGAGCAAGAACCGCAGCGGCACGCGGGGCAACATCTCGGCGTAGACGGCCTTGAGCTGGTGCGGCAGGGGCTGGACGTTGCTCGTCGCGACGGACAGGAACTCGTCGTACTTCGCCGCTTCGAGAATGCGTTGCGCCTCGGATGCGAGACGGAACTCGTCGATGTTGGCGTCGAACCTGCGCTGGGCTGCCGCCAGCGAGAGCTGCACGGCGTCGTCGGCGTAGACGAGTTTCCCGTCGTAGGCGCCCCGCTGACTCCGGTAGGTGATCTCGACGGCGCCCCCGCCCCGAGGGCGCACGGCCACCACTTCGGCCCAGCCGTCGGGCGTGAGCCCTGTCAAGCGTTGTCCCGGCGTGATCTCTGCGAGCTCCATACGGCGATTCTTGCATGGGGCTCAGACGCCGCCATCGGATATTGCGGCCAGATCACAACTGGCTGGCCACCTCGCGGAAGCGATCCCAGGGAGCAGACTGACGTTCCGGGGCCTTGCCCGCCTTGATGAGGGTTGCCATCGTCTCCGCCACCGCGGGGAGTCCGGCAGACCGGATCGTCGAGCCGCCCACGAAGGCCCACGGCACTCGATGGTCGAGCCGCCGACGAAGTCGGCGAGTCGAGACCCCCCCCCACTTCCCGAAACAACCACGACAGGTCTCGATACGCCACCTACGGTGGCTACTCGACCAACAGGGACAGAAAGACCGGTGGCTACTCGACCAACAGGGACAGAAAGACCGGTGGCTACTCGACCAACAAGACCGAGAGACCGGTGGCTACTCGACCAACAGGGACAGAAAGACCGGTGGCTACTCGACCAACAAGACGGCCAAACCCCGATGGTCGAGCCGCCCACGAAGGCCCACAACACCCGATGGTCGAGCCGCCGACGAAGTCGGCGAGTCGAGACCCCCAGGCACGGTCCGGGTGCGCGTTTGGCTCCCATCACCCACCGGCCCCGCCACAGCGCTGGCAGGATGGAGGAACCCATAGAAAGGCACCCCGATGAGCTGGACCACAGACCCCCGCGACGCCCTGCGCGTCACCGCCGACTTCGACCTCGCCACGTTCGACCGCGCCAGCACCCCCGGCTTCGACGGCGACAAGGCCGAGGCGGAGGCCCTCATGGCCCAGCGCGGCGAGCTGATGGCCGAGCTGCAGGAGCGCCTGTTCGCCGAGGGCCGCGAGGGCGGCACCCGCTCGCTGCTCGTCGTCGCGCAGGGCATCGACACCGCAGGCAAGGGCGGCATCGCGCGCCACGTCATGGGCATGGTCGACCCGCAGGGCGTCCAACTGCGCAGCTTCGGCGTGCCGACGGAGGAAGAACGCGCACACCACTATCTGTGGCGCATCGAGAAGGCCCTCCCCACGCCCGGCCGCATCGGCGTCTTCGACCGTTCCCACTACGAGGACGTCCTCGTCGTCCGGGTGGATGGCCTCGCCGAGGAAGCCGTCTGGCGCGCCCGCTACGACGAGATCAACGAGTGGGAGCGGCAGCTCGTCGAGGCGGGCATGACCGTCGTCAAGGTGGCGCTGATGGTGAGCCACGACGAGCAGGGCCGGCGCCTCATGGAGCGGCTGGACCGCCCCGACAAGCGCTGGAAGTTCTCGCCCGGAGACCTGCGGACCCGCGCCAAGTGGGACGAATACCAAGAGGCATACGCCGACGTGTTCCGCCTCACCAGCACCGAACACGCCCCCTGGTACGTCATCCCCGCCGACAAGAAGTGGTACTCGCGCCTGGCCATCACCGAGATCCTCACCCGCACCCTGGCCGAGATGCGCCCGCAGTGGCCGGTGCCCGACTTCGACGTCGCCGACATGCGCGCCCAGCTCGCCACGAGCATGTCCGACGACGCCCTTCGGCTCTCGCTGGAGGACACGCGCGAGTCGGTGGAGGAGGCCATCGCGCAGTCGGTCGACGTGCGTCAGGAGGCCATCGAGCTGCGCGGCGGCGAACGCCGCGAGGAGCGGGCCAAGGCGCTGAAGAAGGCGTGGGAGGCCGACTTGGAGGCGACCATCGCCCAGAAGAAGCGCATCCTCAAGGACCGACGGGGCTGAGCCCCGCCCGTCACCCTGCGAGGGCCGCGCGGTCGTCGTCGGGCAGCTTCCGGAGGAACTCCTGCACCGCGGCACGGCGAACCTCGTCGTCGAGCGGCTCCAGCAGTGCGGCCATCTCCTTGGCAGCGACGACGTGCTGCGGCTCCGCCGGGCGGTACTGCCAGGCCCGCCCGACCAGCTCGCGCGTCGTCATGCCCTTCTTCGCGAGGCGGTCGAGCACCGTCATGACGGTGGTGTAGGCCAGCTCGCGCTCCTCACCCATCTTCTGGTGGACGTCCGCGACGGTGCACGGCGCGTCGGCGGCCCACAGCAACTCCATGACCCGTTGCTCCAACTGCCCGCGCGAACTCATGGGGATCATCATAGATTGGCTCGGCCATGAGGACCCCGCGTGCGTCCCGAATACTGCGACGTGATGTAGTAGGTGGCAAGAATCGCATATCGTGTACCACCACGCCCCCGCCCGCGACGACCGACATCGGCCGCCATCTGGGTGGACGGTCGCCGAAAGTTGGCCGTTGTACGACTGTACGTAGTAACCTGCGGCCATGGATCCAGTGACCCTTGCACGGTGGCAATTCGGGATCACCACCGTCTACCACTTCTTGTTCGTCCCAATCACCATCGCACTGTCGATGTTGGTGGCTGTCCTGCAGACCATCTGGGTGCGCACCGGGCAGGAGCGATTCCTGCAGCTCACCAAGTTCTTCGGAAAACTCTTCCTCATCAACTTCGCGCTCGGCGTCGTCACCGGCATCGTGCAGGAGTTCCAGTTCGGCATGAACTGGTCGGAGTACTCGCGCTTCGTCGGCGACATCTTCGGCGCACCGCTCGCGCTCGAGGCGCTGCTCGCGTTCTTCCTCGAGTCCACGTTCATCGGCCTGTGGATCTTCGGCTGGGACAAGCTGCCGAAGAAGCTCCACCTCGCCACCATCTACGCGGCCGCGATCGGCACGATGCTGTCGTCGATCTTCATCCTGGCAGCCAACTCGTGGATGCAGAACCCCGTCGGCTCGGTCTTCAACGTCGGGACCCAGCGGGCGGAGATCGACGGCGTCTCCGGCTTCTTCGCGCTCTTCACCAACCCGGTGTTCATCGCAACATTCCTCCACACCCTCACCGCGGCCTACATGGTGGCCGGCGGCCTCATCTGCGGCATCGCGGGCTGGCACCTGGCGCGCGCCAACGGGCGCGTCCGCGACGGCCAGTTGGGCGAGGCCGACGCCCACATCGACACCTGGCGCTGGGCGACGAAGTTCGGCGCCTGGGTGATGCTCGTCGCGTCCGTCGGCGTCATCATCTCCGGTGACCTCCAGGCGAAGGCCATCGCGCAGACGCAGCCCATGAAGCTCGCCGCCGCCGAAGGCCTCTTCGAGACGAAGACGAACGCCCCGTTCTCGATCCTGACGATCGGCGACCGCGAAGCCACCGAGGCGGTCTTCGAGCTCTCGGTGCCCGGCCTGCTGTCCATCCTCGCCGGCTCGGATGAGGTCAAGGGCATCAACGAACTCGACGAGCGCTTCAAGCAGGAGGGCTACTTCATGGCCGACGAGGGCCGCCAGAAGCTGCAGGAGCAGGTCTACCAGGCGGTCAAGGACGGCACGATCAGCCCCGAGATCCAGAAGTCCTACATGGACGTCAGCTACCGTCCCGACATCATCGTCAGCTACTGGACCTTCCGCATCATGATGGGCCTCGGATTCGTCGCGATGGCGATCGCCGCGTTCGTGCTGTGGTCGCTGCGCAAGGGACGCAACCCGCTGCCGTCGAAGCTCATCACCTTCGCCGCATTCGCCCTGCCGCTGCTGCCCCTGGCCGCCAACTCGTTCGGCTGGATCTTCACCGAGATGGGACGCCAGCCGTGGATCGTCGTCGGTGTCCTCCCCACCGCCACCGCAGTGTCCCCGACGGTCAGCGTCGGCGAAGTCCTGTTCTCCATGATCGTCTACACGCTCCTCTACGGCGGCCTCGCCGTCCTCGAAGTGTGGCTCTTCCTCAAGTACGTGAAGAAGGGCCTGCCCGAGGTCGGACCCGTCGAGGTGAATGACGATCCCGACAAGCCCATGAGCTTCGCGTACTGAGAGGGGTCGAAGAGATGTTGTTGCTTGAGACCACGGTTCCCACGTTCACCCTGATCTGGTTCCTCCTCGTGGCGGTCCTCTGGATCGGCTACTTCTTCCTGGAGCTCTTCGACTACGGCGTCGCCATGCTGATCAAGCTGCTCGGCAAGGACGACAAGGAGAAGCGCGTCGTCGTCAACACGATCGGCCCCCTCTGGGACGGCAACGAAGTGTGGCTGCTCACCGCCGGTGGCGCCATGTTCGCGGCCTTCCCCGGCTGGTACGCGTCGCTGTTCTCCGGCCTCTACCTGCCGCTGCTGCTCGTGCTCATCGGCCTGATCCTGCGCGGGGTGGCGTTCGAGTACCGCTCGAAGCACCACACGTCGCAGTACCGCAGCATGCTCGACTGGTTTGCCGCGATCGGCTCCTTCCTGCCGGCCCTCGTGTTCGGCGTCGGATTCGCCAACTTCGTCTCCGGCCTGCCCAACGACGGCAAGCTCTGGAACGGCAACTTCTTCGGGCTGTTCATGCCGTTCGCCCTCGTCGGCGGCCTGATGCTCGTCGCGATCGCGCTGTTCCACGGCTCCGCGTTCCTCGCGCTCAAGACGAGCGGCGTCATCCACGACCGCGCCAAGGCCTTCGGATCCAAGGTGGGCCTCGTCGCGCTCGCACTGACCGCGATCTTCGTGATCTGGCAGAACGTCGCCTACCCCGCCAAGAGCGAGTTCGGCAACTTCTCGGCGATCACCTGGACCACCGGCCTCCTCACCATCGTCCTCATGGGCCTCGCGGTCCTCATGGTGACGAAGGAGCGCGACGGCTGGGCGTTCCTGTTGACCGGCCTGTCGATCGTGACGCTGTTCGTCGGCATCTTCTTCAAGATGTACGGCAACATCGGCTTCGCGCAGGACGAATCCGTCGACGTGATGCAGCGGCTCAACATGGTCACCGCCGCCTCCTCCGAGACGACCCTGCAGATCATGACCGTCGCCGCCGTGATCTTCGTGCCGATCGTCCTCGCCTACCAAGGCTGGAGCTACTGGGTATTCCACAAGCGCATCAGCACGAAGTCGATCCCCGACGACGTCGAGACTGCGGCCTGATCCATCCCCCGTTGAGTGCCTGTGGGGCGGCGTCCAAGCGGACGACCGCCCCGCAGTCGTTTTCAGGCGCCGACGGGCTCACTGCCGTGGGGCGGTCGGGCAGATCGACCAGCCTCGGGCGCGGCCACCACTGGTGGCGCTGAATCCACCCCCATTACCGCCTCCACCGGCCTGGCAACGCTGTTCGATGCACCCGAGGTCCGTGGATTTCCGGAAGCGGCCCCAACGAGCGCCACCACCACAAAAGTGGAAGACTGGCTCCGATGCCCGGACCGATCCACCCCCGACTCCTCCAACGAGCGCGCGCGACCCGCCGCTACCTCGTCGCGTCGGTGGCCGTAGGGCTGGCGACGGCGGCACTGCTCGTCGCGCAGGCCTGGCTGATCGCCCGCGGGGTGACGTCGACATTCGCCCTCCGGCGCCTCCCCGACGACTGGCCACGGCTCATCGGGGCACTCGCCGCAGTGTTCCTCGCCCGCGCGGCGCTGTCGTGGCTCAACGCCTGGCTGTCGCACCGCGCGTCAGCCGCGGTGAAGTCGCAGCTCCGACGCGACGTACTCACCGCCCACCTCCACACCCCCGTCGGGGGCGCGAGTTCGTCGTCGCTGATGCGGCTCATCACGCGCGGCCTCGACGACCTCGACGGCTACTTCTCCAAGTACCTCCCCCAGCTCGGGCTCGCGGCCACGGTGCCGTTGGTCGTCGGGGGCGTCGTGCTGTTCACCGACGTGACCTCGGCGATCATCATGGCCATCACGCTGCCGCTGATCCCGCTGTTCATGGCGCTCATCGGCTGGACCACCGAGAAGGCCACCAAACGCTCATTCGCCGTCGCCGACCGCCTCGCCAACCACTTCGCCGACCTCATCGCCGGCCTACCCACCCTTCAGGCGTTCGCCCGCGCCCGCGCCCAACGCCACGGCGTCGAACTCAGCGAGCAGCAATACCAAGAGGCGACGATGCGGGTGCTGCGCGTGTCGTTCCTGTCGGCGCTCGCCCTCGAACTGCTGGCGTCCCTGTCGGTGGCGGTCATCGCCGTCACGATCGGCTTCCGGCTCGTGTTCGACGAGGTCAGCTTCTTCACCGCACTGTTCGTGCTCGTGCTCGCCCCCGAGGCATACCTGCCGGTGCGCATGGTCGGCACCCACTTCCACGACTCCGCCGACGGGGTCGCCGCCGCCGACGCCGCATTCGCCATCATCGACGCCGCCCCGACCGCCCGCGGCACCGCCCAAGCCCCGACGACGGGCCCCCTGCGCTTCGAGCGGGTCGGCTTCACGTACCCCGACGCCACCGGCCCCGTCCTGCACGACTTCACCCTCGAGGTCGCCCAGGGGGAGGTCGTCGCCCTCGCCGGCACGTCCGGCGTCGGGAAGTCGACGGCACTCGCGCTCGCACTCGGATTCCTCACCCCCGACGACGGCGAGCTGCTCGTCGGAGGCGTGCCGATGTCGACGATCGACCCAGCCTCGTGGCGGGCGCAGGTGGCCTACGTCGCCCAGGACCCAGGGCTGGTGCGCGGCGACGTCGCCGCCAACGTCCGCCTCGGCGCACCCGACGCCACCGACGCCGACATCGCCGAAGCGCTCGCCCTCGCCGGCGCCGAGTTCGGGCCGGACAAGGTCGTCGCCGACGACGGCGAGGGCCTGTCCGCGGGCGAGCGACGACGCGTGGCACTCGCCCGCGCCCTGCTGCGCATCCGCCACGGCGCCCGGTGGCTGATCCTCGACGAACCCACCGCCGGCCTCGACTCCGACCACGAAGCGCGCGTCATCGACGCCGTCCGCAACACCGGCGCCGCCGCGCTCATCGTCACGCACCGCCCCGCCGTGCTCGACGCCGCCGACCGCGTCGTCGAATGGGAGGCGGCCCGATGATCCGCTTCATGCGCGACCTCCTCCGCGCCGTCCCCGGCGCGCGCTGGCGCTTCGCGCTGGCCGTGTTCCTCGCCGCCGCAGCCTCCGGCTCGTCGGTGGCGCTCATGGGCGTCTCCGCCTGGCTGATCTCTCGCGCCGCCGAGTTCCCACCCGTCCTCTACCTGCAGGCCGCGGCCGTCGGGGTGCGCGCCTTCGGCGTCGGACGCGGCGCCGCCCGCTACGCCGAGCGCCTCGTCGGACACCAGGTGGCCCTCCAAGTCGTGGGGGTGCTGCGCGCCCGCACCTACGACGCCCTCGCCCGCACCACCCTCATCGGCCGCCGCGTGGGCGACCTCCTCACCCGCGTCGTCACCGATGTGACGGCCATCCAGGACATCGTCGTGCGCGTGGCCCTGCCCGTGCTGTCGGCGTCGCTGGTGATCGTCGGCGCGACGGCCATCCTCGGCACCTTCAACCCCGCCTCCGCCGCCGTGCTGTTCGTGACGGCGATCGCCGCAGGCATCCTCGTGCCGTGGCTGGCGCAACGCATGTCGATGCAGGTCGACCGCGCCTCCGTCGCCACCCGCGGCCGGCTCGCCGACGGGGCTCGCGAACTCGCCCTCGTCGGCCCCGACCTCCTCGCCAACAACGCCGACCGCCGCGCCCTCGACGACATCCTCGCCGTCGACGACGAACTACGCCGCCAAGAGGAACGCGGCGCCTGGGTGCGCGGCCTCGCCACCGCCGCGCAGATCGTCGCCGCCGGGATCGCCGTCGTCGCCGCCTTGTGGATCGGCGGGGAGGCCGTCGCCGCCGGCACCCTCAAGCCGCGCCTGCTGGCCGTGCTCGTCCTCACCCCGTTGGCCCTGCACGAGGTGTTTCAGGACTTCACCAAGGCCGCCCAGACCATGACCCGCGCCAAGGCCGCCGTCGCGCGCGTCCAGGAAGTCCTCGACGCCGAACCCGTCGGCACCGGCGACGTGCTGCCCGGCGACGGGGTGCGGGTACGGCTCGACGACGCCACCGTCGGCTGGCCCGGCGGCGCGGTCGTCCAGGAGCACGTCACCCTCACGGTGGCGCCCGGGGAGCGGGTGGCGCTCGTCGGCCCCTCCGGGGTGGGCAAGACCACCATCGCCGCGACGATCATGGGCCTCATCCCGCCACTGGCCGGCACCGTCGAGCGCGCCGGCCGCGTCGGCTACCTCGCCCAGGACGCGCACATCTTCGCCACCACCGTCGCCGAGAACGTCCGCATCGGAGACAAGGACGCCACCGACGACGACGTCGCCTCCGCCCTGCGCCGGGCCGGGCTCGCGCTGCCGCTGGATCGGCTGATCGGCGAGGAGGGTTCGACGTTGTCGGGGGGCGAACGGCGGCGCCTCGCGTTGGCGAGGGTGCTCGTCGCCGAACGCGACCTCATCATCCTCGACGAACCCACCGAACACCTCGACCACGACACCGCCACCGCCCTCATGGCCGACGTGTGGGAGGCTGCGGCGCGGCACCCGGTGCTGGTCATCACGCACGACGAGGCGGTGATGGCCGCCTGCGACCGCGTCATCACGCTGAGCGCCTCGAACCGCCCAACCTCCACGTCGATAGAGTGACCACCGTGGATCGACGACTGAGGGTGGCACAGTTCACCGACAACTACGGGCCCGGCTCGAACGGCCTGATGGTGGCGGTGCAGCAGTTGGAAGGCAACCTGCTCGATGCCGGGCACGAGGTGATCGTCGTCGCCCCCGCCGCCAAGGGCGTCAACCCCCACCACGGCCGCGAGGGCCGCACCGAGCTGCGCCTACCGAGCGTGAAGGTGCCGCGCATGCCCACCCGTGTGGCCAACGGTCGCCACTTCGAGCGCACCATCGACCGTCTTGCCCAACTGCGTCCCGACGTCCTCCACGTCCACGGCTTCGGCACGGTCGGCGCGCTCGGCATGATGGCGGCGCAGCGCCTCGGTGTGCCGATGATGCTCACCTGGCACACCGACTTCGACGCCTACGCCGACCACTATGCCTCCGTCCTGCCGCTGCTGACGGTGGTGCTGAAGTCGTTCGCGAAATTCTCCCGCGGCGGCATCATCGACGGCGAGGACCTCAAGGCGGCTGAGATCCGCTACGAGGACCGCGGCAAGTCCACCGCCTCGCTGCTGGGACTCTGCGCGAAGATGCTGGAGAGCGCCGATCTCGTCACCACCCCCAGTCCCAAGACCCTCCACCGCTGTCTGCAGATCGCCCCCGACGCGCGCGTGCTGTGCGTACCCAACGGCGTCGATCCGCTCCCGCCCGGCCCTCCCCCGCTGCCCCGCGGCGACGGCCCGCTCGTGCTGTATGCCGGGCGGATCGCCCCTGAGAAGGGGCTTCCGCTGCTGGTCGACGCCTTTGAGCTCGTCACCGCCCAGCGCCCGGACGCGCAGCTCATGGTGGTCGGTGACTGGCAGCGCTACCCGAAGATCGCCCGCAGGCTCGCCGCCGCCCGCGACCGCGGCTACTGCATCCTGCCCGGGGAACAGCGGCGCGAGGCCCTCGGCGCCTTCTACGGCATGGCCGATGCGTTCGCGTTCCCCAGCCAGACCGACACGCAGGCGCTCGTCCTGCACGAGGCCGCGCTCGCAGGCCTCCCGATCGTCGCCGTCGATCACGAACTCCAACTCGTCCTCGAACCCGGCATCAACGGCGAGCTCGCCCGCCCCACTCCGGCCTCGCTCGCGGCGGCGCTGATGCGTGTCATCCGGCGCCTGGACGACCCCGCTTGGAAGGCCCAGGCGTCGCAACGCTCGATCGAACTGGCAAGTCAGTGGTCGGTTCAGTCGCAGGCCGAGGAGATGCTGCGCCTGTACGGGTTGGTGGCTGACGGGCACGGGGCCGAGGCGTTCGCCTCGGCCCCCGCCCAGCGGGGATCAACCGCCACCTAACCCTCAACTCACACTCGATGCCGAATCAGGGCCGAAACAGGCCCTTTCCGCCCATCGAGTGTGAGCTCAGGGTTCGCACCCCGCCGGACCCCCGCTGGGCTTGACCCGGGACCCACCACCCGCGGGCCGACACCCAACACATCCTCCAACCAGGCCAAACCCGAGACCACCCCGGAAGCGGCCAGGAACACCCAAGCCACACCCGATCAGGACACCCACCAGGATCAGAACCCCAACGCCTCCGGCCCTTGCTCGACGAGCACCTTGAACTGGGCCGCGTCCAACACCCGGATCCCGAGCTCCTCCGCCTTCGCCAGCTTGGACCCCGCCCCCGGCCCGGCGGCGACGAAGTCAGTCTTCTTCGACACCGACGACGCCGCCTTCCCGCCGGCCGCGATGATCGCTTCCTTCGCGCCCTCGCGCGTGTAGCCCTCCAGGGTGCCGGTGGCGACGACGGTGAGTCCTGCGAGCACACCCCCCGCGGGCACCGCCGCGCCAGGCCCCGGATGGCCCGGCGTCGCAAACCGCACGCCGGCCGCGCGCCACCGCCGAATGATCTCCCGGTGCCAGTCGACCTCAAGCCAGTCGACGACGGACTGCGCGATGACCGGGCCCACCCCCTCCACCTGGGACAGGTCCTCCACGCTCGCGGCCTCGATGGCCTCGAGGGAGCCGAACCAGTCGGCCAACGCACGCGCGGCGACGGGCCCGACATGGCGAATGTTCAGGCTCACGAGCTGCCGCCACAGGTCCTTCGACTTGGCCTTCTCCAGCTCGTCGAGCAGCACCGTCGCCTGCGCGCCGGGCACCCGCTCCCCGCCCTCGATTCGGCTGAACGGCCTTCTCACCACCGCATTCCCGTCCGCATCCACGCGCGGCTCGCCGGTCTCGGCATCGGTGACGACCACCTCGATCGGCACCAGCTGGTCCAAGGTCAGCTCGAACAGGGCCGCCTCCGTCACCAGCGGCGGCGTCGCCGGCATCTGCGGCTGCGTCAGCGCCGCCGCCGTCACCTCGCCCAAGGCCTCCACGTCCAACGCGTTGCGGGAACCGATGTGCTCGACGCGCCCCCGCACCTGCGCCGGGCACGATTCCGCGTTGGGGCAGCGCAGGTCGACGTCACCCTCCTTCATCGGGCGAAGCTCGGCTCCGCACTCGGGGCACCGCGTGGGCATGACGAACTCGCGCTCGCTCCCGTCGCGCAGCTCCGCGACGGGCCCCAGCACTTCGGGGATGACGTCGCCCGCCTTGCGCAACACGACGGTGTCGCCGATGAGCACGCCCTTCGCCTTCACGACGTCCTGGTTGTGCAGCGTCGCCTGCCGCACCACCGACCCCGCCACCCGCACCGGCGCCATCACCGCGTACGGCGTGGCCCTGCCCGTGCGGCCCACGCCCACCTTGATGTCGAGGAGCTTCGTGTGCACCTGCTCGGGAGGGTACTTGTAGGCGATCGCCCACCGCGGGGCCCGCGACGTCGTCCCGAGGCTCGGGCGCAGCGCGAGCTGGTCCACCTTCACGACGACCCCGTCGATCTCGTGCTCGATCTCGGCCCGCGCGGCGCCGTGGCGCTCGACGTAGGCGAGCACCTCCTCGACGCTCGACGCCGTCTCCACACGGGCGCTCGTCGGCAGCCCCCAGCCGCGAAGCACCTCGTAGACCTCGGATTGGGTGGCCACCTCGGGCTGCCACGCGCCGATGCCGTGGACGATCAGCTCCAGCCTCCGCAGGCGCTCCTCGGCCGCCCGCAGGTCGAGCCCGGACTTGTCCTGGATGAGCTGACGCAGCGACCCCGCGGCGGCATTGCGCGGGTTGGCCAGGGGCGGGAACCGACGGTTGGCCGTCGCCTCCGCACGGGCCTCGTCAAAGCCCTTGCGCGCTCGCTGTTCGTCGACGACTTCCTCGCGCAGGCCCTCGAGCACGGCGTTGAGCTCGTCGAATGCGGCCTTGGCGAGGTAGACCTCACCGCGCACCTCGACGACGTCCGGGTGCGGCCCGCCCGCGAGCCGCTGCGGAATGCCGGGGATGCGGCGCACATTGCTGGTGACGTCCTCGCCGGTCACGCCGTCTCCGCGCGTGGCGGCGCTCACGAGCTCACCGCGCTCGTAGCGGAGGCTGAGCGCCAGCCCGTCGATCTTCAGCTCGCACAGCCACCGCGCCTCGCCGCCGGCAGCGGCCTGGGTCTTCTCCAGCCACTGCGCCAGCTCCTCGAGGCTGAACACGTTGTCCAGCGACAGCATCCGCTCCGCGTGCACCAGCGGCGGGAACCCCTTCCCGACGGAGCCCCCCACCGTCTGCGTGGGCGAGTCCTGGCTCGCCAACTCCGGGAACTGCCGCTCGAGCGCCTCCAGCTCGTGCACGAGCGCGTCGTAGTCGGCGTCGGAGATGGTGGGGGCGTCGGCGACGTAGTAGGCCCGACGATGCTCCTCGATCCTGAGGGACAGCTCCTCGGCGCGCGCCCGGGCGGCCTCGAACTCTGCGGAAGTCATGCTCCCATCCTTGCATCCCCGCGGCCGGCGGTCATGCCGCCGAGCCCCGACGAGCGCCCTCGGCCTGCCCGGGGCTCAGTACCAGTGGTTGCGCAGCCAGAACTGGTACGCGCCGCGGTAACCGCCGTAGCGGGACTGCACATACGACTTCTGCCACTTGAGCGCGACGACCGGGTCGCTCCAGTTGGGGCCGAGCTTGGAGCAGGGCAACGCCTGGACGAGCCCGCAGGCGCCGCTCGATGGGTTGCGGGCGCTCGGGTTCCAGCCGGACTCCTTGGAGACGATGTAGTCGACGTATTGCCAGTCGGATTCGGCGATGCCGGCAGCGGCCATCCAGTCGTACTTGGTGCCGCTGCGGCGGGTCGACGAGGAGGACGAGGACGACGAGGACGACGAGGACGACGTCTCCGGCTCGGCGACCACTCGCGTGCCGACGGTGGTCACCTGCGCGACGGGCTTCTTCAGCACCGTCTTGGCGGTGACCTCCTGGCTGACCTGCTTGCCGTCGTGCACGACGGTGGTGACGGTCTCCTTGGCGAGGCCCTCCACGCCCTTGGTGGTGACCTTGGAGGTGCCCTTGTCGAGCTTGTCCGACTTCACGGTCTTCTTCTCGAACGCGACGGCCACCTCGCGCTGCGTGGTGGTCACCTCGACGTCGACGAAGGTCACGCGCAGCCCGTCGTCCAACTGGGTGGTGGCGGCGGGGGTGAGGATGTCATCGCCATCGGGGGTGATGCCGGCGCTGGCCAGCAGGTCCGCGACGGTGCCCGCGACGCGGTGCTGCTTCGTCTGGCCGCCGGCGGTGAGCTCGACGTCCTGCGCGGTGCGCACGTCGAGCGTGAGCCCCTCACGGCCGATCGTCGCGGACCGCGACGTGGACAGCTTGGAGTCGGGCTCGTTGAGGCTCAGGAAGGTGAGGGCCTCGTCGACGGTGCGGGCCGTGGTCCACACGGTGCGCTTGGCGCCGTCGACACTCACCTCGAGGGGCCGGGCGTAGCGGATGGAGATCTGTAGCCCGTCGACGATGCGGCTGTCCGGGGAGGGCAGAACGACGTCGTGCTCGCCGACGACGATCCCCTCGCTCTCGAGCAGTTCGGCGACGGTGTCGTCGCGCACGGTGAGAGCCGAGGTGGCGCCGTCGACGTCGAGGGTGACGTCGCTGGTCTGCCACCAGGTGGCCGCGGCGACGCCGCCGACGAGGCTCAGCGCCGTCGCGCCGGCGATGGCGGGGGCGAGCAGCTTGCGTCGAAGCCTGCCGCGGGAGCCTTGCGGGGATGCCTGGGTGTCGTGCGTGGCAGTCATGCTCAACCCACCTTTTCCCACGTGACGGTGACCACACCGGCCGAGGTGCCGCCGATGGCCTTCATGGCTGCGGTGGAGAGGTCGAGGCAGCGGCCGGCGACGTAGGGGCCGCGGTCGTTGATGCGCACGATGGTGGACTTGCCGTTGGCCTTGTTGGTGACCTTGACGCGGGTGCCGAACGGCAGCGTCTTGTGGGCGGCCGTGAAGTCCCACGTGTTGAAGCGTTCGCCGCTGGCGGTGGGCTGCGGATCCCAGTAGTAGGAGGCCTTGCAGGTGTTGCCGACGGCGGGGCTGAGGTTGGACGACGAGGAGCCGGTGGTGGAGCTGCTGTCGGAGCTGGCCTTGGGCGCGGTCTTGGTGCCGACGAGGGTGACCTGGTCGATGGCCTTCTTCACGACCTCCTCCGCAGTCTTCTTCGACGAGACGACCTTGCCGTCGTGCGTGACGGTCTGCCACGTCTCGCGCTTGAGCCCGTCGACGCCCTTGGTCTGCACCTTGGTGGTGCCCTTGTCGAGCTCGGAGGTCTTCTTGGATTGCTTGTCGAACGCGATGGCGACGTCCTTCGTCGAGGTGGACACCTCGACGGCGACGTACTTCACTTCGAGCCCATCGGTGAGGCTGGTGGTGGCGGCGGGGGTGACGATGTCGTCGGCGTCGGGGGTGATGCCCTGCGCGTCGAGGAGGTCGGCCACGGTGCCCGCGAGGGTGACCGGCTGGGACTTGCCGCCGGCGACGAGGGTGACGTCCTTGGCCGTCACGACGTCGAGGGTGAGGCCGTCGCGGGTGATGCTGGCGGAGCGGGAGGCGGACAGCTTGGAGTCGGCGTCGTCGAGGTTGAGCTGGCCGAGCGCTTCGCCGACGGTGCGGGCCGTCGTCCACACCTCGCGGGTGGAGCCGTCGACGGTGAGCTGCAGCGGGTAGGCGTGCTGGACGGAGATCTCGAGCCCGTCGCTGACCTGCGTGCCGGCCGCGGGAAGGACCACGTCGTGCGCGCCCACCTCGACGCCCTCGAGCTCGAGCACATCCGCGACGGTGTCCTCCCGCACCGACAGCGTGCGCGCCGCGCCGTCGACGGACAGCGTGACGTCGTGCGTCTGCAAGGCGGTGGCGAGTCCGACGCCGCCGACGAGGGCGAGTGCGGTGACGCCTGCGAGCGCGGGTGCGAGCAACTTCTTCTTCAAGGTGGGTCTCCCAGTCGAGGGGGGCGGTGCCGGTGGGCACGCGCACAGCATAACCCGACCCTGAACGAAACCCAAAGTATTCCTGAGAATCACTCAGCTTTTGCGGAAGAACTTCAGCAACAGGGAGTTGAGTACGACGAACACCGAGCTGAACGCCATCGCCGCGCCCGCGATCATCGGCGTCAAGAACCCGAGCGCCGCCAGCGGGATGGCCGCGGTGTTGTAGCCGAACGCCCACACCAGGTTGGACTTGATCTTGCGCAGCGTGGCGCGCGAGAGCCGCACCGCGTCGACGGCCGCCCGCAGGTCGTGGCGCATCAGGGTGATGTCGCCGGCGGCGATGGCCGCGTCGGTGCCGCTGCCCATCGCGATGCCCAGGTCGGCCTGCGCGAGCGCCGCGGCGTCGTTGACGCCGTCGCCCACCATCGCCACCTGGCCGCCGCGCTGGAACTCCTTCACGACGTCCACCTTCCCCTGCGGGGTGACGCCGGCGCGCACGTCGTCGATGCCCACCTGCTGCGCGATGGCGCGTGCGGTGGCCTCGTTGTCGCCGGAGAGCAGCACCGGCGTGAGCCCGAGGGCCCGCAGTTCGGCGACCACCTCGCGCGCGTCGGGCTTGAGGGTGTCCGCGACGACGATCCTGCCGAGGACGCGCTGCCGCATGGCCACCCACACCTCCGAGCCGAGCACGTCGGCGACGCGGCGGGGCACGTCGAGACCGAGCTGGCGCACGAGTGCCTCGCTGCCCGCCCACACCTCGATGCCGTCGACCAGGCCCCGGACTCCCTGCCCGGGGATGTTCTCGAAGTCGGTGAGTTCGCCCGTCGCGCTGCCTTCGAGGGCGCGGGCGATCGGGTGTTCGCTCGCGGACTCGACGGTGGCCGCCACGCGCAGCAACGTCGCCTCGTCGACGCCCTCCGCCGGCTCCACGGCCGCGACGGACATCTGCCCGGTGGTCAGGGTGCCGGTCTTGTCGAACAGGATGGTGCGCACCTTGCGGGCACGCTCCAGGACCTGCGGGCCGCGGATGACGACGCCCAGCTCCGCCCCGCGGCCGGTGCCCACCATGAGCGCCGACGGGGTGGCGAGCCCGAGCGCGCAAGGGCAGGCGATGATGAGCACCGCAATGCCCGCCGACAGCGCCATCGTGAATCCGGAGCCCGCGACGAGGTGCCCGACGAAGGCCAGGAGCGCGATGCCGAGCACGACGGGCACGAAGATGCTGGTGACCTTGTCGGCCAGCCGTTGCACGTCGGCCTTGCCCGACTGCGCCTCTTCGACGAGCCGCGCCATCTGCGCGAGCTGCGAGTCTGCGCCGACGGCGGTGGCGCGCACGACGAGGCGCCCCGTCGTATTGACGGCGCCCCCGACGACGCTCGAACCCGGCTCCACCTCGACGGGCAGCGACTCGCCGGTGAGGATGGACTGGTCTACGGCCGAACGCCCCTCGACGACCTCCCCGTCGGCGGCCACCTTCTCGCCGGGGCGCACGACGATCAAGTCGCCTTCCTTGAGCAGACGCACGTCGACGTCCTGCTCCTGCCCGCCCACGAGCCGTCGGGCGCGCTTGGCGCCCACCTCCAGCAGGGCGCGCATGGCTCGACCGGACTCGCGCTTGGCGCGCGCCTCGATGGTGCGGCCGAGCAGGAGGAACGCGATGATGGCGACGGCCGCCTCGAAGTAGACGAAGCCCAGCGCGTCCTGCTGGGAGAGCGTGAGCTCGAAGTGGTGGGTCATGCCGATGCGGCCGGCATGCCCGAAGAACATCGCGTAGACGGACCAGCCCATCGCGGTGAGCGTGCCGAGCGAGACGAGGGTGTCCATCGTCGTCGCCCCGTGGCGGAGGTTGGTCCACATGGCCTTGTGGAAGCCGCGTCCGCACCAGAACACGACGATGGACGACAAGACGAGCGCCACCCATTGCCAGCCCGGGAACTGCAGCGCGGGCACCATCGAGACCGCGACGACGGGCGCCCCCAGCGCGAACGCCAGCAGCATCCGGGGGCGCAGTTCGGCCGCCTCGTCACGTTCGGGGGCGTCTGGCTGCGGCAGCGTGGCGCCGTAGCCGGCCTGCTCCACGACGGCGATGAGCGCCTCGGGGGTCATCGACTCCGGCGCCTCGACGGTGGCCCGCTCGGTGGCGTAGTTGACGCTGGCCTGGACGCCGTCGACCTTGTTGAGCTTCTTCTCGATGCGCGCCGCGCACGAGGCGCACGTCATCCCCTGGATGTCGAGCTGGGTGAGCATGGTTCCTTCTTCTGGTTCGCCGCGCGGGCGGCGTGTGGATGCCGACGGGGCGCGTCGGGCTTGGCGATGTGCCGGGGGCGGCGGGGCCGAGGGCCGACGTCGACCCCCGGCGCGGCCGCGACTCGGCTCAGGCGAGGGCGACCGTGTAGTCGCCCGCCTCGGACACTGCCTGGGCGATGGTCTCGAGGGGGAGCTGCTCGTCGGAGGTGACGATCATCTCGCCGCCCTCGAGCTGCACCTTCACGTCGGTGACGCCGTCGACGCCCTGCACTTCCTCGGTGACGTGGGCGACGCAGTGGCCGCAGGTCATGCCGGTGACGATGTACTTGGTCTCCATGGGGGCTCCTTGCCGGTGGTGGGGGTGGGATGGGCTAGCGGGCGAGCCGGCGGATGGCGGCGGTGGCTTCGGCGAGTTTGGCGTCGGCCTCCTCGCCGCCGTGCTGGATGGCGTGCGCGACGCAGTGCCCGAGGTGGTCTTCCAGCAGCCCGAGCGCGACGGCCTGCAACGCGGACTGGACCGCGGAGATCTGCGTGAGGATGTCGATGCAGTACTGGTCCTGCTCGACCATCCGGTGCACGCCGCGGACCTGCCCTTCGACGAGCTTGAGCCGTCGAAGGTAGGCGTCCTTGTCGTGGGTGTAGCCGTGGGCTTGGGGCATGTGGGTGACCTCCTTGCTCGTACTATACCCCCGTAGGGTATGGAATCAAGACCCACCCCCGGCGTCCCCCCTTTTCCCCAGATTGCCCACACCCCCTGTGGAAAACCTCGGTTTCGACGGGAAACCCCAAGCGAACAACGGGTGAACGACGGCCCATAGCACGTCTCCCCGACGACACGCCACTTTCGGCGCGATTTGCCGGCAAACTCTCATACTTCCTTGTCAGTGACGTTTCCCCTGCGGCCTGGGCTGCAAGTCGACAAAGCTGCCCGACGACGCCCCTCGGCCCCGAGAGGTGAACGGCCGGTCACCGGCTCGCATGTGGAGAACCTTGGCCGAGAATCCCTTTATAACGATTTGATCACAGGATTTACGGGGGCGAAACGCCGTCGGTCCACAGGCTGCACGCGCGATCGCGGGGGTTGTCCACACGTTGTCCACAGGTTCTCCGCAGACTTCCCCACAGACCCCGACGACGGAGGTTTGCCGTCGTCACCTAGCCTGTTCCCGGGAAGGGAGGAGGCAGCGATGTCGGAAGCGGAGATCGACCGGACGCCACCGCAGGATCTGGAGGCGGAGCAGAGCGTGCTGGGGGCCATGCTGATGAGCAAGGACGCCATCGCCGACGTCGTGGAGGTGCTTCGCGGCAGCGACTTCTATCGCCCCAACCACGAGACGATCTTCGACGCCATCGTCTCCCTCTTCGGACGCGGCGAGCCCGCCGACCCGATCACCGTCGCCGGCGAGCTCGGCAAGATGGGTGAGCTGCAGAAGGTGGGCGGCCCCGTCTACCTGCACGACCTCCTGGCGTCGGTCTCCGTCGCCGCCAACGCCATCTACTACGCCGAACTCGTCCGCGACAAGGCGGTCCTCAGGCGCCTCGTGAGCGCGTCGATCCGCATCGCGCAGCTCGGCTACCAAGGGCAGGGCGAGGTGGACAAGATCGTCGACGAGGCCCAGCAGACCCTTTACGAGGTCACCGAGCGGCGCACGTCGGAGGACTACAAGTCGCTCGCCGAGCTCATGGAGCCCACCTTCGACGAGCTGGAGGCCATCCAGTCCTCCGGCGACGCGCTCGCCGGCGTGCCGACGGGATTCGTCGAGCTCGACCGCCTCACCAACGGCCTCCACGCCGGGCAGATGGTGATCGTCGCCGCGCGCCCGGGCGTCGGCAAGTCCACGTTCGCGCTCGACATCTGCCGCTCGGCCGCCATCCACAACAACCTCACCACGGCCTTCTTCTCGCTGGAGATGAGCCGCACGGAGATCGTGATGAAGGTGCTCTCCGCCGAGGCGTCGGTCCACCTCGGTCGCCTGCGCGGCTCGGGCCGGATGGACGAGTCCGACTGGCAGCGCGTCACCGACAAGGGCGTATTGCTCACCGGCAAGCCGTTCTTCATCGACGACTCCCCCAACCTGACGATGATGGAGATCCGCGCGAAGGCCCGGCGCCTCAAGCAGCGCAACGACCTGCAGCTCATCGTCGTCGACTACATCCAGCTCATGAGCTCGGGCAAGAAGGTGGAGTCGCGTCAGCTCGAGGTCTCCGAGTTCTCCCGCCAGATCAAGCTGCTCGCGAAGGAGCTCGAGATCCCGGTCATCGCCCTCTCGCAGCTCTCCCGCAACACCGAGCAGCGCAAGGACGGGGTGCCCCAGCTCTCCGACCTGCGCGAATCCGGCTCGCTGGAGCAGGACGCCGACATCGTCATCATGCTGCACCGCCCCGAGCTCTACACGCAGAACCCGTCCGACGAGGAGCGCGGCCAGGCCTTCTTCCACGTGCTCAAGCACCGCAACGGGGAGACGGGCCGCATCGACGCCCTCTTCCAAGGCCACTACTCCCGCTTCACCAACCCGCCAATCGGTGCGTAGCCGCTGCGTCTCGGGGATCGCCGCCACGTTCGTGGGCCGAGCCGCGCCGACTCGGGACGGGGACGCGGCATCCAGGGCGTAGACGCTCTTTCTGAGCGGTGTCGGTTGAGGAGGGGAAGCGCCGTTGCTTCCCCTCTTGCAACGAGTTTCATATACGACGACGGACTTGGGAACCCCTCTGCGGGAAATGTTGCGAAGTTGTTATCTACGTTCGCGGTCAGCGACGCGGGCGGCCCGCTCGCAGACCTGCGCCCGCACCCCGACGGGGCGCCAGGGCGACGGGAACGCCGAGCACTTCCGGACGCCCCTCCGAGAACCGGAGGCCCACCAGCCCGTCCGCGGAAACGCCCCGACGGTGCGCCGGGCGTCCTCGAACCGCGTTCGCACCGAAGCTGGCGAGGATGCCCGGCGGAAGGCTGCCTCAGGCGTAGTGCAGCCTGAACGCGGCCGGGGTGAGGCGCCTACGGGCAGCGATGGCCAGCCACGACAGCGCCGCCATCACCGCCCCGACGAACACCATCAGCCCCACGGAGGTCACCACGGGGGCGCCCGCGAGGAAGCTCCGCACGAGCAGCATCCCGCTGTGCACCGGCGAGATGGACGCGACGACGTCCAGCCAGCCCGGCAGGCCCGAGCTCAGCCCCAGCGCCACCGTCACGGCCAACAGCACCAGCGAGATGGCGCGCCCGACGTGCCCCAGCCAGCCCGTCAGCGCATGGTGGGCGAGCGAGAAGACGACACCGAGGAAAGCGAGGACGGCCATCAGCCCGACGGTGCGACCGAAGGACATGTGCCACCACGCGCCGCCGACCAGCCCGAGCACCGCACCGGAGGCGGCGACGATCCCCGTCGGCACGCCCGTGGTGCGCAGCCACAGCACGAGGTTGGAGCGTCGAGACGTCACGACGTCGCTCGGCACGGGCCGCGCAATCGTGAACGCGCCCAGCGACGCCAGCCACAGCGCCGCGACGAGGATGATCGCCGACAGCGGCACCGCACCTCGGGCCATCAGCCCGTCCCCGACGCCGATCGGGCTCGACACGACGTCGGCGAGCGTCTCGCGGTCCGAGGCCGAGTAGTTCGGCAACTGCTCCTTGCCGTCGGCGAGCTTGTCAGCGAACGTGCCCAGGCCGTCGGTGAGCTCGCCGGCACCGTCGCCGAGCTGGGTCATCCCGTCGGCCAGGTCGCCTGCACCAGCCCCGGCCTGGTCGACGCCGTCGACGTACTGCCCCACCCCGTCGGCGAACTGGCCGACGCCGTCGACGTACTGCCCAACGCCATCGCCCAGCTCCCCGGCACCGTCGGCGAGCTGCGCCGTGCCGTCGGCGAGCTGCCGCACGCCCGCCGGGAGGGCACCGAGCTGGCCGCCGAGCTGCTGGATGCCCGCGTTGAGCTGGTCGGCCCCGTCGGCGAGCTGCCGCCCGCCGGTGACGAGCGGCTGGGACTGCTCGACGATCTGCGCCGCCCCGTCGCGCAGTTGCACGAGCCCGTCGCGCAACTGCCCCATCTGCGCCGGCATCTGCGTGGCGACCTGGTCGACGCCGTCGGCCACCTGTTGCGCGCCGTCGCGCAGCAGGCGAAGCTGCGGGATCGCCTGCTGCGCCTGCTCGAGGCCGCCCACGATCTGATCGAGGGCGGCGTTGACCTGACCGCTGGCCGCGACGGCCAGCTCGTAGTACGTCTTCCCTGTGGCGGGGTCGGTACCGTGCAGCAACGCCAGCCCGCGCTGGGCGCCCTGCCGGAAGCCGAGGCTGAGCGCCTGGTCGACGCCCTCCTCGAACGCGGCCCGCTGCTGTTCACAGGCCTGCGGGTCCTCGACGGTGCAACGGAAGCTGGCCTTGAGCTGGGCGGCGGCGTCGGTGACCTGCATCGGCAACGGGAGGGAGCCGTCGGCGTATCCCTGCAGTTGCGCCTCGAGGCCCTCGACGAACTCGGCGAAGTCGCCGATCTGCGTCCGCAACGCCTTCGCTTGGGCGATCATGTCGTCGGTGATGATCCCGTCGAGCTGTTCGAGCGGGGTCACGAGCTGGTCGACGCCGTCAGCCACCTGCTGGGCGCCGTCGGCGAGCTGACGCAGCTGGGCCAGGTCGGCCGTGCCTGCGTCGATGCCGGTCACCATCTGGTCGAGTCCGCTGCGGAGCTGGTCGACGCCGCCGACGACCTGCTGGGCGCCGTCGGTGTACTCACCCACACGCGGCAGGAGCTGGTTGGCTCCGTCGACGAGCTGCTGCACGCCCGACGTGAGCTGCGGCATCTGGGCGGCCATCTGCTGCACTCCGGCGTCGAGCTCGCTGGCGCCGTCGGCAAGCTGCGACGCCCCCGACGTCACCTCCGACCCGCCCGCGACGAGCTGCTCGCCGCCCGAGGTGATCGGGCCCGCGGCTGCGGTGAGCTGGTCCATGCCGTCGGCGAGCTGCGCCGCCCCGTCGGTGGCCTGGCCGAGCCCGTCGGTGAGCTGACCGGCCCCGTCGTGGAGCTGCTCGGCCCCGTCGACGATCTGCTGGAATTGGACGCCCACCTCGTTGAAGCCCTTGTAGATGCCGTCCAGGTATTGGCCGGTGAGCGTGTCGTTGAGGGACTCCATCGCGATTCGCGCGATCTCCTGCGGCAAGTCGCCGTCGAACGCGGGCGCGTTGCGGCTCACCGCGATCTGCACGTTGGCCTTCTCAGCAGTCGCGGCGTCGTTGGCCGAGAACGACATCACGCGCTCGGAGAAGTCCTTCGGGATGGTCACGACGGCCGCGTACTCGCCGGTGCGCAGCCGCTCGGCGCCGCGCTGCTCGTCGGCGAGGATCCAGCGGATGTTGTCGCCGTCACGGCCGATCATCTCGGCGCCGAGCTGGCGGCCCATCGGCACGAACTGCCCCTGGACCTCCGTGCCCTCGTCGAGGTTGACGATCGCGGCGGTGATGCGCTCGTCGTCGGCGCCGCCGGCCAGCCCGAGCAGCGCCCCGACGATCAGCAGCGGCGCCAGGAACAGCGCGACGAGCGCCGCCCACGACGTCTTGCGTCCGGTCTTGATTCCCTCCGGCCTCATGCCAGGCTCCCCTCGGTGATGGGCTCGGTGACCCGGACGATCTCATCCGGGGTGACGACGGTGACGGCGGCATCCCGGCTCGCCATGCACACGAGCGCGAACGTGCCGTCGGCGCGCGCGGACTCGACGAGCCGCAGGAGCGCGTCGCGCTCGGACTCCGCGGCCACGGCGCCGATCGAGTCGATGAACCACACGTGGCCGGGCTTCGGGCGCAGCCGTTCGATCGCGGCGGTCACGTCGGGCACCTTCGCGAGGTCGATGTAGCCCGTCCGCCGTCGCACGGCGGAAGCCCCCTCCGGCAGCAGGGCGCCGACGACGCGGGCCCGGCCGGACTCCGTCTCCAGCCTCCCCGTGAGCGCCAGCGCCGCCGCGGCGCGCGTCCCGACAGGCCCGACGATGGCCTTCACCTCGCCCGGGCGCAGCGTGAACGACGTCGGCGGCAGCAGGCCCTCGACGGTGACCTCCTCCGCGTGCAGGAGCGCGTCCGTGCCGGGCCAGTCGGCCAGCGCGAGCTGCTTGGTGAGCGCCTCACCCTCCATGTCGAACACGGGAAGGGCCTTGTCGAGCCACTTCGGCATCCACCACGCGCGGTCGCCCAGCAGGGCCAGCACGGCGGGCACGAATGTCATGCGCACCAGGAACGCGTCGATGACCACGCCGATCGCGAGCCCGAACGCGATCTGCTTGATGGCCATCATGCCCGCCGGCACGAAGAACGCGAACACGGCGAACATCACCAGCGCCGCCGCTGTCACCACGGGGCCGGAGGCGACGAAGCCGTCGCGGATGGCCTGCATCGCGGGCTTGCCGTGCGCGTACTCCTCGCGGATGCGGGAACCGATGAAGATCTCGTAGTCCATCGCGAGGCCGAAGAGGATGCCGATGAGCAGGATGGGCATGAAGGAGATGATGGCCTCGGGCTTCTCGAGGTTGATGACCTGGCGCAGCCAGCCCTCGTTGAACACGAGCTGCGTCGCGCCGAACGCGCCACCGACGCTCAGCAGGAAGCCGACGGCGGTCTTGATCGGCACCCACACCGAGCGGAACACCGCGGCCAGCAGCACCAGCGACAGTCCCACGACGAGCACCACGAACGGGATGACGGCGTTGCTCAGCTTGTTGGTGACGTCGAGCTGCACGGCGGTGAAGCCGGTGACGTTGGCCTCGATGCCGCGGCTGTCGAGCCAGCCGTCGGTGACCTCGCGCAGCCGCTCGACGGTGCGCACCGTCTCCGGGTCGTCCGTGGCGGTCGTCGGGACGAGCTGGATCAGGGCCGTGTCCGCGTTGGTGTTGGGCACGGCCATCACCACCTGCTGCACGCCCTCGACGGCCTCGACGTCGGCCACCAGCTCGTCGATCAGGCCGAGGGGATCCGTCGACTCGATGATCCCCGCCGTGACCACCAGCGGCGCGTTGTAGCCGTCGCCGAAGTGCTCACTGATGAGGTCGTAGGCCTGCCGCGACGGGCGATCCGGGGCTCCCTGCCCGGCGTTGGGCAGCGAGAGCACGAGGTTCAGCGTCGGCAGCGACAAGGCGCCGAGGAGCGCGATGACGGCGACGATCGTCGCGACGGGCCGCGTCGTCGTCACGCCCACCCACCAGTGGAAGATGCCCTTGCGGCGCTCCGCAGGCGCGCGGTCGGTGCCGTCGGCGCCGGCGGCCTCGTCGGGCTGGGCCCCGTCGGCGGCACCTGCTCGCCTCACGGCCTTGGGGCGCATGCGTTCGCCCAGGAAGCCGCCGAAGGCCGGCAGCAGGGTGAGCGCGATGGCGACGGCGAACGCGACCGCGATGGAGGCGAAGATGCCCATGATGGTGAGGAACGGGATGCCCGCGACGGCCAGCCCCGACAGCGCGATGGCGTTGACGACGCCGGCGAACACGACGGCCGTGCCCGCGGTGCCGATGGCCCGGGCCATGGACTCGTCGGCGGCCATGCCGTCGCGGAGCTGGTCGCGGTGCCGGGAGAAGATGAACAGGGCGTAGTCGATGCCGACGGCAAGACCCAGCATGACCGCGAGCATGGGGGTGACCGAGTTGATGTCGATGATGCTCGTCGCCCCCAGCATGATCGCCATCGCGAGCCCGACGCCCAGCAGCGCCGTGAAGATGGGCACCATCGCCGTGAGCGCGGAGCCGAGCATCACCCACAAGACGATGAACGACAGCACCACGCCGAAGACCTCGACGACGGACAGGTGCGGCAGCTCGATCTCGAAGGCCTGCCCGCCCATGCGGATCTCGGTGCCTTCGGGCAGTTGCGCGGCGATGCGGTCCGCGGCCGCGAGGATGGTGTCGAGCTCCGCCTGCGTGGGCGACTGCGTGACGGTGAGGGTGAGCGTGGCCAGCGCGGCGCGGTGGTCGGGTGACGTCTGCCCCGAGACGTACTCGAACCAGGGCGAGCGGACGTCGTCGACGATGGGGCTCTCCTTGAACTCGTCCAGCAGCGGCTCGACGGTGTCCTGCAGCGCGTCGATGTCCTGGCCCTCGGGCACGACGATCACGGCGGTGGCGGTCAACGCCGCCCCTTGCGGGAACGTCATGTTGAGGCGTTGCAGGGCCTCCTGCGACGACGAGCCCGGGATCTCGAACTCGTTGTTGAACTTGCCCTGCAGCAAGAACCCCGCGCCGCCCAGGACGGCCGCGACGACGAGCCAGATCGCGAGCACCTTCCTGCCGTTGTCGAAACACCAACGGCCGAGCGCGTACAGGGCTGAGGACATCGCCACCCCAATCTCGATACAGGATTGAATCCGCACCCAGCATACACTTCTGTATCCAAGGCACTACAGTTGCCCTCGGAGGACCGATGCCTGAGACCACCCCCCGACGTGAGGCGACGCGCACCCGGCTGATCCACGCGGCCATCGCCGAGTTCGGCGAGCGCGGCATCGACGCCACCAGCGTCGAGCACCTCTGCGTGCGCGCCGGTTTCACCCGGGGCGCGTTCTACTCCAACTTCTCGTCCAAGGACGACGTCTGCATCGCCATCCTCGAGCTCTACGGCGAGCAGGCGATGGCCGGCCTGCAGGCGATCGCCGTGCCCGACGAGGGGGCCGGCCCCGACTGGGCGTTCCGCGAGGCCCTCCCGTCGTTCTTCCGCGCCCTGGGCCCGACGGCCAACTTCCGTCGCACCATGCTGGAGGTGCGGGTGCGCGCCCAGCGCAGCCCCGAACTCGCCGACCGGCTGGCGCGGCTGGAGGCCGAGACGCGTCCCGCCATCGACGCCGCACTCGACGACGTCAGCGCCCGCACCGGCATCCGTTTCCGGCTGCCGACGCACACCGTCGTCGAGCTGTGCCACGCGGTGTTCTTCCACCCCTCCGAGGCGCAGGACGTGGACGAGGCCCTGCTCACGAGCCTGTTGATAGCGTTGTCCGACGTCTAGGCCTGATCCGGCCGCCGGCGCCGCGACGTCACTCGCTGCGGCCACCGCCGGGCAGGAGCGGCCCACGGATGCCCGCCTCGACGAGCGCCCGCTGGGCCCTGGCCCGCACCTCCCGCAGGGGTGCCCACTGCTGGTTGGGCAGCGCCGTCACCTGCACCTGCAGCGTGATCGCGTACTGGTCCACGTCCCCGACACCCATCACGGTCGGCTCCTCCAACAGTGCCCCGGCGAACGCCTCCTCGTCCTGCATGCCCGCGACGGCGCCCTGCACCACCTCAGCGGCCCGGGCGGGGTCCTCGTCGGGCGCGATGAGCACGTTGACGATGGTGGAATTGTTCGACTGGGAGAGGTTGCCGAGGGTGAGGATCTCGCCGTTGCGCAGGTACCAGATGGTGCCCGAGGCGGCCCGCACCCGCGTCACGCGCAACGTGACCTCCTCGACGGTGCCCGTCACGTCCCCGACGGTGATGACGTCCCCGACGCCGAACTGGTCCTCGGCGAGCATGAAGATGCCGGAGAGATAGTCCTTCACCAGCGACTGCGCGCCGAAGCCGAGCGCCACCCCGCCGATGCCCGCCGAGGTGATGATGGGCGCCATGGGCACGTCGAAGATCGCCAGGATGGTGAACAGCGTGACCAGCACCAGCACGACGTCGGTGGAGTTGCGCAGGATCGATGCCAGCGTCTCGACGCGCTGACGGTGGCGGGTCTCCCGTCGGCTCTGCTCGCTCGCGACGATCGACTCCGGCCTGGTCGTGGCGCGCAGCACCTGCTCCGCGCGGCGCGACAGCAGGACGCGCTCGAAGTTGCGGATGGCCAGGCGGATGAGGATGCGGGCGACGAGCGCCACGAGCAGCACGACGCCGCTGCGGGCGAGCTGGGAGGTGAGGTGGGCGAGCGTGGGTTCCATCGGCGACGACCCTACCCCCGGCGGCGACGGCGGCCGCGCAGCACGCGCGGGGGGCGACGCCCGGACGCTCAGCCGGGCGGCTGGTCGTCGCCTGACCCGTCGCTTGGGCCGGGCGATGCCTGCCTCCGATCCGCGGGCGAGGCGGGCGTCTCGGTCGGGGTCCCCGTCGGGGTCGGCGTCGCCGTCGCGCTCGGGGTGGGGGTGGGTGTCGGGGTGGGTTCGTCGCTCGGCGTCGGCGTGGGCGTCGGGCTCTCCGTGGCGCTGGGAGTGGAGTCGGGGGAGCCGCCGGTGGGCGAGGGCGCGGGCGACTCGTCGGTGGCTCCCTCGACGGGCGTCACCGGCGCCGTCGCGCTGGCGGCCCCCGACGGGGCACCGTCGGTCGTCTGCGGGCCGGGGCTCTCGCTGGGGACGTCGGAGGGCGACGCGCTGCCGGAGGGCTCGGGGCCGGGCCCGAACTCGGCCATGCCGTCGGCGAAGACGATCACGCCGCCCTTGCCGAGCCACGACGCGGGATCCGTGTACTGCCCGTCGGCCAGCACCTCGAAGTGCAGGTGGCAGCCCGTCGAATAGCCGGTGTTGCCCACCCGTCCGATGCCCTGCTGGCGCCTGACGACATCGCCCACCCGGACTCCGGCCGACGAGAGGTGCGCGTAGTTGGTGACGACGTCGTAGCCGGCGATCTGCCCGTGGCTCACGGTGACCATGAAGCCATTGCCGCCAGCCCAGCCGACCCTGGTGACGCGCCCGTCGGCGGCGGCCCCGATGGGCGTGCCGCAGGGGGCCGCGAAGTCCAGGCCGGTGTGCAGTTTGTAGACGAACAGGACGGGGTGGAAGCGCATTCCGAACGGCGACGTGCGGCGCCCGTTGACCGGGATGGCGAGGGTGCCGTCGCCCGCGATGCCGGCGTGACCGAGCGACGGGTCGTAGTAGGCCTCGCGGCTGACGGGCCGCGGCAGGAAGAAGTCCTCCGGGTAGGTGAAGGTGGGCATCATCGCGGCCGCGGGAAGCCGCACCGGGGTGAGCGCCGCGGTGGGCTCGGCCGCGCGCGCGGTGGGGGCCGCCGACGGCTCCTGGGCGCGGCTGGCCCGCTCCGGCTGGCGCTCGACGGGGACGGCCGTGTCGCGGGGCGAGGACGCTGCCGTGCAGATCGCCACTCCCCCGGCCATCACCGTCGCCGCGACGATTGCGGCGATCCCCTGCTTGATGCGCACGAGCCCCATTCCACCACGGATCGAGGGGCAACGCCAGCAAGTCGGGGGGATTGTAGGGGGATGACCGGGGCCCTCGTCGCAGGGACACGCCGGCGACGTCGGCCGCGCCGGCTCGCAGGGGCCCGACATCGGTGCGGATCGGGTAGACTTCCGCGCCGTGCCCAGCTTGACCCAGGCCCAGAACAACGCCATGCAGCATCTCCTGCGCATCGCGCCGGTCATCGACGAGCTGGGGCACCTCTTCCGCGGCGCCGGGCACGAGCTCTACCTCGTCGGCGGCTCGGTGCGCGACGCCCTGCTGGGCCGGCTGGGCCACGACCTGGACTTCACCACGTCCGCGCGCCCCGACGAGACGCACCGCCTCCTCAAGCAGTTCACCGCGTCGACGTGGGACGTCGGCAAGGATTTCGGCACCATCGGCGCGATGAAGCGCTCCGAGGGCACGGATTGGCAGATCGAGGTCACCACCTTCCGCGCGGACGCCTACGAGGAGCACACCCGGAAGCCCGTCGTCGCGTTCGGCGACTCGATCGTCGACGATCTCATCCGCCGCGACTTCACCGTCAACGCGATGGCCATCGACGTCGCCACGCGCAAGTTCGTCGACCCGCACGGCGGTCTCCAGGATCTCGCCGCCGGCATCCTGCGCACGCCCGCGGCGCCGGAGGTGTCGTTCTCCGACGACCCCCTGCGGATGCTGCGGGCCGCGAGGTTCTCGTCGAGGCTGGGCTTCCATGTCGCCACCGACGTCGTCGCGGCGATGAAGGGGATGGCGGAGCGGATCTCGATCGTGTCCGTCGAGCGCATCCAGGGCGAGCTGACGGGCCTGCTGCTCACCGACCGGCCCCGCGCGGGGCTGAACCTGCTCGTCGAGACGGGCCTGGCCGACCACTTCCTGCCGGAGCTGCCCGCGCTCCGGCTGGAGCGCGACGAACACCACCGCCACAAGGACGTCTACGAGCACTCGCTCACCGTCCTCGACCAGGCGATCGACTTGGAGAAGGCGCGCGGCCACGAGCCCGACATCGTCAACCGGCTCGCCGCGCTGCTGCACGACATCGGCAAGCCCGCCACGCGGCGCTTCGAGGGGTCGAAGGTCACCTTCCACCACCACGACGTCGTCGGCGCGAAGATGGCGAAGCGACGCCTGCGCGAGCTGAGCTTCCCCGGTACGGTCATCAAGTCGGTGTGCAAGCTGATCGAGCTGCACCTGCGCTTCCACGGCTACGCCGACGGCGCGTGGACCGACTCGGCGGTGCGCCGCTACGTGCGCGACGCCGGCGACGAGCTCGAACACCTCCACATCCTCACGCGCGCCGACTGCACCACACGCAACAAGGCGAAGGCGACCCGGCTGCGGAGAGCCTACGATGAGCTGGAGTGGCGCATCGACGAGCTCGCCAGCCAGGAGGAGCTCGACGCCATGCGCCCCCACCTCGACGGGGCACAGATCATGGAGGTCCTCGGCATCGAGCCGGGCCCCGTCGTCGGCGAGGCGTACCGCTTCCTGCTGGAGCACCGCATCGAGCACGGCCCCCTCGACGAGGACGCCGCGCGCACGCTGCTGCTCGACTGGTGGGCCGCCCGCAGCTGACCCGGCCAACGGCGAGGCCCCGGCCCCGGCCCTACGCCCACGGCGAGGGTGTCGTCGCCGACATCGAATCGCCGCCCCCGCTGAGTCGTACCGGGGCGAACGCCGTGCGCGCCACTACGATGAAACGGTGACTCGCGCCGAGGCCCTGCTTGCAGCCGTGCTGGCGCTGGCCCTGGCGGTGGTCGGGTTCAGCCCGGCCCGGGGCGACGATGCGCCCTCCGGCACCGTGAACGTCACGTCGGTGAGCAGCACCATCCTCGATCCTGCGGCGACGACGGCGACGCTCACCATCTCGGGCACTTTCACCAACACCTCCCCCATCGCGCTCGGCGGGCTCAGCGCCCAGGTGTGGCACGTGGGTGCGCCGCTGACATCCTTCGAGAGGATCTCCGCCGAGCTGGATGCCGCGTCGCAGAGCCCCACCGCCGCCCAGCCGGCCACCGCGCTCCTCCCGGACGCGACGCTCGCCCCGGGCGCCACCGTGCCGTTCTCCGTCACCGCCCCGGTCGGCGCGCTGGGCGCGAGCGACGAGGAGCTGGCGACGATCGTCGGCGTGCGCATCCAGGCCCGGGCGGACGCCGGGGACGCACCCGCGCAGCCGCAGCTCCCGACGCTGGACGTCTCCTCCCAACGCCTCGTGCTGCCCCACGAGGGCTCGACGTTCACCGGCGGCGACGTCGTCGTGCTGAGCTCCGAGTCCAAGCCCACACCGGACTCCGAGCGGGTGCCCACGGAGCTGGCCACCGCGATCGAGGGTCCGCTGACCGAGGCCCTCGCGCGAGCCGAGCGGCCCGGCGCCCTCGCGGTGATCGACCCGATGGTCTACGACGCCGCCCAACGCCTGGCCACCGCGACGCGCGAGCCGAGCGCCATCGCACAGGACTTCGTCGAGCGGGTCGACGCCCTCCATGAGAAGGGCGCACTCCGACGACTCGCCGTCGGCAATCCGAGCCTGCCGCGCCTGCCCGACGACCTTCGCGCCAACCTCGTCGCCTGGTCCGACGAGTTGACCCCCGAACCGCTGGCCGAGGCGCCGCTCGTGGCGTTCGCCGCCGATGCCGGGCAGGCGCGCGCCCTGACCGCGCGAGACTCGGGCTTCGCCGGGGCGCTGGTCCCCGTCGCGGCCAGCGGCGGCGAGCGGTGGTTCGTCGTCGACTCCGGCCACGAGTGGGACCCCGTCGCGGGCTTGCCCGTCTCACCCGCCCGCGGGCAGACCCCGACGACCACCCCCGGCGCCCGCTGGTCCGCCGTGGACCGGGCATTCGAGGTGGCCGAGGCGCGCACGCCGCTGCGGGCCGTCCTCACCACCGGGGGCGACGACGTCGCCACCGACCTGCGCCCGCTGCGGATGGCGGCCTACAGCGCGGACTTCCCCGACGAGGCCTCGGCGCTCGCCTACGTCCGGTCGTCGCCGGCGCTCACGTTCGACGCCGCCGGGATCTCCTTCCAGGCGTCCCCTGCGTTCGTCATGGGCCAGCGCGAGAGCAACTTCCCCACCACCATCACCAACAAGACGGGCGTGGCCGTCCACGTCAAGGTGGCGTTCACGTCCGACAACCCGCTGCGCATGGAGGTCCCCGACAGCGACGTCGTGCGCGTCGCACCGGGCGAGTCCCTCACCCTGCAGGTCTCCCCACACGCCACCGCGAACGGCGTGACCGTGGTGCACGCGCACCTCGAGGCGGTCGACGGCACCCGCCTCTCCCCCGACACCCCCATCGAGATCACCGCCACGGAGTTCGGGCGCGTGGGCTGGATCATCATCATCGTTTCCGGAGTCGTCGTCTTGGGCGGCACCGTCTTGCGCATCCGCGCGGTCCAGAGGGAGCGAGGCAAGGAGCACAGTGAGTCAGGTCAGTAGCACCCGGAAGCTCCTGTCCGCGAGCGCCATCATGGCCTCGGGGACGTTGATCTCGCGCATCCTCGGCATGGTGCGCGTGATGCTCATCGCGTTCATCCTCGGCAATGGCACCCGCCAAGTGGACATCCTGAGCATCGCCACGATGGTCCCGAACGCGCTCTACATCCTCTTCGCCGGCGGCGCGCTCAACACGGTGCTCGTGCCGCAGATCGTGCGCGCGATCAAGCACGACCCCGACGGCGGTGAGGCATACACCAACCGCATCATGACGGCATTCCTGCTGATCGTCGGCGTCGTCGCCATCGTCATCACTGCGGCGACGCCCATCATCACGATGCTCTACACCGACGCGGCCTGGCGCGGCCCCGAGCTCGCTTCCCAATACGCGTCGCTCGTCGCGCTCACGTACCTCACGCTGCCGCAGATCTTCTTCTACGGGGCGTTCTTCCTGCTGGCGCAGGTGCTCAACGCGCGCGACAAGTTCGGCCCGATGATGTGGGCCCCGATCGCCAACAACGTCATCTCCATCCTGGTCCTCAGCATCTATTTCGTCGTGTGGGGCAACGACGGCGACAAGTCCGTCGCGTTCACCAACCCCCAGATCCTGCTGCTGGGGCTCGGCTCCACCTTCGGCATCGCCGCGCAGACGCTCGTCCTGCTGCCGTTCCTGAAGCGGGTGGGATTCAAGCTGCGGCCGCGCTTCGATTTGAAGGGCACCGGCCTCAGGCACACGTTCTCCCTGACCAAGTGGACGTTGGGGTTCGTCGCGGTCAACCAGCTCACCCTCATCGTCGTCCAGCGCCTCGCCAGCACCGCCACCGTCGACGGCACGGGCGCCGGCGTCAACGTGTACAGCACCGCCCACCTGCTGTGGATCCTGCCGCACTCGCTGGTGACGACCTCGCTCACCACGGCGATGCTCTCCAGCGCCTCCCGTCTGGCCGCCGACGGCGACCGTCGCGGGGTCGCGCAGGAGATGATGAAGACGGCCCGGCTCGCGCTGATCTTCCTCGTCCCCTCGACGGCGGTGTTCCTCGCGCTCGGCCTGCCGACGGCGAACCTGCTGTTCGGTCTGGGGCGCGGCTCGGGCGACTCGGTGTGGGTGGGGTGGACGCTCATGGCGTTCGCGATCGGCCTCATCCCGTTCACGGTGCAGTTCATCTGCCTGCGCACCTACTACGCGCTGGAGGACACGAAGACTCCCTTCCTGCTGCAGATCGGCATCGCCGGCACCAACGCCCTCGCGGCCCTCGCGCTCGTCGCCGCCACGGGCCGGGCGACGCTGGTGGCCCCGATGCTGGCCCTCGCCTACTCGCTGGCCTACCTCGTCGGCGTCTTCGTCTCGTGGCGCTTCCTTCGTCGGAGGCTGCCCGACCTGCGAGGCGACGAACTCGCGATGCACATCGTGCGGCTCATGCTGGGCGCGCTGCCCGGCGCACTGCTCGCGTTCGGGCTGCAGCGCTGGCTGTTGGGCGACGGGGGATCCTTGTGGATGAACCTGCTGGTCGTCGTCGCCGGTGGGCTGCTGATCCTCGGCTCGACGCTCGCGATCGGCAAGCTCCTGCGGATCCGCGAGATGCGCAACCTGTCCACCCTGCTGCGCGCCCGCCGCGGGAAGGCGAGCGCTGCCGTCGGCGAGAAGGAGGCCGACCGCGACGAGGACGCCATCGTCGAGGTCCCGCGCGTACCGACGGACTACGACGACGACCCCCCCACCCTGATCCGCCCGAGGGCGCTGTTCCCCGGCGACTTCGACGACGACGCCCTCTTCCGCAAGCCCGAGCCCGCAACCGCGCCCACGCCGCCCGCGGCCACGCCGCCTGCGGATCCGGGCCCTGCCGCACACCCCGACGACGCCCCGGACGAGCCCTCCGGCGAGTGGTCGACGCCGGTGGTGCTCCACGCGGGGGGCGACGCCGAGGAGGCCACCGAGGTGGTCGAGACGGGTTCCCCGATCGGCGAACCGGGCATGGTGCTCGGCGTGCGCTACGAGCTCGTCCGGCGCATGCTGGCGATGCCGTCGTGCGAGACGTGGCTGGCGCACGACCAGGTGTTGTCGCGCGACGTCGTCGCGCACCTCATGTCCGACGACCACCCGCGCGCCGAGGCGCTCTTCGGCGCCGCCCAGCGCGGCGCGGCCGCCACCAACTCGCGCTTCCTGCGCGTGCTCGACGTGGCCCGCTTCGACGACGGCGTCTACGTCATCTCCGAGCACTCGCCGGGTCGCACCCTTGGCGAGCTGCTCGAGCAGGAGCCGCTCGGCGCCAAGGAGGCCGCCTACGTCGCTCGGGAGGTGGCCGACGCGCTGGCGACGATGCACGCGCAGGGCCTCTTCCATGAGCGGCTCGACCCGGAGCACATCCTCATCACCCGCAACGGGGCCGTGCGCATCGTCGGCTTCGGCACCGCAGCCGTCCTGGAGGGTGCGGCCGGGCCGCTCGCCTGGAGCCAGCGGGAGCAGGCCGACGTCGTCGCGCTGGCGCTGATCCTGCGCGCCTCGCAGACCGGCCGCTGGAGCGAGGACCTCGACGAGTCCGCCCCCGGCTTCGCGCTCAGCCCCGTGTGGGAGGGCGCGTTCGCCGGATCGATCCCGTCGATGCAGGCCCTCATCGCCGCGCTCCCGGAGGAGGACGGTCACAGCGCGCTCGAGTCGAAGATGGGGCTGGCCGGCCGGGCGCAGGCGAGCCGTCCGCGCCCCGCCCCGCCCGTCGCCGACGACGCCCCCGCGCCCCGCGCACAGCCGGCGCTGCTCGTCGACGACGGCCCGCAGACTCGCGTACAGCCCATCGTCGTCGACGACGCCCTCGAGGCCACGCGCGACGACGAGCGCGACGACTTCGTGGTGGAGCGTCGAGCGGACCGCCCCCGTCTGGTGCTGTGGGTGCTCGTGGTGCTGGCGGTGCTGTCGCTGGTGGTGGGGCTGCTGACCGTGGCGATCCGCGGCGGCCGTGGGGACACGGCCAGCCCATCGGGCTCGCCATCGCCGAGCACCTCGACGGCGGAGGGTGCCCCGTCGGCCGACGGCTCGGCCCTCACGATCGCGACGGTGACCGACTTCGACCCGGAGGCCGACGGCGGCAACGACGAGGAGTTCCCGAACCTCGTCGGCAACGTCCACGACGGCAAGGAGGACACCGCCTGGACCACCATGCGCTACCTGCGCCGCCCCAACATGGGCGGGCAGAAGCCCGGCGTGGGCATCGTCGTCGACCTCGGCGAGGCACGGTCGGTCTCGAAGGTCTCCGTGCTGCTGCAGGGCAAGGGCAACACGACCGTCGAGCTGCGCACCCCGAAGGGCGAGCAGGCGTCCATGAAGACGCAGAAGGACTGGACCGCCGTGGTCGCGCCATCCGCGGCGCCCGCCGGCACGCTCGAGCTGACGCCGTCGCAGGCGGTGAAGACGCGGTACCTGCTGGTCTACATCTCGTCGCTGCCGCCCGTCGACGGCGGCTACCAGGCGAAGATCGGCGAGATCAGTGTCCAGGGCTCCTGAGCGCTACTTCTTCGCGAAGTGTCGAATGAACTCCTCGAGCAGCGGCTCCTGCTGTTCGACGGTCATCTCCTGGGGCACGCCCTCGTAGCGAGCCTCGAACTTGATGTCCTCCGTGAGCGCCATGCACCCAGCGGAGCCAGCAACCAGCCACTCGAAGCACAGACTCACGCCCACCGGGCGCGGGTTGGTCATCGTCGACACGACCGTGCCCCAAGCGGGCGGAGGAAACGTCTTCGAATCGTCCAGCCTGATCACCAGATAGCCGATGTCACCCTCCCGCTTGTACTGGCCTTCGATGACGCCGCTGCGGGGCTGCTGGTAGTAGGTGAGCTTGTAGCCGCCGGTCAGCGTCATCGGCGGCTCGCCCTTGGCTCCCAACGCCTCCAGGCCTTGCATGACCACGGGCGGGGTCACGCCGCGCCAGCCGGGGTCGGAGAGGTCGAAGCCCTCCTTGATCGGCACCGGCGGCTCCCCGCTCGACGTCGGCGTCTCACTCGACGGCGTTTCGCTCGGCGTCGGCGACTCCGACATCGGCGCAGACTCGGACTCCGACGGCGGCTCAGTCACAGCAGGCGCCGACGACTCACTCGCCGGGCCGCTCGGCACCTCCACCCCGAGACCGGTACAACCCGCCGCCAACACCAGCGTGGCAAGCCCCGCCGCCACGATGACCCGACTCTTCCGACGTCCTTGCATACTGTGCCTCCTCGACGACTACCGCCGAGTATTGCAAGCTCTCGGCTCAGCGGTCGACGCTCTCGCGGGCCCGACGGCTAGGTGGGGCACCTCACGGCGAGATCACAGTCCTGGGCTCCTGAACACCCAAGAGTCGGTGCCAGATGTCAGTCGGGCCTAGCGGTTCGCATACTTGCGAACGAACTCATCTAGGAGCGGTGCAAGCTGGTCTACGTTCATCTCCTCGGGGATGCCACCGTAGGTGGCGTGGAAGAAGATGTCCTCGGTGAACGCCATGCAGCTCGCCACCCCCGACCCCTCCCACTCGTAACAGATCTTCGCGCCGATCGGACGCGGGTTGGTCATCGTCGACACCGCCGTCGACCAGCCCGCCGGCGGAAACGTCGGATCCCCCTTCAACCGGATCTGCAGGAACCCCGAGTCACCCTCGCGCTTGTACTCCAGCCGCCCCTCGCCTTCCGCGGGCTGCTCAGCGCCAGCGAGCTTGTAGCCACCGCTCAGGTCGTCCGGAATCTTGGGATGGAGACCGGCATTCGAGATGCCCTGCATCACGGCTGGAGGCTTCACCTTGCCCCACGCCGGGTCCGACAGGTCGAACCCCTCCTTGATCGGCAGCGGGGGCTCGCCGCTGGTCGACGGTGCCCCGCTCGACGGCGTCTCGCTGGGCGCCGGCGACTCCGACATCGGCGCAGACTCGGACTCCGACGGCGGCTCAGTCACAGCAGGAGCCGACGACTCGCTCACCGAGCCGCTCGGCACCTCGACCCCGAGACCGGTACAACCCGCCGCCAACACCAGCGTGGCAAGCCCCGCCGCCACGATGACCCGACGCTTCCGACGTCCTCGCATACTGTGCCTCCTTGACAACTATCGCCGAGTATTGCAGTTGCCACGGTCCATGCACGAGCCGGCGCATCAGGAATGCGGGCCGACTGCGGTCAGCGCTGGACGCCCTCCGCGCGGCGGTTGGAGCCGCCGGGGATGGAGGTGGAGGCAGTCGGCGTGGCGACGTTGCCGAAGCTACCGGCGCGACCCTGCTGGCCGGCCTGGCTCATGCCTCGAGGCCAACCCTGTTGGATCACGATGGGGGTGCGCTGCAGCTCGACGGCCAAGTCACCCACCCTCGTGCCCTGCTTCTTGGCGGCGTCCACCTGCCCGGGGATGCGAGCCAGACAGTCCAGCACCGCCCCGTTGACGTTGGCGGTGTTGGCGTAGAACTCGTTCTCCCCGCCCATCACGCACACCGACGACTGGTTCTTGGCACGGTCGACGTACCCGTACGTGATGGCCAAGATCCACTGGTTGAGCTCCACGAGGTGCTCCACGGCGCTGGCCACACCGCTGGGCATCGGGCGGAACTCCGTCGATGCCTCGCCCTGCACCCCGACCATCGTCCCGTAGTTGTCCGCGTTGGGGCCGGACCACCCCTGCACTGCGCGCAGGGTGGGCACGCTGTCCATCGTCGGCTCGACGGTCTTGGCGATGTTCCGCCAGTGCTCGACGTGTGTCTTGAGCTCGTCGGGCACACCCAGCTTGGTGATCGCGAAGTCGACGAGTGTCCGGAGCTCTTTCATGTTGGCCTTGGCCGCGGCCACCAGCGCCTCCACTTCGCGCTCGAAGCGGCGCTTGTCGCTCCAGTAATTGAAGCCATGCTGGAGCAGCTCCCCCGCCTCCTGCCAGAAGGTCGTGGCTTTCTGCTTGTCGAGCGCGATCGCCGTCTCGAGGGCCTGTTCGAGGGCCGTCATCGTCTGCGGGAGCTGCTTGTACGCCTGAACGTTCTCAGCCGTCATCACCCGAGCGTGCTGATTGGCAAGATCCCTGAACGATCCGCCGATCGCTCCGCCACCGTCGCGGGCATTCTGCACATTCGTCGTCATCAGATGCGCTCCTGGAACTCGGCGCTCATCTGAGCGCTCTGGGCCTCGTTGTTGTCGTAGCTGTCAGCCGTCGAGCGGAGCTGCTGCGCGATGTGCGAGAATTCCGCGGTGGCACCGCCAGCCCAGCCGTCGATCGACGAGTAGAGCTTGTCGATCGCAGGCTTCGCGTCCGGGAAGAAGCCGAGGTCGGATGGCGAGGCCATCGACGACTGCACGGCGTTGATCGCATCGGAATTGGCTTCCCAACGCTTGGCCATGTCACGCAGGCCGTTCGACTCGACGGTGAAGCTCGTGTCGTTGGTGGGGCCCCCACCGCCGGTGCCGGGCGAGGTGCCCGGGGTACCGCCGCCGGGGCCAGAAATCCCACCAGTACCCGGAGTGCCACCGCCGGGACCAGAAATCCCACCAGTGCCCGGGGTACCGCCGCCGGGACCAGAAATCCCACCAGTGCCCGGGGTACCGCCGCCGGGACCAGAAATCCCACCAGTACCCGGAGCATCACCCTCGGGACCGGCAATCCCGCCCGGGCCACCGGGCGTGCCGAATCCAAAGCCGTCGCCCCACGAGCCGCCGCCGGGGCCGTCGATGCCGCCGCCCTGCGAGCCGCCGATGAGGTCGGAGTAGCGCGGATCGTTGGCGTAGATCGGCGTGCTGCCGCCCGGATGGCGCGAGTCGCCGGGGAGGATCGGGTCGCCGGGCTTCCAGTCAGCCGGAATGCCCAGGCCGGGCTTGCCGCCGGCGGCAAGAACGCCGCCGGGGAGGCCGCCCGCGCCACGCATGGCACCCATGCCGGCCGCGCCGAGACCGCTCATGCCAGCCATGCCAGCACCGCTTGCCGCGCCAAGCCCACCCGCGAGGCCGCTTCCGGCCGCCGCACCGAGACCGCTGGCCACGCCAGCGCCCGCACCCATCGCGCCCGCTGCTCCGGCTCCCATCTGGCCAGCGCCAAGCGGGCCTGCACCAGCGGCACCCTGCGCACCGGCAGCGCCGCCACCGGCACCAGCGCCACCCATCATCATCGGCGGCATGCCACCCTGACCGCCGCCTGCGCCCTTGTTGCCGGTGGCGTTGGGGTTGATCGCGCCCTCACGCAGCTCATCGTCGCCCAGCAAGTCGTTGGAGTCGGCCGCGATGCCGCGGAACGTCGACTCGCTCGCGCGGCGCTGGAGTTCGTTCCAAGCGTTCTCTGCTTCAGTCATCGCTTCCCCTCGGGATCCATCATTCGGAGTGCTCTGGTCATCAATCGGTCGTGGCGGCCCTTGAAGTGGGCGAGTTCGGCAACGGCCTCATCCACTGCAGGGACGAAGGCGCTCTGCGCCCGCTGGGCCGCAGCGAGCACGTGCGTGCAGATCGCGCCGACTTGCGCGTCGTCGAGCCACCGCTGGTCGAAAGCAACGCTCCACGGGTGTCCCGCGGTGTTGAGCGTCACGGTGACGCCCTCGGAGCGCCCGACGACACGCCGCGGCTCGGGCGCCGGATCGGCCGCCAACCGGCGCTCCACCGCAGCGTCCCACTCGTCCATGAGCGAGGACAGCTCCGCCGTCATGGCTCGGAGATTCTCCAGCGAGAACTCGGGCACGACGTCGTCCGTCTCGTCCTCCTGCTCGGGAGCCGGGAAGCTCCGGGGCTTTCCCACGTCGAGGTGAGCGAGGCGGAACGCCTCGGCGAAGGCACTCTCCAACGTCTGGGAGCCCTGCAGCCGCTTGAACCAAACGGGGCTCACGCGCACCTTGGAGAGGCGACGGTCGTCGTCGAACCAGATCCTGACGATGCCGTCGCCGCCGCTCACGCTGCCGAAGTCGACGTCGGCATCACCGAGCTCGCCGTCGACAGCGGGGTCGGCGGCGTCCTCCGCGGACGTCGCGGATTCCGGCGGAGCGAGCGGATCGTAGTCGTCGTCGAAGAGGTCATCGGCCACGCGCCGCAGTATTCCAAAGAGCAGGGCCAACTTGGCCCCTTCAGGGCCGCTTCGTCCGGGTTCGACGAACAGCGCGACGGCTCACGTCCGGTTGGCGAACCTCGCGATGAACTCCTGCACGATCGGCTCGCTGGATGGAGCGGTTCCATGGTGAGTCACTCCCCGGCGGCGTACCTCGCGACGAATTCCTCCGCCAATGGTGCGAGCTCGTCCACGGACATCTCGAACGTCGGGCCCATGTAGATCAGCTGCACCAGCCGGTCCTCGACGACCACGACGCAGTTCGCGGAGCCAACGCCTGGGGCCTCGCCGCAGAGGCTGATGCCGACAGGTCGCGGGTTGCCGACGTTGCTGAGCGTGATCGCGTACTCGGCGCCGTACAGGGTGGACTGACTCACCACCGCCTGAACGAAGCCGCCCGATTCCGCGCCGGCGCTGTACTCGGCCTCCACCTTGAAGCCGTCCAGATCGTGGACACCGCGGCGGGTGAACTTCCCCCCGATCGTCTTCGGGAAGTCCGGGGACACATCGCCCGACGACCAACTCCGGAACACCTGCGGCGGTGGCGCCCCCACTCAGGACGGGTCGTCGCGATTCCAGCCGTCGAGCGTGGGCGGCCGCGAAGGGGCGGGGGCCTCGTCGGAGGGCTCCGGCGTCACCGATTCGTCAGGCGATGGCTCGGGCGACACCGACTCGTCGGGCGCCGGCTCCGACGACGATTCGCTCCCGCTCGGGTTGGCCGCGGAGGTGGGGACGTCGACGCCCAGCCCACCACACGCGGTGGTGAGCAGCAGGAATCCGACGCCCACCGAGATCACGGCACGCTGCAGATACGAAGAACCAGCCATCCGACGCCTCCTTCGACGATCACACTCGAGTATCACAGGTACGGCGGATCAGCGTCCGACGCCGCTCGAGTCGACCTGCAGCCCGCCGGAGGTGGTCGTCGGGAGATGCTGGGACGTCGGAACACCGGTGGGGATCTGTGCGGCAACGCCAGCCTTCCCCTGCCCCGACGGCCACCCGTCCGCGATGACGGCGGGGGTCTGCTGGATGCGACGAATCTCCGAGCCCAGCTTGTTGGACGGGCCCTCGGCCATCGTGAGTTGTTCGGGCAGCTTGCGCAGGCACGCGTCCAGCACGGCGTCGACGTGGGCCGTGTTGACCCAGAACTCCATTGCGCCCGCCGACTGCTGCTTGCGCGCCTCGACGACGCCCATCTTCACGTAGCCGTAGACCGCAGTCAGCACCATCTTGTTGAGGAAAGAGGCCTGCGTGATCGAATGGATCATGTGGGGGGCCATCGGCTGGTACTCCTGCGCGGCGTTGATCTGGACGCCGGCCATCGTCGAGTACTCCGACTCGCTCTTGCCCGCCCAATCCTTGATTTGGCGGAGGCCGGGAATCGCGTTCATCGCGGGCATGGTGACGCCCGCGACGGACCTCCACCGCGCTTGTTCGGCGGCGAGCTCGTCCGGCACGCCGAGCCGGTCGATCGCCGGTTTGGCGCGCAGCCGCAGCTCCTCCATGTGGGACTCGGCCCTGGCCTTCACCGCCGCGCATTCCTTGATGAACCGGTCGCGGTCCTCGAAGTACCCCCAGCCGCGCTCCCAGACCTGACCGAGCTCCTGCAGGAACGTGGTGCTCCGCTGCTCATCGATCTCGATCGCCCGGTTCAGCGCCTCCTGCATCTGTGTGATGACGTCGGGAAGCTTCTGGTACTCGGCCGCGTTGGCATCGGTGAGGACCGAGCCGTGTTTGGCGGCGAACTCACCGATCGCGCCGCCGAGGATGCCGCCTGCCATGGCACCGGCGGCGCCCGCCGCGGCGGCTCCGAAGGCGGTTCCTGCCGCCTGGCCCATCATCTGTTCGTCCATCTAGATCCCCTCCTGAAAGGACCTGCTGCGCTGAGCGTTGGAAGCCTCGGTCTCGTCGATCGAGTTGGCGCTGGCGAGCAGCTGCCCGGCGATGGCCGAGAACTCGCTGCTCGCCCCCGTCGACCAGTTGGCAATGGCGCCGGAGAACCCTTGCATCGAGTCACGGGCCAGCTCTGCGAAGCCCAGGTTCATGGGCGCGGTCATGGACCCAACCTGGGCGCCCATCACGTCCGACTGTGCCTGCCACACCTTGGCGGCCTCCCGGAGCTGGTTGGGATCCACGCTTGTCCTGGTGGGGTCGGTCTTCGGCTCGGTGTTGGGCTCCCGCCCCGGATCACCCTTCACGCCCGGGTCGGAGGGCTGTGTCGGCGGCTTGCTCGTGACGCCGGGGTCGGTGGGCATCGTCGGCTTCGACGGCGGGTTGCTGGTGATGCCGGGATCGGAGGGGTCCGTCGGCGTCCTCAGCGGGTTGCTGGTGATGCCGGGATCGGAGGGGTCCGTCGGCGTCCTCAGCGGATTGCTCACCACGCCGGGACCAGAGGGGTCCGTCGGCGGGTGGGGTGCGATGGGGTTCTGCCAGGTGCCGGGCTGCTGGGTGCCCGGGAACTGGGGCACGGAGGGGTTCGTCACGCCGGGGCCCGTGATGCCCCCGTGGCCGGGCGTGCCCGGAGTGGGGGTGAGCCCGGGCGTGGTCAGGTCAGACCCGTAGCCACCGCCGGGGCCGGAGATGCCGCCGGGGCCAGAGATGCCGCCGGGGCTCGTCCCGTCGCCGGGCGTGTGGATGCCGTCGACGCCGCCGTCCCAGCCACCGCCGGCGCCCGGGCCGGCGATGCCCGCGTACCGAGGATCGGAGGAGTAGATGGGGGCCGTGCCGCCCGGGTGGCGAGGGTCGCCGGGGAGGATCGGGTCGCCGGGCTTCCAACCTGCGGGAATGCCGCGGCTCGTGGCGCCGTCGGACGCCAGGACGCCCGACGGGGCACCGATGCCTCCGGCGCCGCGGATGCCACCGAGGCCGCCGAGACCGCCGAGCGCTCCCGCACCTCCCAGCCCTCCGGTCGAGCCGAGCCCGCCGGCGCTGCCGAGGCCGCCCGGGGCCATACCACCAGCGGCACTGCCGAGTGCGGCCCCGCCGGGGCCGAGCCCACCTGCGACGCCGGCCGCGGAGCCTGCCGCGCCCTGTGCGCCACCGGCGCCGCCGCCGGCACCGCCCATCATCATTGGCGGCATCATGCCTTGTCCGGCGCCGTCGCCCTTGCCTGCATTGGCACCCGGGTTGATGGCGCCCTCGCGGATCTCTGCATCGCCCAAGAGGTCGTCGGACTCCGCGCTCATGCCGCGGAACGTCGACTCGCTCGCGCGCTGCTGGAGCTCCTTCCAGGCGTTCTCTGCTTCGGTCATCGTTCTCCCTCGGGATTGCACATTCGGTGGAGGCGGGCCATCGCGACCGCGTGTCGGTGGCGAAGGCCCTCGAACTCGTCGTCGGGCTCGGCCGTGGAGGCGCGGCGCGCGGTGGCGTCGTTCGCCGCGGCGAGCACGGCGTTGCAGATCGCGCCCACCTTGGCGTCGTCGAGCCACTCGGGATCGAAGCGGACTGACCACGGGTGGCCAGCCGGGTTGAGCGTGACCGTCGCGCCGCCCGACGAGCCGCTCACGGCCACAGGCGCCGGGCGCGGGGTGGCGAGGTGGCGCTCGAGCGCCTCGTCCCACTCGCCGAACATGCCCTCAAGCTCGGCGATGGCCGCGGCGAGGCTGTCATTGGTGAGCTCCGGCACCTCGCCCATCTCTTCGTCGGTGACCTCGGCGCTCGGCCGCGGACCCACCGTCGCGACCCGGGCGGCGGCCAGGCGGAAAGCCTGAGCGAAGGCCCGCTCGAGCTCCTCGGGCGTATCGAGCTTGGTGAACCAGACGGGGCTCAGCCGCACCTTGGCCAGGCGGCGGTCGTCGTCGAACCAGACCCGGACGATGCCCTCGGAGCTGGCGACGCCGCCGTCGGCCGGCGCGTCGTCGTCGGCAGGCTCGTCAGCGCCCCCCCGGCCGAGCGTGGCGGGGCGAGCGGGTCGTACTCGTCGTCGAAGAGGTCATAGGACACGGGCCGTGGTATTCCAAGCGATCGGGGCCAACTGGACCGGCTGGCACCTACTCGCGCCGGAGTTGGCCGAGGGTCGTCGTCGGGGCAGGCAGGGGCAACCTGTGCCGCTCAGTTGCCGCACAGGTTACGGGTGCTCGACGACTTCCCGCGCGCCCCTGCCCACCCGCCGTAAAGTGGTCACATGGCACGCATCGAACGCATCGTCACCGCGGGCAACCACGACCCCGAGGGGCCCCCGGTCCACCAGAACAACGTCTGGCTCGTGGGCGACGACCGGCAGGTGATCGTCGTGGATCCCGCCCATGACGTCGACGCCTGCGTCGAGCAGGTGGCGAGGCGCGAGGTCGTCGCGGTGCTGCTCACGCACGGCCACTGGGATCACAGCCGCATCGCGCCGGAGTTCGCCGCGACGGTACACGCGCCGGTCTTCCTGTCCGAACGCGACCTCTTCCTCTGGGAGGAGGCCACCGGGCAGGCCGACGGGTTCGCGCACCTCGCCGACGGGGCCACGTTCGAGGTCGCCGGAGTCACGCTCCGCGCCGTCGCCGTCCCCGGCCACACGCCCGGCTCGACGGCGCTCGTCGCGGACGCGCTCGGGGCGGTGCTCGTCGGCGACGCGCTGTTCCCCGGAGGGCCCGGCGCCACCCGCTGGGAGTACTCGAGCTTCGACGACGCCATCGCCTCCATCCGCGACCGCCTCTTCACACTCCCGCCGGAGACGACGGTGCATCCCGGCCACGGCGGCTCGACCACGATCGGCGCCGAATCGCCGCACCTCGACGAGTGGATCGCGCGCGGCTGGTGAGCGTTCAGGCCCGCCTCAGATGAGCCGGTAGCCCATCCCGCGCACGGTCTCGAAACGTTCCCTGCCAAGCTTGCCGCGCAGGTAGCGGACGTAGACGTCGACGACGTTCGAGCCGGGATCGTGGTCGAAGCCCCATACGCTGCTCAGCAGTTGCTCCCTGGACAGTACCTGGCCGGCGTTGCGCAGGAACGTCTCCGCCAGCGCGAACTCGCGCGCCGACAGGTCCACCCACACCCCGTCGACCTGCGCCCGGCGGCTGCGATAGTCCAGCACGAGCCCGCCGTGGCTGAGCTGCGTGGCGGACTGGGCTGTGGCCGTCGGTACCGCGTCGGAGCGCAGCCGCAGCCGGATCCTGGCGAGCAGCTCCTCGAACGAGAACGGCTTCGGCATGTAGTCGTCGGCGCCGCCCTCGAGGCCCGCGACGCGATCCTCGACGGAGCTGCGCGCGGTGAGCATGATGACCGGCACCGCGACTCCTTGGCCACGGATGCGCTCCAGCACCTCGAACCCGTCGATGTCGGGCAGCCCGACGTCGAGCACGATGAGGTCGAAGTCGCCGTGGATGGCCAGCGCGGCGCCGTCGATGCCGGAGGAGGTGGTGTGCGACGTGAACCCTGCGGCTTTGAGGCCCTTGGCGATGAAGCCTGCGATCCGCGACTCGTCCTCGATGATCAAGATGGTGCTCATGCGCTGCTCTCCCTGCTCGGTGCGATGGGTAGGGACATGGTGAAGGTGGAGCCAACGCCGGGCGTCGAGTCGATGACGAGACTTCCGCCGTGCGCCTCGACGATGGACTCCACGATGCTGAGGCCCAGTCCTGCACCCTGCGTGAACGACATCGCCTCGCTGGTGCGTGCGAACCGTTCCCGGACCCGCTGCAGCTCGCCGTCGGCGATGCCGATGCCCTGGTCTCGCACCCAGAGCTCGACGGTGCCCCGGTGCAGCCTCGAACCGATCCAGATGCTCGAGCCCGGGGCGGAGTACTTGACGGCGTTGGCCGCGAGCTGGAGCCACGCCTGCGTGATGCGGCCGGAGTCGATCCACGCCTCCGACGTGGCGACACGCTCGAGCAGCCACCTGCGCTCTCCGAGGGCCTTGGACTTCTCGAAGACGTCGTCGGTGAGCATCGCGAGGTCGATCCACTGGGGCTGCACGAAGTCGCTCTCGATGGACTTGGCCAGCAGGATCAGGTCGCCGACGAGGCCGTTCATGCGGTCGAGCTCGTCGATCGCGAGGTCCCTCGTGGCGCGCACGTCGGCGGGATCCGTCGGGTCGATGAGCTCCAGGTGCCCGCGCACGACGGTGATCGGGGTGCGCAGCTCGTGGCCGATGTCGTCGAGCAGCTGCCGCTGCCCCTCGACGGTGAGCTGCACCCGGTCGAGCATGCGGTTGATCGTCGCGGATAAGGCGGTGAGGTCGTCATTGCCGCGCAACGGCACCCGGGTGGTGAGGTCGCGCTCGGAGATGGCGTCCGCTGCCCGACGAAGCTCCTCGATGGGCTTCAGCAGCCTGCCCACCAGACCCCACGCCACCAGGATCACCGCGCCCATCATCACGAGCGCCACCGCGGCGTAGAGGGTCATCGTGCGGCGCAGCTCTCCCTCGGCCACGTCGCGGTCGAACACGTGCAGCAAGGCGCCGCGCGTGCCGTCGGCGCCCTCGACGGGGGCCAGCAGCACGTGGTAGTTGCCCTGCTCGGTGCGCACCGGCTCGATCCGTACGGACTCCGCGCGCACCCACGGAGTCACCAGGGCGATCAGCTCGCGGTCGTTCTCGGGGCGCAGCATCACGTCCTCCGACGCGACGAGCGCCACCTGGTCGCCGATGAAGCCGAGCTCACCCTCGGCGGGCGAGACGACCGTCCGTGCGAGGTAGGTCTTCAGCAGCCGTTCGGGGCCGGCGAAACGCTCCCCGGTCTCCGGGTCGACGCCCTCGGAGGACAGCACCCGCAGCTCGCCGTGGATGATCTCGAGCTGGTGATGGATGTCGTCGGAGATCCGGCGGTCCTGCACGAGCGCGACGATCGCACCGGCCGCCGCCAACGTGACGAGGGTGAGCAGGATCATCGTCCACATGATGCGCACCCGGATCGTCGCCTTGTGGTCGACGGGGCCCACCTCGCTCATCACCCGGCCCATTCTGCCCGAGACACCCCCGTCAAGCGGTCACGGTCCGAACGCCGGTCCGCTCCAGCTTGTTCCACTTCGCCTCGTCACCGCGCGCCTCCTGCCACAGGGCCCGGATGGTCACGAGCGCCATCATCACCGACAGCGGGACCCACAGGGGCAACACGATGAGCAGTCGGAGGTCGCGCCAAGCGCGGTCGAGGACGATGCTGAGCGTCGTCACGCCCAGCGCGAGCCCCATCCCCGCCCACGCGAGGACGCCGAGGAGGCCGTCGAACGTGAGCTGCCCTGCCGCCACCGCGACGATCGTCAGCGCGAGCGTGGCAAGCTGCAGGACGGGCAGGCCCAGCAGCCCGATGACGTTGAGCGGAAGGTAGACGTCGACGGGGCGACGGGGCACCTGGCGGAAGCGCTCGCGGTGGCGCCGCACGGTCTGGATGAGGCCCCGCTGCCAGCGCACGCGCTGCCGCCACAGGCCCCCCAGCGTCGACGGGACCTCGGCCAGCACGAGCGCGCGCGGCGCGAACTCGACGTCGTAGCCCGCGAACTGCACCCGCCACGTGAGCTCGAGGTCCTCGCCGACGGTGTCGGTGCGGAATCCGCCGAGGCGCCGCACCAGGTCGGCGCGGAAGGCGCCGGAATTGCCCGCGACGATCGGCAGCATCCCGGTGAGCGCCAGCGCGCGTCGGGTCATGCCGGTGCCCACGTGGGTGAGCAGCGCCAGCAGCGCGGTGAGCGGCGAGTGGACGTTGATGGGCTGGTCGTTGCCGCACACGGCGCCGACACGCTCGTGGCGGAAGCCTGCGAGCAGCTCGGGGATCGTGCGCGGCGTGAAGACGCCGTCGGCGTCGACGAACACCAGGATCTCGCCGGTGGCGCGCTCGATGCCGGCATTCAGCGCCGAGCCCTTGCCGCCGTTGCGCTTCCAGATCACCCTGACCCGCGGGTCGTGCTCGTACTCGCGCATGATCCGCAGGGTGTCGTCGGTGGACCCGTCGTCGACGAGGATCAGCTCGAGGTTGCGGTAGCCGCAGCGGAGGATCGAGTCGACGCACGGGCGCAGCACCACGGACTCGTTGTAGGCGGGGATGACGACGCTCACCTTCGCTCCGGGCGTGACCGCCGGCGCGGTGCGCTGGCGCAGCTCGAACAGGACCGACAGCGGGTACAGCGCCCAGTTCAGGACACCGAGGATGAGGCCGGGGATCGCGACCGCCAGCAGCAAGGGGATCAGATCCACGCCGACACCTCGCGCTGGGCGGACTGCGCGAGGACCGCGTCGAGCACCTCGGGGGCGTGGGCGCTGTTGGCGCCGAAGCGCGCGTTCACCTCCAGCACGACGGGGGTGCCGTCGGCGCGACGGCGCACGTCGACGTCGGCCGGGCCCGTCAGGCCCAACGCCCGGCAGGCGGCGACCGCGACGTCGGCGACGGCGGCGTCGGTGGTGCGGCGCACCCCGGTGGCGTTGGCGACGCGGCCCTGCTTCAACCCGGTCTTCTCCAGCACGACGACGACGTCCTGGGCGGGCTCGGGCGCGATCCACACGTTGGGGCAGTACTCCGCCCCCGGGACGAACTCGCCGATGATCGTCTCGGCCCCGTACTGCGCGGAAGGCCACTGGTCGTGCACCTCGACGCCGCGGCCGCCGCGCGAGACGCGCGGCTTGGTGAGGCACGGCAGGCCGATCCAGGAGCGCAGGGCGTCGTCGGAGCGTCCCCCGACGACGCTGCGCGGCACCGGCACGCCGGCACGCTCGAGCACGCCGTGGGTCAGCCACTTGTCGGCGGCCGCGCGCACCCCGTCGAGGGGCCCTACGAGCACCTCCGGCATCCCTGCCGCCGCGACGAGCGGCAGCTCCTCGGACACCGTGGGGATGACGAGGTCGACGCCCAGCTCGGCGACGAGGCCCCGAAGCTCCGCGAGGTAGCCGGGGTCGGCGACGGGTTTGGCGGCCAGCACCGGGATCGCGTCCAGGCGGGGGCGCGGGGCGAGGTCGGTGCCGACGACGTCGATGCCGCGGGCGGAGAGTTGGCCCAGCAGGGACGCGCCGGCGGGGCCTGCGGCGCCGGTGACGAGGACGCGCATCACAGCACCCCGCCGAATCCCGGCACACGCACGGCCTCGAACCCCTCGGCCACGCCGAGCTTCGACTGGGAGCCGCGGAACGTGGCCATCGCGTGCAGCGTGTCCCGGCCCATGTAGGGCTTGTCAGACTGGTCGTGGTGGATGGCGACGGCCGACGCCTTCACGTCGAGGTAGTCGTCGATGTCGACGAACACCTGCGGCGAGAAGTCCTTCGTCACCGACGGCGACTCGAAGCAGAGGATGGCGGGATGCTTGCGCCCGGCGCGCATCGTCGCCCAGTGGACGGCCGCGTGGTCCTGGTGCTGGTCGTTGCGGGAATGGGTGAGCACCAGATCCGGCGACAACGAGCGCAGCTTGGCCTCAATGGCCTCCACCATCTCCTGTTCGTGGCTGGAGAGCCTCGTGTCCGGCAGCCCGACGACGGTGCACTCGGCCAAGCCCATGAACGCGGCACCCCGGTAGGCCTCGTCGGGGCGGGTGGCGGCGTTGCCGCCGACGGAGCCGTCGCTCATGACGAGGGCGTGGATCTCGTGCCCGGCGTCCGCGAGCCGCGCGAGGGTGCCCCCGCAGGCGAGCTCGAGGTCGTCGGGGTGGGCGCCGATCGCCAGCACGCGACGAGGGCGCGCGACCGGCTTCGGCCCGATCGTCGCGACGGCACCCACGACGAGCTGGGCGATCACCGTCCCGGCGGACGCGACAAGCACCGCGCGGTGGAACGTCGTTGCCGTGGTGGCGCCGGAGGCGACGACGTTGGCCGGGATCAGCAGGAACCCGCTCGTGATGACGAAGAGCTGGAAGGAGCGGAAGTGGCGGATGCGCCGTCGCAGGGACGACTCCGCGAACACGATGACCAACAAGGTGGCGAGCAACGCCACGGCGGCGACGAGGTGGGCTGAGATCTGCATGGCCACCAGCGTGGCGCCCGGCGCTGAGCCGGCCATGAGGCGGTTCTGAGAGTGTTCTCATGCACGACGATGAGAACACTCTCATCGAAGTCGGTGCGGGTTCCTCATCTTCGGAGGGTTGCATGGACGACATCGACTTCGAGAAAGGACTCAGCATGGGATTCAGGGTCTCCACGACGTGGATCGCCGCCGGCGCCCTCGCGCTGGCAGGCCTCGGGGGTGGCGTCATGGCGTCCATGGCGGGCACCCCCGCGGACACGAGCCCGATCATCGCCCCCGCCGACGACGGCTCCCTCGACCCCACCGCGCCACCGGCGGCGGGCCCGTCGGACGTCATCCGCCTGGGCGACGACGGCACCGCCGTCGACGACGCCAGCGCCACCCCCACGACCGAGCCCTCCGCCACCCCGGAGGCCCCGTCGGCCAGCCCCGGCCAGTCGTCGGCGCCCGCCACCATGTCGTCGGCAAGCGCAGTCGAGACGGTGAAGCCAGCGAGCCCCGTCGAGGTGGCGCAGAAGTCCGGGTCCACGTCGACGAGCACCAAGTCGTCCACGACGAGCACGAAGTCGTCGACCACGACGAAGAAGTCCACCTCCACGACGAAGCCCACGAAGAAGGCCCCGCCGCCGGTCGATGACGATGACGACGACGATGACGACGATGACGATGACGATGACGACGATGACTGACGGGCTCTGTCCAAGGCAACGATGACTGGGCTCGGGGGATCGCGCGACCGGCGGCTGCGCGATCCCCCGAGTCGTGTGGTGGGCGCGTTCGCTCGTGCGCGTTGAGCAATGAGCCCGGAGGGCGTGGGCAGGCGGGCCGCCCGTCGTAGGCTGGGCCCCATGAAGGTACTCATCACTGGAGGCGCCGGCTACATCGGCTCCACCGTGGCCTCGGCGTGCGAGGACGCCGGCCACGAGGTGGTCATCCTCGACGACTTCTCCACCGGGCGACGCGAGTTCATCGGGTCCAGGGCACTGTACGAGGGCGACATCGCCGACGGGGCGCTCATCGACCGCATCTTCGCCGAGCACCACATCGACGCCGTCGTGCACTGCGCGGCGAAGATCGTGGTGCCCGAGTCCGTCGCGGACCCGCTCGGCTACTACGACAACAACGTCGGCAAGACCGTCACCCTGCTCCAATCCCTCGTCCGCAACGGCAACCAGCGGTTCCTGTTCTCGTCGTCGGCCTCGATCTACGCCCCCGACGAGCACTTCGTCGTCACCGAGGACTCCCCGCTGCAGCCGGGCTCCCCGTACGCGAAGACGAAGTACCTCGTGGAGATGATCCTCCAGGACGTCCCCGCCGCCACCGGCATGCGCGTGCTCAGCCTGCGCTACTTCAACCCGATCGGCACCGACCCGAAGCTCCGCTCCGGCCAGCAGCTCGAGAAGCCGACGCACGTACTCGCGAAGCTGCTCGAGGCGTGGCAGAACCACGAGACGTTCACCGTCACCGGCGTCGACTGGCCCACCCGCGACGGCTCCGGCATCCGCGACTTCATCCACGTCTGGGATCTGGCCCGCGCCCACGTCGCCGCCCTCGAGCACTTCGACGAGGCCACCGCCGACAACCCCTACCAGGTGTTCAACATCGGCACTGGCAACGGCGTCACCGTCAAGGAGCTCGCCGCCAGCTTCGAGGAGATCTCGGGTGACCCGCTGAAGGTGCAGTTCGGCCCGCCGCGCCCGGGCGACGTCGCAGGCGTCTACACCGTCTCGACGAAGGCCCGCGACGTCCTCGGTTGGAAGGCCGAGCTCACCGAGACCGAGGCTGTCCGCGACGCGATCGCCTGGCTGCCCAAGCGCAAGGAGATGCTGGGCTACTGAGCCTCCAGCCCCAACGCACCGCCATCGGCCCGGACCCCGCGCGAGGGTCCGGGCCGATGGCGTCATGCTGCGCTGCGCGTTGGGGAAGGAAGCCGAGCCTGACTGGATCTTCGCAGTGGAGCATGGGATGTGCGGAGGGGCGAGGATTGTGCTCCGGGGCACGCCCCGCGCAGCGACGGGAGCTCCCACGCGCCGTCCAGAAACTTGACAGCATGCCAGTCGACTATCAGGAGCCAGTGCTCCTTCAAGCGCAAGGGGAATCTTCTGGTGCTACTGGGAACCCGCAGCATTGAACGTCAAGTTCGAACCAGTCTCCATCGACGATGAGCGACAGGAGTCCTTCATCCGGGCGGCCCATGAGACGGGTTCGAAGTAGTCCGTAGTGACCGTCTCCCTCTTCGAGGACGATCTTCCCAACCTGCCGCGCACTGATCTCCGAACGACGCTCCCAAACCATTCGGATGCAGACGCCACGGGATCTCGGCTCGACTGGGGAAGGGCTCACCTCCGACGTATCCCATCATCGGCAAGGCCAGCATGTCGTCCTCCACCATCAACCTCTTGAGGTGGAAGTCAGCCTGCACATCGGCCAGGTGGCCTTGCACGTGGCCTTCAGGCTCGATGTGGGAGATGCGCCATGATCCAAAGTCTTGGTCAGTGCAAGAGATGCCGTGAATCGCCTTCCGCTCCTCCTCTGCAGGCACAGCCGCACGAAAATCGGCTGTTGTAATGCCCATTCGTTGGTCTTCGACGGGGGTGGGGTCGAATTTGTCCCATCGCCGTGACGGCCCCGGGACGCCACTCGCGGGGGTGATGCCCCGGTGAACCCGCTTCAGCCAAGGGCGGATGGGTGCTCAGTCGGTGGCCTCGGCCCACAGCTCGCGACGACGGCGCGCCTCGCGACGCTCCACGATGGAGAACCCGACGAGGACCACGACGATCGCCGCGAACGCCGGCAACAACTTGCGCAACATGACTACAGCCTAGGCGGTCCTCCCGGAGGCGGGCGGGATCGTCGGCCATCGCCGCGGGAGGCCGACGATCAGCCGCGGCGGCATCACGCGCCGCGACGCGGGCCGGACGACGCGTCCGCAGTGCGCTGGTACGGCGCCAGCCGCGGCCCACCAGGGATGGAGGAGCTCGCCGAGGCGTCGCGCTCGCGACGCTCCCTCTCCCCCTTCGGATCGTAGCCGTAGTAGTAGGACGACCCGTAGCCGTAGTCCTTGCCGTAGCCGTAGACGACCTCGCCCATCTGCCGCCTGCTGGCCCCGTTGACGACGGTGCCCAGCAGATTCGCGCCCACCTGGTTGAGCGCCTCCGCTGCCAGCCCTGCCTGCTCCTTGTGCGTGTTGGCGACGCGCACGACGAGCAGCGTCCCGTCGGTCACGGCGGCGATGAGGCCGGCGTCGGTGACGGGCAGCAACGGCGGCGCGTCGACGATCACGAAGTAGTGCTGGGCAAGATCCTCGATCAGCTGGGCCATCGCCTGCGACCCGACGACCTCGCTCGGGTTCGGCGGAATCCGGCCCGCCGTCAGCACCCTGAGGCAAGGCGTCCCGCTGTCCTGCAGCGCCTCCTCGGCGCTCACGTCGCCGGTCAGCACCTCGGTGAGCCCGAGGCGGCCGTCGAGGTGGAACGCCCTCGCCTGCATCGGCTTGCGCAGGTCCGCGTCGATCAGCACCACCCGTTGCCCAGACTCCGCCAGGACGCGCGCCAGGTTGGCCGACACCGTCGACTTGCCCTCGCCGGGGTTGGGAGAGGTCACCACGATCGAGTGCAGCGGCTTGTCGAGCTGCGCGAAACGCAGGTTGGTGCGCAGCTTGCGCAGCGCCTCTGACGCCATGCCCGTCGCCTTCGCGTCCGCAGCGCGCTTGCGTTGCTTGCCGAGCTCGGGGGTGCGGGGGATCACGCCGAGCACGGACTTCTTCGTCGCGTGCTCCACATCCTCCTTCGTGCGGATGCGGGAGTCGACGACGCGGCGGGCCACCGCGCCGGCGACGCCGAGCAACAGCCCCGCCGCCAGCCCGAGCAGCAGGTTGGTCGGCCAGTCGGGCGAGGATGGTCGCGACGGCAACACCGCCGGCTCGAAGTTGACGAGCGCGACGGAGGGGGTGCCACCAGAGGGCATCTTGTCGAGCGAGCCCGCATCCTGCGCCTCGGCGGCGCTGGGCTGCAACGTCTCCATCTTGTGGATGACTTTCGCCATCGCCTGGATGCCGGCGTTGGCGCGGGCCTGCGCCTCCTCGGGCGACGTGCCTGTGCTCTCGACCCGCAGGATGCTCGAGCCCGGGACGATGGCCGCGGTGATCGGTGCGGCGGTCAGTTGCTGCGCCTGCAAGATGGTGCCCATCTCGGTCGTCACGGTCTTGGTCTCTGCCAACGGCAAGTACTGCTGGACCCGCTGCGCCGCGAACGTCGTCGCGGACTGGGCGTTATAGACGCTTCCCCCGGGAGCCGTCGCGATCACGTAGCCGTTGGCCGAGGCCGTGTACACCACCGGCAGCGTCAGGGTCCACAGCCCAGCGACGGCGACCCCCGCCACGGCACACAGCACGATCGCCGCCCACGCGCGACGAATGATGCGCAGCGCATCGATGACCGTCATCTCACCACCCACCTTCCCGGATACCCCACGAGTGTAGGTGACGATCCGCGTCCGGCCCCAACCGCGCAGCGCCTCGTCCCCACGCCTACGATGGCCGCATGCGGAGCCTCGCGATGCTGGCAGTGTGCGCGCTGCTGCTGACCGCCTGTGACCGGACGCCCACACCGTCCGGGCCATCCCCTGCGCCCGCGACGACCACCCCCGGCACGCGCGAGCCCTCGCCGTCCACACCCGCACCGACGAGTCCACCGACCGTGGCGCCGGCCCCCTTGCCTGCACCCGCGCCTCCGGTGCTCAGCGAGTTCCCCCGGCCGATCCCCCTGCCGACCGAGCGGATCTCACAGCCGACGGTGCCCGGGCCACCCGAGCCGCGCAAGACCGACCGCTGACCGGCATCGGAGCGGCCAGTCGTCAGTCCGGGTCCCGCTCCCCCTCGACGAGCTGGATGCGGCCTCGTCGCCGCCCGCCTCCCGACGCCTTGGCCGGGGCCATCGAACGCGCGGGCTGCGTCGGCGGCTCCTCGTCGGCGGACGTGCCGAGGGCCTCCTTCTCATGCCGCTCCGTGGTGCTGTAGTAGTCCGACGTGTAGTCCTTCGAGCTGTACCCGTAGCCGTAGACGACCTCGCCCATCGCCTTCTTCGATGCCATGTTGAGCACGGTGCCGAGCAGCTTCGCATGCACCTGCCCGAGACGCTTCGCGCTGAGGCGCACCTGTTCCTTCAGCGTCTTGCCCACGCGGATGACGAGGATCGCCCCGTCGCAGTGCGCCGCGATCAGGCCTGCATCGGTCACGGGCAGCAGCGGCGGCGCGTCGATGAGGACCACATGGTGCACTGCAAGCCGCTGGATGAGGTCCTGCATCTGCTGGGAGCCGACGAGCTCCGACGGATTCGGTGGAATCCGGCCGGCTGGGAGGACGCGCAGCATGTGCGTCTCCGTGGGCTGCAGGGCATCCACCAGGTCCACCTGGCCCGCCAGCACCTGGGTGACGCCGATCTTGCCGTCGACGGAGAACTGCTTGGCCACCATCGGGCGACGCAGGTCGCCGTCGACGAGCACCACCGGCTGGCCGGTGTCGGCCAGCGCTCGAGCGAGATTCGCGGCGAGCGTCGACTTGCCCTCGCCCGGATTCGACGAGGTGACGACGATCGACTTCGGCGGGTGATCGACGTCGACGAACTGCAGATTCGTGCGGAGCTGACGCAGCGCCTCCGCAGACGCCCCCGATGGGGCCAGCCGCGACGCGTCCTTGCGCTGTTTCGCCAGATCCGGGCTCTGGGGGATGACCGACAACACGAACGACCCGGTGAGCTCCTCCACGTCGGCGGTGGTGCGCACGCGCACGTCGACGGCCTTGCGCAGCGCCATCACCACGGCCGCGACGAGGAGCCCGGCCCCCAGCCCGATGAGGAGATTGCGTCGCCAGTCCGGCGAGACGGGCTTCGACGGCAGCGCCGCCGGCTCGTAGGGGACGAGCGTCAAGGAGGCATCGCCCGCGGAGTCGGCGTCGTCGAGGCTGCCCGTCTCCTGCACCTTCCGGGTGTCGAGCGTCTCGAGCCGACGGATCTCCGCCGCCATGGCGCGCACGCCGGCGTCGGCGATGGCCTGCGCCGCCTCGGGCGACGTCGACCTCGCCGTGACTGTGAGGATGCTCGTGCCCTTGTCGTTGTGGACGGTGAACGGGCCGGGCGCGACTCCCCGGCCGTCCTTCTCCAGCTCCTGCGCGAGGTGCTCGTGCACGGCGCGCGTGTTGGCCAGCGGCAGGTACTGCTGCACCTTCATCGAGGCGAGCGAATTGGCGTTCAGTGATTCGTTGACCGTGGTGGCGCCGCCGCTGCCCGTCACGAGGTAGCCCTTCGACGAGCCCTCGTAGATCTCCGTCTGGGCGAAGCTCCACGCCGCGGCGCCCCCGACGCCCAGGAGCGCGCACAGGAGGATGACCAGTGCGTTGTGCCGCACCAGCCGAACCACATCCAACACAGTCATGAGGCGCTCTTTCCCCCCGGGTCGATCAACGGTGTTCAAGGGCTAGGCTAGCCCGGCTGCGATCCTCACGTCCGAGGCGCGCCTCAACGCCACCCGAGCTGTGGCAGCCTGGGCTCCCGATAGCGCCCGTGATGTACCCCGCCGCGGGCGTCCGCGGTGAAGACGCGGGACGAGCCGCCCGTCGTCTGGAGCCGCACGACGGCCTCGCCGAGCCGCTCGATCTGCCCGCGCAGCGCCTCCACCTCGTCCTCGAGCAGCAGGATGCGACGGATGCCCTCGAGATTGATGCCCTCGTCCTGCGACAGGTGTTGGATGTGCCGAAGCTTCGCGACGTCACGCAGCGAGTAGCGTCGCCCGCGGCCCCTGGTGCGCTGCGGCACGACGAGCCCGAGCCGGTCGTAGGTGCGCAGGGTCTGCGCGTGCATGCCCGCGAGCTGGGCCGCCACCGACACGGGGAAGACTGCGGCGTCGACGTCGAAGGGTTGCGGCAGGTGCTGCATCGTCGCTCACCCGAACAGGTCGGTGCGCGGGTTGGCCTGGTGCGACGCCTCAACGAACGCCTGGAGCGCCTGCTTCGCGTCGTCGCTGAGCTGGTCGGGGACCCGCACCTCGACGGTCACCAGCAGGTCGCCGCGCGTGCCGTCGGAGCGCTGAACGCCCTTGCCACGCACCCGCATGACCCGCCCGTTGGCGGTGCCGGCCGGCAGGCGCAGCTTGACCGTGGGGCCGTCGAGGGTGGGGACCGAGATGTCGGCGCCCAGCGTCGCCTCGCCGAAGGTGACGGGCACCGTCAACGTGAGGTTGTTGCCGTCTCGGCCGAAGATGCGGTGCGGAGCCACCGAGACCTCGACGAACAGATCCCCCGGGGCACCGCCCTGCTCGCCGGCCGCGCCCTTGCCCTTGAGGCGCACGCGCTGGCCGTCCTGGACGCCCGCGGGGATGCGCACCTGCATCGACTTCGACGACTTGCCCCGGCCCGAGCCGTCGCAATCGGGGCAGGGGTCGTCGACGATGAGCCCGCGGCCGTTGCAGTCCGGGCAGGGCTCGGAGACGGAGAACACGCCGCCGACCTCGGCCGACCGCATGCCCGAGCCCTCACAGGCCGGGCAGACGCGCGGCAGGGTGCCCTGCTTCGCGCCGGTGCCGTGGCAGGCGACGCACGGGGTGTCGGAGACGGTGCGCAGGGACACCGTGGTGCCCTGCACGGCCTGCTCGAAGGTCAGGTTGGCCTTCGCTTCGACGTCCGCGCCGCGACGCGGGCCCCGGCTGGTGCTGCGTCGGGAGGCACCGCCTCCGAACAGGTTGCCGAAGAGGTCGCCCAAGCCCCCTCCGCCGGCGCCCTGGGACGCCTGGCGGAAGAGGTCCTCGAAGCCGGAGGCGCCGCCCTGCCCCTGCTTGGGGAAGCGGAACCCGCCCCCACCGAACAGGCTGCGGGCGTCGTCGTATTCCTTGCGCTTCTTCGGGTCGCTGAGCACGGAGTTGGCTTCGGAGGCCTCCTTGAAGCGGGCTTCCGCCTTCTTGTCCCCAGGGTTGCGGTCCGGGTGGTGGGCGGCAGCGATCTTCCGGAATGCCTTCTTGATCTCGTCCGCCGAGGCGCCCTTGGACACGCCGAGGACCTTGTAATAGTCCTTCTCGATCCAGTCCTTGGTGCTCATCTACGGCCTCTCAACCATTGTGTGTGCGATGTTCTCCCCGCATCCGGTCACGGGTTGGCGACGGCCACCCGCGCCGGACGGATGACGCGGCCGTGCAGCTCGTAGCCGAGCTGGATGACCTGCGACACCGTGACGACCGAGACCGGCTCGTCGAGCGGCACCTGCATGAGTGCCTCGTGCCGAACCGGGTCGAACTCGTCGCCGACGGCGCCGAACTGCGTGAGCCCGTACTTCGCGGTGAGCTTCTCGATCTCCGCGATGATCATGCGCCCGCCTTCGGCAATGTCATTGTGCTGCTTCGCGAGCTCGATCGAGTCGAGCACCGGGATCAGATCCTGGACGACGGACTCGATGCCGCTCTGGCGTGACAGCGCCCGATCACGGTCGACGCGCTTCTTGTAGTTGACGTACTCGGCCTGCAGCCGCTGGAGGTCCTCGGTGCGCTCGGCGACGAGGGCCTCGAAGTCGACGGCCTCGGCTTTCGTGACCTGCTCGGCGACGTCCGGGCAGGGGGATGTGGCCGAAGCCGGGGCGAGGGGCTCTTCGACACCCTCGCCCACGGCCTCACCGTCGGGGACGTACTGATCCGTCACTTGTCGTCCTTCGGCTCGTCGTCGACGATCTCGGCGTCGATGACCTCGTCCTCGGAGGACTCGGAGGAGCCACCGGCCTCACCGGCCGTGGCCTGCTGGGCCTGCGCGGCGGCGTACATGGCCTGGCCCATCTGGGCGGCCTTCTCGTTGAGGTCGGTCGTCGCCGCCTTCACGGCGTCGTCGTCCTGTCCCTTGAGGGCCTCCTTCAGCGCCTCGACCGCCTCGACGACGGGCGCCTTGACGTCGTCGCCGATGGTCTCCGCGTTCTCCGACAGCAGCTTCTCCGTGCGGAAGACGAGCGCGTCGGCCTCGTTGCGCAGCTCCACCGACTCGCGGCGCTTCCGGTCCTCATCCGCGAACTGCTCCGCGTCGCGGACCATCTTGTCGATCTCGTCCTTGCCGAGCGCCGAGCCGCCGGTGACGGTCATGGACTGCTCCTTGTTGGTGGCCAGATCCTTCGCGGAGACGTGGACGATGCCGTTGGCGTCGATGTCGAACGTGACCTCGATCTGCGGGACCGAGCGGGGCGCCGGCAGGATGCCGGTGAGCTCGAAGTTGCCGAGCGACTTGTTGTCGCGCGCGAACTCGCGCTCGCCCTGGTAGACCTGAATCGTCACGGCAGGCTGGTTGTCCTCCGCGGTGGTGAACACCTCGGAGCGCTTCGTCGGGATGGTGGTGTTGCGCTCGATGATGCGCGTCATCACGCCGCCCTTGGTCTCGATACCGAGCGACAGCGGGGTGACGTCGAGGAGCAGCACGTCCTTGACCTCGCCCTTCAGGACGCCGGCCTGCAGGGACGCGCCGAGCGCGACGACCTCGTCCGGGTTGACGCCCTTGTTGGGCTCCTTGCCGCCGGTGAGCTCGCGGACGAGCTCCACGACGGCGGGCATGCGGGTGGAGCCGCCGACGAGCAGCACCTGGTCGATCTTGTCCACGGAGATGCCCGCGTCCTTGATGACCGCGTTGAACGGGGCGCGGCAGCGGTCCAGCAGGTGCTGGGTCAGCCGCTGGAACTCGGCGCGCGTGAGCTTCGCCTCGAGGTGGAGCGGGCCGGCGGCGGAGGCGGTGATGTACGGCAGGTTGATGCTCGTTTCCGCGGCGGAGCTGAGCTCGATCTTCGCGCGCTCGGCGGCCTCCTGCAAGCGCTGACGGGCCATCTTGTCCTGCAGCAGGTCGACGCCGTGGGTGTTCTTGAACTGGGTCGCGAGCCACTCGACGACCGTGTGGTCCCAGTCGTCGCCACCGAGGCGGTTGTCGCCGTTGGTGGCCTTGACCTCGAACACGCCGTCGGCGATGTCGAGCAGGGAGACGTCGAAGGTGCCGCCGCCCAAGTCGAACACGAGGACGGTCTGCTCGGTGTCGCCCTTGTCGAGGCCGTAGGCGAGCGCCGCGGCGGTGGGCTCGTTGATGATGCGGTCCACCTTCAGGCCCGCGATCTCGCCGGCCTCCTTGGTGGCCTGACGCTCGGCGTCGGAGAAGTAGGCGGGAACGGTGATGACGGCGTTGGTGACCGCCTCACCGAGGTAGGCCTCCGCATCGCGCTTCAGCTTCTGGAGCACGAACGCCGAGATCTGCTGCGGACGGTAGTCCTTGCCGTCGATGGTGGTCTTCCAGTCGGTGCCCATGTGGCGCTTGACGGAGCGGATGGTGCGGTCGACGTTGGTGACCGCCTGGCGCTTCGCGACCTCGCCGACGAGCTGCTCGCCGGAGTTCGAGAATGCGACGACCGACGGCGTGGTACGTGCGCCTTCGGCGTTGGGGATGACGACGGGCTCGCCGCCCTCCAGAACGGCGACACACGAGTTCGTGGTGCCAAGGTCGATGCCTACTGCACGTGCCATTGGGTTTCCTCCATTGGTGTGGGACGTTGGGACGGTCCCCTTGAGCGGGGTTGACTCAAGTTAATCACACTCGGGCCCGAGGTTCAAATGAGTTGAGTCCATGGCGCTCAAGTTTCACTCTCGGAGGACGGGGCGTCGTCGACGCGCGGCTCACCGTCGCGACGACTGCCGGTTCGTCCCCCGCGTGGCGGGGGCGGTGAGCGGGTCCTCGGGCCACGGATGCTTGGCGTAGCGGCCGCGATTCTCCGCCCTGACCTGCGGATACGCATTCGCCCAGAACGAGGCGAGGTCGTCGGTCACCGCCAGCGGGCGGCCCGCGGGCGAGAGCAGGTGCATCAGCACGCGCACCCGCCCGTCGCAGATCTCCGGCGTCGACGCCATCCCGAAGCACTCCTGCAGCTTCACCGCGCACACCACCGCGCCGCCGCCGTCCGGGTAGTCCAACAGGACGCGGGAGCCGCTCGGCACCACGATCCGCTCCGGGACGAGCTCGTCAAGGCGCGCCGCCTCGGGCCACGGCAGCAGCCGTCGCAGTGCGGGCACCAGGTCCACGCCCGACGCCGCGCCCCCGGCCGCCAGCTCCTCCAGCTCGGGCGCCAGCCACTCGTCGAGGCGCGCCACCAGCGCCTCATCCCCGACGTCCACCCACGGCTGCCCGAACACCCGGTGCAGCAGCGCCAGCCGCCGACGGAGCCGGAGGGCGTCGTCGGAGAACGTGAACAGGCCGAGCCCGCGCTCCCGCAGGGCCCGGGCGACCACGGGGCGGCCCACGTCGGGGGTGACCGGCGCGGCGGTCGAGCCGAGTTCGATGGCGCCGAGCCGGCGCACCTCACGCACCCGAACGCGGCCGTCGAAGGTGGCCACACGCTCGACGTCGACCAGTCCAGTCCGCAGCGCCACGTCCTCCGACAGCTCCACTCCCGCGCGCACCAGCACCCGCTGCCCCGAGCGCTGCGTGTCCCAGCAGGCGAGCCACGTCCCCGACAACCCAAGCCCCTGCGGCACGGTGAGCCCCGTCCCCGAGACGCTCAGGTACTCGCCCTCGCCGCGCGAGCGCGCCACCCAACCCGGCCGGGCCAACGCGACGACGACGCCCAGGGCCCCGGCGTCGGCCGGTGCTCCTCCGCCGCCGGCCAGGCGCGCCAGCCGCGCGGCCTCGGACCGCCAGGCGCGGTCGGCGACGCGTCGTCGACGCAGCTCCTCGGCCAGGTCCCCCGACGGCTCGTCCGCGAGCATCGCCACCACCTCACCCGCGGCCACCGCGCCGCAGCGACGGGCGCCCGCCAGCAACGCCACTCCCAGCCGGGGCTCGAGCGGCAGCGCGCCCACCCGTCGCCCGAGCTCCGTGACGCGGCCGTCGTCGTCGACCAGTCCCGTCGCCCGCAACTCCGCCTCGGCCCTGGCCACCGCCGCGGCGGGCAGCGGGGTCGGCAGCCGCAGCCCCTCGCCGCGCGGACTGCCCCAGCAGGCGAGGGTGAGCAGGGCGTCGGTGAGGTCCGCGACGAGCACCTCCGGCGTGGACTCGTCGGCCATCGCGGCCCAGTCCTCGGCGGCCAGGCACCGCACGACCACGCCCGGCCCCAGCCGCGCGGCCCGGCCCGCGCGCTGCGTGGCCGATGCCCTCGACTCGCGCACCGTCACCAGCCCGGACACGCCCCGGCCCTGGTCGAAGCGCGGCTCGCGCGCCAGCCCGGCATCGACCACCAGCCGCACGCCCGGCACGGTGAGGCTCGACTCCGCCACCGCCGTCGCCACCACGACGCGGGGCCGGCCGTCGTCGACGAGTGCCGTGTCCTGGGCGCGGGCGTCGAGCCTGCCGTGCAGCGGCAGCGCCCGCAAGCCCCTCCCCGTCAGGCGCCCGACGACGCCCTCCACCTCCCGAGCCCCCGGCACGAACACCAGCGCGGAGCCCTCCGGCCGCGGCCCGACCGCCTCGGCGGTGACGTCGGCGACGTGGTCCAGGAACTCCGGACGCACCCCGCGCGGGCCCAGCGCGCCGCCGGGCATCGGCGCCCAGCGGACCTCGAGCGGGTGCAGGACGCTCGGCACCTCGACGACGCGCGCGCCGCCCAGCAGCCCGGCCCAGCGTTCGGCGTCCAGCGTGGCCGACATGGCGCAGACGGTGAGGTCCTCGCGCAGCCATGCCAGCTCCGACACCATCGCGAGGGCGAGGTCGTCGTCGAGGTGGCGCTCGTGGACCTCGTCGAGGATGACCGCCCCCACGCCGGCCAGCCCCGGGTCGCGCAGGAGTCGGCGTAGCAGCACCCCCGTCGTCACGAACTCGACGGCGGTGCCGCCGGTGGCCGTCGACGACCCCCTCACCGTCCAGGCCGCGTAGTCGCCGGGCGCCGTTGCGGTCAACGCCGCCAGTCGGCGAGCCGCAGCTCGGGCGGCGACGCGGCGCGGCTGCGTGACGATGACCCGCCCGTCCACCCGCGCGGCCAACGCCGGCGGGACCACCGTCGTCTTCCCGGCGCCGGGCGGGGCCTGGACCACCAGCCGGCCCGGGGTCAGCTCGTCGAGGTGGGCGGCGACGGGCAGCGTCGCGAAGTCGGGGTGGGCGAGGAGGCCGTCGATCACCGGCGCCGTCCTCGACCGCTCCCCAGCAGGGCCCGGGCCGGCGGCGCCATCAGCCGAGCTTGACCGTGTGGCCGCCGAGGATGTTCACTCCGCGCAGCACGAGCACGCCGTTGGAGCCGTCGCCCTGCGCCTTCTTCTTGACGGTGTTGCCTCCCAGGACCCCGGCCATCTCGTCGACGACGCGCACACCCGGCGGCACGCTGATCGTCGAGCCGCCCAGCACGCACTGCGACTCCAGCACGAACACCACGCCCGGGGCCAGCGCCTGCGTGAGGTCCAGCGTGTCGCCGCCCAAGAACGCCATCTCGTGGAACGACGACGTCCCGCGCGGGGGCACGACGGTCTTGCCCGAGAGGATCGCGACGCTCTGCTGATCGGCCGCGAACGTAGGCATGAAGCGGGCCGCGCCCCGCAGCGTCGGGCGGGGGCGGAGGATCGCGACGACCTCCTGGCCCTCCGGAAGATCCTCCAGCAGCGGGATGAACTCGTCGGCATAGCGCGCCGCCAGCGCATCGTCCTGGCGCTGCCCGAGCTCCTCGAGATCGAGACGCCCGGCGGCGTGCGCCTGCTGCAGCAGGTGGAGCACGTAATCGCGCTCCTCGTCACTCGTGCGCACACGGTGGGGCCCTTGCATCTCCGCCATGGGGTCGATTGTAGGCGGCAAACACTCCCAGCAGGCGTCGGCGCAGGGGGGAAGGTGAGCCCCTCTCTTGGAATACTCCCTTACGTGTCCGACCTCTTCGATGAAGACTACGATCCGCTCGCACCGCCCCCTGCCCCGCTCGACGCAGATGAAGCGGGCGCCTCGGCGAGCCCCGCTGGATCCGACGACGCCCATCCCAGCGACGGCAGCTTCGTCGGTGGCGACGGGGTGGTCCGGATCTGGTTCGATGATGCCGGCCGCCTGGCCAAGGTCCGGGTGAGCCCCATCTGGTTCAAGAAGCTCCAGGGGTCGCAGACGTTGCGTCACGCGTTCCTCCAGGCATTTCGGCTCTCGAGCGTGCGGGTCGCCTCCAGCCCACCCGCGCCGGCCCTCGAGCGCGACGACGCGGTCCCGGCCCCGGCAGGCATCGACGAGCTCCGCACCAGGACCGCCTCCATCCTTGCGCTGATGGACGAGTGGGATGCCGCTGTGACTCGGCGCATGGCAGCCTCTCCCCCACCACCGCCCCGTCCCGCGACGGGACGGGTTCAAGGCGTCACCGTCACCCTGAACGCCGCAGGCCACCCGTGGGACATCACGTTTGACGAAGAGTGGCTCGACGACGCACAGGTGGGTCTCATCTGCTCGAGCGTCCTCACCGCAACACAGCGAGCCTACGAAGCGCACGTCCCCGAGCGCGAGGAAGCCGCTCAGGAGCGCGACCACTTCTTCCATGCCAGCCTGCAACTGCTGGACCAGACCCTTCGCACGACCACGACTGGGGGTAGCAATGACTGAAGCGCACGACGCCTGGCAGGAACTCCTGCGTAGGGCCACCGAATCGACATTCGCTGGCATCACCGCCGAGACCGACGACCTCGTGGACGGAGATGACCTCCGTGAGGCCCAGATCAACCCGAATGCCGCCGGCGGCAAGGACAAGGGCGCCGGGCAAGGGACGATGCCGCCGATGATGATGGGCGGCGCTGGGGCCGGTGCAGGTGCCGGCGCTGCTCCTGCCGCTGGCGTCGGTGCTGCAGGAGCCGGTCCGGTTGGCATGGGAGCAGCAGGGCTGGGCGCGACGGGCCTCGGCGCTGCCGGGATGGGTGCCTCGGGGGCGGCCGGCGGGCTCGGCGCGGCGGGATTGGGGGCTGGCTCGGCAGGGCTCGGTGCTGGCTTGCGCGGCGCCGGGCTCGGCGGACCTGCCGGTGGAGGTGGCGTCCTGGCCGCAGGAGGCGACGGCCTGCCCACTCCGACCCCCTGGACGCCGGGTGACTCGTCGATGCCAGACGGCTTCGACGCTCACGATGGCAATTCGCCCCTGGCGCCGCCGGAGCTGCGCAGCCCTAGGTTCGTTGGGCCGTCGTGGCCGTCGCCGCAGCCCACCGCACCCGGGATCGATCCGCCCAGCCGGTTCCCAGACACCCGCCCCCCAAGCTACGAGGCACCGTCGCCGGACATCTCGACCCCCCACGTCCCAGCGCCCCCTCGCACAGGCCAGCTGGCCCCCGACGGCGTCGAGCTCGGTGACCCGTCGATCTCGGACGCGCCGCCGTCAGCCGGTACTCCCCTGCCCCCCGGCGGACCTTCCGGGCCCGTGGGCCCGTCCGTTCCCAGTGGGCCAACCGTCTCAGACGGACCGACGACCACCGGCGCCCCGATGGGACCCGGCGCCCCGACGGGACCGGGCGGGCCGGACACCAGCTTCACGGTCCAGTCCAACGGGCTGCGTGACATGGCGAAGCAGTGGGAGGCCCACTCGGACCTCATGGGTTCGCTGCAGTCGCAGCTCACGCCTCCGGCCGAGCTGGGGTTCCTCGCCGACGCCGGCGCGGCCATTGAGCAGCTGACCAGCTCGATCGGTGACTGGTCCTCTGGCGCGACGAAGGAGTTCGCGCACATTGCGGAGAACCTGCGCCAGATCGCCGATGGCTACGACGAGAACGAAGCGGCCGGAGCGGCCCAAAGCACGCAATTCGAGGAGACCATCTGATGCAGACCATCACCTCCGGCGCAGGCGGCCTCGCCGGCGCGCTCGGCGCCTCCGTCAGCTCATTCCAACGCGCCCACAGCGGCGTGCTCACGCAGGAGAACGCCCAGCGTTACAAGGAATTGCCCCAGACCATGACCGCTCTCGAGCAGGCGCTCGATCAGGCCATCCGCATCGACGAGCAGCACTCGACGAGCTTCTGGGAGGAGCTCGGTGAACTGTGGGATCACGGCTTCGGCTACCTGGCAGACAAGCGGCGCTTCGACGCCGAAGTCGCCCAGCTCGTCGAACGGGCGAGGACCAACATGCAGACACTGCGCAACAAGGTCGATCAGGCCGCCGAATTCCTCGACGTCCCCGACCGTCTCCGGCAGGACGTCGCGCGCTGGAAGTCCGTCGCCGATGCCACACACTCGACGATGACGGCCATCCCCGGGCTCGGGGCCGTTGACGGCTGGCAAGGGCGCGGCGCCGAAGCCTACGGGACGATGGTGGGTGTCCAGGGCGAGGCCTCCGGCGAATATGATTCGCTGCCCTCCAACATGGAGTACATCCTGACCCTCGCCTGTGAGTACAACACCCAAGTGCTGGCCGCCACCTACGGCTACGTTCGCACGGCGTTGAACCACTCGAGCATGTGCTACGCCAACGGAGACAAGGAATTCTACGTCAACACCGCCAATGTGAACTCGGCCGTCGAACTGTGCCTGGACCGCATCCCCGCCCAGTACGACGCCGCCCGCCAGCAGGCCAACCAGATGAGTGGCGACATCGTCGAACTGCGAAACACCCCCGTCGTGATTCGCGATGGCTGGCCCAGCGGCACGAGCCGCGCTGGTCAGCAGGGCGCGACAGCCGGACCCATCGCAGCACCGCAGACCTCCCCCACGCCCTCGGGAGACAAGCCCGGCACCGTCGATGGCGTCCACCGCTGATCGCACCGCGCCCCGCGCGCGGCACTGGGGATGCCGACGGGACGCCGTCGCCGCGACCCCACGGCCCTGCCATACTCGAGTCTGAGTCGAGCGAGGAGACGACGTCATGGATGTACACGTCACGAGGGGACGACTCGCCGTCCTCCCAGCCGTGGCTGCAGCCCTCCTGATGACCGGATGCACCGGCCTGGGCGCAGGGACACCCACTGAGGCCAGCCCGTCGGATACGCCGGCACCCGCGTCGTCCCCTGCGACGTCCACGCCAGCGCCCCCGACGAGCCCCGAGCCGCCGCCCGCTTCGCCGACGACGAGCGCCACCACCGGCACACCACCGGTCCCGATCAGCGAGGGATTCGACCTCACCGACCCGGGCTGGCACGACGTGGCTCCCCCTGTGGTGTTCCGCGCGATCATCCCGACGGGCGCGCGCCTCCAGCCGCCCACCTCGCTTCCCGAGGGCTACGAACTGGTCAACTACTCGGAGCGCGACGCGGTCACCGCCGCGGCGGACTACCAGCTTCCCGGCGACGAGATCGGCCGGCTCGAAGTCACGATCCGTGAGAACACCGCGGTGCCCCCGCCACGCTGGGACTTCGCCATCGGCCTCATGTCCGACCCAAGGCAGGTCGGCTACAGCCTGTGCCACGAGGTCGCCGGCGTCGGCACGCCCGTCTGCCACGCGTTCAGCGAGGATCTGGAATTCACCGCCAACTACTACGGCATGGCCGAGACCCTGAGCGTCGAGCAGGTGGAGCCGATGCTCCAGGCATTCATCGCGGGCTTCGCCGCGAAGTAGCCCGTCTGCTCGTCGCCCTGCCGCACCGGGCGCAGGTCACCGCCACCACGGGTCGAGCAGCGTCACCGGCGTCGTGCGCTTGTGCCGCGTGCGCAGCCACCGCTGCTCGATCTGCTCGGCCACCGCCTCGGGCACCTCGCGCCCCTCGAGGTAGTCGTCGATGTCGTCGTAGGTCAGCCCGAGCTCGTCCTCGTCGGCGCGCTGGGGCCGCCCGTCGAGCAGATCCGCCGTCGGGACCTTTGCCCACAGCGCCTCCGGCGCGCCCAGGTACTGCAGCAGTTGGCGGTTCTGGCGCTTGTCAAGCCCGAACAGCGGCAGCAGGTCCGCGCCCCCGTCGCCGAACTTCGTGAAGAAGCCGGTCACGGACTCCGCCCCGTGATCGGTGCCGATGACGAGCAGGCCAGCGTCACCCGCGACGGCGTACTGCGCGATCATGCGCGCGCGGGCCTTCACGTTGCCCTTGTTGAAGTCCGTGATGTCGCGCCCGACGCCGGCCTCGAAGGCGCGCTCCATCCCGTCGACGGCGCCCTTGATGTTGAGCGTCACCACGCTACGGGCCCGGATGAACGCGAGCGCCGCCTGCGCGTCGGCCTCGTCGCGCTGCACCCCGTAGGGCAGTCGCATCGCGACGAAGTCGGCGTCGTCGCCCATCCGCTCGACGGCGAGCTGCGCCAGACGCCCCGCCAGCGTCGAGTCGATACCGCCGGAGATCCCGAGCACGAAGCCACGCGCATGGGCGTGCTCGGCGTAGTCGACGAGGAATTGCACTCGCCGCTCCACCTCCTGCGCCGGATCGATCTCGGGCCTCACACCCATCTCGTCGATGATCTTCGCCTGGAGTTCACGCATGGGCACAGCATAGTTGCAGACCGCCCCTGGGCCGGGGTCTTCCGTCGCGGCACCGACGCCGGGGCGCAGCGCCCACGATGGTGTATCCCGGGCCCGACGACACCCCTCGCGTCGCCGAGGGCGCGCCGTCGGCTGCGGGCGGTAGTCTGCGGTGCGTGACCGAGCACCTCATCGCCCCACTCGACCCCGCGGAGGCCCGCGAGGTCGCCGTCGCGCACGCCGTGATGCAGGCCGCCACCTACGCCACCTACGCCAGCGCGGGCTTCACCGGCCAGCTCTTCGGCTACCTCGACGAGCGCATCGAGAGCCTGCTCGAGGCCGACCGGTGCCTGGTCGCGAAGAGCCCGCGCGGCAACGTCATCGGGCTCGCCTCCGTCACCGACGGCCCCGAATGGTGGGAGCGCCCCGACGACCCGGACTTCGTCGCGCCCGCAGTCTCCCGCATCCTGCAGACGCTGTTCACCATGCCCGAGACCCACGGCACCGGGCTCGGCGCCGCGCTCCTCGACGCGGTCCTGCCCGACGGCGAGCCCGCCTACCTGTGGGTGATGCGCGAGAACCCGCGCGCCCAGCGCTTCTACGCCAAGCACGGCTTCGCCCCCGACGGCTACACCTTGCGCACCGACGGGTGGGGCGACATGGACATGATCCGGATGGTGCGCCCGCGCCGGTGACGCCGAGGGTCAGCGTCCGCCGACCGTCTCCTCGATGATCGCCTTGACGGCATCGACGTCGCGGCCCACCTCGCGCACGTGACGCGGCAGGTCCTCGATGCCGACGAACCGCTCCGGCCGCTGCGGCGCCACGCCGACGGCCTCGACGATCGTCTCCGCGAACTTCACCGGCAGGGCCGTCTCCAGCACCGCCATCACGCGCCCCGGCACCGCCAGCTCGCGCGCGACGTGGAACCCGTCGGCGGTGTGCGGGTCGATCAGCCCGTCGCCGGCCTCGTGGACGCGCCGGATCTCCGCCAGCCGGTGGGCATGCGACGACGACCCCGCGGCGAACCCGAACCGGGCCTCGGCCCGCTGGAAGGCGGGCTCCGCGGACAGGTCGAACTGCCCGTCGCGCGGCAGCCGCTCGACGAACAGCTCCCGCACGCGCTGCGCGTCGCGGTCGAGGAGGTCGAAGACGAAACGCTCGAAGTTGGACGCCTTGGAGATGTCCATCGACGGCGAACTCGTGCGCTCGGCCGTCGCGCGGGGCCGGTATACGCCGGTGCGGAAGAACTCGGCCAGCACATCGTTCTCGTTGGAGGCGAGCCCGAGCTGCACGATCGGCAGGCCCATCTCGCGGGCGATGTGGCCGGCGGCGATGTTGCCGAAGTTGCCCGACGGCACCACGAACGCCACTCGGGCGGCCGGGCCCTCCTCGTCGGTGATGGTGAGCCAGGCGGCGAAGTAGTACACCACCTGCGCGAGCAGGCGCGCCCAGTTGATCGAGTTGACCGCCCCGATCGAGTGGCGCACCTTGAATTCGGCGTCCGCGCCGACGGCCTTGACGATGTCCTGGCAGTCGTCGAACGTGCCGTCGACGGCGATGTTGACGATCGCGGGATCGTCGAGCGAGTACATCTGCGCCTGCTGGAACGGCGACATGCGGCCGGCCGGCGACAGCATGAACACCCGCACCCCGGCCTTGCCGAGCATCGCGTACTCCGCCGAGCTGCCCGTGTCGCCCGAGGTGGCGCCCAGGATGTTGAGCTCGCGGCCGCGCCTGCCCAGCTCGTACGCGAACAGCTCGCCGAGCAGCAGCATCGCCATGTCCTTGAACGCCGCCGACGGGCCGTTGGACAGGTGGACGCGCCAGATGCCGTCCGAGTGCCGGGTGCAGGGGACGATCGCCGGGTCGGAGAACTTGTCCGACGAGTAGGCGCGCTCGCAGATCCCCCGCAGGTCGTCGTCGGGGATGTCGTCGACGAACAGGCGCACGATCTCGAACGCGAGCGCCGCGTAGCCCTCGCGCGCCAGCAGACCGCTCCACTGCTCGAGCTGCGCGGCATCCACCTGCGGGTACCGCTCGGGCAGGTAGAGGCCGCCGTCGGGCGCGAGCCCCTCCAGCAGGATGTCGGTGAACTTCGCGGGGCCAGCACCCCTCGTCGAAACGTACTGCACCCCACCAGCCTAGGCGCTGACGATGCGGGGTGTGGGGGCTGTCCGGCCGGCCGCGGCCGCAGACGAGCACGCGGAAGCCGTCGGACCCCCGGCGCGGCCGCCGCGGCTCCGATACGGTTGATCGCATGTTCAAACGCATCGTGCGCGGCTTCCAACATCTCGCGCTGCTGCTGGCCCGCGTGACCGTCGGCGGCGTGCTCGTGGCCCGAGGCTGGCACCGCTGGTTCGGCACCGGGATCGACGAGCAGGCGCGCATCCTCGCCGAGGCCGGCCTGCCCTCCCCCGAACTGCTCGCGTGGCTCGTCACGCTGTTCGAGCTGGCCGGCGGCACCCTGCTGGTCTTCGGACTGGGCACGCCGATCGTCGGGCTCGGCACGACGGTGCTCGCGCTCGGCACCGGCTGGGTGCGGCACTCGCATGCGTTCCTGCGTCACGAGGGCGGCCTCGAATACCATCTCGTGCTCGCCGCGGCGGGGCTGCTGCTCTGCGCGTTCGGCTCCGGCCGCCTCGGTGCCGACGCCCTCTTCCGCGCACCGCGGGAGCGGCCCAGCGACGACACCATCGACGCCACGCCCCCGGAGGAGACCCCGCGCGAAACGACCGTCTTCTCACAGGAATCACACAGCTGACGCACTGACAACACCCGGACGGCCGTGGGATGCTTGACGCATGGCCACCCCAGAACCGCTGCGCCGCCCCGACGGCACTCCCATCCGCGTCCTCACCGTCGACGACGAGCCGAGCCTCACCGAGCTGCTGGCGATGGCGATGCGCTACGAGGGCTGGGACGTCTCCACCGCGACGACGGGCAGCGAGGCCGTCCGCGTCGCCCGCGACGTGCAGCCCGACGCGATCGTGCTCGACATGATGCTGCCCGACTTCGACGGCCTCGAGGTGATGCAGCGCATCCGCACCGAACAGCCAGACGTGCCCGTGATCTTCCTCACCGCACGCGATGCCGTGCAGGACCGCATCGCCGGCCTCACCGCCGGCGGCGACGACTACGTCACGAAGCCGTTCTCGCTGGAGGAGGTCATCGCGCGGCTGCGGGGCCTCCTACGTCGCAGCGGCGCCACCGTGGCGCAGCCGGACTCGCAGCTCGTCGTCGGGGACCTCCTGCTCGACGAGGACTCGCACGAGGTGACCCGCGGCGGCCAGGAGATCAGCCTCACGGCCACCGAGTTCGAGCTGCTGCGCTTCCTCATGCGCAACCCGAAGCGCGTCCTCAGCAAGGCCCAGATCCTGGACCGCGTGTGGAACTACGACTTCGGCGGGCAGGCGAACGTCGTCGAGCTGTACATCTCGTACCTGCGCAAGAAGATCGACGCCGGCCGGCCGCCGATGATCCACACCATGCGCGGTGCCGGCTACGTGCTGAAGCCGGCGGTCGAATGAGCTCCCCCGCCCAGCCGACGACGCCCGCCCCCGCCCAGACGACGACGCCCGCCCCCGCGCACACGCAAGCGCCTGCGACGAAGCGACGCGGCCCCGTCCGCGGCACCCTGGCCCGCCAGATCCAGACGCGGATGGCGCTCACCGTCGCCGCGCTCGCGGTGCTGCTGTCCGGGATGATGCTGCTGGTGGCGCAGAACCTCCTCATCCGCCAGATCGACACCGAGCTCGACACCCTCCCGGCGCGCGTCCAGGAGGGCGGGACCGACCTGCACCGCCCCGGCATCTCCCGCGGCACCCTGCTCGTGGTGCGCTCCGGCAACGGGGTCACCGCGAGCATCGTCGGCAGCGACAGCGTCGACAGCCTCAAGGACGGGATCGAGCGGCTCCTGACGTTGCCCGGCGGCCGCAGCACTGTCACGCTGCCGGAGCTCGGCCGCTACCGGGTGAAGGTGATGGACACCCGCCAGGGGCAGGACGTCATCATCGGGATGCCGATGCACCTCGTCGACGAGACGATGGTGCGGCTGTCGATCGCGGCGCTCGGCATCACGGTCCTCGCCGTGGCGGTCACGGTGCTCGTCACCCGTCGGCTCATCGGCGATGCGACGAAACCCCTCGACGCTCTCACCGCCACCGCGGAGCAGGTCTCGGCCCAGCGGCTCGACCGCGGCGCCGTCGAGGTGCCCCGCGTCGACATCCGCACGCTTCCGCCGCAGCACGAGGTGGCGAAGCTCGGCCAGTCCTTCAACCACATGCTCGGCAACGTCGAGCACGCCCTGGTCGCCCGCGAGACCTCCGAGCAGAAGCTTCGCCGGTTCGTCGCCGACGCCTCCCACGAGCTGCGCAACCCGCTCGCGTCGATCGCCGGCTACTCGCAGCTCGCGGAGCGCCACGCCAGCGGCCTCGACGACAACACCGCCTTCGCGCTGCACCGCATCTCCGCCGAGTCGCAGCGCATGCGCAAGCTCGTGGAGGACATGATGATGCTGGCCCGCCTCGACGCGCACCAGCAGTCGGAGCCGGCGCCGGTGGACGCCGTCGAGGTGGTGCTCAACGCCACCTCCGACGCGCGCGCATCCTCGCCGACGCACCAGTGGCGGCTGTCGTTGCCCGACGAGCCCGTCGTCGTCCTGGCCGGCGCCGACCAGCTCCAGCAGGTCATGGTGAACCTGCTCGGCAACGCCCGCAAGCACACGCCGGCCGGGACGATCGTCGAGGCGGCCGTGTGGCCCGACGGCACGATCACCGTCACCGACAATGGCCCGGGCATCGCGCCCGACGTGCTCCCGCACGTCTTCGAGCGGTTCACGAGGGCCGACGATGCCCGTCGCCACTCCGAGGAGCATTCGACGGGGCTCGGTCTGGCGATCGTGAAGGCGCAGGTGGAGAGCTTCGGCGGCACCGTCGAGGTGTCGTCGGTGCCGGGGCGGACGGCGTTCCGGGTGCGGCTACCGCTGGCAGGCTGACCCCCTACCTTCACATTTGCGCAGATAACGCGGTAGCATCCCGGGCATGCTGCGCCCCCTCCACGACCCGACCTACCGCCGCCTCTACCTGGCGCAGGTCGTCGCGCTGCTGGGCACGGGCATCGCCACCGTCGCGCTCGGCCTGCTCGCCTACGACCTCCGCCCGCACGAGGCGGGCCGCATCCTGGGCACGGCGCTGGCAGTCAAGATGGTGGCCTACGTCGCGGTCGCGCCCGTCGCCACCGCCCTGCTGGCCCGACGCGCCACCCGACGGGTGCTCGTCGGGGCGGATCTGGTACGCCTCGCCGCCGCGGCCGCGCTGCCCTTCGTGAGCGCGCAGTGGCACATCTACGTGCTGATCTTCGTGCTGCAGGCCGCGTCGGCCACCTTCACCCCCACCTTCCAGGCGCTCATCCCGCGGGTGCTGGCCGACGAGGAGGTCTACACGCAGGCCCTCTCGCTCTCGCGCCTCGCCTACGACCTCGAGGCCGTGATCTCGCCGGTGTTCGCCGCCGCGCTGCTGACCCTCGTCACCGCACCGACGCTGTTCCTCGGCACGGCGGCCAGCTTCGCCATCAGCGCGCTCATCATCCTCGCCACAAGGCTGCCGTCGCCGGGGGCGCCGTCGGAACCCGACGACGAGGCCCCGCTCCTCAGCCTCAGCCTCGCCGGCATCGCGCTCATGGGCCGCACGCCTGCGCTGCGCCCGGTGCTCGCCATCAACCTCGCCGTCGCCGCCGCCGGCGCCTACGTGCTGGTGCTGACCGTCGTGATCGTCCGCGACCACTTCGGGCTGCCCGAGGACGCGGTGGCGTGGATGCTTGCCGCGAACGGGCTCGGATCCATGGCGGGGGCGCTGCTGCTGCCGCGGTGGCTGCGGCGCCTGCCCGAGCGCCCGCTGATGCTGGGCGGCGGGGTGGCGTTGGCGGTGGCCAGCGCGGCGGTGCCGGTCACGCTGCACGGCGCGGCCTGGTGGGGCGTCCCGGTGCTGGCCGCGCTGTGGCTGGCGATCGGCCTCGCCTGGGCGTGCGCGGAGACCCCCGTCGCCCGGCTCATCCGACGCCACGTCGACCCCGACGAGCTCCCCTGCGCCTTCGCCGCGCAGTTCTCGCTGAGCCACGCCTGCTGGCTCGTCACCTACCCGCTCGTCGGGTGGCTGGGCACCGCCTCGCTGGGCGGCGCCGCCGTCGCCATGGCCGCCGTCGCAGCCCTCGCGACGACGCTCGGCGCGCTGCTGTGGCCGCGTGCTACCAGCCGCAGGCCCGCCCGTCTGTCACAATGACGACATGGATGGGCGGCTGACGCTCCCGCCCGAGCGGGACACGGAACACGCGGTGCAGGTGCTGCGCCTGCTGGCCGAGCCCACCCGGCTCACCATCCTGCTCCTGACGTCGCAGGAGGAGCTGTCCGTGACGAGGCTCGCCGAGCTGACGGGGCGCCCCTCGACGGTGGTGTCGCAGCACCTCGCGAAGCTCAGGGCCGCGGGCCTGGTGGTGCCCCGTCGCGACGGCACCACCATCTACTACTCCCAGCCCCACTGGCACCTCGCGCAGCTCTGCCAGCAGATCCTCAAGCACACCGAGCACGCCCTCTACGAGCACCCGCCGCACCACCGCTGAGCGACGCGACGGGTGACGGGCGCAGGCTACGCGCGGGAGGTTCAGTAGCTGCCGTCAGCGACGCCGCCGTCGAGGACCGCGCGCGAGGACGACAGCCCCAGCCGGGTGGCGCCCGCGGCGACCATCGCCGTCGCCGTCTCCCAGTCGCGGATGCCGCCCGAGGCCTTGATGCCCAGACGTCCACCGACGGTGGCCTGCATGATCTCGACGGCGTGCACGCTCGCGCCACCGGCGGGATGGAAGCCCGTCGACGTCTTGACGAAGTCAGCGCCGGCAGCCTCGGACGCACGGCAGGCCGCGACGATCTCGTCGTCGGTCAGCGCCGCCGACTCGATGATGACCTTCAGCACGCCCGACGTCGCCGCGCGCACCGCGCGGATCTCCTCCTCGACGAGATCCGCCCGGCCCTCCTTGAGCAGGCCGATGTTGATGACCATGTCGACCTCATCGGCACCGTTGCGGCACGCCTCCTCAGCCTCGAACGCCTTGGCCTGTGGCGTGTGGTTGCCGGACGGGAAGCCGACGACGGTGGCCACCAGCACCTCGCCGAGGTCCACGTCGAGGGGCAACATCGACGGCGACACGCACACCGAGTATGTGCCAAGCTCCTTGGCCTCCTCGACGAGGGCCGCCACCTGCGCGCGCGTCGCGTCGGTCTTCAGCAGCGTGTGGTCGATCATCTTGGCCAGTGTCTCGCGGGTAATGCTCATGCCCCCGAGCCTATCCGGCCCCGCGCCGGACACGTCGCCCCGGCGGTCGATCCGCCCCGAGCGGAGGGTTGCGTCAGCGCGCCAGCGCCACCAGGCGATCGGGGCCGACGGGCTCGTCGGGCTGGGCAGCCACGACCGCCAGCCGCGGGCTGGACTCCCGCACCCGTGCGATCAGCTCGAGCTCCCTCTGCGCCCGACGCGCCAGGAGGGGGCTCGTCGGGTGGGCCGCGACCAGGGAGTTGTCGACGACCCACGCCCACGGATGGATGTCGGCACGCGCGAGATCCGCGACGAGACCCTGCGCTTCGAGCACGGGTGTCGTCTCCGGGAGGGTGACGACGATGATCTTCGTGTGCTCCGCGTCCTGCAACCGCATGAGCGGGGTCGTCACCCGCCCACCTGCACCGTCGTCGAGGTGCCGCACGATGTCGCGGTGGTAGGCGCCAGTGGCGTCCATCAGCAGCAGGGTGTGCCCCGTCGGCGCGGTGTCGATGACGACGAATTGCGAGCGCGCACGTTGCACGGCGCGGCTGAACTGCTGGAAGACGGCGATCTCCTCGGTGCAGGGACTCATGAGGTCCTCCGCGAGTGCGGCGCGGCCGGCGTCGTCGAGCTTGGCACCCTTGGTGGCCATCACATGTTCGCGGTACTGGGCCGTGGCGCGTTCGGGGTCGATTGCGCCGACCTCGAGACCCGCCACGTCGCCGCCCAGCGTTGGGAGGAGGTGGGCTGCGGGGTCCGTCGTCGTCAGCAGCACCCGCTTGCCTCGCGCCGCAAGCTCCAGCGCCACGGCTGCCGCAATCGTGGTCTTGCCGACGCCGCCCTTGCCCATCGTCATGATGAGCCCGTGATCCGACTCGGCCAGCTCGTCGACGAGCCGGGCCAAGGTGGGCTGCGGCGGCAGCTCGGCGGTCGGGGCGGCGACGTCGACCTCGGCCCCCGCGGAGGGATCGAGCAGGGTCGACAGCGCCGCGACGCCCACCATGTTCGACGAGGCCAGCGGCAGCTCGTCGCGCACGAGCCCGGCGAGCGTGGACGGCATCGCTGCGAGTGCATCCTGCTCACGACGGCGAATCGCGTCGTGGAGCGGATCCGGCGCGACGCCCGCGGGCAGCAGCCCGTTGACGACGAGGTGTGTCGCGCGGATGCCGAGTGCGGCCAGCTCGTCGAAGGTGCGGGCCACCTCCCCCAGCGCCGAGGTCTGGGCTCGGGTCACGAGCACGAGCCGGGTGGCCGCCGCGTCCGTGAGCACCTCGACGGCACGCCGGTAGGTGGCGCGGCTCTTCTCCAGCCCTGCCATCGGGCCGAGGCAGGAAGCGTCACCCTTGCCGTCGTCCAGGTAGCTTGTCCAGCTCCCCGGCAGTTGGAGGAGCCGGATGGTGTGCCCCGTGGGCGCGGTGTCGAACACGACGTGGTCGTAGCGGGCGGTCCGCTCCGGGTCCGCGAGCAGGCCGGTGAACTCGTTGAAGGAGGCGATCTCGGTGGTGCAGGAGCCCGAGAGCTGCTCCGTGATCGCCGCGATCTCCCGCGCCGGGAGGATGGCCCGCACCGGGTCGATGATCGAGTCGCGGTAGGCCTGCGCGGCCTGCTCGGGATTGATCTCGATGGCATCGAGCCCGGGCACGCCGGGGATCGCCGTCGTCCGGTTGCCGATCTCGACGCCGAACACCTGCCCGACGTTGCTCGCCGGGTCCGTGCTGACGAGCAGCACGCGCAGTCCACGGCGAGCGAGCTGCAACGCGGTGGCGCAGGCGACGCTCGTCTTGCCGACGCCACCCTTGCCGGTGAAGAAGAAGTGGCGGGGAGGGGTGTCGAGGAAGTGCGTCATGTCGCTCCTTTGAGTCCGTGCCTGGGCTGGTGTGCGGCGACTCAGCAGCAGCCTGAGGAGGAGTCCTTGCCAGCGCCCTGGCAGCAGCCGCCAGCGAGCGGCAGCTCCACCCGCGCCGGGCCTGCGTCCTCGGCCAACCCTGCGTAGCGCATCAGCTCCGCACGGCTCGGGTGGCGACCGGTGAGGACCGTGACGTCGTCGACGAGCGTCAGCGGCAGCCCTTCGGAGCCCGCGGCCTGGAGGAAGTTGACGACCACGGGGTTGGCCGCGAACACTGCCGGATCGCTCGCGAGGTTGGCGCGACGGATGTCGACCCCAAGCTCCTGCAGCGCGGCGAGATCGGCGGTGAAGGTGACCAATTCCTGGTCGACGTCGGGGCCACAGACTCCGGTGTTGCAGCACAGGGCGGGTTCGTAGACACGGATGGTCGGCATGGGGTCCTCCACAGAAGATATTGACGTTCGTCGATGTATTGATCCTCCGCCCCATATCGACGTTTGTCAATACGCTGCTACCGTGGGGGCATGCAGTTGGAGATCGATGCCGCCGGGGCCGACGACGTGGCGGCCTGCGCCCCCGCATCGGCGCCGCTCCCCGTGGATGAGGCCGAAGCCCTTGTCACGGTGACGAAGGCGCTTTCCGACCCGGTCCGCCTCCGCATCTTCCACCACATTGCGGCCAGTGACTGCTCCAGCGTGTGCGCCTGTCACCTCCCCGAGGTCTTCGGGGTCAGCCAACCGACGCTGTCCCACCACCTCAAGAAGCTCGTCGACGCTGGGCTCGTGCATCGGGAGATGCGGGGGCGTTGGGCGCACTTCACGCCGCGCCCCGAGGGCCTCGCGGCCTTCCGCGAATTCCTCGACCGCCTCCCCTGATCGCGCCACGCGCTCCTGCCGCACACCGCCATGCCCTAGGCTCGCAGCATGCTGCTCAGTGACCGCGACATCCTGCAAGGCATCGACGACGGCGCCATCGGGCTCGACCCGTGGGAGCCCGCGATGCTGCAGCCGTCCTCCGTCGACGTGCGCATCGACCGGCTCTTCCGCGTGTTCGAGAACCACCGCTACCCGTTCATCGACCCGGCCGTCGAGCAGGAAGAGCTCACGAGGCTCGTCGAGGTCGACGACGACGAGGCGTTCGTCCTCCACCCAGGGGAGTTCGTCCTCGCGTCGACGTACGAGGCCGTCACCCTGAGCGCCGGCATCGCCGCACGCCTCGAGGGGAAGTCGTCGCTGGGCCGCCTGGGGCTGCTCACGCACTCCACTGCGGGCTTCATCGACCCGGGATTCAGCGGGCACGTCACCCTCGAGTTGTCCAACATGGCCACGCTGCCGGTCAAGCTCTGGCCGGGCATGAAGATCGGCCAACTGTGCTTCTTCCGGCTGAGCAGCGACGCGCTGCACGCGTACGGCTCGCAGCACTACGGCAGCCGTTACCAGGGGCAACGGGGCCCGACGGCCTCGCGGTCCTTCCTCAACTTCCACCGCACCCGCGTCTGAGCTCCGCTCCCGCAGCCCGTCCCGGGCTCAGGGGAGACGTTCGGGGCGCCTCAGCACCGTGAACCAGCGGTCGCCGTAGCTCACCTGCTGCCCCTCACGCACCCGCACCTGAACACCCGCCGGCGCCGGCTCGAGCTGCCCCCGCTCGGTGACGAGGGCGGTGCCGTTGGTGGAGCCGCGGTCGACGACGAACACCCCGCGCAGATCCGTGCCGATCAGGACGTGCGTGCGCGAGATCATGCGCCCGTCGCCCGACGCGGGCACGAGGTGCACCTCCGGGTCCCCCGGGGAGCGCTGCGGGTTGCGGCCCAACAGCACCGTCACGTTGAGCTCCACCTCGCGGCCGTCGTCGAGCCGCACATACCAGCCCTCGTCGCCGGCGCGACCTGCCGACGACTGCTGCGCCGGCGCGATGGTCGTGCCCTCCTCGTCGTCGACCTCGCCGAAGGACCGCTCGCGCACCCGCACCTGGCGGTTGGACGGCTCGAGCACCGACGACGGCGTCGGCATCGGGATCCAGCCCGGATGATGGCCGCGCGCGCGTCCCGGCGTTGCCGGGGCCGGAGACGCGGGCGCCGGACCTGGAGAGGCCGGGGGCTGGCCCGGAGAGGCGGACCCTGCGGGCACCTGGCCCAAGGCGGCGCCGAATCGGCCGTCGGAGGGTATCGGGGAGCCGTGGGACGGAGCCGACGTCGGCGCCCCGGCCACGGGGGCGGTCGTCGGCTGCGGGGACGGTGCCGGCTGCGGGCTGGGCGCCGGCGACGACGAGTTTGCCGGCGGGCCCCACGGCGACGGGCTGGCCGGCGCCTGCCAGGGCTGCTGCGCCGACGGCACCTGCGGCTCGGCCACCGGCTGCACCACCTCCGCCGACTGCGGGGCCCAGCGGGAGTCGGCGCTCGCCGACGCCTCCGGGCTGAACGCCTCGGCCAGGTGCGGCGGTAGCCCGACCGTCGACGGGACCCGCCGCCTCGTCCCCGATTCGGCGTGGCGCTGCGTCGGCGTCTCCTTGGGCTGGACGACCACGGCCTGCACCGCCATGTCGTGCCAGCCCTGGCGACGCTCGTGGATCACGAGGAACACGACGAACGCGATGCCGCCGACGACGGTGACCCACAGCCCCGTGAACACCAGGTAGCGCAGGAACACCCGCCACCAGCCGATGGGCTTCCCGTCGGCGATACCGACCAGCTCGACCCCCATGGCCTTGCCGCCGAGCCCGATGCCGCGGGTGGCGAGGCCCCACCACTGCGCGAGGCCGTAGGCCAGCACGAGGACGCCCGTCACGATGCCCGCCACGAGCGCCACGACGGGCTCCGGCCACAGCGCGACGGCACCCGCGGCCAGCGCGCCCAACAGGAGCACCGGCGCCACGTCGATGAGGAAGGCCGCGAAACGTCGGCCCAATCCGGCCACCTCGTGGCCCCTCGGCATCATCCGGCTCACACCATCCTCCTTGGGCCAACAGGATAGGGCCCACACGGCAACAACTTCATCCACTCCTCCCGGACTTGGGCACCCGTCCGCCCGCACGCACCCGACGGAAGGACTTCGTCGAGAGCCCGGAGAGCACCCAGCGCGGCCAGGACACCGAGTGACGCATGCCGCGCGCGACCTTCTTCGATTCCCGCCAATACTCGTCGACGACGCCCTCCGTCGGCGAGCCGGGCGCGAACACCAGCCAGTCGGCCTCCTTCGCCAGCGAGATCGGGTCCGCGGAGGCCCCGAGCCGGGGAAAGTCGACGCGCAACTGCTCGGCCTGCTCGGAGCGCGTCGCGGACACCGACGGGGATCGCCCGAGATCCCGGGCCTTGTCGACGAGCTCCAGCCAGGCACCCGCGACGCGGTTGGCCACCTCGGGGTCGTGGCGGCGGCGGGCGCGCCGTCGCAGCTTGAGCCCGATGACGAGCGCGATGGGGATCACGATCGTCACCAGCGGGATGCCGGTGAGGAGCACGAGGGTGCCCACCTGGGCCCAGTCGATCTGGTTGCCCTCATCGGGGGCCTCGCCCGTATCGATGGGGAGCTGGTCGTCGGCTTCTGGCACTTCAGGCCGCTGCGGGGGCGGCGGGGGGTTCGCGACGTACGGCTGGGGCTTGGGCGGCTCCGGCGGCTCCTCGTCGGTGGCCTTGCGGTCGACGGGCGGCGTCGGGTCGAAGCGCACCCAGCCGAGGTCCTCGAACTGCAGTTCGGGCCAGGCCCCCACCTGGTCGCCGGTGATGGAGCTGCCGCCCTCGACGCGGTAGCCGTAGATGACGCGCGCCGGGATGTCGAGCTCGCGGGCCATGAGGGCCATCGCGACGGCGTACTGTTCGGCGTCGCCGATCATGCGCTGCGGGTCGGCGAGCAGCTCCCCGATCCGTGCGGTCGAGTGCCCGGGCAGCGACGGCACCTCGTCGGCCTGTCCGTGGCTGAAGTAGCCCTGCCGGAGCCGATGTTCGAGCGCGAGCGCCTGCTCGCCGCCGGTGGCGGCGCCGGCCGTCCACTCGCGGGCGAGGACGCGCACCTGGTCCGGCACGCCGGTGACGCGGCGCTGGGTATTGCGCGCCGCCTCGGCGCCGGCGATGGCCGAGTCCGCCGGGCGCTGCGCCACGACGGCCGCCAGCTCGTAGGAGTCCCCGTCCTGCAGCGGCTGCCGCACGACTGCCGTGCCGCTGCCGTGCTGGAAGTAGAGGCCCTCGCCGAGGGTGACGCGACGGTCACCGTCGAAGTGGATGTGCCGCGTGCGGCCGACGGTGGGCACCCACTGGCCCCGGTAGCCGCGGATGCGCACGTGCACGGCGAGCTCGTCGCCGTGGGAGTCCTCGGCGATCCACTGCCCGACGCGACGAAACGTCGTGTCTCCCGTCGGGGTGTCGTCGAGGGTGGTCACGCGGTAGGCGATGCCGTCGTAGGTGTCGAGCGTGGCGAGGCGGACGATGTCGCCGGGGCGGGCGCCGGACACCTCGAAGAGTGTGCTCGTGCGCTGGTGCGTGATGTTGCCGCGGAAGGCCTGCAGCGGGGAGCTGCGTTCGACGAGGTCGATGGGGATGTCCACGACGGCGCGCAGCGTGGCCCGGTCTGCGCTGCCCGTCGCGAGCGGGCCGAGCACCAGGCCCGCGAGGCCCGCGACGACGAGCATCCCCGCCCCGAGCGCGAGCCGGACGGGCCGCACCGCGGAATGTGTCTCCGACAGCCGGTCGCGCAGCACCCCGCGCTGGTGCGTCGTCCACAGCAGCACGGCCAGCACGAACGCGAGCCCCGTCCACGTCGGCCACAGCGCCTCGTGCGCGCCGAGGGCGGCCGCGACGAGGTATCCGCCGGCCATCGGCAGCCACGCCAGCGTCGGGAGGGCGCTCCGCAGCACGATGACACCCGCGCCCACGCCCATGAGCAGGCCCACCACTCCGGGGACGACGAACAGGTTCGCGGTCTCGCCGATGGGCGGGTCGAGGGTGAGCATGTCGCGCCAGGCCGTCACCGGTCCGGTGAGCAGCCCGAACAGGGAGCGGCCGGTGGGTACGACGAACGCGATCCCGGCCGACGGCATGAGCAGCGGCGTGCCGAGCACGAACCATGCGACGATGGCCGCGAGCACGACGGAGCCGACGGACAGGCTCCTGAGGGCCGCGACGAGGGCCAGCGCCAGCCCCACCGCGAGGAAGCCGAGCAGGGCGACGAACAACTGCGCCGAGCCGTAGACGGGCTGGAAGGCGAGGGCGACGAGCGCGCCGAGCGCGAGGATCGCCGCGAACTCGGCCGCCACCCAGCGGGCCGGCCGGCCCGCCGCATTCCAGGCGCCGGTCTCGGGGAGGGCACGCATCGCGGTCACTGCATGGACCTCCGGATTGCGCGCGGCAGGTCCTCCAGCCGGCCCACCTGGTTGACGTCGACGTTGCCGGCCTTGCGGTTGCGCAGCTCGTCCCCCGTCGACACACGCACGCCGATGGCCCGGGTGTCGACGTCGAAGCGGGCCGCGGCCCGGCGCACATCGGTCATGGACGCCGTCGAGCCGGTGATGAGGAACGCCACCGACGCCGACGGGTCCCTGCGGATGGCGACGTGCGCGAGCGCCTGCACTCCGCCCGTGGCGGTCGTCTCCACCAGGGACATCTCGTCGAGGGCGCGCTGCAGCGACGCCGTCGCCAGCTCGTCGTCGCTGGTCATCACCGTCAGCCGCGACTCCCCGAGCATCGCCTGCACGACGATCGAAGCGGCCACCGACACGGCCAGCTCGAACTCGTCGTCGTCGATGTAGGACGAGCGGCCCGTGTCGAGCGCGACGAGCACCCGCGACATGCGCGACTCCTCGAACTGCTTGACCATCAGGGAGCCGGTGCGGGCCGTCGAGCGCCAGTGCACGTGCCGACGGTCGTCGCCCGGCACGTAGGGGCGCAGCGCGTGGAAATTCATGTCCGCGGGGCTGAGCGAGCTGCTGGCGTGGCCCTCGAGGTCGTGCACGAAGCCGATCTGGCGCCCGGGCAGCGGCACCGTCACGGGGTGGACGAAGACCTCCTGCTCGTCCGTCCAGCGGGTCTCCCGGCCGGCCAGTCCGAAGGGGTCGCCCTGCACCGAGTGCGCGGGCCCGACGACGATGCGCCCGCGGCGGTTCGTCGGGATGCGAAAGCGGAACTCCTCGACGCGGTCCCCGGTCAGCAGCGGCAGCCAGAAACTCGCGCGGCTCGCCCCAACGGGCAGGTCCAGGCGGGAGCCGAGGTGGCGGGCGCCCGGCTGGACGCGCACGAGAATGCGCCCGGAGGCGCGGTCGCCCACCACCACGGAGCGGTCGGAGGTCTCGAGCCGCACCATCAGCTTGGCCCTGCCGATGGTGAACAGGAGCGCGACGGCCACCATGACGACGGCGGTGACGCCGGCGACGACCAGCTCCACCCAGCGCAGCAGGAGGCCGAGGGCGAGGGCCACCAGCCCCGTCAGCAGCGTCCACCAGCCCGCCGGGCGCAGCCCGAGGAACTCGCTGACGCGTCGGTACAGCGAGCTGACCACCTCACCGGTCGGCGGACCGACCGGCGAGGGAATCTCCCAGCGGGCCGTGGTCACGAAGCGGCACGCTCCGTCGGCGGGGGCACCGTCGCGACGACGCGCGTCATCACGTCGACGCCCTGGACGCCGCTGAACTCCGCCTCCGGGTCGATGATGATGCGGTGCGCGAGACACGGAATCGCGAGGATCTTCACGTCGTCGGGGGTCACGAAGTGGCGGCCGACGGACGCGGCCCACACGCGCGCCGTGCGCACCAGCGCGAGGGCGCCGCGCACGGACGCGCCGAGACGCACGTCGTCGGCGGTGCGGGTGGCCTCGACGAGGCGGGCCACGTAGTCCAGCACGCTCGCCTCGATGTGGACCGTCGACGCGAGCTGCGCCATCTCCGCGACCTGCTGGCTGGTGACGACGGCGGGCAGCGCCGTCGACCGCGGCCTGGAGCCGCCGCTGACGAGGATCCGCATGGTGGCGTCGTGGTCCGGGTAGCCGAGTGTCGTCTTCATGAGGAAACGGTCGAGCTGCGCCTCCGGCAGGCGGTACGTGCCGGCCTGCTCGATCGGGTTCTGGGTAGCGATCACCATGAAGGGGTTGCCGACGGGGTACGTCTGCCCGTCGACGGTCACCCGCGCCTCCTCCATCACCTCCAGCAGCGCCGACTGCGTCTTCGGTGAAGCGCGGTTGATCTCGTCGGCCAGGACGATGGACGCGAAGATCGGGCCCTGGTGGAACTCGAATTCCCCGGACTTCTGGTCGTAGATCGTGACGCCGGTCACGTCGGAGGGCAGCAGGTCCGGCGTGAACTGGATGCGGCTCGACGTGCCCTGGACCGACTGCGCGATGGCGCGGGCGAGCGTCGTCTTGCCGGTGCCGGGGTAGTCCTCCAGCAGCAGGTGCCCTTCGGCGAACAGGCAGGTCAGCGCGAGCCGCACCGCCTCCGGCTTGCCCATGATGACGCGCTCGACGTTGGCCGCCACTTGGGCGAAGTTCTCGCTGAACCAGCGTGCTTGTTCGGGGTTCACTCGTGTCCTTTCAAGGAGTCTTCGGAGGCGGTGCGGGCGTCGCGCCGGGGCGCGCGGATCAGTCGAGATCCCATAGCCAGCCTTCGCTCTTGCCGTTGATGGTGCAGCTCACCCGCATCCTCTTGTAGGGGGTGGGTGCGGCGGGATCCGCGGATTCGCTGAAGTCCTGGTCCACGCGGATGACGCCCTCCGCGTCGCTGCGCACTTCGGTGAGCAGCGTGAGGTTCGTGCCCTGTCCGCCGAACACCCGGCACGCGGAATCGCCCCAGGCGTAATTGATGACGACGGTCAGTCGCGTGCCGCTGCGGGAGACCCTCGAGACGGGCTGCACGTCGTACTCCTCCTTGTGGAACGGGCCGACCCGCTGCGACCGGGACTCCCCGGGCGGCACTCCCTCCCAGTACTGTTCGACCTTCCGGAGACCCTGTTCCACGACCAGGTACGAGCCCTGGCGGAGCTTGCCGTCGACGGCGTAGCGGTACCCCTCCGGCGCCCATCCGGCAGACTCCAGCAGGCTCACCTTCCCCGGGTATTCGATGCGCGCATGCGTCTTGTCGACCGCAGCGACCCGCGCCCTCCCGACGACGCCGGGCTGCGCAGCCACCGGCGTCACCTGGACCGTCTCGGACAGCGCCTCGGCCTGGTCGAAGGAGTTGCGCTGCGTGTACCGCACCTGGAACCGCACGGTGACGCCCACGGGCAGCGACTCGGTGAGGTAGCCATTCGACTCCGGCGTCGCCGCCGTCCAGGCGCCTCCGTCGATGCGGTAGTCGATGTGGTTGCCGGCCCGTCGCCCGTCCTCGCCGGTCAGGTTGGTCTTGACGGTGAACAGGATCTTCCCCGGCCACTGGCGAGTCGCCCTCGCGGACGCGAGCTCCAGCTTGGGCCGCGGCCAGGCGATCTGCGCCTCGGTGGTCTCGGCGACCATCCTGCGGGAGTGCAGGTTGGTGGCGTACAGCCTGAAGCGGACGGCGGACTTCCCGAAGCCCTGGAAATCGATGGACTGGGCCGGGTTCGGCGGGACCGCGACGGGGACGGCGCGCGAGGCCTGCTCGGACCCGTCCACGACCGGGACCAGCTCGAGGCGCATGTCCGGGTCGCCGTTGGAGTCGAGCGAGCCCGGCCCCACGTGCACGCCGAATGCGCCGCCACCGTCGGAGGACGTCGGCGAGGCGTCGATCGTCGCCTGCCCCAGCGGGGGCCCGACGGGGAACAGCGGCGTCGAGCGGTCGGACTCGTCGGAGGCGCCCGCCTTGTTGACCGCCACGAGCGAGAACGAGTACGGCGTGCCGTTGGTGAGGCCCCTCCACGTGTGGGAGCGACGATCCCCCGGCAGTTCCTCGGTGCCGAGCTTGTTGCCCTGCGGCCCGAACAGGGTGAGCCGGTACTGCTCGACGGGGCTGCCCGCGTTGTCGGGGTTCTCGAAGCGCGCCGCCTGCCAGGCGACGGTGAGCTCGCCGTCGCCGCGGGTGGACTGGGGCGCGTCCGGCTTCAGCGGGCGCACGTCGGGCGTGTACGCGGCCGACTCCGGCGACGGGTCCGAGGCTCCCAGCTCGTTGTATTCGACGACGCTCAGCGTCCAGCCGACGTTGTTGCGCAGCCCGGTGATGGTGCAGGTGTTGCCGGAGCACTCCTGCGTCACCGGCGAGTGGCCGGCCGCGGAGGCCGTCACCTCGCGCTTCGTCACGGGATAGCCGTTGGAGGACGAGGAGCGGTATTCGAAGCGGATGGAGCCGTCGCCCACGACGCCGTTGAACGGCGCCGACGGCTGGGACGGGCGCGAGACGACGGTGACCCGGATCGTGCCGTCGACGACTCGGCTCGGGTCCTTCGTCGCATCCTGCACCGAGTAGCTGGCGGTCAGTGTGCCGACGAAGTCCTGCGCGGGCGTGATGGTCACGGACTGGCCGTCGTGGTCGATCGTCCCGGGGCCGGAGATGATGCGCGCCCCGACCACCTCCAGCGTCGGGTCCGCGAGGTGGGAGACGTCGTTGGTCAGCACCGGCACCGACAGCGGCTGCCCGGAGGGGGCCTTGTCGACGATGTCCGCGTTCGTCGTCGTCACCGGCTGCCGCGAGCCCACCATCTCGAGGACCACCTCGACGGGTGCCGACGCGCTCTGGGCGTTCTCGACGACGCCCTTCAGGATGCGACGGGTGCCGCGCTTGGCGTCCACGGGCGCCTCCGCGACGATGACCGAGCCGCCGGCCTCCGTCGACCACGTGATGGGCGCGTCGCCGCCGGCGTCCTGCCAGGAGTGGAAGTTGAAGTCGAGCCCCTGCGGGTCGCGGAACAGCGGCATGAGCGACAGGCGCGACTGCCCCTCGGCCGGGCCCACCTGCAGCAGCGCGGTGGTGACCTGCTCGGGCGGCAGCTGGGTGAGGTCGAGCTTGTCGGCCCCGGCCCGCTGGTTCGCCGCTGGACGCACCTGCACCTTGATGGTCACGAATGCGCGCTTGGCCGACGAGTCCCCCTCCGGCACCACGTCGGCCACCTCGAACACCACCGCGCCGGGCCCCTGGTAGTCCGCCGACGGGGTGAACTCGACGCCGCCCGTCGCGGGCACGGCGGTGCCGGTGGTGGCGACGATGGTGTCGGTGCTCGTGAGCTTCACGGCGCGGCCGCGGGTGCCGACGAGCAGATCCTCGAAGTCGATGTGGGTGGGCTGGCCGGCGGTGGCGACGACGACGCGGCTCGCGTCGCGGACCATCGGCACGACCTCCCCGGTGCCCGGGATGGTGACGAGCCCGTAGGTGGACTGTCCGTCACCGTCGGTGACCTGGTATCGGACCTGCTGCATCGTCTCCTTGACAGGCACGGATACCTTGCCGCCGACGACGCGCGGGGCCTGCTCGTCGTCGGGGTCGAAGCCGGGGACGCTGACCTTGAGCGCCTCGTGCGGGCCGTCGGCATCGAAATCGTTGGCGAGCACGTCGACCTCGACGAAGCGCTTGTCGACCACGTCCTGCACGCTGAGGGTGTCGTCGCGCGTGGTCGGCGGCAGCAGCGGCGCGTCGTCGCGGACGTTCACCTGGAAGCTGCCGATGCCTTCCTGCCCGCGCACGTCGACGACGCGGTACGTGCCCGACAACGTGCCGGGCTCGTCGAGCGGGTCGATGGCGATCTCGCGGTCGTTGACGATGCGGGCGGCGACGAGGGTGTCGTCGAGCTTGACGGGCTCGTGGGTGCCGAAGCTGAACTGGTCTCCCTCGAGGTCGTAGTCGTTGGCGAGCACGGGGAGCCGGATCGGCCGGCCGGGGCGCACGTCGAGCGTGTCGTGGGCGGCCACCGGCGGGGAGTTGGTGCTTCCCGGCCGGGCGATCCCGATGCGGATCTGCCCCTCCGCCATGGCGCCGAGCGAGTCGGCGACGCGGTAGCGGAACGTGTCGGTGCCCTCGCTGGTGGGGAACGCCTCGTAGGTGAGGAACTTCTCGCCCACCTCGACGATGCGGCCGAGCCGCGGACCGGCGCCCAGCCCGACCAGGCGCACCGCGTCGCCGTTGGGGTCGATGCCGGACAGCTCGATCGGGATGCGCGTCACCGACCCTGCGAGCACGCGGTCGACGACGTCGGGCGCCACCGGCGGCAGGTTGGGCGCGTCCTCGTTGATCGTCGTCACCAGCAGCGTCGCGGAGGCGGTGTTGCCCTCCTCGTCGATGACCTCGTACGGGATCGCCGCCTGCGGACGCTGGGCGCCTGCGGGTGCACGCACCCGGATCACGTCGCCGTCGATCCAGGCGTCGTCGCCGAGGGGCGACTCGAGGATGCGGTTGATCTTGAGGTCCAGCCCGACGGGCGAGACGTCGTTGGCGAGGACGCGCGCGGTGACGATGCTGCCCGCGCGCACGTTGACCTCGTCGTTCTTCGCCTCGGGCGCGACGGAGCCGGTGGACTCCGTCGGGATGACGACGACCGTGCCGCGCGCGGTGTGGCGGCCGTCGGAGACGACGTACTCGACGGTCACCGGCGCCTTGGGCGTCGACTTCGCGCGCACGGTGAGCAGGTGGCGTCGCTCCAGGCGCACCTCGAGCGACGGGTCGGCGGTGATCGTCTGGATCACCAGCACGTCCCCGTCGGCGTCGGTGTCGTTGAGCAGCGGATCGACGAACACGGACCCCTCGGGCGGCAGCATCGCCACGTCGAGCGCAGCGATGGGCGGGTTGTCGCGCGACGGCTCGACGACGTCCACGCGCACGACGCCGGTGTCGATCAGGCCCGCAGCGACGTTGTAGGTGAGGTAGTAGGTGCCGGCCGACGGCGCCTCGAACGTGAAGCGGTGCTCCTGGTAGTCGGGCACCATCTTGCAGGACTCGCAGTCCTCGACGAGCACCTCCTGCAGCGTCAGGTTCTGGCCGAAGTCGTTCTCGAGCGGGCTGATGGTGATGCTCTCGCCCACCTTGGCGGTCGCATGGTCGACGTGCGCCACCGGCTTGACCGGGTCCTCGACGACGTTGACCAGCAGCTCGCCCTCGGCGGAGTCGGTGCCGTCGGAGACGACGACGCCGATCTTTTTCACACCCGTCGTCTTGCCGATGTCCTGGTAGTGGATGGTGCCGTCGGCGCTGAACGTGAGCAGGTCCTCAGAGCCTGCGGGCAAGTATGCGTCGCGAAGGATCAGGGGGTCACCCTCCGGGTCGCGCCAGTCCAGCAGGAGCCGCTTGGTGAACGAGCGGCCCTTCTGGATGGTGACGGGCTGCGCGAGCTCGAACGGGTAGGGGGCCTTGTTGGCCTTGGCCGGGTCGGCCGCGACGACGGTGACCGTCACCTGCGCGGAATCGCTCAGCTCGCCGTCGGAGATCTCGTAGCCGAACGTCAGCGTCTGCTGCTTCGTCTCGGCCGGGATGGTGATCTGGAGGCCCGTGCCGTTGCGCACCAACTGCAGGGAGGCGCCGTCGATCTCCTTCGGCGCGGAGATGGTGAGGACGTCGCCGTCGAGGTCGGAGTCGTTGTCGAGCACGTCAAGGATCGTGGCCCGGCCGGCGCGGGCGCTCAGCAGGTCGTCTTGCGCGACGGGGGCGCGATTCTCGTCGCTGCGCTGCGCCCGCTCGTTGGTGAGCGGGGCGTCCGGGTTCGGTGGCTCGTTGCGGTCCTCGCGCACGAACTGGTCCCATTTGTCGATGCGCGCCATGTCGTCGTCGACGAGCCACACGATGCCGTGTTCGGCGTCGCCGAGCGCGACGGTGCGCCGGTTGACGAGGAAGGCGAGGCCATTGCCGGCGCCCGCGACGTCGAGACCCGGCACCTCGCGGATCTCGGGCTCGGCGTCGGGGCAGCGCCGCACCACACGATCGCCGAAGAGGCCGTAGAGGCAATCGCCGAGCTGAACCGGCTGGATCGCGGCGGCCGCCATCTGGCCGCTGAGTGAGCGAGGCCCGTCGGGGGTGACGCCGATGAGGCCGGCCTCGGTCGCGTACGCGGCACGCACGTCCTCCCGTCCGCCGAGCACCCGGTCGACCGGCGGCAGCAGGTGGGCGCCGGCCGCGCCGGAGACGTCGAAGACGCCGTCGAGGCCCTCGACGAAGATCCTGCCGGTCGAGTGGTCGAGCACCACCGCGCGGTCGCCGACGGCGCTCAGCTCGATGGCGGCGGCGCGGTCGGCGTCGACGGTGAACGGCAGCGGCGTCGAGACCATCTCGCCGTCGCGTTCGCGCACGAGCGCCGAGCGGGTGACGTCGAGGCCGATCAGCTCGCCGGAGGTGGTGAGCGTCACGCGGCCACCAATACCCACCTCGAACTGGGCCTTGTCCTTGTCGAAGTCCATCGCGAGCACGTCCGAGGTGCGGCCGTACCAGACGCGCCCGTTCTCCGGGCTGCTGATGAGCAGGTACGGGCCCACCATCTGCACCTGGGCGCCGATGGGAAGCTGCTTCGGCGACTCCATGCGGTTGCGGGCCGGGTCGTAGGGGGTGAGAGTGTTGGACTCCTCACCGAGCACGAGCACGACGTCCTCGTGCTGCAGCACCGACGACCGCGAGTCGCCGACGGCCGTCGCGGAGGCCACCTCCCTGATCTGCGTGTTCACCGCGCCCACCAGGCCGAGCGAGCGGTTCGTCGCGAACACGACGCCCTCGTCGAGCCGCACGTCGGCCCGCTCGAGACCGGGGCTGGCGTAGGCCGCGACGCCGAGCGCGATCGCGACCACGCCGACGACGAGCCACTGCCAGCCGCGGCGCAGCGCGCGCAGCAGACGACGGACGCCCCGAGAGGCGAACATGCCCGACTCGGCCACTATGCGCCTCCCGGCCCCTCGATGCGCAGGGAGACGCCGTCGCCGAGGTCGACGATGGTGCCGAGCTCTACCTGCACGCTGCTGCCGTCGCGCAGCTCGAACTCGGGCTCGCCCGGGGAGCGCACGACGGTGCCGTTGGTGGAGCCGAGGTCGGTGATGACGACGTTCCACTCCCGCGCCTCGATGAGCAGGTGGCGGCGGGAGATGTCGTTGCCGGGGCTCGGTACGCGCAGCGGGATCGCGCCCGCTGGGCCCTTTGCCGGGTCGGGGGAGCGGCCCACGACGATGGGCCCGGTGATGTCCACGAACTCGCCCAGGCTGGTGCGCACGCCCGCGATCACCGGACGCAGCAGGGGGCGCTGCCGGGACGAGTCGACGGGTGCTCCGCACAGGCGGCACGCGCGGGCGCCGACGGGGTTCGGGTGGCCCTGCAGGCACGGCGCCGCCAAGAGCTGCGGGACCGGCTCGGGCTCCTGCGGCTTGTGGCTGGCGGCCAGGTCCGTCGAGAAGATGGTGCCGGCATCCTCCTCGACCTCGCCGAACTGCCCGGGCACGACGACCGGTGCCGGCCGCTGCGCCGGGTCGGCCATACGGATCGGGGCCGGGGGTTCCGGCTCGGGCGGCGGCGGCACCGCGTCCGCGACGGTGGGCGGCGCTTCCGCGGAGGCCTCGACCGGCATCAGCTCCGTGATGTCCGCCAGAGCGAGCGGGGGCACTGCGTCGGCCGGCTCGTGGGCCTCGGGTCCCGGCTCAGCGGCCTGTTCGTCGGGCTGCGGAGCGGGCTCGGGAGCGGCCTCGGCGGGCTCGGGAGCGGCCTCGTCGGGCTCGACGGGCGGGAGGTCGTCGGGCCGCGCGGGAGCTGCGGCGACGACCTCGGTCGGCGCCGACGGCGGCTCGACGGCGTCGACGACGTCGACGACCTGCGCCGACTCCTCCGCCGCTGGCGGCACATCCTCCCCCACCGCGGCGCGCGTCGGCACCGGGCGCGCCTTGGGGCGAAGGCCGAGCACGGGGAACTTGCCGAGGACCCCCCGATCTGTCTGGGTCGGGAAGCGCAGTTGCCGATCCTTGGCGGTGGTGAGGGTCACCGTCGAGACGAGCGCGGCGCCCACGACCAGCGGAAGCGCGGGTGCGTCGTCGGGGGCCTCCTCGAGGAGCACGGAGAAGGTCTGCTCGGCGTCGAGGCGCTGCTCATGCCAGGTGGCCGCGCCCTGCCCGTCGAGGACGACGGCGCCCCGCTCGTCCACGACGTTCACCGAACCCCGGGCGATGCCATGGAGCCCCGTCGCGTCCCAGAAGAACGCCGCGAAGTGCGGCATGGAGTCGATGCCCGCGTCCGCGATGTACGCGACGAGCGCCTGCGGCGTGCCCGCCTCGAGGGTGCCCAGCCACAACTCCTCGACGAGACGCGCCGCCGACGGCGGCGGGGCCATCATGATGACGAGCGAGGTGGGGCCGGAGAGCGCCAGCCAACTGCCCGTCGTGTACGACAGGCGCCATGCAGCCATGGGCAGGGCCATGGTTCCTCCCTCTCGACGTGCCGGATCAGGTGATGGCCACCCAACCAGCAGAACCTAACGAGAAGGTTACGAGCGCACCCGGGTCAGTGCCCGGGCCATCCGGTCCACGGCCTCGGCGACGACTTCCGGACTCGTCGCGAGGTTGACCCGCACGAACTGCGACGTCTCGGGCGCGAAGTCACCCCCGAAGTTGAACCGCACCCGCGCCTCCTCGTGGAAGAACCTACCCGGCTCGGCCAGACCGAGAAAAGAGCAGTCCAGCCAAGCGAGATACGTGCCCTCGGACGGGCGGTACTCCAGCCCGAGCTTATCGCCCACCAGCCGGGCGAAGAGCTCCTTGTTGGCGCGCACTTCGTCGACGAGCTCCAGCAGGAAATCGCGACTGGCGTCGAGGGCCGTCGCATGCGAGAGCGCCCCGAAGTGGCTCATGGCCTCCCCCACGTACGGCGGCAGCGAGCGCAGCATCGGCTCCGCGTCCGGGCTGGCGAAGAGCAGCGCGGCCTTGATGCCGGCGAGGTTGAACGCCTTGGCCGCCGACGCGGCCACCAGCACCCGGCCAGGGGCGGGGAGCGCCAGGAAGGGCGTGAATTCGGCGCCGTTCAGCGGGGCGTGGATCTCGTCGACGATCAGCGTGACGTCGTGGTGCTTCGCCAGCTCCGCCAGCGCGACGAGCTCCTCGCGCGTGTGCACGGTGCCGTTGGGGTTGTGCGGCGAGCACAGCAGGTGCGCGCGGGCGCCGTCGGCGAAGGCACGCTCCAGCCCCGCGAGGTCGAGACGGTCGTCGACGAGCGGCACCTCGACGATCCTCCGGCCCGTGCCCGTGACGATGTGGCGAAACGGCGGATAGATGGGCGGGTTGATGACCACCGCGACGCCGGGTGCCGTCGCACGCTCCAGCGAGTAGCGCATGGCCTGCATGACGTCGCCGGCCGTCGACGTGAGGGCAAGGTCGGGCTCCCAACCCCAGCGCCACTGCGCGAACCGCGCGTACGCCTCCTGGTAGATGGGCTGCTCCGGGTAGCCCGTGTCGCCGTCGCGCATCGCCTGCTCCAGGCGCTCGATCACCGGCTCGGGCATCCGGCAGTCCATCTCCGCGACGAACATGGGCAGCACGTCGGGCTCCCAGCGCGTCCACTTGATGGAGGTGCGGCGACGCAGGTCGGCCAGGGGGACGTCGAAGACGGTCACGGTGCGACTACCTTCCTGTAGGAGGTTCTTTGGGTGGATGGGGTGGATCGGTGGGCTGCGGCAGGTTGCTGGCGACGGAATGCAGCCAGGTGAGGAGGCCGTCGACGTCGCCGGGCACGAGGGCGTGAGAGGTGAGGAGCGCCACGGCGTCGCCGCCGAACCAGAGGCGGTCGAAGGGCGGGGCCTCGTCGAAGCGCGCCCGCGCAGGGGGCACGAGGAGCCGGAGGGCGCCGTCGGGGTCGGGGGATTCGATGCGCCAGGCGATGTCGAACTCATGGTCGCCCACCTCGACTCCGCCGCCGATGAGTTCCGCGATGAGCCGATCATCGGTGTGGATGGTGACCCGCGGCATGCCGAGGCCGGGGACGCGCACCCCGACGACGTTGCGGCGCGGGACGGCGCCGAAGCCGAAGACCGGCAGCTCGCCGAACTTGCCGACGAAGCCCGGCCCCTCCGCGGCGACGGGCACCTTGTATCGCAGGCGCCCGTGGATGTCGCGTGCCGTGGTGAACACCCAGCCTCGCTGCGCACACCAAGTGCGCCACGACTCGGGCGAGGAGTCGAGGGGCGCCGTCGGGCGAATCCTGGGCGAGGGCCGGAGCGTCGCGGTGGGCCAGCCGGGCGTCGAGATGCTGGGCCGCGCGGCCGTCGGGCGGCCGGCGCCGACGGCGCGCAGCACCTCGACGGGGATCGCCTCGACGAAGGCGTGCAGGGCCGTGAGTGCCTCGTCGACGCCCTCTTGGTCGAGTCGTCGGCGAGTGCTGAGGAGGACCGCGTCGCGCTCGAACCAGAGGTACTCGAACTCCACCCGCCGAAGGGCCGGCAGCGTGTCGAGGACGAGGACGTCGCGCGCGAAGTCCTGCGACGGGGAGCTGGCCTGCCATTCGAGGTCGAAGTCCGGGCCGATGTCGACGCGGGGGCCCTCCAAGGTGGCGAGCACGGGCACGACGGTCAGCGGCGGGAACTGCGCCCCCGGCACGCGCAGGCCGACGACGTCGAAGCCGCCCCACACGTCGGTGCCCGCGGTGGCGCGGAAGCCGAGGCAGGCGTAGTTGCCGAATCGGCCCTCGAAGCCCTGCTCGACCGCGCGTCGGACGCCGGCGCCGAGCCCGCCCCCACGGAAACTGCCGAGGATGTGGTGCCAGCCGCGACGAAACAGCCAGGCCCGCTGCCGAGCCCACGGCTCCCAGTCGTCCACGACACGCTCCTTTCCGCATCCATCAGCCGACGCCGTCCTGTCAGTCTAGGTGTTGCGGGATCCCCTCTTCGGCGCGGGTGAGCCGGGCGTCGACGTCGCCGGCGCGTTTGAGTCCGCCCGCTGGTTCGACGCATAATGGGCGGGCACGCAAGGCAGTGATGGGGCCATCACCCCGGAGCCGCCGGAAGAACGGCCACGCGCTCAGTAGAACCGGCAGCGGCAGCAAACAAGCGGGGCGCGCAGGCGCCCAAGAAGGGTGGTACCGCGGGCCCAGCTCGTCCCTTCGTCCCAGCCAGCCAGCGACGAAGGACCCCCATGACCTACCGCGCAGTCGACACCCAGGTGGACTTCCCCGCGCTCGAGCACGAGGTGCTCAAGCTGTGGGAGGAACAGGGCACGTTCGAGCGTTCCATCGAGCGCACCAAGGACGCGCCGACGTGGACGTTCTACGAGGGCCCGCCCACCGCCAATGGCATGCCCGGCACGCACCACATCGAGGCGCGCGTGTTCAAGGACCTCTTCCCGCGCTACAAGACGATGCGTGGGATGCGCGTCGACCGCAAGGCCGGCTGGGACTGCCACGGCCTGCCCGTCGAGCTCGCCGTCGAGAAGGAGCTCGGTTTCTCCGGCAAGGAGGACATCGAGAAGTACGGCATCGAGGCGTTCAACGCGAAGTGCCGCGAATCGGTGCTGCGCCACGTCGACGCGTTCACCGAGCTCACCCGTCGCATGGGCTACTGGGTCAACCTCGACGACGCCTACGTGACGATGTCGACGCCCTACGTCGAGTCGGTGTGGTGGGCGCTCAAGCAGATCTTCGACCAAGGGCTCCTGGAGGAGGACTACCGCGTCGCGCCGTACTGCCCGCGCTGCGGGACGGCGCTGTCGGACCACGAGCTCGCGCAGGGCTACCAGGACGTCACCGACCCGTCGATCACCGTCCGCTTCCCGCTCACCTCCGGGCCGCTCGCAGGCAGCGCCGACCTGCTGGTGTGGACGACGACGCCGTGGACGCTGCTCAGCAACACCGCGGTGGCGGTCCACCCCGAGGTGACGTACGTCGTCGCGCGCCCCGTCGCCGACGGTGGGGCCGCCGGCCAGCGCGCGGTCGTCGTCGCCGATCCGCTCTTCGACAAGGTGCTCGGCGAGGGTTGGGAGCGCACGGGGCAGCAGTTCGTCGGGGCGGAGATGGAGCGTTGGGGCTACCAGCGTCCGCTCACGCAGGTGGAGTTCCCTGCGCCGGCGCACTTCGTCGTGCTCGCCGACTACGTCACCACCGAGGACGGCACCGGCCTCGTCCACCAGGCGCCCGCCTTCGGCGCCGACGACATGGCGGTCTGCCGCAGCTACGGGCTGCCGTTCGTCAACCCGATCGACGCGCACGGCACGTTCCTGCCGGAGGTGGGCCTCGTCGGCGGCAAGTTCTTCAAGGACGCCGACGCCACCGTCGTCGCCGATCTCGAGCAGCGCGGCCTGATGTTCCGTGTGCAGATGTACGACCACTCCTACCCGCACTGCTGGCGGTGCCACACGCCGCTCATCTACTACGCGATGCCGTCGTGGTACATCCGCACCACCCAGCGCAAAGAGCGTCTCGTCGAGGAGAACGAGGCGACGACGTGGTACCCCGACAACGTCAAGCACGGCCGCTACGGCGACTGGCTCGACAACAACATCGACTGGGCCCTCTCGCGGACCCGCTACTGGGGTACGCCGCTGCCGATCTGGCGCAACCTCGACGACCCCGCGGACCTGATCTGCATCGGTTCGCTCGCGGAGCTGGGCGAGCTGGCCGGGCGCGACCTGTCGGAGTTGGACCCGCATCGTCCGTTCATCGACGACGTCGAGATCGTGCGGGACGGCAAGACGTACCGTCGTGTGCCCGAGGTGATCGACGCGTGGTTCGACTCGGGCTCGATGCCGTTCGCGCAGTGGGGCTACCCGCACCAGCCGGGCTCGCAGGAGAAGCTCGAGGCCAACTACCCGGCAGACTTCATCTGCGAGGCGATCGACCAGACCCGCGGCTGGTTCTACTCGCTGATGGCCGTCGGCACGCTGGTGTTCGACAAGTCCTCGTACAAGAACGTCGTCTGCCTCGGCCACATCCTCGCCGACGACGGCCGCAAGATGAGCAAGCACCTCGGCAACATCCTCGAGCCGATTCCGCTGATGGACCGGCACGGCGCCGACGCGGTGCGCTGGTTCATGGCGTGCTCCGGCTCGCCGTGGATGGCCCGGCGCGTCGGTGACCAGACCATCGGAGAGACCGTCCGCAAGGTGCTCATCACCTACTGGAACACGGTGAGCTTCCAGTCGCTGTACGCGCGCACCAACGGGTGGTCGCCCGTCGGGGAGGCTCCCGCCGTCGAGACGCGGCACGTGCTCGACCGCTGGCTGCTGTCGGCGGCGAACGCCCTTGTCCGCGACGTGACGGCCGCGCTCGACGACTTCGACACCCAGCGCACCGGCACGCTCATCGCGGGCTTCGTGGACCTGCTGTCCAACTGGTACGTGCGCCGCTCGCGCCGCCGCTTCTGGACCGGCGACGAGGGCGCGCTGTGGACCCTGCACGAGGTGTTGTCGATCGTGACGCGGCTCATGGCGCCGATCACGCCGTTCGTGACGGAGCGGGTGTGGCAGGACCTGTTCGTCGCCACCGACCCCGAGGGCCCGGCGTCCGTGCACCTGGCCGAGTGGCCGACGGTGGACGAGTCCCTGCTCGTGCCCGGGCTCGACGAGGCGATGGAGTTCACGCGCCGCGCAGTCGAGCTGGGCCGCGCCGCCCGCGCCGAGTCGAAGGTGAAGGTCCGGCAGGCGCTCAAGCGGATGCTGGTGCCGTCGACGATCCACGAGCGGCTCACCCCGGAGCTGATCGAGGAGATCAAGGCCGAGCTGAACGTCGCCTCCGTCGAGACTTTCGCGTCCGCCGGGGACATCGTCGACGTGTTCGCGAAGGGCAACTTCCGCAACCTCGGCAAGCGGTTCGCGAAGCGGACGCCGCTCATCGCGAACGCGATCGCGGCCGCGGATGCGTCCTTGCTGGCCGCGGCGCTGCGCGCCGAGGGGAAGGCGACGGTGGCCGTCGACGGCGAGGACGTGGAGGTGACCCCCGACGACGTGCTGCTGACCGAGCGGCCGCGCGAGGGTTGGTCGGTGGTCAACGAGCAGGGCGAGACCGTCGCGCTCGACCTCGAGCTGACACCCGAGCTCGTGAAGGCCGGCCAGGTGCGCGAGGTGACCCGCTTCGTGCAGGAGGCGCGCAAGCGCTCCGGCCTGGAGGTCTCCGACCGGATCACCCTCCAGCTCGCCGTGGCGGACGACCTCGTCGACGCCGTCGACGAGCACCTCCAGCAGATCGCCGACGAGGTGCTCGCGACGTCGATCGAGCGCGTGGCCGAACTCCCCGACGCGGAGCACGTCGACGACGAGCTCGGCGTGGCTGCTGTGCTGCGGAAGGCCTGACGAGGCGCCCCCAGACGCTGCACTCGGAGACGCGAGGGCACCCTGTGCAGGGGTGCCCTCGCACGTGTTTCCGGGCCTCGTCCAGCACGACGGCACGGGGCGGGACCCGGCACTGGCCGAGCCCCGCCCCGTGGTGGGAGGTGCGGATGGTCACTCCCGTTGGCGCGCCATCACCGCCCGCTGCAGGAGGACGAACAGCAGCAGGATGGCCCCCGTGATGATGGTCGTGGTCTCGGGTGGGATGCCACCGTCACGAGTGATGAGCACGTTCATCAGCCCCAGCACGAGGGCACCCACGACGGAGCCCAGCACGTACCCGACGCCGCCGGTGAGCAGGGTGCCACCGATGACGGTGGCGGCGATCGCGTCGAGCTCCCACCCGATGCCCGTGATGTTCTGCGCGATCCCGAGCCGGGCGGTGTAGACCACGGCGGCGAGCCCTGCGAGGAGGCCGCTGACGACGTACACCGTCATCTTGGTGCGGTGCACCGGGAGCCCCATGAGTTGCGCCGAGGGCTCCGAACCGCCGATGGCGTAGACGGTGCGCCCCATCCGGGTGCGGTGCAGGACGAACACCGCGACGCCCACCACCAGCAGCGCGATGATGACGCCCGGGGTGATCACGAGGTCATTGACCTTCGGGCCGTCGACCAGCTTGATCGGGGTCGCCAGCAGGCGCAGGGCGGAGTCGTCGGGCAGCCGCTCGGGGACGGTGCTCAGGATCGAGGCGAGGCCACGGGCCAGGAACATCATGGCGAGGGTCGCGATGAAGGGCTGGACGTCGAAGTACTGGATGAGCGCGCCGGACATCAGCCCGAAGAGTCCACCGATCAGGATCATCGTGACGATGACCAGCCACGCATTCCAGCCCGCATTGATCAACAGCACTCCGCTCACCGACGACAGCGCGATCACGGCACCGACGGAGAGGTCGATGCCACCGGTGAGGATCACGAAGGTGAGCGCGACGGCGAGGATGATGAGGTGGGAGTTGTTGATCAACAGGTTCGAGATGGAGTTCATCTGGAGGATGCGTCCGTAGACGGCCTCGCCGTAGATGATCATGCCGACGAAGATCACCACCGCCGCCAGCGTGGGCAGGTGCTCGAGGCGGACCTTCGGGAGCCGCGCCGCGCGTCGCCTCGTCGCGGGTGTGGCTTGTCCTGTCGCGGTCATGCGACGACCTCCTTCTCCTTCTGCGGGGCCGCGACGGCGGACTTGCGTCGCAGGAACGCCTCCCGGACCCTCTTGGATTGCAACAGGCACAGGACGACGATCACGATCGCCTTGAAGGCCGGCGTCGCCGACGACGAGATGCCGAGGAACACCACCGTCTTGTCCAAGGTGGCGATGAGCAGCGCACCGATCGTCGCACCGGCGATGTTGAACTTTCCGCCCGCCAACGACGTGCCGCCGATGACGACGGCGAGGATCGCGTCCATCTCCATCTGGTCTCCGGTCTTGGACACGTCGACGGTCATGACGCTCGCGGTGGCGAACACGCCGGCGATGCCCGCCATGATGCCGCTGATGGAGTAGACGGCCATGAGCAGCCCTCGACGGTTCACGCCGGCCAGCCGGGCCGCCGTCGGGTCCATGCCGATGGCCTCGATCATCAGGCCGAGCGCGCTGCGCCGGACCAGGACCGCGACGAGGACCACCACGAGCAGCGCCAGCAGGAACACCACGGGAAGCCCGAAAACGTAGCCGTTGGCGATCCATCGGAATGCACCATTGCTGGCGGCGGTGTTCTGGCCGCCGGTGACCACCTTTGCCACGCCGCGCCCGGCCATCATCATCACCAACGTGCTGATGAACGGCTGGAGGCCCACGACGGACACGAGGAAGCCGTTGAACAATCCCAGCAGCAGACTCAGCCCGAGCGCCAGGCCCAGCGCCAGCAGCGCGGAGCCCACAGTGTCGGGCGCGGTCGAGAGGAACTCCATCGACACCGCACCGGCGACCACCATGACCGAACCCACCGACAGGTCGATGCCGCTGGTGGCGATCACCAGGCACATGCCGACCGCGATCATCATCACGGGAGCGGCGGCACGCAGGATGTCGATGACGTTGCCGACCAGGGCCCCGTTGGCGGAGTTGTATCCGATCGACAGGTATCCCGGGTCCTTGATCAGGTTGACGACGAGCAGCAGGACGATCGCCAGAATGCCGCCGAAATACTGGCTCCTGAGAATGGAGGAGCGACGCTCGCCCGCCTTGGGGGCGCTCTCCGTGGTCATGAGGGGATCCTTTCAGTCCGGTCGGCGTCGGCCCCGTCGTTGGCGATGACACTCACGATCGACTCTGCGGTGAGCGAGCCGTCGTTGTCGAGTTCCGCGATCAGGCGATGGTCCTTGAGCACGAGGATACGGTCACACAGCCGGACCACCTCCTCGAGCTCCGACGAGATGAAGACGATCGCCACGCCCTCGCTGGCCAGTTGCAGCACCTGCTGCTGGATCTCGGCCTTGGCGCCGATGTCGATGCCGCGGGTGGGCTCGTCGAGAATCAGCACGTCGGGCTTCGTCGCGAGCCAGCGTCCCAGCAGCGCCTTCTGCTGGTTGCCGCCGGAGAGATTGCGGATGGGCCGCGAGGGGTCCGCAGGGCGGACGTTGAGCTCCCGCACGTATTTGTCGACGAGTCCATCCGCCTCCTTGCGCGGCACGGGTCGCGCCCAGCCGCGGGTGCTCTGCAGGCCCAGCAGGATGTTCTCCCGCACCGACAGGTCGCGGATGATGCCCTCGTCGCGACGGTTCTCACTGGACAGCGCGATGCGGCGTTTGAGGCCGTCCGCCGGGGTCTTGATGCTCACGCGGGCTCCCTGCACGGTGACCTCACCGGTGTCCGGCTTGTCCGCGCCGGAGATCAGCCGCGCGAGTTCCGTGCGGCCGGAGCCCAGCAGCCCGGCAAGGCCCAACACCTCACCACGCCGGAGTTCGACGTCGACCGGCTCGATCGCGCCCTTGCGGCCCAGCCCGGAGGCCGAGTAGACCACCTCGCCGACGACGTGATCGCGGCGGGACTCGTCGCCTGCGGGCGACTGCACCAAGGACAGCTCCTTGCCGATCATCTCGGCGATCAGTTCGTGCCTCGGCAGATCTCGCGTGAGGTGTTCCCCGATGAATTGCCCGTTGCGGAGCACGGTCATGCGGTCGCTGATGGCGTAGACCTGATCCAGGAAGTGGGAAACGAACAGGATGGCTACGCCCTCCGAGCGGAGCTGGCGGATGACCGTGAACAACTGCTCGACCTCGACGTTGTCGAGGCTCGAGGTCGGCTCGTCGAGGATCAGCACCCGGGAATTGGTCACCATGGACCGGCTGATCGCCACGAGCTGCTGCACGGCGAGCGACAGCTCCCCGAGCGGACGCCGCGGGTCGACGTCATGCAGCCCCAGGCGGGCCAGGACCTCGGCCGCGCGTTCATGGGTGCGCTTCCAGTCGATGCCGAAGCGTCCCCGAGTCTCGTTGCCGAGCATCACGTTCTCACCGACGGTGAGATTGGTGCACAGGTTGACCTCCTGGTACACCGTCGAAATCCCGGCCTGCTGCGCATCGGCGGTGCCGTTGATGACGAGCGGGGCCCCGTCGAACAGGATGGAGCCCTGGTCGGGGGTGTAGACGCCCGTGAGCACCTTGATGAGGGTCGACTTGCCGGCGCCGTTCTCTCCCATGAGGGTGTGCACCTCGCCGGGAAGGAGTCGGAAGTCGACGCCGTCGAGGGCCTTCACTCCGGGGAAAGAAATCGAGATGTCGCGCATCTCGATGATGGGCGATGTCGCTGCGTTCACCGCGCTCCTCCTTGTTCCATGATCCGTCGGCGGGAGCCGGGGTGGGCGCCGACATGGCTGCCCACCCCGCCCCGCCGCTGCCTCAGAACTGTCGCTCGGGGAGCGCCTCTGCGGCCGCCTCGGGCGAGTCGAAGGTCTTGCTCTCGACGATGATGTACGAGTCGACGGACTCGCCCTTCAGCGTCTTCTCGACCACCTCGAGCGCGGTCTCACCGAACAGCGGGTTGTACTCCGCGACGAAGCTCAGCTTCGCGTCGGCCAGCGCCTGGAGGGCGTTCTTGGTGCCGTCGATCGTCGCGATCTTCACGTCCTCGCCGGGGGTGAGGCCGGCCTCCTCCACGGCCTGGACGGCGCCGAGGCCCATCTCGTCGTTCTGCGCGAAAACGAGCTGGACGTCGTTGTTGTTCGACTTCAGGACCGTCTCGAAGACGCTCTTGGCCTCCTCTGTGGACCAGTTGGCCGTCTGCGCACCCACCTTGACGAACTCGGGATGGCTGGACATCACCTCATCCCAGCCCTGGTTGCGCTCGTTGACCACCGACACGCCCGCCGGGCCCTCGAGCGTGAAGTACTTGCCTCCCTCGGGAAGGGCCGTCAGCGCCCACTCGGCCACCGACTTGGACACCTGCTTGTTGTCCGGGGCGATACGAGTGACGTAGAGGTCGGTGTTGTCGGGCTCGATGCCGCGGTCGATCAGGATGACCGGAATCTCCGCCTCTTGCGCGCGCTGGAGGCTGGCCTCCCAGCCCGAGCCCTCGGTGGCCGAGAGCAGGATGATGTCCACACCCTCGTCGACGAAGGACGTGAACGAGTCGATCTGGGACTTCTGGTCGAGCTTCGCCGCGGGAGCGTACTTCAGCTCATAGCCCTTTTCCTTCGTGAACGTGTCCTGAATGTTCTGCTCGTTGGCCTTGCGCCATCCGCCCTCGGGCCCCACCGCGACGAAGCCAATCGTGGTGAGCTCGCTACTGCTGGCGCCCGACCCGCCGTCGGCCTCGTCGCCGCCCCCGCCACAGGCAGCGAGCCCGAGGGCCATCGCGCCTGCCACCAGCAGGGTCATCGGGGTCTTCACAAACCGCTTCATGTTGATGCTCTCCTCCTCGAGAACCGCCTGGCTATCCACCGTGGATGTCCAGCTCGCTTGTTCCGCCGCGCCAGGTAAGCGCGACATCAGTGATGTTACCGTGAACATTGACCGGTAACAAGGGGGTCCCCCCATTCTTCGACGGCCGCCCCTGCGGCGGGTCAGTCGCTCGCCGCGATGAGCTCGACCAGGGTGTCCACGGACACGCCCGGACCGTTGCTGATCTCCCCGATCTTGCCGCGATCCTTCAGCACGACGATGCGATCGGCCAGCCGGACCAGCTCGTCGAGCTCCGACGAGATCACGAGGATGGTCCCGCCCTCACCGGCGAGCGTGGCGATGAGGCGCTGGATGTCCACCTTCGCCGGGATGTCGCAGCCGCGGGTCGGCTCGTCGAGGACCAGAACTCTCGGACGTGTGACGAACAGCCTCGCCAAGGCCACTTTCTGCTGCTCGCCGCCGGAGAGCTCGTCGACCGGACGCCGCAGCACGTGCTCGCCCAGCCCGAACGCCCGCAGGGCCCAGGTGATGATCCCCTCCCGCTCCTTCGTCGGGATGGGGCGGTTCCAGCCGCGCAGCGCCTGCAGCGAGAGGATCAGGTTGTCGCGGACGGACAGCCCGCGAATGATCCCGCCGTCATTGCGCCGCTCGGAGGACAGGACGAGCCCGTGCAGCATCCCTTGGCGCGGCCCGCGCAGCCGCAGCGCCGCACCGGACAGGAACAGCCTCCCCTGATCCGCGCGGTCGTGGCCCGTGAGCAGGCGCGCCAACTCCGTGCGCCCGGAGCCGCGCAGCCCGGCGAGCCCGACGATCTCCCCGCCGTGGAGCGCGAGATCCGTGGGCCTCACCGCATTCGCCCGGCCGATGCCCTCCGCACGCAACAGTGGCACGCCCTCGACGACTTCGCTGTGTTGAGCGCGCTGGGAGGCGAGCTGCTGCAGGGTGGGCAGATCCGCGCCCAGCATCATGGAGATGAGTTCCACCCGGTCGAGGTCCCCCACAGCGATCTCGCCGGCCTTGGCGCCGTCGCGCAGCACGGTGATGCGGTCACTGATCGCGAACACCTGCTCCAGGAAATGCGAGATGAAGACGATGGCCACGCCCTTGTCGCGCATGCGCCGCAGCACCGCGAACAGCCGATCCACGTCCACCTGCTGGAGGCCGGCGGTGGGCTCGTCGAGGAGCACGACACGCGGCTCGTCCACCATCGCACGGGCGATCGCGACGAGCTGACGCGTCGCGACGGGGAGGCGGGCCAGCCGCTGGCCGACGTCGAGGTCCTCGAGCCCGAGCTCCGTCAGCAACTCGTGCGCGTGTCGCCTGGTCGCGCCCCAGTCGATGCCCCATCGGCCCCGGGGCTCGCGCCCGAGCATGACGTTCTCCGCGACCGTCAGGTGGGGCAGTAGTTGGGCGTCCTGGAAGACGGTGGCGATGCCTGCCGCCCGGCTCGCCTTGGGCGAACGAACGTGGACGGGGGCGCCGTCGAGGCACATCGTGCCTGCGGTCAGCGGCCACACCCCGGCGAGCGCGCGGACCACCGTCGACTTCCCCGCCCCGTTTTGGCCCATGAGCGCATGGATCTCGCCCGCCCTGATCTCGAGGTCCACGCGATCGAGCGCACGGTGGCCGCCGGGCAACTCCACCACCGCCCCCCGCAGCTCCACAACGGGTGTCGACGCGGGCTTCGCCGTGCTCATGCCGTCCGCTCTCTCGGAGCCGCCGTCGAGCTGCGCACGACGAGCTCCACGGGCACCGGCGCCGTCGCCGGACGCTCGCGCCCCTCGGCGGCGGCCACGAGCATGTCGAACGCGTGCTTGCCGAGGGCATGGAAGTCCTGCCGAACGGTGGTCAGCGGGGGCAGGAAGTGCGCCGCCAGCGGCATGTCGTCGAAACCGACGATGCTCAGCTCCTCGGGCACCGCCACCGACCGCTCGTGGAAACCGTGCAGCAGCCCGAGTGCGGTCTCGTCGTTTGCGGCGAAGATCGCCGTGTACTCGGGGCGCCTGTTGAGGCGCCGGGCGTAGTCGTAGGCGAATTCAGCCGTCCAATTGCCGACGACGATGGGCCGTTGCGGCAAGCCCCACGCCCGGCAGCGCGCCTGGAATGCCCGTTCACGCATCCGGGCGTCGAGCCAGTCGAGGGGCCCGGCGAAATGCAGGATCTCCCGGTGCCCGAGCTCCGCCAGATGGTCAACCGCCAGACCGGCACCCATCGCCTGATCGACACCCAACGTCATGACGACCGGGTCAGGGTCGGACTTGATGATCAGCAGCGGCACGCCGACGTCGAGCTTGCGCATCGCCGCCACCGAAGACGAGCGCGGCGCAATCATGCAGATCGCGTCGACGCCCTGCGACGTGAGCTGGTCCGCCGCCCACTGTGGCGTCGTCCCGCGCTCCTTGCTGATCGTCACCGAGGTGACGGAGTACTCGGATTCCCCCGCAGCCAGCTCGATGCCCCGCAGGGCACTCGTCGGGCCAAATGCCGTCGTGCCTTCGAGCATCACTCCGATCCGACGGTTCCGCTGCGTGGCGAGCGCACGAGCCGCGCTGTTCGGGCGGTAGTTGAGCTGCTCGATCGCTTCGAGCACCCTCTGCCTCGTCGCCTCCCTGATGCCCGGATAGTCATTGAGCACCCTGGAGACCGTCATGTGGGACACACCGGCGATCGAGGCGACCTGCCGAATGTTCGGGCGCTCCGACGCGCCGCCGTCCCTCATGTGGTCCCTCCGTGGATCTCGACCCGCCCAGCATAGTGCGAGCAGGGAAGCCTTCACCGGATGCCCGGATCCACGCGTGGGCGCAGATCCGGTGCTGCTCGCGACGGGCCGGATGCGGCTCGCTCACAGCCGGCGTAATCCCCGCGCGTGGCTCGGCGCCCGGGTTCGGGCTCCGACGGATGACGACATGGGCTCGGCTTCGTGGCCGAGGGTGCATCGTCGAGCGGGAGCTGCCCACGTGTGCTGCGGAGGAGGGCAGGGTGAGAGGATGTCCCCATGACCAGACCCTCGTTCGACGAGCTCGGGCTCGCCACCGCGAAGCTGTGGGCCAGCCGCAGCGCCGACGCGAAAGTGCAGGTGGGAGCCTGCTTGCTCGACCGCTGGCACCGCGTCGTCGGCGTCGGCTACAACGGCCGCGCCGCCGGGGAGCCCAACGAGCGCGAGTCGATGGAACAGGGGCAGAGCGGGTTCATCCACGCGGAGGTCAACGCCCTGCTCGCGGCCAACTGGAACGGCGAGGGCCACACGCTGTTCGTCACGCACGAGCCCTGCGCCACCTGCGCGCGTCTCATCATCAACTCGCGACGTGTCACGCGCGTCGTCTACTCCACCGGCTACACCGAGCGGGCCCGCAGCGATGCGGGGTTGCCGTCGGGAGCGCAGATCCTGCGCGAGGCGGGGCTCGCCGTCGAGGTGGCGGAGGGACCCGCGGGGGCCTGAGTCACTCGAGCCTGCTTGCCGCCTCCAACAGGCCCGGACAGAAGTGCCGGGGCATCAGAGTCTCGGACCAGTGCATGAGTCAGGTTCGGCCGGGGCTGACCCATTGTGCGGCTACTGTGCGCTGCATGGTGGGTGAGTTCGACGACGCGTTTGCCGCGATCGCGGATGTGACGAAGAAGGCCGCGGCCCTGCCGGATCACCGCGAGCGCGCGGTGACCGAGTTGGAGGTCGAGGCCGTCTCCGAACGGGCCGAGGTACGCGTGGGTGTCCGAGACTCCCAGGTGGCGTGGCTCACGTGTGACGCGTTCTGGTTCGAGCAGGCCTCGCGTGAGGACGTCGAGGATCTGGTCCGCGCGACGATCAACCGCGCCTTGGAGGACTTCAACCGGCGCTCGCTCGAACAGCTGTCCGAGGAACTGCCTGACCTGCGGGAGCTGGGCGCCGCGTTCCAGGAGGCCAACAGCAAGCTTGATCAGGCGTGGGTGCAGACCTTGGCGGCCGCGAAGGTGCAGCCATGAATGGGCTGGTGGAGTTCAACCCACGATCGTGGCGCAGCGCGGCTGAGGGCTTCGACGACGCGGCACAGACGTCGTCGCGACTGGTGCAGGACGTCGTGACCTGCACAGTGGGAATCCCTGCCCGCCCAAGTCGATGCGCAGCTGGCGCAGTTTGAGCACGCGATCACCCATGTGACCAACAACAACGCCGGGCCAGCCGCCGAAGCCTTCAGCGCCTACATGGCAGGCGGCGAGGCAAACATCGAGACGATGATCTCGATCCGCGACCACGCCCCGGTCGCTGCCGCCTCCTACCGAGGTGCCGCGCTCCTCGTACGTGGGCTACGGGCCTTCGTGATCGGCAAGCTCCTGCTCGACGCGGTCATGCTCGCAGCCGCGATCATCTCCGGCGGAGCCTCGGCAGGCGCCGCCCTCCTGATCCGCAAGGGGATCGGCGCGGCGATCTCGATCGCGATCGACCAGGCCATCAACCAGCTCCTCGGGGGCGAGTGATGACGAAGATTCCAGCCTCCGCAGGATCGAAAATCGTCCGCGAGTTCGTTGAGAAACTCGTCGTGGGCGGCAAACGCTACATCCACGGCAGCCCCGTCAGGCACGGCAAGGTGCCGAAGGGATTCGGGAAGCTGAAGCCCGACGTGGTCTACACCGCCGGCCGCCGCGGGGCCAAGGACACGCACGGACGAGCGATCAAGTACGTCTACCAGACCGACCACCTCGGGCGAATCACCAAAGCCCACGCCCGCCCACTGCAACGCCCCGCCGAGAAGCTCAAGCGCGCCTCCCACAGCCGCAACCCGGCCGGCAAGCTCCCAGGTGACCACGCCGGCCACCTCTTCGCCGACATCTTCGGCGGCTCTGGCAGACTCGACAACATCGTCGCGCAACTCGATGAAGTGAACCGGTCGGACATGAGGGTCTTGGAGAACAAATGGTCACGATGGCTGGATCAAGGCAAGGTCTTCGACGTCGACATCGACATACTCTACGACGAGGATGGACTCCGACCCATCGGATTCGAAATCACAGAAATCATTGGCGGGAAGCGCCGTCGCACCCACCCCATCACCAACAGTTAGGAGCACGAGCATGGGTTTCAAGGAAGCCTTCGAGAAGTACGCACCCCACTTCGTCTGGGACGCCTACGATTTCGCCCAAAACTCTCCCCAGATCGAGAGGTTGTGGCTCCACATCGTCTCCAACGGCACCAAATCCGTCGCACCCGCCACCATCTACCGCATCGACGGCAAACTCTACGAGGCCTGTGACCTCGACGAAGCCCTTGAAGGCTTCGAATACGACGACGAAGCCATCCGAGCCTTCTACCGCCAGCAGTTCGACTGCTGGTTCGGGCTCTACGACGAGTCCCAACCAGACCAACTCCCCACCCGAATGATCCTCCGTTTCCGCCCCGAAGACCAAGACTTCACCGCAGACTTCTTCTACGGCAACCTCCAACCCGGCGTTCCAGAATCACAACGCACCGCACTCAATGAACACGTCGAGCAATGGATGGAACGCCTCGAAGCCACCGGCAACGACTCCGCCGCACCCTAAATCCCGAGACCACGAGCATGAGCTTCAACGACGCCTTCGAGAAATACGCGCCCCACTTCGTCTGGGACGCCTACGACTACGCCAAACAATCCCCACAAGTCGAGATGCTGTGGCTCCACATCGTCTCCAACGGCACACTATCCGTCGCCCCTGCCACCATCTACCGCATCGACGACAAACTCTACGAAGTCCAGCAGATCCATCGAGTTCTCCACGAGGTGGAATACGACGACGACGAGATCCGCGCGCTCTACGACCAACAGTTCGACTACTGGTTCGGGCTCTACGACGAGTCCCAACCAGACCAACTCCCCACCCGAATGATCCTCCGCTTCCGCCCCCAAGACCAGGACTTCACCGCAGACTTCCACTACGGCGACCTCGAACCGGGAATCCCA
>KK211045.1:0-725 GCA_000619965.1 Propionibacteriaceae bacterium P6A17
AGGCCCCCAGTAGACCACTGGGTGATAGGTCGGATGTGGAAGTGCTGCAAGGCATGGAGCTGACCGATACTAATAGGCCGAGGGCTTGTTTTCTACAAAGATGCTACGCGTCCACTGTGAGGTCTCTCGAGATACGGTCGAGGACCACCCCCTGTGTATGACACGGGGAAAGGGTCCCGTGCACATCTCCATAGTGTTTCGGTGGTCATAGCGAAGGGGAAATACCCGGTCACATTCCGAACCCGGAAGTCAAGCCCTTCAGCGCCGATGGTACTGCACCGGGGACGGTGTGGGAGACTAGGTCGCCGCCGGACTTACACACAACACCCCCGATCATCGATCGGGGGTGTTGTGCATTACGGGCACGTTTGGGCCATGGGTTCGCGCCAATTTGGTGCTGGATGGGAAGATACACACATGCGTGAAGAGGACGAAGGCCGCGCCGGCGGCTCGCGTGACCGTGATCGACGTCAGGGCTCGGGGGGCGATCGAGCCCCCTGGGGGCGCGGGGGTGGTGACCGTCGGGGCACCGGTCGGCGCGATCGCCCGCAGTCCGATCGGCGTGGGGATGGAGCGCCGAGGGGCGAGCGGCGCTTCGCCGATGGGGACTCGCGCGGAGGATCCTCGCGCGGGCCGCGCACGTACGACGACCGTGGTCCGCGGAAGTTTGAGGATCGTGGTCCGCGGAAGTTTGAGGATCGTGGTCCGCGGAAGTTTGAGGATCG
>KK211045.1:735-206719 GCA_000619965.1 Propionibacteriaceae bacterium P6A17
CGTGGTCCGCGGAAGTTTGAGGATCGTGGTCCGCGGAAGTTTGAGGATCGTGGTCCGCGGAAGTTTGAGGATCGCGGTCCACGGAAGTTCGACGATCGTGGCCCCCGGAGGTACGACGATCGTGGCCCCCGGAGGTACGACGACCGCGGCCCGCGTCAGCGGGGAGGTCGTGATGACGCGCGCGGCGCCCGTCAGTTCGTCGGAGATCGTCGCTCTTCCTGGCGGGACGAGCGTGGCTCCGTCGAGCGTGAGGACCGTCGTCGTGACGAGAGGGTCATCGTCGGCCCGGAGATTCCTGAGGGCTTCGACGAGAAGTCGCTGTCGTTCGGGGTACGTGCGGAGCTGCGCGGATTGTCCAAGGATCGCTCGGAGCGCGTCGCCGCTCACATCTGGGCCGCGGGTCAGCTCGTCGACGTGGATCCGGAGCTTGCGTTCGAGCACGCCGAGACCGCCCGCCAGCTGGCCCCGCGGCTGCCCATCGTCCGGGAGGCCGCCGCGGAGACGGCCTACGCGGCAGGCAAGTACGACGTGGCGCTGCGGGAGTACCGGGCCATTCGTCGCATGTCCGGTGGCGATGAACTGATCCCCGTGCTCGCCGACTGTGAGCGCGCACTGGGCCGTCCCCGCGACGCCCTGGAGACGCTCGCAGAGCTTGATACCAGGCAGTCGCCGCCCGCTGTGGTCATCGAGGCGGTGATCGTCGAGGCGGGAGCTCGCGACGACCTCGGCCAGCGCGAGGAGGGTTTGCGTCTGCTCAAGCGCGTGGCGCAGCAGGAGGTCGGCCCGGCCTTCGCGCGTGCCCGACTCTTCTACGCCTACGCAGATCTCCTGCTGGCCGATGGCAGGGAAGCCGCCGCCCGTGAGGCGTTCGTTCGCGCGAGCGAACTCGATCGCAGCGGCGAGCTGGACACCTCCGACCGCATCGCGCTGCTCGACGGCGTGACGTTGCCGGAGTCGTTCGACGACGACGAGGAGGACCAGTGGGACGGTGAGGCACGCGAGGACGACGAGGTCGAGGCGCCCGAGAGCGACGACGTCGAGGCGCCCGAGAGCGACGACGTCGAGGCGCCCGAGAGCGCAGCCGCTGCAGCCCCGTCGCACGAGGACGAGCCCTCGGCCGACGAAGAGGGACTTGCCAGCGAGGAGGATCGGTGAGGCTCGTCGATTTCTTCGACGCCGCACTGTTCGACCTCGACGGGGTCGTCTACCTGGGGCCGCGCGCAGTCGACGGCGCACCCGCGGCCTTCGCGGCGCTCCGCTCCAGTGGCGTGAAGGTGGGCTTCGTCACCAACAATGCCGGCCGCACCCCTGCGACGGTGGCGGCCCACCTCGTCGAACTGGGCATCGAGGCGGGCGAGGGCGACGTGGTCAACTCGACGATGGCGCTGATCTCGATGCTCGCAGCCGAGTACCCGCGGGGGGCGCGCCTGCTGCCGGTGGGTGCCCCGGCCCTGCCCGAGCAGCTCCGGGTGGCGGGGTTCGAGGTCGTCGAGCAGGCATCGCAGCGCCCAGACGCCGTCGTGCAGGGCTACGATCCGCGGCTGTCGTGGCCGCAGCTCGAGGAGGGAATCCATGCGATCCAGTCGGGCGCCCGCTGGTTCTTGGCAAACCCGGACCTCACCCGCCCCACCGACAAGGGGATCGTCCCCGGTGTGGGCGCCCAGGCGTACGCGGTGCAGGTCTGCGTCGACGTGACCCCCGCCATCGCAGGCAAGCCCTACCCGCCGCTGCTCGACGAGACCGTGCGCCGGATGCAGGCGCAGCATCCGATCTTCGTCGGCGACCGGCTCGACACCGACGTCCTCGGCGCGAACAACGTCTCGATGGCGTCGCTGTTCGTCTTCACCGGCGCCCACGGGAAGTGGGACCTCGCCGCAGCAGACCCGGCGCACCGGCCGACGACCATCGGCGCCGACGTCGCCGCGCTGCTCAAGCCCGCGCGCACGGCTGTCGTCGATGGCCCCGTGGCGCGCTGTGGGGCCCAGACCGCGACGGCCTCCGACGGCCGAGGCGTCCTCACCTCGCACCCGTCGGGCCTCGAGGAGGAGCTCGATGCGCTCTGGGCGCTGCTGCAGCTCGCCTGGGGTGAGGTGGGCGTCGACATCGCCGACGCGCTGTCGGCGCTGGAGCTCCTACGATGAGCCCGACGCCCCTCGACGGCACGCCCGCGGTCGTCAAGCGCACGCAGCTCGTCGAGCAACTGTTGGAGGCGCTCGACGGCGTCGAGGAGCTGGCCGTCGAGGAGCAACTCACGTGGTTGGGCCAGGCGCAGGACGTCCTCTCCGGCGTGCTCCGCGGCGATGACGTGGCCCAACTTCGGATCCCGGGCATCGGGTGAGGCTCGACGTCGCTCTCGTCGAGCGCGGTCTCGCGCGCTCCCGCAACCGCGCTGCCCGACTCATCGCGGAGGGGAGGGTGCTCGTCGACGGCCAGCTGGCGGCGAAACCCTCGCAGCAGATCGAGGAGGCGACGGTGATCGTCGCCGACACCGAGAAGTGGGTCTCGCGCGCCGCCCACAAACTCATCGCAGCCCTGGACGCCTCGGACACGCCCGTGCCGGGGCGGGTGCTGGACGCCGGGGCCTCCACCGGAGGGTTCACGCAGGTGTGCCTCGCGCGCGGTGCGCGACGGGTGTACGCCGTCGACGTCGGGCACGGCCAGCTCGTCGAGGAGCTCGCCTCCGACCCGCGCGTGGCCGCCCACGAGGGACTGAACCTTCGCGATCTCACGCTCGCCGACGTCGAAGGGGAGCCCGTCGAGCTCGTCGTCGGAGATGTGAGCTTCATTTCGCTGCGGCTCATCCTCGGCCCGCTGCTCGCAGTCTGCCGCGGGACCGCGCTGCTGCTCGTCAAGCCGCAGTTCGAGGTGGGAAGGCAGGGGCTCGACGACGGCGGCATCGTGCGAGACTCCGGCCTGCGCCACCGGGCGGTCGCGGACGTCATCGCGGAGGCCGAGCGGCTCGGCTGGCGGTGCGACTGGCAGGCGCCGAGCGCGGTGCCGGGCACGCACGGCAATGTGGAACACTTCGTCCGGCTGCGCGACGCACGAGAGCGGCCCGGGGGCGGGCGCACTGGACCTAGACTGGGCCCATGAGCGAGACGCAGGCCCCCTACCTGGAATTGGACAACGGCGAACAAATCCCCATCACGGTACGCGGCTACCAACTGCTGAACCGCCCGATGCTGAACCGAGGCACCGCCTTCACGCACGAGGAACGACGGGCGCTCGGCCTCGTCGGCCTGCTCCCGCCGGGGCACCAGACCCTCGACGAGCAGGTGCGTCGCGTCTACCGGCAGTTCCAGCAGCAGCCCAGCGACCTCGCGAAGAACGTCTTCCTCACGCACATGCGCGACCGCAACGAGGTGCTCTACTACCGCCTGATCTCCGACCACATCGAGGAGATGCTGCCCATCGTCTACACACCCACGATCGGCCAGGCGATCGAGGAGTACAGCCAGTGGTACTCCCGCCCACGCGGCGTCTACCTCTCCATCGAACGCCCCGACGACGTCGAGGAGTCGTTGCGCAACTACGGCCTCGACGCGGACGAGGTGGACCTCGTCGTCGTCACCGACTCGGAGGGCATCCTCGGCATCGGCGACCAGGGGGTGGGCGGCATCGCCATCACGACGGGCAAGCTGGCGGTCTACACCGCTGCCGCGGGCATCCATCCCAGACGGTGCGTGCCCGTCGTGCTCGACGTCGGCACCGACAACCTGCGCCTGCTGCAGAGCGAAAACTACGTGGGCGCTCGCCGCGCGCGCGTCCGCGGCGAACGCTACGACGAATTCGTCGACCACTTCGTACAGACGGTGCGCAAGCTGTTCCCCAACGCGATGCTTCATTTCGAGGACTTCTCCGCCAGCAACGCACACCGCATCCTCCAGCGCTACCGCGACGAGCTGTGCACCTTCAACGACGACATCCAGGGCACCGCGTCGGTGGTGCTCGCCGCGGCGCTCGCGGCCGTCCAGCGCACCGGCACCCGCATGCGCGACCAGCGCATCGTCGTCCACGGTGCGGGCACCGCAGGCGTGGGCATCGCGGACGCCATGCGTGACGTGATGATGCAGGAGGGGCTCACGAGGGAGGAGGCCAACGCGCGCTTCTGGTGCCTCGGCAGCCGGGGGCTCATCGTGCGCGGCATGCGGGTGCGCGACTTCCAGGAGCCCTACGCGCGCCCGGCCGACGAGGTCGAGGGCTGGGACGCCGACGGCGACGGACGCATCGACCTGGCCGACGTCGTCCGCGAGGCCCAGCCGACCGTGCTCATCGGCACGTCCGCCCAGCCCGGCGCCTTCACCGAGGAGATCGTGCGGCAGATGCGCAAGCACGCCCCGCGCCCCATCATCATGGCGCTGTCCAACCCGACGCCGCTGGCCGAGGCCGTGCCCGCGGACCTGCTCGAGTGGACCGACGGTAGGGCGCTGATCGCGACCGGCTCGCCCTTCGCCCCGGTGATCCGCGGCGCCGACCGCTACGAGATCGCCCAAGCCAACAACGCCCTGGTCTTCCCGGGGCTCGGTCTCGGGGTGGCGGTGTGCCAGGCGTCGCGCGTGTCCGACGCCATGGTCATCGCCGCCGCGCGCGCCGTCGCCTCGCTCAGCGAGCAGGATCAGCGCAGGGGCGCGTCGCTGCTGCCATCGGTCAACCAGCTCCGCGTCGTGTCCGCGACGGTGGCCCTCGCGGTCGTCGAGCAGGCGCAGCGGGAGGGGCTGGCGCAACACATCGTCGAGGACCCGCTGCAGGACGTGCTCGACGCCATGTGGAAGCCGGAGTATGCCAAGGTCGTCCTCTGAGCCGTTCGTGGCGCACGGCCGTCGCCGGCCATGTCCTAGGGTAGAGGCGTGACTCGAACGGTAGCGGTATTCCTCCATCCCGAGAAGGAGGAGGCGATCGTCGGTGCGGCGTCGTTCATCGACGCCATCGCAGCATTCGGCATGCAGGCGGCCCTGCGCGGCGTCGACATGGTGCGCATCTCCGGACGCACGAGCGGCCCCATCCTGGAGCTCGACGAAGCCACCGACATCGAGATCGTCGTGGTCTTCGGCGGCGACGGGACGATCCTGCGCGCCGCGGCGTGGGCGCTGCCGCTCGACGTGCCCGTGCTCGGCGTGAACCTGGGCCACGTCGGTTTCCTCGCGGAGTTGGAGCCCTCCGACATCTCCGCGCTGCCGCAGACCGTCGCCGAGCGCGACTACCACGTCGAGGAGCGGCTCGTGCTCGACATGGTCATCCTCCGCGACGGGCAGGAACGGGCCCGCGCCCACGCGATCAACGAGGTGTCGCTCGAAAAGCTGGCCCGCGAGCGGATGCTGAACCTGCTGGTGAGCGTCGACGGGAGACCGCTCAGCAGGTGGAGCTGCGACGGCGTGCTGGTCAGCACCCCCACGGGCTCGACGGCGTACGGCTTCTCCGCCGGGGGGCCGGTCATCTGGCCCGACGTGCAGGCGATGCTGATCGTGCCGCTGGCGGCCCACGCCCTGTTCAACCGCCCGCTCGTGCTGAGCCCCACGTCCGTCGTGCGCATCGAGCAGGCCGCAGCCGGGCCGTCGGGCGTGATCTGGTGCGACGGCAACCAGCAGTTCGCGCTGGAGCCGGGCGACGAGGTGCGCGTCACGTCCGCGGCCCAGCGGCTGCAGATCGCGCGGTTGTCGGAGCAGCCCTTCACCACCCGGCTCGTCAAGAAGTTCGCGCTGCCCGTCCACGGGTGGGGGAGTGGTCGTGGTGCTCACTGAGCTGACCCTCACCGACTTCGGGGTCGTCGAGGCCACCTCGCTCGAACTGCGGCCCGGGCTCGTGGCGCTGACCGGCGAGACCGGCGCGGGCAAGACGATGGTCGTCTCGGGGCTCGGCCACCTGCTCGGGCAGCGCGCCGACGCAGGCATCGTCCGCAGGGGTGCGCAGCGCGCAGTCGTCGCGGGGCGCTGGCAGGTCGACGCGGCGACGGCGTCGCTCGTGGCCGGGCTGGGCGGGGCCTGCGACGACGGCGAGCTCATCACGATCCGTCAGGTTGCCGCCACGGGCCGATCGAAGGCGGTCGTCGGCGGCGCGCCGGTGCCGGTGTCCGCGCTGGCGGGCCTCGAGCTGGCGACGATCCACGGCCAGTCCGAGCAGCTCCGGCTCGGCACCCCGGAGCGGCAACGCGAACTCCTCGACGCCCACGCGCGCCCGGCGGGCCTGGCCCGCTACCGGCAGGCGTGGGCCGAGCGGGCAGCGGCGGCCGCCGAGCTGGGGGAGCTCGAGTCGGCCTCCCAAGAGCGTGCCCGCGAGGCCGACATGCTGCGCTTCGGACTCGACGAGATCGCCGCCGTCGAGCCCCTGCCGGGCGAGGACGAGCAGCTTGCCGCGGAGCAGGCGCGCCTGCTCGATCTCGACGACCTGCGCCAGCTCGCCGCCCGCGCCCACGCAGCGCTGAGCGGGAACGACGACGACTTCGACGTGCCGTCGGCCGTCGGGCTCGTCGGCGATGCCGCCAAGACGCTCACCACCCTCGCGGACCGGGACCCGTCCGCCGACGGCCTGCGCACGCGCGCGCTCGAGGCGAGGCTGCTCGTCGAGGAGCTCGCCCAAGAGCTGGCCTCCTACCTGGCGGACCTCGTCGACGACCCGCTGCGCCTCGAAGCCGTCTCTGCCCGACGCGCCGCGCTCGCGACGCTCACCCGCAAGTACGGCGCCACCACCTTCGAGGTGATCGACTGGGCCGGACGTGCGGCTGCACGACTCGGCACGCTCGACGGCTCCGACGACCGCATCGCCGACCTGCGCGTGCGCCTCGAAGCCCTCGACGCGGAGCTCGCCGAGCTCGCCGGCGGCATCTCGAAGGCCCGACGGGCGGCCGCGGACTCCCTCGCCACAGCGGCCCGGGGCGAGCTGGCAGCGCTGGCCATGCCCCACGCGAGGCTGGAGTTCGTCGTCGAGGAGCAGGAGCTGGGCCCGCACGGCGCAGACCGCGTGGAGCTGCTGTTCGCCGCCAATCCCGGCTCCCAGCTCGCGCCGCTCGGCAAGGTGGCCTCGGGTGGCGAGCTGTCGCGCGTGCGCCTCGCGCTCGAGGTGGTATTGGCGGACGCCGACGGTCACACGTTCGTCTTCGACGAGGTCGACGCGGGGGTGGGCGGTGCCGTCGGTCTCGAGATCGGCCGGCGCCTCCAGCGGCTGGCACAGAACTCGCAGGTGATCGTCGTCACGCACCTGGCACAGGTGGCGGCATTCGCCGACCAGCATCTGGTCGTGCGCAAGTCCAGCGACGGCGAGGTGACGACCTCCGACGTGGTGGAGGTCTCCGACGACGCCCGAGTCGCGGAGCTCGCGCGCATGATGGGCGGCAACGCCGACACGCAGGCGGCACGACGGCACGCCCGCGAACTCCTGACGAGCGCCAGTCGGGGCTGACCCGCGCCCGGTAGAGTCGGCGGGGTGAACAAGCTCCTCCTCATCGACGGTCATTCCGTGGCCTATCGCGCCTTCTTCGCGCTTCCCGTCGAGAAGTTCTCGACGTCGACGGGCCAGCACACCAATGCCGTCTACGGCTTCACGTCGATGCTCCTCAACGTCTTGCGCGACGAATCGCCCACCCACCTCGCGGTGGCGTTCGACGTGTCCCGGCACTCGTTCCGCACCGACGAATACGCCGACTACAAGGCCACGCGCGCGAAATCACCGGAGGAGTTCCGGGGCCAGGTGGAGCTCATCAAGCAGGTCCTCGATGCGCTCAACATCGTCCACGTCGAGAAGGAGGGCTTCGAGGCGGACGACATCATCGCCACCCTCGCGACGGCGGCCTCCGCCGACGGGTACGCGGTGGGGATCGTCACCGGGGACCGCGACGCGATGCAGCTCGTCGACGAGCGGGTGACCGTCCTCTACCCGCGCAAGGGCGTCTCGGATCTGGCGCGGATGACCCCGGACGCCGTCGAGGAGAAGTACCTCGTGCGGCCCGCGCGCTATCCCGAGCTGGCGGCGCTCGTCGGGGAGACCAGTGACAACTTGCCGGGCGTGCCCGGCGTGGGACCCAAGACCGCGGCGAAGTGGCTGGCCGAGTACGACGGTCTCGACAACCTGCTCGTGCGCTCCGAGCAGGTCAAGGGCAAGGCCGGCGAGAGCCTGCGCGCCCACCTCGACGACGTGCGCCGCAACCGTCGGCTGAACGCCCTGGTGCGCGACGTGCAGCTCGACGCGCAGCCGGCCGGGCTGGCACGCAGGGAGTGGGATCCGCAGGCGGTCGCGGAGCTGTTCGACGCGCTCGAGTTCCGCACCTTCCAGGCCCGCCTCACCGAGCTCGGGGGCGCGGCGCCGACGACGGAGGCCCCCGGGGAGGGCTTCGAGGTCGACGGGGAGGCGCTCGCCGCCGGCACCGTCGCGGACTGGCTGCGCAGTCACGGCGAGGGCGTCGTCGGGGTCCACTTCGTCGGGCGCTGGGGGCGCGGCACGGGCGATATCGACGGCGTCGCGCTGGCGACCGCGGGTGGCGCCGCGGCCTATCTGGACACGGCCCAGCTCACCCCCGACGACGACGCCGCGCTGGCTGCGTGGCTGGCGTCGGAGCAGCACGCGAAACACGTGCACGACGCCAAGGGCCCGATGCTTGCGCTGCCGGAGCGCGGCTGGGAGCTGGGCGGCGTGGTGTGCGACACCCTGCTGGCCGCCTACCTGCTGCGGCCCGAGCAGCGCAGCTACGCGCTGGAGGATCTCGCGCAGCAGTACCTGCACAGGGAGCTGGCCGGTGGGTCGGGCGACGACTCCGACCAGCTCGCACTCGACTTCGGCGACGGCCCGGACGCCACCGATGCCATGGTGCGGGCTCGCGCGACGGTGGAGCTGGGCGAGACCCTGTCCCGGCAGCTCGCCGACGCCAACCAGCAGGGGCTCCTCACCGACCTCGAGCTGCCGCTGGCCGTGGTGCTGGCCCGCATGGAGCGCACCGGGGTGGCCGTCGACGTCGACCGGCTGCAGCAGCTCCGGCGCGAGTTCGACGATGCCGTCAACGCCGCCCAGCAGGCGGCTTGGGACGTGATCGGCGAGCAGGTCAACCTCGGCTCCCCGAAGCAGCTCCAGAAGGTGCTGTTCGAGGATCTGGGCATGCCGCACACCAGGCGCACGAAGTCCGGGTGGACCACCGACGCCGAGGCGCTGGCTGGCCTGTTCGAGAAGACCGGGCACCCGTTCCTCGAGCACCTGCTCGCGCACCGCGACCGCATCAAGCTGCGGCAGACCGTCGACGGGCTCATCGCCGCGACGGGCGCCGACGGCCGCATCCACACCACCTATCAGCAGACCATCGCGGCAACGGGGCGGCTCTCGTCGACCGACCCGAACCTCCAGAACATCCCGATCCGCACCCCGCTCGGCCGCCAGATCCGCACGGCCTTCGTCGCGGGCGACGGCTACGAGGCGCTGATGAGCGCCGACTACTCGCAAATCGAGATGCGGCTGATGGCCGACGGGTCCGGGGACGAAGGGATGATCGCCGCGTTCAACTCCGGCCGCGACTTCCACAACGAGATGGCCGCCCGCGTCTTCCACGTCGACCCGGGCGACGTCACCGGCGAGATGCGCGCGCGGATCAAGGCCATGAACTACGGGCTCGCCTACGGGCTGAGCGCCTACGGGCTGTCCAACCAGCTGAAGATCTCAGTCGGTGAGGCTCGCGAACTCATGGACGACTACTTCGAGCGTGTCGGGGGAGTGCAGCGCTACCTGGCGGACATCGTCGACGAGGCTCGGCGCGTCGGGTACACGGAGACGATGCTGGGGCGGCGACGCTACCTCCCCGACCTGGGCTCCGACAACCGGCAGCGACGCGAGATGGCGGAGCGGGCGGCACTCAATTCGCCCATCCAGGGTTCGGCCGCCGACGTCATCAAGCTGGCCATGCTCGCCGTCGACGAGCGACTTGCGGCTTCCGGGCTGCGCAGCCGCGTGCTACTGCAGGTCCACGACGAGCTCGTGCTCGAGGTGGCCGAGGGCGAGACCGAGCCGCTGACCGAGCTCGTGCGCGAGGCGATGGGCGGGGCAGCGGATCTGCGGGTGCCGCTCGCGGTCTCGATCGGCGTCGGGGCAAACTGGGAGGCCGCCGCCCACTGAGCGACGGCCTCCGGATGCGTGGCTGGCTGGTCGGGCCTCAGAAGAGGGTGCCGTAGAAGAAGACGCGCGACTTCCACGGGTCGGCGACCTTCTCGTCGACGGTCTTGTCGAAGTCCCAGCAGATGATCATGGCCACTTCGGAGTCTCCCTCGAAGTCGATCATGGTGTCGGAGTTCTCGTCGTAATCGGCCACCATCACCTTCTTGGCCTCGGTGAACCGGTAGCAGGCCACCTCCCCGGAGGCGCCGTAGAGCTTGATGACGTCCCCGTCGGTGAGCTGCGACTTTCCGCCGTCGTAGAGCTCGTTGCCGAGCGCGCCGCCGTTGCGGTACGTGTGGATCGACAGGATGGCCTTGCCGGGGGTGCCGGGCTTCGGGCCCTCGTTCCACCACGACGCCGTACGCTTCTCGGCCGGCGGCGGTGCGGCGATGTTGCCCTGCTCGTCACGGCCCAGGGAGAGGACCTTCTCGTCGACCTCCATCGAGCCCTCGATGGTGTAGCGCACCGGCTCGAAACCGGCGGTGGTCGTCGTGCACTCCAGCGACGGGGTGGGCTCGGGCGAGGCGGCCGGAGAGGAGGCGCTGGGGGAAGTGCTGACCGACTGGCCAGCCGACGGCTTCTCGGCGCCGGGGCGTGACATCCACAGGCCGAGCGCGACCACCAGGGCGATCACGACGACGGCTGCGACGATTCCTACGACTCTGTTGCGATTCTGCACGCGACGGAGTATAGCCATGGAGGGCCAACGCACCCCCGTCGGTTGACCGCCCACACCGTCTGACATAGGATTGACATCGCACTGTGGCTCGTTGTGCCCTCGGACGGATGGGGGTCAGCATGTCGGGGTCCGCTCCGATCAGTTGCAGTGCGCCCACAGACATCCATCCCATCGGAGCCCTACTACATGACCTCTCCCACTGAGGCGTCAGCCATCGCGGTTGACGATTTCGGCAGCCAGGAAGCCTTCGCCGAGGCCGTCGACGCAACCATGAAATACTTCAACGACGGGGACATCGTCTCCGGCACCGTTGTGAAGGTCGACCGGGACGAGGTTCTCCTCGACATCGGTTACAAGACCGAAGGCGTCATCCCTTCCAAGGAACTCTCCATCAAGCACGACGTCGACCCGTTCGACGTCGTCCAGGTCGGCGACGAGGTCGAGGCCCTGGTGCAGCAGAAGGAGGACAAGGAAGGTCGCCTCATCCTGTCCAAGAAGCGCGCACAGTACGAGCGCGCCTGGGGCACGATCGAGAAGATCAAGGAAGAGGACGGGGTTGTCTCCGGTACCGTCATCGAGGTCGTCAAGGGCGGCCTGATCGTCGACATCGGCCTGCGTGGCTTCCTCCCCGCATCGCTCGTGGAGATGCGCCGCGTCCGCGACCTGCAGCCGTACGTCGGCATGGAGCTCGAGTCGAAGATCATCGAGCTCGACAAGAACCGCAACAACGTGGTCCTGTCGCGTCGTGCGTGGCTCGAGCAGACCCAGTCCGAGGTTCGCCACACGTTCCTCACCCAGCTCCAGAAGGGCCAGATCCGCAAGGGCGTCGTGTCCTCCATCGTCAACTTCGGCGCCTTCGTCGATCTTGGCGGCGTCGACGGCCTCGTGCACGTCTCGGAGCTGTCCTGGAAGCACATCGACCACCCCAACGAGGTCGTCGAGGTGGGCACCCCGGTCACCGTCGAGGTGCTCGAGGTCGACATGGAGCGCGAGCGTGTCTCCCTGTCGCTCAAGGCCACCCAGGAGGATCCGTGGCAGACGTTCGCCCGTCTGCACCAGATCGGCCAGATCGTCCCCGGCAAGGTCACCAAGCTCGTGCCGTTCGGTGCGTTCGTCCGAGTGGGCGACGGCATCGAGGGCCTCGTGCACGTGTCCGAGCTTGCCGAGCGTCACGTCGAGATCCCGGAGCAGGTCGTCGCCGTCGGCGACGACGTCATGGTCAAGGTCATCGACATCGATCTCGACCGTCGTCGCGTGTCCCTGTCGCTGAAGCAGGCGAACGAGGGTGTCGACATCGCGGCCGACGAGTTCGACCCGTCGCTGTACGGCATGACCGCCTCCTACGACGAGCAGGGCAACTACATCTACCCCGAGGGCTTCGATCCGGAGACCAACGAGTGGAAGGAAGGCTACGAGGAGCAGCGCGCTGCTTGGGAGGCCCAGTACGCCGAGGCCCAGGCGCTGTGGGAGGCCCACAAGCGTCAGGTCGAGGAGGCCGAGTCCGCCGACCGCGAGGCGGCCGTCGAGGCTGGCACCGGCTACGTCTCCGAGTCCTCCTCCGAGGGTTCGCTCGCTTCCGACGAGGCCCTCCAGGCCCTGCGCGAGAAGCTGACCGGCGGCAACTGATCCGCTGAACGCCTGATCGACGGCGCTCTTCCCACAGGGAGGGCGCCGTCGATCGTCTTGCGGCACAATCTTGAACCATGACTCGCATCGCACTCACCGGCGGCATCGCCTCGGGCAAGTCCACCGTCGCCGACATGTTCGCCGAGCAAGGCGCCGTCCTCATCGACTCGGACGTCCTCGCCCGCGAGGTCGTCGAGCCGGGCACTCCGGGACTGGAGGCGATCGTCGGGCGCTTCGGGGACGGCATCCTCACCGGCGACGGCCGACTCGACCGCGCCGCACTGGCCGGGCTCATCTTCGGCGACGACGAGGCGCGCAGGGATCTGGGCGCGATCACGCACCCGCTGGTGGCGCGGCGACGTGAGGAGCTGCTGGCCGAGGTGCCGGCGGGGCACCTCGCCATCGCGGTGATTCCGCTGCTGGTGGAGAACGGGCTCGAGCGCTCCTTCGACGAGGTGATCGTCGTCGACGTGCCGGTCGAGCTGCAGCTCGAGCGGCTCATGGCCCGCAACGGCCACACGCGGGATCAGGCGTGGGCACGGATCCGCTCGCAGGCGACGCGCGAGCAACGGCTCGCCGTCGCGACGCACGTCATCGACAACTCGGGCAGCATCGAGGCCACCCGCGAACAGGTGGCCTCGGTGCTGGGGCGGCTCAGGGCGTGACCGCCCCGGTTGCCGGGTTCGGGCTGGCTATCGCAGCGACTCGGGAAGCCACCACAGACCGTCGTTGTGCTGCGAGAGATAGGACTTGAACTCGTCGGAACGGTAGGCGGCGACGATGTCCTTCGCCCACTTCGCGTCCTTGTTGTCCTCGTGAACCGCCACCTGCAGGACGAGGTGGGGGAGGATGTCCTCCTGGAGCAGCGCGGTGGAGGGGTCGATCTTGGCGTTGTACACGATGGACCCGGTGATGACCGCGTAGTCGAAGTCGTCGAGCGACGCGGCCACCGTCGTGTTCACGAGCTCCTGCAGATCCAGGTTGTGCGGATTCTCGACGATGTCGTCGGCCGTGACCGTGGCGAGGTCGGCGTCGGGATCGAGCGTGATCCAGCCGGCCTTCTGCAGCAGGGCGTAGGCGCGCGACGTGTTGGCGGCGTCGTTCGGCACCGCCACGGTCATGCCGTCGACGATTTCGTCGAGCGAGTCGTGCCGGCCCGAGAAGAGGCCGGCGGGCACCGTCGGGATCTCGCCGATGACGGCGAGCTGACCGCCCTGCTTCTCGTTGAAGTTCTCCGCGTAGGCGGTGTGCTGCTCGACGTTGAAATCGATCTCCTTCTCCGTCAGCGCGATGTCGTTCTGCACGAGGTCCGACATCTCGACGACCTCGAACGTGTAACCCTGGTCCTCGAGGATCGGGATGATCGCATCCTCGAACAGCACGGTGTACGGGCCTTGGGCCTTGCCGTACTTCAGGTGGGTTTTGGCGTCGCCGGAGGCTTCCTCGCTGCCCGCGCCGGCGCAACCGGCCAGGGCGAGGGTGAGGGCGGCGGTGAGTGCCACGATGCGGTGCAAAGCCATGGGGGTTCCTTTCTTGTGTCAGGCCTTGTTGCGCGCACGCCGGGCCAGGTGGTTGCCGAGCGATTGCAGGGATTGGACGAGGACGATCAATGCGACGACGGTGAGTGCCATCAGCGGGGCATTGAACGCCTGGTAGCCGTAGGTGAGTGCGATGTCGCCGATGCCGCCGCCACCGATGTAGCCGGCCATCGCGGTGGCGCTGACCAGCGTGACCGCCCCGGTCGTCACGGCCAGCACGATCGACGGCCAAGCCTCGGGGAGCAGGAAGTGGCGGACAATCTGCCACGTGCTCGCCCCCATCGACTGCGCTGCCTCGACGATGCCCCGCGGCACCTCGAGCAGCGACGCCTCGAACAGCCGGGCGATGAACGGCCCGATGTAGAGCGTGAGGGGCACCAGCGCCGCCGTGGTACCGATTCTCGTGCCGACCAGCGCCTTCGTCAGCGGCATCGCCACCACCATGAGGATGATGAACGGCAGCGACCGCACGACGTTGACCAGTGCCCCCAGCGCGGCGAACACCGGGCGGTTGGGGAGGATGCCGTCGGCGCGCGTGAGCACCAGCGTGACGGCGATCGGGATGGCGAGGAGGGTGCCCAACAGGAGCGCCCAGCCCACCATGTAGAGCGTTTCGGCGCCCGCATCGACGAGCCGGTCGGGGGCGATGCCGAAGTGTGTGTCGAAGATCTCGTTCATGCTGCGGTGCCTTCCTGCGCGGCGATCTCGAGCGTGTGGAGGTCGAGGTCGGTGATGTCGTAGCCGGCTTCGAACAAGTGCTGACGCGCCTGACGCAGCGGCAGCGCCGCGCCGAGGGCCTGGACGTTGAGGACGCCGAGCAGGTCGTCGCCGATTTCCTGGATCGTCGCGCTGAGCAGTCTGGTGGTGACGCCGAACTGGCGGTGCACCTGCGCCAGCGCCTCGGAGCCATTCACGTCGCCCCGGGCCGCGAGCCGCCAGAGGGCATACGGTTCGGGAGTCTCACGCACCTGCTCCATGAGGCGGCGCGGCACCCGGTCGTCGACGATGGTGCGCACGAACCGTCGGGTGATGTCCTGCTCGGGATTGGCGAACACGTCGAGGACGGGGCCGGACTCGACGATGCGCCCGCGGCTCATCACCGCCACCTTGTGACACACCTTGGCGATGACGTGCATCTCGTGGGTGACGATCAGGATGGTGACCCCAAGCTCCCGGTTCACGCGGGCGAGCAACTCGAGGATCGAATCGGTCGTGTCGGGATCGAGTGCGGAGGTGGCCTCGTCGGCCAGCAGAATGCCGGGCCGATTCGCGAGCGCACGGGCGATGCCCACCCGCTGCTTCTGCCCACCCGAGAGCTGCCCGGGACGGGCGTTCGCCTTGTCGGAGAGTTCGACGAAGCCGAGCAACTCGGTCACGCGCGTGCGGATCTCATCGGCGGGCACGCCCGCCAGCTTGAGCGGCATGGCGACGTTGTCGAACACGCTGCTGCTGGAGAGGAGATTGAACTGCTGGAACACCATGCCGATGCCGCGGCGGTGTGCGGCGAGGCGCTTGCCGCGCAGCCCGGTGACGCCGCGGCCATCGATCAACACCTCGCCCTCGTCGGGGGGTTCGAGGAGGTTGACGAGCCGCAGGAGGGTGGATTTGCCGGCGCCGGAGGTGCCGACGATGCCGACGATCTCTCCGTCGTCGATCGTGAGGTTCACGTCGTCGAGCGCTCGAACCTCTCGGTCGGCGGCGTGGAAACGCTTGTGGATGTGGGTGAGTTCGATCACGGGTCGCCCTCCTGGGCATGCAAGGACACTACTGGCGTGGGATGGATGGAACCCGTGCATCGCCCTCAGCGGGCGGAACGGGTCACGCGGAGCAACAGCAGCAGCATGCGCCAGCGTGCGGCATGACGGGCGCAGCGACGCTCAGGGGAGCGCTCGGCTGGATGCAGGTCATGTGGCTTCGCTTTCGCTGGACTGATGGCCACACTAGGCGCACACGCAGTGCCGTGTCCAGTCGAAGCCCATCGCAGCCGCCTGGGTGGCCGCGGGGCGACGTCGGGTGGCGTTCCTTGGCGGGGAACAGCCGGACGCGCGCCCGGTGCGCGACGACGGCCCCTGCGAGACGTCGTCGGCACCCGGACACGCGTCCTGGGTGGGCCCTGGCTCAGGACTCCGGCTCGTCCTCCCCCCACGGCGGGCAGGTGCAGATGAGGTGACGGTCGCCGTAGACGTTGTCGATACGTCCGACCGCCGGCCAGTACTTGTCGACCCGGCGTGTGCCGACGGGGAAGGCGCCCTGCTCGCGCGTGTACTTGCGATCCCACTCACCCACGAGATCGCGCGTCGTGTGCGGAGCGTGCCGAAGCGGCGAATCCTCCGGGGCGACGTCGCCGCGCACGACGGCGTCCGCCTCGTCGGCCATCTCGAGCATCGCGTCGCAGAAGCGGTCGAGCTCGAAGAGCGTCTCGGACTCGGTGGGCTCCACCATGAGCGTGCCCGAGACGGGGAACGACATGGTGGGGGCATGGAAGCCGTGGTCGACGAGGCGCTTGGCGAAGTCGTCGACCGTCACCTTGGGTGCGTAGACGCGCGTGTCGAGGATGCACTCGTGTGCGACGCGGCCCGAGTCTCCCGTGTAGAGCACGGGGTAGCGATCCTTCAGCCGCGCCGCGATGTAGTTGGCGCTCAGGATCGCGGCACGCGTCGCACGACGCAGCCCCTCGCCACCCATGAGCAGCACGTAGATCCACGAGATCAACAGCACCGATGCGGAGCCGAAGTGCGCCGCCGACACCGCGCCCTCGTCGCCCGTGGCGGGGTCGGTGGGCAGGTGCTCGACGAGGTGCTGCTTCACACCGATCGGGCCCATGCCGGGGCCGCCGCCGCCGTGCGGGATCGCGAAGGTCTTGTGCAGGTTCACGTGGCTCACGTCGCCGCCGATCTCGCCCAGCTTCACGAGCCCGACGAGCGCGTTCATGTTGGCGCCGTCGATGTAGACCTGCCCGCCGTACTGATGCGTGATGTCCGCCACCTCACGGATCGTCTCCTCGAAGACGCCATGCGTGGACGGGTACGTCACCATCACGGCCGCCAGTGTGTTGCCGGCGGCCTCGGCCTTGGCGCGGAAGTCCTCCACGTCGATGTCGCCATTCTCGCGCGCCCTCACGGCGACGACCTCGAGCCCGGCCATGTGTGCCGACGCCGGGTTGGTGCCGTGGGCGGACGTCGGGATGAGACAGACTCGGCGCTGCTCGTCGCCGCGCGAACGGTGGTATCGGGCGATCGTCATGAGGCCAGCGAACTCGCCCTGCGCGCCCGAGTTGGGCTGCATCGAGAACGCGTCGTAGCCAGTGATCTCGCACAGCTTGGCCTCGAGGTCGGCGACGAGCTCCCGGTAGCCCTCGGCCTGGTCCGCGGGGGCGAAGGGGTGCAGGGACGCGAACTCGGGCCACGACACCGGCATCATCTCGACCGCCGCGTTGAGCTTCATCGTGCAGGAGCCGAGCGGAATCATCGCGCGGTCGAGCGCCAGATCCCGATCGGAGAGGCGACGCATGTAGCGCATCATCTCCGTCTCGGCCCGATTCATGTGGAAGACCTCGTGGGTGAGGTAGTCGCTCGTGCGAAGCTGCTCGTCCGGGATCGACGGCGACGAGGCCATCTCCGGGACCTCGCCGATGCCGAATGCCTCGAGGAGGCGACGCACCACGTCGCGGCGGGTCGTCTCGTCGAAGCTCATGCCGATCGAATCCGCACCGACAGGGCGAAGGTTGAGCCCGCGGCGCTCCGCATTCATGAGGATATCCGCCTGCCGCTCCCCGACGTGCACCGTCAGTGTGTCGAAGAACGCGTCCGGGGTCACGTCGAAGCCGGCCGCTCGCAGCGCCCCGGCGACGGTCACCGTCGTCAGGTGGACGCGCTCGGCGATGCCGCGCAGACCGCGGGGGCCATGGAAGACCGCGTACATCGACGCCATGACCGCCAGCAGCGCCTGCGCGGTGCAGACATTCGAGGTGGCCTTCTCGCGACGGATGTGCTGCTCTCGGGTCTGCAACGCCAGCCGGTACGCCTTGCGCCCGGCCGCGTCGACGGAGACGCCGACGAGCCGGCCCGGCATCGTGCGCTTCAGCTCGTCGCGCACCGCCATGAACGCGGCATGCGGGCCGCCGTAGCCCATCGGGACGCCGAAGCGCTGCGCCGAGCCGACGCACACGTCGGCGCCCATCGCGCCCGGCTCCTTCACCAGCGTGAGTGCCAGCAGGTCCGACGTGACGATCGCCAGCGCCTTCGCCGCGTGGAGGGCGTCACACTGGGCGGTCAGGTCGCGCAACTCGCCGTGGGTGCCCAAGTGTGCCAGGCACGCGCCGAAGACCTCGTCGGCTTTGAGCTCCTCGAGCCTGCCGACGACGCACCGCACTCCCAGCGGGCGCGCCCTGGTCAGGATGACCGAGATGATCTGCGGATGCAGGGCCTCGTCGACGAAGAACACGTCCGACTTGGACTTCGCTGCGCGGCGCGCCATGCCCATGCCCTCGGCCGCCGCGGTCGCCTCGTCGAGGAGGCTCGCATTGGCGATCGGGAGGCCGGTGAGGTCGGCGACCATGGTCTGGAAGTTGAGCAGCGCCTCGAGGCGGCCCTGGGAGATCTCCGGCTGGTATGGCGTGTAGGCGGTGTACCAAGCCGGGTTCTCGAAGATGTTGCGCTGGATCGTCGGCGGGGTCACGGTGCCGTAGTAGCCCTGGCCGATGAGCGACGTCATCACGGTGTTCTTCGCCGCGACCGCGCGCACCCGCTCCAGTACCTCGCCCTCCGTGAGCGGGGCCCAGTCGAGCGGACGCTCGAGCCGGATGCTCGCCGGCACGGTCTGGTCGATCAGCTCATCGAGCGACTCCACGCCGATCGTGGCCAGCATGTGCTCGATCTCCTGCGGGGACGGGCCGATGTGGCGACGGTTCGCGAAGTCGTCGGTGTCGTAGTTGGTGGGCTCCCACATGTCAGTTGATCATCGCCTCGTAGGCGTCGGCGTCCAGGAGGCCGTCGGTGGCCGTCTCGTCCGCGAGCCGCATCTTGAAGAACCAGGCGGCGTCGGCGTCGGCATTCACCGCAGCCGGGTCGTCGACGATCGACTCGTTGATTTCCAGGATTTCGCCGTCGAGGGGCGCGGTGATGTCGGAGGCGGCCTTCACCGACTCGATCACGACGACCTCCTCGCCCTCGGAGACCTGGCGGCCCACCTCGGGCAGCTCGATGAAGATGATGTCGCCCAGCTGCTCTGCAGCATGCGGAGTGATGCCGACGGTGGCGATGCCGTCAGCGATGTCGAGCCACTCGTGGTCCTCGGTGTACTTGATCATGGTGTGCTCCTTCAGCGCTTGTAGTTGAGGGTGACGAAGGGGAGTTCGGTGACGGTGACCGGGACGCGCTTGCCGCGCAGGTCGGCGTACACCGTGTGACCAGGCTCCGCACTGGACGGGAGCATGGCCATGGCGATCGGGCCACCGACGGTGGGACCGAAGCCGCCGGAGGTGACGACGGCGAGGATTTCGTCGCTCGTGTCGTCGGCGAAGAGCTCGACGCCTTCGCGGATCGGGGCCCGCCCTTCGGGCCGGAGCCCGACGCGGGTGCGGGGGGCGCCGTCGACGAGCTCGGCGCCGATGACGTCCGCGCCCGGGTAGCCGCCGGCGCGGCTCCCGCCGGGGCGGCGCACCTTCGGGATGGACCAGCCGAGCGCCGCCTGTGCGGGCGTGATGTCGGGCGAGAGGTCATGGCCGTACAGTGGCATGCCCGCCTCGAGACGCAGCGAGTCTCGCGCGCCGAGGCCTGCGGGCAGCACGACGCCACCGGACTCGAGCTCCTCGACGAAGCGCACGGCCTCGTCGTTGGGGACGGACACTTCGAAGCCGTCCTCACCCGTGTAGCCGGAGCGGGACACCCACACCTCGACGCCGTGCCAGTCGAGCACGCGCGAGTCCATGAAGACCATCTCGGCTGCCGCGGGGATCAGCCGCGTAAGCTCCTGCTCGGCCAGCGGCCCCTGGACCGCGATCAGGGCCCGGTCGGTGACCTGCTCGACGTCCAGGCCCTCGACGGCGCGCAGCAGGCCCAGATCGTGGTCGGCTCGGGCGGCGTTCACGACGAGGAACCAGTGACGCTCGTGGTTGGCGAACATGAAGTCGTCCAACACGCCGCCCCCATCATCCGTGAAGAGGCCGTAGCGCTGGCGCCACGGTGCGAGACCTGCGACGCTCGCGGGCGTCACGCTCTCAAGCGCGAGCGCGGCAGCCTCGTGCGACGCGCCCCGCACGATCACCTGGCCCATGTGGCTGACGTCGAACCAGCTCGCCTGCTCACGGGTGTGTTTGTGTTCGGCCATCACCCCGGTCGGGTACTGCACGGGCATGTCCCAGCCTGCGAACGGCACCATCTTGGCGCCGACGAGGACGTGACGGTCATGAAGCGGAGTCTCCAACAGTGCTGTCATCTCGTTCCCTCCAGCGGGTCCGGACCTGCCGGCGCCCGACTACTGCGTCGGTGCCCCCTCTGTCCTCGTTGCCTGAGATCGTGATCCTTCGGCGGGCCGCGCGGCCTCTCTCCAGAGTTGTCCGTCGCGCGGTTCGGGGGCCTGAGAGATTACCGGGGCGGTTGCTCCTTCGGCATCGGAAGTCGATTCTCCCGCGCGACAGCACCGACAGTAGCAGGCACCGGCTGCGCGCGCTCGGAGCCGATCGACAAATCGTGGAGATCCCTCGTGGCGGCGGGAAGGGCTACTTGTTGGCCTCGATCATCTGCCGGAGCTCCTTCTTGAGGTCCGCGATCTCGTCGCGAAGACGCGCCGCGACCTCGAACTGCAGCTCCGCCGCGGCCTGGTGCATCTGGGCCGTCAGGTCCTCGATGAGTTGCGCCACTTCCTGCTCGGCCATCGAGGCGGTGTCCAGCGCCTTGCCGGAGCCCGACAGCAGCGTGCGGGTGTCGGCGTCCTCGCGGGCGAGCATCTCGCTCACGTCGGCGATCCTCTTGCGCAGGGGCTGCGGGTCGATGCCGTGCTCCCGGTTGTAGGCCAGCTGGATCTCCCGACGGCGGTTGGTCTCGTCGATGGCCGCCTGCATCGACGGGGTCACCTTGTCGGCGTACATGTGGACCTGGCCGCCGACGTTGCGGGCGGCCCGGCCGATCGTCTGGATCAGCGACCGCTCGGAGCGCAGGAAGCCCTCCTTGTCGGCGTCCAGGATGGCCACCAGCGAGACCTCCGGCAGGTCGAGGCCCTCGCGCAGCAGGTTGATGCCGACGAGGACGTCGAACTCGCCCAGCCGCAGGTCGCGCAGGAGGTCGAGGCGCTCGAGCGTGGCCACGTCGGAGTGCAGGTAGCGCGTGCGGATGCCGGCCTCGACGAGGAAGTCGGTGAGGTCCTCCGCCATCTTCTTCGTCAAGGTGGTGACGAGCACGCGCTCGTCACGGTCGACGCGCGCCCGCACCTCCGCGATGAGGTCGTCGACCTGGCCCTTCGTCGGCTTGAGCACGATCTCCGGGTCGACGAGGCCGGTGGGGCGGATGATGAGCTGCACGACCCCGTCGGTGCGCTCCATCTCGTAGGCACCCGGCGTGGCGGACAGGTAGACGGTCTGCCCCACGCGCTGCTCGAACTCGTCGAAGCGCAGGGGGCGGTTGTCGAGAGCGCTCGGCAGTCGGAAGCCGTGCTCGACCAGCGTGCGCTTGCGCGAGGCATCGCCCTCGAACATGCCGCCGATCTGCGGGATGGAGACGTGGCTCTCGTCGACGACCAGCACGAAGTCCTCCGGGAAGTAGTCCAGAAGACACGACGGGGGAGAGCCCGGCGCGCGACCGTCGATGTGCAGCGAGTAGTTCTCGATCCCCGAACAGGTGCCGATTTGGCGCATCATCTCGAGGTCGTACGTCGTGCGCATGCGCAGCCGTTGGGCCTCCAGCAGCTTGCCCTCCGACTCGAGGTCCTGCAGGCGCGCCGCCAGCTCCGCCTCGATGCCCGCGATGGCGCGCTCCATGCGCTCGCTGCCTGCGGCGTAGTGCGAGGCAGGGAAGATGTAGACCTCGTCATCCTCGTGCAACGTGGCGGCCGTGAGCGGGTGGATGGTGGCGATCCGCTCGATCTCGTCGCCGAAGAATTCGACGCGGACCGCGTTCTCCTCGTACATCGGGTACACCTCCAGGGTGTCGCCCTTCACCTTGAACGTGCCCCGGCCGCCACCGATGTCGTTTCGCGCGTACTGGATGTCGACCAGGTGCCGCAGGAGCTCGTCGCGGTCCATCTCGTCACCGACGCGCAGCGTCACCCGCTGCTGCAGGTACTCCTCGGGGGTGCCGAGCCCGTAGATGGCGGACACCGTCGCGACGACGATCACGTCGCGGCGCGTCAGCAGCGAGCTGGTGGCCGCGTGGCGCATCCGCTCGACCTCCTCGTTGAGCGAGGAGTCCTTCTCGATGTAGGTGTCCGTCTGCGGCAGGTACGCCTCCGGCTGGTAGTAGTCGTAGTACGAGACGAAGTACTCGACGGCGTTGTCGGGGAAGAAATCGCGCAGCTCCGCCGCGAACTGCGCGGCGAGCGTCTTGTTGGGTTGCATGATGAGCATCGGCCGTTGCAGCCGCTCCGCGAGCCACGCGACCGTCGCGGTCTTGCCGGTGCCCGTCGCGCCCAGCACGACGACGTCCTTCTCGCCGGCGCGCAGACGTCGCTCGAGCTCGTCGATGGCCTGCGGCTGATCCCCGGACGGCTCGAAATCGGCGTGGACGTGCAGCGGGGCGACTTGCCGTTGAAGCTCTTCGATGGGGCGCATGGCTCCAAGCCTATGCCGGGCCTCCGACAATCTCGGGCGGCCGCCGATCCACCCGCGCCCACGGGCGGTGACGAAGCGTGGCGCCGGGGGCGTCGTTGTCCCCTTTGCCACGTCGACAGCACCCTAGCAAGGTGCCTTCGACTAGTGCCCCGCGGGTTCGGGCTCGGGGGCTGGCGGGTCCCCCGCGCCGCTGAGGCTCGGTGCGACGACGCCCCTCGCCACCCAGAGGAACAGGTCCAGCACAGGGCCGATCACGGTGGTCACGTCCTCGTCGGTGAGCCCGATGCGCGTGGAGTAGCCCTCGTCGGAGACGAGCAGGACGGGTGGCAGCGGCACGGCGCGCGGGCGATCGCGTTCGAGACGCAGCAGGTCGATCACGACGGGGGTGGGAAGGTCGATGGGCCGTTCGCCCGCGAGGTCGTGGTGGTGGAGCACCACTTCACGCAGTCGCACGAGCGGGAGGTTCTGCGCGAGCGTGCTCCAGCCGAACGCGACCGGCATGGGGCGGGAGTCTCCCTCGAGCTCGGACAGCGCGTGCTGCAGGGCCCCGGAGGCCTCGTCGAGCTGGATCTGGAGCTCGAGGCCGGGCGTCAGCGCCCAACGCTCGAGACGCAGCCGGCGCTGGGGGAGGGGGACGAGCCCCTCGCGGCCGCCGGTGGCGAGCAGCCGCGACATCGACAGCGCCCCCTCGACGAGGTGCGCGGCGATGTGTGAGCGCGTCCAGCCGCGCAGTCGGGCAGGTGTGGCCCAGTCCTCCTCGTCGAAGGGGATCGTGGTGCCCAGCAGCAGCGCCGTCTGCTCGCGGACGGCGTCCAGCACCTCGGCGAACGTCGCAGCGGCCACAGTCATGCCGTCAACGTATCAAAGCTGGGCCACCGTCGGGGTGATGTCTGCTGCCGGAGTCGTCGAGCGGGCATGACTGGCAGTGGACACTTTGGACACATGTACTAGAGTGATCGCGTGAATGACCGGCTCGTGGTGCGCGGCGCGCGCGTGCACAATCTGAAGAACGTGTCCATCGATCTCCCGAGGGACGCGCTCGTCGTCTTCACTGGCCTCAGCGGTTCCGGCAAATCGTCATTGGCGTTCGACACGATTTTCGCCGAGGGGCAGCGGCGCTACGTCGAGTCCCTGTCGGCCTATGCGCGGATGTTCCTCGGCCAGATGGACAAGCCCGACGTGGACTTCATCGACGGCCTGTCGCCCGCCGTGTCCATCGACCAGAAATCGACCAGCAGGAACCCGCGCTCGACCGTCGGCACCATCACCGAGGTGTACGACTACCTCCGGCTGCTGTTCGCGCGCATCGGCGTGCCGCACTGTGAGGTCTGCGGCGCACCGATCGGCAGGCAGACGCCCCAGCAGATCGTCGACCGGCTCATGGCGCTGGAGGAGGGCACGCGTTTCCAGGTGCTCGCGCCGCTGGTGCGCGGGCGCAAGGGGGAGTTCGCGGAGCTGTTCCGTCAGCTCCTGGGCGACGGCTACTCCCGCGTGCGCATCGACGGCGAGACCTACCCGCTCACCGAGTTGCCGGAGATCGACAAGAAGCGCAAGCACGACGTCGAGGTCATCGTCGACCGCGCCGTCGTGCGGGAGAAGTCCAAGCAGCGCATCACGGAGTCGGTGGAGACGGCGCTCGGGCTCGCCGGTGGGATCATCGCGATCGACTTCGTGGACCTGCCCGCAGACAGCCCAGACCGTGTGAAGCGCTACTCCGAGAAGCTCGGCTGCCCGAACGATCACGACGTGCAGATCGAGGAGCTCGAGCCCCGACAGTTCTCATTCAACGGCCCCTGGGGGGCGTGCCCCGACTGTTCGGGCATCGGCGTCGTCCTCGACCCGGACCCGGAGCTCATCATTCCCGACGAGGACCTCTCGCTCGCCGAGGGCGCGATCGCACCGTGGAACAACGCGCACATTCGTCAACACTACGACCACGTGCTCGCCTCACTGGCCGACGACAAGGGCTTCTCTGTGACGACGCCGTGGCGCGACCTGCCCGCCGCCGCGAAGCGGATCGTCCTGCACGGACTGCCGGGCAACGTCGTCGTGACATACCGCAACCGGTTCGGCAGGCAGCGCACGTTCTCGCAGAAGTACGAGGGCATCGTGCCGTTCATCCGCCGTCGGCACGACGAGGCCGAGACCGATTCGGCACGTGAGCGGTGGGGCCAGTACATGCGCGAGGTCGACTGCGCCACGTGTGGCGGCGAGCGGCTGAAGCCGTCGTCGCTGGCGGTGACGGTCCACGGCGTCAACATTTCGACGCTGGTGTCGATGTCGATCGGTGAGGCTGCGACGTGGCTCGGCTCGCTTGAGTTGACCGCCACCGAGGCGAAGATCGCCGAGCGGGTCATCAAGGAGATCCTTGCCAGGCTGAAGTTCCTTCTCGACGTCGGCCTCGACTACCTCACCCTCGCGCGCCCCGCGGGCACACTTTCCGGCGGGGAGGCGCAGCGCATCCGGCTCGCGACGCAGATCGGCTCGGGCCTCGTCGGGGTCCTCTACGTCCTCGACGAGCCAAGCATCGGCCTCCACCAGCGCGACAACCTGCGGCTGATCCAGACGCTCGAGCGGCTGCGCGACATGGGCAACACGCTCATCGTCGTGGAGCATGACGAGGACACGATCAAGGCCGCGGACTGGATCGTCGACATCGGTCCCGGGGCAGGGGAGCTGGGCGGCGAGGTCGTTGTCTCCGGCAGCCTCGACGAGCTGCTTGCCGATGGGCGTTCCAAGACCGGGCAGTACCTTTCGGGCAAGCTCTCCATCGACGTGCCGGCCGTGCGTCGCGAGGGCAATGGGCAGTCGATCCGCATCCTCGGAGCGCGGCACAACAACCTGCGCGACGTCGACGTCGAGTTCCCGCTGGGCAAGTTCATCGCGGTCACCGGGGTGTCGGGCTCGGGCAAGTCGTCCCTGGTCAACGGCATCCTGTATCCGGCCGCCGCGAAGTCCGTCTACGGCGCGAAGGACGTGCCCGGCAAGCACCGGAAGCTGTTGGGGCTCGAACAGCTCGACAAGGTGATCCAGGTGGACCAGTCGCCGATCGGCCGCACGCCGAGGTCCAACCCCGCCACCTACACCGGAGTCTTCGACAAAGTGCGCAACCTGTTCGCGCAGACCCCCGAGGCGAAGGTGCGCGGCTATCAGGCCGGACGGTTCTCGTTCAACGTCAAGGGTGGCCGCTGCGAGGCGTGCCGCGGCGACGGCACGATCCGCGTCGAGATGAACTTCCTGCCCGACGTCTACGTGCCGTGCGAGGTGTGCAACGGCGCGCGCTACAACCGCGAGACGCTCGAGGTGCACTACAAGGGCAAGTCCATCTCCGAGGTGCTCGACATGCCCATCGCGGAGGCCGTCGACTTCTTCGGCTCGATCAACTCCATCGCGCGGCACCTGCGGACCCTCGACGAGGTCGGACTCGGCTACGTCCGGCTCGGCCAGCCGGCGACGACACTCTCCGGCGGCGAGGCGCAGCGGGTGAAGCTGGCTGCGGAGCTGCAGAAGCGTTCGACGGGCAAGACGCTGTACGTGCTCGATGAGCCGACGACCGGCCTCCACTTCGAGGACATCCGGCGGCTACTCGTGGTGTTGCAGCGGCTCGTCGACCAGGGCAACACCGTGATCGTGATCGAGCACAACCTCGACGTCATCAAGTGCGCCGACTGGCTCATCGAGATGGGCCCCGACGGTGGCTCCCGCGGCGGCCAGGTGGTCGGCGTCGGGACGCCCGAGCAGATCGCGGCGCTCGACGGGGCACCCACCGGACGGTTCCTCCGCGGTTTGCTTTGACCGCTTGCAGTGGTGCGCGTCTCGGTCACGATTGCCCCAAGTGCGCCAGCCTCCGTCGAGACCCCGGCAGAGTCCCCTGTTGGCAAACGCATCGAGTCCAGGCGACCAACCGCGTGCGGTGAGAGCACGCGGCCACCTCGGTGAATCAGCGGAGCCAGGAGGGCGGAGCCGAAGTCTGGCCGTGGGTGCTGCCCAAGGTGTGAGGAAGTGGTTGGTCCTCCAACCACTTCCTCACAGTAGGCATCCTCGTTGGTCGAGTGGACCGCGGAGCGGTCTGATCGAGGCCTTGGGGGCTGGGTTGGGGTCCGCTGCGCTGGGGGTCTTCGTTGGTCGAGTGGACCGCGGAGCGGTCTGATCGAGACCTGCGGCGGCTAACCCAGTGGGAGCGGGGCATCGGAGGCTGGGCAGCGCTGTTGCCCCGATCACCTGGGGTGTTCGGGGTGTCAGTGGACTGGTTGGTCGAGTGGACCGCGGAGCGGTCTGATCGAGACCTTGGGGGCTGGGTTGGGGTCCGGTGCGCTGGGCGTCTTCGTTGGTCGAGTGGACCGCGGAGCGGTCTGATCGAGACCTGCCGAGGGGTGAGTATCAGTGGGGGCCACCCGATGGCTCAACGTCATCCTCAGGTCGGTCGTGCCACCGGTCAGGTGGCTGGGGTGGGTGATCGACCCAAGGATCCTCAGCAGGGTAGCGGCCGTCGTCGGGCGGTGGCTGTGAGGGGAGCTCCGGGATCGGTGGGGCCGGGACGTCGGGGATGCGCGTCGTCACCGTGCCTCGGCCGGTGACTTCGAACTCGTATCCGTGCGGCGACCGCCAGCGGAAGACCCCCGGCTCGGGCTGTTCCTCGATCCAGTGCCCGGCGGTCTTGGCTCGGTGGGCGCGACGATCGAGAGGGCCGAGATTGCCCATCGACGTGCCGCCTTGCCGTCCGGTGGGGTCGTAGGCGATGGTGTGGTCGACGTCGCAGCCCCTCGCCGGTGTCGTTGCGTAGGGGAACGTGGAGCGCGGGTTTCGAACCTCGAGCGCGATCCGCTGCGCGACCGACGGCTCGTGCCCGTGGGCATCCGGGACGAGGTTCGGGTCGATCACCGGCCTGACCGTGACCGTCGACCCCGCCAGGAAGGCGGGAAGCGACTCCGTCAGCAGGCCACCCCACCGCTCGACGTACGCGGCTGGGGCGAGCGGCAGCGCGCTGGTCTCGTCCGGCTCTTGGGCCGGGACGTGGACGACCAGCTCGACATCCATCAGCGAGTCCTGGCCGATCGCCTGACGGGCGAACACCCCGAACGCCGCAGCGCGCCGTTGGTCGCGAATGAACTTCTGCGCCTCAGCCTCACTCACGCCCTCCGGCAAAACCGGCACGGGCAACTTCTGCGCGATCTGATCCAACGCCTGATCGAACAGCACCCCATCGGCGGCGGAGACTTTCCCGAACAGCCCGCAGTGATCGTCCTGGAACCTGCCCACGTACACGAAGCGCTCGTCTGCGGCGAGGGCGGTCTGCTTCGCTGCGCTCTCTGCGTCCACATCGAGGACCCAGCGCTCCAGCTCGGCGAGGATGGTCCAAGCGGGGTTCATACCCAGCCAGTGCGAGGCCCGACGGTCCAATTCAAGGGCCGCGTCCTTCGAGAGTTTGCGGCACGCGTCCTCGACCTTGATCGCGAGCCACCACTCGGCCAAGCCCTCGACGAACCGCTGCCACAAGCGGGGATGCCGCACTTGCACGCTCTTTGCTGCTGCGATGCGCTCCTTCATCGACCCGAAGCTCCGGCCGGTGACGACAGCCGCTTCCAGCACGAACGGCTCATACACCCTGGCGACACCGTCTCGGCCCGCCGACAACATCTTGGCCCTCAAGGCCTGGGGCAAGGACAGTTCCTCGTCCAGCCGATACGACGCCTCCGCGTCCAGCAGCGCCACGATCTCGGCGACCTGCGCAGCCCGCACCGATTGCGTTGCGTGGGCCATCGCCGCCAACGCTGCTGCAGAACTCTGGTCCACCATCACACACCCCCGCTCGTTCCCCTCGGCTCCAGTGACCATAGGACTCGTTCAAATGTATGAAACAAGGAAAACAAGATTACGGTTTGATAAACAATTCCAAAGTTCTTGTGCGACGTTGACACGTCTCGATCAGCCGCCTGCGGCGGCGACCCGACGAGCGGGTGGTGGGGTGTCCCGGCGGCGACCCGACGAGCGGGTGGCGGGGACTCGACGAGCGGGCGGTGGGGACTCGACGAGCGGGTGGTGGGGTGTCCCGGCGGCGACTCGACGAGCGGGCGGTGGGGACTCGACGAGCGGGTGGTGGGGTGTCCCGGCGGCGACTCGACGAGCGGGTGGCGGGGTGCGCGAGGTCCACTCGACGGAGGGGTGACCGTCGGACGCTCGTGCTCGGAGGCGGGCTGTCGTCGGGCATCAATAGACTGTCGGGCATGGCCGATCCCTCGACGTACCGCCCCCGCACGTCGGACATCCCGACGTCGCCGGGTGTCTACCGCTTCTTCGACGCGTTCGGCAACGTCATCTACGTCGGCAAGGCGAAGAACCTCCGCAACCGCCTGAGCTCCTACTTCGTGGACCTCGAGCACAAGCACTTCCGCACGCAGACGATGGTGCGATCGGCGGCTCGGGTAGACTGGACCGTCGTCGGCACCGAGGTGGAAGCCCTTCAGCTCGAGTATACGTGGATCCAGGAGTTCGACCCCCGGTTCAATGTCAAGTACCGCGACGACAAGTCCTACCCCTGGCTCGCCATCACCTGGGCTGACGAATACCCGCGCGTCTTCGTCGGGCGCGGCACGAAGAAGCGCGGCACGAGGTACTTCGGGCCCTACGGGCAGGCGTGGGCCATCCGGGACACGGTGGACCTCCTGCTGCGCGTGTTCCCGATGCGTTCGTGCACGCGCGGCGTGTTCGACGACGCCCGCCGCTCGGGCCGCCCCTGCCTGCTGGGGGACATCGGCAAGTGCTCCGCGCCCTGCGTGGGGCGAGTGAGCGTGGAGGAGCACCGCGAGATCGCGGCGCAGTTCATGGCATTCATGGGCGGGCGCACCGGCGACGTCATCGGTCGCGTCGAGCGGGCCATGTACGAGGCGTCGGCAGACCTCAATTTCGAGCGGGCCGCCACGCTGCGAGACGCCCTCGGTGCGCTGAAGAAGGTGCAGGAGAAGCAGGCCGTCGTGCTCGGCGACGGGACCCGTGCGGATGTCGTCGGCTTCGCGGAGGACCCGACACAGGTCGCCGTCCAGGTGTTCCACGTCGTCGACGGCAAGATTCTCGGCGAGCGCGGCTGGGTGGCGGACCGCGCCGACGACCGACCGCTCGTCGAGCTGCTCGACGCCTTCCTGGGGCAGCTCTACCAGGCTGAGGACGCGGAGATCCCACCGCTGATCCTGAGCTCGGTCGAAGCCGAGCGCGCCGTCGAGCAAGTGCTCGCGGAGCGTCGGGGCGGCAAGGTGGAGGTCCGCGTCCCGCTGCGCGGCGAAAAGCGCGCTCTGCTCGACACCTGCGTCCGCAACGCCGAAGTGGCCCTCGAACAGCACAAGCTGAAGCGCGCCACCGATCTCGACACTCGCAACCGCGCCCTCGAGGAGATCGCAGAGGCGCTCGGGCTCGACGCGCCGCCCCTGCGCATCGAGTGCTACGACATCTCCCACACGATGGGCCAGGAGGTCGTCGGCTCGATGGTGGTGTTCGAGGACGGACTGGCCCGCAACTCCGAGTATCGCCGCTTCCTCATCAAGGGCTTCGAAGGCTCTGACGACGTGCGCGCCATCCGCGAGGTGCTCACCCGGAGGCTTCGGCGGCTCAAGGCATCCAACGAGGACGACGACCTGGTCGACGTCACCACCGGCGCCGCGAAGCGCTTCTCGTATGCGCCGGCGCTGATCGTCGTCGACGGCGGTGCGCCGCAGGTGGCGGCCGCGCAACAGGTGTTCGACGAGCAGGGCGTCACGGGCGAGATCGCGCTGTGTGGGCTGGCGAAGCGGCTGGAGGAAGTATGGCTGCCGGGGGAGGAGTACCCGCTCATCCTCCCGCGCACCTCCGAGGGGCTGTACCTCCTGCAGCGCGCCCGCGACGAGGCCCACCGCTTCGCCATCATCTTCCACCGCCAGCGTCGTGGCAAGGCGCTCATCGACTCCATCCTCGACGGCGTACCCGGGCTGGGGGATGTGCGCCGCAAGGCGCTGCTCAAGTACTTCGGCAGCGTGCGCAAGCTGCGGGCGGCCTCGGCCGACGAGATCGCCGACGTGCCCGGCATCGGGCCGGCGCTCGCCCGGCGGATCCACGACGTCGTGCAGGCCTCCGGCGGGGAGGCCATCAACCTCACCACCGGCGAGGTGACGGAAGCCTGACGTCGATGCACCGGCCGATAGGGCGCGACAGGCCCGGAGGGGCGCCGGGTCAGGCATTGGTGAGGCCCCATCGAGAGCGCCATGGCGCCCTCCGGGACGTGTTGGGTGGCAGCCGCCAGGACCGCGCAGCAACTCGCTGTCCCCTGCCATCCGTTGGACCAGGAGGTAGCCCAGTCGTCCGACGTGGGGCGCGTCGCAGGCGTGGTCAGGGTGCGGGTCGTGCTTCGGACCTTGGCCCCCGGGGTGCCGGGCCGGGCTCGTCGGGCAGGCGCCCCGTCGCCGGCGCTGTGGCTGGGGCGCGCCGGTGGGCGGAGTTGAGCGCCCCCACGCGATGGTGTTGAATGGTGTTCAAAACGACCCGTCCAGGAGAATCCACCATGTCCAGCACCGCCGGTGCCCCCGCAGCCTCCCGCTCGTTCCAGGCCCAGGACCTTGCCTACGTCGCCGTCTTCGCCGCGCTCATCGCCGCGCTGTCGTTGGTCCCGCCGATCCCCGTGGGCTCATTCGGGGTGCCGATCACGCTCCAGACGCTGGCCATCTCGCTCACCGCGCTCATCCTCGGCCCGTGGCTGGGCGGCGCCGCAGTACTCCTGTACCTGCTCGTCGGCACCGCCGGTCTGCCCGTCTTCGCCGGCGGCAAGGCGGGCATGTCCGTCTGGTTCGGCCCCACGGCCGGCTACCTGCTGTCGTTCCTCGTCAACGTCGTCGTCGTTGGGCTGATCAGCCGCACCTACCTGCGCAAGGGCCTCGTCAAGCTCACGTGGCTGTGGATGCTGCTGACACTGCTCGTGTGCCGTCTGCTGGTCATCTACCCCCTCGGCACCGCTGGCATCGCACGCGCGGCCGAGAAGCCCTTCACGGCCGTGGCCGCCGTCGACTTGGCGTACTGGCCGGGCGACCTGCTGAAGTCCATCGTCGCAGTCCTCGTGGCCGTCGCGGTCTTCAAGGCCTTCCCGCGCCTGCTGCGTCGATGATCTCGCTGCGCGACGTCCGGGTCGCCGTCCCCGCGCTCAGGCCGGGCGACCCGGACAAGGTGCTGCTCGACGACGTGAATCTCGAGCTCGCCGAGCGGCGCATCGTCGTCATCGGGGCCAACGGATCCGGAAAGTCCACACTCCTTCGCCTCCTCAACGGGCTACGCCTTCCGAGCCGCGGCACCGTGACCGTCGACGGCCACGACACGGCCAAGGACGGCAAGCAGGTGCGCAAGCTCGTGGGCTTCATCTTCACCGATCCGCTCTCGCAGTTGCTCATGTCGACGCCGATCGAGGACGTCGAGCTGAGCTTGCGGGCGTCGGTGCGCGGCAAGGCCGAACGACTGGCCCGCGCGCAGGCGCTGCTCGATGCGCGCGGCGTCGGGCACGTCGCCCACCAGTCCATCTACGACCTCTCCGGCGGCGAACGTCAACTCGTGTCGCTGACGAGTGTCCTCGCCGTGGAGCCGACGGTGGTCGTCGCCGACGAGCCCACCACGCTGCTGGACCTGCGCAACAAGCAGGCCCTCCGTGAGATCTTCACCCATCTCGACCAGCAACTCGTCTTCTCGACGCACGACCTCGAATTCGCCCTGCTCGCCGAGCGGGCAATCGTCGTCGACGGTGGCCGCGTCGTCGCCGACGACGAGCCGGGGAACGCCGTCGCGTACTACCGGGACCTGATGAGATGAACGTCCACGCCAGTCTGCTCGGCGCCTACCACCCCCAGCAGGGGTGGCTGTTCCGGCTGGGCACCGGCTGGAAGTACCTCCTGCTGCTCGCCCTCTCGCTGCCGCCCATCCTCGTCGGCCGCTGGTGGTTCACCGTCGCCGTCGCACTGCTGGCGCTGGGGATGCTGTGGTCGTCGGGCATCGGGCCGCGCAAGGCACTGCGGGTGGGCTGGATGCTGTGGTCCATCCTCGCCACGATGGCCGTCTACCAGCTCATCACGCTCCAGCCGGAGTTGGCCGTGACCACCCCGGGCAACGTGCTCATCGCGGTGCTCGCATCGAGGATGCTCACGCTCACGACGAGCACCCCCGAGCTGCTCGACGCCCTCGTCCGCGGTTTGGCCGGGCTGCGCCGGCTCGGGGTCAACGTCGACCAGATCGCGCTCGCGATCGCCGTGATGGTCCGGTCGATTCCCTACCTCATGGGGGCGTTCGACGACTCCCGCGACGCCGCCCGGGCTCGCGGACGCGACGGCAACATCGTGTCCCTGCTGATCCCGACGATGGTGAGTGCGGTCGCCTACGCCCAGAGCACGGCCGAGGCACTGCATGCGCGGGGGCTCGCCGAGCGCGAGTCAAGATGACGTCCCCGCGGCCCGGTCGCTCGTCACGCGCTCGCCGTCGCCCGCAGATAGGCGCGCCAGCCGTCGGGATCGCCCAGCGGCTTGGAAATGCCCAGCCGGCGCTGCACCGTGCGCAGCGCATCCTTCGTGGCGGCGTCCCACTCGGCGGTGACCGGCACCTCGAGGCCGTGGACATGCGTGAGGCTGTGCTGGACGAAGTGCACCTGGACCCGGCTGCCACGGTTGAACACGGTGCGCTCCGCGCCGTTGACGGCATTGTCGACGTGGATGTGGTTGTGGTGCTGCGCGTTGTAGGCGTACGTCAGCGTGTACGCGAAGTGCGCGTGCAGCGACGCGGCCAGCCGCCAGTAGTTGCGTAGCTCGGCGGCAGCGGACGTGCCCCACTGGTCGTAGCGGCACGAGACGATGCCCTTTGCATGCTCAAGCCTCGCGATGTCGAAGGCCCGGCCCACCTGATGGAACGAGTTGCACTTGTCCGTGTATGCGCCGTAGCTCCACACGCGCTGGATCACGCCCAGCCCGGAGAGCTGCGCCCAGTCGGTGGCCCACGCCTCGAGCTGGCGGAGGAACGCCTCGTCGGAACGCATGGAGACCTGCGGCTTCCCGCCCTCGTAGCCGAGTGCGGCCTGGCCGATGTGGTCGAAGTCGACGAGTGGCCCGGGCGTGCGGCAGCGTTCGGCCGACCCGCCGGGTGTCCGCACGTTGCTCGAGCCGTCCGACGAACCGCAACCGGTCAGGAGCGTGGCCCCGGCGCCGGTCAGCAGCACCCGGCGGCCGATCAGGTGTGTCATCCCTCCCCCTCCATCCGTTCCGACGCCGTGCCGTCCATGATAGGCAGGCAGCCGCAGCGAGCACGTTGGCGCGCCCGGGGGAGTGCACGGACCTGCCGAGGATGTGTCGGGCGCTGCCCAGCCGGGGGCTGGAGGCGCGGAGGGTGGCCGTCGGGGGCGCTTCCGATGCCGCGCGCTGCGCAGGCCGATAGGCTGTCGGGCATGGTAAGCGAAGTGGCGATCATCACGGGTCTGTCGGGCGCCGGACGGCGCACGGCGGCCCACGCGATGGAGGACCTCGGCTGGTATGTCGTCGACAACCTCCCGCCGGTCATGCTGCCCTCGCTCGCCGACACGGTCTCGGGATTCGGGGTCGAACGGCTCGCCGTCGTCGCCGACGTGCGCACCCGCGTCTTCTTCGAACAACTGCCGACGGCGATCGCCCGGCTGCGCGAGCAGACGCGGAAGCTCGCGCTGGTCTACCTCGAGGCCGACGACGACGTCATCGTCCAGCGGCAGGAGTCCAATAGACGGCCCCTGCCGTTGCAGGGCGAGGGGCGCCTCATGGACGGGATCGTCAAGGAGCGACATCTCATGGCGGACCTGCGCGCCACCGCCGACATCGTCGTCGACACCTCCCGGCTGAGCGCCCGCCAGCTCGTGCAGCGCATCGCCAACCACTTCGGCAACGAACGCAGCGACAAGCTGTCGGTGGCCATCATGAGCTTCGGCTTCAAGCACGGGCTGCCCATCGACGCCGACCTCGTCTTCGACGTGCGCTTCCTGCCGAACCCGTTCTGGATCCCCGAGCTGCGCCCCAAGACAGGGCTGTCGCGCGACGTGGCGGCCTACGTCCTCAAACATCCGGCCGCGACGGAAATGCTGGACAACATGGTCTCGGTGCTGCGCACCAGCGGTCCCGGCTATCTCGCGGAGGGCAAGCGGCAGGTGACGCTCGCGATCGGGTGCACCGGGGGCAAGCACCGCTCGACGGCCATGAGCGAGCAGCTCGGACGCCTGCTCGGTGAGCAGGGGATCCCGGCCACCATCATCCACCGGGACATGGAGAAGGAATGACGACTTCGGCAGCCCGCGGCCCGGCGGTGGTCGCGCTGGGGGGAGGGCACGGACTGTCCGCCTCGTTGCGGGCGCTGCGGCGCGTCACCGAACGGCTCACGGCGGTGGTCACCGTCGCCGACGACGGCGGCTCGTCGGGCAGGCTGCGCGACGAGTTCGACATCCTCCCTCCCGGGGACCTGCGGATGGCGCTGGCCGCGCTGTGCGGGGAGGACGAACTCGGTCGCACCTGGGCCAGCGTGCTGCAGTCGCGGTTCACCGGCTCGGGTGTGCTCGGCGGACATTCCATCGGCAACCTGCTCATCGCGGGCCTGTGGCAGCAGCTCGGCGACGAGCTGGCCGCGCTCGACATGGTGGGTGGGCTGCTCGGGGTGCGGGGGAGGGTCATCCCCATGAGCCCCATCCCGCTGGAGATCGAGGCCGACGTGTTGGGCCTCGACCCGTTCGCGCCCGACGAGCTGAACACGCTCACGGGGCAGGCGACCGTCGCCAAGGCCAAGGCCGAGGTGCGCGCCGTCCGGCTCGTCCCGCAGGACCCGCCGGCGCATCCGGCTGCCGTCGACGCCATCGCCGCGGCCGATGCGGTGGTGCTGGGCCCCGGGTCCTGGTTCACCTCCGTGATCCCGCATCTGCTGGTGCCGGGCCTGCGCGAGGCGATCGTCGACGCGAGGGCGCAGCGCATCCTGGTGCTCAACGTGGCCCCCGCATTCGAGACCGCCGGATTCACTGCGGCGCGACACATCGAATTGCTCGCCGACCACGCCCCCGACGTGCGCTTCGACGTGGTCGTCGCGGACGCCGACTTTGCCCTGCACGACCCCCACATGGCGGACTACGTACATTCGCTGGGAGCCGAGCTCGTCGTCGCGGACGTGGCCTCGCACGATGGCACCGCCACGCATGACCCGGATCGGCTCGCACAGGTGTTCTCCGAGATCATCGGCCCAGGAAAGAGGTGATCGCCCCCATGGCGTTGACACGGAAGTTGAAGGACGAGCTCGCCGCGGTGACGGCCCCGCAGGCGAGCGTGCGCGCCGCAGAGGCGATCGCGATGCTGCGTTTCGGTGGCGGCCTGCACCTGGTGGGCGGACAGATCGTCGTCGAGGCGGAGCTGGACAGCGCCCCGGCAGCACGTCGCCTGCGGTCGTTCCTGCAGGAGCTATGGGACGTCACCTCGGAGATGGTCGTCATCAACCCTTCTGGCATCCACCGCAGCCCCCGCTACACGCTGCGGGTGGTCGCGGACGGTGAAAAGCTCGCGCGGATGGCCGGGCTGGTCGACCCGAAGCGCCGCCCCGTCCGCGGGCTGCCGCCGCGCGTGATCGCAGGCTCGCAGGCCGAGGCCACGGCCGTCTGGCGAGGGGCGTTCCTCGCTCGCGGATCGCTCACGGAGCCCGGCCGGTCGATGAGCCTCGAGATCTCCTGCCCGGGTGCCGAGTCGGCGCTGGCGCTCGTCGGGGCGGGCCGCAGGCTCGGGCTGACGGCGAAGTCACGCGAGGCGCGCGGTCAGGTGCGGGTGCAGATGCGCGATCAGGAGGCGATCGCCGACCTGCTGACGCGCATGGGCGCCCAGGAGACCCGCCTGCTGTGGGAGGAGCGGCGGATGCACCGTGAGGTGCGCGCGCAGGCGCACCGGCTCGCGAATTTCGACGACGCCAACCTGCGTCGCTCCGTGCGCGCCGCCGTGGCGGCCAGTGCCCGCGTGCAACGCGCCCTCGAGATCCTCGGCGACGACGTGCCCGAGCATCTGCGCGCGGCGGGGGAGCTGCGCGTCGAGCATCGCCAGGCCAGCCTGGAGGAGCTCGGCAAGCTGCACGATCCGCCGCTGACAAAGGATGCGGTCGCCGGGCGGATCCGACGGTTGCTCGCCACCGCGGACAAAGCGGCGCGGGAGGCGGGCATCGCCGACACGGAGTCGGCGCTGCCGGCGGACCTGCGCGACGAGTCCTGAACGCTCGTTCACGCAGGGTGATCGTCGGAGTGATTTCATGCCCCCGACGTTGTGCCCGCAGCAGGCACGGCTAGGATGAAAACTGTCCGAATGGCGCTGATCGTTAGCCTCGATTCCTCGGGGACGACGTCGGTGCACGACAACTGAAGGGTATTCATCCACATGACCGTGAAGGTTGCTATCAACGGCTTCGGCCGGATTGGCCGTAACTACTTCCGCGCGCTCGTCGCCTCCGGCGCCGACCTGGACGTGGTTGCCGTCAACGATCTGACTGACAACAAGACCCTCGCGCACCTGCTGAAGTACGACTCCATCCTCGGTCGTTTCGAGGGCGAGGTCGGCTACGACGACGACGCCCTCATCGTCGCAGGCAAGGAGATCAAGGCCTTCGCCGAGAAGGACCCGGCCAACCTTCCGTGGAAGGACCTCGGCGTCGACATCGTCATCGAGTCGACCGGCTTCTTCACCGACGCCACCAAGGCCAAGGCCCACCTCGACGCCGGCGCCAAGAAGGTGCTCATCTCGGCTCCCGCCAAGAACGAGGACATCACCATCGTCATGGGCGTGAACGACGACAAGTACGACCCGGCCGCGCACAACATCATCTCCAACGCGTCCTGCACCACCAACTGCCTGGCCCCGATGGCGAAGGCGCTCAACGACGGTCTCGGCATCGTCAAGGGCCTCATGACCACCATCCACGCCTACACGCAGGACCAGAACCTCCAGGACGGCCCGCACAAGGATCTGCGTCGCGCCCGCGCCGCGGCCCTCAACATGGTCCCCACCACCACCGGTGCGGCCAAGGCCGTCTCCCTCGTGCTCCCCGAGCTCAAGGGCAAGCTGGACGGCTACGCCATGCGCGTGCCCACCCCCACAGGCTCCGCCACCGACCTCACCTTCGAGGCCCCGCGTGAGGTCACCGTCGAGGAGGTCAACGAGATCGTCAAGAAGGCCGCCGACGGCAAGATCCTCAAGTACACCGAGGATCCGATCGTCTCCAAGGACATCGAGACCGATCCCGCCTCCTGCATCTTCGACGCGCAGCTCACGAAGGTGATCGGCAACCAGGTCAAGGTGCTCGGCTGGTACGACAACGAGTGGGGCTACTCGAACCGTCTCGTGGACCTCACCGTCCTCGTCGGCTCCAAGCTCTGATTCCTGCTCGCATGCAGCGCTGAGTTGGCCCCGCGCTCCCCGAGGGGGCGCGGGGCCTTCCCTATCCATCCATGCCCGCCCATCCGAACCATCCGAGAGGAACATCCGTGAGGACCATTGACGAACTCGACGTCGCCGGCAAGCGCGTCCTGATCCGTTGCGATTTCAACGTCCCGCTGGACGGCGACGTCATCACCGACGACGGCCGCATCCGAGCCGCGCTGCCCACCCTGACCAAGCTCCGCGAAGCCGGCGCCCGCGTCGTCGTCATGGCGCACCTTGGCCGCCCGAAGGGGCAGGTCAACCCGAAGTACTCCCTGGCTCCCGTCGCGAAGCGCCTCGGAGAGTTGCTCGGCGTCGAGGTCAAGCTGGCCGCCGACGTCGTCGGCGACTCCGCGAAGGAGGTCGTCGCTTCCTTGACCGACGGAGACGTCGCCCTCCTCGAGAACGTCCGCTACGAGCCGGGCGAGGAGTCGAAGGACGAGGCCGAGCGCCAGACGCTGGCCGCCAAGTACGCGGAGTTCGGCGACATCTTCGTCTCCGACGGCTTCGGCGTCGTCCACCGCAAGCAGGCCTCCGTCTACGACGTCGCGAAGCTGCTCCCGAATGCCGCAGGCTACCTCGTCGGCAAGGAAGTCAAGGTGCTGCGCACGCTCACCGAGACCCCGGAGCGCCCGCTCGTCGTCGTCCTGGGTGGCGCAAAGGTGGCCGACAAGCTCGCCGTGATCGACAACCTGCTCAAGGTCGCCGACACGGTCATCGTCGGCGGCGGCATGGCCTACACCTTCCTGAAGGCCCAGGGCAAGGAGATCGGCAAGTCGCTGCTCGACGAGTCCAACCTTGCCACCTGCGCCGGCTACATCGAGCAGGCGAAGGAGGCGGGCAAGACGCTGCTCCTGCCCGTCGACGCGCGCGTCGCCGACGGTATGGACTTCGACGCCCGCGAGGTGCTTGGCGAGGTGCAGGAGGTCTCCGTCGACGAGATCCCCGCAGACAAGCAGGCCCTCGACATCGGTCCGGCCACCGAGGCGCTGTTCGCCGACGCCATCAAGGGCGCGAAGACGGTGTTCTGGAACGGCCCGATGGGCGTGTTCGAGATTGAGGCCCTGTCCAAGGGCACGGCCGCCGTCGCCCAGGCGCTCGCCGACTCCGAGGCGTTCAGCGTCATCGGCGGCGGTGACTCCGCAGCCGCCGTCCGCGTCCTCGGCCACGCCGACGACGAGTTCGGCCACATTTCCACCGGCGGCGGTGCCTCCCTCGAATTCCTCGAGGGCAAGGTGCTCCCCGGTATCGCAGTCCTGGAAGAGGAGAAGTAGATGACCCGCAAGCCGATCATCGCCGGCAACTGGAAGATGAACCTGAACCACGTCGAGGCCACCGGTTTGGTGCAGAAGCTCGCGTGGACGCTCGCCGACAAGCAGTTCGACTCGAGCAACGTGGACGCGGTCGTGATTCCGCCGTTCACCAACCTGCGCACCGTGCAGACGCTGATCGACGGCGACCGCATGCCGCTGCAGCTCGGCGCCCAGGATGTGTCCCAGCACGACTCGGGCGCCTACACCGGTGAGGTGAGCGCCGACATGCTCGCCAAGCTGCAGGTGGCCTACGTCGTCGTCGGGCACTCCGAGCGCCGTCAGTACCACGGGGAGACCGACGAGCTCGTCGGCGCCAAGGCCAAGAAGGTCATCGCAGCGGGCATGACCCCCATCATCTGTGTCGGTGAGGGGCTGGACATCCGCAAGGAGGGCCGTCACGTCGAGTACACCGTCGCGCAGGTCCGCGGGGCCCTCGACGGACTCACCGCCGAGCAGGTGGGTGCCCTCGTCATCGCCTACGAGCCCGTGTGGGCCATCGGCACCGGCGAGGTGGCCACGCCGCAGGATGCGCAGGAGGTGTGCGGCGCGATCCGCGCCGAGGTGCGCGAGTCCTTCGGGGAGGCGGCGGCCGACGCGATCCGCATCCAGTACGGCGGCTCCGTGAAGTCCGGCTCGATCCGTCAGATCATGGATCAGCCCGACGTCGACGGCGCTCTCGTCGGCGGCGCGAGCCTCCAGGCGGAGGAGTTCGCTGCCATCATCAGGTTCAAGGACCTGCCTGTCTGATCGAAGCCCGCAGGTGCAGCGAGGGCCGTCCGGTGATCCGGGCGGCCCTCGCGGCGTCGGTGCGGCAGCAGCGGGGACGCGAATGTGGATTCTGCGCGGCCGTCGGTTACACTTGCCCGCGTGATTGTCCCTCTCATGTCCATGCCCGTGGGCGTCCTGTCCGGGCTCATCATCTTCCTGAGCATCCTGCTCGCGGGCTCCGTCCTCCTCCACAAGGGTCGTGGTGGCGGCATGTCGGACCTGTTCGGTGGGGGCATGTCCTCGTCGATGGGTGGCGTCTCCCGTGCCGAGCGGCGTCTGGACCGGATCACGCTCGTGATCGGCCTGCTCTGGCTCATCGCAATCTTCGCGCTGCTGCTCGTCTACCGAGCCGAATCCCTGTGATTCTTCGCGCGCCCTTGTCCCCGGAACAATTGAAGGAGTAGAGCTGTGGCAGGTGGTAACGCCATTCGAGGGAGCCGCGTCGGTGCGGGACCGATGGGTGAGGCGGAGCGCGGTGACGCGGTACCGCGGATGCACGTCTCCTACTTCTGTGCGAGCGGTCACGAGACGCGGCCAGCGTTCGCCGTCGACGCGCAGGTCCCGCCGGAATGGGACTGCCCGCGCTGTGGTCTCCCCGCCAATCTCGACGAGCACAACCCGCCGCCGCCGCCGAAGACCGTGCCCTACAAGACGCACCTCGCCTATGTGAAGGAGCGTCGCAGTGAGGCCGATGCGGAGGCGATCCTTCAGGAGGCCATCACCGCGCTGCGTGCGCGGCGGGCGGCTGGGGAGATCATCTACTGATCGCCTCGACGGCATACGTGAGGGGTCCGGCCTGTCCAATGGCCGGACCCCTCACGTCATCTCGCTACTAGAACGCGCACTCCTCTGGCGGAGGCAGTTGGGCTGCGGCCGCCTCGTCGAGGAACCAGATGGTGCTCTGCTCGCCGTGGATGGTGGCCGCCGGCAGCGACTCGTCGCCGGCCAGGGCCCCTGCGACGGCGGTGGCCTTGGCCGATCCCGTGGCGATGAACCAGACGGTGGAGCTGCGGTTGAGCGCGACGCGGGTGAGGGTGATCCGCTCCGACGGCGGCTTCGGGGCATCTTCGACGCCGATGACGAGCCTGGACGTCGGCTCGAAGCTCGCGTGGCCGGGGAACATGGACCCGCAGTGCCCGTCCTCGCCGATCCCGAGCAGCACGATGTCGAAGTGGGTGTCGCCGAGCTCGGCCTCGTACTCCTCGGCGCTCTCGTGGGCATCCTTGCGGCCGTCGAGGGAGGCCATCATGTGCACGTGCATGGAGTGCATGGGGATGGTGCGGGCGAGGCGCTCGACGGCCTGCAGCGAGTTGCGGTCGGGGTCGGTCGAGGGTAGGAAGCGCTCGTCTCCCCACCAGAAGTGGATGCGACGGAAGTCGATCTCCGATTCGATCGCGTGCTCGGCGAGCCGCTCGTAGACCATGTTGGCGGTGTTGCCCCCGGTCAGGCACACGTCGGCGCGGCCTTGGGCATCCAGGAGCCGCTCGAGGCGCTGCAGCAGCTCTGCCGCCACCAGGTCGGCCACGTCGGTGCTGCTGGGCACCCGGACCACTCGTCGATACATCACTGTCCTCCTTGCCGTTCGAGCAGGCTGGCGACGGTCTGCTCGAACACCTCGTCGGCGTCGAGCCGTTGCAGTTCCTCGGTGAGCAGATCCGTGAGCGGGCGCCGACGCAGGGCAACGGTCCTGGCGGGCCGGCCCGGCACCAGATACTCGGCGGTCATCTCCTCGTGGCGGCGAATGACGATGTCGCCGGCCTCGGTCTGCAGGGTCACTTCATTGACGCCGACTCCCGGTCCGTCGACGCGCTCGACCGGCACGCCCAGACGGCTGCCCAGCCAGGTGGCCAAGAGCGTCGCCGGCGCGTTGTCGGGGGCGGAGACGACGCGGCCACCGACGATGGGCGCCCCCACCTGTTCGACGGCGGCGACGAGGAGCGCGCGCCAGCGGGTCAGGCGTGTCCAGGTGAGATCGGTGTCGCCGGGTCTGTGGTGGCGGGCCCGCATGACGAGCGCGTGCTGCGGGTCGGCGCAGCCGGATGCGTCGGTGATGCGACGGGTGGCGAGTCGGCCGATCGGGTCGCCGGCCAGGTCGGCGGGGCCCTCGTGCGGCCACCAGACGACGGTGGGGGAGTCCGGCAGCAGCAGGGGCAGCAGGACGGTGCCTGCGTGGGCGCGGAGACCGCCGTGGAGGGTGAGGGTGATGAGGTCGCCGGGGAGACCGTCGCCGGTTTCGATCCGGGCGTCCATCTTCGGCTCGGCCTCGTCGGGGCTGTTGGTGACGACGATGACCCGCGACGGATGCGCGTAGGCCGAGGCCTTTGCGGCCTCGATGGCGTCGTCGAAGTGGCGGTCATCGGTGGCGATGACCAGCGTCAGGACCAGGCCGCTCGCGCCCGCGCCGCGGTGCGCCTTGGTGAGGGCGGTGGAGATGTCGCGCGAGGTGGTGTCGTGCAGTTCGATCAGCATGGGCTTTCCTTCCTCACGGCCGCCGCCAGGCGAGGCCGTCGCGGGCCAGCATCTCGTCCGCGGAGCGCGGACCCCACGTGCCTGGCGCGTACTGCTCGGGCTGCTCGGGCAGCTCCGCCCAATGCTCCAAGACGGGATCGAGGATGCGCCAGCTCAGCTCGACCTCCTCCTGGAGCGGGAAGAGCGGGGGTTCTCCCAGCAGCACGTCGAGGATGAGCCGTTCGTAGGCTTCGGGCGAGGATTCGGTGAACGAGCCGCCGTAACCGAAGTCCATCGACACGTCGCGGATCTCCATCTGCGTGCCGGGCACCTTCGCACCGAAGCGCAGGGTGACGCCCTCGTCGGGCTGGATGCGCAGGACCAGGGCATTGGTGCCGAGGTCCGCGGTGTCCGTCGCGGTGAACGGCAGGTGTGGCGGGCGCTTGAAGCTCAGCGCCACCTCGGTGACGCGTCGGGGCATGCGCTTGCCGGTGCGGAGGTAGAACGGGACGCCCGCCCACCGGCGGTTGTCGATGTCCACGCGCATGGCCGCGAAGGTTTCCGTGCGGGAGTCGTCGGGGACGCCCTCCTCCTGCCGGTAGCCGCGGACCTCCTTGCCGCCCTGCCAGCCCGGGGCGTACTGGCCGCGGGCGGTGTGCCGGGCCAGGTCCGCCGGGACGCGGGCTGCGGCGAGCACCTTCTGCTTCTCGGTGCGCAACTGGGCCGCGTCGAAGTTCGTCGGCTCCTCCATGGCGGCCAGTGCGAGCAGCTGCAGCAGGTGGTTCTGCATCACGTCGCGGGCGATGCCGATGCCGTCGAAGTAGCCGGCCCGCCCCGCGATGCCGATGTCCTCGGCCATCGTGATCTCCACGTGGCTCACGTGATTGTTGTTCCACAGCGGCTCGAAGAGCTGGTTGGCGAACCGCATGGCCAAGATGTTCTGCACGGTCTCCTTGCCCAGGTAGTGGTCGATGCGGAACACCTCCTGCGGCTTGAACAGCTGCGAGACGACCGCGTCGAGTTCGCGGGCGGATTCGAGGTCGTGGCCGAAGGGCTTCTCGATGACGACGCGGTGCCAGCTTCCCGGCACCTGTTCGGCCAAGCCGTGGCGCTTGAGCTGGCGCATGACCGGTTCGAAGCCCGAGGGCGGGATCGACAGGTAGAACGCGTGGTTGCCGCACGTGCCGCGCTCCCGGTCGAGCTCGCCGAGTGTGGTCTTAAGGCGCCCGAAGGCCTCGTCGGAGTCGAAGTCGCCGCTCACGAATCGGATGCCTTCGAGGAGTTGTTCCCACACCTCTTCCCGGAACTCGGTGCGCGCGTGCTCCTGCACGGCGTCGTGGACGACGCGGGCGAAGTCCTGGTCGGCCCACTCCCGACGTGCGAAGCCCACGAGCGCGAACCCGGGCGGCAGCAGGCCGCGGTTGGCGAGATCGTAGACCGCGGGCATGAGCTTCTTGCGCGAGAGGTCACCCGTGACGCCGAAGATCACCAGGGCCGACGGGTCTGCGATTCTGGGCAACCGGCGGTCCTCGGCGGACCGCAGCGGGTTGACGAATGCTCGTTGTTGGCTCTGCACGGCCTCAGCCTAGTTGCTCGACCGAAGCCGGCGGCGCAAGTCCGTCGCCCACGGTGGTCGACGACGCGCGCCAGGTGCCGCGGCGTCGGTCGTCGCGGCGGCCCCAGGGGTGGGACAGGGTACACTGGTCGTCGAGCGGAGGAGGATGCCGGGTGGCCGTCACAACGGAGGGCGCAGCGCGCGCCAGCGCAGGCGATGTGGTGAAGGCGTATGTGGCGCTGACGAAGCCGCGCATCATCGAGCTCCTGCTCGTGACGACACTGCCCGCGATGTTCCTCGCCGCAGGCGGCCTGCCCCCACTGATTCCCGCCCTGGCGACGCTGTTCGGTGGTTGGATGGCCGCTGCGAGCGCTAATGTCTTCAACTGCATCCTGGACGCCGACATCGACGAGGTGATGCGACGCACCAGGCGGCGCCCGATGCCGCGGCACCAGGTGGGCACCGTCCCGGCCACGGTCTTCGGCGTCGTCCTGGGGGTGCTGTCGGCGCTGATCCTGGGCTTCGGCGCCAACTGGCTCTCCGCCGCGCTCGCGGTGCTCGCCAACGCCTTCTACGTGTTCGTGTACACGATGTGGCTCAAGCGTCGGACCTGGCAGAACATCATCTGGGGCGGCATCGCAGGGTGTTTCCCGCCGCTGATCGGCTGGACGGCGGTGACCAACTCGGTCGCCTGGGCGCCCGTCATCATGTTCGCAATCATCTTCCTGTGGACGCCGCCGCACACGTGGGCGCTGTCGTTTCGGTACAAGGACGACTACGCGGCCGCCGGGGTCCCGATGCTGCCAGTGGTGCGCTCCGCCAGGCAGGTGGCGGTGCAGATCCTCGTCTACACGGTCCTCACCGTCGCGGTGTCGTTGCTGCTGTGGCCGGTCACGCCGACGGGCCCCCTCTATCCCATCGTGGCGGCCCTTGCCGGCGCGGTGATGATCTGGGAGGCCGCGCAGCTCCTGCGACGCGCCAGCGCCGGCCTCGAGGGTGCCGCGCTCAAGGCGATGCGACTGTTCCACTGGTCCAATTCCTACCTGGCCGTGTTGTTCCTGGCCATTGCCGTCGATCCGCTGATCTTCGGGCGCTGAGCCGCGTAGGCTCGGCGCATGGAGGTCCTTGTTCGCGAGCCCGACTACCTTGACGTGCTGGCCGACGGCACGGTCAAGCAACTCAACCCCTTCACGGGGACGGAGGTGTGGACCGTGCCGGGCCGGGGCAATCGGCCGCTCGGACTGCGCCCGGCCGAACCTCAGCCGCTGGCCCCGGACGAGCACGGGCGCCACTGCGCGTTCTGCGAGCGACGGTACCTCGAGACCCCGCCGGAGAAATCGCGGCTCGTGCGCCACGGGGAGGTCTGGGAGCAGCACGACGCCACTCCCGCCAACCAGCTCCTGGACGAGCCGGCGGAGTTTCGTCGGGTGCCGAACCTGTTCGAGATCCTGAGCTACGACTACTGGCACGCCAACTACGGCTACGAGTTGTCTGCGGAAATCGCGGCTCGGCGGGAGGCGTACCTCGCCGAGCCCGAGGGCCTGCGCCACGTGCTGGCCGTCGTCGAGGCCAAGCTGCGCGCCAGCGGGCGCAGCGCGGACGAGATCGCCCGCCTCACACTCGAGGAGAAGCTCGAAGCCGCCTCCGGCTTCTTCGGCGGCGGGCACGACGTGATCATCGCCCGTAGGCATTTCGTCGACGGGGCCACCGACGACACGCAACTGGCCTCGTCGGGCACGCTCACCAAGGACGAACACCGGCGCTTTCTGGCGTTCACGGTCGACGCCGCGCTGCGGCTGTACGAGACCAACCGCTATGCCCGGTACGTGTCCGTCTTCCAGAATTGGCTGAAGCCGGCCGGAGCCTCGTTCGACCACCTCCACAAGCAGCTCGTGGCTATCGACGAGCGGGGCACGCAGGTGGAGCAGACGTTGGCGAGGCTGCGGGGCAATCCGAACATCTTCAACGACGCCGCCGCCAACTTCGCGAGCCGCCGCAATCTGATGATCGCGGAGAACGATCACGCGATCGCGTTCGCCGGATTCGGGCACCGCTATCCGACGATCGAGATCTACTCCCGCTCGGAGCAGTCCGATCCGTGGCGCCACACGCCCGAGGAGATCGACGGGGTGTCCGACCTGCTCCACGCCATGCACGCCGCCACCGGCCCCGATGTGCCGTGCAACGAGGAGTGGCACCATCGCCCCATCGACGTGCGGGAGGCGATGCCGTGGCGCATCATGCTGAAGTGGCGCGTCTCCACGCTGGCGGGCTTCGAGGGCGCGACGAAGATCTACCTCAACACCATCGATCCGTTCCTCCTGCGCAATCGGGTCGTCTCGCAGCTGTTCGCGCTGCGCAGCCTCGGCCACATCGCGCAGGACTTGCGCATCGCCACCGAATGCGAGTGCGCGCCGAACCCACTGCGCTACGCCCGCTGAACCCGACGCGACGAGCGCCGCCGACGCCCGGAGGTCCCCAGCCGCCGGCGACGCTAGATCGACTTCAACGACAGCTTGCCGTCCTTCTTCGCCACCACCATCTGCGCCCCGAGCGCGACGACCGCCGCAGCCAGTCCGATCATGTCGGTCATGCCGTCGGGGCTCATCAGCAGCAGCGCACCGAGCGCGGTGGCCACACGCAGGGCCCAGTGCATCGGCGTCATGAAGTGCCCCTCGACGGCCACTGCCAGCAGCAGCACGCCTGCGGTGCCGGTGAGGATCACGCGGATCGCTTCGACGGGCGTCACGTTCTGCAGCAGCATGGCCGGGTTCAGCACGAACATGAAGGGGATGATGTAGCCGGCCAGCGCGAGCCGCATCGAGGTGAAGCCGGTGCGCACCGGGTCGCCGCCGGAGAGGCCTGCCGCAGCGTAGGAGGCGAGCGCCACCGGTGGGGTGATGTTGGCGAAGAGGCCGAAGTAGAACACGAACATGTGCGCCACCAGCGGCTCCACACCGAGCTGCGCCAGCGCCGGCGCAGCCATCGTCGCGGTGATGATGTACGTCGGGATCGACGGCAGGCCCATGCCGAGGATGATCGAGGCGACCATCGTCAACACGAGCGAGAGCAAGAGGTTGCCGCCGCCGATCGCCACGATCGCGTTCGCGAGCTTCACGCCGAAGCCGGTGAGGGTGACCACGCCGACGATGACCCCGACGGCGGCACAGGCGACGGCGACGGAGATCGCGGTGCGGGCGCCGTCGTCGAGGGCACCCAGGATGTCGCGCACCGACATGCGGGTGGCGGGGCGCAGCTCGGCGATGATGACGGTGACGATGATGGTCAGCAGCGCCGAGAAGAGGATCGTGCGCCCCGAGAAGAACAGCATGTAGATGAGGAAGATGAGCGGGATCAGCAGATGGCCTCGCTCCTTCATCACTGCGCCCACGGCCGGGAGGTTCTGGCGGGAGATGCCGGACAGACCCTGACGGGTGGCGCGCAGGTGCACCTGGGCGATGATGCCGAGGTAGTAGAGCAGGGCGGGCACGATGGCGGCGACCGCGATCGTCCGGTAGGGCAGGCCGAGCGTCTCGGCCATGATGAACGCCGACGCGCCCATGACCGGCGGCAGGATCTGGCCGCCGACGGAGGCGGTGGCTTCGACGGCGCCCGCGAAGTCCTTCTTGTACCCGACCTTCTTCATCAGGGGGATCGTGAATGCGCCGGTGGTGACGACGTTCGCGACAGCGGCCCCGTTGATGGAGCCGAGGAAGCCGGATGCGACGACGGCCACCTTCGCGGGCCCGCCGCGTCCCTGACCCGCGATTGCGAGCGCGATGTCGTTGAAGAACTGGCCCATGCCGGAGCGCTGCAGCACGGCGCCGAACAGGATGAACAGGAAGATGTACGAGGCGGAGACGGCGATGGCCGTGCCGTAGATGCCCTCGGTGGTCAGGTAGAGGAAGCCGACGATTGACTCGAAGTCGAATCCGCGGTGGCGGAACAGGCCGGGCAGCGAGCGCCCCACGAGTCCGTAGAGGAGAAACACGATCGCCAGGATCGGCAGCGCCCAGCCGGTCACCCGTCGCGCGGATTCCAGCACCAGCACGACGAGCACCGCACCGACCACCACATCCATCGTCTCCGGCCGGCCAGCGCTCGCGATGATCTGGTCGAAGCGGACGAGCATGTAGAGGAACGTCGCCGCGGAAAGTGCCATCAGGATCCAGTCGTACCAGGCGATCCTGCTCCGATCCGACTTGCGCGTCATCGGGTAGAGCGCGAAACAGAGCACGAGGATGAGGCCGACGTGCAGCGAGCGGTGGATCATCACCGGCGGCGTGCCGATGTAGGACACCACCATGTGGTAGACGGAGAACGCGATCGCGAGGACGGAGATGGCGAGCGCCACGGGGCGCCACGTGATGTGCCGGACCCGGGCCTCGCGGTCGAACTTCTCCAGCACGGCCTCGGCCGACGGCTGGTCCACCGTGGACGCGTCGGAAGTCTGTGGGGTGGTCATGATGTGCTCCTTCCATGGTCGGTGCCTGCGGTGTGGCCGGACACCAGGAGTTCGACGAGTGCGTGGTGGGGGAGGTCCCCTGGCGCGACGACCACCTCGCCGTCGACGCGGAGAGTGTGCCCGACGTCGTGGGAGTGGACCCACGCGAGCTGCTCGACGGTGCGGTCGATGCCGGTGACGTGGATGATCCCGTCCTCGACGCGTGCCTCGCCTTCGCTGGGGACCCCCGCCCCGTAGCCCTCGAGCAGGGTCTCGCGCAGCCGGAGGTGGTCGTCGTGCAGCTCCCAGACCTCGACCCATCGCGTGTGTTCGATCGAGTGCGTCCACGACATCTCGATGAGTTGCCCGTCGTGGGCGGGCAGCCGCAGGTGGACGTCGCCCGTGCGTTGGTCGCGCACCTGCAGCTCCGGGCCCGACGGGGCACAGCCGAGCACTGCGACGAGGCAGGCTGCGGCCGCGCCCCGTCGGACCGCGGAGCGCAGGCCGGGCATCAGCCCTGCGCCCCCTGGATATCGACGCCCTGCTCCTCGTAGTACTTCTTGGCGCCGGGGTGCAGCGGCGGCACGAGGCCGTCGGTGACGGTGTCGAGGGTGATCTGCTTGGCCGCGTTGTGGGCGGCGTGGATCTCGTCGATGTTCTCCCAGAACGCCTTGGTGATCTCGTAGGCTGCCTCGTCGGAGAGCTTCGGGGAGAGCAGCATCTGGTTCATGATGGAGGCGGTGGTGACGTCCTCCGCCTGGTCGTAGGTGCCGCCGGGGATGGCCGCCTCGGAGAAGAACGGGTACAGCTCGAGCAGCTTCTTCATCCCGTCGCCCTCGATGGGGACGGCGACGACGTCGTGCGACGTCACGAGGTCCATGACCGACGAGTTGGGCAGGCCGGAGGTGACGAATGCGGCGTCGACCTGACCGTTCTTCATCTGGTCGATGGCCTCGGCGTAGGAGAGGAAGTCCTCGTTGATGTCGTCGTAGTTCATGCCGTGGGCCTCGAGGATCATCTGTGCGTTGAGCTCGACGCCCGAACCGGAGTCGCCGACGCCGACGCGCTTGCCCTTGAGGTCGGCGACCGACTTGATGCCGGACTGCTCGGTGGTGATGATCTGGACGAAGTTGGGGTAGAGGGCAGTCATCGCGACGAGGTCGGTGTGTGCGTTGTCCTTGAAGGGGCCGGTGCCATCCATCGCCTGCCGAGTGGCGTCGCCCATCGCGAAGGCCATCTCGGCCTTGCCGTCGGCGATGAGGTTGACGTTCTCCACGGAGGCGCCGGTGGCCTGCACGGACGACTCGGCGCCGAGCTTCTCGGAGAAGACCTTGGACATCGAGGCGCCGATGACGTAGTAGGGGCCGGACGTGCCGCCGGCGGCGATGGTGACGAAGTCGGCTCCGCCACCGCCTCCACACGCGGAGAGGGTCAGCGCGGTCACGGCGACGGCCGCAGCAATCTTCTTTCGCATGAGAACTCCCTTGTCTCTTGTGAATCAGCCTGGGTCATTCCGCCGGCGTCCGGCGGGGCCGTCGAAGTGTCCCACACGGTTCATATACGACGGCGCGTGCGGTAGACGGTACCGCACGCCCCGCCCAACGGGCCAGTGCTCTCAGAATTGTGTGAGCCAGTCCTTCCACCACTGCTTGACTTGTGGTACACGCGCAGGGTCGTCGAGGCCGTCATGGTTGACCGCCACGGTGGCCTTGTCGCCTGCAGGCTTGGTCTGGATGTTGATGCTCACCTTCGAGCCGTCGGCGAGCCGCACCCGCCAGTAGCGCCACTTCTCGGTCGCGCTCGTGGTCGGGGAGCTCTCGACGGGGACACCGACGAAGTCCTCGCGCCCGTCGCCTGACGCGGCCATGCGGGCCAGGACCTCGTCCATCGTGCCGGGGAGCGTGCGGGAGACCGTCGCGGAGTAGCTGCCGTCGCAGCGTTCGCCGATCCCACGTCGGCCGATGTGCTGTTCGAAGGCGACGGTCACGCCCTGCGCCCACCATTCGGGGCTTCGGGATCGGCCCTGGGTGAGGATCCGATCCAGCGCGAGCGCGGCCAGCGCCGTGTGGTCGAGGTCACGGTGTGGCTCGAAGAAGGCAATCCAGTCGTTCCAGGCGATGCCGGTGCCGGTCTCGAGGGCGGTGATGCGGGAAGGAGGGATGTCCATGGTCATCGGGTCCGTTCTGCGAGTTCGGTGAGTCGCGCGTGATGGGCGGGCAGATGGGCGACGTCGTCCGCCATGTTGGGGTTGGCGGGGCCGAGGCCCACGAGGCCGTCGATTCCTTCGCGCAGGATGTCGGCGTGGCCGGCGTGCCGGTGCAGCTCGGCGATGACGTGGATGAGCAGCCGGCCCAAGGTGGTGTCGGCTCGTGCTCCCCACCACGGCACGTGGGCCGGCGCGTCGAGGGGGAGCGCGGCGATCGTCGCATCTGCGGCGGCAGCGACGGCCCGGTGCAGTGCCAGGATCTCGTCGACGGTTTCGTCGGCGGTGGCGTAGAGGTCGATGTTCGGGTCGGCGTCCCAGTCGCATTCGGGCATGGCGACGTCGCTCGTGCGGCCCACGCACGTGACGAGATAACCGTGCTCGACGATCGCGCAGTGTTTGACGAGCCCCAGCAAGTTGGTGCCGGTGGGGGTGCGAGGCAGCCGAAGGTCGTACTCCTCCAGCCCCTCGCACTTCCACAAGAGAGCCTCGCGCGCGGCACGCAGGTAACGCGCGAGGTCATCCTTGGTGTCGGTCATGCCAGGCTCAACCCGAGACGGTCGAGCAGCGGCTGCAGCTGCGGGTCGCGGCCGCGGAAGGCACGCCAGGTTTCCATGGCGTCCACGCTGCCGCCCTGCCCCAGCAGGGTGCGACGGAAATGCTCGCCGTTGGCGCGTGTCCCGCCACCGTTCTCCTCGAACCACGCCACCGCGTCGGCGTCGAGGACCTCGGCCCAGGTGTAGCCGTAGTAGCTGGCCGCGTAGCCTCCGCCCCAGATGTGCGCAAAGTACTGCGTGCGGTAGCGCGGTGGGCAGATCGGGTCGTCGAGCCCGTGGCGCTGCAGCGCGGCCTGCTCGAAGGCGGCCACCTCGTCGGCCGAGGTGGGCAGCTCGTCGAGTGGGGTGGAGTGCCACACGTAGTCGAGGACGGCGGCGATGAGCGCCTCCGCCTTCGCGTAGCCGAGGCCGAACTCGTTGGCGGCCTTCAGCTTGTCGAGCCACTCTGCGGGCAGGACGCGGCCGGGCTGCCAGGCCCAGTGCTCGTTGACCTGGCTGGGGAACTCGACGAAGTCCCGCGGCACCGCGGTGCCCGAGCGCGACGGGTACTTGGCCGTGCCGAACAGGCCGTGCAGGGCGTGCCCGAACTCGTGGAACATCGTGATGACCTCGTCCCAGCTGCACGTGGGCACGGACTTGCGGTAGTTGCAGTTGTTGGTGACGATCGGCACCTCGTCGGTGCGGCTCGAGACCTCGTTGATGGCGGTCATCCACGCGCCGCCGTTCTTCGTCGGGCGGGCCCACAGGTCCATGAGGAAGAAGCCGACGGGGGACCCGTCGTCGTCGGTGATCTCGTAGACCTGCGATCCCTCGACGTGGCCGCGCAGGTCCTCGCGGAGGGTGAACTGGATGCCGTACAGCTCGGTCGCCGCGTCGTAGCACGCCTGGACCACCTTCTCGACGGTGAGGTACTCGTCGAGCTGGGACTCGTCGAACGCGAAGCGGTCCTTGCGCACCTTGGCCTCGACGAAGGCCCAGTCGGCGGCGGTGAACTCTGCGCCGGGGTTGATGCTCTTGTACGCCTCCGCGAGCTGCGCGGCCTCGTCGCGGGTCTTGGCGAGGGCGGCCTGCGCCATGGGGATGAGCACCTGCTCGATCGCCTCGGTGGTCTTCGCGGTGCCCTGCGACGCGACGAGCGCGGCGTGGCTCGCGAAGCCGAGGAGCGTGGCGCGCTCGGCGCGCAGGCGGGCCATCTCGACGAGGGTCGGCCGCGTGTCGATCTCGCCGAGCGCGCGGTTGAGGGACGCGTCGAGGAGGCGACGGCGCAGCCCGGCGTCGGCGATCTTCGCGCCCAGCGGCTGCTGCGTGGTGTTGATGAGCTGGAGGCGGAGCCCCTCGTCGGTGCGGAGGGCGTCGATGTCGGAGGGGGAGAGGCCCTCGAGCTCGTTCTCGGCGACGGTGATCGTCGCGGCGTTGCGGGCCTCGCGGTTGAGGCGCTCGAACGTGGTCTGAAGCTCGGCGAGGCGGCCGTTGATCTCGCGCAGGCGGGCCTGGCCCTGCTCGTCGAGGGCGACGCCGGCGCGCTCGAAGTCCTTGATGAGTTCGGAGAGGTGGTGGCGGTCCTCGTCGTCGGCTGGTTCCTCGCCGGAGACGATGCGGGCCTCGAGAGCCTTGAGGCGGTCGTAGGTGCCCCGGTCGAGCTGGATGGCGTCCTCGTGGGCGGCGAGCTTCGGCGCGTACTCTTCGGCGAGCCGCTCGAACTCGTCGTTGGTGTCGGCGGACTTCATCGAGAAGAAGACCGACAGCAGGAGGTTGAGCGGGCCGCGGGCCTCCTCCCAGGCATCCAAGACGTTCGCGCGGGTGGCGGGGCCGTCGTCGTCGCGGAGGCGTGCCAGCCCGTCGCGCTGGTGCGCCATCGCGGCGTCGATCTCCTCGCGGAAGCGGGTGGCGGTGTAGTCGGCGAACGGCGGCAGTGCCATGGCAATCCTTTCGAAGGCGCGAGTGTTGCGCCGACCACTCTATGCCCGCGCGCCTCAGCCTGCGCGCACTTCGGTGCGTGCCGGACCACGCGTGCCGAACAGGAGCCAAGCTGCGGCGGCGGTGAACACGGTGAGCCCGAGCATGTGCAGCCAGACGACGCCCGCGGGGATGCCGAGGAAGTACTGGATGTAGCCGATGAGACCTTGCAACGCCACCACGGAGACGAACATGCGCGCGAGCCGGGCGGCGCCGTCGATGCGGGCGCGTGTGAACGCCACGAGCGCGATGACCGCGAAGATCACGACGAGCCACGCGGACACGGAGTGGACCCTGGCGATGGCTTCGATGTCGAGACCGTTGCGGGGAGCGTCGGCATCGCCGGCGTGTGGGCCGGCTCCGGTGGTGAGGGTGCCGGTGAGGATGCTCGCCATGGCGACGCAGAACGTGGCGACGACGAGGCCCCGCAGGTTGCGGGGGAGTTCGACGGGTGCGTCACCGCGGCCGAGCAGCACACCCCATGCGCACAGGACGATCAGCGGAATCGACGCAGTGAGGTGGAAGGCGACGATGAACGGGTTGAGTCCCATCCACACCGTGATGCCGCCCACGACGGCCTGCACGATGATGCCGATGCCGACGGTCAGTGTCACCCACCAGAGCTTGGAACGGGAGCCGTGCGCTCGTCGAGCGGCGAGGAATGCGCCGAGCGCGACGATGCAGAGGACGATCGTGAGGGTGCGGTTGCCGAACTCGATGGCCCCATGGATGCCCAGCTCGGCGTGGGGGACGAGACGGTCCGGGGTGCACAGCGGCCAGTCGGAGCAGCCCAGGCCGGAGCCGGTGAGGCGCACGACGCCGCCGGTGACGACGATGCCCATGTTGCACAACAGCGAGGCCCACAGCCACCGCATGAGGGCCTTCTTGCCGTCGATGAGCGTTACGAGGTCCATTGGAACACCTTTCTGGCAAGGACTGTCGCCGCGAGGGCCCAGCAGGCCACGACGAGGAGGGGGAGCCATTCGACGAGGCCTGCTCCGCCCGCACGGAGCGATTCACCGACGGCGGCCGTCGGCAGCGCATTCACGACCGGTTGCGCCCACGCGGGGTATGAAGCGACGGGGACGACGATGCCGAGCGGCACGCCGACGAGGAACAGCAGGTTGGCCAGCGCGAGTGTCGTCTCGGGGCGGAGCGACCCGGCGATTGCGAGCCCCAGCGCGATGAACGCCGCAAGCCCGACGACGCACGTCACCCCCGTGATCAGCCAGGGCAGCGGCGCGGTCGACGGCTGCCAGCCCATGGCCAGCCCCACGACCGCGAGCACCGCCACTTGCCCGAGTGTGATCATCGCGATGGACAGCCCCTTGCCCAGCAGGATTCCCTCCTTGCCGAGCGGGGTTGCGGCGATGCGTTCGAGCACGTTGTAGCGGCGCTCGAAGCCAGTGGCGATTGCGAGGGTCGTGAGCCCCGACGACCACAGCACCACTCCCAGCACCGACGGCGCGAGCGCCTGGAACCCCAGCCCGAAGCGGTCGCCCCACAACTTGCCGCCGACGAGGATCGCGAGCGGGAACACGACCGCGAGGATGAGCTGCTCGCCGTTGCGAAGGATCAGCCCGGATTCCATCTTGGCGTGCTGCCAAATCTGGCGTCGGCGCGAGGCGGCCGCAGGGCGGGGCGTGAAGTCGAGGGTCATGCGGCGTCCTCCGTGCAGGCGAGGAACGCGTCCTCGAGCGTCCCGAAGCGGTCCACGAGTTCGGCGACGGCACCCGCGGCACGGACGCGGCCACGGTGGATGATCGAGACGTCGTCGGAGAGCTCCTCGGCCTCAGCCATGTTGTGCGTGGTGAGCAACACGGCCACGCCGGCGTCGCGGATGCGGGAGATGAGCTGCCAAGTCTGCTTGCGGGCGCGGGGGTCCAGGCCGGCCGTGGGCTCGTCGAGGAACAGCAGCGACGGCCGGCCGACGAGTGCCCCGGCCAGGTTCACCGCCTGCTGCTGCCCGCCGGAGAGGCGACGGTACGGCGTCGACGCGTACTCGTCGATGCCGAGGAGCCGCATGAGGTCATCGACCGGCTGCGGATCGGCGTACAGCGAAGCCAAGTAGCGCAGGAGGCGGGCGGGCGTCGTCGAGGCCCACGCGCCCGTGGCCTGCGGCATCAGCCCGACGAGCACCCTCGCCTGCTCGGAGCCCGGCTCGTGGCCGAAGATGGAGAGACTCCCGCTGTCAGGCGCCAGGAGTGCGGTGCAGCAGCGGATGAAGGTGGTCTTGCCGGCGCCGTTGGGGCCGAGCAGCGCGGTGACCCTCCCCGCCTCGGCCGTGAGTGACAACCCGTCGAGTGCCCGCTTGGACCCGAAACTGAGCCGCAGATCGCGAGCTTCCAGGGCAAGGGGCATGCCAATCAGCCTAGGCCATGGGGACGGCTGACACGTAGTTGGCCGCCGGCTGCGCGCCGAGCGCGAAGGACTTTGGGAATTGCCTCTTGCACGGTCCCGTTCCGACTGTCACGTTGTTCCCGATGCGGGCGGATGCGCGAGTCGCCGCAGGCCTCGTTGGCTCGGTGTTGAGTAGGGGTTTGTGGTGGTTGGTCGTCGTGGGTGTGGCCGGTGGGCCGGTTGTTTCCGAGCACGGTGATCGCGGCGGCCACCGCAGGCACGGTGCCCTCGGCGAGCCCTTCGTCGAGGATGGCATCGGCGCCAGTGCGTGGGCCAGGGTTTGTGGATTGTCGTTGACGATCACCATCAACGCCGAGCCGATCATTGGTGACTTGGCGTTCGCGATTCCCCGCGGGGATGCGTCCGCGACCCTCGGGCTGGCAGCTGACGGGGAAGCGGCGGAGGGGCTTGATGCTTGGATCCGCTACACCGAATACGGCACACCAGTGGCCACACCACCAGCAGGCGGCGCTGGTGCCGCGGCCAACGGCTACGTCTGGCGCAGAACACAACGACACACCACCACTGGCAGCGGCATCCCGCTCATGGGAGCGCACCTCTACAACCCCACCACCGGTTGGCCGATTGGGTCGGCTGTGGCGAGCTGTGTTCCGGGCCTGATTGGCCGTTTCGGGCGAGGTCACCGGTGGGGGACTCGGCCAGCACGGCTCCCGCGTCTCATTGGGATCTCCGGGCAAGCACTGAGCCACTCGGGCCTGCGCCCGAATCCCGATGCCCGGAGTCCAGCGCCACTTGGCCCGGGGATCCGCCGTCGCCATCAATGACACTCCTGGCCCGGAGCGCGCATGCGCCGACCTTCCGCGGACGAGCCATGTCGCTAGCCGGTCCGGACTTGTGAGGTTAGGTGAGCCTCGCTTGATTCTCGGCCGACAATTGGCAAGGATTGCGTTTGTTAATCATTGGAGGAGACTGATGGACGCACCGACCAGAGAGCGAGTCGTGCACCTGATCCTTCACAACGGTCCCCAGACCGCGAAGGAGCTCGCCGACGCGCTCGAGCTCACTCCCGCGGCAGTGCGGAGGCACCTCGCTGCGCTCCTCGACGACGGCACGCTCGCCTCCCGCGAGGAGCGGGTCTACGGCCCGCGGGGCCGCGGGCGCCCGTCGAAGGTGTTTGTCCTCACCGATGCCGGACGCTCAGAGTTTCAGCAAAGCTACGACCGATTGGCGCTCCTCGCCTTCGAGAAGCTGAGCGCCTCGGCCCTCACCGAGCTCGCGGAGGAGCGTGTCGCTTCGATCGAGGAGCGCTTTCAGCGGGTGCGTGAGGAGGACCCGGAGCGGGACGCCGTCGACATCCTCGTCGACGCGCTCGAAGCCGAGCATTACGCGGCCGGCGTCCGTCCGGCCCGCGCGGGGCACCAGATCGTGCAGTACCACTGTCCGGTTGCCGACGTCGCCGCCCGCTACCCGATCCTGTGCGAGATCGAGACGAAACTCTTCGGCAAACTACTGGGCTCGCACGTCCAACGGCTCGCCACCATCGCCCATGGCGACGGCGTGTGCACCACGCACGTGCCCGCCAAGCTCCCCACCCCACAGATTCCCAAGAGAAAGTGATCCCATGACGCAGACTGCACCGCAGGCGCCGGGCACCGGCGCCACCCAGGACGAGCACATCGAGGCACTGTCCAAGTACCAGTGGGGCTGGCACGATTCCGACACCGCCGGCGCGGCGGCCAGGCGCGGCCTCAACGAGGAAGTCGTCAACAACATCTCGGACATGAAGAACGAGCCGCAGTGGATGCGTGAGCTCCGCCTGAAGTCGCTCGCGCTGTTCGAGAAGAAGCCGATGCCGACGTGGGGTGCCGACCTGTCGGACATCGACTTCGACAACATCAAGTACTTCGTCCGCTCCACGGAGAAGCAGGCCCAGACCTGGGACGACCTGCCCGAAGACATCAAGAACACCTACGACCGGCTCGGCATCCCGGAGGCGGAGAAGGCTCGCCTCGTCGCCGGCGTCGCCGCGCAGTACGAATCCGAGGTGGTCTACCACAAGATCAACGAGGAGCTCGAGCGCCAGGGCGTCATCTTCCTCGACACCGACACCGCACTCAAGGAGCACGAGGACATCTTCCGTGAGCACTTCGGTACGGTCATTCCGATCGGCGACAACAAGTTCGCGTCGCTGAACTCGGCTGTGTGGTCCGGCGGCTCGTTCATCTACGTGCCGAAGGGCGTTCACGTCACCATCCCGCTGCAGGCCTACTTCCGCATCAACACCGAGAACATGGGCCAGTTCGAGCGGACGCTCATCATCGTCGACGAGGACGCCTACGTGCACTACGTCGAGGGTTGCACCGCGCCGATCTACAAGTCCGACTCGCTGCACTCGGCCGTCGTCGAGATCATCGTGAAGAAGGGTGCCCGCTGCCGCTACACGACGATCCAGAACTGGTCGACGAACGTGTACAACCTCGTCACCAAGCGCGCCGTCTGCGAGGAGGGCGCGACGATGGAGTGGATCGACGGCAACATCGGCTCCAAGGTCACCATGAAGTACCCGGCCGTCTACCTCATGGGCCCGCACGCCAAGGGCGAGACCCTGTCGATCGCGTTCGCGGGCGAGGGGCAGCATCAGGACACCGGCTCCAAGATGGTGCACTGCGCACCGCACACCTCGAGCTCCATCGTCTCGAAGTCCGTCGCCCGCGCCGGCGGCCGCGCCGCCTACCGAGGCCTCGTCCAGGTGCAGCCGGGCGCGACCCACTCCAAGTCGGGCGTCATGTGCGACGCGCTTCTCGTCGACACCGTCTCCCGTTCCGACACCTACCCCTACGTGGACGTGCGTGAGGAAGACGTGTCCATGGCGCACGAGGCCACCGTCTCGAAGGTGTCCGAGGACCAGCTCTTCTACCTCATGAGCCGCGGCATGGACGAGGTCGAGGCCACCGCGATGATCGTGCGCGGCTTCATCGAGCCCATCGCACGGGAACTGCCCATGGAATACGCCCTCGAGCTCAACCGCCTCATCGAACTGCAGATGGAGGGTGCGGTCGGCTGACCAGCCGCCGACACCCGCCACCGACGACCCTGCACGAGAAAGAACACCATTGACCAACACCCAGCCGAACGTGGCCGGCGCGATCGAGCGCGTCGAGTCCCATCTGCACCCCATCCCCTCCTGGGACCTCGCCGACCACCCGCAGCCCACCGGCCGTGAGGAGATTTGGCGGTTCACCCCGAAGCGCAAGTTCAAGGCCCTGTTCGACGAGACCGTCACCCCGGGCTCGCTCGAGTGGGAAGGGACCTTCCCCGACGGCGTCACCGTCACCGAGATCACCGCCGAGCAGGCCCGTGGGCTCTCCAGCGAGGCCCCCGTCGACCGCGTGGCCGCGCTCGCCGCGGATCTCGCCCCCAACCGCACCCTCATCGAGATCGCGCCCGAGGCCGAGCTGGCCGAGCCGGTGACGCTCGTCGCCCGCGGCCAAGGCGGCGAGGCTCGCGACCAGTACATCGTCAAGGTGGGCGCGTTCGCCAAGGCGACGATCATCATCCGTTTCGAGGGCGTGGCCAGCTACGCGGAGAAGGCGGAGTTCATCGTCGGCGACGGCGCGAACGTCAACATCGTCACGCTCCAGGACTGGGACGCCGGCGCCGTGCACGGAGGGCAGCGCTCGGTGCTCGTCGGGCGTGACGCGCACGTGAAGTCCGTCACCGCGTCCCTGGGCGGCGACGTCGTGCGCATCCAGGAGAACATGCGCTACGCGGCCCCCGGCGGCGAGCTGGAGAGCTACGGACTGTACTTCGTCGAGTCGGGGCAGCACGTGCAGCACCGCCTGTTCGTCGACCACAACCAGCCGAAGACGAAGTCGAACGTCGACTACCGTGGCGCGCTCCAGGGCAAGGGGGCGCACTCGGTGTGGATTGGCGACGTGCTCATCCGCAAGAACGCCGAAGGCATCGACACCTACGAATCCAACAAGAACCTGCTGCTCACCGAAGGCTGCCAGGCCGATTCCGTGCCGAACCTCGAGATCGAAACGGGCGAGATCGAGGGCGCCGGCCACTCGTCGACCACCGGCCGCTTCGACGACCTGCAGCTCTTCTATCTCATGAGCCGCGGCGTACCGGAGCGCGAAGCCCGTCGCCTGATTGTCCAAGGATTCTTCGTCGAAATCATCCGCCGCTTCGGCGTGGCCGAGATCGAGGAGCAGATGACGGCTCGCGTCGAGCGCGAGATCGAGGCCATCGAGGGCCGCGCATGAGCTGGATCCGCGTCGCGTCCGTCGACGAACTCACCGACGACGTCCCGCTCGCCGTCGACGTGCCCGTGGACGGCGACGAGCTACCCCTCGCGATCGTCCGGCACCAGGGCGCGCTCTACGCCATCTGGAACGAGTGTTCGCACGGCAACGTCGAACTTAGCGAGGGCGACGTCGCCGACGGCGCGATCGAGTGCTACCTGCACGGCTCGCGGTTCAGCCTCGCCACGGGCGAGCCGCTGACCATGCCCGCCACCCAGCCGGTCCGTGTGTTCCCGGCGCGCATCGACGGCGACGACGTACTCGTCGACGTCGCCAACCCCACTGAAGACTTCTAAGCAACAACCAACAGGAGAACCTGCACATGTCCACTCTCGTCATCTCCGACCTCCACGCCGACGTCCTCACCGAGGAGGGCCCGAAGCCGATCCTCAAGGGCGTCAACCTCACCGTGAACCCGGGCGAGATCCACGCGATCATGGGCCCCAACGGCTCGGGCAAGTCCACCCTGGCCTACGCCATCGCCGGGCACCCGAAGTACGAGATCACCTCCGGCTCCGTGACCCTCGACGGCACCGAGCTGACCGAGCTCAGCGTCGACGAGCGAGCCAAGGCCGGCCTGTACCTGGCGATGCAGTACCCCGTCGAGGTGCCGGGGGTGTCCGTCGCGAACTTCCTCCGCTCCGCCAAGACCGCACTCGACGGCGAGGCCCCCAAGATCCGCACGTGGGTCAAGGACGTGGAGGAGGCACTGGGCCGTCTCAGCCTCGACAAGTCGTTCTCCGGCCGCTCCGTCAACGAGGGCTTCTCCGGCGGCGAGAAGAAGCGTCACGAGATTGCCCAGCTCGAGCTGCTGAACCCGAAGGCCGCGATCCTCGACGAGACCGACTCCGGCCTCGACATCGACGCGCTCAAGGTGGTCTCCGAGGGCGTCAACCGCTACGCCTCGGCAGGCGACAAGGCCGTCATCCTCATCACGCACTACACCCGCATCCTGCGTTACATCGACCCGACGTTCGTCCACGTCTTCGTCGACGGTCACGTCGTCGAGTCGGGCGGCCGCGAGCTGGCCGACAAGCTCGAGGCGGAGGGCTACGAGGCCTACGTGAAGGCAGCCAAGTGACCTACGACGTCGAGGCCATCCGGGCCGAGTTCCCCATCCTGCAGCGGCAGGTGGGGGACTGGCCGTTGGCCTATCTCGACTCCGCCAACACCTCGCAGAAGCCGCGGGTCGTCGTCGAGGCCATCGAGGAGCACTACCTGCGCCACAACGCCAACGTCGCCCGCGCCATGCACATGCTCGGCGCCGAGGCGACGGAGGCCTACGAGGGGGCGCGGGCCAGGATCGCACAGTTCATCGGGGCGGCGCGACCGGAGGAGATCGTCTTCACGAAGAACGCCTCCGAGGCACTCAACCTCGCTGCGCACACCCTGGGTGCGGGGCTCGGCCCCGGCGATGAAGTCGTCACCACCGTGATGGAGCACCACTCCAACATCGTGCCGTGGCAGATGCTGTGCGAGCGCACGGGCGCCACACTCCGGTGGTTCGACGTGACGCCCGACGGTCGGCTCGATCTCGACAAGGCCGAGGCCGACGGGCTCATCAACGAGCGCACGAGGATCGTCACCCTCACGTGGGTGTCGAATGTGCTGGGCACCCGCAACCCGGTGGCGAAGGTCGCCGAGCTCGCCCATGCCGTGGGGGCGAAGGTCGTCGTCGATGGCTCACAGGCGGTGCCGCACCAGCGCACCGACGTGGCCTCGCTCGGCGCGGACATCCTGGCGTTCACGGGACACAAGATGTGTGGGCCCACCGGCATCGGTGTCCTGTGGGGACGGCACGACCTGCTGGAGACGCTGCCGCCCTTCCTGGGCGGCGGTGAGATGATCGAGATCGTCGAGATGGAGCGTTCGACGTTCGCCGCGCCGCCGTACCGGTTCGAGGCCGGCACCCCGCCGATCGCGCAGGCCGTCGGGCTCGCCGCAGCGTGTGACTTCCTCGACGGCATCGGCCTGGACGCGATCGAGGCACACGAGCACGCGATCACCGAATACGCCCTCGACAAGCTGCTCGCCATCGACGGATTCCAGTTGCTGGGCCCGTCGGACGTGTACGAGCGTGGGCCCGCGATCTCCTTCAACATCGACGGCGTCCACCCCCACGACGTGATGCAGCTCTTCGACAGCCGCGGCGTCGCCATCCGTGGCGGTCACCACTGCGCGCGCCCACTGCACCGTCGTTTCGGCGTGCAGTCGTCGACGCGTGCCAGCTCCTACCTATACACGACGACGGCCGAGATCGACGCGCTCGCCGACGCGATGGTCTACACCCGCGACTACTTCGCGCCGAGGTTCGGAGGCTGACCATGGACGTTGACGAGCTCTACCAGACGATCATCCTCGACCACTACCGCGAGAAGCACCACAGCGGATTGCGGGACCCGCACGACGTCGAGGTGCATCACGTCAACCCATCATGTGGCGACGAGCTGACCCTGCGCGTGCACCTCGCGGGCGGCAACGTCGAGGACGTGTCGTACCACGCAGAGGGCTGCTCGATCTCGCAGGCTTCTACGTCGATCATGACGGACCTGCTGATCGGCAGGGACGTCCAAGACGCGTTGGCGATGCACGACGAGTTCCTGCACGTCATGCAGTCCAAGGGTGAGGAGACACCCGACGAGGACCGGTTTGAGGACGCGATCGCGTTCGCCGGCGTCGCGAAGTTCCCGGCGCGCGTGAAGTGCGCGCTCCTCGGATGGTCTGCGGTCCGCGACGCCATCCTCCAAGCCCAAGCGAAGGAGCAGCAGCAATGACTGAATCCCGCCCCAGCGACCTCGTCGACGACGAGTTCCCCGACGGCCCGCCGTCGGCGATCCCGAGCGAGGACGACATCACCGAGGCGATGAAGGACGTCGTCGACCCTGAATTGATGGTCAACGTCGTCGATCTTGGCCTCCTGTACGGTGTCGCCGTCGACGCCGAGGGCAACGTGACCCTCGACATGACGCTCACCTCACCGACGTGCCCGCTGACCGACAAGATCGAGTACGACACGAAGTACGTCCTCGACGGGCTGGCCAACTCGGTCACCATCAACTGGGTGTGGCTGCCGCCGTGGACGCTGGACATGATCACCGACGACGGCCGCGAGCAGTTGCGTTCGATCGGGTACAACATCTGATCGGGCGCCGACCCTCGTCGGAACGCCCGGCGTGCTCCCCGGATGGGCAGTGCGCCGGGCGGTTCGCGTTCCAGGACTAGAGTTGGCGGCCGTGACGAAGGACGAGCGGATCGGGTGGCTGTCTGGTTTCTCGGCGTACCTGTTGTGGGGCGTGTTCCCGCTGTACTTCGTGCTGTTCCAGCGCACGGGCGCGCTCGAGGTGGTGGCGCACCGGATCGTGTGGAGCTTCGTGTTCTGCATGCTCCTGCTGGTGGCGCTGCGCGGGGTGCGGCGCTTCGTCGGACTGTGGCGTGACCGACGGACCGCCCTGCTGCTCGCAGCGGCGGGAGTGCTCATCACGCTCAACTGGTCGCTCTACGTGATTGGCGTCCTGAGCGGCCGAACGATCGAGGCTGCGCTCGGGTACTTCATCAATCCGCTGGCGGCGGTGGCGTTCGGCGTCGTGGTGTTCCGCGAGCGACTCCGCCTGCTGCAGAAGGTGGCGCTGGTGTTCGGCGCGCTGGCCGTCGTCGTCATGGTGGTGGCATACGGGCAGGTGCCGTGGATCGCGCTCGGGCTGGCGGCGTCGTTCGCGTCCTATTCGGTGGTGAAGAAGCTCGTGGGGGCGAAGGTGCAGGCCGTCGACGGGCTGGCGTCGGAGACCGCCGTGATGGTGCCTCTGGCGCTCGGATACCTGCTGTTCCTCGCGGTGCGGGGCGCCGGCTCGTTTTCCCTGTCGGGCTACGGGGCGCTGCTCGCGACGACGGGCGTCGTGACGGCGGTGCCTCTGTTGTTGTTCGCGGTGGCGGCGCGGTCGATCCCGATGGTCGGAATCGGGATGCTGCAATACCAGTCGCCGGTGTGGCAGTTCCTGATCGGCTGGCTCGTGTTCGGTGAGCCGATGCCTGCGTCCCGGTGGGCGGGCTTCGTGCTGGTGTGGATCGCGATCGCGGTGTTCATCGCCGACATCGTGCTCGTCGTGCGGGCCCACAGGCGGGCGCTGCGGTCGTGAGGCCGCAGCGGGCGAGCGAGGCCCGTTGGCGGAGCGATCGACGCCCGGTTGGTCGAGTGCGCCGCGGAGCGGCGTGATCGGGGCCTGCCGGGGGGTCTTCGGTGGTCGTTTCGAGACGGCCCTTCGGGCCTCCTCAACGATCGGGGTTGGGGTATTGGTCGAGTGTGTCGCGTGGCGGCGTGATCGAGACCCCGTTGGTCGAGTGTGTCGCGTGGCGGCGTGATCGAGACCCCGTTGGTCGAGTGCGTCGCGTAGCGGCGTGATCGAGACCTGCCGGGGGTCCTCGGTGGTCGTTTCGAGACGGCCTTTCGGGCCTCCTCAACGAACTGGGAGCGGGTGGCCGCAGTGCCGCCGCGGGCGTCGCCGATGGGCTGGATTTGACCGTGGTGGCGTAGACTCACCCCTCGTGCTGCAGGCAAAGGACGTAGAAGTGAGGGCGGGAGCGAGGCTCCTGCTCTCCCCGGTGTCGTTCCAGATCATCAACGGCGACCGGATCGGCCTCGTTGGCCGCAACGGCGCCGGCAAGACGACGCTCACGAAGGTGCTCTCCGGCGAAGCGCTGCCCGCAGGCGGATCGGTCTCGCGCTCCGGCACGCTCGGCTACCTGCCGCAGGATCCGCGCTCCGGTGATCCGGAGCAGATCGCACGCGACCGCATCCTCGCCGCCCGCGGCCTCGACCGGGCCGTGCGCCGCATGAAGGAGGCCGAGGCCATCATGGCCGAAGGGACGGACTTCGAGCGCGAGCAGGCAATGTCCGCCTACACGAAGGCGGAGAACGCGTTCGTCGCGGCCGGCGGCTACGCGGCGGAATCGGAGGCGGCACGGATCGCGGCCAACCTCGGCCTTCCAGACCGCGTGCTCTCCCAGCCTCTCAAGACCCTCTCGGGCGGCCAGCGTCGGCGCATCGAGCTCGCACGCATCCTCTTCTCCGACGCCGACACGCTGCTCCTCGACGAGCCGACGAACCACCTCGACGCCGACTCGATCACCTGGCTGCGCAGCTATCTGCAGAACTTCCCGGGCGGTCTGCTCGTCATCAGCCACGACGTCGACCTGCTCGGCGCCGTCGTCAACAAGGTGTTCCACCTCGACGCCAACCGTGCGGAGATGGACATCTACTCGATGGACTGGAAGCGCTACCTCATCCAGCGAGACACCGACGAGAAGCGTCGACGGCGCGAGCTCGCCAACGCGGAACGCAAGGCGAGCCAGCTCATGGCACAGGCCGACAAGATGCGCGCGAAGGCGACGAAGGCCGTCGCGGCGCAGAACATGGCCAAGCGCGCCGAAAAGTTGCTTGCAGGCGTCGAGGGGGAGCGGGTGCAGGACAAGGTGGCGAAGATTCGCTTCCCCGACCCAGCGCCGTCGGGCAAGACCCCGCTCACTGGCGAGGGGCTCAGCAAGTCCTACGGGTCGCTGGAGGTGTTCACCGCCGTGGACCTCGCCATCGACCGCGGCTCCAAGGTGGTCATCCTGGGCCTCAACGGCGCCGGCAAGACGACGATGCTGCGGCTTCTCGCGGGCATCGAGGAGCCCACATCGGGCAAGGTCATGTTGGGGCACGGCGCGAAGCTCGGCTACTACGCGCAGGAACACGAGACTCTCGACGTGGACCGCTCCGTCCTCGACAACATGAAGTCCGCCTCTCCGAACCTGGGCGACACCGAGGTGCGCAAGGTGCTGGGCTCGTTCCTGTTCTCTGGCGACGACGTCGAGAAGCCCGCCAAGGTGCTGTCGGGCGGCGAGAAGACCCGTCTCGCGCTCGCGATGCTCGTCGTCTCGGCGGCCAATGTGCTGCTGTTGGACGAGCCGACGAACAACCTCGACCCCGCCTCGCGTGCGGAGGTGCTGAACGCCATCCGCACCTACACGGGCGCCGTGATCCTCGTCACCCACGACCCGGGTGCGGTCGAAGCGCTCGAACCCGATCGGGTGCTGGTGTTGCCCGACGGGGTGGAAGACCTGTGGAGCCCCGAGTACGCGGAGCTGATCCAGTTGGCGTGAACGCCAGCCAGTCCACGACGGTGAGCGAGTGCGCAGTATGGCCGCGCGTTTCCCGTCGGGGCGTGCGATTCGCGGGCACGCGGGCCTAGCGTTGAGGTGACGGCAACAAGACTTCTGGAGGGTCACCATGGCACGCATTGCATTCGGGACCGGCGGCTGGCGGGCGATCATCGGGGACGAGTTCGTGCGGCAGAACGTGCGGTTGCTCACCTCGGCGCTCGCCCGCAAGATGCTGGAGGAGGGCGTCGCGGACGAGGGCATCGTGATCGGCTACGACCGCCGATTCCTGTCCGACGTGGCCGCGCAGTGGGCCGCGCAGGTGTTCGCCGGCCACGGCATCAAGGCGAGCGTCATCAAGCTGAAGCAGGCGCCGACCCCGCTGATCATGTGGACGGTGGAGCATCACGGTTTCCCCTACGGCATGGCGATCACCGCTTCCCACAACCCTGCGCTCTACAACGGCATCAAGGTCTTCACCCGCGGTGGCAAGGACGCGGACAAGCCCGTCACCGACGACATCGAGCGCCGCATGGCCGACATCGAGGGCGCGGCCGAGGCCGACATCCCGGAGCTCACGTACGAGGAGGGGCTCGCGCAGGGGCTCATCGAGGAGATCAACACCTTCAACGGCTACATCGACTCCATCATGGGCATGGTCGACATGGACGCCATCCGCAACGCCCGCCTGAAGGTGGCGCTCGACCCGATGTTCGGCGTTTCCCGCACCTCACTGCAGACGCTGCTGCTCACCGCCCGCTGTGAGGTGGACGTCATCAACGACCGCCACGACACCCTGTTCGGCGGCAGGCTCCCGTCGCCGACCTCGCACACTCTGTACTCGTTGAGCCGCTTCGTCACCGAGAACGGCTGCGACATCGGCATCGCCACCGACGGCGACGCGGACCGGATCGGCATCATCGACGACCGCGGCCAGTTCGTGCACCCCAACCAGTTGCTCGTGATGCTCTACTACTACCTGGTGAAGTACAAGGGCTGGGAGGGGCCGGTGGTGCGCAACGTCGCCACGACGAGCCTCCTCGACGACGTCGCCGAGCGCTTCGGGCAGGTGTGCCACGAGGTGCCCGTCGGATTCAAGTGGATCTCGTCCAAGATGCTCGAGACGAACGCGATCCTGGGCGGGGAGTCGTCGGGCGGTCTGACGGTTCGCGGGCACATCAGCGGCAAGGACGGCATCTACGCCGCAATGCTGCTCGTCGAAATGCTCGCGGTCTCCGGCAAGAAGATGAGCGAGCTCTACGACGAGATCACCGGCCAGTTCCCGCCGCACTACATGGCGGAGACGGACTTCAAGTTCCGCCCCGAGCAGAAGCCGGAGATCCTCAAGATCCTCATGGAGGAGCGGCGGCTGCCCGAGTTCTCCGAGGAAGTCACCGGCACCAACTACATGGACGGCTGCAAGGTGTATTTCGCCGACGGGTGGATCATTGCCCGCTTCTCCGGCACCGAGCCGCTTCTGCGCATCTTCTGCGAGATGCCCGACCGCGAGCGCGCCGAACGCACCTGCGAGGAGTTCCGCCAGTTCTTGGGCCTGTGAGGTAGGTCCTCGCGGACATCTCCGGCGTCTCGATACGCCGACTTCGTCGGCTACTCGACGATCGGGGTGCCGGTGTGTTTGTTGGTCGAGTAGGCGCGCAGCGCCGTATCGAGACCTGGCCTGTGAGGTGGGTCCGCCTGGGGGTCGGGCGTCTCGATACGCCGACTTCGTCGGCTACTCGACGATCGGGGAGCGGGGCTACTCGACGATCGGGGAGCGGGGCTACTCGACGATCGGGGTGCCGGTGTGTTTGTTGGTCGAGTAGGCGCGGAGCGCCGTATCGAGACCAGCCCACCGCTACGACGACGCCTGCACCTCGACGCGGTCGAAGAGCTCGGGTTCGTCGTCGACGGGGCACCTCCAGCACTCGAGGGCGCCGGCGGCGCCGTCGAACAGCGTGAACGTGAGGACGTCCGAGTCGCCCCAAGGCTGGGCCGCAGGGGGAGTGCCGTGGGGGTCGCCGACGGGCCGGTACTCGTCGGTGCGCCAAGGCGCCGGAGGGACGGGCCGGGGGTGGGCGCCGTCGTGGATGCCGTGGGATCGGCCGACGTTGCTGGCCTCCAAGTACTGCGTGCCGCCGCGGGTGAAGCGGCCCCAGCAGTGCGAATGCCCGCTGATGACGAGATCCACGCCGGCCCGCTCGAGGAGCGGCATGACGTCGTGGTAGAACGCGTTGCGCGACTGTGAGTACTCGTAGCGGATGCCGACGAGGTGCCCGTCGTCGTATTCCTCGATGCGTTCGGGCTCGCAAAATGGGGGTTCGACGTTGCCGCCCCAGCCGAGCGCGCCCTCGTGGAGCTGCACGACGGTGTACCTCGCCTGGTGTCGTGCCTGCGACGCGAGCTCGGCTGCCAGCCAGGTGTACTGCTCGCTGCCCGGCGCGATGTCGCTGAACAGGTGGCAGCCGTGGCCCTGCCTGAGCGGGTCGTCGAGATGGCTGCTCGCTTCCTGGTAGCGGCTGGCGTGCGTGCGTTGCGCGGGGTCTGGGTCGGCGTCGAAGCCGCGCCACATGCGGGTGTGGAACAACGTGATGAGGCGGATGTTGCCGATCGTCGTCGCATGCCAGCGGGGAGGGGCGCTCCAAGGGAGCCCGAACAGCTCGTCGAAGGTGGTGAGCGACCACGAGTGGTCCTCGATCCAGCGGCGACGTTCCGGGTCGACGAGGTGGGTGGGGCAGTGCGCAAGGGCCACGTCGCGTGGCACCGCCGACATCGACAGTCCACCGTGGGCCGCGACGGCGCCCTGCACCTCGTGATTGCCGATGCAGGGGATGATGGGTGTGCGTTGGAGAAGCGGCGCGCCCACGCTGGGCCGCCCGCGCGATCCGACGGCGCTCGCCCAGCCCTGCATGGTGCGGAAGAACGCGTGCGGGTGCTCGAACCATTCGAGCGCGCGGTCGGGGACGTTGACCAGGTCCCCGCTGAACACGACGGCGTCAACGTCGCCGAGCGTCGCTGCGGCGAGCTCCATGCAGTGTGCGGCATTGGGGAAGAGTTGGTGGTCCGAGGTGAGCAGCAGGCGGGCGGGGGCGCCGTCGCGTGGAGTGGCGCGGAGCTCAAATGTCGGGCTCCGGTGCGTCGCGCCGCAGGCGGTGACCTCGACGGCGTAGCGGTGACTGCGTCCGGGCGCAAGGTGCCGCACTCGCGCCACGTGGCGCCATACCTGCCTGGTCGTGACCCGGCCGTAAGCATCGTCGGCTGCCCGTGAGAGAGGGTGGCTGGTGGCGGCGTACTCGCCGTCGCCGACGATGACCCTCGCCCGGTCCGCGCGCTCGCTCGTGCACCAGGCGACGACCGCCTCGCCGTCCCGCGGGGCCAGGAGGTACGGATGGGTCAGGAAAGGCCTTTCGGGCGGGGCGACGGGCATGGCCTCACCCTAGCCGGACGGGTGCGGCGTGGAGGCTACGCTGGGGCGATGATGAGTGCGCACAGCCGGTGGATCCCAAATCAGCACGGGGCCTGGGCGATGGTGATCCTGCCCTTCGTGCTCGGGTGGATCGAGGCGTGGCGCGCGGGCAGCTCGGGGTGGGCGCACCTGACGCTGTTCGGGTTCTGGCTGTTCGGCTACTGCGCCTTCCACGCCGCCTCGGGATGGTTGAAATCGCCGCCGACGAGGCGCAACCGCTACGTCGCCCCGCTGGCGGCCTACGCGACGGTGTCTGCGTTCTGCGGCGTCGCGACGTTGTCGCTCGCGGGGCTTCAGCTCCTGTGGTGGGTGCCCGTGTTCCTGCCGTTGGTCGTGCCCGCGCTCTGGCTGGCGCGCCGTCGTCGTGAGCGCTCGACGACGGGCGGGCTGCTGACCGTGGTCGCGGCAGCGCTCATGCTGCCCGTGGCCCGCTACCTGTACCCGCAGCCCGTCGACGACTGGCCCACCGTCGCGGCCATCGCCGGCCTCGTCGGGGGGTACTTCTTCGGCACCGTGCTCTTCGTCAAGACCAACATCCGCGAACGCGGGTCGCGGGCCTACCTCGTGGCTTCGTTGGTGTATCACTTCGTGCTGCTGCTCGTCGCGACTGGATTGGCGTGGGCCAAGCTGGCGGCCTGGTGGTGGGTGCCCGTGATGGCGTTCGTGCTCGTGCGGGCAGTTGTCGTGCCGCCCATGAAGCTGCGGCCACTGCCGCTGGGACTGATCGAAGTGTGCGTCTGTCTTGCGATCCTCCTGGGCTCGGTGATCGACGGATAGCGACGGGTCCCCGCGGCTGGGCGAGGGGTGCCGTCGGGGGCCTACGGGTGTGGGCCGGCTGGGGAAGCCCGAAGGCGTGGATCGTAGGGGAGCGTTTGGGCCGTGTTGTCGTTGGGTTCCTTCGAGCGCGGGCCGGCTATCGGGATGGTTATCAAATTGTGACCCAGATACCGTTGATTCGTACGGATGTCCCGATAGAATAGGTGATGCAAGCGATGATCTGTGAGGGGGGACCATGGTCAACGAGGGATCGGCCACGGCGTTTGCTGCGATGATGCACGCGACGCAGTCCATGCGGGCCGCGCAGGTCGCGGAAATCATCGCGCTGTTGGACGCGGAGGCGTCGTACTCGCTGGATCACGACCCGTCGCTGCCCGGGGTGCTGCAGACCAAGATGGTGTCGGCTGGACGGGACGGAGTCCGAGGCATCCGTGAGCCGTTCCTGCTCGAGGCGGCGGCCGTCACGGGGCGGAGTTTCGGGGCGATGCGGGAGCGCGTCGCAGCAGCTCGCAGCGTCCAGACTCGCCACCCGCGCATGTGGCAGTGCTTCGTCGAAGGGCTCGTCGAATGGTGGGTCGCGCTCAAGGTGGAGGAGGCCTGCAAGCAGCTCCCGACGGAAGCGGCGCTCGAAGTCGACCGTCGCGCCTCCCACTGGCTCGGCATGAATCCCGCCTGGACCATCCTCGAGGAGGTTGAGCGGTGGGTGCTCGAAGTCGATGCAGCGCGTGCGGCCAGGCGGGCAGAGCTCGCCCGGCGGGAGCGGTTCGTGCACGTCGGCAGGTTTGAGGATGACCACTGCGGACTCTTCGGTAAGGTGTCCGCCGCCGATGGGGTGCTGTTCGACCAAGCCTTGGAGCAGATCGCCCAGACCCTCCCCGCCCCTGAGCTGCCCGAGGGCGTCTCCGAGGCCGAGGCGGCCCACTTCATCCGGGATCAGCGGCGTGCCGCGGCGTTCGGCATGTTCGCCCGCCGAGCCGTCGGGCAGGACTCACTGATGGACGTCGAGATGATCGTCCACGTGCCTGCCCAGGAGCCCGACGAGGATGGGGAGCTGCCGCTCGCGCCCGTCGCGTACGTCCGCAAGTGGGGTGGGCTCCTCACCGCCTCGCTGCCCGCGTTCCTCGACGGGGCGCGGGTGGTCGTGCGGCCGGTGATCGACCCCAATCTGGTCCCCGACGCCGCCGGGCACGACCCTCCCGTCGCCCAGCGCATCGCCCTCGAAGTGCGCAACCCTCGCTCGGCCTTTCCGTATTCGACGACGCCCGCAAGGGACTGCAACGTGGACCACACCGTCGCCTTCGACCCCACGGGCAGACAGGGCCAGACGTCGATGTCGAACCTCGGCCCACTCGATCGACGCGCCCATCGAGCCAAGACCGCCGGGCACTGGCACGCAGAGCAACCCGCACCGGGAGTGTTCCTGTGGCGCTCGCCGCACGGATTCGAGTTCGAGGTCACCGGCCGGGGCACCGTGATGACGTGGATCCCGGACGTGCCCGCGCCACCCATCGCTGACCTCCCGCCGGCGCCACCGCCGGCCTGCGCCGATGCTCAGCCAGACCACGACCTCTGTGTGAGCGCGACACACCTCAGCCCCCGCCGTGGTGGCACGACAGACCCGACTGGCTGGACGACCTCTCCGAGCCTCCCGACGACGCGCCCGCCAGTCGCTGACAGCCCGCGAGCAGCCACACCCCTCCAACTCCGCCACCCCGGTCGCCCACCGCGCCCGGGGCAGCGGTGCCGTCCACTGCCCGCGCGAGCCGTCGTTTCGGACGCAATCCGTCGGCCGTCGATGCGCGGGCCCTCGTTTCGGACGCAACCCGTCGGCCGTCGGTGCGCACTCCGTCGGTGCTACGCCGATGCTCAGCCGACACTCAGCCGAAACCCAGCCGAGACTCAGCCGACGATCCGGCTCACGGCGGCGGACCAAGGCTCCATCGTCGGCCCCCGCTCACCAAACACCGGGACGACCGTGCCCTGGAAGTCGGGCCGTCGGTGTGCGCGCCCATCGAGGCTGAGCTCGATCAGCCACGCCGACTCGTCGTCGCGGCGCACATAGGTCCGCACGCCGCGGTCGCGATGCAGCACTTCGAGCCGGCCAGTTCGCAAGGCCGAGTGCGCCCGTCGCAGCGACAACAGTTCGCGGTAGTGCCTCCACACCGAGCCCGGATCCGAGCGCTGCGCCTCGACGGAAAACCCCGGCTCCCGCTCGTGGCCCGGCAGCCACGCGCCACTGTCGTCCTGAGCCTCAACCCAGCGGATCGGCGTGCGCGCGTGGTCGCGCGAGCCCGCCATGATCTGGCCCCACGAATCGGCCGGAGGGACACCGTCGGCGGCCTGCTCGTCGAGACGGTTCAGCGACTCGACGTCGCGCAGATCCTCCCGCGACCGGAACGGCTCGTTGACCCGCCCCAACTCCTGCCCCTGATAGATGAAGGGCGTGCCGCGCATCGTGAGCTGCATCGTCGCGACGAGCTTCGCCACGCGACGCCGCTGATCCGGGTTGTCGGCCGCCTCGGGACACACCTTGCTGATGATTCGTGGATTGTCGTGGTTCTCGACGAACAGCGCCACCCAATCGCCCTCCCCGATGGAGGCGTTGTAGCGAATCCAGAAGTCGGCGAGATACTCGAGCGGGAAGCGGTAGTCGTCCCAGCGCACCTTGCCGGGCGGTTCGAGGCAGTCGAACTCGAAGATGAGGTCGAGCTCGCGGCGCGACCAGCCACTGAGCACACGCCCGGTCTGCACGCCGATGCCGGGCGTCTCGCCGATCATGACGGCGACCGTGCCGTCGGGGCGCGTGAATCCGTCGCGGCGCAGCTCGGCGAGGTATTCGTCGAGGCGTGGGCCGTAGAGATAGTGCTCGATGCCGGTGTACTCCAGCAGCTCCCCGACGAACGGATGTCCGTCGGGGAAGGGCCTCAGCGGATCCGACGACGGCTCCGGCTTGGAGATGTAGTTGATGACGTCCATGCGGAAGCCGTCGACGCCACGATCGAGCCACCAGCGCACCAACTCGGCCACCTCGCGACGCACGGCAGGATTGGCCCAGTTGAGGTCGGGCTGGTGCTCGTCGAACAGGTGGAGATACCACTTGCGCTGCTCCGGCAGCCACGTCCACGCCGGCCCGGAGAAGAAGGACCTCCAGTTGTTGGGCGGGGTGTGGGGCTCGCCGTCGACGAGGAAGTAGTACTTCCCGTACTCGCCGTCCGGGTCCTCGAGGGCCCTGCGGAACCACTCGTGCTCCGAGCTCGTGTGGTTGACGACCAGATCCAGGACGATCCGCATCCCACGCTCGTGGCAGCCGGCGATCAGCTCGTCGACGTCGGCGAGCAAGCCCATCTCCGGCATGACCGCGCGGTAGTCACTGATGTCGTAACCCATGTCGTGATTGGGCGAGGCGTAGATGGGGGAGAGCCAGAGGCAGTCGACGCCGAGGTCGGCGAGCACGTCGAGGCGGGAGATGATGCCGCGCAGGTCGCCGATGCCGTCGCCGTCGGAGTCGGAGAAGCTCCGCGGGTAGATCTGGTAGAAGACCGCCTCGCGCCACCACGGCGCCTCATCGGGGCCTTCGAAGCTGAGTGTGCCGTCGACGCGATTGCACAACTCGGCCAGCGTGGCGGTGATGCCGCCGCCGGTCACCCGGGATGCGAGGCGATCCAGCGTCGAGAGCCTCACGCCGCCGAACACCGCAGGCAGCCACGTCGGCGCATTCGTCAGCGAGATGAGCTTGTCGACGACGTCCTTCCCCAAGGGATGGTGCATGAGTTCGCGCAGGGTGGATCGTTCACTGAGGCTCATGTGCTCCACCCTAGGCGCAGGAGGCGAGCGTCGCCGGGGTTGAGGTGCCTCCTCGAAAAGTAACAGTTTCGGAGCGCCAGTCAGAGATACTAGGCTTCAGCTGGAGGAACTGCCTGTCATCGCTGACTGCCAAAGGAATATATCAAAGGAGATCAATGATGATTCCCGTAGTTTCCCGTAGGCGCGCCGCCAAGTCGGCGCCTTGGCCGCCGTCATCACGCCAGAGCACCTTGCCAGTTTCGAGGAGAATATCCTTGGCAAGCGATTCCGTCCCACGCAGGTGGGTGGGGAATGGGGCTTGGAGCTCGTGTCGGCTGCGCAAGCCGAAAGCCGCGAATGGAGAGAGGGACCCATTCAGATGCCGAAATGCTGGCAGGCGTGGGTCGCGGCCTTCGCGTGGTACGTGGGCACTGGGGCCATCTGCGGTGTGGTTTCCATTGCAACGTTCATCGTCGCAATGGTGGGCGGAGGAGCCTGCTTCGTGGGGCTGTTCACGTCCGGCATGGTCATCAACTGGAACAACTCGTGCAAGTGATCGCTGATGAATAGGCGTGCATTCTTGGCTGCCCTCGGCCCCGCCGCCGCCCGGGTCCTGCCCTTGGCGCTCGTCGGATGGGTGATCGCGAGTCTCATCATGTACCGGAGCCTCGTCTGGGAGACCCTGTGGATCGTTCCGGTGCCCGCTGCCGTGGCCGTCGTGGTCGCCGCACTGCTGCTCGCCAGACGCCGCAGCACCTCCCAAGCGCGGCACTGATCGCGGGCGAGGCGGGCGCAGGTCAGTCCAATCGCCCGACGACCACCCGCACCTCTGCGCGGGTCCGGGTGGCGGGCACCGGCCCGCTGCGATGGAACGCGTTCGGCCCCATGCCAACGAGGTCCGTCGCCGCCCGCTCGTCGAGATCCAGCGGGAAGCCGACAGCCCTGAGCGTCGCTTCCCCGAAGGAGTCCGCCAGCCGCTCGGCCTTGTCGTCCTCGATCTCCAGCAGCCCCTGCGCCGCCCGCAGCTCTGCGAGGTGCTCCGGCCCCGGCACCACGACGACGACCCTCCCGCCGGGGACGAGGACGCGACGGAACTCGTCGAGATTCCTCGGCGCGAACACGCACAGCACCGCATCCACGCACGAATCGAGCAGCGGCAGCCCTGCCCAGGTGTCGGCGACGACGGCCGCCATCCGCGGGTGCGCGCGGGCGGCCCGTCGGCACGCGGGCACGGACACGTCGGTGGCGAGCCCGAGCGCGCCCTCGTTCCCGCCGGCGGACAGCGCGGAGGCCAAGTAGTGGCCCGTCCCAGCACCCACCTCGACGATCGCCCTGCACCCCGCGATGGCGTCGGCCACGGCCTCGGCGATGGGCGCGTACCAGCCCGCGTCGAGGAACCGCGCACGTGCAGCCACCATCTCGGCGGTGTCGGCATTCCTCGGCGCGGCGTGCCCGAGCAGATTCACGTACCCCTGCCTGGCCACGTCGAACGAGTGCCGGTCGGGGCAGCGCAGCGTGCGGTCGTCCAGCGCGAGCGGTCCGGCGCACACGGGGCAGCGCAGCCAGTCGGCCACCACCCCGAGCGCACTCAAGGCTGCCCGTCCTGCGTCCCAGCGGCCCCGGCCTGCTCGGCCGCCTTGCGCGCGAGCACCTCCTCGCGCCGACGACGAGTCTTGCGCTGGTCCTTGAGATCGGCGCGGATCAGGAAACCGACGCCCCCGACGGCGATCGCCGCGAACGCGAACCACTGCCACGCGTAGCTGAGGTGCGGCCCCTCGTCGAGGCTCGGCAGTGCCATGGGCTGCAACGCCGGATCGTCCGCAGGCGTGGCCTCGAACGCCCCGATGTAGCCGTCGACGAGCTGGATGCCCAATGACTCGCCAATCTTCACGGAGTTGATGAGCCGCACCTTGTGATCGTGGGGGACGGTGGCGGTGTCCTTGCCGTGCTCGTTGCGCTGCACATATCCGACGACGGTCACCTCGCCACTCGGCGCTGGCGGGGGAGCGGGGTCGGCCTGGCCCTGCGGGCGCGGGATGAACCCCCGGTCGACGAGCACGTACCGCCCGTCGGTGGCCCTCAATACCGACACAACCTCCGTGCCGGCCCCACCCTGGTTGCGGTAGCGAGCCTGGAACGTATCGCCGGTGTAGACGCCCGTGACCCTCACCACGTGCCACTCGTCCCCATCGACGATCGTGTGGTCCATGACCTGCTCATACGGGACCGCGGACTCCTTGGAATACGCCACGACCTGCGCATTCGTCGCGCGACGCTCATCGAGGCGCCGAAGCTGCCACTCGCCGAGCTGCACGCACACCCACGCCACCACCGCGATCAGCGCCACCAGCGCCGCCCAACGCAACAGCATCCGCTTGGTGATTCGCACCCCGTCAGCCACTCCCGTGATCTCCCTCCACGACGTCGCCCCGAATGGTCTCACCCGAGGGCAGCGCCAGCCGCGCGTCGTCGTCGCCATCGGGCACCGCCGGCAACGGACGATGGTCCTCGCCATTGGCGAGCACCACGGCCACCGCAGGAATCACCGCGGCGCCGACGAGCGCGACGATCTTCCACCAGCCCGGCGCAAACAGGAACGCGACGAAGCACGCCGTCCGCACCAGCATCGAAATGGCGTAGCGCCTCTGGCGCTCCTCGACGTCCAGCGATTTCCCGCGCGACGACGCACTCGTGATCACGTGCCCGTCGTCGTCCCTGGCCATGACCGCCAGCCTACTCCGTCGCGCCCACCCGCCGCCCGTCACAGCATTCACGCCCAAAGACTGTGGGGTTGCCACAGGCGCCCCGACACGCCCCTCGGGTAGGTTTTCGAACATGTCGAATCGTGTTGTCCTCATCACCGGCGGCTCCAAGGGCAGCGGCCGCGCCATGGCCGAACACTTCCGCGACGCCGGGCACCGCGTCGCAGCCACCTTCCGCTCCGGCGATGTCCCCGAGGGAGTGCTGGGCGTGCCGTGCGACATCACCGACGCCGCCTCCGTGGAGGCCGCCTTCGAACGCGTCGAACGCGAGCTCGGCGGCGTCGAGGTGCTGGTGGCCAACGCGGGCATCACCAAGGACACCCTGCTCATGCGCATGTCCGACGACGACTGGCAGCAGGTCATCGACACCAACCTCACCGGCACCTTCCGCGTCGTGCGCCGCGCCACCCGGCCGATGATGCGCGCCCGCTTCGGCCGCATCATCCTCATCTCCTCCGTGGTGGGCCTCATGGGCAACCCCGGCCAAGTCAACTACGCCTCCTCCAAGGCGGCACTCGTCGGCATGGCGCGCAGCATCACCCGCGAAATCGGCAGCCGCGGCATCACCTGCAACGTCGTCGCGCCCGGCTTCATCGACACCGACATGACCCGCGTCCTCGACGCCGACGTCGTCAAGGGATACGAGCAGCGCATCCCCGCAGGACGCCTCGGCACCACCGACGACGTCGCCCGCGCCGCCCTGTACCTCGCCTCCGACGGCGCCGGCTACGTCTCCGGCGCAGTCCTGCCCGTCGACGGCGGCCTCGGAATGGGCCACTGACCAGCACCCGCACCCACCCCCACGCACCCCGGAAGGCTCACCCATGGGAATCCTCCAGGACAAGCACGTCCTCGTCACCGGCGTCACCCTCGACACCTCCATCGCCTACGCCGTGGCCGACATCGCCCGGCAAGAGGGGGCCAACGTCGTCATCTCCGCCGCCGGACGCGCACTGCGCCTGGCCACCAAGGTCGCGCGCCGCCTCGACCCAGACATCCCGGTCATCGAGCTCGACGTCACCGACGAAACCCACCTCGCCGGACTCCCGGCCGCCCTCGAGCCCCACTTCGGCGACCGGCTCGACGGGGTCGTCCACTCCATCGCCTTCGCCCATCCCGAGCGCGCCCTCGGCGGCAACTTCCTGTCCACGCAGTGGGACGACGTCGCCACCGCGCTCCACGTCTCCGCCTACTCGCTGAAGTCGCTCACCATGGCGGCCCGCCCCATGCTCGGCCGCGGCAGCTCCGTGGTAGGCCTCACCTTCGACGCCCAGGTCTCCTGGCCCTCCTACGACTGGATGGGCGTGGCGAAGTCGGCGCTCGAATCCACCTCCCGCTACCTCGCCCGCTACCTCGGCCCCGACGGCATCCGCTCCAACATCGTCGCCGCCGGCCCCATCGACACCATCGCCAAGCAAGCCATCCCCGGCGCCAACAGCTTCAACGACATCTGGGCCGAGCGGGCCCCACTCGGCTGGGACGCCAAGGACGCCAAGCCGGCCGCGCGCGCCGTCGTCGCACTCCTGTCCGACTGGTTCCCGGCCACCACGGGCGAAATGATCCACGTCGACGGCGGCCTCCACTCCACCGGAGCGTGAACCGCCGCCCCAGGCTCTCCGGCGCGTGGATCGCGTCCGCCACCGACGGCAGCCGGTAGGCTCTGGGACATGGCAACAGCGGTCGCGGAATTGGCAGGCGTCACGGTCACGCGCGGACGGGCGGTGCTGCTCGACAACCTCGACCTGCGCATCGACGAAGACCAACGCTGGGTGGTCATCGGCCCCAACGGCGCAGGCAAGACGACGATGCTGCAGCTCCTCGCCGCCCAACTCCACCCCACCTCCGGCATCGTCGGACTCCTCGGGGAGGTCGTCGGCACCGTCGACGTGTTCGAGCTGCGCCCCCGCATCGGCCTCACCTCCTCGGCACTCGCCAGCCGCATCCCGCGCGGCGAGAAGGTGAGGGACCTCGTCGTGTCCGCCGCCTACGCCGTCGTCGGCCGGTGGCGCGAGACCTACGACGAGTGGGACTTCGCCCGCGCCGACGAGCTGCTGCAGCAGTTCCGCATCGCCGAGTTCGCAGACCGCACCTTCGGCACCCTCTCCTCGGGGGAGCAGAAGCGGGTGCAGGTCGCGCGCGCACTCATGACGGACCCGGAGCTCCTCCTCCTCGACGAGCCCGCCTCCGGCCTCGACATCGCCGGCAGGGAGGCGCTCGTCGCCACCTTGTCCGAGCTCTTCACCGATCCGCACTCCCCGGCCACGGTGCTCGTCACCCACCACCTCGAGGAGATCCCGCAAGGCGTCACCCACTGCCTCCTGCTGGGCCGCGGGCGCATCGTCGCCGCCGGCCCCCTGCACGAGACACTCACCTCCGACAACCTCTCCGCCACCTTCGAGATGCCACTGGCCGTCGGACTCGTCGACGGCAGGTGGACCGCCCGGGGGGCCTGAGCGTGGACTGGCTGAGCGGCTGGTTCGCCGCACACGGCTGGATCGGGTGGGGGGTCCTCGCGCTGGCACTCGCCGCCGCAGAACTGCTCACCCTCGACCTCACCCTCCTGATGCTCGCCTCCGGCGCCTTGGCCGCGGGCATCGTGTGGTTCATCGCGCCCGGACTCGTCTGGCTGCAGGTCGTCGTCGGCGTCATCGTGGCCGCGCTCACGCTCGCGTTGCTGCGCCCCGCGCTCCTCGACCGCGTCCGCAACTCACCCGGCTACCGCTCCTCCCTCGACAAGCTGCGCGGCTCCGTCGGCACCGCCACCGCCGCCATCACCGTTGGCGGGGGCGAGGTCCGCGTCGACGGGCAGCTCTGGGAAGCGCGCCCCTTCGACCCGGACCTCGTCATTGCCGCCGGTGAGACCGTCGAAGTGTACGGTCTGGACGGGGTGACCCTGCTCGTGCATCCGACGGACCCCCGTCAGCTCAACTGAACCCCTAGCGAAGGAAGTCCCATGGAGTACATCCTCGCGGCATTGGTGGTCTTCGCCGTGCTGCTGCTCGCCTCCAGCCTGAAGATCGTCCGCCAACAGCAGACCGCGATCGTCGAGCGGCTCGGCAAGATGCATTCGGAACTCGCGCCCGGCCCCCACCTGATCCTGCCGCTGTTCGACCGCGTCGCCTACCTGCTGGACATGCGCGAAGAGGTCGTCAGCTTCCCGCCCCAGGGCGTCATCACCGAGGACAACCTCATGGTGTCCATCGACTCGGTCATCTACTTCCAGATCGTCGACGCGCAGCGCGCCGCCTACGAGGCGCAGAACTACCGCGCCGCCATCGAACAGCTCACCATGACCACGCTGCGCAACATCATCGGCGGCATGGACCTCGAGGCCACCCTCACCTCGCGCGAGGAGATCAACCAGCGGCTGCGCTCCGTGCTCGACGAGGCCACCGGCAAGTGGGGCATCAAGGTCAACCGCGTCGAGCTGCGCTCCATCGAGCCGCCCGCGACGATCCGCGACGCCATGGAGAAGGGCGCCAGGGCCGAACGCGACAAGCGCGCCCAGATCCTGCTCGCGGAAGGCCAACGTCAGGCCCAGATCCTCAACGCCGGCGGCGACCGGGAGTCCCAGATCCTGCGCGCACAGGGCGAACGCGAGGCTGCGGTGCTGCGCGCCCAGGCGGAGCGTCAGTCGCAAATGCTGCGCGCCGAAGGCGAGGCGCAGGCCATCACCACCGTCTTCCAAGCCATCCACGCCGGCCAGCCCGACCAGGCACTGCTCGCCTACCAGTACATGCAGATGCTCCCTCGCCTCGCCCAGGGCGACGCCAACAAGGTGTGGGTGGTGCCGTCCGAGCTCAACGACGCGCTCAAGGGCCTCGGCAACGCGATGGGAGGCGGCGCCGGTGAGGTGCGCCAGTACGTCGCCGAGGGCGCGAAGCGTTTCGAGGCGCCCGAGCGGATCGACGTGATGGCGGAAATCGCGGAGCAGGCGGAGAAGGATCGCCGCGCGTCGCAGGCCACCGTCCAGCAGGCCATCGACGAGGCCCAGCAGCTCGACACTCCCTCCAAGAAACTGGCGGCGGAGCGGGCCAAGCAGCCCCAGCAGCCCCAGCAGGCGCCCCAGCCGCCGCAGATCGGGGGCTCGCCGTCGCAGCTCGAGGGCCCGCCCGCGCACCACCAGGGGCCGCAGGCGCTTCCGGGCGCACCCACGATGCAGCCGCCCGCGCAGGCGCCGTGGGGTCCCGCCCCGGGCCAGCCGCCACAGCAGCAGTGGGGCCCCAACAACCAGTGAGCGACCCCTCGACGCGGACGAGCAGAAAGCACTCGTCGATCTCCCCGGCGCCAGGCCGCGGCCTCCCCGCCCGCGGGGGCGCGCGATGAGCGGACTCCTGCTGCAACGCCTGCTCGCGCAACTGGGGGAGCGGCCCGACGACCAGATCTTCCTCGGCCTCGATCGGATCACGCGCGCCGAATTCGCCGACCTCGTGTGGCGCTTCGCCGGCGGCCTGCGCAAGCGCAACGCCCGCAGCTTCGCGCTGCTGGCCAAGCCCGGCCCGGCAACGCTGGCGCTGCTCGTCGCCGCGGTCGGCATGGAGGTGCGCGTCGACCTCATCAGCCCGCGCGGCGGCACCGAACTCGTCCAAGGCCGCCTCGACGCGGCCGCGCCGGACTTCGTCGTCGCGGATCCAGGGCTGCGCTGGCTGCTGAAGGGGCCGGGCTGGCTCCGTCGCCCAGCGGGGCTGCCCGACTGGCGGATCTGGCCCGAGACGGTGGGCATCGACGACATCGGCGCCGCCCAGGTCCGGCGCTTCGGCATCGAGCCCGACTCCGGTGCGGTCACGGTGTTCATCGGCGGCAGCGCGGAGGCGCCACTGGGCGTCGTGCACACCGCAGGCTCCCTGTCCGCAGGCACGGAGATGCTCGCCGGCCTGTTCGACGCCGGGGGCGATGGACCCGTGTTCGCGGACACCTACCGCACGATGCTCGCGGCGCTGGCCGTGGACCTGCCCATCGTGGTGCCCCGGGCCGACCCCCGACGACTCGCCCGCCAATTCGCCAAGTGGCGCCCCTCCCACACGTGGCTCACCGCGCGCCAATGGCGCCTCGCGCTGTCCGCGGGCGCGGCGCCGAGAGGCCGGGCATTCGCCACCCCGGCCACCGCCGGGCTGCTCGCCCGACTGCGCGCAGCCGGCGCCGACGAGGCCATCGGCGTCTTCGCGACACCCGAGGTCTACCCCGTGGCGGCGGTCGAGTCGCTCAGCCAGCGGGTCCACGCGCAGCAGGGGGAGCACGTCGGGCGGCTGTTCGACGGGGTCGAGGCCCGCATCGTCGACGGCGAGCTGATCTTCTCGGGCACCTCGATGGCACCGCGGATCGTCGACGGAGGCTGGCTCGACGAGGTGCCCATCGGCGAGCGGGGCGCGCTGGAGGGGCGCGACCTGTGGTGGCAGGGCCGGCGCGCCGACGTGATCTGGTGGGGCGATCGGATCATCCACGCTGGCCTCCACGAGCCCAGGCTGGCCGTCGACGGGGTCGACGTCGCGCTCTTGGTGGGCGTGCCAACCGGCGACGGCGACGACCGCCTCGCGGTGCTCGCGCAGGCGAGCGCTCCCTCGGAGGCGGTCCGTGGTGCACTGCGGCGGCGGGCGCGCGAGCTGGGGCTCGCCGTCGAGCACATCGTGTTCGCCGACGTGCCGACGATCAACGGCTCCGACGCCCCCGACCGGGATGCCGCGCGGGCGATCGTCGCCGAGCGCATCGGGTGAGGAGCGACCCCGCCGTCAGGCGTCGACGTCCTCCGGTGGCGTGGTCGCCGAAAGCCGGGCCGCGAGCATGCTCGACGTGATGATCTGCGCCTGGTGGTAGATCATCAGCGGCACGACGAGCATGCTCACCATGGACGCGGGGAACAGTACCGAGGCAATCGGCACCCCGGTCACCAGCGACTTCTTCGTGCCGCAGAACATGATGGCGATCTTGTCCTTGCGCGGAAAACCGAGCCATCCGGCCGCGTGCCAGGTCAGCCACAGCATGAACGCCAGCAGGGGCAGCGTGAAGCCGAGGGTGACGAGCAGGTCGCTCCAGCCGAGACGACGCCACAGGCCGCTCGAGAACATCTCCGAGAATGCCCCGTAGACGATGAGGATGATGACGCCCTGGTCCAGCAGCTTCAGCCGCTGCTTGTGACGCGCCATGAACTGCGCCGTCACGACGCGCGAGAGCTGGCCCAGGATGAACGGCAACAGCAGCTGCACGAACACGTTGAGCGCGATCTCCCACGAGAAGCCGCTGCCGGTGGTCGGCAGCATCAACATGACGAGCATCGGCGTCAGCACCACGCCGAGCACGTTCGACGCGGTGGCGGAGATCATCGCGGCCGGAATGTTGCCGCCCGCCAGGGACGTCATGTTGATCGACGACTGGACCGTCGACGGCACGAGACACAGGAAGATCAGCCCGGCACGCACGGTGTCGGTGACCACGCCATCGGGGATGAGGAACAACGGCAGCGCCAGCAGCGGGAAGACCACGAACGTGAACGTGAGGATCATCAGGTGCAGCCGCCAGTGCTTGATGCCGGCCAGCGTCTCGGCGGTGCTCAAGCGGGCACCGTAGCCGAAGAACAGGACGAAGACCGCCACCTTCGTGACCACGTCGTAGATCTCGGCGGGGCGACCGGAGATGGGCAGGAGGAACGCCAGGGTCAACGCGCTCAGGATGAGCAGCGTCATGCGGTCGATCTTCACCCTGCGAGGCTAGCGCAGCCCCCGACGACGGGTGCGCGGGGCGTCCGTGATCCGCCCATCGCGTAGCGTGGCGGACATGCCGACCATCTCCTTGGACCATCATCGCGACCCCCTCGAACAGCTCGTCGAGCAGGCCTCGATCCTCCTCGCGGAGACGACGTTCGCCTTCGACGACCGCCATCGGACGGCACCCCGGTTCGCCGTCGACCTTGCCGCCCAGCCAGCCCCCGAGGCCCAATACCCCGATCTCGGCCTCACCTACCGAGCCCACTTCCTCGGCACCTTCTCCAGCCTGGACAACTCCCTCCTGTGGGGCTGGGAGAACGTCAACGGCTTCCCTCCCGCCGCGATCGAGATCGCCCACAACCTGCGGATCTTCGCCGAGCACGCGAACATCCCCGAACTGTCGACGGCGAACGTGCCGGTGGCCGAAGAGACCACGGCCGCCCGCATCGTCTCGGCGGCCGTACGGATCACCGGCAACGGCACGCTGCGCCGGGTACCCACCCAGCACGGCGTCGCCTACTTCCTGCTCCAGGGTTTCGACCTCGGACCGTCGCGGGTCGTGGCGGTGCAGCGGGCGATCGGCGACGCACTGGCCAGCGGGGCCTTGCGCAACCACGTCGAGGCGCTGGAGGCCTACGTCGACATGCGCGCCGACGTGACCGCCCGCGGCTCCGCCAAGGGGCTGGTGCTCGCGTGCTCCGACGGTGAGCTGGAGATCGAACTCGACGAACAGGGGCGCATCTCGCTGATGCGCTTCACCATCGACGAACGCTCGAAGGGGGCCCTGCGCGGCGACGACGGGCAGTGAGCCCGAGGTCCGGCAGCACTACTCTGCTGGCCCTACTCGGCGGCGCCGGGCGGCACCGCGGCCGTGAGCTTCGGTGAGACCGGCCAGTCGTCGGGGTAGCGCCACGCGAGGTCGGCCACCTCCCTGTCGAGCTTGCGGCGGGCGCGGCTCGGGATGCGGTCGCCGTAGACCGTGCCGTTCAGGTGGTCGGTCTCGTGCTGGAGGCAACGAGCCAGCAGGCCGGTGCCAATGACCTCGACAGGGTTGCCGAACTCGTCTAGCCCGTGGCAGACGGCGCGGTCGGGCCGCGACACCGACGCGTACCCGCCGGGGTGCGACAGACATCCCTCCTCGGAGGAGTCGAGGACGCGGTCCTTGCCCTCCGGCAGCGTGACGACGGGATTGCAGACGACGCCACGACGCATCACCATGTCCGCGTCGGGGCAGTCGTAGACGAACACCGACAACCCGAGCCCCACCTGCGTCGCGGCGAGCCCGACGCCGTCCGCGGCGGCCATCGTCGCGAACATGTCGCGCACGAGCTGGTGCAGCTCCTCATCGAAGTGCTCGACCGGCTTCGTCACCTCATGCATCACCGGGGTGCCCCAGCGCGTGATGGGTAGCACCTTGCCGCCGGTGCGGGTGTCCTCGGTGTTGGTCATGGCCCCAATCCTCGTGGTCGACGTTTCGCTCCGGACATTATGCCCGCACGCGCCGTAGTGTCGAAGACATGGCCAACTGGGACGCGCTCATCGACGAATACGCGGCGCACCTCACCCGCGACCGTGGCCTCTCGCCACACACGGTGCGCGCCTACGTCACCGACCTCGGCTCCCTCGCCGTGCTCGCCCCAGAGCCGGAACGCGTGACGCTCGCGCACCTGCGCCGCTGGCTGGCCGTCATGGCCGACGAAGGCAAGACGGCCAGCACGCTGCAGCGCCGCGTGGCGTGCGCGCGCGGATTCTTCGCGTGGGCCGCCCGCGAAGGATTCGTCCCCACGGACCCGGCGTCGCGGCTGCAGGCGCCGAAACGCACCCGCCGGCTGCCCAAGGTGTTGCCCACCCAGACGGTCACGGACGTCATGGATGCGGCCGCGGCCCGGCAGGCCGAGGACGACGACGCGATCGCGGCCCGGGACCTGGCCGTCGTCGAGTTGCTGTACTCGAGCGGACTGCGCGTCTCCGAACTCTGCGGCCTCGGCCTGCACGACGTCGACCTCGCGGCGGGCACCGTCCGGGTGCGCGGCAAGGGCGGCAAGGAGCGCGTCGTGCCCCTGGGTGACCCCGCCGCGGCAGCGATCCGGGCATGGCTTGCGCGTCGCCCCGAGGTGCTGCGCCCCGACAGCCCGCCGCTGGTGTTCCTCGGTGCGCGCGGAGGGGCGTTGGATCCGCGAGTGGCCCGTCGGGTGGTGCACGCCGCCACTGCGGCCGCCGGGGAGGGCTCGGAGATCGGGCCGCACGGGCTGCGCCACGCGATGGCGACACACCTGCTCGACGGCGGCGCCGACCTTCGCAGCGTGCAGGAAATGCTGGGCCACGCGTCGGTGGCGACGACGCAGATCTACACGCACGTCAGCTCCGAGCGGATGCGCGAGGCCTACCGCCAAGCCCACCCGCGCGCCTGACCGGGCCGTCATCCCAGCAGCGTCAGTGGGTCGACGAGCACCCCGTCACGCCACGCCATCCAATGCAGATGGCAGCCCGTCGAGTAGCCGGTGTTGCCGACCTCGCCGACGGTGGCGCCTGCCGCCAACTGCTGGCCCACGCCGACGTCGAACCGCGGCAGGTGGGCGTAGGCGGTGACGAGGCCGTTCGCGTGCCGCACGTGGACGCGGTAGCCGTAGCCGCGGCTGACGTCGCGGCGGACGACGGTGCCGGCCCACGGCGTCGTGATGCGCGTGCCGCAGGGCGCGCCGTAGTCGACCCCGTCGTGCAGCTTGTAGACACCCGTCACCGGATGGATGCGCATCCCGAACCGCGACGTGACCCGCCCGGCCACGGGCGCCAGGCCGGGCACGAGCGGCCCGTCTGTGACGGGGACGACGGCGGCAGGCAGGACCGTGCGGGCGACGGGCTCGGCGCCCATCGGCAGCAGCCGCACCGTGCGGTGGCCGAGATACGAGAGCGGATTGTGGTAGTCGGTGCCGTCGGTCAGCCCGAAATGCAGGCACGAGGAACTGCAGTGCCCGCGCTGGAGGGTGCCGATGACGTCCCCGGACCGCACCACGTCGCCTACGCGGACGCTGCCTGCCACAGGGGTGTAGGTGGTGCGCAGCCCGTTGCCGTGATCGATCGACACCGACTCTCGCCCGGCCACACGTCCCGAGAAGTGGACGACCCCCTGAGCCGCTGCCCGCACCGGCGACCCGTCGGGTGCGGCGATGTCGACGCCGCGATGGCCGGGGGAATAGGGGGTGGGCCCGAGCGCGAAGCCGCGGGTGACCGGCCCGTCGACGGGCATGACCAGGGAGAGCCCGTCGGCGCGGGCGGAGGCCGGAGCGGCGAGCAGCAGCGTGGCTGCGAGCAGGACAAGGAGGAATCTGCGCATACCATCGTTGTCGTACCGCGCGCCGCGAAAGTTGCATCGAATCGGAAATCTGTGGACAACTCTGCCCCCACGCGCGGGTTGGTGCTTGCCGGAGGTTGCCCTGTAGACTCGCCTGCGCACCCGCACCTGTGGGTGACTACGCATGCGCCGTGGGGGCTTGCCCCCGGCCGCTCCTGTGGTCCCGCTTCGGCGGGTGGGGGTGGCCGAGCGCATCAGGACCAACCACTGCGGGCATCGCGCCCGCCCGAGAATGGCCGTGCCATGCGCGGCCGCGAAAGGAGACGGCCATGGCCGTCGTGACCACTCGCCAGTTGCTCGAGAACGGTGTGCACTTCGGGCACCAGACCCGTCGTTGGAACCCGAAGATGAAGCGCTTCATCTTCGCCGAGCGCAACGGCATCTACATCATCGACCTCCAGCTCTCGCTGACCTACATTGACAAGGCCTACAAGTTCGTCAAGTCGACGGTCGCCCGCGGCGGGCAGGTGCTGTTCGTCGGCACCAAGAAGCAGGCCCAGGAGGCCATCGCCGAGCAGGCCACCCGCGTCGGGATGCCCTACGTCAACCAGCGTTGGCTCGGCGGCATGCTCACCAACTTCGAGACCGTCTCCAAGCGCGTCGCGCGCCTCAAGGAGCTCGAGGCGATGGACCTCCAGGACGTCGCCGCCTCCGGCCTCACCAAGAAGGAGCTGCTCGGCCTCGAGCGCGAGAAGGACAAGCTGTCCAAGACCCTCGGCGGCATCCGCGACATGGCCAAGACCCCGCAGGCGGTCTGGGTCGTCGACACCAAGAAGGAGCACCTCGCCGTCGACGAGGCGCGCAAGCTGAACATCCCCGTCGTCGGCATCCTCGACACCAACTGCGACCCCGACGAGGTCGACTACGCAGTGCCGGGCAACGACGACGCGATCCGCTCCGTCGGCCTGCTCACCCGCATCATCGCCGACGCCGTCGCCGAGGGCCTCATCGAGCGCTCGCAGGGCAAGGCGGGCGCCGAGGTCGAGGCCGAGCCCATGCCTGACTGGGAGCGTGAGCTCCTGGGCGCCGACGCCGAGGCTCCGGCCGTCGAGGCAGACGCCCCCGAGGCTGCCGAGGCCGACGCCGCCGAGGCCGCATCCGAGACCGAGTCCAAGTAATCACCAACGAATCAGAACGGATCACCCAATGGCAATCACCGCCGCTGATGTGAAGAAGCTCCGCGACGCCACGGGCGCGGGCATGATGGACGCCAAGAAGGCTCTCACCGAGGCCGAGGGCGACTTCGATCAGGCCGTCGAGATCCTGCGCGTGCACGGCCTGGCCAAGATGGCCAAGCGCGCCGACCGCGAGGCCACCAACGGCATCGTCGCGGGCAAGGACGGGGTCCTGATCCAGCTCGCCGCCGAGACCGACTTCGTCGCGAAGAACGCCGAGTTCGTCGCGCTCGCCGAGGACATCGTCGGCGCAGTCACCGCCGCTGGCGTGGCCGACGTCGCCGCCGCCAACGCCGCTGCCCTGGGCGACCAGACCGTCGAGGACGCCGTCAAGGCCCTCGGTGCGAAGACCGGCGAGAACCTGAGCCTCGCGGCCGTCGCCAACTTCGAGGGCACCACCCACCTGTACCTGCACCGGCGCGCCTCGGACCTTCCCCCGCAGGTCGGCGTGCTCGTCGAGTACGAGGGCGGCTCGGAGGAGCTCGCGCACCAGGTGGCCATGCAGATCGCCGCGATGATGCCCCAGTACGTCACCCGTGACGAGGTGCCGGAGGAGATCGTCGCCAACGAGGCGCGCATCGCCGAGGCCACCGCCAAGGAGGAGGGCAAGCCCGAGAAGGCGCTCCCGAAGATCATCGAGGGACGCGTGGGCAGCTTCTTCAAGGACGTCTGCCTCGTCGACCAGATGGCCGTCTGGGAGGACAAACAGAGCGTCGGCAAGGTCCTCGAGGCCGCTGGCATGAAGGTCGTCCGCTTCGTCCGCTTCGCGGTCCAGGGCTGACACCGTGCGGCCCGCCCGATCCGGGGCGGGGCCGCGGCAAATACAGTAAAGTGGCGTGCGCCGCGTGGGTTTCCGCGCGGCGCACGCCCGTAGATTGAGGATCCCCATGGCCGAACCGTTCAAGCGCGTACTGCTCAAGCTCTCCGGCGAAGTGTTCGGCGGCGGCAAGTTGGGCGTCGATCCGCTGGTCGTCTCGGCCATCGCGAAGGAGATCGCCGACGTGGTGCGCAACGGGACGCAGGTCGCGGTCGTCGTCGGCGGCGGCAACTACTTCCGGGGGGCCGAGCTGTCCCAAAACGGCATGGCCCGGGACCGGGCCGACTACATGGGCATGCTCGGCACTGTCATGAACTGCCTCGCGCTGCAGGACTTCTGCGAGAAGGAAGGCATCAACACGCGGGTCCAGAGCGCGATCACCATGGGGCAGGTCGCCGAGCCGTACATTCCCCGTCGCGCCGAGCGGCACATGGAGAAGGGCCGCCTCGTGATCTTCGGCGCAGGATCCGGCATGCCCTACTTCTCGACGGACACCGTCGCAGCCCAGCGCGCGCTGGAGATCGGTGCCGAGGTGCTGCTCATGGGCAAGAACGGCGTCGACGGCGTCTACGACTCCGACCCGAGGAGCAACCCCGAGGCGCGCAAGTACGACCGCCTCAGCTACGACGAGTTTCTCGCGAAGGACCTGAAGGTGGCCGACGCGACGGCCATCTCGCTGGCCCGTGACAACGACCTCGACCTCATCTTCTTCAACCTCTCCGAGCCGGGCAACATCGCACGCGTGATCGCAGGCGACGAGATCGGCACCACCGTCTCGCGCTGAACAGGCGCCCCACTTCACCGAACAGCCACAGACAGGAAGGAACGATCGCGAGATGATCGCCGAGACCGAGAAGCAAGCCAAGCAGGCCATGGAGGCCGCCGTCGACTACGCCCGTGAGGACCTGGCCACCATCCGCACCGGGCGTGCGCACCCCGCCATGTTCAACAAGCTCACCGTCGAGTACTACGGTGCGCCGACGCCGCTGCAGCAGCTCGCGACGTTCACCGCGCCCGACGCGCGGACCATGCTCATCACCCCCTTCGATCGCAGCTCGATCAACGCCATCGAGAAGGCGATCCGCGACGCCGACCTCGGCGTCAACCCCAGCAACGACGGCAACTCCATCCGTTGCGTGATGCCGGCACTGACCGAGGAGCGCCGCAAGGAGTACACCAAGCTCGCCAAGCAGAAGGCCGAGGACGCCCGCATCGTCGTGCGCAACGCGCGGCGGCACGCCATGGACGCGCTGAAGAAGGCCGAGAAGGACGGCGAGATCAGCGAGGACGATCTCTCCCGCGCCGAGAAGTCGATCGACGCCACCACCAAGAAGTTCGTGGAGCAGATCGACGACGTGCTCAAGGTCAAGGAAAAGGAGCTGTTGGAGGTTTGAGCCACCCCTCACAGCCCACCCGCACCACCCCGAAGGCGGGCAGGAACCTCCCTGCCGCGATCGGGGTGGGGGTTGCGCTCATGGTGCCGATCGTCGTCGGCCTCGTGTGGTTCGAGTGGCTGTTCGTCGCCTACGTGACGATCCTGCTCTCGCTGGCCGTGGTCGAGGTCGCGAAGGCCCTCGCGCGCATTGACATGCACGCGGAGTGGGTGCCCATCGTCCTGGGCACGATCATCACCCTGGTGGGCGTGTTCGTCGTGTCGACCTACCCAGGGTTGGGTGTCTCGCCGATGACGTTCATCGTCACCTCCCTGGGCGGCACCGTGTTGGCGAGCATCCTGGCGCGACTGTTCCGCGGGCATCCGGAAGGCTTCGTGCGGGACATCGCCGCCAGCTCGCTCATCATCGCCTACATCCCGCTGATCAGCCTGTTCGTCGCCCTCCTGATCGCCCCCGACAACGGCCCGCAGCGCATCTGGACGATCATCCTCTGCGTGATCGCCTCCGACACCGGCGCCTACGGCACCGGGGTGCTGCTCGGCAGGCACAAGATGGCCCCGCGGATCAGCCCCAACAAGACCTGGGAGGGATTCGCAGGTGGAGTCTTGGCGACGGTGCTCGTCGCCTCGGTCTGCACGCAGTGGCTGCTCGGCATCCCGTGGTGGATCGGCGTGCCACTCGGCATCCTCGTCTCGATCGCCGCGACGATGGGAGATCTCACCGAATCGCTCATCAAACGCGAAGTCGGGCTGAAGGACATGTCGAACCTGCTGCCCGGCCACGGCGGCATCATGGACCGGCTCGACTCGATGCTCATGGCCTTCCCCGTGGGCTGGTTCGTCCTCAACGTTGCGATGGGACCCTGACATGACCGACACCACCGATCCCGTCCGTAGGCTCCCACTCGTCTTCGAGGCGCCCCGGCGCGGCAAGCCCCCGAAGCACTGGTTCGACCTCTCCGTCGACGAGCGCAAGGACGCCGTCGTGGCGATGGGGCTGCCCAGGTATCGGGCCGACCAGATCTCCCGGCACGTCTTCGACAGGCTGGAGGATGACGCGTCGCGATTCACCGACCTCCCGGCGGAGATCCGCGTCGAGCTCGGCCAGCAGCTCTTTCCGCGCCTGCTCGAGCAGGTCACGCAGCAGACCGCCGACGCGGGACGCACCGTCAAGACGCTGTGGCGCCTGCACGACGGCGCCCTGCTGGAGTCGGTGCTCATGCGCTACCCGGGCCGCACCACCCTGTGCATCTCGTCCCAGGCGGGCTGCGGCATGGCCTGCCCGTTCTGCGCGACGGGGCAGGGCGGGCTGAAGCGCAACCTCTCGCAGGCCGAGATCGTCGCCCAGGTCCTCGCCGCCGACCAGATGCTCGCCCAGGGGCTCATCCCGGGCACGACGGGCCGGCTCAACAACATCGTCTTCATGGGCATGGGGGAGCCCTTGGCGAACTACTCCGCCGTCATCGGCGCCATCCGCACCTTCCTGGCCCCCGGTCCCAACGGCTTCGGCATGAGCGCGAGGGGCATCACGGTCTCCACCGTCGGCCTCGTGCCCAAGATTCGGCAGCTCGCCGACGAGGGCCTCCCGCTGACCCTGGCGCTCAGTTTGCACGCCCCGACCGACGCTCTGCGCGACGAGCTCGTCCCGATCAACGAGCGCTGGAACGTCGAGGAGGTCGTCGAGGCGGCCTGGCAGTACGCGCAGACCACCAAGCGCCGCGTGTCGATCGAGTACGCGATGATGCGCGACATCAATGACTCGGTCGAGCATGCGCACCAGCTCGCCCGCGTCCTGCGCAGGCGCGGTGAATGGGGCTGGGTGCACGTCAACCTGATCCCGCTGAACCCGACGCCCGGGTCCAGGTGGACCGCATCGCGCAAGGCCGACGAGAGGGCCTTCATCGCCACCCTCGAGGGCCACGGTGTGCCGGTGACACTGCGCGATACCCGCGGGCAGGAGATCGACGGCGCGTGCGGCCAACTCGCGGCCACGCACCCCTGAGCTCGCAAGGACCGCAATCGGCCCACGACAAGGCCTTGTGTCCGTCGCGGCCGCCGTTCATCCGAGGGGTGAGAACCCGTTCGTGGGGGATGACCCTAGCATGGCAGTATTGAGCTTGTCCGACGCCCGGTAGGAGGCGTCAACCGAACGCGCCGCGGGCTGTCGGAAACATGCCGCTGCGGTGCGACACTGCGATTGGAGCGAGCATGGAGCAAGCACTCGAGTCGGTCTTCGACACCGTCGTGGCCCGCAACCCCGGGGAGGTGGAGTTCCACCAGGCGGTCCGCGAAGTCTTCGAGTCGATGGGGCCCGTGATCAAGCGGCACCCCGAGTTCCTCGAGTGGAAGATGCTCGAACGCATCTGCGAGCCCGAGCGGCAGATCATCTTCCGCGTGCCGTGGACCGACGACAAGGGTGAGGTCCAGGTCAACCGCGGGTTCCGCGTCGAGTTCAACTCCGCGCTCGGCCCCTACAAGGGTGGCCTGCGGTTCCATCCGAGCGTCTACCTGGGTGTCATCAAGTTCCTGGGCTTCGAGCAGATCTTCAAGAACTCGCTGACCGGACTCCCCATCGGCGGCGCCAAGGGCGGCTCGGACTTCGATCCGCACGGCCGCTCCGACGGGGAGGTCATGCGCTTTTGTCAGTCGTTCATGACGGAGCTCTACCGTCACCTCGGCGAGTACACCGACGTGCCGGCCGGCGACATCGGCGTCGGCGGGCGTGAGATCGGATTCCTCTTCGGGCAGTACAAGCGCATCACCAACCGATACGAGGCCGGTGTCCTCACCGGCAAGGGGCTCGACTGGGGCGGCTCGCTCGTGCGCAAGGAGGCCACGGGCTACGGCACCGTCTGGTTCGCCGAGGAAATGCTGCGCACCCGCGGCGATTCCTTCGACGGCAAGACCGCGACGGTCTCGGGCTCGGGCAACGTCGCCATCTACGCCATCGAGAAGGCGCAGGAGCTCGGCGCCAAGGTCATCGGCTTCTCGGACAGCTCGGGCTACGTCGTCGACGAGGCCGGCGTCGACCTCGATCTGCTCAAGCAAGTCAAGGAAGTGGAGCGCGGCCGCGTCAAGGACTACGTCGAGCGCCGTTCGTCGGCGAGGCTCGGCACGTCCGGCAACATCTGGGACGTGCCGGCGCAGGTGGCGATCCCGTCGGCGACGCAGAACGAGCTCAACGGCGACGACGCGGAGACCCTGATCAAGAACGGCGTCGTGTGCGTCGCGGAGGGCGCCAACATGCCCACCACCCCCGAAGGGATCGAGGCCTTCAAGAAGGCGGGCGTGCTCTTCGGCCCCGCCAAGGCGGCCAACGCGGGCGGTGTGGCCACCTCCGCGCTGGAAATGCAGCAGAACGCGTCGCGTGACTCGTGGGACTTCGAGTACACGGAGAAGCGCCTCAAGGAGATCATGGTCAACATCCACGAGCTCGTCGCCGAGACGGCCGAGAGCTACGGGATGCCTGGTGACTATGTCGCCGGCGCCAACATCGCGGGCTTCGAGAAGGTCGCCAACGCGATGCACGCCTTCGGCGTGGTCTGATCTGTCCAGTCTGCGGCCCCCGGTGCTGACGCTGCCGGGGGCCGCTGGCTGCCCGGCCGCGGCGTCAGAGCGGCGGCGGGCCCCACAATCTGCGGTAGTGGGCGATGCGGTCCTCATCAGGAGTGACGCCGTAGGCGTCGAACAGGTGCCGCGCATGGCCGGGCCCGAAGTTCCAGTCGAGGGACCAGCTCGCGATTGCCAAGTCGGCCCACGGATCGCCCGGGCCGAGCTGGCCGACGTCGACGATGCCTGCGAACGAACCGTCCGGAGCAACGATGGTGTTGGGGGCGCACGGGTCGCCGTGGAGGATCACCAACTCGTCGCCGATGTCGTCGGAGAGCCACTCGGGGGCGTCGAACAGGCACGACGACGGATCGAGGCTGTGCAGCCGGGCCAGCCCCTCGCCGATCGCGCGCGCCGCCGTCGCCGGGGCGGTGCGCCACCGCGACGACGTCGCCGACTCTCCGTCGAGCGCGTGCGTGACGATGAGCGACTCGTCGCCGGCGACGAAGTCCGCCATCGCCGGCGAGGCGAAGCGTCCGTGGAGCCACGACAGGCGTTCAGCCTCGTCGAGCAGGCCATGGTCGCTGGCCTTGGCGTAGAGCCGCGGGTGACCGTCGCGGACGAGCAGTGCGGTGACGTCGCCGCGCCCGCTGCGCCACACGAGGCGTTCGACGCGGTAGTCGTGCTCGTCGGCCCACGCGGAGATCGACGCGGGGGTTGCCGTGCCGGGCGGGGGACATGCTGCCAAGGCCATGCCAGCCATCCTGCCACGGCACCGCAGGGGCGGGCGCGGCGACGACGCGGCGGTTGGCGGGCCGTGCCAGACTGGTCGTCGTGCGAAACGTAGTCCTCCTCGGATCCACGGGGTCCATCGGCACCCAGACCCTCGACGTCATCGCGACGCGACGCGACCAGTTCACCGTCGTGGGACTGTCCGCCTCCGGCAGCAACGTCGAGCTGCTGGCGCGACAAATCGTGGAGTTCGCGCCGCAGGTGGTGGCCTTGGCCAGGGCATCGAAGGCGCGGGAGCTGCAGGAGGCGCTCTACGCCGCGGCGCGGGCACGGGGCTGGGACGCGGGGGAGTACCGCCTGCCGAAGCTGCTGCTCGGGCCCGAGGCATCGACCGAACTGGCCGGGATGGCGTGCGACGTCGTCGTCAACGCGATCACCGGCGCTGCGGGCCTCCAGCCGACGCTGGCCGCGCTGGCCGCGGGCACGACGCTCGCACTGGCCAACAAGGAGTCCCTCGTGATCGGCGGCCGGCTCGTGACCGAAGCGGCCAGGCCGGGGCAGATCGTCGCGGTCGACTCCGAGCACTCCGCCTTCGCCCAGGCGCTGCGCGGGGGACGCCGCGACGAGGTCCGTCGGCTGATCCTGACCGCCAGCGGCGGGCCGTTTCGGGGCCGGTCGCGTGACGAGCTGCGGGACGTGACACTCGAGCAGGCCATGGCCCACCCCACCTGGGCGATGGGACGGGTCATCACCATCAACTCATCCACCCTCGTCAACAAGGGCCTCGAACTGCTGGAGGCGGCGCTGCTCTACGACGTCGACCTGGACGACATCGTCGTCACGGTCCACCCGCAGTCGATCGTGCACTCCATGGTGGAGTTCGTCGACGGGTCGACGCTCGCCCAGGCGTCCCCGCCGGACATGCGCCTGCCGATCGGCCTGGCCCTCACCTGGCCAAGCCGGCTCGAGGACGCGGCAGCCCCCTGCGACTGGTCGCAGCCCGCGCAGTGGACCTTCGAGCCGCTCGATGCGGACACGTTCCCCGCCGTGGAGCTCGCGCGCCGCGCTGGCAAGGCCGGTGGCACCGCCCCCGCGGTGTTCAACGCCGCCAACGAGGCCTGCGTCGACGCGTTCTGCGACGGCCGGCTCGGCTTCCTCGAGATCACGGACACGATCGCGGCCTGCCTCGACGAGCACCTCGCAGCCGGCCACGTGCCCGACGGCGAGCTCACCGTCGAGGCTGTGCTCGCCGCCGATCGCTGGGGCCGGGCGCGCGCCGCGGAGCTCTCGGGGGCCGCCGGATGACGATCCTCATCACGGTGCTGCTCGCGCTGTTGTTCTTCGCGCTCATCATGGCCTCGATCGCCCTGCACGAGGTGGGCCATCTCGTGCCGGCCAAGTTGTTCAACGTCAAGGTCACCGAGTACTTCGTCGGCTTCGGGAAGCGCATCTGGTCGTTTCGCCGGGGGGAGACCGAGTACGGCTTCAAGTGGATCCCGCTCGGCGGCTACGTGCGCCTGGTGGGCATGTATCCGCCTGCGAAGCCGGGCGAGCGACGCAACTGGCTGACGCGCCTGGCCGACGACGCCCGCTCGGTCGAATGGGACGAGATCTCGCCCGCCGACGACGGTCGGCTCGTCTACCAACAGGCCACGTGGAAGAAGATCATCATGATGCTGGGCGGGCCGGCAATGAACCTGCTGCTCGCCTTCGTGATCTTCCTCGGCATCAACCTCGCCCACGGCAGCTATGTCTCGACGACCTCCGTCGCGGCCGTCCAGGACTGCGTCATCGCCGTCGACCGCGAGGACCGCACCTGCACCGACGCCGATCCCGCCACCCCCGCGCTCGCCGCAGGGCTGCAGGCGGGCGACCGCATCGTCGAGTTCAATGGCACGGCGATCACCGGATGGGAGCAGTTGAGTGAGCTCATCCGTGCCAATCGCGACGGTGAGGCGCGCGTCGTCGTCGAGCGCGACGGGCAGCGCGTCGAGCTGCCGACGGTGCACACCCGGCTGAACCACGTCGCGGACAAACTCGACCCGACGCGCACCGTCGAGGCCGGGTTCCTCGGCTTCAGCCCGACGGTGGAGCTGCAGCGGCTTGGCCCAGTCGCGACGGTGCAGCAGATGTGGACGATGACCCAGCAGTCGGCTGTCGCGCTGGCGAGTTTCCCGGTGCGGGTCTACAACGTGGCGGAGGACCTGGTCCTCGGCCGTCCCCGCGACGTCAATTCGCCGCTGTCGATCGTCGGCGCCTCGCGCATCGCGGGCGAGATCGGCACCAACCCGACGATCTCGCTGGGCGACAGGGTGGCGACGTGGTTCACGCTGCTCGGCTCGGTCAACCTGTTCGTGGCGCTGTTGAACCTCGTCCCGCTGCTGCCCCTCGACGGCGGGCACATCGCGGGCGCCATCATCGAGTGGCTTCGACGGCACGTGTACCGCCTCGCGGGCAAGCCCGACCCGGGTCCGCTCGACACGGCCAAGGGTCTGCCGATGATCTACGTCGTGGGCGGGTTCCTGCTGCTCGGCGGCATCGTGCTGATCCTCGCCGACGTCATCTCGCCACTGCAGCTCTTCTGAGGTCTCGCTCGGCCATCGACACGTGCACGAAGGGATAGAATCGCGACCATGACCGTGAGCCTTGGCATGCCAGCACCAGCACCCGTGACCATCGCGCCGCGCCGCAAGTCGCGACAGATCAAGGTGGGCAGTGTGCTCGTCGGTGGCGACGCGCCCATCAGCGTGCAGTCGATGTGCACGACGAAGACCACCGACATCAATGCCACCTTGCAGCAGATCGCCGAGCTGACCGCTGCCGGCTGCGACATCGTCCGCGTCGCCTGCCCGAGCCAGGATGACGCCGACGCCCTGCCGATCATCGCGAAGAAGTCCAAGATTCCAGTCATCGCAGACATCCACTTCCAGCCCCGCTACGTGTTCGCCGCCATCGAGGCGGGCTGCGCGGCGGTGCGCGTGAACCCCGGCAACATCAAGCAGTTCGACGATCGCGTCGCCGACATCGCGAAGGCGGCCAGCGAGGCCGGTGTCTCGATCCGCATCGGCGTCAACGCGGGCTCGCTCGACAAGCGCCTGCTCGCGAAGTACGGCGCCCCCACGTCGGAGGCACTCGTCGAATCGGCGCTGTGGGAGGCGTCCCTGTTCGAGGAGGTCGGCTTCCACGACTTCAAGATCTCCGTCAAGCACAACGACCCGGTCGTGATGGTGCGCGCCTACCAGCAGCTCGCCGAGCAGTGCGACTACCCGCTGCACCTGGGCGTGACCGAGGCCGGCCCCGCCTTCCAGGGCACGATCAAGTCGTCCGTCGCGTTCGGCGCGCTGCTGGCCCAGGGCATCGGCGACACCATTCGCGTGTCCCTGTCCGCCCCGCCCGTGGAGGAGGTCAAGGTCGGCAACAAGATCCTCGAGTCGTTGGGTCTGCGCCCCCGCAAGCTCGACATCGTCTCCTGCCCGTCGTGCGGTCGCGCCCAGGTGGACGTGTTCACGCTCGCAGAGCAGGTCACCGAGGGCTTGAAGGACATCACTGCGCCGCTGCGCGTGGCCGTCATGGGCTGTGTCGTCAATGGTCCGGGCGAGGCGCGCGAGGCGGATCTCGGCGTCGCCTCCGGCAACGGCAAGGGCCAGATCTTCATCCGCGGCGAGGTCATCAAGACGGTGCCGGAGGCGGAGATCGTCGAGACGCTCATCACGGAAGCGCGCCGCATCGCCGACGAGATGGGCGAAATCGGCGAGCCCCAGGTCTCCGTCTCCTGAGGCACCGGAGGCGTCGACGGTGGGGAAGGTTCGCGTGCTCGACCGCTCTGAGGCGCGGTCCGCGTTGGACTTCCTCGAGCGCGCCCCCGAGGAGCACCTGTTCCTCACCTCGAAACTGGCCGAGTTCGGCATGGACCGGCGACGCCTGGGCCGCCTGCTCGCGCACCTCGGCGCGGATGGTGAGATCGACGGCCTCTGCCTCGACGGCGGCACCGTCTTCGTGACGCGCTCGGCGCCGGAGGCGCTGCCGGCGTTCGTGCGTGAGCTCGGCAGATTGCGCAGGGCGTCGTCGCTCGTCGGGCCCACTTTCGAGGCGATGGGACTGTACGTTGGGCTGTCGCAGCGCTACGGCGAGATGTGGTCGTCGTGCTCCAACGTGCGCGAGCGTCAGCCCCTGATGCTGCTCGACGAGCCGTGCGCCGTCGACGGCGACCCTCGCGTCCGGCAGCTCGTCGACGCCGACTACGAGTCCTACCTGCAGGCCTCGGTCGACATGTACACGGCGGAGATTGGCGCCTCGCCGTTCAAGTACGGGCCCGGCTACGAGACGTTCGTGCTGCAGCGGCTGAGGGGTGCGGACGCCTACGGCATCGTGGAGGACGGGGAGGTCATCTTCAAGGCCGACCTCGGCCCCCGCCACCTCGACCAGGTGCAGCTCCAAGGTGTCTGGCTGCGCCCCGATCTGCGCGGCCGTGGCCTCGCGGTCCCGGCGCTGGCGCAGATGTTGCGCGACGTGCAGCGTCGCTTCCCGAGGGTGTCGCTCTACGTCAACGACTTCAACCACGCCGCGATCCGCACCTACGAGCGGCTGGGCTTCCGCACGGTGGGTTCGCTCAGTACGGTGCACTACTGACCGCGCAGCCAGCCGGCGCTGCTCGTCGGGCCGCGCGGCACCGGGGCGCGAGCGGCTAGAGTTGGCCCGTGATTTCCCGCATGTCGAACCTGTTCGTCCGTACGCTGCGCGATGACCCCGCCGAGGCCGAGGTCGCCAGCCACAAGCTGCTGGTGCGCGCCGGCTACATCCGCCGCGCCGCCCCCGGCGTGTACTCGTGGCTGCCGCTGGGGCTGAAGGTATTGCAGAAGGTGGAAGCGATCGTCCGCGAGGAGATGGAGGCCATCGGAGCGCAGGAGGTGCACTTCCCGGCGCTGCTGCCGCGGGAGCCCTACGAGGCGACGAACCGCTGGACGGACTTCGGCGAGAACCTGTTCCGCCTGAAGGACCGCAAGGACGCGGACATGCTGCTCGGGCCCACGCATGAGGAGATGTTCACCCTCATGGTGAAGGACCTCTACAGCTCCTACAAGGACCTTCCGCTCACCCTGTACCAGATCCAGACGAAGTACCGCGACGAGACCCGTCCTCGCGCGGGCCTGCTGCGCGGGCGTGAGTTCGTGATGAAGGACTCCTACTCGTTCGACGTGAGCGACGAGGGGCTCGCGGAGAGCTACCGCAAGCACCGGGAGGCCTACCGGCGCATCTTCGACCGTCTCGGGTTCGACTACGTGATCGTCTCCGCCATGGCCGGCGCGATGGGCGGCTCCGCCTCGGAGGAATTCCTGGCGATCTCCCCGATTGGAGAGGACACCTTCGTGCGCTCCCCGGGCGGGTATGCGGCCAACGTCGAGGCCGTCCGTGTCCCGGCACCCGAGCCGATCCCCTTCGACGACGCCCCCGCGGCCGTCGTGCACCCGACGCCGGATTCGCCGACCATCGATACCCTCGTCGCGCAGGCGAATGCGTTGTTCCCGCGCGAGGACCGCGAGTGGTTGGCGTCGGACACCCTGAAGAACGTCGTCGTGATGCTCGTCCATCCCGACGGACGACGCGAGCCGCTCATCATCGGCCTGCCCGGCGACCGCGCCGTCGACGAGAAGCGTCTCGAAGCGGCGGTGGCCCCGGCGGAGGTGGCGGAATTCGGTGAGGCCGATTTCGCCAGGCATCCGGCGCTGGTCAGGGGCTACATCGGCCCCGTGAAGGACGGCGAGCGGGTTCTGGGTGAGGAGTCGGCCTCGAAGATTCGCTATCTGACCGATCCGCGCGTGGTCTCCGGCAGCCGCTGGCTGACCGGCGCGAACGTCGAGGGCTACCACGTGGCGGACCTCACCTGTGGCCGCGACTTCTCCTCCGACGGCGTCATCGACGTCGCCGAGGTGCGCGCCGGCGATCCGTCGCCCGACGGGTCGGGCCCGTTGACGCTCGAGCGCGGCATCGAGATGGGGCACATCTTCCAGCTCGGCCGCCGCTACGCGGAGGCGCTCGGGCTCAAGGTGCTCGACGAGAACGGCAAGCTCGTCACGGTGACGATGGGCTCGTACGGCATTGGCGTCTCCCGGGCGATCGCCGCGATTGCGGAGGCCACGCACGACGAGCTCGGGCTGTGCTGGCCCGTGTCGCTGGCGCCCTACCAGGTGCAGGTCGTCGCCACCGGCAAGGAGCAGGCGGTGTTCGACGAGGCGGAGCGCGTCGCGGCCGAGTTGTCGGCTCGCGGCCTGGACGTGCTCGTCGACGACCGCAAGGCAAGCCCCGGGGTGAAGTTCAAGGACGCTGAGTTGCTCGGCATGCCGGTGATCGTCGTCGTGGGGCGAGGTCTCGCCGACGGCGTGCTCGAGCTGCGCGATCGCCGCACCGGCGCCAAGCGGGAGGTGGCCGTCGACGCCATCGTCGAGGAGGCGCTGGCGCTCGTTCAGGGCTGAACACTGGTGAGTGGCCACTCACTTGCAAGTTTTGGTGGGTAGACCAACCAAAATCTGCTAGTGAGTGGCCACTCACTTTCCCAGCGCGAAGTTGGTGTTGTCCGACGTCTCGTAGTCCTCGCGGCGTGCGCCCCCGCTCGCCAAGGATCGGGGCATGTTCCCACGCCAGGAGATGCCCGACGAGCTGCTGCGCCTCATGCAGGTCCAACGGGGCGCGGTCTCGGCCCAGCAAGTCGTTGCCGCAGGGATGTCGCGCGAGGCCTTACGCCGACTGAGCGCCTCCTGGGTGCGTCTCGGCAACGGCATCTACGTCGACGGCGAGGTCACATGGGAGGCGTTCGTCTGGGCTGCGGTACTGCGTGGCGGCGAGGGCGCCAGCGTCGGCGGGGGCGCCGCCTGCCATCTGCACGGGGTGGTGCGGCGCCCGCCCCGGCGCGTGACCATCTGGGTCCCGCAGCGCCGCGCGCCCCTCGTCCACGGGGACCTCGAGGCGGTGTTTCGGGTGGGCGAGCGATCATCGAGAGGGGAGCCGTCGGCGACGAGGTTGGAGGACTCCATCCTTGACTACGCCGACGAGGCCAGCCGACTCGACCTCGTCGAGGCAGTGACCCGGGCGATCGGCGAGCGCCGCACGACCGCGGCGAGGCTGCGTCACCACATGTCCGGGCGGTCGAGACAGCGGCAGTCGCGGCTGCTGACCCGCCTCACCGACCAGCAGGCGCACGGCATCCACAGTGTGCTCGAGTGGGAGTTCAACGAGCTGGTGATGTTGCCGCACGGGCTCGGCGGCGTGATGCGTCAGGTCCGCTTGTCCAACGTGGGGCGAGTGGATGTGTACCTCGAGGAGTTCGGGCTGGTCATCGAGCTGGACGGACGGCAGTTCCACGACGCCGAGCGGGACGCCCGGCGAGACAACGAGCATGCGCTGCGGCACGGCGTCGTCACGTTGCGATTCACCTGGACGCAGGTGATCCACGGGGCGTGCGAGGTGGCGCGGGTGGTCGCGAGGGCGCTCCGGCAGCGGGGTTGGGACGGCGTGTTGGGCTCGTGCCCGGACTGCCGCTTGGTTGGTGAGTGAGCACTCACCAGCAGATTTTGGTTGGTCTATCCACCAAAACTTGCCAGTGAGTGGCCACTCACTCCCAACCGGGCCAGCGGGGGACCCGCGCCCCACACGCCTGTACCGCGGCCACCTGCGCTGCCCAGGTCGTGTCGCCGGCGAGGGCGACGGAACGCAGCACGAGCCCCTCGAGCACGCGGACCTCGAGCTGCTGCCAGCCGGCTCGGATCTCGTCGGGGGTGGACATGGGGCCGGGCATCGCGAAGGCAGCGGGCTGCGACGGCGAGGGCCGGTTGCCGAGGAGCTCCGAGCGGAGCAGCTTCGCGGCGGGCAGCCGTTCGGCCAGGCGAGCGCGAAGCGGGTCCGAGGAGGAGAGGCGTCCGAGCCCCAGCTCGAGCCCTTGGATGAGCGCCCACACATGGGTGAGCGCGAGCTGATCCCCGGCCCGCACCGAGGCGATGGCCGTGGGCTCGGAGCCCTCGCCGGGGACGGCGGCGGTGTTCGTGAGGCCCTGCGTCGCGGCGGCGGCCGAGACGAACAGGAGTCGGTGGGCCTCGTCGGGGGCCTCGTCGGCACAACCGCGTAGCGTCGACACGACCGAGCCCACCGCCTCCGGCACGCTGGCGAACGACTCCGGTGCCGCGGAGTGGACGGGGGAGGGGGCGGCGAACGGGTCGGCCGAGTTGCAGCGGGCAATTTGGTCGTCGATCTGGGCGAGCGCCGCGGCCCGCCATTGCGTGTCGTCGTGAGCAGCGACGACGTCCCCCAGCCCCGTCAGTGCTGCCGCGGCCCGGGCGAGCAAAGGGTCCTGCCCGGCATCGGCGGAGGATCTCGCACGGGGTGTGGCATCGTCGGGCACGTCGATGCGCGGATCGCCGGTGCATCCGACGACGAGCAGCGCGGCGCCGATCACGAGGCTGCGGCGGGGCACGGGCATGCTGCAAGCCTAGGACATTCGTTGTGCCCAGTGGGTATGCTGGTGGGACGAGCGTCGCTCCCAGGGGCGGCGCTTCGATGCAAAACCGAAGGACAATCGGATATGGAGTGGTGATGCAGGAAGCACAACTGGCCGAGTTGATCGAGCCCATCCTCGCCCAATTCGGGCTCGAATTGGATGCGCTCGACGTGACGCCCGTCGGCAAGCGCGCGGTCCTGCGCATCACGGTCGACGGGGATGGGCCCGACGGCACGGGGCCGCTGCTCGATGACATCGCGGAGGCCACCCAGGCGGTGTCGGCCGCGTTGGACGAGAGCCCCGCCACGGGGGACGCCCCGTACACGCTCGAGGTGTCGTCCAGGGGCGTGTCGAAGCCGCTCACCGAGCCGAAGCATTTCCGTCGCAACCATGGCCGACTCGTGAAGCTCACACTCGAGGAGGGCGAGGTCACCGGACGCATCGTCGGCGTCGACGACGAGGGTCCCGTCCTCGACGTGACCGGTACGCACCGCACCTTCCCGATGGAGTCGATCCGCAAGGCAGTGGTGCAGATCGAGATGAACCGCAAGGAGGCCTGAGCAATGGACATCGACATGGCTGCGCTGCGCGCCATCGAGCGCGACCGCGACATCCCCACCGACTACCTGTTGAAGACCCTCGAGGACGCCATCCTCAACGCCTACAACAAGACCGACAACGCCCTTCGCGGGGTGAAGATCGACATCGACCGCAAGACCGGCAAGGTGTCGGTGCTCGCGCCCGAGTTCGACGACGACGACCAGATCATCGGCTACTTCGACGACACTCCCGCCGACTTCGGCCGCGTGGCCGCCTCGACGGCCAGGCAGGTCATCACGCAGCGCATCCGTGAGGCCGAGGACGATCAGAAGTTCGGCCACTTCGCCGGCGTCGAGGGAGACATCGTCACCGGCGTCGTGCAGCAGGACCGTGACTCGAAGACCGTCCGCGTCGACCTCGGCACGCTCGAGGCGATCATGCCGCTGGCCGAGCAGTCGCCCGGCGAGGAGTACACCCACGGCCGCAGGCTGCGCGTGTTCATCGTGTCGGTGCGACGGGAACCCTCCGGCCCGCAGGTGGTCGTCTCCCGGACGCACCCGTCGCTGGTGAAGAAGCTGTTCGCACTGGAGGTGCCGGAGATCGGGCAGGGCGTGGTCGAGATCAAGGAGATCGCGCGCGAGGCGGGTCACAGGACGAAGATCGCCGTGGCGTCGAACAATCCGGACGTGTCCGCCAAGGGCGCATTCATCGGCCCCAATGGCAGTCGGGTGCGGGCCGTGACCAACGAGCTGGGCGACGAGAAGATCGACATCGTGGACTATTCGGCGGACCCGGCCAAGTTCGTGGCAGCAGCGCTGTCTCCCGCGAAGGTGCAGAACGTCATCATCACGGACAAGGCGGGCAAGGCGTGCCGCGCCATCGTGCCGGATTATCAGCTTTCGCTGGCGATCGGACGCGAGGGCCAGAACGCGCGCCTCGCGGCACGACTCACCGGGTGGAAGATCGACATCCAGCCCGACACGCAGGCCTGACGGACGCCACCAGTGGCGGACGCGGAGAGGGTCGGGTCCGCCGACTCGAGACGGATTCGAGATGGGTCTGGCATGTTCGTGCCAAACGTGCCTATACTGTGGCTCGAGTCGTAGTCACCGCGGGTGAGTGCGCTGCGGGGGGCGGGTGTCCGCCGCGTTGAGGGGATGCCTCCGGGCATCACGATGCCGAGTCTGAGGAGATCTGAAGGCATGGACAACCTGACCCACAAGAAGGTGTCGCGCCGCACCGTTGCCGCCGGCGTTGCATGGACGGTTCCCGCCGTCGCCGTGGCGACCGCCGTTCCGGCGTTTGCTTCGTCGTCGTGCGCGACGGTGGTGGACTACGACAACGTCTGCAAGTATCCCGGCAACAACGGTAGCGTCAAGCACGCGTACATGGTGAAGCTGACGCTCCAGAACACCACGTACAAGGCAGTGACGATCAGTACCAAAGACGCTTGGATCTCATTCACGGACGGCAAGACTGGGGACGGCACCCCGCTGCTGTACCTCGAGAAGCCGGATGACAACGTGCTGCCGCAGGATTCCGTCGTGATTCAGCCCGGTGAGGCGAGGGTCGTCTACTTCGTGCTGAACAATGTGGGCAACAGCGCGAACAGGGCTGGCGAGTTCGGCGGCACGCTGGCCGTGGATCGTGACTCCGACGTCCAGGGGGAGTGCCTCGATCTCAACCTCGGGCCGTTCCAGTTCGCAGCCACGCCCCCGACGTGCGCTGGGCTCTGAGGCCCAGAGAGCGTTTCGAGCGGGGGCCTGGCCATGGTGGCCGGGCCCCCGCTCCATCCTCCGACTTCGCTCAGTTCTCCCGCTGGGGGCTGGCTTCGTCCCAGGCCTCGATGAGCTTGTCGGCGTCGACGCCGGCCCGCTCGGCCAGGTCGGTGAGCCGCTCGTTGCGCTGGGCCTCGCGCTGGGCGTCGATGGCCTCCTGCAGGGTGCTCTCCTCGATGCCAAGCTTCTCGGCGACGGCGCTGAGGTCCGCACCCTGACCGCCACGATGGCCGTGGCCTCGGCGCTGGGGACGCGAGTCGTCGGTGGAGGACGACCCGTCGGACGGGGTCGCCTTGGTGCTGGAGCTGGCGCTCGGGCTGGGGCTCGGTGTCGCTTCGTCGGCATTCGCCATCTGGGCGACCCCGAGGCCTGCGCCGAGCAGGGTGACGGTGCCGATCGCGGCAATGGTGGACTTCTTCATGACGGGCTCCTTTCAGTGGGGCGTGATTCCACGGTCCACCCGCACGCTGTGGGGAGGCTGTGCCAGGACTGGGGAAGTGCTGGGCATCGTCGCCTCGGCCGGGCCTGCTAGGGTCGCTGCCATGCCTGAACGAACCTGCATCGGTTGCCGCGCGACCGACGATCAGGCCGCGCTGGTGAGGCTCGTGGCTGTGGACGGGCAGATCGTCCTCGGCACGAACCCGCGGTTGCCGGGCCGCGGCGCCTACTTCCACGAGGGCTGCGTCGGCCTCGTCGTGCGCAGGCGCGCACTGGCCCGGGCCTTCGGGGGGCTTCCGGCCTCGGCGGAGCTGCAGGAGCTGCTGCGCACCGTCGACGGTTGACGCGCCGTTCGCGTTGGGCGGCCGGGCGCGATACAATTGCCAACGGCCCACGTTCGGGCCGATCGTTTCCATGCCCCGCGTCGGGGCGCTACCAGAAGGTGGGCTGACGCTCATGACCACTCGATGAGTAACCGACGATGAGCAACAACTGACCGGTCCAGTCCGCTTGAGGCTGGGCCCCTTGAAGGAGAGTAGTGGCTAAGCCTCGCGTTCATGAGATCGCAAAAGAACTCGGCGTCCCGAGCAAGGAGCTCCTTGCTTGGTTGAAGGATCAGGGCGAGTACGTCCGCGGCGCGTCGTCGTCGCTGGAGGCCCCCGTCGTTCGCCGGATTCACGAACAATTCCAGGCCGGATCGCCCAAGAAGCAGGCGTCCGCCCCAGCGGCCGGTGCCGACAGCCCGGCTGCCACCCCCGCCCCAGCCGCGCCGAAGCCTGCGCCGCAGGCGCGTCCCGCGTCCCCGAAGCCCGGCGTCGCTGCGCGGACTCCGCGCGCCACTCCTGGCGCTCCCGAGCCGGGAGAGGGGCCGCGTCCGGAGTCCGCTCCCGCACCCCGTCCTTCGCGCCCGACGCCCGCACCGGGCGCCCCGACGGCTGGTGCCGTCCCCGGCCCGCGGCCCGGTGCTCCGCGTCCCGGCGCCGCTCCTGGCGCTCGTCCCGCTCCGGCGCCCCGTCGCCCAGAGGGTGAGGCACCCCGTGCGCCGCGTCCCGGCGGTCCTCGCCCCGGCGCCCCGCGGCCCGGTGCTCCGACGCCCGGCCCGCGTTCCGGCGCGCCGACTCCGGGCTCCATGCCGCGTCGTCCGGGGCAGCCGCGCCCCGGCAACAACCCGTTCGCGGCGAGCCAGGGCATGGGCACGCAGCAGCGTCGCCCGCGTCCGGAAGGCGATCGCAGGCAGGGCCCACGTCCGGGAGCCCCGGGCGGTGACGCCAACCGCATGCCGCGCCCCGGCGGCACCTCGGGCATGCCGCGCCCCAACCCGGCGATGATGCCCAAGCACCAGTCGTCGCAGCTCGGCCAAGCCGCCCAGCGTTCCAACCGCCCCGGCGGCGGCGGGCGTGGGCGTCCGGGTGCTGGTCGTCCCGGTGGTGCCGCGCCGGCCGGTGCCGGTGGCTTCGGCCCGCCGATGGGCGGCCCCGGCGGCGGTACGGGCCGCGGTGGCCGTCGCGGAGGCACCCAGGGTGCATTCGGTCGCGGAGGCGCAGGAGGTCGCCGCGGTCGCAAGTCCAAGAAGCAGCGTCGTCAAGAGTTCGACCAGATGGAGGCGCCGACGATCGGTGGCGTGCGCATCCGCAAGGGTGGCGGCCAGACGGTGCGACTGCGCCGTGGCGCCTCGCTGACGGATCTCGCCGAGAAGATCGGCGTGGACGCGGCAGCGCTCGTGCAGATGCTGTTCCACCTCGGTGAGATGGTCACCGCCACGCAGTCGGTGAGCGACGACACGCTGGAGCTGCTCGGCGCCGAGCTCGAGTACGACATCCAGGTGGTCTCCCCGGAGGACGAGGACCGCGAGCTGCTCGAGAGCTTCGACCTCGAGTTCGGCGAGGATCTCGGCGACGAGGACGACTTGGTCTCCAGGCCGCCCGTCGTCACCGTCATGGGTCACGTCGACCACGGCAAGACGAAGCTGCTCGACGCGTTCCGGCACTCGAACGTGCAGGCCCGTGAGGCCGGCGGCATCACGCAGAAGATCGGTGCCTACCAGGTGGAGGCCGAGGTCGACGGCGTCGAGCGCGCCATCACCTTCATCGACACCCCGGGCCACGAGGCGTTCACGGCCATGCGTGCCCGCGGCGCGAAGTCGACCGACATCGCGGTGCTCGTGGTGGCCGCGGATGACGGCGTCATGCCGCAGACCATCGAGGCCATGAACCACGCCATCGCGGCCGAGGTGCCGATCGTCGTCGCGGTCAACAAGATCGACAAGACGGGCGCCGATCCGGTGCGCGTGCGCGGCCAGCTCTCCGAGTACGGCCTCGTGCCCGAGGAGTACGGCGGCGACACCCAGTTCGTCGACGTGTCCGCAGTGACCCGCGAGGGCCTCGACGAACTGCTCGAGGCCATCGTCCTCACGGCCGACGCAGCCCTCGACCTGCGCGCCAATCCCGACATGCCCGCCCAGGGCGTGGCCATCGAGGCACACCTCGACAAGGGGCGCGGCGCCGTCGCGACCGTATTGGTCCACCGCGGCACCCTGCACATCGGCGACTCGATCGTCGCGGGCTCCGCCCACGGCCGCGTCCGTGCGATGATCAACGACCAGGGCGACAACGTCGACGAGGCACCCCCGTCGATGCCCGTGCAGGTCCTCGGCCTGACCTCGGTGCCCGGCGCTGGCGACAACTTCCTGGTCGTCGAGGACGACCGGGTGGCCCGCCAGATCGCGGACAAGCGCGAGGCTCGCATGCGCGCCGCGCTGCAGGCCCGCACGAGCCGCCGCAAGACGCTCGATCAGCTCTTCGAGCAGCTCGAGAAGGGCGAGACGCAGGAGCTGCTGCTCATCCTCAAGGGCGACGGCGCGGGCTCCGTGGAGGCGCTGGAGGATGCGCTCACGAAGATCGAGGTCTCCGACGAGGTCAGCCTCCGCGTCATCGACCGCGGTGTCGGCGCGATCACCGAGACCAACGTCTCGCTGGCCGCCGCTTCCAAGGCCGTCATCATCGGCTTCAACGTGCGCCCCACCCCGCACGCGGCGAAGATGGCCGACGAGGAGAACGTCGACATCCGCTCGTACTCGGTCATCTACGACGCGATCGACGAGATCGAGGCGGCGCTCAAGGGCATGCTCAAGCCCATCTTCAAGGAGCAGGTCATGGGCCAGGCGGAGATCCGCGAGATCTTCCGCTCCTCGAAGATCGGCAACATCGCAGGCTGTATGGTCACCTCCGGCCACATCAAGCGCAACGCCAAGGCCCGCCTCATCCGCGACGGCGTGGTCATCCACGAGACCACCATCGCGTCGCTGCGGCGCGAGAAGGATGACGTCACCGAGGTGCGCGAGGGCTACGAATGTGGCCTCACGCTCCACAACTACAACGACATCCGTGTCGACGACGTCATCGAGGTCTTCGAGATGGTCGAGCAGGAGCGCGACTGATGCCCGGGCAACGCAACGCCAAGCTCGCCGACGAGATCCGCACGATCATCGCGTCCACGCTGGATCGCCGTGTGAAGGACCCCCGCAAGGGATTCATCACGGTGACCCAGGTGCGGCTCACCGGCGACAACAGGGAGGCGACGGTGTTCTACACCGTCCTCGGCGACGACGCGGCCCGCGCGGCCAGCGCCGCCGCGCTCGAGTCCGCGAAGGGCATGCTCCGCACGGCAGTCGGCGCACACCTCAAGCTGCGGCACACGCCGACGCTCGAGTTCGTGCTCGACGCCACCGAGGAGGAGGCCCGGCACATCGAGGATGTGTTGGCCCGCGCCCAACTGAGCGATCGCGAGGTCGCGAAGGCGCGTGAGGGCAAGGCCTTCGCGGGCGACGCCGATCCGTACAAGAAGCCCGACGAGGAGTGACGAGCGTCTTCGTCGGCCAGGCAGCCGATGGTGTGGTGGTCCTCGACAAACAGTCGGGGGCCACTTCCCATGCCCTTGTCGCGCGGCTACGGCGCATCCTGGGGATCCGCCGCATCGGGCACGCGGGTACGCTCGACCCGATGGCCACCGGTGTGATGATCCTCGGCGTGGGCCGGGCGACGAGGCTGCTCGGCCACCTCGCGCTGCACGACAAGCGCTACCTGGCGACGGTACGGCTCGGGCAACGCTCGTCCACGGACGACGCCGAGGGGGAGCTCGTCGACGTCGCCGACGCATCGCAGCTCACCCTCGAGCAGCTGGAGGAGGCATGCCGGCCGCTGAGGGGCGCGATCAGCCAGGTGCCGAGCACCGTGTCCGCGATCAAGGTCGACGGCAAGCGCGCCTACGCGTTGGCCCGGGCCGGGGCCGAGGTGCAGCTCAAGCCGAGGGACGTCGTCGTGGACAGACTCGACATCCTCGCGCTGCGCAGAAGGGGGCGCCATCTCGACGTGGACATCGACGTCGAGTGCTCCAGCGGCACCTACATTCGCGCCATCGCGCGCGACCTCGGGGAGGCACTGCGCGTGGGCGGACACCTGACGAGCCTGCGCCGCACGCGCGTGGGGGGATTCACGCTCGACGACGCCACCGTCCTCGACGACCAGGCGCCGCCGATGATGACCATGGCGGAGGCTGCCCGTCGGAGCTTCCCGGTGCTGGAGGTGGACGAGGGTGCCGCGCGGGACGTCGCCTACGGTCGGGCGTTGGACCTTCGGCTGGATGCCGAGGTCGTCGGGCTGCTCGCGCCCTCGGGCAGGCTCCTCGCCCTGTACGGGCCGAAGGGGTCCAAGGCTGCGCCGATCACGGTGTTCGTGGGCCCCGACGACGAGATTGGAATAGGGTGACGGCGTGACGGTAGTGGCGATCGGCAATTTCGACGGGGTGCACCTCGGGCACCAGTCCGTCCTGCATCGGGCCCGCACCAGCGGTGACGGCAGGTTCATCGTCGTGACCTTCTGGCCGCACCCAGTGGGAGTGCTGCGGCCCGATCATGCGCCGAAGCTCATCACCGACCTGCACACCCGGCTCGAGCTGCTGCGCGCCGCGGGCGCCGACGAGGTACGCGTGGTGCGCTTCAACCAGCAGGTGGCGGGCATGTCGCCGGAGGACTTCGTCGACGAGTTCCTGCTGCCGCTGCAGCCGACGAGGATCGTCGTCGGACGCAACTTCCACTTCGGGGCGAAGGCCGCAGGCGACGTGGCTCGCCTCGCGGAGCTGGGGCGGGGACGCTACGTCGTGGAGGCCGTCGAACTCAGCTCGGCGGCGGGGGAGACCACCTGCTCCACTCGGATCCGGCAGGCCATCGCCGACGGCGACGTCGAGCTGGCCGCGGCCCACCTTGGGCGCCCGTTCGAGTTCCGCGGGCTGGTCGTCGTCGGTGACCGCCGCGGCCGGGGGCTCGGATTCCCGACGGCGAACCTGATCGTCCCCGACGACATGGCTGTCCCCGCCGACGGCGTCTATGCCGGATGGCTGCAGCGCATCGACCTGCCCGACGCGGAGCCCATGGCGGCGGCGATCTCCGTCGGCTCGAACCCCACCTTCGATGGACTCGAGCGGCGCGTCGAGAGCTACGTCCTGGACCGCGACCTCAGCCTCTACGGAGTCACCGTCGGGGTGTCGTTCGTGCACCGGCTGCGCGGCCAGCAGCGCTTCGAGGACGTCGATGCGCTCATCGCGCAGATGCACGACGACGTGGCCCGTACTCGCACCCTGCTCGGCTGACCGGCTGCTCAGCGCCCGAACAGGCGGCCCTGGATCGACGTGATGAGCGCGTCGATGGAGGCGGGGAGCTGGCGCAGGTGCCAGTCCTGCGGGGCGTGGTACCACGGCAGCGCTTCGGGGTCCGGGTCGTCGTCGGGGTCTGCAGCCACCATCGCGTCGAGCCAGCGCTCCCGGCCGCCGAGCACGACGGCGAAGGGGAGCACCTTGGAGATCTCGGCGAGCTCGTGACCCTTGGGCAGCGTGTCGAAGCGTTGCTGCGCGAGGATCGCACGCAAGCCGTGGAGGCCTGCGAGGAGGCGGACGCCGGTGGCGGAGCGTCGGGGCATCTCTCCGGCGATGAACAGCGAGGCCACGCCGACGGCCACCACGGCGATGCCGACCAGACCCCAGGAGGTGAGCCAGGCGAGCAGTCCCGTGGCGATGAGCCCGACCAGCAGGATGCCGGCGCCGATGTTGCGTGAGTCGATGCGGGCGGCGTCGGGGTGCTTGGAGAACCAGCCCTGGGCCACGACGTCGGCGTAGAGCGAATCCTGGAGCTGCGGGACGAGGGGTCCGACGCGGTCCTGGATCCGCGAGACGGCCACGGGCGGCTCGTCTTCGGGCGCGACGGCGTCGAGCAACAGGCGCTCGTAGGGGTGCAGCGGCTGCGGGTCGGCGTCGAGGCGTTCGAACCGCCAGTCGATGGCGCCGTCGACGTCGAACTGTTCGATGCGCAGGAAGCCACGGACGGCGAGGTCGAGCAACGTGGCCGTCACATCGATTGGGTCGACCCGCTCGTTGGCGACGGTCCCCACCTGGCCCGGGCGGACGTCGGAGGTGACGCGGAACTCGCTCACCCCGTCGCCGACGGGGTGGAACTCGGCGATCACCATCGGGTCCGCGTCGAGCACCTCGTCGCGGCCGAGGCGACGGTGCCACTGCCACAGACCGACGCCTCCGAGCGCCAGCACCGCCAAGGAGGCGAGTGCGCTGCCCGTGGTGAGGGAGAACGCGTGGTCCAGCGTCCAGCGCGTCTCGACCTGGGCGGTGGGCCGTACCGACGTCGGCTGCATCAGCGTGATCGCGACGACACCACCGGCGCCGAGCGGGCCGTCCTGGAAGGTGACGGTGCGCGGGGTGTGCCGGTCGAGGTTCCACAGCGCGCACGAGTGCGGGGCGCTCGGGTCGCCGGCCTTGCAGTCGACGTCCGGTGGCGTGGCCGGCAGCGTCAGCGAGCCGACGACGGAGGTGACGCCCATGTTGAGGCCTTGGACGAGGGGCCACGAGAACTCGATGTGGTCGGCCCCGCCGGCAGGCCGCGACGTGGTCCCCGTCACGCGGTAGCCGATCACGACGTCGCCGCCCGCGACGACGCTCGGGTCGACCGCGATCGTGACTGCGTCGCCACCGTGCGTGACCCGGGGCTGCACCGATTGGCCGCCGACGGTGGCCCTCACCTGGTCGACGGAGTGGACGAGCGTGCGCAGATCGCCCAACGGCACCCGCTGGTCCAGCCGGAGCTGCACGTCGGAGCCCAGGTCGTCGCCGCGCAGCGTGAGCGTCACGTCGAGGCGCCCGTCGTCGGCGAGCTGCGCGGTCACCTCGAGCTCCTCGGCGACGACCTCCGCCCGGGCTGGCAGCGCTGCGACGACGAGCAGCGCGCCGACGAGCAGCGGCCACAACAACGTGAGCATTCGACGACGGGCCAGGGCGGGGATAGGCGTGTCCACGGGGCAACTATTGCACAGGGCACGCTCTCCGGAGCGAGCCTGACGGAGCCGTCGGCTACGGTGGTGCCGTGAGCCAGCCACAGTGGAGCCGCGGGGGAAGCCCTTGGCCGCAGCAGTTCCCCACCCAGCCACGTCCCGGCATGTGGGCCCCGCCCGGTGCCCAGCAGCCGGGCCCCTACGGGCCGCCGCCGGCAGCATGGCCTGGCCAGGCAGGCCAGCAGCCCTGGGGATACCCGCAGGCAGGTGGGTTCGGACAGCCATACCCGCCCCGCCAGGTGCCGCAGCACCATCGCATGCCGTATGCGCCGCCTGGGCTTGCGCCGTATCCCCCGCAGTACCGGCAGGCGCCGGGACGGCCGACGCCTCCTCGTCGCAGGGGCCTGCGGTGGTGGGTGGTGGCGCTGCCGCTCGTCGTCGTGGCCCTCATGGCGGGATACCGAGTCCTCACCGCAGGCGATGGCGGCACGGACGTCGCCAATCCCGAGGCGTCCTCCTCGACGGTGGCGGTCGACTACGTCAACGACGACTACATCGTCCCCGGCGTCGGTCAGGGGCCCGCCGAGGTGTTCGATCCGTGGGACCAGCCGGAGCTGCTGGCCGAGAACCCCCTGTTCGACCAGCCGGTGGCCGTGCCCGTCCAATGCCGCGCGACGCCGCTGTCCGACGTCCGCAGCGCGCGGGCACTGGAGCGCAGGATGGATCAGCTCACCGAGTGTCTGACGCGGGTCCACGGCCCGGCGCTGCTGGCCGCGGGATTCGAGCCGTACCGGCCTCGGGCGCTCACCTACTCGGGCGAGGGCGAGAGCCCCTGTGGTCGGCTCTATGAGGGCGGGGCCTTCTTCTGCCCGGCCAACCAAGCCATCTACATGTCCACCGGGATCTCTCGCGTCGTCGGCGCCGAGCCGATGGCCATCGACTACGTGATCGCACACGAGTACTCGCACAACGTCCAGGGCCGAAATGGCGCCCTCCTCCAGATCTACTACGAGCGCTCGCGCGTGCAGGGGGAGGAGCAGGAAGCGCAGCTCGAGCGGCGGATCGAGACCCAGGCCGACTGCTTCGCCGGCGCGTTCCTGCACTCGGTGTCCCAGTCGTTGGGCTACGGCGACGAGGACCGCGCGCTGGCCGTCGAATCGGCAGGTGGTGTGGGCGATGACCAGTTCGAAGGGGACGGGTCACCCGGCACCCACGGCGTCGCCGCCTCCCGCATGCTGTGGATGGAGCGCGGCCTGAACGCCCGCAGCTACGCCGACTGCAACACATTCGTCGCCCCGGCCAGCGAGGTGCGCTGAGCCTGCCTCCTCGGGGACCGGCTCAGTGCGCCGTGAGCGACTTCTTGTAGATCGCGTAGTGCTCGGCGGGCTGGGTGCTCTCGTCGACCTGCGGCACCTCCGGATCCTCGACGTAGAGATGCTCGCCGGTGGGCAGGTAGTCGAGGGAGACGTAGAGGGGGATGGCCTTCTCGTTGTTCGGGTCCACTGCGAGGTACACGGCCTGGAAGCCACGGTCGCGCGCCTGCTGCTCGAGCCACGACGACAGGGCTCGGCCGGCACCGCGCCGGCGGGCCGTCGGGTAGACCCACATGTTGCGCAGCTCGGGCACCCAGCGATTCTCGGGGTCGACGTCGAGCAGTGCCGTGCCCAAGGGCTCGTCGTCCTCGAGCGCGACCGCGAACAGGAGCGTGCCGCCGGAGGCGGCCTCATAGTGGACGTCGACGAGCCCCAGCTCGGGCCTCGCCTGACGCTCACGGAGCAAGGGGAGGTCGGATTCCTGCACGAGACGTACGACGACGGACATAGCCCCTCCTGAGGGTGGTGCGGACGCGGCAGCGGCCGGCAGCGGACCGGATGACACTGCGAGCCTACCCTCTTCCCCGGGCTTGGAGGTCCGCTTGTCAGGGTGTTAGTCTTCTCAGGTTGCCGTTTGATCGGCCACGGAAACCCAAGAGTCCCGACAGCACCCGCGACTGGGACGCCGTGCAGCGAGCCGGAAGGAGCACCTGACATGGATGCCGCTGAGAAGAAGAAGATCATCGAAGAGTACGCGACCAAGCCCGGTGACACCGGTTCGCCCGATGTCCAGATCGCGCTGCTGAGCAAGCGCATCGCGCACCTGACCGAGCACCTGAAGCAGCACAAGGGAGACCACCACTCCCGTCGTGGCCTCATGCTGCTCGTCGGCCAGCGTCGCCGCCTGCTCAACTACGTCGCCAAGCAGGACATCGAGCACTACCGCGAGCTCATCGCGCGCCTCGGTCTGCGTCGCTGAACGAAACACCAAGAAGGAGGGCGTCCCGGACACGGGGCGCCCTCCTTCTTGCCTGCGCTCAAGCGTGGATGAACAGGAACGCGAACAGCACGTTGCACACGATGCCGACGAGCATCGGCACGGAGGTGCGCTTGACTAGCTGCATCGGGTTGACCTTGATGGCGCCTGCGACGATCAGCACCGCCGCGCACACGGGCGAGAGCTGGCGTGCCAGGTTCGACGTGCCCCAGATCGACGTCAGCATCCGCACCGGGAGGATGCTCGACTCCGCGGCCAGGGCGGGCACCATCTCGGAGAATGCGAAGTAGGGTGCCGTGCCGGAGCCGGTCAGCGTCGCGATCAGGCCGGTGGCGATGACGAACAGGAGCACGACGAGCAACGCTGCCCCGTGGGAGTCCTTGGCGCCCTGCGTGATCATCGAGATGATGCCGAGCTGCGTGATGCCCTCGACGAGGATCGCTGCGGAGATCAGCAGCGACACCACGCCCGCCACGCCCTCGCCCAACCCGACGAAGAACTGCTTCACCGAGTCCACCGTCTCCTGGAAGGAGCGGCGCCGGATGATCTCGATCAACAGCGTCACCATCAACGAGACGATCGTCGCGGGCATGATGCCGGACTCGAAGTCGATGACCTCGAGGCGGCGCAGCGTCGCGGTGGTGGCGATCACGAGCAGCGGAAGCAACGGCAGGATGGCGTAGAAGTTCGGCAGCTTGGCGGCGCGCTCGATGGCGTCGTGCATCGCGGCAGTCGAGGCGTTGAGGTGCTCGCCGTCGGCCACGCCGACCGCGCCGCGGGACTCGTCGCGGCGGTCGCACCACCGCTGCCACAGCATGTGGGTGACGGCCATGATGAGGATCGTCGGCACCGTCGCCAGCGCCACCTGGCCCACGTAGTCGGAGATGGCCATGCCGGTCAGCTCGGCGCCCTGGATGAGCCCGGCCTCCAGCGGCGAGGGGACGATCGTCGAGGAGGTGACGACGATGGCGCCGACCGTGAGCGGGGTCAGCCCGGCGGCGACGAGTGCGGGCAGGAGCGTCGCGATGAGCAGCAGCGACAGCGCGGCCGCCGACGGGATGACCAGCGAGAGCACGTTGCCCAGCAGGAAGCCGGCGAACACCAGCCAGTAGGAGCCCTTGAACCGCGACAGCGGGCGGCTCAGCAGCACGACGGTCTTCGCGTCGGCGCCGATGTGGCGCATGTAGGCGACGAAGCCGAACAGCACCATGATCGACAGGCCGATCCCGGACAGGCGCGACTTGAACAACGACTCCATCACGAGGAGCTGGTCGTAGAAGCCGTGCCCCGTCGCGGAGTCGCCGAGGTCGACGGTGCGGTTGCCGTCCATGCCCATGAGCCAGGAGATCACGAGCAGGGCGAAGCCCACGACGAACAGCGACGCTGCCGCGTGCGCCTTCTTGTAGATCAGCCATCCTGCCGCGCACACGGCCAGCAGCGCGACGAGAATCGCCAGAGCGGTCATCATGTTGGGGAATTCCTTCCGGGTCGGGGGGATCAGAGGTTGTCGGGAAGGCGACGGGGAGCCATCGGCTCCTCGACCACGCGGTCACCGTCGCGGAAGGTGTGCCAGCCCTGGACGCCGTCGCGGTCGCTCAGGACCTCGGTGAGTTCGGTGCCCTCGTAGACGAGGGCGATGCCGTCCTCGGAGCTGTAGGCGCGCTCGAAGGTGCCGTCGGCGACGGATTGCTGGATGAGTTCGCGACGCATCGGGTTGACGCCGTAGTGGACTCCGTTGCCGTAGGGGAGCAGACCGAGCCCATTCGTCTGGACGCGCAAGGTCGGGCCGAAGCTGTCCGTCGCGCCGCCACGGTGCCAGCACATCGAGCCGGCGGACACGCCGGCCAGCACGATGCCCTTCTCCCACGCCTTGCGCATGATCTCGTCGAGTCCGTGCGCCCGCCACACGGCGAGGAGGTTCACCACCGAGCCGCCGTCGACCCAGATCACGTCCTGGTCGAGGAGGTACTCCTCGGGGTCCTCCACGTTGGGCATCATGAAGCAGGTGAGTGGGTTGAACTCCCAGCCGCGCAGGCGGGCGGCCTCGGCGCGCTCGGCGATGCGCGCCTTCTGGTCGCCGGAGGCGGTGGCGAGATATCCGACCTTGGGGCGTCCGGTGGCGCCCGAGAGCTCGACGGCGTAGGCGGCCAGGGGGCCGTACTCCACGTCGCAGCGCGTCCCGGGATGGTAGGCGCCCGAGGTGCCGACGATGAATCTCTGCTTGGTCAAGGCGTGCTCCTCGTCCTCGGTGGCGGGCTCCTGGGCCCGATGCCAGCATCCTGCCAGCAGGCCTCGACAGGGGCCGTCGGGGGTGTCGAAATGGTCGTGGCAAGGAAGGACTTGCAAGACCGCGATCGTCGGGTGTAGACGCGCGAGCGCCGGCGCGCCTTGGGTGCGGCGTGTCACCAACCAGGCGTTCCTCGGGTAGGATGGGCGATGACAACCGCATACCAAGCTTTGTTGCCGCCCCCTCGGAGTGGCTCTGGTCCTCGGTAGTGGTCTTCGGGTGCACACCCCCGCGGGCCTCGATCGAAGACCGGGTACTCCACGGCGGTTCGTCATGTTGGGCGGCACCCAACGAAAGGATCCCTGCACATGGCAGGTATTGAGTACACCGAAGCCGTGATCGACAACGGCAAGTACGGCAAGCACGTCGTCCGCTTCGAGTCGGGACAGCTCGCCCAGCAGGCCGACGGATCGGCCGCCGTCTACATCGACGACGACACGATGCTGCTGTCGGCGACCACCGCGCAGAAGACTCCGCGCGACGCCATCGACTTCTTCCCGCTGACCGTCGACATCGAGGAGCGCATGTACGCCGCGGGCAAGATCCCCGGCTCGTTCTTCCGCCGCGAAGGTCGCCCGGGCGAGGGCGCGATCCTGGCCGCACGGCTCATCGACCGCCCGCTGCGTCCCGCATTCATCAAGGGGCTGCGCAACGAGGTGCAGGTGATCGTCACCGTGATGGCCCTGAACCCGGACGTGCACTACGACGTCGTTGCGATCAACGCCGCATCCATGTCCACCCAGCTCGCCGGCCTGCCGTTCTCGGGCCCCATCGGCGGTGTCCGCGTGGCGCTCATCGACGACGCTTGGGTGTGCTTCCCGACCGTCGAGCAGACGAAGAAGTCCACCTTCCAGATGGTGGTCGCCGGCCGTGTTCTCGACGACGGCGACGTCGCCATCATGATGGTGGAGGCCGGCGGCACCGAGGCCACCTGGGAGCTCGTCCGCTCCGGCAAGACGGCCCCGACCGAGGAGGTCGTCGGGCAGGGCCTCGAGGCGGCCAAGCCGTTCATCAAGCTGCTCTGCGAGGCGCAGGCCGAACTGGCCGCGAAGCTGCCGAAGGAGACGTACGACTTCCCGGTGTTCATCGACTACGAGGACGACGTCTTCGAGGCCGTGCAGGACATCGCCAAGGATCGCATCGCCGAGGCGATGACGATCCCCGGCAAGCAGGACCGCGACGACGCCACCCACGCGATCCGCCAGGACGTGCAGGAGCAGCTCGCCGAGCGCTTCGCCGGCCGGGAGAACGAGGTGTCGGCCGCCATCAAGGCCCTCACCAAGAAGATCGTCCGGCACCGCACCCTCACCGAGGGTGTGCGCATCGACGGCCGCGGCGTCACCGACATCCGCGAGCTGTCGGCCGAGGTCGCCGTCGTGCCGCGGGTGCACGGTTCGGCCCTGTTCCAGCGTGGCGAGACGCAGATCCTCGGCGTGTCCACGCTGAACATGCTCGACATGGAGCAGAAGATCGACACGCTCTCGCCCGAGCACACCAAGCGCTACATGCACAACTACAACTTCCCGCCGTACTCCACCGGCGAGACGGGCCGCGTCGGCTCCCCGAAGCGGCGCGAGGTCGGTCACGGTGCGCTCGCCGAGCGCGCTCTCGTGCCGGTGCTGCCGACGCGTGAGGAGTTCCCCTACGCGATCCGCCAGGTCTCCGAGGCGCTCGGCTCGAACGGCTCCACGTCGATGGGTTCGGTGTGCGCGTCGACGATGTCGCTGCTCAACGCTGGCGTCCCGCTGAAGGCTCCCGTCGCGGGCATCGCGATGGGTCTCATGAGCGAGGACCTCGACGGCGAGACGAAGTACATCGCCCTGACCGACATCCTGGGCGCGGAGGACGCGCTCGGCGACATGGACTTCAAGGTCGCCGGCACTCGCGACTTCGTCACCGCGCTGCAGCTCGACACCAAGCTCAACGGCATCCCGGCCGTCGAGCTCCAGAAGGCCCTGCTGCAGGCCCGCGACGCGCGCCACACCCTCCTCGACGTCATGGGCGAGGCCATCGACACGCCCGACGAGATGAGCCCCTACGCGCCGCGCATCATCTCGCTGCGGATCCCCGTCGACAAGATCGGCGAGGTCATCGGCCCCAAGGGCAAGGTCATCAACCAGATCCAGGACGAGACCGGCGCCAACATCGCAATCGAGGACGACGGCACCGTGTACGTCGGCGCCGAGACCGGCGAGGCCGCGGATGCCGCCGTCGCGCAGATCAACGCGATCGCCAACCCGCACATGCCGGAGAAGGGCGAGCGCTTCCTGGGCACCGTCGTGAAGACGACGACGTTCGGCGCGTTCGTCTCGCTGCTGCCCGGCAAGGACGGCCTCCTGCACATCTCGAAGCTGCGGGCGCTCGCCGGCGGCAAGCGGGTGGAGAACGTCGAGGACGTCGTCTCGGTCGGCCAGAAGCTGCAGGTCGAGATCTCCGAGATCGACGACCGCGGCAAGCTTTCGCTCGTGCCCGTCGTGGAGGGCCAGGACGAGAAGGACTCCTCCGACGAGGAGTGACCCCAACCATCCACTCAGGCGGCCCGGCAGCGCAGGTGTGCGCAGCCGGGCCGCCGCACATCGTCGACGCGCGGGCGCTTCCGATGGGTGCGCTCGGCTGGTAGAACTTGTGGGGGGCGCTTGGGCCCCACGAAGCCACGGAGGGTGGAGATGAAGCAGACTCGTGTAGGCGTGTTCGGGATGAGCGGCAAGATGGGCAGCCAAGTGATCACCGCGGTGGGCCGCGCCGACGGCATGACGATCGTCGGGGGCTGCGACATCAACGAGCCCAGGGAGGCCATCAACAACGCGGAGGTCGTCGTCGACTTCACGCATCCCGACGCCGTGATGGACAACATCCGCTGGGCGGTGCCGCGTGGCGTGCACATGGTGATCGGCACCACCGGCTTCGACCAGGCTCGGCTCGCCGAGGTTCGCGCGCTCTGCGACGAGCACCCCGGCGTCGGCGTCCTCGTCGCGTCGAACTTCTCCATCGGTGCCAACCTCATGATGCGGTTCGCCGAGCTCGCCGCGCCCTACTACCCGTCGGTGGAGATCATCGAACTGCACCATCCGAACAAGGCGGACGCGCCGTCGGGCACCTCGGTCACCACCGCCCAACGCATCGCTGCCGCGCGCGCCGAGGCGGGTCTGGGCGACGTGCCGGATGCGACGACGCAGAACGAGCTGGGGACGCGTGGGGGCGTCGTCGACGGGGTCCCGGTGCACTCGGTGCGCCTCCAGGGCCTCGTCGCGCACCAGGAGGTGCTCCTCGGGGCCGCCGGGGAGACCCTGACCATCCGCCATGACTCCTTCGACCGCGCATCGTTCATGCCCGGTGTCGTCGCGGGCATCCGCTACATCCTCGAGCACCCGGGGCTGACCGTCGGCATGCGCGAGGTGCTCGGCCTCTGAGCCGCAGGCTCAGCCGATGGCGGTGTGCAGCCGTACGAGCTTGACGCCCTGCTCGTCGCCTTCGGCACCCAACTCCCGGTGGGCGCCGTCGGGCCCCCACCCTGCGGAGACGAGGAAAGCGCGACGCACGTCGTCGGCGGCAACCACCCACGTCGTGGCCACCTCGAAGCCATCCCCGCGAAGGGTGTCGACGGCCGACTGCATCAGACGCGAGCCGTGGCCGGATCCCCGCACCTCGGGGGAGACCACGAGCTCCGCAAGCTGCCCGGTGGTGGGCGAGGCATCCGGGTCGGTGGAAGGCTGGGTGGCGGCGAAGCCGACGACGCCGCGGTCCCCGAGCGCGACCAGCACGCGCATCGTCGCAAGCTCCGGGCGGGTGATGGCCTTGTGCCAGACCTGCGTGGCCTCGTCGGCGGTGAGCCGGGCGAGCATGGGCCGCCAGACCGGATCGTCGGCCCACACCTTGCGCTGGATGCGCGCGATGTCGACAGCTTCGGCGGGCATGGCGAGTCGCACCGTGTTGATCATGGGGAAAGTCTATTCTCCGCTAGCGTTGGCTCCATGAGCGACTTGCGGACCCCACCGAAGCTGAAGCCCGGCACCCTGCGTGTGATTCCCTTGGGTGGTCTCGGCGACGTGGGGCGCAACATGACCGCCTTCGAGATCGACGGCGAGATCGCGCTCGTCGACTGTGGCGTGCTGTTTCCCGAGGACACCCACCCCGGCGTCGACCTCATCCTGCCCGCACTGGACTATCTGGCCGACCGCCTCGACGACATCGTCGCGCTGGTGCTGACCCACGGCCACGAGGACCACATCGGAGCCGTACCGTACCTGCTGAAGATGCGCTCGGACATTCCCGTCTACGGCTCCAAGCTGACGCTGGCCTTCGTGGCCGCCAAGCTGCGCGAGCACCGCATCCGCGAGTTCCGGCTCCACGACGTGAGCGAGGGTGACGTGACCCGCGTCGGCAACTACGAATTCGAGTTCCTGGCCGTCAACCACTCGATCCCCGACGCGCTCGCCGTCGCGATCCGCACCAGCGCGGGGGTGGTGCTGCACACCGGCGACTTCAAGATGGACCAGCTGCCCCTCGACGGGCGCATCACCGATCTGCGTGGGTTCGCGCGGCTGGGCACGAAGGGCGTCGACCTGTTCATGGTGGACTCGACGAACGCCGAGACCCCCGGCTTCACCACGCACGAGGTGGACATCGAGCCCGCCATGACGCGCGTGTTCGACGGCGCGAAGGGCAAGCTGATCGTCGCCTGCTTCGCCAGCCACGTGCATCGCGTGCAGCAGGTGCTCGACCAGGCCGTGAAGCACAACCGCAAGGTCTGCTACGTCGGGCGATCCATGGTGCGCAACATGGCCACGGCCCGCGATCTCGGCTACCTCAAGGTGCCGGCGGGCATCATGATCGAGTTGAAGGAGCTCGACAAGTACCGCGACGACGAGGTGGTCATCATCTCGACGGGCTCCCAGGGGGAGCCGCTGGCGGCGCTGAGCCGGATCGCCAACCGGGAACACCCGCACATCGAGGTGAGGGAGGGCGACACCGTGCTGCTCGCGAGCTCCCTGATCCCCGGCAACGAAAACTCCGTCTACCGCGTCATCAACGGCTTGGCGAAGCTGGGGGCCACCGTCGTACACAAGGGCAACGCGCTCGTGCACGTCTCCGGCCACGCGTCGGCGGGCGAGCTGCTGTACTGCTACAACATCCTGAAGCCGCGCAACGTCATGCCGGTGCACGGCGAGATCCGCCACCTCATCGCCAACGGCAAGCTGGCCCAGCGCACGGGTGTGCCGGAGGAGAACGTCATCATCGTCGAGGATGGCGGCGTGATAGACCTCGTCGGCGGCCGGGCCAAGGTGGTCGGCAAGATCGACGCCAGCTACATCTTCGTCGACGGCTCCACCGTCGGGGACGTCTCGGAGGCGGTGAGCGATCGCCTGATCCTCGGCGAGGAGGGCTTCATCTCGATCATCTCCGTGGTCAACACGCACAATCGCGAGGTCGTCTCGGGGCCGATCATCAACGCCCGCGGGTTCGCCGAGGACGAGTCCGTGTTCGACGACGTCCACCGGCAGATCTTCGACGCGCTGGAGGACGCGCTGCGCGACGGGGTCGACGACAGCCATCGGCTGCAGCAGGTGGTGCGTCGCACGATCGGCTCCTGGGTGTCGCGCAAGCTGCGTCGCCGCCCGATGATCGTGCCCGTGGTCATCACCACCTGAACCGGCCGCGGGGGCGGGTGTCGGGTTTGACCCTGCCCAGTCGAACACGTAGAGTAATCCCTCGGTGCATTGACCGATGGGTGTTGCATGTGCGGCCCCCGGTGCATCGAGAAGCTCAAGATTTCAAGAAGGTAGGTCAGGCGTGTACGCGATCGTGCGCAATGGCGGACGCCAGCACAAGGTTGCTGTTGGCGACATCCTCGACATCGACCTGGTGTCCGAAGAGGTCGGCGGTACCGTCAACCTCCAGCCCCTGCTGCTCGTCGACGGTGACAAGGTCACCTCCGACGCCAAGGGCCTCGAGAAGATCACCGTGTCGGCGGAGGTCCTCGGTGAGTCCAAGGGTCCGAAGATCCGGATCCTCAAGTACAAGAACAAGACCGGTTACAAGAAGCGCCAGGGTCACCGTCAGCGGTACACCCAGGTGAAGATCACCGGCATCGAGAGCTGAGGGAGACCGACATGGCACACAAGAAGGGCGCATCGTCCACCAACAACGGCCGCGACTCGAACGCGCAGCGCCTCGGCGTCAAGCGCTTCGGCGGCCAGTTCGTCGGCGCGGGCGAGATCATCGTTCGTCAGCGCGGCACGCAGTTCCACCCCGGCGACAACGTCGGCCGCGGCTCGGACGACACGCTGTTCGCGCTGGCCGAGGGCAACGTGCAGTTCGGCGTGAAGCGCGGACGTCGCGTCGTCAACGTCGTGTCGGCCTGACCCGCACCCCAGTCCTGGAAGCGGCCCCGAACCGGGGCCGCTTTCGTTTTCCCCACCACCGATAGGCTTGCATCATGGCCATTCCCTCGTTCGTCGATTCCGTGAGGTTCACCGTCGCCGCCGGCAACGGAGGCCATGGCTGCGCCTCCGTCAAGCGCGAGAAGTTCAAGCCGCTGGGCGGCCCCGATGGAGGCAACGGCGGCGACGGCGGCTCGGTCATCCTGCGCGTCGACGGCGGCCTCACGACGCTGCTCGAGTTCCACCGCCAGTCCATCCGTCGGGCCGGCAACGGACAGCCCGGCCAGGGCGACTTCAAGCATGGCGCGGCGGGCGAGGACATCCTCCTCGAGGTGCCGAGCGGCACCGTCGTGACCGATCTCGCAACGGGTGAGCAACTGGCCGACCTCACGCAGGACGGGCAGGAGTTCGTCGTCGCCACCGGCGGCAAGGGCGGCCTGGGCAACGCCGCGTTGGCCTCGGCCACGCGCAAGGCGCCGGGGTTCGCGCTGCTGGGCGAGGAGGGGGAGCAGCGCGAGATCCGGCTCGAGCTGAAGGTCGTCGCGGATGTGGGACTCGTCGGCTTCCCGTCCGCGGGCAAGTCGTCGCTCATCGCGGCCATCTCGCGGGCCCGCCCGAAGATCGCCGACTACCCCTTCACCACGCTCGTGCCGAACCTGGGCGTCGTGAGCGCTGGCGACGTCACCTACACCGTGGCCGACGTGCCCGGACTCATCGAGGGCGCCTCGCTCGGCAAGGGCCTCGGCTTCGACTTCCTGCGGCACATCGAGCGCTGCCAGGCCATCGTGCACGTCATCGACCTCGGCACCTACGAGCCGGGGCGCGACCCGCTGGGCGACCTCGAGGTCATCGAGGGCGAGCTCAAGGCGCACGGCGGGCTCGACGACCGCCCGCGGCTCGTCGCACTCAACAAGGTGGACCTGCCCGACGCGCACGAGATGGCCGACATCGTGCGCCCTGAGCTCGAAGCGGCCGGGCATCGCGTGTTCACCATCTCCACCAAGACGGGGGAGGGCCTGGGAGAGCTCAAGTTCGCGATGGCCGCACTCGTCGAGGAGCGCCGTGCGGCCACTCCCGCCCCCGAACCCCGTCCCGTGATCCGCCCGAAGGCAGTGGGGCGTCGTGGCGACACCCCGGACGAGTTCACGATCGCGCGCAAGGGCGACGGTGAGGGAGGCTTCCTGTGGCGGGTGAGAGGCGAGAAGCCCGAGCGCTGGATCCGGCAGACGGACTTCAACAATCCGGAGGCAGTGGGCTACCTCGCCGATCGCCTCAACCGTCTGGGGGTGGAGAGGAAGCTGCTCGAGATGGGCGCGATCGCCGGCGACGCCGTCGCGATCGGCGGCGAGGATGCGGTGGTCTTCGACTTCGCCCCCCAGATCGAGACGGGGGCGGAGATCCTCAGCCGTCGCGGCGAGGACCAGCGTTTCCAGCAGCAGCGCCCGGCGGCACAGCGTCGCAAGGTGCGCGACGCCGAGTACCACGCGGCCAAGGCCTCGGGCGTCGACTACCTCAGCGAAGGACTACCTGACGATGACGAGGAGTGAGATCGTCGACGGCAAACGCATCGTCGTCAAGATCGGATCGTCGTCGCTGACCACCCCCGACGGGCATCTCGACGAGCAACGGCTCGCCGCCCTCGTCGAGCACATCGCGCGCCTGCACGCCGAGGGCAAGAAGGTCGTGCTGGTCACCTCCGGCGCGATCGCCGCGGCGCTTCGGCCGCTGGGGCTTCGTCGTCGTCCGCGGGACCTGGAGACCCAGCAGGCGGCGGCCGCCGTCGGGCAGTGCCTGTTGGTGCAGGCATACGCCGACGCGTTCTCGCGCCATGGGATCACCGTCGCCCAGCTGCTGCTCACCGTCGAGGACGTGCTGAGCCCGACCACCTACCGCAACGCGTTGAACACCTGCTCGCGGCTGTTCCGGCTCGGCGTGGTGCCCATCGTCAACGAGAACGACACGACCGCCACCCACGAGATGCGCTTCGGCGACAACGATCGGCTGGCGGCGCTGATCGCGCACTTGGTGCGGGCGGATGCGCTGGTGTTGCTGAGCGACGTCGAGGGGCTCTACACCGCCCATCCGTCGACGCCGGGCGCGCGCATGATCGAGCGGGTGGAGGACATCCATGCGCTCGACGTGGACACCTCCCGGATCGGCTCCAGGGTGGGCACCGGCGGCATGCGTACGAAGCTCCAGGCCGCGGAGATCGCGACGTCGGCGGGCATCGGCGTCGCGTTGACCAGCGCCGACAACCTCGGTCCGGCCCTGCGCGGGGAGGACGTCGGCACGTGGTTCACGCCCTCGGGAAAGCGACGGCCCCGACGGCTCCTGTGGCTGGCGCACGCGGCGCGGCCGAGGGGGCGGGTGCACGTCGACGCGGGCGCGGTCCGGGCCATCACGCAGCGACACGCCTCGCTGCTGCCAGTGGGCGTGACACACGTCGAGGGCGCCTTCGCCGAGGGGGACCCGATCGAGGTGGTCGGGCCGGGCGACGTCGTCGTGGCGCGCGGCTTCGCTGGTCACGACTCGCACGAGCTGCGCCTGGGGCTCGCCAACGGCGATCTCGAGGACGCCCTGGGCATGCACGGACCAGTCGTGCACCGTGACCTGCTGATCCTGTTGTGAAATTTCGCGGAAACGTTACAAAAGTGTGACCAAACAGGGGTGACAGGCCTCACGACGCGTTGTAGTATCGGCTTCACGGAAACGTTTTAGGGAACCGTTTCCCGCAGTCCTCCTTTGCGGGGACGGACGACGTAGTCGAGAAAGGCACATTCCATGCAGAACGCCAAGCGCGTGGTGGCACTCCTGGCCGCCGCCACCCTGGCCACCGGCTCCCTCGTAGCCTGTGGCAACGACTCCGGCAGCTCCGAGGGAGATGCCAAGGGCAAGGTGTACTTCCTCAACTGGAAGCCCGAGTCCGAGGAGACCTACAAGGCCATCGCCAAGGAGTACACCGAGGCCACCGGCGTCGAGGTCAAGGTGCAGACCGCCGCGTCGGGCACCTACGAGCAGACCCTGAAGTCCGAGGTCACCAAGTCCAGCGCCCCCACCCTCTTCCAGATCAACGGCCCCGTCGGGCTGAAGAGCTGGCAGGCCTACGCGGCCGACCTGAGCGATGCGGCTTTCACCAAGGACCTCACGGACCCGGGCCTCGCGCTCAAGGGCGAGGACGGCAAGGTCTACGGTGTGCCGCTGGCCGTCGAGGGCTACGGCATCATCTACAACAACGCCATCATGGAGAAGTACTTCGCCACCGCCGGCGCGAAGGCCACCTCGATGGACGAGATCAACGGCTTCGACAAGCTCAAGGAAGTCGCCGACGACATGCAGGCCAAGAAGGCCGAGCTCGGCATCGACGGCGTGTTCGCCTCCACGTCGCTCGCCACCGGCGAGGGCTGGCGCTGGCAGACCCACCTCATGAACCTTCCCGTCCACTTCGAGTACGCCGACGACAACGTCACGGACAAGGACGTGATCACGTTCAAGTACAACAACGAGTACAAGAACCTGTTCGACCTCTACCTGACCGACTCGACCGTGGAGAAGACGCTCACCCCGTCGAAGACCGTCACCGACTCGATGGCCGAGTTCGCCACCGGCAAGGCGGCCATGGTCCAGAACGGCAACTGGGCCTGGAGCCAGATCAAGGACGTCGAGGGCAACACCGTCCAGGAGGCGGACATCAAGTTCCTGCCGATGTACGGCGGCTTCCCCGGCGAGGACAAGATGGGCATCGCCGTCGGCACCGAGGCCTTCATGGCCGTCAACGCCAAGGCCTCCGAGGCCGACCAGAAGGCCACCATCGACTTCGTGAACTGGCTGTTCTCGGACGAGAAGGGCAAGCAGCACGTCACCGAGGAGCTCGGCTTCATCGCCCCGTTCAAGTCGTTCGGCGAGGCCGCCCCGAGCGACCCGCTCGCCAAGGAGATCGCCCGCTACCTGTCGAGCGACCTGACGCCGGTGCCGTGGGACTTCACCACATTCCCGTCGCAGGCCTTCAAGGACAACCTCGAGCAGCTGCTCGCCCAGTACGCCTCGGGCAACGTCTCGTGGGATGAGCTCGTGAAGTCCGTCAACGAGACCTGGGCCTCCGAGAAGGCGGCCGTGAACGGCTGATCCCGTTCGCCCCGCTTCCGTGGGTGGGGTCCGGCTGACGGGCCCCACCCACCCCAGGTAGGTCAATCATGGAACGATCGCTCAAGAAGTACTTCCCGCTCTTCGTGCTACCGACGTCGGTGGCCTTCGTCATCGCCTTCCTGGCGCCCTTCGTCATCGGCCTCTACCTCTCGTTCGCGGACTTCACGACCATCGTCGACGCGGAGTTCATCGGACTCGAGAACTACCAGAAGGCACTCGGCGAGAAGGATGGCTTCATCGCCTCCTTCGGATTCACCATCCTCGTCGTGGTCGCCTCCGTCATCACCGTCAACCTCTTCGCGTTCGCCATCGCCAAGCTCCTCACACAGAAGCTGGCCGGCACCAACGCCTTCCGCACCATCTTCTTCATGCCCAACCTGATCGGCGGCATCGTGCTCGGCTACACGTGGCAGTCGATCATCAACGCGATTCTCGCGCAGTACGGCACCACGATCGTCTCCAAGTGGGAGTACGGATTCGTCGGCCTCATCGTGCTCATCAACTGGCAGCAGGTGGGCTACATGATGGTCATCTACATCGCAGGCCTCCAGAACGTGCCGCCGGAGCTCACCGAGGCCGCGGCCATCGACGGGGCCGGGCGCTGGCAGGTGCTGCGCAACGTGACCATCCCGATGATCATGCCGACGATCACCATCTGCCTCTTCCTGACGCTGTCCGGCTCGTTCAAGCTGTTCGACCAGAACCTGGCGCTCACGAACGGCGCGCCACTGCGCAAGACCGAGATGGTCGCGCTCAACATCTTCAACACCATGTTCGGGCGGGTCGGCACCGAGGGCGTGGGGCAGGCGAAGGCCGTGATCTTCGTCATCGTGGTCGTCGTCATCGCGCTGCTGCAGCTCAACATGACCAGGAGCCGGGAGGTGGAGGCATGAGCCAGCCCAGTGTGAAGCGAAACCCGGCGGGAGTCGTCGCGACGTACATCCTGCTGCTCGCGTTGACGGCCGTGTTCCTCGGCCCGATCCTCTTCATCGTGCTGAACTCCTTCAAGCAGAAGTTCGCCATCAGCTCCAATCCGTTCGCGGTGCCGCTGGGCGACATGTGGGCGGGCGTGTCCAACTACGTCACGGGCCTGTCACGCCAGGGGTTCCTCGGTGCCATCGGCTGGTCGTTCTTCATCACGATCACGTCCGTCGCGGTGATCGTGTTCCTGTGCGCGATGCTCGCCTACTACATCACCCGCGTGAAGCGGTGGTGGACGTCGCTCATCTACTACCTTCTGGTGTTCTCAATGGTCATCCCGTTCCAGATGGTGATGTTCCCGACGGTGAAGCTCGCCGACATGCTGGGGCTGGCCAACCCGTTGGGCATGGTCGTCCTGTATCTCGGCTTCGGCGCGGGATTGTCGACGTTCATCTTCTCCGGCTTCGTGAAGTCGATCCCGGTCGAGGTGGAGGAGGCCGCCTACATGGACGGCTGCTCGCCGGTGCAGAGCTACTTCCAGATCGTGTGGCCCATCCTGAAGCCGGTGAGCATCACCGTCGCGATCCTGAACGCCATGTGGATCTGGAACGACTACCTGCTGCCGTACCTCGTCATCGGGCTCTCGACCGAGTACAAGACGATCCCCGTCGTCGTGCAGCAGTTCGTCGGTTCCAACGGCAACCGCGACATGGGCGCGATGATGGCGATGCTCGTGCTCGCGATCATTCCGATCATCGTGTTCTACATGTTCGCGCAGAAGCACATCATCGAGGGCGTCGTCGCTGGCTCGGTGAAGGGCTGATCGTGGCGGCACGCGTCACCATCAAGGACATCGCTCGGGAGGCCGGGGTCGGGCTGACCTCGGTCTCCCGTGCGTTGAACGACCAGCCGGGGCTCGCGCCGGAGACGCGAGAGCGCATCCTCGCCGTCGCGAAACGGCTGGACTTCACACCCAACCCGCATGCGCGGTCCTTGAAGGTCAAGCACAATCCGGGCGCGATCTCGGCGCTGGTCAAGGGCCCCGCGAACCTCATGTTCCAGGTGCTGGGCGACCATCTCGAGACGCTCATCCGCGAGCGCGGCTACACCTACGAGACGGTGCGCGTGGCGAATCAGGACGACGAGTATGCGGTCGCGGAGCGCGTCATCTCCGTCGACAAGCCTGCGGGGGTGCTCCTGCTCGGCGGCACCGTGGACCCGACGCCGGAGCAGGTCGCCTCGGTGGGCCTGCCATTCGTGCTGCTGACGACCCCCAGGTTGCGGCACATCGACGAGGGCAGCTACAGTTCGGTCCACGTCGACGACGAGGCCGCCGTAGCGCTGCAGGTGCAGTCGCTGGTGGACCGCGGGCACCGGCGTATCGCCTACATCGGCATGCCCTCGACCGAGCACTCCGCCGGCGCCATCCGACTCGAGGCATTCGTCGCGGCCATGGACCGGCTCGGTCTGCCGTCGGGGGAGCCGTACCTCCTGAGCGCGGAGACCGACCGCAGCCAGTACTACACCTTCGACTACGGCTATCGGCTCACGAAGGAGCTCCTCGACGAGGGGACGGACGCGACGGCGATCTGTGCCGCGTCGGACACGATCGCGCTCGGGGCGCACAAAGCCATCCTCGAACGGGGATTTCGCATCCCGGAGGACTTCGCCGTGGTCGGCTTCGACGGCATCGAACAGACCCGTTGGGTCAACCCGGAGCTGGCGACGGTGGAGCAGCCGCTGGCCGAGATGGCGCAGGCGGCGTGCGAGTTGCTCTTCGCCCAGATTGAGCGGGGGGAAGCACATCGGCACGTGGTCGTGCCCGCGCGCATCATCGAGCGGGACTCGCTCGGGGGCGCCCGGTGAGGCGCAGGCTCGGCCCGGACTCCCCGCTGTCGCAGGCCATCGGCCAGTTCGCCGACGCGGTGGTGCTGAACCTCCTGTTCGTCCTGTGCGCCCTGCCCGGCCTCACCGCCGGGGCCTCGTGGACGGCACTGGAGGCGGTGATGCTCGAGAACGCGCGCGGCGACCAGCCGAGGGTGGGCCGTCGGTTCTTCCACCACTTCGCCGCTCGCTGGCGTGGGGCGACGCTGCTGTGGCTCGCGTGGCTCGCCGCGGTGGGCTTGCTGGCGTGGGAATACGGCATTCTCGCCCAGTTCCCTCAGGAGCCGGGGGTGATCGTCGCGCAGGCGCTGGTGGTCACCGGATGGCTGTGTGTGGCGCTGTGGGCGGTGTGGGCGTTCCCGCTGATCGCCGACGGGCACCCTCCGCTTCGCGCCACGAGGCTGGCCGCGCGCTTGGCCATCGGGCACCTTCCCCGCAGCGCCACGGTGCTGGCCGTCGCCGCCGTCGCGCCGGGCCTCGTGTGGCTCGTCGACGACGGCTGGCAGTTCGTCGTGCCACTCATGGCGGTGGTCGGTTGCGCGCTGATCGCGCTGGTCAACGCGATGGTGGTCTGCCGCGCGCTCCCAGCGGCAACTGCGTGAACGGCTGCGTCGCCAGCGCCCAGAGGGCACCGAGGACCGCGAACCCGCCGACGGCAGTCATGGCTGCGGGCAGCGTCAGCGACAACAAGATGGCGGAGATCGCCAGCGGCCCGCCCAGCATGCCGGCCTGCGAGAACATGGCCCAGATGCTGAGGAAGCGTGCGCGGCCGACGTTGGGGCTGAGGTCGGCGCCGATGGTCATGTTGATGCCGGCGCCGAGGCCGTTGCCCAGGCTCATGACGACGACCGCGACGATGAAGCCCGTCGCGGTGGGGACCAGCGGCGCGAGGATGAAGCCGAGGCCGTAGACGCTGAGGCAGACCGCGAGGATGGGCGAGCGGCCGAGTCGGTCCTTGAGGTAGCCGCCGGGGAACATCAACACCATCTCGATCGCTGCACCGATGGCGACCATGAGGGAGATCTGCGACTCGTGCCAGCCGAGCCGCGTGCCCCACAAGGCGATGAGGATCGGCTGCGCCACGCGTGCGACGGCCAGCGACGAGACGGCGATCCCCGCGAGCCACACCGCCCGCCAGCGCACGCCGAGGGCGCGCTCCTCGGAGGTGAGCGCGGTCCGGGCGCGCTCGGCCGTGGCCTCGAAGTCGGCGTTGAGCCGTCGGACGAACAGCAACCCCGTGGCGGCGACGGCGGTGAGCACGGCGAAGAGGAACACCGACCACATGGGCAGCCACGTGAGCAGGGCCGCGCCGGCGATGGGGCCGACGAGGTTGCCCGCCCGCATCGTGCCGCCGAGCGCCGTCATGGCCTGGCCGCGCTGCTCGCTCGGCACCGCCTCGGCGACGACTGCCTGTCGAGCCAGATTCCACGCCACCATCGCCGGTGTGCGCAGCAAGAACGCGGCGATGTAGAGGGCCAGGGACCAGCGGGTGGGGAAGGCTAGGGAAACCACGGTCACCAGCAGCAGTGAGCCGGCGACGGTCGTGGCCAGCGCCATCGACCGGCGATCGCCCACGCGGTCGATCATCACGCCGACGGGCACCGTCGAGGCGAGGGCCGCGGCGCCCGAGATGGCGACGAGGGCACTGGCGAGAGCCTCGCTCGCGCCGAGCTGCAGGGCCGCGAGGACGAGGACCGGGGACACCGCCCCGGCGCCCGTGGCGAACAGGAACGACGGCGCGAGCACGGGCCAGAAGATGAGCTTGAGCACTTCCGTCCTTTCCGTCGCGGCCATAGAGTAGCGCGCTCCGCGACGGTCTCGCGCGGCCCGATCCGCGGATCGGGGCTCTGGTGCCGTCGCGTGCACCCTCGCCGCGGAGTGCCTAGGATGCATCCATGAGCTTCCGTGATCAGGCCCTCGCCGCCCGCGCCGCCAGCCACGAGCTGGCCAGCGCCACCCGGGCCGTGAAGGACCGAGCCCTGCACGCGATGGCCGAGGCCTTGCTCGATGCCCGAGGAGCGCTGTTGGACGCCAACGCCGACGACGTCGAGCGCGCACGCGCCGAGGGCACCGCGCAGTCGATGCTCGACCGGCTGGCGCTCAACGAGTCGCGCATCGCCGGGATGGCCGACGGGTTGCGCAGCCTCGCGGCGCTGCCCGATCCGGTGGGCGACGTCGTCCGGGGCTGGAGGCTGCCCAATGGGGTCCGCGTGCGTCAGGTCCGTGTGCCCTTCGGCGTGCTCGGCATCATCTACGAGGCGCGCCCGAACGTCACCGCGGACGCCGCGGGCATCGCGCTCAAGTCGGGCAATGCGGCCCTGCTGCGCGGGTCGAGCTCGGCGTTCGCGTCCAACAGCGTCACGGTGGCCGCGCTTCGTCGCGGCCTCGAAGCGGCCGGGATGACGCCGGACGCGGTGCACCTCGTCGAGGGCGGCCGTGCAGTGACGACGGAGATGATGACGGCCCGCGGACTCGTCGACGTACTCATTCCGCGCGGTGGCGCAGGCCTCATCCAAGCCGTCGTGGAGGGTTCGACGGTGCCCGTGATCGAAACGGGCACCGGCAACTGCCACCTGTACGTCGATGCCTCGGCAAACCAGTCGATGGCCATCGAGATCCTCCTCAACGCCAAGACGCAGCGTCCGAGCGTGTGCAACGCCGTCGAGACCCTGCTCGTCCATCGGGACATCGCGGACGAGTTCATGCCCGCAGCCATGGAGGCGCTGCGCAGTGCGGGGGTCACCGTCCACGGCGGCGACGACGTGCGCGCGCTGGCGCAGGACGTCGTCGAGGCGAACGACGACGAGTTCGAGGCCGAGTACCTGTCGTTGGACCTCGCGGCCAGGATCGTCGACGACGTCGACGGCGCAATCGAACACATTCGCCGCTACTCGACGGGGCATTCGGAGACGATCATCGCGGAGGACCGTCGGGCGATCGACCGGTTCACGATGGCGATCGACGCGGCCGCGGTGCTCGTCAACGCGTCCAGCCGCTTCGTCGACGGCGGCGAGTTCGGATTCGGTGCCGAGATCGGCATCTCCACCCAGAAGCTCCACGCCCGTGGGCCGATGGCGCTGCCCGAGATGACGTCGACGAAGTACATCGTGGAAGGGACGGGGCAGACTCGCGCGTGATTCGGTAGGGTATCGGCCATGAACCTCGTTCTGCTTGAAGCCGCAACGATCAGCGGCCTGCCCTCCGTCCTCATGGGCATTTTCACGCTCGTGGTGCTGCTCGGCGCCTTGGTCTGGGTCATCGGCATGGGTTCGGGCCGCCCGCACAGCAAGTGACCTCCACCGAGCTCGGTCTCGCTCGGGCGCAGCGTGGCGGCCGTTACCGGCTGGGCGTGATGGGCGGCACGTTCGACCCGATCCACCACGGCCACCTCGTCGCGGCCTCCGAAGTGCAGGCGCGCTTCGGGCTCGACGAAGTGGTGTTCGTGCCAACGGGCATCCCGTGGCAGAAGTCCGACCGCGAGGTGTCGCAGCCCGAGGACCGCTACCTGATGACGGTCATCGCGACGGCCTCCAATCCGCGGTTCTCCGTGTCGCGGGTGGACATCGATCGCCCGGGCAACACGTACACCGTCGACACGCTGAAGGACCTGCGCGCCGAGCGCGGCGACGACGTCGACTACTTCTTCATCACCGGCGCCGACGCCGTGCGGCAGATCCTCACGTGGCGGGGTGCCGACGAGTTGTTCGACCTCGCGCACTTCGTCGGTGTGACCCGCCCAGGGGTGCCGCTGACGGAGAAGGACATTCGCCACCTTCCGGCCCACTCGGTGACGCTGCTCGAGGTGCCCGCGCTGGCGATCTCGTCGACTGCGTGCCGACAGCGCAGCCGGGAGGGCCTGCCCATCTGGTACCTCGTGCCCGACGGTATCGTGCAGTACATCAACAAGCGGGGACTCTATCCCCATCCCGAATGACGGAGCACTACGTGACAGCAACTGGCGAAGCCATCGAGACCACCCGAATAGCCGCCCGGGCGGCAGCGGACAAACTGGGACAGGACATCGTGGCCTTCGACGTCAGCGAGCGGCTCGGGATCACCGACGTGTTCCTGATCGCCTCCGCATCCAACGAGCGGCAGGTGGGCGCGATCGTCGACGGCATCGAGGAGTCGCTGCTCAAGCACCGCCGCAAGCCCGTTCGGCGGGAGGGGGACAGGGAGAACCGCTGGGTGCTGCTCGACTACGTGGACCTCGTCGTCCACGTCCAGCACGACGAGGAGCGCGTCCTCTACAACCTCGAGCGGCTGTGGAAGGACTGCGCGACGATCGACCTCGGCCTCGACGAACAGCGGTGACCCGACTCACACTCCTGCGGCACGGCGAAACCGACTGGAATCGCTCCCGGCGGATGCAGGGCCTGACGGACATCGCCCTGAACGCCCGGGGCCTCGCCCAGGCCGACGAGGCGGCCGACCTCCTCGCACACGACTCATTCGAGGCCGTCTACTCCTCGCCGCTTTGCCGCGCACACACGACCGCGGAGACAGTGGCGCGAAGGCACGCCCTGGCGGTGCGTGTCGACGAGCGGCTGCGCGAGATCAACGTCGGGAGCTGGTCCGGACTCACGGTGGAGGAGTGCGACGAGGACCTGCCTGGTTGGCGAGAACGGCTGGGCCGGGGAGAGGACTTCCGCAGGTCGTCGTCGGGGGAGACTGCCGCCGAGGTGGCGCGACGGGCCATGGAGGTCGTGGGCGAGATCGCGGAGCGGCACCCCGATGGGTCGGTGCTGGTCGTCTCGCACGGCGTGTTCATCCAGCAGGCCGTGGCGGGGATGCTTCGGCTCGACGGCCACGGGGCCCAGCTCGCCATCCTGGGCAACATCGGGCGGGCCGTGCTGACCAGTGGCCCGGCGGGCTGGAGGCTGTCCCACTACGGGTCGTGACGGACCCAACCACGTCCCCGATGGGCGCGCGAGGCCAGAACGTGAGAGAGTGGACCCAAACAGCTCTAGAGGAGGAATCAGCGGTGAAGCTGAGACTTGGCACGCGGGGCACCGCCCTCGCGTTGGCTCGTACCAATCAAGTTGCCGATGAACTGCGGGCGCTGGGCCACGACATCGAGGTCGTGACGGTGACAACTGCGCAGCCCGACGCCAACCATATGCACGACGGACTCTCGTTCCACGGTCAGTTCGCGGCGGAGATGCGGCAGGCCCTGCGCGACGGGCTCGTCGACGCTGTGGTCCACTCCACCAAGGACATTCCGATCGGCGAGCAGCGGCAGCCGGATCTGGTCATCGCCGCGGTGCCGGTGCGCGACGACTGGCGCGACGCGCTCGTCTCCCGCGGACGTCTGCCGCTGGCGGCGCTGCCGAGCAAGGCACGCGTGGGCGTCACGTCGCTGCGGCGCATCGCCCAGATCCGCAGGTTGCGCCCCGACCTGACCTTCGTCGACGTGGGCGGCACCATGGAGGAGCGTCTGTCGCGTGTCCAGCCCGGCGATCTCGATGCCGTCGTGCTGTCCGCCTCGTCGCTGCAGCGCACCGGCAAGACCGACCTGGTCTCGGAGTACCTGCCCATCCTTCCCGCGCCCGGCCAGGGTGCGAAGTCGATCGAGTGCCGGGCAGCGGATCACGACGTGATCGAGGCGCTGGCGGGCATCGAGGATCTCGAGACGCGCATCTGTGTCGCGGCCGAGCGTGACCTCATGTGGCGCCTCGGCGCGACGTACCGGATGCCGGTGGCCGCGTTGGTGTCTCGTCGCTCGATTCTCAACATGAAGGCCTGCGTCGTGAGCGTCGACGGGTCCAAGCACATCCAGTTGGAGATCGGCATGCCGACGTCGCTGTTGCACGCCAAGCGGACGGGCACGCGCATGGCCGAGGCGTTCCTGGAGCGCGACGTCCTGTCGTTCCTCAGCGACGAGGCGCTCGCCAACGTGCAGTTCTCGCAGGAACACGACGACGAGACCGGCGACGCCGGCGAGTTCCCGTCGGACGCTCCGAGGCTGCTGCTGCCGCGCCAGGAGGGCCGCATGTCCTCGTCGTTCCGCGAGCATGGCGTCAAGGTCGACACCGTGCCGATCCAGGTGGCCGAGCTGCTGCCCGGGGCCGAGAACCAGTTCGAGGGCGCCGACTGGGTGGTGCTCCCGACGGCGCACACGCTGTGGGCGCTGCGCGAGCTCGGATTCGACATCCCCCAAGGGGCGAAGATCGCCGCGCTCGGGGACACGACCCGTCAGGTGCTGGAGGACTTCGGCCACACCGTCGATCTCTCGCCCGAGGGCACCGCGAGCACGCCGAACCTGATCGCGATGTTCCCAGAGGGCACCGGGCGCGTGGTGATCCCTGCCGCAGACGACCTGAGCCACCGCCTGGAGGAGGGGCTGGGCGCCAAGGGCTACGAAGTGGTGCGCATGCCGGTGTACCACATGGTGGACGTCGAGGAGGTCGCCGACTGGGTCCTCGAGGGCTGGGGCGGGGACCGCTACGACGCCGTCCTGCTCACCTCCCCGGTCGTTGCGCGCAGCTTCCTCGAGGTGCTCCCGCGCAACGAGTCCGTCGATGTCTACGCCTGGGACGAGGACTCGGCCCGGGTGCTGCGCGAGGGGGGCGTCGAGCCGGTCGCGATCGCCCCGTCGAAGGACAACGCGGGCGTGACCATGCTGGCGGAGGAGATCAAGCGCCGCGCGGCCAAGTAGCCCCGACGCGTTCACAAGGCCGGTCGGAGCTCCTTCGAGAGCACGCCCGCGTCGTCGGTGAAGCCGAGCTTTCGGAAGTAGCCGGGGTCGGTGGTGGCGCCGTCGTCCACGGTGAGGCGAGTGACGCCGTCGGCGGCGAACAGTTCGCTGCGGGAGTAGAGATGCCGTCCCGGGCCAAGGTCGCGGAAGCGGGTCGTGACGTAGTCGACGAGCACCGTCGCCGTGCCGGGGCCGGAGGGCTTCGTCGCGAACACCCCGACGAGCTCGTCGCCGTGCGTCGTCACCAGCGTGCGCGCATCGCGCAGGGAGGCCGCGTCGAAGCGCGGGTAGGAGGCGCGGATGTCGGCGCCGTGCCGGGTGACGAACTGCGCGAGCAGCGCGTCGTCGTGGGCGACTGGCGTGACCTCGTAGCCTCGCCCGGACTGGGCACTCTCGCGGTGCAGGCGCCACAACCAGTAGACGTTGATGAGCACGATGGCGCCGTTCATTGCGGCGTAGGGCCAGATCTCGAAGACGACGTTGTAGGCGGTGGCGATCAGCGAGCCCGTGAGGTTGAGGATGCGGAATCGCCGCACGCTCGGCACCATCAGGGACGCAACGACGAGGAAGGACCCCAACCATCCGAACACTTCCCACCAAGGCATTGCCACTCTCCAATCCCGACGACGACTCGCCCGACTCCGCGCCCGCGATCCAGCCGGGCCATCGAATGAGCATAGGGCCAATCGCGTGCCGGGGGGTCGACGTGGGGCGGCTCGAATCGGGGGCGCAGCCCGGCAGTGGCGGCTAGGGTGGAGCCGATCGCCCGCACCGGGCGCTGCCGGGACTCGGGAAGGAGCCTTCGATGGGTGACGCCGAAGCGACGGGCCGGTACGACGTCGGCCATCGGGTGGTCGACTCGCCAGTGGGTCGACTACTGCTCGTGTCCTCGTCGACCGGGCTCGTCCGGGTTGCCTTCGAACGGGAGGGCCACGCGAGCGTGCTGGAGACGCTGACGACGTCGCTCGGCCCCGATGTGCGTCGGGAGGCGCGCTGGCTCGACGTCGTGGCGCGTCGGCTCGACGCATACTTTGCGGGTGGTGGCGCGGTCGTCGACGTGCCTTCGGACCTGTCGTCGACGACGGGCTTCCGCGCCGCGGTCCTGCGTTTCCTACCGACGATCCCGCCGGGCTCCACGTTGACCTACGCGCAGGTGGCCGAGCGAGTGGGCAGCCCGCGGGCCGTCCGGGCCGTGGGGACGGCCTGCGCGACGAATCCGCTGCCGATCGTCGTGCCCTGTCATCGCGTGGTGCGCAGCGACGGCACCCTCGGCGGATACCTGGGCGGACTGGAAGCCAAGGCGCAACTGCTCGACCTTGAACGACGCGGCTGATCGCACCACCGTGCCGTGCGGGAGCCCCATCGGCGACGCCCCGCACCCGGGCCCGCATCCTCGCGGTCTGGGTCGGGGAGACAACACTGCCCCGTCATCAGACGGGGCAGATCCCAAAGCTCTCGATCGGAGTGGAGCTAAGGGGATTCGAACCCCTGACCTCTTCCATGCCATGGAAGCGCGCTACCAACTGCGCCATAGCCCCGTCGTCGTCTCGCGGCGACCCTGAGAACATTAGCGCATGCCCCCGAGAGTGCAAAATCGGGCCCCGGCTGTTGGGCCGCGAGCTCGTTCGGGCCGAGTCGGGTAGGTTGAAACGGTGGCCGGACGAACGACGAACAGGACCCTGCGAGCCGCGGGATTCGACGTCGAGGTCGTCCGCGGCGACGTGCGCTCCGTGCGCCTCGGCGTCCGCCCGGACGGGACGATCAGGGTCAGCGCGCCACGCGGCACGCCCGACGCGTTCCTCGTCGCCTTCGTGGACGAGCATCGCGCGTGGCTGCTCGCCCAGCGTGACGCGCAGCGCCTGCGTCAGCCACCGCGGGAGGACCTCGGCGACGGGGGACGCCTGCTGCTGTGGGGGCGCTGGTACGAGGTGGTGCGACGGGTCGCCGCGCGGGGGAGCGCGCAGCTCGAGGACGGGAGGGTGCTCGTCGCGGCCCCCGACGACGACGCCGCGCTGCGAGCCGTGGACCGGCTCAGGCGCAAACAGCTCGAGGAGGCCGTGAAGGACCTCTCGCCGAGGTTGGAGGCCGCGGTGGGACAACGGCCGACGGCCTACCGCTTCCGCAAGATGACCTCGCGGTGGGGCGTGTGCGACACGCGCACCCGAGTCATCACCGTGAACACCTGGCTCGTCCAGCGGCCGGTCACCGAGCTCGAATACCTTCTCGTGCACGAGCTCGCCCATCTCGTCGAGCGAGGGCACGGCCCCGCCTTCCGGGCGGTCGTCGCCAAGGTGCTGCCCGACTGGCAGCAGCGCCGTCGCAGCCTGCAGGCCACCCTTCCGCCACGGCGATAGGGTGGGGGCATGCTGACCCTCGACGAGTGGCGTCCCCGCGCCGCCGCGCACCGCGCCATGGTGCAGGCCGAACTCGCCGACGTGGTCCACCGCCGCGACCGTGGACAGAAGCACCCCATCGACGACTTCCTCTTCCACTACTACAACCTGCGGCCCTCCCACCTCGCCCAATGGCATCCCGGCGTCGGCGTCGAGGTGGCCGACGACGGGTCGTGGCCGGTCGCGACGTACCGCAGCGACGGGCAACGCGCAGCCATCGACGTCGAGCGTTTCATGGCCAAACGCGGCAGCACCGTCGCCACCGCAGCATCCCTGCTGAGCGCGGCGCAGCGGGAGGCTCCCCGCTTCGGCTGCTTCGGCATGCACGAATGGGCCATGGTCTATCGCCTCGCGGAGAACGAGACGAGGCACCCTTACCTGCCGCTGAGGCTCTCCCCCGAGCGGATCGCGCAGGTGGTCGAACAGGTGGGGTGTCGCTGCTCCCACTACGATGCCTTCCGCTTCTTCACTCCCGAGGCGAGACCCCTCAACCTCATCCAGCCCACGAGGGAGACCCAGCCGCTCAACGACCAGCCCGGCTGCCTGCACGTCAACATGGACCTGTACAAATGGGCCACGAAACTGCACCCGGCGGTGCCGTCGGAACTGCTGTGGGAGACATTCAAGCTGGCGCGCGACATCCGGGTCGTCGACATGCGCGCCTCGGCCTACGACCTGCGCGCCTGGGGGCACGAGCCCATCCCGGTCGAGACGTCGCAGGGCAGGGCAACGTATGCGGAGCTCCAGCGACGATTCGCGAGCCGGGCCCAGCCGCTACGCGCCGGGCTGCTCGCCGTCGTGGAGGCGCTCGGGGTGCCGGTTGCGCAAATCCCGAACGTCGTGCAACCCTGAAGCCCCGCTGCGGCGTAGTCTCCATGACGGGGCCCGTCAGCTCCGTCGAATCAGCCTTCCTTCCCACGGAGTTAGGACTCAGCATGCGAGTTGCACACACCCTGCACTGCGTCGCCGCCGCAGCCCTGCTGGCGGGCCTCTTGACGGGTTGCGCTCCCGCACCACGGGCGGTGCCCGCCGCGCCCAGGTCCGTCGAGAGCGCGCAGCCGGCCCCAGCCCCCTCCGAGACGTTCTCGCCGACGCCCACCCCGGAGCCCGAGCCCGGCGAGACGACGGAGCCGCCACCGTCGTCGCCCGAGGCATCGCCAACCCCGGACGAGACACCGACGACCGCCCCCATCCTCGCGCCTGGAGACCAGGGCGACGACGTGCGTGACCTCCAGCATCGCCTGCTGCAGCTCCAGTGGTATCAGGGTTCCATCACCCCCAACTACGGCCCCGAGACGCAGGCGGCGGTGGAGGGCTTCCAGGCCAAGCGCGGACTGCCGGTCACCGGGACGATCGACGACGCCACGCTGAAGGTCCTGCACGACATGACCCGCGCGCCCACCCGCGACGAGATGTACAACGTGCTCGTCCCGGGGCCCGCCATCCTGCGCAGCGGCGACCGCTCCGACGCAGTCCGAGACCTGCAGGCCCGGTTGCGCCAGATCGGCTGGTACGGGGCCGCGATCGACGGCATCTACGGCAAGGCCACCGTCGAGGCCGTGCGTGGCTTCCAGGGCAAGCGCGCGATCCCCGTCACGGGGGAGGTGGACCAGCGCACGCTCGACAGACTCCACGCGATGACGCGCAAGCCCACCCAGGATGAGCTGCGGGGCATCGCGCCCAGCCAGGCCTCGTCGTCGGCGATGCGGCTCGATCCCCGCTGCCTCACCGGGCGCGCGATCTGCATCTCGAAGAAGCAGCGGAAGCTCGCGTGGGTCGTCGACGGGCAGATCCACATGCAGATGGCGGTGCGCTTCGGCTCGTCGAAGACGCCCACCCGAGAAGGCGCCTTCCGCGTGGAATGGAAGTCACGCAACCACGTCTCCAAGCTGTACGACTCGGCCATGCCCTACGCCCTGTTCTTCAGCGGGGGACAGGCCGTGCACTACTCGTCGGACTTCGCCGCCAGGGGCTACGAGGGCGCCTCCCACGGCTGCGTCAACGTGCGCGACAAGGCGAAGGTGGCGAAACTGTTCGACCTCGCGAAGGTGGGCGACAAGGTCATCGTCTATTCGGACTGAACGCCCTTTGCAGCCGGTCAGCCGGGGACGGGCAGCGCGGTGATCGCGCGGCCCATGGGGGTCATCAGCACGACGGTGGCGTCGCCTCGCGGCATCGGCACCACCACGGTGCCCGTGGCGGGCTGCGACGGGGAGGCCTCGACTTCGGGAGTGCCCTCCGGGTCGAAGCTCTGGCGCGTCTCGTTCAGGAACACGTAGAACGTGAAGCGGTAGCGCCCGTCGTCGGCGGTGATGCGGTAGTCCAGTTCGAGGCCGGCGTCGGTCCATCGGTGGCCCGTGATCGTGAAGACCCCGGTGCCGTTGCCCTCGTAGGGGATCCCGCCGTCGGTGGGAGTGGCCGATGGCGCGGGCCGGACCGACGGCGACGCTGAGCCCTCGGGATCGGGGGTTGCAGGCCCCTGGAGGAGCAGCACGGCCAGCAGACCCACCACCACGGCCGCGATCCCCACCACCCACGGCCACACCGGCTTGCGGGGCGGCTCCAGGTCCGCCGGAGGCTGGGCGGGGGGTTGTTGCCCGAACGGCTGCATGGGGTCCCGACCGGTGTGCTCCTTGAAATTGGGCGGCTGCCAGTTCGGCTCCTGCCGCGCCCAAGGGTTGCCGTCGCCGGGCCATTGCTGGTTGCTCATGGCTGCATCGTATCCGCCGCGTGCGGCCCAGGGATTGCCGCGCGCATCCGCCGGCGGCTCCGGCGAGTTGTCCACAGGTTCGAATTCGTGTGGGATTCCGGCGCGGCTGCGTCCCAATGGTGGGGGCATGAGCGTTGACACCACCATCACCTGCCGAGGCCGCGACGAACTCCTCGCCTTGGCCTCGGCCATCTTCGGATACGTCCCCCACGAGTCGCTGGTGTGCCTGCGGCTCGCCGACAGCAGGTTGAGCTTCTCCTGCCGGGTGGATTTGGACAGCCTGCCCCGCCACGTCCAGGACACGGTGGCCACCTTGTTGCACGCGGCCGCCAACGTGGGCGGCGAGGACTGCTGCTGGGTGCTGCTGTGCTGGACAGCGCACCCGCAGCGCGCGGTGGCAGGGGTCCTCGAGCTCGCGCGAGAATTGGGCGAGCTGGGGCCTGTGCTCTTCACCGACGGTGTGACCTCGTGGGAGTTGGTCGCCGGGCACCTGTCGGACCCGCGCCCGTTCGACACCCGCACAGCCTGGGGGCCCTTCGACGCAATTCGTGCCCACGCCGATGTGCATGCCACCAGGGAGGAGGCCGTCGCCGAGCTGCGCAACTGGTCGCCCTCGGGGCGTTGGACGCAGTCCGCGGCCCTTCAGGTGTCGGCGCTGGGCGTCGACGAGCAGGTGGAGCTGCTGCGTTGCCTCGTCGAGCACGCGACGCCCGTGGGACGCGACCAGGCCGTCCTCGCCGAGCTGCTGAGACAAGATGAATGCTTCGCCGAGCTGCTGGCCCAGCTCAGCACCGCGAACGCCCACCGTCGACGGCTCGCGCTGCAGGCCGCCAGGGCGGAGGCCTCGTCGGACGCGATGCCGAATGTGATCTCGCTGATGGCGCTCGCGTACTGGCTCGAAGGCAACGGGACGCTCGCCAACGAATGCCTGCGTCAGCTCGAGCTCATCGACCCGGAGCATCCCTTGGGGCGCACCGTCGACGCGCTGATCCGTCTGGGCATCCCACCAGCGCGATGGGATGAGCAGTGACTATCGTTGACGCATGCGATTCGTCGTCTTCGGAGAAGCACTCATCGACCTGATTCCCACGCAGGAACGCACCCCTGCGGAGAGCACCTGGGTGGCGCACTCGGGCGGCAGCCCCATGAACACCGCGGTGGCGCTGGGCAAGCTCGGCTGCGAGGTGCAGTTCCTGGGGCGGCTCGGCGACGACGCGTTCGGGCGCCAGCTCGCGAGCCACATCGAGTCCTTCGGGGTCGGTCTCGATCTCGCCGTGCGCACCACCGATCCGACGACGCTCGCCGTCGTCTCTCTCGACGAGGATGGCAAGGCCTCCTATGCCTTCCACACCGACGGCACCACCAACTTCCACTGGGCGGAGTCCGAGTTCCCCGAGGTGCCGGCCGATGCCTGGCTGCACTTCGGGTCCATCGGTGCAGTGCTCGAGCCCACCTACGCCAGCGTGCACCGCTTCCTGAGCTCGACGCCCAATCCCAAGAGTTTCGACATCAACGTGCGCCCCAAGGTGTTGTCCGACCGCGAGGAGTACCGCACCAAGGTCGATGCCCTGCTGGCGCTCGTGGCTCAGTCGGGCGGCTTTGGGAAGGCCTCGGACGAGGACCTCGTCTGGCTCACCGACTCCTCGCTCGAGCCCCTCGACGCGGCCAGCGAGTTCTGCCGCCGCCACGGGCTCGACCTGTTTCTGGTGACGCTCGGGTCCAGGGGAGCGGCCGCGGTGGGCCCCGACGGGATCATCGCCAGTGTGCCCGGACGACGTATCGAGGTCGTGGACACCGTGGGTGCAGGCGACACCTTCACCGCAGGGTTCCTCTCCGCCTTCGACGGCACGAACGTGGAGGAGTCGCTGCGACGGGGCATCGGCGCGTCCGCGCTTGTGTGCACCCGGGCTGGCGCGCAGCCGCCGACCGCGGCCGAACTCGACGCCTTCCTCGCCTCCTGAGCGCCAGGTTTTCCACAGATTCCGCATCCTGCGGGATTCGCGGCGCTGTCGTGTCGATCCTGTCGGCATGAGCATGCGCACTTCCGAACACGTCGAGGAGCTCGCCAAGGCCCGGCTCGCCTACGTGAGCTTGGGGCAACGCTCCCTCACGGCCCCTCGGCGAGCGCTCACCGAGCCGCAGGAGGCCGTCGTCGAGCAGACGGACGAGGAGCCGCCCGACGACGCCCCCCCGCCCCGCCACGGCTGGCGGCAGCGGCTCGCCCTCCACCGCCAGCACCTCGCCGCCGTCGCCGTTCTGCTGGTGGTCGGCCTGTTGTGGCTCGGATGGCAGTGGAGCCGGTCGCAGGCGTCGGAGACGGTGGCCACCGCGGTCGAGACATCGTCGGCGCCGCAGGAATCGGCGGCGACGGAGTCCACGTCGGCGCCGGCGCCCTCGCCGGCCAGCGAGCCCGCGAGGGTGCGTGTCCACGTGCTGGGTGCGGTCGCCGCGCCCGGTGTCGTCACGCTCGACGACGGGGCAATCGTCGCCGACGCGCTCGAGGCGGCCGGAGGGTTGACGGCTGAGGCTCGTCCGGGAGATCTCAACCTGGCGATGCCCGTCGCGGACGGGCTGCAGATCAAGGTTGGCTCCGACAAGGAGGACAGCGCCGTCAACGGCTCCAGCAGCTCCGGTGGCGCCCCCAAAGCCGCAGGGGCGGGCGAGGGGAGGCTGGACCTCAACACCGCCACGGCCGGCGAGCTGGAGACGCTGCCGGGGATCGGCCCTGTCACCGCTGCCGCGATCGTCGCGCGGCGTGACGAGCACGGGCAATTCAGGGCCGTCACCGAGCTGCAGGAGATCAGCGGCATCGGGCCGAAGACGTTCGCGAAGCTCGAGCCGCACGTCCGCGTGTGACTGGCAACGGCCACCCCCAGCCGCCCACCGCGAGCCGGGGGCAGGATTGGCGGCTCGCCCCTCTGGCGCTGGGGTCCTGGGCGGGGGCCTGGCTCGGCACCGGCCAACACGCCGCCTGGCTGTGGGCGCTGTCGGCCGTCGTGCTCATCGGGGCCCTCGTGTTGCGCGAGCGGTGGGCGATCGTCGGGGCTGCCGGACTGCTGCTCGTCGGCGCAGGCTCCCTCGCGCTGGCCGGCCAGCGCGACGGGTCCACGTTGGCCAGGTTGGGCGCGCAAGAGGCCATCGTCCACCTGGAGGTGCGCATCGACACCGAACCGCGCCCCAGCCCGCCCCGCCCTCCCATGCCGCCGTCGGCGAGCGCTCGTGTCCAGGTCTGGTGGGTGGAGGGGCGCGGGGTCCGCACCGTCCAGTCCCTGCCGGCGCTGCTGACGGCATCGGGGGAGATGCAGCGTGCGGTCCTGGAGCTTCGGGCGGGCCAGCGCGTCCAGCTCGAGGCCAGGCTGGCCGCGCCCAGGCCCGACGATGACGCGGCCGCCACGGTCCGGGTGCGGCGCATCGTCGAGGTGGTGGCCGAGCCCGACGTGCTGCAGCGGCTCGCGCACGGCATGCGCGAGGGGCTTCGCAAGGCGGTGGCCCATTCGCCGGAGGACCAACGGGCGCTGGTCCCGTCGCTGGTCGTGGGTGACACCTCGCGGATCTCCACGGCCATGGACGAGGACTTCCGCACCACGGGGCTCACCCACCTGATGGCGGTCTCCGGCTCCAACCTGGCGCTCATGCTCGGCGTGCTGCTGGGGTTGTTGCGGGGCTTCGGCGTGCGTGGCTGGGGCGTGCGCATCGCGTCCGTCGGTGGCGTCCTCATGTTCGTGCTGGTGTGCGGGCCCGAACCGAGCGTGTTGCGGGCCGCGGCGATGGGGATCGTCGCGCTCGCGGCCGTCGGGGCGGGGCAGGGCCGACGCAGTGTCCGGGGACTGCTCGTGGCGGTGACGGCACTCATGGTGGCCGACCCGTGGCTGGCTCGGGCACCGGGATTCTGGCTGTCGTGCGCGGCCACGCTCGGGATCGTGCTGCTGGCCCCGTGGTGCATCGCGATGCTCACCGCGTGGGCGCCCCGTTGGCTCGCGGAGGCCTTGGCGATCCCGCTGTCGGCGCAGGTGTTCACGCAACCCATCGTCACGGGCCTCAGCGGCGAGGTGTCCATGGTCGGCCTCATCGCCAACGTCGTGGCCGGACCCTTCGTCGGGCCGACCACGATGCTCGGCTTCGCGGCGGCCTGCTCGGCGTGGCTGCCTCCGCTGTCGGTGCTGCTGGGCTGGCTGGCCGGGTGGACGAGTCAGCCCATCGTGTGGGTGGCGACGCTGGGTGCGGGGCTTCCGGGGGCCACGCTCGAATGGCTGCCGGGGGCGCTCGGCGTGCTGACGATGATCCTCGCGTCGGCGGCGCTGGTGGCCTGCCTCGGGCCGGTGTTGGCGCGCGCCTGGGCCTCGGCCACCGTGCTGGCCGTCGTGGCCGTCGGGACGTTCGTCACTCCGACTCCGCCGGGTTGGCCGGGGCAGTGGCAGGTTGCATTCTGCGACGTCGGTCAGGGGGATGCGACGCTGGTGCGCGCCGAAGAACGGTCCGCGATCCTCATCGACACCGGCCCGGACGCGCGTGCCGTGCTGCGCTGCCTCGACGAACTGGGCATCGACGAGGTGCCCGTCGTGGTCCTCACCCACTTCCACGCCGATCACATCGGAGGGTTCGAGGCAGTCGTCGACGCCCACGCCCCTCGGCTGGTCCTCACGAGCGCACTGGGTGAGCCGAGGGCGGCCGTCGCTGCAGTCCGTGCCTCGGCGGGCGGGGCAGAGGTCCGCCCGGCCGTCCCCGGCGAGACCATCACCGTGGGCGCGGCAACGTGGACCACGGTGTCGGCATGGTCCCCGACGGGGGTCGCGGCCGAGTCGGGCACGGGCGAGTCGTCGGCGGAGAATGACGCCTCGGTGGTGGGCGTTGCCCAGGCGGGGGAGCTGCGCGTGCTGCTGGCCGGGGATGCGGAGCCCGACGGGCAGGCTGCGGCGCTGCGCGGGGCGGCCGAACGCGGCCTCGACCTGCGCGCGCAGGTCCTGAAGCTGCCGCACCACGGGTCGTCGCGCCAACACCGTGGGTTCTTCGCGGCGAGCGGGGCCAGGGTGGCCGTCGCCAGCGCAGGCGAGGGCAATGCCTACGGGCACCCGTCGCCTCGGACGGTGCGCCTGGCGGAGGAGCTGGGCATGACGGTGGCCCGCACCGATGTGGACGGCACGGTCACCGTCGCAGTCGACGGCGACCTCCGGCTTCGGCGACGCGACGGGTGAGATCCGTCAACGCAGCGGCAATCCCGCAGCGAGGTAGATGGCGTCGATGTCGCGCATGATGCCGACGGACTCCGCCGGCGTCGTCGAGAAGCCGCGGTCGTGGTGGATGGCGGCAATGAACCTGGTGAGCTGGTCGTCGTAGGTGGTGCGCTCGGTGGGCGCGTGGTGGTCGTGCCTCGCGCCGGGCACGGCGAGGTGGATGCGGTTGCCCCGGTGCGGCAGCACGAAGCCGTCGACGATCAGGTCGCCTTGGCTGCCCCGGAAGTGCACGCGCTGCGACTCCTCGGGCTCGAACAGCGCCGACGAGATGCTCGCCCGGACCGTCCCGTATTGCAGGTGCGCGTCCATCCGCTGATCGACGCGATCGTCATCGGCGGGTACGTATTCGGCATCGATCACGGCGGGCTCGACGCCGATCAGCGCGCGCAGGAACTGCAGTTCGTAGCAGCCGAGGTCCATCAACGCGCCACCGCCCAGCTCGTAGTCCAGGCGGATGTCGTCGCGGCGCTCGAGGTTGATGTGGAACCTCGAGGTGACGGACTCGAGCGTGCCGATGGTGGGCAGCAGCTCCCGCACCTGCGCGAAGAAGGCGTGGTGGCGGTTGTGGAAGCCCACCATGCACACCCTGTCGGCACTGGCTGCGGCCGCCGCCAGACGCTCCGCCTCCGCCTCATTGCGGGCGGCGGGCTTCTCGACGAGCACGTGCTTGCCTGCCTCCAGCGCCCGGATCGCCCAGGCGGTGTGTTCCGAGTTGGGCAGCGCGATGTAGCAGGCGTCGACGGTGTCGTCCTCCAGCAGCGCCTCCATCGAGGAGTGCGCAGTGGGGATGCCGTGTTGCTCGGCGAATCGTCGGGCGTGCTCAGGGGTGCGGCTCGCGACCGCGGCCAGGCTCGTGCCGCGGTTGGCCGTCACGGGGCGCACGATCGCAGCCGGCGCGATGCGTGCGGCGCCGAGGATGCCGAAGCGAATGTTCATCGTTGAACCTCCTCTGGAATTCGAGTGTCCCCACTGTACTCCGGCTCGAAACGGTCGTCTCGAGGTGGCAGGCTTGGGGCATGAGTCTCTTCGGCAGCACCCTGCTCATCACCGGCAAGGAGTCCCTGTTGGCCGAGCGCGCGGCCGCCGAACGACGCGATGCCGCGTTGCGTGAGCAGCCCGGCGCGGACGTCAACCGCATCACGGGCGCCGAGCTGGCGGAGGCGATGCTCAGCGAGGTCGTCGGGGGATCGCTGTTCTCGAGCCGGATCGTCGCCATCATCGACGACGTCGGCGCGTGCCCCGCCGAGATGGTGGACCAGTTGGTGGCCATCGCGGTCGATCCCGGCCCCGACCTGTGCCTGATCCTCATCCACGGGGGCGGGGTCAAGGGCAAGGCCCTGCTGGACCGACTGCGGAAGGCGAAGGTCGAAACCGTCACCGTCGAGGCGCCGAAGCCGAGGGACTTGGCACGGTTCGTCACCGCGGAGGCGAAGGCACACCGGCGACGCATGTCCGACGAGGCCGCGGACGCGCTCGTGGCGGCGGTCGGCTCAGACCTGCGCACCATCGTGGCGGCCGTCGCCCAGCTCGCGCAGGACGTCGAGGGCGAGGTGCTCGACGTCACGGTCATCCGTCGCTACTTCGCGGGCAGGGCCGAGGTGTCGAGCTTCTCCGTCGCCGACGCCGTCCTGGCGCGCAACGCGTCGCTAGCGCTGGAGCGGCTGCGGTGGGCGTTGGGCACGGGCGTGGCTCCCGTGCTGGTCACTGCCGCGCTCGCCAACAACTTCCGCGCGATGGGCAAGTACCTCGACGCGTCGGGCAGCAGGATCTCCGACGGCGACCTCGCCCGCCAACTGGGGGTGCCGTTCTTCAAGGTGCGCGACCTGCGCACGCAGGCGCGGCACTGGGACCAGCGCGGCGTGGCCGATGCGATCGTGTGGATCTCGGAGGCCGACGCCGGCGTCAAGGGCGCCTCGACCGACCCGCACTTCGCGCTCGAGGCGCTGGTGCTGCGACTGCTGGCTGCGCGACCGCGCCGCTGACGGCGCCGAAGGACGCCGTCGGGGACGCAATTCAGCGCCTCGGCTACCGAGTGTGCCGAGACGCTGAATTGGGTATGACGATGCTTCGCGGGGACGCGCCCGCCGGGTCAGGACTGCAGCGCGTGCGTGGCCTTGGACAGGGCCGACTTGCGGTTGGCGGCCTGGTTGGCGTGGATGACGCCCTTCGACACGGCCTTGTCGAGCGCGCGATTCGCGACGGCGGTGAGCTCGGCAGCCTTGGCGGCGTCGCCCTCGGCGATCGCGGTGCGTGCGTTGCGGACGTGGGTGCGCAGCTCGGACTTGACCGCCTTGTTGCGGAGGCGGGCGACCTCGTTGGTCTTGATACGCTTCATCTGCGACTTGATGTTGGCCACGTGAAAAATCCTTCTGTCACTCGGTACGGCGTCTCTGGGACGCGACCGCCAAATATACACGGTGGCGCCGCATCCTCCAAAACCGTCGTCGCGTCGTCGCCTGGCCGTTGCGCGCACGGTAGCATGGGCGATCGGGCCTGACGCGGTCGACCGTTGGCCCTCCCCGAACACCGACGAGGAATGTTGATGTCTGCACCCAGTCCCGGCAGGACCGACCCGGCGATCATCCGGAACTTCTGCATCATCGCGCACATCGACCACGGCAAGTCCACGCTGGCCGATCGCATGCTGCAGCTCACGAAGGTGGTCGACGATCGTTCGATGCGGGCGCAGTACCTGGACCGCATGGACATCGAGCGCGAGCGCGGCATCACCATCAAGTCGCAGGCGGTGCGGATGCCTTGGGAGGTCGACGGCGTCACGCACGTCCTCAACATGATCGACACGCCGGGCCACGTCGACTTCAACTACGAGGTCTCCCGCTCCCTGCAGGCCTGCGAGGGCGCGATCCTCCTCGTCGATGCCGCCCAGGGCATCGAGGCGCAGACGCTCGCCAACCTGTACCTGGCGCTGGAGGCGGAGCTCACCATCATCCCGGTGCTCAACAAGATCGACCTGCCCGGCGCGGATCCCGACAAGTACGCGGCCGAGCTGGCCGGCATCATCGGCTGCGACGAGGACGAGGTCCTGAGAGTCTCCGGCAAGACGGGGGTGGGGGTGCCCGAGCTGCTCGACGAGGTGGTTGCCCGGATCCCGGCGCCGGTGGGGCGCGCCGACGCACCGGCGCGCGCGCTCATCTTCGACTCCGTCTACGACACCTTCCGCGGCGTGGTCACCTACGTGCGCGTCGTCGACGGCGCCCTCCGGCACCGCGACCGCATCCTCATGATGTCCACCAACGCCGAACACGAGCTGCTCGAGGTGGGCGTGATCGCCCCCGAGCCGACGAAGGCGGACGCGATCGGCGTCGGCGAGGTCGGCTACCTCATCACGGGGGTGAAGGACGTGCGCCAGTCGCGCGTCGGCGACACCGTCACCACCGTCGCGCACCGTGCGACGGAGGACCTCGGCGGCTACGAGCCGCCGGTGCCCATGGTCTACGCCGGGTTGTACCCGATCGACGGCGACGACTTCTCCGAGCTGCGCGAGGCGCTCGACAAATTGCAGCTCAACGACGCCGCGCTGCTCTACGAGCCGGAGACGTCGACGGCGCTCGGCTTCGGCTTCCGCGTCGGCTTCCTCGGCCTCCTGCACATGGAGATCGTCCGCGAACGCCTCGAGCGGGAGTTCAATCTCGACATCATCTCGACGGCGCCCAGCGTCGTCTATCGCGTGGTGATGGAGGACCGCTCCGAGCACATCGTGACGAACCCGTCGGAGTTCCCGACGGGCAAGGTGGACCAGATCTTCGAGCCGGTGATGAACGCGACGATCCTCGCGCCGGCGGAGTACATCGGCACGATCCTCGACCTGTGCCAGACCCGCAGGGGGATCCAGAAGGGCCTCGACTACCTGTCGGAGGATCGCGTCGAGATCCGCTACACCCTGCCCATGGGGGAGATCGTCTTCGATTTCTTCGATGCGCTGAAGTCGCGCACGAAGGGCTACGCCTCCCTCGACTACGAGCCCGCCGGCGAGCTGCCCGCGGACCTCGTGAAGGTGGACATCCTCCTGCACGGCGACCCGGTGGATGCCTTCTCCGCGATCGTGCACCGCGACAACGCCTACTCCTACGGCCTCCAGATGGCGGCGAAGCTGAAGGAGCTGATCCCGCGGCAGCAGTTCGAGGTGCCCATCCAGGCGGCCATCGGTTCGCGCGTCATCGCCCGAGAGACCATCCGCGCCATGCGCAAGGACGTGCTCTCGAAGTGCTACGGCGGCGACATTTCCCGCAAGCGCAAGCTGCTCGAGAAGCAGAAGGAGGGCAAGAAGCGGATGAAGATGGTGGGCCGGGTCGAGGTGCCGCAGGAGGCCTTCGTCGCCGCCTTGTCCACCACGGAGACGCCCAAGAAGTAGCGGCTGCGGGCCTCGTCGGAGCACCGACGGGGCCCCTCGGCTCAGCGCAGGCCCGAGGTGGTGAACCCGCGCACCAGGTAGCGCTGGAGGAACAGGAACACGATCAGCATCGGCACGACGGTGATGAGTGTGCCCATGAACAGCTCGGGCAGTCGCACGCCCTGGCTCGTCATGAACTGCGACAGTGCGACCTGCAGGGTGCGGCTCTCGTCGCGCCCGACGAGGCTCGGCCACAGGAACGCGTTCCAGGCTCCCATGAGCACGATGGTCCCGACGGCGGCGATGATGCCGGTGGAGTTGGGCACGACGATGCGCCAGAACACGCCCCACGGGCTGCAGCCGTCGACCAGCGCCGCGTCCTCGAGCTCCACGGGGAAGTCGAGGAAGAATTGGCGGAAGAGGTAGGTGGCGAAGGCGGAGAAGGCGGCGGGGATCACGATGCCGCGGTAGGTGTCGACCCAGCCGAACTGCGCAGTCATGATGAACATCGGCACGAACGTCATCGACGCGGGGACCATCAAGGTGAACACGGTCAGTCCCAGCAGTACGCGCGCGAGCCGATGCCGCCAGCGCGCCAGGGCGTAGCCCGCCATGAGGCTCACGACGACCGTCAGCGCCGTCTGAAGGGCTGCGGTGGCGGCGGAGTTGACGATGGCGCGGCCGATGCCGATCGAGTCGTTGGCGAGCAGCGACGTGAGGTTGGACAGATCATGGACGTTCGGCAGCCACTGCCATCTCGGCGAGGTGATGTGCGCCTGCGTCGAGAACGCATTGCGCACGATCACGTAGAAGGGCAGCAGGAAGAACGCCGACAGCACCACCAGTAGCGCGTAACGCAGGATCGAAGTCGCTTTCATCGCAGCGCCTTCCGCTCGCGGCGCTCCTCACGGCCGAGCACCCAGTTCTGGGCGAGGGAGAAACACACGATGATGGCGGCGAGGATCATGGTCCCGGCGCCGCCGACGCCAAGATTCTGCTGGCCGCCGCCGAAGGAGATGAGGTACAGGTGCACCAGCGGCGGGCGCGCGTAGGGAGGGTAGGAGCCGATGGAGCCGAGCATGTTGTAGAACTCGTCGAAGGCCTGGAAGGCGTTGATGAGCAGCAGCATGATGACGGCCACGCTCGTTGGGCGCAGCTGCGGCAGGGTGATGTACCGAAGCTTGCGCCAGCCGGTGGCGCCGTCGAGTGCGGCGGCTTCGTAGGTGTCCTGGGGGATGCGTTGCAGGCCGGCGATCAGCAGGATCATGTAGAACCCCACCTGCAGCCACAAGCGCACACTCACCAGCGCCACCCAGTAGAGCCCGTTGCCGCCGCCCAGCCAGCTGACGGATTCGCCGCCGCTGGCGCGGATGAGCGAGTTGAGCAGGCCGAACCGGGCGTTGTTGAAGAACGCCAAGCGCCACACGATCGCGGCCACCACGTAGCTCACCGAGGCGGGGATGAAGAACACCGAGCGGAAGAACGCCTGGCCCCAGCGCACGTTGTCGAGCAGCAGCGCGAGCGCAAGCGAGCATACGTACGTGAGGGGCACGATGAACGCCGCGAAGACGACGAATACCGCGAGCGAGTTGAGGAAGAGCTTGTCGTGGAGCAGATACGAGTAGTTCTCGAGGCCGACGAAACGCGTCGGCTTGATCGTGTTGCGGGCCTCGAAGAACGACAGGTAGGCGCTCCAGACGACGGGCACGTAGACGAAGATCGTGAGCCCGACGAAGAACGGTGCCACGAACACCAGGAACCACAGGTTGCGGCCCTGGTGTCCGCGCAGTCGTTGCCACATGCGATCAGCCGGCGAGCTTCGCCAGTTCCTGCTTGGCGAGGTCGGCGAAGCCCGCGAAGGCGTCCACCGGATCCTGGCCGCCGACGATGACGTTGTTGACGGCGGCGTTGTACGCCTCGCCCATCGGGCCGGACCACATGATGTCGTTCGAGAAGCCGTTCTCGGCGACGTAACGGGCTGCGTCGGCGCCGGGACCGGACTTGAACTGCTCGGTCTTGGCCGCGAGGGCGTCCTTGGCGGGGATGTGGGTGCCGTAGGCGGTGGAGAAGTCGATCTGCTTGTCCTCCTGGTCGATCCACAACCACTTCACGAAGTCGGTGGCGGCGGCCACGTTCTTGCCCTTGGCGTTGACGCAGGCGCCGAATGCGCCGAACGGCACGACGGGGCGACCCTTGGCGCCGATGGCGGGGAAGGCCAGGACGCCGAAGTCGTCGCCGTGGGCCTCCTGGATGGCGGGCAGGCTCCACAGGCCACCCCACTGGAACGCTGCCTCGCCGTTGACGAAGGCCTCGGGGCCGTACCACTCGTTCGAGGCGCCGGAGACGACGGCGCCGGACTTGACGAACTCGCGGTAGGCGACGAGCGCCTCATAGAACTCGTTGGTGAGGAACGCGGCCTCGGTGCGGTCGGCGTTGAGCTGGTCGTGGCCGGAGGCCCAGATGAAGATCGTGCCGAGCACGCCCACGCCGGAGTCGTTGCCGGCGAAGAAGCCGCCGATGTCGTCGGACTTGACGGCCTGGGCGGCGGCGACGAGCTCATCGAAGGTGGTGGGCGGCTGGATGCCCTTCGCCTCGAGCAGCGACTTGCGGTAGTAGAGCAGCTGCATGTCGATCGTCTGCGGGATGGCGTAGATCTTGTCCTGGAAGGTGAACCGCTCGATGACCGGCTGGTTGAACTGGTCGCGCACCGGGGCGATGATCTCGGTGAGGTCGGCGAGCTGGCCGCCGCGGATCATGTCGAGCGATCCCCCCTGCTCGTACTCGAAGACATCGGGCGCCTCGTTGGTCAGCAGCGCGGCACCGAGGATCTGCATGTACTCGCCCGGGGTCCACTGCACCTTCACGGAGGCATCGGCGTACTCGGAGGCGTAGCGCTCGACGGCTTCCTTCACGCCCGCCTCGCCGTACTCGTGGTACCACTGCGTGAGGGCGGGCTTCTCCCCGGTGCTCGGGGAGGCGGAGCCGGAGGGCTGGTCGAGCGGGTTGTTGTCGCCGCAGGCGGCGAGGGTGGCTGCGGCGGCGAGACCGCCGCCGGAGAGCAGGAGGGAACGTCGATTGATCATGGGCACAGTCTTCCACCGTCCAGGTGGCGGTTGCCCGTCGAAACCGGCAGGTGGACTACTCTGACAGCGAACTCACCCCCGGGCCGGCGCATGACAGCGGCCGTGGGCCTGCCTAGGCTGAGGGGGTGGCATCCCAACTCCCCGACGGCGACCCTGCGCCGAGCAATGGCTCGCTTCCCGCCGGGACGAGCACGAACGGCCCCTTCTCGGTCTACGTGCACGTGCCCTTCTGCCGGACCCGCTGCGGCTACTGCGACTTCAACACCTACACGGCCGCCGAACTGGGCGGTCTGTCCACGGACACCTTCCTCGACGCGGCCCGGGCGGAGCTGGATCTCGCGTCGACGGTGGTGGGGGAGCGCCAGGTGCAGACCGTGTTCTTCGGCGGTGGCACCCCGACGATGCTCCCCGCGGCCGAGCTCGTGGCCCTGCTGGGCGCCGTGCGGGAGCGGTTCCCGCTCGCCGCGGGCGCAGAGGTGACGACGGAGGCGAACCCGGACAGCGTCGACCAGGACTACCTGGCCGCGTTGCGCGACGGCGGGTTCACGCGGATCTCGATGGGGTTGCAGTCGGTGGTGCCGCACGTGTTGGCCACGCTCGACCGCACGCACACGCCGGGGCGGGGCGTCGAGGCGGCCCGGTGGGCGGCCGACGTGGGCTTCGAGCACGTGAGCCTCGACCTGATCTACGGCACACCCGGCGAGAGCGTCGACGACTGGCGCGCCAGTCTCGACGCGGTGACGGCGGTCCCCGTCGACCACGTGAGCGCCTACTCGCTCATCGTCGAGCAGGGCACGAGGCTCGCGGTGCGGGTGCGTCGCGGCGAGCTGGCGATGCCCGATGACGATGACCTCGCGGACAAGTACCTCGTGGCCGACGAGAGGCTGTCGGCGCTCGGATTCCACAACTACGAGACGAGCAACTGGGCCCTGCCGGGCGGGGAATGCCGGCACAATCTCGCCTACTGGCGGGGCGCGAACTGGTGGGGGATCGGCCCGGGCGCGCACAGCCACGTCGGCGGCGTGCGTTTCTGGAACCGCAAGCACCCTCGGGCCTACGCACAGGCGCTGGCCAGCGGGGTCTCACCGGCGCAGGGCCGCGAGGTGCTCACCGACGACGAACGTCGCGTCGAGCGCGTGCTGCTCGAGCTTCGGCTGGCGGAGGGGCTGCCGTTGGACGTGCTCACGCCGACGGAGCGGGCGAGGGTGCCCGCGCTGGAGCGGGAGGGCCTCGTCGGGGTGGAGGGGGACCGGCTCGTGGTGCGGCGACGGCTGCTCGCCGACGGCATCATCTGCGATCTCCTCGACTGATCGATCGAATCGCTTGACGACGGCCCCGCAGTGTCCTACTGTATTACGTACCTAATACAGCGATACAGGAGGTGCGGGGAATGGAGTTCGACAGTTCCTCACCCATCTGGCTGCAGTTGGTGGGCGAGTGCTCGCGTCGGATCGTCACGGGCGAATGGCCCGCCGGCAGCCGGCTCCCGGGCGTTCGCGACCTCGGCGTCGAACTCGGGGTCAACCCCAACACCGTCCAGCGCGCCATGGCGGAGCTCGACAGGCAATCGATCACGGTGACCGACCGCACCAAGGGACGGTTCGTCACCGACGACGTTGCCCGCATCGACGAGCTGCGCGCCCAGGTGGCCACCGCGCACGCCGACGAATTCGTCCGGCGCGCGCTGGGGCTGGGCATGACGGCCGAACGGGCGGTGCAACTCATCAGCAACCGGTGGCGAGCAATGGAAGGGGAATCCGCATGACAGCCATCGAAGTCCACAACCTCACCAAACGCTACGGAGGCTTCGCCGCGCTGAGCGGCCTGACCTTCCGACTCGAGGAGGGCAACGTCGTCGGGCTGCTCGGCGAGAACGGCAGCGGCAAGACGACGCTGCTGAAGATCCTCGCGGGCGTCAGCCGCCCCTTTGAGGGCGAGGTGCGCGTCGGGGGCCATGCGCCGGGACCGGAGAGCAAGGCCATCACCAGCTTCCTGCCCGACCAGAGCTTCCTCGACGACGGCCTGCGCATCGAGGCCGCCGCGCAGCAGTACGCTGACTTCTTCGCCGACTTCAACCGCGCCAAGTTCGACGACCTGCTCGGCTTCTTCAGGCTCGAGCCGCGGATGAAGCTCTCGGCGCTGTCGAAGGGCATGCGGGAGAAAGCGCAGATCGCGTTGGCGATGAGCCGCGAAGCGAAGGTGTTCCTCCTCGACGAGCCAATCTCCGGCGTCGATCCCGCCGCCCGCGACGTCATCCTGCGCGCGATCGTGCGTCACCTGGAGCCCGACTCGCTCGTGCTCCTCTCCACCCACCTCATCGCCGACGTCGAGCCCGTGCTGGACCGCGTCGTGATGATGCGCTACGGGCAGGTGCTCGTCGAGGGGGCTGTCGACGACCTCCGCGAGCAACACGGCAAGAGCGTCGACGCACTGTTCAGGGAGGTCTACCAATGGGCGTGAAACTGTTCAAGCACGAGTTCCTGCGCACGAGGGGAGTGCTGGGCGCGATCTTCGGGCTGTGCCTCCTGCTGGCGCTCACCGCGCTGGTCACCGCAAACGTGCCGGGCCTCTCCCAGCTCGCGTTCGTCGGGGGCGTCGTCGCCACCCTGGCAGTCATCCCCGCGACGCAGATCTATCTCGCGATCCACCTCTACCGGAGCACCTTCGGCAGGCAGGGCTACTTCACCAACGCCATCCCCGTCCCCGCGCGCACGGTCCTGGGTGTGAAGTATGTCTACGCCCTGGTCATGACCTTCGCCGCGCTGGCGGTCGCCCTGGCCTCGGCGTGGGTGTGCGGACGCGCCGCGGCCGTGCAGGGCAGCGACGTCTGGGCCGAGGGCTGGACGGCAGTTGGTGCGCTGTGGCGTGAATACCCCGGGCAGGTGGGGTTGTTCATCGTCTTGTTCCTCCTGAGCCTGGCTGCCTACCTCGCGCAGTACTACTTCAGCGTGGTCGTCGGCAGCGAGCCCTGGATTCGACGCTCCGGCGCGCTGGGGCCCGTGGTGACGTACATCCTCGTCTACATCGGCCTGCAGGTCGCCGCGCTGCTGGGCCTCGTGCTCCCGCCCACCGTCGACATCGCCACGGGCGAGTTCACCTGGCTGATGCCCATCGCGGCGCTGGAACGCGGCGACTCCGGGCTGCCCCTGTGGTCCGCAGTCTCGGCGCTCATCATCTCCGCCGTCCTGCTCTGGCGAGCCCTCCGCGGCCCGCAGCGCAGGCTCGAGCTGCGCTGACGACTGCCGTCGGCGAGGGGGGTCGGTCGGAGCGTTCCCCGGCCCCCGCCCGGCGCGGTGCCGCCGGAGCCACGCGCGAGTGCGCTAGCGTCGCCCGGGTGGACCGATACTCCCGAGACGTGCTCGCGCCCGGCTGGCAGCGCGCGCACCTGAAGCAGACCAAGGACACCCCGGTCGAGCTCGACATGGTGCTCGAATTCGACGACTTCTGCGGGGCCGTCGTCGGCTGGGAGCGCGGCATCGTCCTCCTGGAGGACCGCAAGGGTCGTCGTCGGGGCTTCCCCTTCGGGCCGGGCTTCCTGCTCGAGGGGGAGCCCATTGCATTGAAGCCGCCCTTGCGTGCCGGCAGCGCCCGGCCCAAGTACACAGCCTCCGGCTCCCGCGTGGGCGACGAGCCGCAGCGGGCGCGCGTCGCATTGCCCAGCCGCATCTACGTCGAGGGGCGCCACGACGCTGAGCTCGTCGAGCGCATCTGGGGCGACGACCTGCGCCACGTCGGCGTCGTCGTCGAGTATCTGGGCGGCATCGACGACCTCCCGGGGATCGTCGACGAGTTCCGCCCGGAACGCGGCCGGCGCCTCGGCGTGCTGGTCGACCACCTCGTGCCCGGCTCGAAGGAGTCCCGCATCGTCAAGCAGGTGTACGCCGCCGGCCACCGCGAGCACGTGCTCGTGCTCGGGCACGAGTTCATCGACATCTGGCAGGCAGTCCGGCCCGAGCGGATCGGGCGTAAGGCCTGGCCGGAGGTGCCGATGGACGTCGATTTCAAGAAGGGCACCCTGGCGGCGCTCGGGCTGCCGCACGACGACCAGGCGGACGTCGCACGCGGCTGGCAGGCGATTCTGGCGCGCGTGCGCAACCACCGCGATCTCGAGCCGCAGCTCAACACGATCGTCGAACGCCTCATCGACTTCGTCACCCAGGACCACGTCGTCGAGGGCTGAGGCCCGCTCGGCTAGGGTTGGTCCATGGACACGGCAGGGATCGGACAACTCCTCCGAGAGACGGCGGCACGGGTCATCACCCCGCGATTCCGGCAGCTCGCGGATTCGGAGGTGCTCGAGAAGCTGCCCGGAGACCTCGTCACAGTGGCCGACCGGGAGGCCGAGGAGTACCTCGCCTGGCTGCTCGGGCAGCACTTCCCCGATGCGCTGATCGTCGGCGAGGAAGGAGTCTTCCTCGGCCAGACGTCGCTCGACGAGCTCGCGACGGCGCCACACGCGTTCGTGATCGACCCGATCGACGGCACCCGCAACTTCGTCACCGGCAAGGCCGAGCACGGCGTCATGCTCGCCGAGGTCCGCGACGGCGTCACCACGCGGGGCTGGATCTGGCAGCCGCAATACGAGCGCATGTACACGGTCACCCGGGGCGAGGGCCGGGTGCTGTGCAACGGCGAGGAAGTCGTCGGGCGGGCGCGGCACCGGCTTGTGCAGGGAGCCGCGGGAAGCCGTCGGCTCGTGGGCTTCGACGCCGACGGCCGGCTCGCGCCCATCGTGCGCAGCTCGGGGGCGGCCTGCTTCGACTACCCGATGCTCGTGCACGGCGACATCGACTTCATGGTCTTCACCAACGCGCATCCGTGGGACCACCTCACCGGCGCGCTGATGCTGCACGAGACCGGCGGCCGGGCGCGGATGTTCAGCGGCGAGGACTACACGGCGGCCACGCACGGCAAGGGGCTGCTCGTCGCCCGCACCGAAGAGGTGTGGCAGCTCGCCGCACCCCTGGTACAGCGTTGAGCCCGCTCAGACGCCGCGGATGGGGAGCTGCTTGCGCGCGACGATGCCGCGTCGCTCCAGGTCGGTGACCATCCACGGCAGGGCGGCGCGCATCGTCGCCTCCGCAAACGGCCACTCCTCGGCCTCGTCGTAGAGGTCCGCGGGCTGCACGCCGCGCTGGACGAACTCCTCGACGAGGCCATACGTGTAGCCGAGCTTGCCACCGCACAACGCAGCGTCCTCGCGCGTGCCTGGTGCGCCGTGGCCGGGGACGAACACCGTCGATGCGCGCGACGAGCCGATGGCGCTGTCCAGCACCATGGGCCACTTGTCGGGGGCGGAGGTCTCGTCGAGCTGCGGCTCGTCCTCGAGGAGGTCGCCGAGCACGATGAGGTCCCGGCTGGGGACGATCACGACGACATCGCTGCGGGTGTGCGCCGGGCCGAAGTGGGCCAGCTCGACGAAGCAGTCACCCAGCTCCAGCGCGTGGATGAGGCTGAAGGTGGTCGTGGGAGCCAGTGCGAAGTCGTGGGGCTGGTCCAGCAGCCGCTCGTGGCCGATGATCTCCAGCTCGCGCATGGCCGCGACGCCGGCCCAGTGGTCGAGATGGTGGTGCGTGACCACGACCACCTCGATGGGGACGTCGACGAGCCCCCTCGCGCTGGCGAGCACCGCCGCACCCACCTCGGCAGACCCGCCGGCGTCGATCAGCATTGCGCGCCGCGAGCCCGCGACGAGGGTGACGTTGGCGTCGTCGATGGGGGTGACGGCGAGCCAGACGCGGTCGGCGATGGGCTTCCACTCGAGTTCCATGCCCGCCAGCATAGTTGCGCCGGATCGTCGCATTTCAACCCTGTGGCGCGACGGAGTAGGCTGGCACTCGGGCACCAAGAGTGCCAGTTTCCATCGGCCCAGGAGGTGACATGCTCGACGACCGCAAGCTGGAGGTGCTGAAGGCAATCGTCACCGACTACGTCGCCAGCCGCGAGCCGGTCGGGTCCAAGGCGCTCGTCGAGCGCCACCAGCTCAACGTGTCGGCGGCGACGGTGCGCAACGACATGGCCGTGCTCGAGGAGGAGGGGTACATCACCCAGCCGCACACGAGCGCGGGTCGGATCCCCACCGACAAGGGCTACCGGCTGTTCGTCGACAAGCTCGCCCGGATCAAGCCGCTCTCGCAGGCGGAGCGGCGCGCCATCGCGGCGTTCCTCGAGGGCACACTGGACATGGATGACCTCATCGCGCGCACCGTGCGCCTGCTCGCGCAGCTCACACACCAGGTGGCGATCGTGCAGTACCCGGTGACGCAGCGCGGCCAGATCCGGCACGCCGAGCTCGTGCAGCTTGGCCCGGAGCGCGTCATGCTGATCGTCGTGACCGCCTCCGGGCGGGTCGACCAGGGCATCGTCGAGCTCGGGGTCGTGCCCCAGGAGGCGCTCGTCGAGCTGCGCAACGCCATCGTCGGTGCGGTCATCGGACGCACGCCGTCGGAGGCTGCCACCGCGCTCGGTACCGTGCTCGACGACATCCGCCCGGAGTACCGGCCCTTCGCCGCGAGCATCGTTGCCACCACGCTGCAGCTCCTGGCCGCGGAGCCCACCACGCAGGTCGTCGTCGCGGGCGTGCCGAATCTCGCCGGCGGCGTCTTCGAGAGCAACCTGCGCCCCCTGCTCGAGGCCCTCGAGGAGCAGGTCGTGCTGCTGAGGCTGCTCGGGGAGGCCGCCACCGACGACGTCACCGTCCGCATCGGGCAGGAGAACACTGCGACGGGTTTCCAGGCGACGAGCGTCGTCGCCAGCGGCTACGGCGCGGCGGGCGATGCCGCGGCGAGCCTTGGCGTCGTCGGGCCCACCCGCATGGATTATCCCGCCACCATTGCCTCCGTTCGCGCGGTCGCGCGCTACGTGAGCCGTTACCTGATGGAAGGTTGATCACACACTGTGAGCAAGGACTACTACGCCATCCTCGGCGTCGACCGCGACGCCACGCCGGAGGAGATCAAGAAGGCCTACCGTCGACGCGCGATGAAGGTGCACCCCGACGTGGCCCAGGATGACGCCGAGGCGGCCGACAAGTTCAAGGAGCTGGGCGAGGCGTACGAGGTGCTGAGCGACCCGAACAAGCGCGCTGTCTTCGACAGGGGAGGCGATCCGCGCGGGGGCGGCGGCGCAGGCTTCTCCGGCTTCGGCGGCGGATTCGCCGGCGGATTCGACTTCACCAACCTCGTCGACGCCATGTTCGGCGCGCAGAGCGGGCGCGGCGGCCCCCGGTCGCGGGTGCGGCGCGGTCAGGACGCGCTGGTGCGCATCGAGCTCGAGCTGCACGAGGCGGTCTTCGGGGCGGCGAAGCCGCTGAAGGTGGACACCGCCGTCGTCTGCCCCAAGTGTCAGGGCTCCGGTGGCGAGGCCGGCTCCGAGCCGGTGACCTGCTCCACGTGCGGCGGGCAGGGCGACATCATCCAGATCCAGCGCAGCTTCCTCGGCGACATCCGCACCTCGCAGGCCTGCCCGCAGTGCCGCGGCTACGGCACCATCATCCCGAGGCCGTGCTCCGAGTGCTCCGGCGAGGGCCGGGTGCGCTCCAAGCGCACCATCACCGTGAAGATTCCCGCAGGCGTCTCGACGGGCAACCGCATCCATCTCGAGGCGCAGGGCGAGGTCGGTCCCGGCGGCGGCCCTGCCGGCGACCTCTACGTCGAGATCTCGGTGCGCCCGCACGAGACCTTCCGCCGCGAGGGCGACAACTTGGAGGCCGTTCTGCGCGTGCCGATGACGGCCGCGGCGCTCGGCACGACGATGGAGCTCATCACGCTCGAGAACGAGTGGGCGGATTCCGACCCCGACGCGCGCAAGGTCGCCGTCGAGGTGCCGGCCGGCACCCAGTCGGGCACGCGCATGGCCATCAAGGACCGGGGCGTCCCGAGGCTGCGTGGCGGCGGTCGCGGCGAGCTCGGCATCACGTTCCTCGTGCAGACCCCCACGAAGCTAGACGAGCGCCAGCGCGAGCTGCTGCGCGAGCTCGCCGAGCTGCGCGACGAGACCGAGCCCGGCGCCGTCGAGGCCCACAAGCAGGGCAAGTCGGGCGGCCTGTTCGGTCGCCTGCAGGACTGGCTGTCGTGACCAGCGCGCTGTTCCTCGCCGACTTCGACGATGCGCGCGTCGGCGCTCGGATCCGCGTCGACGGCGAGGAGGCGCGCCACGCGGAGGTCAAGCGCATCGAGCCGGGCGAGCTGGTGCTCGTCGCCAACGGCCGCGGCCTGGGCGTCGAGGGGCCCGTGGTGGAGTCCGCGAAGGGCTGGTTCGTCGTCGAGGCCGAACGCGTGATGCAGGATGCGTCGCGACGACGCATCACCGCGGTCCAGGCCCTGGCGAAGGGCGATCGGGGGCTGCTGGCAGTCCAGATGCTGACAGAGCTCGGCGCCCAGCGCATCATCGCCTGGCAAGCGGACCGTTCGATCGTGCGCTGGAAGGCCGAACGCGCAGACAGGTCACTGGAGAAGTGGCAGGCGACGGCGCGCGAGTCCGCCAAGCAGGCGCGCCGACTGACGGTGCCGGAGGTTTCCTTCGCGACGACGAGGCAGCTTCCCGGCGCGCTCGAGGGGGCGGGGACGGTGCTCATCCTGCATGAAGCGGCCGAGCGTCACCTGCGGGACGTGGAGGTCGGCGACGACGTCGCGATCGTCATCGGCCCAGAGGGTGGGATCGCTCCGGCCGAGCTGGAGGCGCTCGAGGCGGCGGGCGCCGTCGCGGTGCGGATCGCCGACCACGTCCTGCGCACCTCCACCGCAGGGGCCATCGCCATCGGGCAGTTGGAGATGCGATGAGCTTCTCCTTCGAGGTCCGCAGCCGGCTCGACGACCGGCCCGGGCGCACGGGCGTCATCCACACCCCGCACGGCGACATCGAGACGCCGGCGTTCATCGTCGTCGGCACCAAGGCCACCGTGAAGGCCGTGCTGCCGGAGACCGTGCACGAGCTGGGGGCCCAAGCGGTTCTCGCCAACGCGTACCACCTGTACCTGCAGCCCGGGTCCGACATCGTCGACGAAGCCGGCGGGCTCGGCAGATTCATGAACTGGCCGGGGCCGACGTTCACCGACTCCGGAGGCTTTCAGGTCATGAGCCTCGGCGCAGGCTTCAAGAAGGTCATCGCGATGGAGGTCTCCGACGCCGACGACAACGCCGTGGCAGCAGGCAAGGAGCGCCGGGCGCACGTCGACGAGGACGGCGTGACGTTCCACTCGCACCTGAACGGCGACCGACACCGGTTCACCCCCGAGACGTCGATGCGGATCCAGCACGAGCTGGGTGCGGACATCATGTTCGCCTTCGACGAGCTCACCACCCTCATGAACACCCGCGAATACCAGGAGCGCTCCGTCGAGCGGACCCACCGGTGGGCCGAGCGCTGCCTGGCGGAGCATCGCCGGCTCACGCTGGAGCGGGCCGACAAGCCGTATCAGGCGTTGTTCGGCGTCATCCAGGGGGCGCAGTACGAGGACCTGCGGCGACGGGCCGCGCGCGGGCTGGCCGACCTCGTGGTCGACGGGCAGCGCTTCGACGGGTTCGGGCTGGGCGGGGCGCTCACCAAGTCGCAGATGGGCGAGATCATCGGCTGGATGGTGGACGAATTGCCCGCGGACAAGCCGCGTCACCTGCTCGGCATCTCGGAACCCGACGATCTGTTCGCCGCGGTCGAGATGGGGGCGGACACGTTCGACTGCGTCAACCCTTCACGGGTGGCGCGCAACGCGGCGATCTACACCGCCGACGGCCGGTACAACGTCAACACCGCCAAGCATCGTCGCTCCTTCGTGCCGCTGGAGGACGGCTGCGACTGCTACACCTGCCAGCACTACACGCGCGCCTACCTCCACCACCTGTTCAAGGCGAAGGAGATGCTCGCCTCGACGCTCGCGACCATCCACAATGAGCGGTTCACCGTCCGCCTCGTCGACGACATCCGCGCGGCGATGCGCCAAGGGCGTTTCGACGAGTTCCGCGCCGACTTCCTCGGACGCTTCCACTCGTCGACGCGTCAAAGCTGAGGCCGGGGCAGGGCGACGGATAGGTGTGTGGAAGTGGTTGGTCCTCCAACCACTTCCACACACTGTGGGCCGGTCAGCTCGCCGTCGTGTATGTGGGTTCGTGGCGCTTCACGAGCGTGATGACCCGATACGTGATGGGCATCACGAGCACCTCGACGAGCACCTTGTAGACGTAGCCGACGAGGATGTAGTTGAGCATCGTGCCGCCGGTGATGACCCCCCAGAACGCGACGAGGCAGAACACGGTCGTGTCGGCGGCCTCGCCGACGAGCGTCGAGCCCAGCAGGCGTGCCCAGAGCCCCCGCTCGTCGCTGCGCTCCTTGAGCTTCACCAGCACCCAGGCGTTGAGGAATTGGCCGACGAGGTAGCCGCTGAGGCTGGCCAGGACGATGCGCGGCACGAAGCCGAGGATGGCGTCGAAGGCGGCCTGGTTGCCCCAATCGGCCGCGGGCGGAGCGATGCCGACGAGCAGGAACGTGAGCGAGGCCAGCGCCGACATCACGAATCCCGCGACGATCGCCCGACGGGCGCCGCGCAGGCCGTACACCTCCGCCAGCACGTCGCCGATCACATAGGTGAGAGGGAAGAGGATCGCGCCGCCGTCGGTGATGATCGGCAGGATGGGGAAGCCGAAGACCTCCACGTCGGGGCCGAACTGAATCAGCTTCACGGCGGCGACGTTGGAGATGAGCAGGAGCCCGACGAAGGCAGTCACGACGAGGTCGTAGTGGCCGGGGGTGCGGTTGGCGAAACGAGGCGATGTCACCCTGCGATCGTAGGCCATTGGGCGACGTGCTCCCGCGCGCTGGACCCGCGACGCGGCGATTGGTGGCAGACTTGGCTCATGGAAGGCAACGAAGCAACCGAGTATGGCGAGACCGAGCTGGACCAGCTCCAGGCCGGTGACACCTTGATCGATCGTGGCGTCGACGACGTCCTCGACGAGGGCTACGTCGTGCCGGACGACTGGGGCCCCGCCATGGGATACGGCACAACTCCCGCGGAGATGCGTCAGGGCGAAAGCCTCGACATGCGCGTCAAGCAGGAGGAGCCGGAGCAGCGCCCCGACAAGCTGGAAGGGCGCTGGAATCCGCTCTACGAGGACCGTGAGGTCGGCATCCAGCGGGCGGGGCGGCTCGTCGTCGGCGAGGACGGTGCCACCACGGGCCGCGACGTCGGCCTGAGCGGAGGGGCCGCGTCGGCGGAGGAGGCCGCGATGCACGTCATCGACGAAGAGGCGCAACTCGACGAGCTCTAGCCCCGGACGGGTAGGCTTGGGGCGTCCGTCGAGAGCCGACGGCCCACATCGGAAGGCGAACGCCCTGAGTCAACTGCATCAGCAGCCCGGTAGCCGGGTGGTGCACGTCCCCCCATCCATCGACATGATCAGCCTCCTCGGCCCCGGCGACGAGAACCTGCGCGTCCTCGAACGCGAGCTGGCCGCCGACATCCACGTCCGCGGGCAACAGATCACGCTCACGGGCACGTCGGCCGACGTCACGCACGCCGACGAGGTGCTGGTCGAACTCGTCGCCATCATCCGCACCGGCCAGGGCGTGACTGCGGAGACCGTCGAGCGCGTCGTGGCGATGCATGGCACGGAGGCGGTGTCGGCGTCGGAGATCCTCACCCAGGACATCGTCAGTTCCCGGGGACGCACCGTGCGCCCGAAGACGCTCAACCAGAAGCGCTACGTCGACGCGATCGACCGCCACACCATCGTCTTCGGCATCGGCCCGGCGGGCACGGGCAAGACGTATCTCGCCATGGCCAAGGCCGTGCAGGCGTTGCAACAAAAGCAGGTGAGCCGCATCATCCTGACGCGCCCCGCCATCGAGGCCGGCGAGAAGCTGGGCTTCCTGCCCGGCACGCTCACCGACAAGATCGACCCGTACCTGCGGCCCCTCTACGACGCCCTGCACGACATGATCGACGCCGACTCGGTGCCGAAGCTGCTCACCTCCGGGGTCGTCGAGGTGGCGCCGCTGGCGTACATGCGTGGACGGACCCTCAACGACGCGTTCATCATCCTCGACGAGGCGCAGAACACCTCGCCGGAGCAGATGAAGATGTTCCTCACCCGGTTGGGCTTCGGTTCGAAGATCGTCGTCACCGGCGATGTGACGCAGGTCGACCTGCCCGGCGGGACCCGCTCCGGTCTCAAGCTCGTCCAAGGCATTCTCGACGGGCTTGACGACATCGCCTTCTGCCAGCTCACCTCACGCGACGTCGTGCGCCACAAGCTGGTGGGGCGGATCGTCGCAGCCTACGACCAGTACGACTCCGCCCAGGACGCCAGGAAGGGCCACCGCAAGTGATCGATCTCAACAACGAGTCCGGCATGGAGGCCGACGAGGAGGGGCTCGTCCGGCTCGCCCGCTTCGCCCTCACCCAACTGCGCATCCACCCGCAGGCAGACCTGTCGATCCTGCTGGTCGACGAGCAGACCATGGCCGACTACCACGAGCGCTTCATGGACCTGCCCGGCCCCACCGACGTCATGAGTTTCCCGATGGACGAGCTTCGCGAGCCGGCCGACGACGAGGAGCCGCCGCTCGGACTGTTGGGCGACATCGTGCTCTGCCCGGCGGTGACCCAGCGTCAGGCTGCCGAGAACGGGCGGGGCGCAGACGAGGAGGCCGAATACCTGCTGATCCACGGCCTGCTGCACCTTCTCGGCCATGACCACGCCGAGCCCGAGGAGAAGGCGGTCATGTTCGGATTGAACGATCGCATCATCGCGGCATGGGCGGTGGAGAAGGCCAAGTGAGCACTCTCGTTCGCAGGCTCGGCCTCGGCGACGCGATCGCGATCGGCATCGCCTCCATGGTGGGCGCCGGCGTGTTCGCAGTCTGGGGCCCCGCGGCGTCGTCCGCGGGCCAATGGCTGCTGCTGAGCCTCGCCATCGCCGCGCTCGTCGCCTGGACGAACGCCACGAGCTCGGCCCAACTCGCCGCCCAGTACCCGAGCGCCGGCGGCACCTACGTCTACGGCAGGGAGCGGCTGGGGCCGTGGCCGGGGTATCTGGCGGGCTGGAGTTTCGTCGTCGGGAAGACCGCCTCCGCCGCCGCGATGGCGATGGTGTTCTCTTCGTACTGGGCGCCCGCAGGGTGGGAGCGGATCATCGCCGTCGCGGTGGTCTGGGTGCTCGTCACCATCAACATCCTCGGGGTCACCCGCACCGCCTCGGCCGCCAAGGTGCTCGTCGGCATCGCGCTGGTGGGCATCCTCGTCGCGGTGGCCGTGGGCTGGAGCTCCGACGGCGCGTCCTCGGCGTCGTTCGGATGGTTCGCGACGACGCCCTACGGCATCCTTCAGGCTGCCGGTCTGCTGTTCTTCGCCTTCGCCGGCTACGCGCGCATCGCCACGATGGGCGAGGAGGTGGTCGACCCGGAACGCACCATTCCGCGTGCGATCAGCTCCGCGCTGCTCGTCACGCTCGCGCTCTACGTCGTCGTCGGCGTGACGCTGCTCCTGCGCGTCGGGCCCGCGGCCATCGCCGGCCATCCGGCCCCGTTGCGGCTGCTCGTCGGCGGTCGGCCGTGGGCCGAGGTCGTGCTCGCAGTGGGTGCGACGGCGGCGAGCGCAGGCGCGTTGCTCGGCCTGCTCTCGGGCATCGGACGTACGGGGTTGGCGATGGCCCGGGAGGGAGACCTGCCGAAGTGGTTCGACCACACCGGCAAGCATCACACCCCGTGGCGCATCGAGCTCGCGCTCGGGGTGCTGCTCACCGTGATCGTGCTCGTCGCCGACCTTCGGGGCGCCATCGGCTTCTCTTCCTTCGGCGTCCTGCTCTATTACTCCGTCGCCAACTGCGCGGCCTACACTCAAGACGACGCCCACCGGCGCCACCACAAGGTGTGGCAGGTGCTCGGGGCGGCGCTGTGCCTGCTGTTGGTGGTGACGCTGCCGGTCGGGTCGGTGCTGGGCGGCGTGATCGTGCTCGCGCTGGGGGCCGCGTGGCGCATGGCCAAGTACCGCATCGTCGAGAGGACCCGCTGACATGCTCGCACACTCCGAATGGATCGAGCTGGGCATCGCGCTGGTGTGCGCGCTGGTGGCCTGTGTGCTCGCTGCCATCGAGGCGGCGGTGACTCACATGACCAAGGGGCGCGCGGAGCGGCTCGTCGAGGAGGGTGCGCCCGGCGCCGAGCGCATCCTGCTGCTGGCCCAGGACCCCGCGCCGACGATCAACTCCCTGATGTTCACGCGGATGGGGCTCGAGATCTCGTCCATCGTGTTGGTGTCGATCATCACGTTCAACCACTTCCAGTTCGACTGGACGCGCGTACTCATCACGGTTGCGATCATGCTGACCGTCTCGTTCATCCTGTGGGGCGTGGCCCCGCGCACCCTAGGACGCCAGCACCCGGTGCGGACGCTGCAGTTGTTCGGCCCGCTGACAAGCCTCGTCACGACGCTGCTCAGCCCCATCGCGCAGCTGATGGTGGTCATCGGCAACGCGCTCACGCCCGGCCGCGGATACGCGGACGGGCCGTTCGCGTCGGAGGCCGAGTTCCTGGACCTCGTGGCTGCGGCGGAGGAGCACGACGTGATCGAGGATCGCGAGTCGAAGATGGTGCGTTCCGTGTTCGAGCTCGACGACACCCTCGTCCGCGAGGTCATGGTGCCGCGTACCGACATGGTCTACATCCCGGGCGACAAGACGCTGCGGCAGTTGCTGAGCCTCGCGCTGCGTTCGGGCTTCTCGCGCATTCCCGTCGTCGGCGAAGGGCTTGACGACATCATCGGCATCGTCTACATCAAGGACGTCTCGAAGCGGATCTTCGACTACCCGGAGGCCGAGCGGGGCGAGACGGTCCGCGACGTCATGCGCACCGCCGAGTTCTGCCCGGATTCGAAGCCGGTGTCGCAGTTGCTGCGGGAGATGCAGCGCAACCACTCGCACATGGTGGTGGTCGTCGACGAGTTCGGAGGCACGTCAGGGCTCGCCACCATCGAGGACATCCTCGAGGAGATCGTGGGGGAGATCGTCGACGAGTACGACCAGGAGGTCGATGCGGTCGTCGACCTCGGCGGGGGCCGCTACCGCGTGTCGTCGCGGCTACCCGTCGACGAGCTGGGCGAACTGTTCGGCATGAAGCTCGACGACGAGGACGTGGAGACCGTCTGGGGGCTCATGGCCAAGCAGCTCGATCTCGTGCCCATCCCGGGCTCGCGCACCGTCTTCGAGGGCATCGAGATGATCGCCGACCGCACGGTCGGGCGACGACACCAGATCGGCACCGTGCTGGTCCGGATGATCGGCGACGACGACCCTGCCGTCACCGAACGCTCAGAGGAGGACGAGGATGCCTGAACACCGCTCCGGCTTTGCCTGCTTCGTTGGACGGCCCAACGCCGGCAAGTCGACGCTGACCAACGCGCTCGTGGGGCGGAAGATCGCCATCGCCTCATCCAAGCCGCAGACCACCCGCCACGTCGTGCGTGGCATCATCACGCGCCCCGACGGGCAACTGATCCTCATCGACACCCCCGGCCTGCACAAGCCGCGGACCCTGCTGGGCGAGCGACTCAACATGCTCGTCTACGACACGTGGGCCGAGGTCGACGTCATCGGCATGTGCTTCCCTGCCAACGAGAAGGTTGGCCCCGGGGACAAGCACATCCTCGGCGAGATCAAGGCGCTCAGCCAGCGTCCGAAGCTCATCGCGCTCGTGACGAAGATCGATCTGGTGCCCAAGCAGCACGTCCTGCAGAGGATGGTCGCGATCGACGAGGTCGCCAAGGAGCTGGGGATCGAGTGGGAGGCCATCGTGCCCGTGTCCGCCGCCACAGGGGAGCAGGTGGACGTCGTCGCCGACGAGCTCCTACGGATTCTGCCGGAGGGCCCCGTGTACTACCCGGATGGGGAGGTCACCGACGAACCGGAGGAGGCGCTCATGGGTGAGCTCATCCGCGAGGCGGCCCTCGAGGGGGTGCGCGACGAGCTCCCGCACTCCATCGCCGTCGTCATCGACGAGGTGGTGCCGCGTGAGGATCGGCCCGAGGACAAGCCCCTCACCGACGTCTACGCGAGCATCATCGTCGAGCGCGACTCCCAGAAGGGCATCATCATCGGACACAAGGGGGAGCGGCTGCGCGAGATCGGTACGGCGGCACGTCTGCAGATCAACAAGCTGCTGGGCACCCGAGTCCACCTGCACCTGCACGTGAAGGTGTTGAAGGAGTGGCAGCGCGACGCCAAGCAGCTCGGCAAGCTGGGGTTCTGAACGCAGATCCGGGGGCCCGACGCGTGCGGACCCCCGGATGCGCGCCACGCGCTACCTCCGCTCGAGGGCGGCCTTCACCAGACCCGCGAACAGCGGGTGGGGCGCCGTCGGGCGCGACTTGAACTCAGGGTGGGCCTGCGTTGCCACGTAGTAGGGGTGCGCATCGCGGGGGAGCTCCACGAATTCGACGAGCTGCCCGTCGGGGCTCGTGCCGGAGAACACCAGTCCGGTCTTTTCCAGACGGGGACGGTAGGCGTTGTTGACCTCGTAGCGGTGTCGGTGGCGCTCGGTCACGGACGTGGCGCCGTAGGTCTCTGCGACGACGGTCCCCGGCACGAGCGTCGCCGGGTAGGAGCCGAGCCGCATGGTGCCTCCGAGGTCGCCTGCCCCGTCGACGATGCCCACCTGCTCCGCCATGGTGGCGATGACCGGCTCCGGCGTGTTCGGATCGAACTCGCTGGAGGCGGCGCCGTCGATGCCGGCGAGGTTGCGGGCGGCCTCGATCACCATGCACTGCAGACCCAGGCACAGGCCGAGCGTCGGGATGGCGTGCTCTCGGGCGTAGCGCAGAGCGCCGAGCTTGCCCTCGACGCCGCGGATGCCGAAGCCGCCGGGCACGCACACGGCGTCGACGTCCGAGAGTCGGCCGGCAGCGCCTTCGGCAGTCTCGCAGTCGTCGGAGGCCACCCAGCGGATGTGCACCTGGGCGTCGTTGGCGAAGCCTCCCGCGCGCAGGGCCTCGGTGACCGACAGGTAGGCGTCGGGGAGGTCGATGTACTTCCCGACGAGGGCGACGGTGACCTCGTTCGCGGGACGCTCGACGCGCCGCAGCAGCTCGCCCCAGACCGTCCAGTCAACGTCGCGGAAGTGCAGGCCGAGGCGACGCACGAGGTAGGCGTCGAGGCCCTCGCGGTGCAGGACGCGCGGGATCTGGTAGATGCTCGACGCGTCGGCGCAGGAGATGACGGCCTCCTGGTCGACGTCGCACATCGCGGCGATCTTGCGCTTCAGCGCGGCTCCGACCTCCCGTTCGGCGCGGCACACGATCGCGTCCGGCTGGATGCCCACCTGGCGCAGTGCGGCGACGGAGTGCTGCGTCGGCTTGGTCTTCATCTCGCCGCTCGGCTTGATGTAGGGCACGAGGGACACGTGCAGGAAGAACGCGTTGGCCCGGCCGATGGTCTGACGCACTTGGCGTGCGGCCTCGAGGAAGGGCAGCGACTCGATGTCGCCGACCGTGCCCCCGAGCTCGTGGATCACGACGTCCACCGCGCCGTCGTCCATGGCCAGCATCCGCGCGGCGATCTCGTCGGTGATGTGGGGGATGACCTGCACGGTGTCACCGAGGTAGTCGCCACGACGTTCCTTCGCGATCACGGTGGAGTAGACCTTGCCGGTGGTCACGTTGGCGTCGGCGTTGAGGTTGACGTCCAGGAAACGCTCGTAGTGGCCGATGTCGAGGTCGGTCTCGGCGCCGTCCTCGGTGACGAACACTTCGCCGTGCTGGAACGGGTTCATCGTGCCCGGGTCGACGTTCAGGTAGGGGTCGAGCTTCTGCATCGTGACCTTGAGGCCGCGAGCGATCAGGAGATGGCCGAGGCTGGAAGCCGTGAGGCCCTTGCCGAGGGAGGAGACGACGCCCCCCGTGACGAAAACATGCTTGGCGTTGCTCACGGATTTCCAGAGTACGGGCTGCACCCCGGGGGGCGTCAACTGCCTCCGTTCGTGGAACACGCTCTCGCCCCGCGCGCGCATCGGTTATACGCGCGCGGGGCGGGCACACTCAGCGGGAGCGGATCGCGCGGTTGACGGCGCTCAGGATCGCCTTCAGTGACGAGTTGGTGATGCTCGGGTCGACGCCGACGCCCCAGTAGACGCGGGCTTCGTCCTCGGGGCCGATCTCGCACTCCACGTACGACGCAGCCTGGGCGTCGCCTCCGGCGGTCAGGGCGTGCTCCTTGTAGTCGAACACGCGGATGTGCAGCCCGGCCCGGGTCATCGCGTCGATGAACGCCGACACGGGGCCGTTGCCCTCGCCGTCGTAGGTGACGTCCTCACCCTTGTCGTCGTTGACGATGGCCGTCAGATGGAACACTCCGTTGCTGTCCGTGGACTTGACCCGGCTGAGCGACCACGCGCCCTCGGCGAGGTACTCGTCGGTGAAGATGTCGAAGATCTGCTGCGGGGTGACCTCGCCACCGACGGTGTCCGTGTGGGCCTGGACGACGCGCGAGAACTCCATCTGGAGGCGGCGCGGGAGGTCCATCTTGAACTCGGACTTCATCAGGTAGGCCATGCCGCCCTTGCCCGACTGCGAATTGACGCGGATGACGGCCTCGTAGTTGCGGCCCACGTCGTGCGGGTCGATGGGCAGGTAGGGGGCCTCCCAGCTGATCTCGGCGACGGTCTTGCCCTGCTCCTCTGCCTGCCGCTCGAGGTCCTCCAGCCCCTTCTTGATCGCGTCCTGGTGCGAGCCGGAGAAGGCCGTGTAGACCAGGTCGCCCGAGTAGGGCTGGCGGGCGGGCACGGGCAGGCCGGTGCAGTACTCGACGGTGCGCCGCACCTCGTCGATCCGCGAGAAGTCGAGCTGCGGGTCGATGCCCTGCGTGTAGAGATTCATCGCCAACGTGACCAGGTCGACGTTGCCCGTGCGCTCGCCGTGGCCGAACAGGCACCCCTCGACGCGGTCCGCGCCGGCCATCTGCCCCAGCTCCGCGGCGGCGACGGCCGTGCCGCGATCGTTGTGCGGATGCAGGGATACGACGACGTGCTCGCGGTTGTCGACGTGCCGGCAGAAGTACTCGATCTGGTCGGCGTAGGTGTTGGGCGTGGAGCGCTCGACGGTGGCGGGCAGGTTGAAGATGATCTCCCGGTCCGGGCCGGGCTGCCACACGGCGCCCACGGCGTTGCACACCTCGATGGCGAAGTCGGTGGGGGTCTGTGTGAAGATCTCCGGGGAGTACTCGTAGCCGAACTCCACGTCGCCCAGGTACTTGTCCGCGTACTTCATGACCAGTTCGGTGCCGAACACGGCGAGGTCCTTGCAGTCCTGCTCGGACATGCGGAACACCACCCGACGAAACAGCTCGGCCGTCGCGTTGTACATGTGGATGGTGGCGCGCTTGGCGCCCACGAGCGACTGCGCGGTGCGCTCGATCAGGTCCTCACGGGCTTGGGTGAGGACGGAGATGGTGACGTCGTCGGGCACCAGGTCCTGTTCGATGAGCTGGCGCACGAAGTCGAAGTCGGTCTGGGAGGCCGACGGGAAACCGATCTCGATCTCCTTGTAGCCGATCTCCGTCAGCAGCTGGAACATGCGCAGCTTGCGGCTGGGCGTCATGGGATCGATCAGGGCCTGGTTGCCGTCCCGCAGGTCGGTGCTGAGCCAACGCGGCGCATGGTCGATGCGCTTCGTGGGCCACGTGCGGTCGGGGACGTCGACGGGCACGAATGGGGCGTAGCGGTGGACGGGCATGGGCGTGGGCTGCTGCACGGGCTTGGGCTGGATGCGGGGCATCGGGATCTCCTCGGGTGATGTCTGGGGGAGGCCAGCACATGACGAACACCGCAGCGAGGAGGCCGGCTGATCAGTGGTTCTGGGCCTCGCTGCGGCAGTCAAGGAGAAGCATGCGCGCCATGCGGCTAGGGTAGCGCAGCCGCCCGCAGGTTCCAACCCCGCTGCCGCCCCGAGGCATCGACGATGTCTCTCGGCCCACGCGCTGCTGGCGGGGGTCGGCCTTGGGCTGGGAGGGTCCAGAGCTTGGGCGCCTGCCGCCACCTGCTACTACGCAAGGTAGTTTTGGTGCATGCAAGATCATGCGACCCTGCACTACGACGACAAGTCGATCTCCCTTCCCATCGTCACCGGCACCGAAGGCGAACGCGGGCTGGACATCTCCCGGCTGCGCGCCGAGACCGGACTCATCACGCTGGACGATGGATACGCCAACACCGGCTCCTGTCAGTCCTCCATCAGCTACATCGACGGCGAGCGCGGCATCCTGCGCTACCGGGGCATCCCGATCGAGCAGCTCGCCGAGCACTCGTCGTTCATCGAGGCCGCGGAGCTGCTCATCTTCGGTGACCTGCCGTCACCGGAGGAGCGGCAGATCTTCCGCGACCTCCTCACCGAGAACTCGTCGCTGCACCGTGACATGCGCAAGCTCTTCGACGGGTTCCCCTCCGTCGCGCACCCGATGGCGATGCTGTCGGCCGTCATCAACGCGCTCCAGGCCTACGACCTGCCCCAGATCAGCATCGAGGACGAGGAGAGCTTCCGTCGGGCCGCGGCCCTGCTCATGTCGAAGATCCGGACGATCGCGGCCGCCTCCTACAAGGCACATCTGGGCCAGCAGTTCGTCCACCCGCGCTACGACCTCAGCTACGCGGAGAACCTCCTGCACATGATGTTCACGCAGCCCTACAAGGAGTACGAGCCCACTCCCGAGGCGCAGCACGCGCTCAACATGTTCCTAGTCCTCCACGCTGATCACGAGCAGAACTGCTCCACGTCGACGGTGCGCATGGTGGCCTCTGGCGGGGCCAACCTGTACGCCTCCGTCTCCGCGGGCGTCTGCGCCCTGTGGGGCCCGAAGCACGGCGGCGCCAACATGGCCGTCGTCGGCATGCTCGAGCACATCCGCGACACCGGCATGCCGGTGCAGCAGTACCTCGCGCGGGCCAAGGACAAGTCGTCCGGGGAGCGGCTCATGGGCTTCGGGCACCGCGTCTACCGCAACTTCGATCCGCGCGCCAAGGTGCTGAAGCAGGCCGCCGACGACCTTCTCGACCGCATGCACATCACCGATCCACTGCTGGACCTCGCCCGTCAGGTGGAGGAGGCGGCGCTCGCCGACGACTACTTTGCCGAGCGCAAGCTCTACCCCAACGTCGATTTCTATTCGGGCATCATTCTCCGGGCGCTCGGCATCCCGGTGGACATGTTCACCGTCATGTTCGCCATCGGACGCACGCCCGGCTGGATCGCGCACTGGAAGGAAGTGACCGACCAGGCCGCCGGCCGCATCCACCGTCCGCGGCAGATCTACGTCGGCCCCGAGCTCACCAACTGGCAGCCGAAGGCCGAGCGACGATCCCGCTTCGGCTGGTTCGGGCGCCGCTCGAGCGGGCAGGGGTAGCCGCCCGCGACGGCTCAGGCCTGGCCGAACCGTCGCTCGCGCTGCGCGTACTGCTCGACGGCGCCCCACAGATCCCGACGGTCGAAGTCGGGCCACAGCCTGTCGAGGAAGATCATCTCGGCGTAGGCGGACTGCCAGAGCAGGAAGTTGGAGATGCGCTGCTCCCCGGAGCTGCGTAGGAAGAGGTCGACGTCGGGGATCTCCGGCTCGTCGAGGAACTTCGCGAAGCGTTCCTCGGTGAGCCGGTCCGGGTCCAGGCGACCGGCCTTCGCGAGACGCGCGATCTCGCGGGCGGCGTCGACGATCTCCGCCCGGCCGCCGTAGTTGACGCAGAACTGCAGGGTGAGCGTCGAGTTCCCGCGGCTCATCTCCTCCGCGGTCTCCAACTCCTTGATGACCGAGCCCCACAGCCGCGGTCGACGCCCGGCCCAGCGGATGCGCACGCCGAGGGCGTCGAGTTCGTCCCTGCGGCGGTGGATGACGTCGCGGTTGAAGCCCATGAGCCAGCGCACCTCGTCGGGGGAGCGCTTCCAGTTCTCCGTCGAGAAGGCGTAGGCCGACAGGTAGGGAATGCCGAGCTCGATCGCGCCATGGATGACGTCGAGCAGCGACGCCTCACCACGCGCGTGCCCGTCGGTGCGCTTGAGCCCGCGCTGCTTCGCCCAGCGCCCGTTGCCGTCCATGACGATGGCGACGTGTCGCGGTAGGGCCTTCGCCGGGATGGCCGGCGGTGTGGCTCCGCTGGGGTGGGGCGTGGGACGTCGGCGCGGCTCGGGCATGGATTCAGCGTAGCGACCTACCATCGATGCGTGCCCACCTATCGTGATGAAGCGCTCGTGCTGCGGACCCACCAGCTCGGTGAGGCCGACCGCATCATCACGCTGCTGACCCGCCGCTTCGGCAAGGTGCGGGCGGTGGCGCGCGGCGTGCGCCGCAGCTCGTCGAAGTTCGGCAGCAGGCTGGAACCCTTCAACCACATCGACGTGCAGCTCGCGCAGGGACGCGGCTCCCTCGACGTCGTCGCGCAGGTGGAGGCCATCCGCAACAGCGACCTCGGCGCCGACTACGGCCGCTTCACCGCGGCCGAGGTGCTCGTCGAAGCGGCCGACCGGCTCGTCGCGGAGGAGCGGAGCCCGGCCCGGCAGCAGTTCATGCTCCTCGCCGGGGCACTGTGGGCCCTCGAGAAGGACTACCACGCGCCGGCCCTCATCGTGGACTCGTACCTGCTGCGCTCGTTGGCGATCGCGGGCTACGGCGTCCAGCTCGGCGAGTGCGCCGGCTGCGGTCAGCGTGAGGTCGGCTGGTTCCTGCCGCAGACCGGCAGCGTGTGCTGCGCGAACTGCAAGGATCCGTCGTCGGTGCGGCTCGACGAGGACTCCCGCCGACACCTGGGCGCGCTACTGGCGGGTGATTGGGCGACGGTCGAGGCCAGTGCACGAGCGGTGGCGCGCCGGGTGGACGGCATGGTCGTGGACTACTCGACCTGGCACCTCGACCGCGCGCTGCGGTCACTGCCGTTCTTCGAGCGCTGAGCCTGTCAGCGCTGGGAGCACTCGGCGCACAGCCCGAAGATCTCGAGCTCGTGTCCGGCGTCGGTGAATCCGTACTTGTCGGCGACGGAGTGCGCCCACTCCTCGACGGCATCCGCCTCGATCTCGACGGTGTGGGAGCAGCTCCGGCAGACGAGATGGTGGTGATGCCCGGGCGTGCAGGAGCGGTAGGCGGCCTCACCATCGGGGGTGCGGACCATGTCGAGCTCTCCGGCCTCGACCATCGATTGCAGCGCCCGGTACACCGTCGCGAGCCCCACCTTGTCGCCGACCTGACGCAATTGCGCGTGGACCTGCTGGGCGGTGAGGAAGTCGTCGTTGGCGGCGAGGAACTCCCGGACGGCGGCACGCTGCCACGTGTTTCGTCTAGTGCTCGTCATAGTGATCTCCGTGCTTTGCGTGGCGGTGGACCCCGTGCACGTAATCGTAGTGGTCGCCGTGCTGGATGATGCGAGTGGGACCGTGGGGAAGGTGGTCGTGGCCCTCCTCGCAGTCGTGCTCCGCCACCACGTGCGGGTGGCCGCCACCGTCGGCGACGTAGGCGACGAAGCGCCACGGCCTGCGCAGGTAGCGGCCGAACGCCCAGGCGAGCCCCAGCATCACGATCGCCGAGACGACGATGGTCGCGCCCGTGGCCGTGTCGAGGAAGAACGACGCGAACGTGCCGATGACCGCGGCCGCCACGCCGAAGCCCATCGCGCCGAAGAAGGTGGAGCGGAACCCGACGAAGCACTGCTGCGCCGTCGCCACCGGAATGATCATCAGCGCGGAGATGAGCAGCAGCCCCACGGTGCGCATCGAGATCGTGATCGCCACCGCCGCGAGCACGACGATGAGGAGGTTGAGCGCACGTACCCGGAGACCCAGGGTCTTGGCATGGTCCTCGTCGACGCTCACGGCGAACAGCCTGGGGGACAGGCCGATGGTGAGCGCCAGCATGACGACGGCGAGCACCACGATGACGGTGATGTCCTGTGAGGTGACGGACGTGAGGGAGCCGAAGAGGAAGCTGCCGAGCCCGGCCGCCCCCTGCCCGGCCACGCCAGCCATGAGCACCCCGGAGGCGAGGCCGCCGTAGAAGAGGATGGCCAGCCCGAGGTCGCCGGAGGCGCGCCCGCTCTGCCGCAGCAGCTCGACGATGATCGCCCCGGCCACCGCCGTCACGATGGCGACGGGCAGCGGCGCGGTGCCGGTCATCAGGGCCAGGCCGACACCCATGATGGCGACGTGGCCCAGCCCGTCGCCGAGCAGGCTGAGGCGTTTCTGGACGATGTACATGCCCACGCTGGGCGCGAGCAATCCGCTGAGGATGGCCGCCACGAGGGCGCGCTGGAAGAAGGCCAGTGCCAGGATGCCGGTCATCGTGCCTGCTGGGAGATCGGGTCGCTGAAACCGAAGTTGGACCGGGGCGGATCGGGATGGGGGTGGTCCTCGGATGCCTCCGCCTCGTGGTCGACATCGGTGACGCGCCCGTCGCAGAGCGTGACGCGCTTGTCGATGCGCATCGTGCCCGTCTCGTGCAGCACGACCAGCAGCGCCTTGCCGTCCTCGTGGACGAGCCCGGACAGGAGCGCGGCGAGCCCCTCCTGGGAGTGGAGGTCGACTCCGGCCATTGGCTCGTCCATGACGAACAGCTCCGGCTCGGTGCACAGGGCGCGCGCGATGAGGGTGCGCTGCTTCTGCCCTCCCGAGAGTGCGGCGAAGGGCCAGTGTGCGCGGTCTGCCAACCCGACGACCTCCAACGCGTGCGCGACGGCGCGGCGGTCGTCGGCGCGCATCGGGAGGAAGGGCCGCGTATGCGGCAGACGCCCCGACGAGACGACCTCGCGGACCGTCGCGTTGGGCAGCTGCATCCCGGAGTGCTGGGGCACGTAGCCGATGCGCCGCCACTGGCGGAACTGCCGCAGGGGAGTACCGAACAGGGCGACGTCGCCCTCCTGGAATGGCAGGAGGCCGACGATCGCGCTGATCAGCGTGGACTTTCCGGAGCCGTTGCCGCCGACGACGGCAACCGTCTCTCCGGGATCGACGGTGAGACTGACGTCGCGCAGGACGGGGTTGCCGCCCCGCGCGACGTAGAGCCTCGAAACTTCGACAAGGGGATCAGTGGCACCCATTCGCTTCCTTCAGCGCCTCGAGATTTGCGCGCATGATGGAAGGGTAGTCGGTGCCGGGCGAGTTGTCGGTCACGCCCTCCAGCGGGTCGAGGACGGCGGTCTTGAGCCCGAGGTCGCCGGCGATGGCCTTGGTGAGGTCCGGGCTCGTGAGCGTCTCGAAGAAGATCGTGGTGACCTCGTGCTCCTTGGCCAGCGCCTGGACCTCAGCGATGCGTGCGGGCGAGGGCTCGTCGTCGGGATTGATGCCGGAGATGCCGATCTCGGTGAGCCCGTACGCCTTGGCGAGGTAGTTGAACGCGGCGTGGGCGGTGATGAACTCCTTGCGCTCGCACTCGGCCAGCCCCGTGCGGTACTCCTCGTCGATCGCGGCCATCGCGTCGCCGAACTGCTTGGCGTTCGCCTCGTAGGTGGCCTTGTGCTCGGGGAACTGTTGCGCGAGCTGCGTGGCCAGCGCCTGCCCGACCTTCGCCATGCGGGTGGCGTCGAGCCAGAAGTGCGGATCGTGGTCGCCGTGGGCGTGGTCGTCGTGCGCCTCTTCTTCCGAGTGGTCGTCGTGCGCCTCTTCCGAGTGGTCGTCGTGGGCCTCCTCGGAGTGGTCGGACGCTTCGTTGGCGGGGAGCAGGTCCGCGACGGTGGCCGCGTCGAGGACGTGGTCATTGCCGGACTGGGTGACGGCCTCGTCGACGGCGGGCTGGAACTCGCTCAGGTAGACCACCATGTCGGCCGCGCCGACCTCCGCGATCTGGCTGGGCTTCAGCTCGAGGTCGTGCGATTCCTGCCCCGGTTGGGTCAGCGAGGTGACCGTCGCCGTGTCGCCGACGATCTGCTGGGCGGCGTACTCGAGGCCGTAGAAGGCGGTGACGATCGTCCGCTTCGGTTGGGCGTCTCCGGAGCTCGCTCCCTCCTGGGCGGCGGGCGCGCCGGAGCAGGCGCCGAGGGTCAGCACGGCAGCCGCGGTGAGGGGCAGAAGAGGGGACTTGAGGTTCATGAGAATGAATCTTACTTTGATTTGACGAGGGGGCAAGTTCGGAAGGTCACAGTTACATAACTAATTCTGGAAAGTAAGTGACAAGTGGGGCGTGGAGGAGCAGAATCTGTGGCGAGGCGAAGGCCGGGTCGGCCGGGCCAACCAATGCAAAGGAGCAACCACATGCGCAAGTCCACAGCGATCCTCAGCGGGGCACTGGTCTCCGCTCTGCTGTTCACCGGCTGCCTCGGCGGCGGGAGCGGCGACGCCGGCGGCGACGCGTCCGGGGGATCGGAGCCCGCGACCGCGAAGGACACCATCCAGCTGATGTACGCCTTCTCCGGCGACCAGTCGGTCGCCTTCCAGAAGGACATGACCGCATGGGGCGACGCCAACGGCATCAAGTTCGACTTCATCCAGTCCAACGAGTTCGAGGTCCAGATCACCTCGAAGGTGCAGTCCGGGAATGCGCCCGACATCGCGATCTTCCCGCAGCCCGGCATCCTGCGCGGCATGGCCGAGGAAGGCGATCTGGCCGAGATCGGCACGCAGGTCGACCTCGCCAAGCTGGAAGCCGACGTCATCCCGGGCTTCCTGGACGCTGCCACCGTCGACGGCAAGGTCTACGGTGCACCGATGGCCATGAACGGCAAGTCGTTCTACTGGTACAACAAGCCTGCCTTCGAGGCGGCTGGCTACACCATCCCGAAGACCCACGAGGAGCTGCTCGCGCTCGTCGACAAGATCAAGGCCGACGGCAAGACCCCGTTCTGCTACGGCATGGAGTCCGGTTCCGCCACAGGCTGGCCCGGCACCGACTGGATCGAGGACTACGTCCTGCAGACCGGCGGCATCGAGGTCTACGACAAGTGGGTCTCCGGCGAGATCAAGTTCGACAGCCCCGAGGTGCGCGAGGCCTTCGACATCTACAACCAGCTGCTCATGACCGACGGCAACGTCTACGGCGGGATCAAGAACGCCTCGTCCAATGCCTTCGCCACCGCGCTGAACCCGATGTTCGAGGCCGAGCCGAAGTGCGTCCTCGGCAAGCAGGGCAACTTCATCACGCAGAAGGGCTTCTTCCCCGACGACGTCTTCAACGAGCTCGACACCAAGGTGGGCATGTTCGTGACGCCGAGCGTCAAGGGCGAGACCCCGGTGCTGGGCGGCGGTGACCTCGCCGCGGCCTTCACGAAGAACGACGACAACGTCAAGAAGGTCATGGCCTTCATGACGACGGATCCCGAATTCGGCATGGAGCAGGTCAAGACCGGTGCTTGGCTGTCCCCGCTGAAGACCTTCGACGCGGCCAACTACCCCAACGAGGTGCTCTCCGCCGTGGCGGCGTCCGTCGGTGAGGCGTCGGTGTTCCGCTTCGACGGCTCGGACCAGATGCCCGGCGCCGTCGGCTCCGGCTCGTTCTGGACCGGCATGGTGGACTACACCAGCGGCCGTAGTGACCTCGACGCGGCGCTGAAGAGCATCGACGCCGCCTGGCCGGCCAACTGACCGATGCAGTAGGGGGTGCGGCGACGATCACCGCCGCCGCACCCCATCTGCCAGGAGACGACCATGGTTGAAAAGCTCGGACTCGCGGCTGGAGCAGTCGTCGTCGGCATCGTCGGCGCGATCATCCTGTTCTGGCTGCTGAACAAGGCCTGCGAGCTGCTGCCCCGCAAGTGGGAGAGCCGCATCAAGCCCTACGTGTGGCTGCTGCCCGCGTTCGCCGTGATCGGGGTGTTTCTGATCTACCCTGCGGTGGAGACCGTCATCTCCAGCTTCCGACGCGGCAAGCGCGGCAAGCTGTACGAGTTCGTCATGTTCGACAACTACGAGCGGCTCTTCACCGACCCCAACTTCCTCAACACGCTGCTCAACAACGTGCTTTGGATCTTCGTGGCCCCCGCGCTCATCGTGGGGCTCGGACTCGCGGTCGCCGCACTGGTGGACAAGCTCAAGCCGTGGGCCGAGAAGACCGCGAAGTCCATCATCTTCCTGCCGATGGCCATCTCGATGGTCGGCGCGGCCACGATCTGGAACCTCGTCTACGCGTGGAAGCCCGAGGGCGCGGATCAGATCGGCCTCCTCAACCAGATCATCGTCATGTTCGGCGGCGCACCGCAGACGTGGCTGCAGATCGACACCTTCAGGTTCAACACGTTCCTGCTGATGGTGGTCTACATCTGGACCCAGGTCGGCTACGCCATGGTGCTGCTCTCGGCCGCGATCAAGGGTGTGCCGGAGGACACCGTCGAGGCCGGCCGCATCGACGGTGCCAGCGAGCGGGGCATCTTCTTCCGCATCATCCTGCCGCAGGCATGGCCGACCGTCATCACGGTCTTCATCACCGTGCTCATCGGCGTGATGAAGCTGTTCGACATCGTCTACGCCATGACCAACGGCAACTACACCACCAACGTGTTGGGCAACTACTTCTACAACGCCCTCTTCCGGCAAGGTGATCCGGGCCTCGCGTCGGCCGTCGTGGTGATCCTCATCATCGCGGTCGTGCCCGTGCTGGTGTACCAGGTCCGGCAGTTCCGAATCCAGGAGGAGAACCGATGACCGCCGTCGCAAACAAGCCGTCGCGCGCGAAGTCGCCGTCGACGGGTTCGGTGGGTTCCCGCAAGGGCCTGTGGCTCATCGAGACCGTCGTCGTGATCCTGTGCCTCCTGTGGATCGTCCCCACGGTGGGCCTGTTCATCACCTCGCTGCGTCCGCAGGGGGAGTCGAACTCGAATGGTTGGTGGAACTTCTTCGCCAATCCGACGCAGATCACCATCGACAACTACACCGAGGTGCTCACCACGGGCGCGATCCCGTTCGGCAATGCCTTCGTGAATTCGATCGCGGTGGCGGTGCCCGGCACCATCATCCCGATCCTGATCGCAGCGTTCGCCGCCTACGTGTTCACGTTCATGGAGTTCAAGGGCCGTGACCTGCTGTTCATCATCATCGTGGGTCTTCTCGTGGTGCCGAACCAGGTCTCCTTCGTCCCGCTGTCGATCATCTTCCAGCAGCTCGGCCTCAACGGGCAGTTCGCCACCGTGTGGCTCGCCCACGCAGGCTTTGGCATGCCGTTGGCGGTGTACCTGCTGCGCAACTACATGGCGACCCTGCCCAAGTCCGTCGTCGAGTCGGCGTCGATCGACGGGGCCAGCCACTGGAAGACGTTCTGGACCCTGATCCTGCCGATGTCGACTCCGGCGCTCGCGTCCTTCGCCATCTTCCAGTTCCTGTGGGTGTGGAACGACCTCCTCGTGGCGCTGATCTTCCTCGGTCAGGGCGACAATGCGGTCCTCACCATCGCGATGACCCAGCAGCTCGGCACGCGCGGTGAGAACTGGCACCTGGTGACGGCTGGAGCGTTCATCTCGATGCTGCTGCCGCTCATCGTGTTCTTCTCCCTGCAGCGGTTCTTCGTCCGCGGTCTGACCGCGGGCTCCGTCAAGGGCTGATCCATCGGGTGGGTGTCGGCTCCGGCCGGCACCCACCCCCACGTTGCCAGTCATGCACTCCATCCTGAGATTCCGCACCGACGACCCGACCTTCCCCGCCCAGGCGGAGGCCGTCGTCGCTTGGTGGTCCGGCAGGCCCGGCTGTCTCAGCCTCGAGGTCGTCCGCAGCCTCGACGACCCGGGCCTGTGGGCCATCGTCGGCCGATGGGCCGACGTCGGCTCCTACCGCCGATCCTTGGGCGGCACCGAGGCCAAGCTCATCGTCACGCCGCTGCTCGTCACCTGCATCGACGAACCGAACACCTTCCTCCCGCCGTCCGAACTGGACGGCACCCTCCACGAACCGAATTGAGGCACCACGTGCGCACCATCGCGCTTCACGGCAACGACGTCTCCCTCGTCCTCGAAGTCCCGGACGAGCGGCTCCCCGAGGTGCTCCACTGGGGGACGCCCCTGCCCGCGCTGCGGGCCGAGGACCTGGACACGATCGTGCGCACCGGCACCTACCAGGTGGGCCCGAACTGCCCCGACGACCCCCCGCACCACGCGATCATCCCCGAGCACCGCGACGCCTGGACCGGCCGCCCGGGCCTCACGGGCTCCCGCGACGGCCTCGACTGGACTCCCGCCTGGCAGCTCGCGTCCTGCACGCTCGATGGCGCGCCCCTCGAAGCCGGCACGTCGACGGGCCCCGGGACCGTCGTGTGTCGCTACGCCAGCCCGACCAGTGGCCTGGAGCTCGGGATCACGATCGAGATGATGTCCACCGGGCTCGTGCGCGTGCGAGCGGACGTGACCAACGTCGGTCAGGACCCCTACGAGGTGCGTGAGCTCACCGTCTCGCTGCCAGTGCCGAGGGAGGCCTCCGAGCTGCTCGACTTCGCCGGGCGCTGGGGCGTGGAGCGGGCCGCGCAGCGATCGAACTTCCCCGTGGGCCAGCACCGCCGCGAGTCGCGACGGGGCCGCACCGGCGCCGACGCGGCCTACGTGCTGCACGCGGGCACGCCCGGCTTCGGATTCCGCGACGGCGAGATCTGGTCCGTGCACACCGCCTGGAGCGGCAACCACCTCCACATCGCCGAGCACAACTCGTCGGGGCACCAGCTGCTCGCGGGCGGGGAACTGCTGCTGCCGGGCGAAGGCCGCCTCGACGAAGGCGAACGCTACGAAACGCCGTGGGTGTACTTCAACCACGGTCGTGGCCTCGACCAGCTCGCACGCCGCCATCACCAGTTCCTGCGCGCGCAGCCGCACGCGCCGGGCGTCGAGCGTCCGGTGACCCTCAACGTCTGGGAGGCCGTCTACTTCGATCACGACGCCGCCCGGCTCATCGACCTCGCACAGCGCGCCGCCGCCCTCGGCGTCGAACGCTACGTCCTCGACGACGGCTGGTTCGGCGCGCGCCGCGACGACCACGCCGGGCTCGGCGACTGGGTCGTGTCCCCGGACGTGTGGCCCGACGGGCTGCACCCGCTCGTCGACGCGGTCAAGGGCCTGGGCATGGAGTTCGGCCTCTGGTTCGAGCCCGAGATGGTCAATCTCGACTCGGATCTCGCACGCGCCCACCCCGAATGGATCATGCAGCCCGCGGGCCGTCTGCCGCGCGAGTCGCGGTATCAGCACGTACTCAACCTCTCGATCCCCGAGGCGTGGACGCACGTGTTCGAGCAGATGGACGCGATCCTCACCGAGTACCGCATCGACTACGTCAAGTGGGACCACAACCGGGACCTCATCGACGCGGGCACCGCGCCCACGGGCCGCGCCGCCGTCCACTCCCAGACGCAGGCCTACTACCGGCTGCTCGACGCGCTGCGCGAGCGCCACCCGGGCGTCGAGTTCGAGTCGTGCAGCTCCGGTGGAGCCCGCATCGACCTCGAGGTGATGCTGCGCGCCGAACGCGTCTGGGTCTCCGACGTCATCGACCCCCACGAGCGGCAGCGCATGTTGACGTGGACGTCGCAGTTGCTGCCGCCCGAATTCCAGGGCAGCCACATCGCCTCGGGCCGCTCGCACAGCACCGCCAGGTGGCACGACATCGACTTCCGGGCCGCCACGGCCGTCTTCGGCCACCTCGGCATCGAGTGGGACCTCGCGCAGGCCACCGACGAGGAGCTCGCGCAGCTCGCGTGGTGGATCGATTGGTACAAGGACAACCGCGACGTCCTGCTCGGCGGCGAGCCGGTGCGGGTGGACATGCGCAACCCCAACACCTACTTCAAGGGTGTCGTCGCGCAGCGCAAGGCCATCTTCTCGCTGTCGATGCTCGAAGCGAATCCCGACGTGTCGCTGGGCCTGTTGCGCTTCCCCGGGCTGGACCCCGACGCCCGCTACGAGGTGACGGTGATCAACCGGCAGCTCGTCCCGGACATCCACCTGGTGCCCTGGCTGGCCGACGGCGACCCCGTCGTCCTCCCCGGGAGCGTCCTCGGCACGGTGGGGCTGCGGGCGCCCCAGATGCAGCCCGACACCGCCGTCCTCTTCGAACTGACCAGGCACTGACATGATGGAGGCGGCCTTCGGCGCACCCGAGAGGGAGGTGGCCCTGACTGTGTTGCGGGAGGGGCCGATCTCCCGCGCGGACGTCGGACGGTGGACGGGGCTCGCCTCCCCGACGGTGACGAAGCTCGTGCGCAGGCTTGTGGAGCGCGGCATCGTGTTGGAGGGGGAGCCGCGGGCCAGCGAGTTCGGGCGTCCCTGGGTGCCGCTCACGATCGACGACTCGCGCGCCTCGTGCGTCGGCGTCAAGCTCGTCCCCGGCGGCGCGCACGTCGTCGTCACCGGGCTGGCGGGTCGCGTACACGACTCGTTCGCATTCCCACTGGACACCAGCTCCCCGGCCTCGACGGTCGTGGCACTCGTCGACCACCTCGACGGACTCGGCGCAGGCGCGGTCGGCATCGCGCTGCCCGCGGCGGTCACCGCCGACGGCACCCTGCACGTCACCCGCATGCTCGGTTGGCCCCGCGGCGCCAACCTCGAACGGGATCTGCAACGCGCCCTCCAAGTGCCCTGCGTGAGCGCCAACGACGTCGATGGGCTGACCATCCACGCGCACTGGTTCGGCGGCCTCCACGGCCTCGACGACGGCGTCCTCATCACGCTGGGGCAGGGCGTGGGCGTGGGCGTCATCGTCGACGGCCGGCTCCTGCTCGGCCATCAGGGCGCCGCGGCGATCCTCGGCCGGCTGTGGACTCCCGAGGGGGACATCTTCGGGGACGTGCTGTCGATCGACGCGCTCGTCGCCGACGCGACAACCCTCGTCGGACGCCGGGTGAGCCTCGACGAGCTCCCCTCGCTGCCCGAGGCGAGGCCGGCCGTCGAGCGGCTGGTGCGCACCCTCGGCTGGTTTGCCCGGGCGAGCGCCATCGCCTACGCGCCCCGCCGCATCCTCCTGACCGGCGAGCTGATCGGCCTGCTGGGTCAGGGGCCGGAGGCGATCGTCGACGCGATCACCACGGACTGGCGCGACGACCTCGACGTGCCGGAGGTCGTCGTCGAGCCGCTCGAATTCACCGACTTCGCGAAGGGCGCCGCGGCGCTGGCGATTCGCAGGCTCTTCACCGGCGGGGGATAGAATCCCTCGAGGTCCCGAGCCGGAGGAGCACCACATGACTGAACCCCTGCGTCTGCACGCCCCCAGCCGACGCGACGCCGTCGTCGTGGACCTGCCCGTCGTGCTCGCGCCGATGGCGGGCGTCACGAACGCCGCCTACCGGCAGCTGTGCCGTGAGCAGGGGGCCGGGCTGTACGTGTGCGAGATGATCACGTCGCGCGGGCTCGTCGTGGACGATCCGAAGACGCGCACCATGCTGCAGTTCGACCCCGGCGAGGCGACGCGCTCCGTGCAGCTCTACGGCGTCGACGCCGACGCGATGGCGCAAGCCGCGCGGATCCTCGTCACGGACTTCGCGGTGCAGCACATCGACCTGAACTTCGGCTGCCCCGTGCCGAAGGTCACGCGCAGGGGTGGGGGCGGGGTGCTGCCCTACAAGCGTGAGCGGCTGCGAGCGATCATCCGGGCCACCGTGCGCGCCGCCGACGAGTTCGGCGTGCCAGTGACCATCAAGACGCGCATCGGCATCGACGACGACCATGAGACCTTCCTCGACGCAGGCCGGATCGCGCAGGAGGAGGGGGCGGCCGCGATCGCCCTCCACGGACGCACGGTGCAGCAGGCGTACTCGGGCGAGGCCGACTGGTCGCGCATCGCCGAGCTGAAGCGGGCCGTCGACATCCCGGTGCTCGGCAACGGCGACATCTGGGAGGCGGAGGACGCGCTGCGCATGATGGCGGAGACCGGCTGCGACGGCGTAGTCATTGGCCGCGGCTGCCTGGGCCGCCCGTGGCTGTTCCGGGATCTCGCGCTGGCCTTCGCGGGGGAGACGGATCGTCGTCGCCCCACCCTCGGCGAGGTCGGGCAGATGATCCTGCGCCACGCCGAGCTCCTCGTGGGCATCATGGGGCCGCGCGGCATCGTCGACCTGCGCAAGCACATGGCGTGGTACTTCAAGGGCTTCCCCGTGGGCGAGCTGCGCCGGCAGTTCGCCATGGTCTCGACGATGGCCGAGCTGGAGGCGCTCGTCGCCCAGCTCGACGCGGACGCGGAGTTTCCCGTCGGGGAATTGGGCACACCCCGAGGCAGGCAGGGCTCCCCGCGTGGCAAGGTGGTGCTGCCGCACGGGTGGTACGACGACACCTGCGGCACCGACCTCGACCTCGCCGAGGCGGAGCTCGACGCGAGCGGAGGATGACGATGCACGAGCCGTTGCCGCGGGCCAGACAATGGGCCCACACCATGCACGGGCACGCCGGCGACGAGATCGTCACCGCCCACGCGACGAGCGACGCGCGCGTGACTCGCGGCACACAGGTGCGCCGTGAGCAGCGGGAGGAGTCCGAGCGGAGGCGGCTGGACCCGTCCGCGACGTTCTCCAGCGGCGCCGGCAATCGGGCCGTCGCGGAGGAGCCCGACGAGTACCGCACCTGTTTCGAGCGCGACCGGGATCGCATCGTGCACTCGGCGGCGTTTCGTCGGCTCGCGGGCAAGACGCAGGTGGTGGTGTACCCGACGGATCACCAACGCACCCGCCTCACACACGCGCTCGAGGTGGCCCAGTGCGCGATCGCGATGGCGCGCGGCATCGGCGCCAACGTCACGCTCGCCGACGCGATGGCGCTCGGCCACGACTGTGGGCACGGGCCCGGCGGGCACGCGAGCGAGGACGCCTTCGACGCCTTCATCCCCGAGGGCTACGACCACGGTCCGTGGGGCGCCGACGTCGTCCTGGCCGGGCTGAACCTGTGTGCGGAGACGCTGGACGGGATCCGCAACCACTCGTGGTCGCGGCCCGCGCCGTCGACGATCGAGGGGGAGCTGGTGAGTTGGGCCGATAGGATCGCCTACTGCGCCCACGACCTCGAGGACGCCATCCACGCCGGCATCGTCGCGGAGGCAGACCTGCCGGAGGTGGTGCGCGACGTCGCGGGCGTCACCCGTCGCGAACAGCTCGCCACCTTCCTCAACGGCGTGATCGAGACGACCATGGCCACCGGCCGCGTCGGCCTCGACCCGGTGCGCGCCGAAGCACTCGCGGCCATGCGCCGCTTCAACTACGAGCGCATCTACACGCGCCCCGAGTCCGTCGAGCAGTCGCTGACCGTCGTCAGGGTGCTGCAGGGGCTCGTCGAGTACTACATCGGCCAACCCCACGAGATGCCGGCCGAGTACCGGCTGGAGGATCTGGTGCGCGGCGCCGTGACGTACGTGGGCGGCATGACGGACCGCTTCGCGTTCGAGCATGCCCAGCGGCTGCTCGGGTGGGATCCGAGACGGCTGCCGAGGGGCATCGGCAGGGGTGCCTGAGGCAGGGGAGCGCCGTCGCATCGGACGCTAGGATGGCCTGGTGGCAGGACGCATCAGGGACGAGGACATCGCGAAGGTCCGTGAGCGCGCCCGCATCGACGAGGTCGTCGGCGAATACGTGATGCTGCGCAACGCCGGCGGGGGATCGTTGAAGGGGCTGTGTCCGTTCCACGACGAGAAGACGCCGAGCTTCCACGTGACCCCATCGCGCGGCTTCTACTACTGCTTCGGCTGCGGCGAGGGGGGCGACGTCATCACCTTCCTGCAGCGCAACCAGAATCTGTCCTTCGTCGAGTCCGTGCAGATGTTGGCCGACCGCTACGGCGTCGAGCTCGTCGTCGACGACGACGGCTCCCCCGGGCAGCGTCCCGGCCTGCGCAAGCGCATCCTGGAGGCCAACCAGGCTGCGGAGGACTTCTACGCGGCGCAGCTGGGCTCGCCCGAGGCGCTCGAGGCGCGCATCTTCCTCGACCGGCGCGGCTTCACGCGCGCCCACGCGGAGCACTTCCGGCTCGGCTACGCGCCCAAGCACGGCCATGCCCTCTCGCGCGCCCTGCGCGCCCAAGGCTTCGACGACGAGACGCTGAAGGCCGCCGGGCTCGTGCGGGAGCACGGTCGCGACTTCTTCGCCGGGCGTCTGCTGTGGCCCATCCGCGACTCCGGCCAGTCGGTCCTGGGGTTCGGCGCCCGCCGCATCTTCGACGACGACCGCCTCCCCGCCAAGTACATCAACACCCCCGAATCGCCCGTCTACCGCAAGTCGCAGGTCCTCTACGGGCTCGATCTGGCGCGCAGGGAGATCGGCAAACGCTCCCAGGCTGTGATCGTCGAGGGCTACACGGACGTCATGGCGGCCCACATCGCCGGCGTCGAAACCGCCGTGGCGGCGTGTGGAACGGCCTTCGGCGACGACCACGCGCGGGTCATCCAGCGCCTGCTGGGCACCCACGACGGCCTGCACGGCGAGGTTGTTTTCACCTTCGACGGCGATGCTGCCGGGCAGGCCGCCGCGCTGAAGGTCTTCAAGGGCGACCACAACTTCGTCGCGCAGACCTACGTCGCCGTCGAGCCGTCCGGCCTCGACCCTTGCGACCTGCGCATCCAGTCGGGTGACGCAGCGATCCGCGAGCTCGTGGCCCGCCGTGTGCCCCTGTATCGCTTCGTGATGGAGAACATCGCCAAGCGCCACGACCTCGACCGCGCCGAGGGACGGCTCGGCGCTGCTCGGGAGGCGGGCGAACTCGTCGCGTCCATCAGGGATCAGTCGCTGGTGGGCCAATATCTCCGCGATCTCGCCGGCATTCTCGGGATGGACGTCGACGACGTCCGCCGCGAGGTGCAGCGACGACGTCCCGCGGCCCAGTCGGCGCCACAGGAGGAGCCGCCCTCGGCGCTGGAGGACACGACGCCCGACTGGCCGAACCCCGACGATCGTGAGCTGCGCATCGAGCGTGACACGCTGAAGCTGATGCTCCAGTACCCGCTCACGTTCGACGCGGACTGGAACGGCGTCCAGCCGGGGGACTTCACGCACCCCGGGTACGCGGCCATCATGCGCCTGATCCGCGAGGTGCCGCTGCGCGATGGCTGGGACGACGCGTTGCGGACGGCGGCGGGCAACGAGCTCCTTCGGCAGTTGCTCGTCTCCCTGCTCGTGGAGCCGCTGCTTCGGGAGCCCGACGAACGCTATTCGCTGGTGCACTCGTCGCGCCTGCTGCTGCGCCGGGTCACCGGCGAGATCGACGACCTGAAGTCGCGGCTCCAGCGCACCGATCCGACGGCCGACGTCGACACCTACCGGGCCAGGTTCGCCGAGCTCACCCAGCTCGAGATGGAACGCAAGCGGTTGCGCCAACTGAGCGTCGGCTGACGCGCCCGACGCATTGCCGACACGCCGTACTTGTGGTATCGGAATCGCGTTTTCTACCCTTCTCGGCAATTGAGACGAAGTGGTCTCGCCGACCTTCAGGAGCATCGATGCCACAAGGCCGACCCCACCCCGACGATCCCAATCCGACTTCCCCCTCGACCGCGGACGGCGCCGATGCCCGTCGCGCATTCCTCGAGGTGGCCGAATCCTCCGAGTACCAGCGCCTGCGCTCCAGCTTCCGGCGCTTCGCCTTCCCGATGACCATCGCGGGCATCGTGATGTACTTCCTGTTCGTCCTGCTGTCGATCTTCGCGGTCGACTTCATGGCGTCTCCCGTGCCCGGCCTGCAGGGCCTCAACACGGGGCTGCTCATTGGCATCGCACTGTTTGCCGTGGTCTGGATCTGGACCGCCCTCTACGTCCGCTTCGCGAACAAGTCCATCGACCCGCTCGCGGAGAGCATCCGTGGGGAACTCGCGGAGAAGGGGGCGGTGTGATGTTCCACCTGCTCGAGACCAACTACGGCAATCCCGCCATCAACATCGCGGTCTTCGCGATCTTCGTCGTCTTCACGATGGCCGTGGTCGTCGTCGTGTCGCGCCAGAAGACCAAGGCGCAGGACTTCTACACCGGCGGCGCGAAGTTCTCCGGCAGGCAGAACGGCCTCGCCATCACCGGCGACTACCTGTCGGCCGCGGCGTTCCTGGGCGTCACCGGCGCCATCGCCATCTACGGCTACGACGGCTTCCTGTACTCCGTCGGCTTCTTCGTGGCGCTGCTGCTCGCGCTCTACTTGGTCGCCGAACCGATGCGCAACACCGGCAAGTTCACCATGGCGGACGTGCTGAGCTTCCGCATGGAGCAGAAGCCGGTCCGCACCGCGGCCGCCACCTCGACGCTCGCCATCTCGTTCGTCTACCTGTTGGCCCAGATGGCGGGCGCGGGGGGACTCGTCGCGCTGTTGCTCGGCATCTCGGACAAGTCCATGCAGGGAGTCGTCATCGCGGTCGTCGGCATCCTCATGGTGGGCTACGTCCTCATCGGCGGCATGAAGGGCACCACCTGGGTGCAGATGATCAAGGCAGTCCTGCTCGTCTCCGGCGCGGCGGTCATGGGCTTCCTGGTGGTGATGGGCGACGGCTTCAACATCGACCAGCTCGCGGTCAGCGCCGCCCAGGCTGCCACCGGCGACAACCCGCTGCTGACCCCGATGGGCCAGTACGGTACCTCGATCTGGACGAAGCTGTCCTTCCTTTCGCTGGCGCTCGCGCTGATCGCCGGGCCGTCGGGGCTGCCCCACGTGCTCATGCGCTTCTACACGGTGCCGACCGCGAAGGAGGCGCGCAAGTCCGCGGTGTGGGCCATCATCCTCGTCGGGATCTTCTTCCTCATCACCCTCATCCTCGGGCTCGGTGGGGCGAAGATCGTCGGTCAGGATGCGATCCTCGAGGCCCCGGGGGCGGCCAACGCCGCAGCGCCGCTACTCGCCCTGCACCTCGGCGGCGAGGTCTTCATGGGCATCATCTCTGGCGTTGCCTTCGCGACGATCCTCGCGGTCGTCGCGGGGCTCACGATCACCGCCTCCGCATCCTTCGCCCACGACGTGTACAACTCCATCCTGAAGGACGGCAAGGCCGATCCCGTGGAGGAGGTGCGGGTGGCCCGCATCACGTCGGTGGTCGTCGGCATCCTGTCGATCCTCGGCGGCATCGTCGCCAACGGGCAGAACATCGCGTTCCTCATCTCGCTGGCGTTCGCAGTGGCCGCATCGGCCAACCTGCCCTCGATCCTCTACACCCTGTACTGGAAGCGCTTCAACACGCGCGGCTCGGTGTGGTCGATCTACACGGGCCTGATCTCGGCGACGCTGCTGATCGTGTTCTCGCCGTCGATCTCCGGCTCGCCCTCGGCGATGTTGGGCGAGGGCGTGGACTTCGCCTGGTTCCCGCTCACGAATCCGGCGCTGGTCAGCGTCCCGCTGGCCTTCCTCGCAGGCTGGCTGGGCACCGTCACCTCGAAGGTGCCCGGTGACGAGGAATTCGCGACCGAGATGGAAGTCCGCTCGATGACCGGTGCCGGCGCTGGACCTGCGCTGGATCACTGAGCTGCGGACTCTTCGCGGCGGACACCATCGTGGTGTCCGCCGCGAGCAGCGTCCGGGCCTGATCGAGTGCGGTGCGCTCCCAGCGGGAGATCGTCGACGTGGAGACCCCGAAGTGCAGGGCCGCCTCCCGTTGGGACAGGGGTTCGCCCTCGAGCCCGTAGCGCAAGACCAAGAGCTCCCGATAGGGATTCGCGATGAGGTCCAGGAAGTCCAGGCAGCCGGACTCGACCTCGCCGAAGTGGTCGGCGTCGCAGGCCATGTGGTCGAGGATGTCGGCACTCACCCGGCGTGCGAGGGCGGGATGGTGGAGCTCCTGCGCGACGTCCTCGTGCGCGCGCAGGGCCCGCCTGCGGATCCGCTGCGTGCCGGGCAGCCACGGGCCCTGGTCGACGCTGCTCAACATGCGCCGGCGGATGACGTCGTGGGCGTACGTGGACAGGCGGTATCCGAGCTCGGGCCGGAACGTGCGCAGGCACTCGCGCAAGGCCAGCGCGCCCTCCTGAAACAGATCGTCGACCTCGCCTTGCCCGCGACGATGTAGGTCGAGTGCGATGCGCATCACGAGCCTGAGATTCGACTCCCACAGGAGCCTCTCCGCCGCCAGTCCGACGACGACCGCCCGCCAGAGCGCCAAGTTGGTGGGGTGCAGACGCAGCAGCGACCGCGCCGTGGTGATGTTGCTGATGGGCCAGGCGAGCGCAAGCTGCTCGTCGGCGCTGAACCGTGCTTCGGGCAGTGAAATCATGGCTCCAATCACACCCGCGGATGGGGGCAGCGAGGGCCGAAAGCAGCCCGGGGAGTGTTGTCCGTTCGGACAACACTCGCATCGCCGTCGCGTGGTACGGGCTCGTTTGAGGGGTGCGGCAAGATGGGCGCATGGCAACAATCGACGCGGAACTCAAGGCGGTCCTCGCGCCCGGCAGCGCGGTCCTCGCCACGGGGCTCGGCCCCGAAGGCCCGCTGATCGCCGGCACCGCGACGCAGCTCGCCGCGAGAACGGACGACCGGTGGGTGGTCATGGGGTGGCATGAGGTCGAGCGAGGGGCGTGGCGCGCGACGACCCAGCGGTTCCAGTGGACGGATCTGCACGGCCGCTCCTACGAGGTGGAGCTCACGGACCCGGGCCGCATGCCGATGCTCTTCCGCGAGCGCGTGCAGGCCTCGACCCTCTACACGGTCCAGTACGACCTGCCGGTGGGCGAGGTGCGGATCGTCCTGCGTCGCGCCCTCGACGCCTCCGCCGACGTGCGCTGCTTCGCCGTCCCGAGCGGCGGAGCGGATCTCGCCGATCCGCAGACCGCCGCGCTCGTCGTCGCGGAGACCGACCGTATCCGCGCTGAGTACGGCTTCTGACGGCTCTGCACCCCGTGCGCGGACCCGATTTGGCGAATCCGGGGGAGAGTCTGCTACAGTTGCTTCTCGCGTGGTACGCCACCGATCCCTGGTAGCTCAACGGCAGAGCATTCGACTGTTAATCGAAGGGTTACTGGTTCGAATCCAGTCCGGGGAGCCACAAACCCCCTCTGACGAGGGGGTTTGTCGTTTCTCTCGAGGTGATGCCGCCGACGCGCATCCACGGGCTCACTGATTGCGGTCGCTGCCCGCGTGCGAGAGGTCCTCGAGGAACGTCGTCGCCCAACGGTCGATGGTGTGGGTGCGCACCTGCCGCTGCAACGAGCGCATCCGTCGCGCCCGCTCCCGCGGTGCATCGGTGAGGGCCTGGACGAAGACGTCCTTCATGCCGTTGAGGTCGTAGGGATTGACCTGGTAGGCCTGACGCAGCTCCTTGGCGGCACCGGCGAACTCGCTGAGCACCAGCGCGCCCTGCAAACCGGGGTGGCAGGCCACGTACTCCTTCGCGACGAGATTCATGCCGTCTCGCAGCGGCGTGACGAGCATCACGTCCGCGATCCGGTACATCGCCGCCATGGTCTGACGCGGGAACCCGCGGTGGAGATACACGATCGGCGGGCGCCCGGCGGTAGGGCTCTGCGAGTTGATCCGCCCGACGAGCAGGTCAATGTCGTCGCGGAGGCGACGGTACTCGTCGACGCGCTCCCGCGACGGGGTCGCCACCTGCAGGAATACGGTGTCCGTCGGGTCGAGCCGCCCCTCGGCGAACAGCTCACCCATCGCTCGGATCCGCTGGCGCAGCCCCTTCGTGTAGTCGAGCCGGTCGACACCGAGGAAGACGTGCTTTGGGTGGCCGAGGTCGTCCAGCAGACGCTGCGCTTCGTCGAGCGTCTCCGGGCTCTCCGCCAAGGCCTGGAAGCCGGCGGTGTCGATCGAGATGGGGTAGGCGCGGGCGAGGCTCGAGTGGCTGCCGTCGACGCGCACCACGCCCTGTTCGATCGGCAGCCTCAACAGCGAGCGCACGAGGCGGAGGAAGTTCGTCGCGCCGCCCTGGATCTGGAAGCCGACGAGGTCGGCCCCGAGCAGTCCCTCCAAGATCTCGCGGCGCCACGGCAACTGCGCGAAGATCTCCGCGGGCGGGAATGGGATGTGCAGGAAAAAGCCGATACGCAGGTCCGGGCGCAGCTCCCGCAGCATGCGCGGAACGAGCTGGAGCTGGTAGTCCTGCACCCACACCGTCGCGCCGCGGCTGGCGATCTCCGCCGCACGCTTCGCGAACCTGAGGTTGACCTGGACATACGCGTCCCACCACTCGCGGTGGAACTCCGGGAACGCGACGGTGTCGTGGTACAGCGGCCACAGCGTCGCATTCGAGAACCCCTCGTAGAACTCCGCCACCTCTTGCCCGCTGAGCGGGACGGGTACCACCTCGTAGCCCTCGTGCACGAACGGCGCCACCTCCTCGTCGGGGGCGCCGTGCCAGCCGACCCACGCCCCTCCCCGGGCGCGCATCACCGGCTCCAGTGCGGTGACGAGCCCGCCGGGCGACGTGCGCCACGCCTCGTTGCCGTCCTCGTCGGTCGTCCTGTCCACGGGCAGGCGGTTGGCCACCACCACGAACTCAGCCGTCATGGGATCCTCCTCCGGTCACTCCCATCCTACCCATCGGCAATGACCCCCGCTGCGCGGCAAACGTGCAAGGCTGGGGCCATGGCGAAGTACGTGTGCAGGAGCAATCGAGTCGGCCCCTTCCTGGAGGCGGCAGCCGATCATCCCGAGAGGGTGCTCGTCGCGCTCGACTTCGACGGCACCCTCTCCGACGTCGTCCCCGACCCGACGCGTGCCTACATCCACCCCGATGCCCGCGAGGCGCTGGGCCGACTCATCGACCGCATCGGGCAGGTCGCCATCATCACCGGCCGCCCCGTCGATCAGGTCCAGGAGCTCGGCTGCCTCGACCAGCGCCTCCTGTCGAAGCTCATCATCCTCGGCCAGTACGGGGCGGAACGCCTCGACGCCAACGGCCGCCAGGTGCCGGAGGTGCCCACCGCCGTGCGCCTCGCGTGGGGCGAGCTGCAGGCGCTCGTCGAGGCCCACCCGGGGGTCTTCCTCGAGGACAAGCACCACGCAGTGGCCGTGCACACCCGACGCGCCACCCCCGGCACGCTGGAGCGCATCGAGGCGGAAGTCGTCGCCGTCGCCGCGCGGCACGACCTCGACATCGAGCCAGGCCGCGAGGTGCTGGAGCTGCGGGCGCACCGGATTTCGAAGGGCGACACGCTGCTCGCCCTGCTGCGGGAACTCCAGCTCGAGACCATCACGATGGTGGGCGACGACCTCGGCGACGTACCCGCGTTCGACGTCGTCGCGAGCCACCGAGCGCGCGGACACCACGGCCTCATCGTCGTCTCGAGCTCCGACGAGCGCCCCGAGCTGGCCGAGCGTGCCGACGTGCTGTGCGACGGCCCCGCCGGGGTGGCGCAGTGGCTGGACCAGATCGCCCCCGACTGAGCCTTCCGACGACTCCCCGCGCCTTCCCGCTATGCTGGGGCAGTTGCGCGGGGCGTTAGCTCAGCCGGTCAGAGCAGGGGACTCATAATCCCTGGGTCGCGGGTTCGAGCCCCGCACGCCCCACCAACACGCGCCGCGCACTCGGCGTGAGCGCCGTCACGGCCGCGATCGTCACCAGCGCACCCAGGAGGATCGCCGCGCTGTCGGTCGAGGTGAGCGCGCCCGTGGTGCTGCCGATCGCCGCCACGCCGATGGGCACCCCGAGTTGGCCGGCCGTCGTCGCCGCCAGTGTCCACGGCTGCCCCGTTGCCCCCATGGCCCCGTGCACCGCCAGCGCGGCCAGCCCCAGCGTGAGCCCCAGGCCGAGCGCGGAGGGGTCCGTCGCGAGCCTCCCCAAGTTGAGTGACGCGCCGATCCAGACGAAGAAGATGGGGGAGAAGAAGCCCTGCGTGATCGCGAACGCCTGCTTCTCCACTCGACGCGGCTCCCCGGCGGCGCTGACGGCCACGCCGAGCGCAAACCCTGCGAGCATCACGCTGACGCCGAGCACGGTGGCGACCGCGCAGATGACGAAGAGCATCGTCAGCACCACCCTGATCTCGAAGGCCAGCCCCCGCTCGCGCGACACCCGGTGCACCTGCTTGCGCCGGCCGCCGCGATGCAGCGCGGACAACACGCCGAAACACGCGGCCGCACAGCCGAGGATCGCGACGGTGCCCACTGCGGTGCGCAGGACCTCCCCCGGGGCGAGGACCATCGGCAGCGCCATGATGCACGCCGCGTCGGCCACCGCCAACTGGACGAGAAACTCTCCCGCGGTGCGCGACGACAACGGCGTCTCACCGAGCGCGGGCAGCACCAGCCCTGCAGACGACGACGCCAGCAGCACCGCGTACAACAGGCCGTGCCCGTTGCCGAAGGCGGCCGCGATGCCGAGCCCTGCCGGGACCGCCAGCAGCCCGACGAGCAGCGCCCGCGCCGCGCCGCGCCACGCTCCCGACGAGGGCTTGAGCCGTTCGACGGGCACCCGCGAGCCCACCGCGTACATCACGAGCGCGAAGCCGACGTGCGCCAGGAACGAGAAGGTGTCGTCGTCGGGGCGCAGCAGCCCCAGCCCGGAGACGCCGAAGACGATGCCGACGATGAGCTCGCCGACCACGACGGGCACGACCGGGTGGCGCGTCAGGTTCGTCGCCGAGCCGAGCAGCCCGACGAGCATGATGAGCGCCAGGGTGGGGAACCCCACCCCTCACAGCCTCCGGTTCGGACTCGGCGAGCCGCCGCCGTCGGAGTCACCCTCCTCGGGGTCGCCCATCGTCGGTGTGAAGGAGTCATTCGGGGTGGCGCCGCTGTCGCCGCTCTGGCTCCCGCTTGGAGGCGGCGATTGCGGGGAGCCACTGCCGTCCCCGCTGCCACTTCCGGAGGCCGGGCTCGGCACGGGCGGGGGAGGGGACACCAGCGGCGCGTTCTGGAACACGAGGATCGCCAGCAACAGACCCAGCGCGCTGAGCAAGAGGATGATCAGCCAGGACACCAGGATGCTGACCCATCCCGCCCGGTCCCGGCGCCCCGGCCAGTGCAGGGGCCACGTCCGGCTGCGTGCCTGCCCGGTGCGGTCGATCCAGTGGAGCCGGAAGTCGGGCCCGGCCGCGCGGCCCAGCGGCGCCGCTGCAGCGAGGTCGACTGCGTGCAGGACGCGCTCGGCCTCGGCGACGGCCGCCACCGAACCGTCGAACGCCAGCGCTGCCCAAGGGGCCTGCGGGATGGGTTCGCCGACCAGGGGGTCGTCGTCCTCGGGGCGGAACCGCACCGCCATCGGGCCCTCATCCTGCCCGAGCCCTCCGCGAGCGACGACCGTGTCGATGTGCATCGCGTTGATCTCGCCCGCGAAGCGAGCCCGGGCCGCCGCATCCTCGGCGGCACCCTCGGCAAGCAACAGGACCATGACGGCGTCGCCCTCGTCGGCATGGGCGACGTAGGCCACGCCGGCTGGGGTTGCCGTCAGCCGGGCGTCGAGCCAGAAGTCGCCGACGCGGACCGGGTCGGCGTCATCGAGGGGGGCGTGGCCCCGGAAGGGTGGAGGGCCGACGACGTCGCGCTCCTCGTCGCGTCCGCCGGCCGAAGGCGACGACGCAGCCGCGGAATCTCCGCCGTCGTCGCTCGCTGGTGCCTCGTCGTGCTCGCTCATCGCAGACCATCTCATCACACAACTCCAGCCAACGCCCCGCGACGGGCCGCCGCGGCCTTGCCCGGAGGCGATTGGATTGGGCGGTATCGTGTCCTTGGACCAACCCGTCGACCAAGGAGAACGAGCGCGTGAGCACTTCGCCCTACGAGCAGGACAGCCTTCCAGCCAGCGTCGCGGAGGCGGCCGAATTGCTGGGACGCGCCATCGGTCAGGTCCAGCGCGTGATTGTCGGCCAGGAACACATGGTCCAGCAGCTCATGGTTGCGCTGCTCGCGAAGGGGCACTGCCTGTTGGAGGGCGTGCCCGGCGTGGCGAAGACCCTCGCCGTGCGCAGCTTCGCGGACGTCGTCGGGGGAGACTTCGCGCGCGTGCAGTTCACTCCGGACCTCGTCCCCTCCGACATCGTCGGCACCCGCATCTACTCGGCCAAGTCCGAGCAGTTCGACATCGAGCTCGGCCCCGTGTTCGTCAACTTCGTGCTGGCCGACGAGATCAACCGTGCGCCCGCCAAGGTCCAGTCGGCGATGCTCGAGCTGATGGCCGAGAAGCAGGTCTCGATCGGCGGCAAGACCTATCCCGCGCCCAAGCCCTTCATCGTCATCGCGACGCAGAACCCCGTCGAGTCCGAGGGCGTCTACCCGCTGCCCGAAGCGCAGCGCGACCGCTTCCTCGTCAAGGTGGACGTGCCCTATCCGCGCGGCAACGAGGAGCTGGAGATCCTGCGCCGCATGTCGGTCACCCCACCGACCGCGCAGCGCGTCCTCAACCCCGAGATGGTGCGCCATCTCCAGGACATGGCCTCCAACGTGTTCGTCCACAACTTGGTCGCGGAGTACATCGTGCGCCTCGTCCTCGCCACGCGCGAGCCGTCGGACTTCGGGATGCCCGACCTGGACCCGGTGATCCAGATCGGCTGCTCGCCGCGCGCCACGCTCGGGCTCGTCGCCGCGTCGCGCGCACTGGCCCTCATCAACGGCCGCGACTATGTGCTGCCCACCGACGTGCAGGCAGTCGCCAAGGACGTCATGGCGCACCGGCTCGTCCTCGGGTTCGACGCGGTGGCCGACAACGTCGACCCGGCGGATGTCGTCGCGCGCATCGTCGCCATGGTCCCGGCCCCGACGCCGGTGTGGAACGAGCAGCAGCGCGCCGCGGCCCGCCAGCAGCACGCCCACGAGCCAAGGCGCGGGTGAGCGTGGCCCGTCCGGTCTTCGAGGCCCCCGACGACGTGGGTGCGGCCACGTCGGTGGTCAGGGTGCCCAGCGGCCCGACGATCCCCCTCAACCGACTCGCCCCCGAGGCGGCCCTCCGCCGACTGGAGCTGACCGTCGTCCGACGCCTCGAGGGCTTCCTGCAAGGAGATCACCTGGGCCTGCTGCCCGGCCCGGGCTCCGACCTCAACGACGCCCGCGTCTACCACCCCGGGCAGGACGACGTACGCAAGATGGACTGGGCGGTCACGGCCCGCACCAACACCCCGCACGTGCGCGACACGATCGCCGACCGCGAGCTCGAGATCTGGGCGTTGCTCGACCTCACCCCGTCGATGAACTGGGGCACCGCAGGCGTCACGAAACGTGATCTGGGCATCGCCGCGATCGCCACCATCGGCTTCCTCAGCCAGAAGATGGGCGACCGCTTCGGCGGCATGATGATGCGCCCCGACGAGGTCAAGCGCATCCCGGCCGGCAGCGGGCGCACCGCGCTGTACGGGATGTTGCGCAAGATGCTGCAGGAGCCGATCGTGCAGGACAACGTCGAGTCCACATTCGAGCTTGCCGAAGGCATCGAGCAGCTCGCGCGCACCCAGCGACGCAGGGGCATGCGCGTCGTCGTCTCCGACTTCCTCACCCCCGGTGAGGCGGAGCTGGACCCGGACGTGCCCCCGCCGTGGGAGCGTGCGCTGCGCAGGCTCGGAGTGCGCAACCAGGTGCTCTGTATCGAGGTCCTCGACGCGGCGGAGGTCGACTTTCCGGATCTCGGCGAGATCCTCATCAAGGACCCGGAGACGAGCTTCGCGCGTTACGTCAACACCTCCGACGAGGCCGCACGCGCCCGCATGAACGCGGCCACTCAATTGCAGCGTGAGCGAGTGCGCACGGCCATTCGTCGGGCCGGCGCCGGCCACATCCGGCTGCGCACCGACCGCGACTGGGTCACCGACATCGCCCGCTTCGTGCTCAACTATCGGCGTACCGCCGCGTTCCTGCACCAGCCCCCACAGGGGGTGAGCAAGTGATGTCTTGGCTGCCCGAGTTCGAATACCCACAGCGGTTGTGGGTGTTGCTGCTGCTTCCCTTGCTGGTGATCGCCTACCTGATTCTGCTACGCCTCAAGCGACGCTTCGCGATCCGCTTCACCAACACCGGGGTGCTCGGCCGGGTCGTGGGGGGGCAGCGCCAATGGACCCGCCACGTCGCGGTGGCGATGTCGTTGTGTTCCCTCGTGGCGCTCGGGCTCGCGTGGGCCCAACCCCTCGGCACCGAGATGCAGCGACGGGAGCGGGCCACCGTCGTGATGGTGGTGGACACGTCGCAGTCCATGCAGGCCACCGACGTCAGCCCCACCCGGTTCGAGGCCGCCAAGACCGAGGCACAGACGTTCATCGAAGGGCTGCCGGCCGGCTACAACGTGGCGCTCGTCACGATGAGCGGCTCACCGCAGGTGCGCTTTCCGCCCTCGACCGACCGCGGCGCGCTCTCGCGAGCCCTGGCGGCCCTCGAGCTCGAGGATGGCACCGCCTTGGGTGAGGGCATCGACGAGGCGCTGCGGGCCGTCGAGCAGGCCCCCGACGGCGACGACGAGGAGCCGGCGCCGGCGATGGTGGTCATGCTCTCCGACGGCCAGAACACGGACGGCCCCGACCCGGCCGAGGCCGCACTTCGGGCCAAGGCCGCGAAGGTGCCGATCCACACCGTCGCGTACGGCACGCTCAACGGTTTCGTCGACATGGACGGCAAGCGGGAGAGTGTGGCACCCGACGAGGAGACGCTCGCCGCGATCGCCCAGACCACCGGGGGGAAGTCGGTCCGCGCAGACTCGGCCCAGTCGCTGCGCGATGCTTACCGGGAGCTCGAGAGCTCGTTCGGCTATGAGGAGGTGCCTGCACCGGTGACCGCCCAGTACGCGTTCGCCGCGCTCGGCTTCGCCATCGTCGCGGCGCTCGGTGCGGTCATGATGGCTGCGAGGTGGCCGCGGTGACACCGTTGATCCTCGAGTTTCTGTACCCGACGAGGCTGTGGGCGCTGGCCCTCATCCCTGCGATCGCGGTGCTGTACCTGCTGCTCGCCCGCCGCCACGGGACGCGACGCACGCCGTCGCGGCTCGACCGGATCGTGCCGAAGGATCCCGCCTGGAAGCGGCATGGCGCCGTCATGTTGGCGTTGGCCAGCATCGCCGCGCTCGTGATCGCTTGGGCGGTGCCCGTGGACCACGTCGATGAGCCGCGCGATCGGGCGACGGTCATCGTCGCGATCGACGTGTCGTGGTCCATGGAGGCGGTCGACGTGGAGCCCAGCCGGCTCGTCGCCGCGAAGGACTCGGCCAAGCAATTCGTCCAATCCTTGCCGAAGGGGTTCAACGTCGCGGTCGTGTCCTTCGCCGGGACGGCCCAGCTCGCGATCCCGCCGACGATCGACCGCGGCGCCACGCTGCGCGCCATCGACGGGCTGCGGATGGCGCCGTCGACGGCCATCGGCGAAGGTATCTTCGCGAGCCTCAACGCGCTCGCCCTTGTGCCGCCGGACCCGGACGACCCGGAGAGCGTCGCACCCGCGGTGATCGTGCTGCTCTCCGACGGGGCCACGAACATGGGACGGTCGTCGGCGACGGCCGCCACGGCCGCCAAGGACATGGGCGTCCCCGTCCACACCATCGCCTACGGCACCGATCGGGGAGTGGTCGTCGACGACACCGGCCAGGAGCAGCGGGTCCCCGTCGACCACTACGAGCTGTCCGAGATCGCGCGCATCTCCGGTGGTCGCAAGTACGCGGCCGAGACGGCCAACCAGCTCGACGAGACGTACGCGGCCATCAGCGAGTCCGTCGGCTACGAGCAGGTGCCGAAGCCGATCGCCGACCGCTACGCAGGCTTCGCCCTGGGGTTCGCCGCCCTCGCGGCACTCGGGGTGATTTCACTGGGGGCGCGATGGCCGTGACCGACGCGCTGCGTGCCGTGCGGACGCGGGTCGATCGGGCTGCCCTGGCCGCGGGGCGGGACCCGTCGGAGGTTGCGCTGCTACCGGTCAGCAAGTTCCACCCGGTGGAGGACATCGCCGCCTGCATGGCGGCTGGCGTGACGCTGTTCGGGGAGAACCGCCCGCAGGAGCTGGCGGCCAAGGCTGAGGCGCTGCCGTCGGCGTGCTTCGCGATGATCGGCAACTTGCAGCGCAACAAGGCGCAGATGATCGTCGATCATGCGGCCGAACTGCACTCGCTGGACTCGCTCGCGCTAGCGGAGTCGCTGAGCCGTCGCCTCGTCGAGGCTCAGCGGGCGCTGCCGGTGCTGATCCAGGTCAACACCTCCGGCGAGCCGCAGAAGTCCGGGGTTTCGCCCGACGACGCCCTCGCCTTCGCGGCTGCCGTGGCCGGGCTGCCGGGGCTCGAGCTGCGGGGCCTGATGACGATGGCCATGGCCTCGCCGGACCGCGAGCAGGTGGCAGGCTGCTTCCGGCGCCTTGTCGACGTGCAGGCTCGCCTGCGCGCGGAGCTGCCCGAGCAGTGTTGGGACACGCTGAGCATGGGCATGTCCGGCGACTTCGAGATCGCGATCGCGGAGGGCTCGACGATGGTGCGCGTCGGTACGGCGATATTCGGCCCCCGTGAGGCGGTCTGAGAGCGCTCGCCAGGTCTCGGCATGGGGCTGGGCTCGGTGCGCCATCCTCGCACTTCGAGCAGCGCCGTAGGCGCGTATCGAGATGTTCGCGAGGTCTCGATTACGCCCTTCGGGCGTACTCGACC
>KK211045.1:207099-225489 GCA_000619965.1 Propionibacteriaceae bacterium P6A17
GTTGGGTGGGTCTCGATCACGCCCTTCGCGTCGGGGCTGGGCCGTCCGCCTGCCCCGCTCATCGAGCAGCGCCGTAGGCGCGTGTCGAGATGCTCAGCCCAGGTTCTCGATCGTGAGGCGCGGTACGTCGTCGGAGTGCTCCATGCCGAAGACCTGCTGCAGGAAGCTCAGCTCGGCCTCGAGCGACGCGCGACGAGCCTGCACGGACCGGAAGCCGTGGGCCTCGTCGGGGAAGGTCGCCAGAGCGAGCGGCTTGCCGGCAGCGCGGACGGCGTCGGCCATCTCGTAGGCCTGCCCGGGCGGCACCACCTTGTCCTTCAGGCCCTGCAGGATCAGCATCGGCGTGGCGAGGCGGTCGAGGTGATGGATGGGCGAGCGGTCCCGATATCGCTGCTCCTCCTCGGGCCACGGGCCTACAAGCCCGAACAGGTAGCGGGACTCGAACTTGTGCGTGTCACGCACGAGCGCCTCCAGATCGCCGACGCCGTAGCGCGAGACACCCGCGGCGAAGACGTCGGTGCTGACCAGCGACTGGAGCGTGGTGTAGCCACCGGCAGAGCCGCCGCGAATGGCGACGCGGTCCGCGTCGATGAGCCCGCGCTCCGCGAGATCCCGGACGACGGCCACGACGTCCTCCACGTCGGCCACGCCCCAGAGCCCCTTCAACGCGTCGCGGTAGGCGCGGCCGAAGCCGGTGGAGCCGCGGTAGTTCACGTCGGCGACGGCGAATCCGCGCGAGACCCAGAACTGGGTCTGCTCGTCGTAGGCAGCCGTCGCCATCGAGGTGGGGCCACCGTGGGTGTTGACGATGAGCGGGGGACGATCCACGCCCTTGGGCGCGTAGAACCAGTGGTGGACGCCGCCGGTGGACCGCGAGACGGGCTTGGCGTAGAACTCGGCGTCGCCGCCGCCCGCGATCTCCCGCACCGTGCCATCCGGGGAGATGGCCACGAGGGAGGCCGGGCGGTCGGCCCAGTGCGCGATGATGTAGAGCTTGTCGTCGAAGGTGGCCACCGACTCGATCCACACGGTGCCGCGCAGCGGATAGGTGATCCCCGACGTCGACGGCTGCCATAGGGCCAGTCGCCCGTAGCCGTCGACGATTTCGATGGTGGCGACGAGGTCTGGCCCGACCGCGCACGCTGCGGGCCGGTCGAGCACCCACACGGGGGTGTCGCAATCGTGAGCCGTGGCGAACGTCGCACGGCCCTGCGCGGTATTGGCGTGCCAGTTCCAGAAGCCCGACTCGTCGCTGGTGTAGGCAACCTCCCCCTCGGTGAGCCACATGGGGTGCTGCGCGCTGACGCCGTCGGCGGCGAACACGCAGTGGGCCGGCGAGTCGTCGTCGATCGACGTGGTCCAGATCGACGACGTGTCCCATCCCATGTTCGGATGATCCCACTGCTGCCACGCGACGACGCGGCCCCGGATCCGCGGCCCCGCGTAGAAGTCGGCGCCGGTGGCGAGGACCTCGCCCACCGAAACCTCGTCAAGGCGCAGCGCGACGATCTCCGTGCGGGGCTCGCCCGCGGCCTCGTGGTCCTCGCGCACGGCCACGACGACGCCGTCGGCGACCTGGACGTGAAGCCCACCGAAGTAGTAGCGATCCTGGGCGGGGGAGAGCGGCCGCAGGCCCTGTTCGTCGTGCACGAACACCTGGTTGGTGCGGTCGTCGTTGAAGCAGACGGTGCCGTGCTCGGCGTCGTAGGCGCCGCCCCCGTACTCCATGACCCGCGTGCGAACGACCGCCTCGGGTGTGAGGTCCGTCGTCTGACCATCGACGTGGCGACGGATCGTGGTGCGGCCGTCCTCGGCTGCGATGCTCGCCAGCCAGTAGACACCCGACGACGTGGCGCGCACCTGCGCGATGGTGTCTCGACGTTGGATCACGGACTCGATGGGCATGGGCATGGTGCGGCTCACTGGTTCGGCTTGTTTGCGGAGTTCTGCTGGGGCAAGATTATCCCCAACTGGCGGTGTGTGATCGCAGGGGAAGGCAATCACGCGTCGACCAGGAGGCACAAATGAACCGCACATCGAATACGCAGGCGCGTGGCATGGTGTTCATCCATTCGACGCCGGCTGCGCTGAGCCGTCACATCGAGTGGGCCGTCGCAGGCCTCACCGATGCGCCGGCCAACTTGTCGTGGATTCCGCAGCCCGCGGCCCCGGGCACCCAGTACGCCGAGTGGTCGTGGGTGGCATCCGCCGGCACCGGTGCCCGAATCGCCAGCGCGCTCGCGCGACTCGGGCGCGTGCGCTTCGAGGTTACCGAGGAGCCATCGCCCGGGCACGACGGCCAGCGCTTCATGTTCACGCCGTCGCTGGGCTCATTCACCGCCACCGTCGGCGTGCACGGCGACATCCTGGTCTCCGAGGATCGGCTGCGGCGGGCCGCGGAGGGCGGCGACCTGCGCCACGCCCTCGACGAGCTGCTCGGCCGCGCGTGGGATGACGAGCTCGAGTACTTCCGCCACGCCGCCGACGGCGCCCCCGTGCGATGGCTGCACCAGGTGGTCTGAGCTGCCAGTTGGGGACGTGGCCGACCGAGCCGGAGGCTGGCGCGCCGGGGCTTGGCACGTGATGGGTGTGGGGAAGTGGTTGGTCAGGCAACCACTTCCCCACAGCTTGCTTCCAGTGAGGTCGTCTGGCCCGGGAGCCGGGTCGGCAGCCGGAGCCGCGTCGGCAGTCGGAGCCGGAGCCGTCAGTCGGTGACGTGCTCGTTCGTGACGACGATGGCGACGTTGTGCCCGCCGAAGCCGAACGAGTTGTTCACCGCGGCGAGGTCGCCGGAGGGCAGCGGACGCGACTCCTTGGCGATGTCGATGCCGAGGCCGGGCTCCTCGTTGGCGAGGTTGATCGTCGGAGGCACGATGCGGTGCCGCAGTGTCAGCACGGTGGCCAGGGTCTCGATCGCGCCGGCGCCACCGAGCAGGTGGCCGGTCATCGACTTCGTGGAGGTCACGACGGCGCGATTGTCGTCGCCGAGCGCGGTGCGGATGGAGCCCGCCTCGGTCACATCGCCCTGCGGGGTGGACGTGCCGTGGGCATTGACATGCACGACGTCGCCGGCGACGAGCCCGGCCTCGCGCAGCGCCTTGATCATCGCCTGGGACTGGCCGTAGCCGTCGGGATCGGGCTGGACCAGGTCGTGGGAGTCTGCCGTGATGCCGGCACCGCGCAGGGTGCCGTAGATCTTCGCACCCCGCGCGAGCGCGTGGTCGAGCGTCTCCAGGACGAGCATGGCAGCGCCCTCGGCCATGACGAAGCCGTCGCGATCGACGTCCCAGGGGCGCGACGCTCCCTCGGGGTCGTCGTTGCGCCGCGAGAGCGCCTGCATCTGCGAGAAGGCGACGATGGAGAAGGGATGGATGACGCCCTCGGCGCCGCCCGCCAGCACGACATCGGCGCGTCCGAGATGCAGCATGTCGATCGCGTTGGAGATGGCCTCATTGGAGGACGCGCAGGCGGAGACGGGCGTGTGCACGCCGGCCCGTGCGCCAACCTTGAGACCGATGTTGGCCGCCGGTGCGTTGGCCATGAGCATGGGGATCGTGAACGGGGAAACCCTGCGGATCCCCTTGTCGCGCAGGTTGTCCCACTGGCCGGTGATGGTCTGGAGACCACCGATGCCGGTGGCGGCGCAGACGCCGACTCGGTCGAGGTCGATGCCGTGCGCATGATCCCACGAGAGGCCGGCGTCCTCCCACGCCTCGCGGGCCGCGACCATCGCGAGCTGGGCCGAGCGGTCCAGCTTCCGGGCCTCGACGCGGTCCAGCACGTCGGTGGGATCGACGACGACCTCCGCGGCGATGCGCGTCGGCAGCTCCGCCGCCCAATCCTGGGTGAGCGCCCTCACGCCACTGCGGCCCTCCAGCATGCCCTGCCAGGTGGACTGGAGATCGCCGCCGAGCGGCGTGGTTGCACCGAGACCGGTGACGACGACGATGGGGGTCATGCTGGGCTCCTGAGTTGAGATGGGGGAGTGGGGACGGCTGGGAGGTGGGGCGCCCGACGGGGGACGCCCCACCCTCGCGGCTCAGGCCTGAGCGCGCTCGATGTAGGCGACGGCGTCGCCGACGGTCTTGAGGTTCTTGGCGTCCTCGTCGGGGATCTCGACGCCGAAGCGCTCCTCGCATTCGTAGATGATCTCGACCATTGACAGGGAGTCGACGCCCAGGTCATCCACGAACGACTTGTCGAGCTGGACGTCCTCCACGGCCACGCCGGCGAGGTCGTTCACGATGTCGGCGAGGGACGAGCGGATTTCTTCGGTGCTGGCCATGCCAGGCTCCTTTCGGGTGGTGGTTTCCTCGGTGGGAATTCTGGGGGGTGGATGGGGTCAGGGCAGCGTGATGACCTGCGCCCCGTAGACGAGGCCGGCGCCGAATCCGATGATCAGCGCGGTCTGGCCGCTGGTGGCCTCGCCGGACTCCAGCAGGGCCTCCATCGCGAGCGGCACGGACGCAGCCGACGTGTTGCCGGTGGTGCGGATGTCGCGGGCGACGACGACGCCCTCGGGCAGGCCGAGGTGCCGGAGCATGGAATCGGTGATGCGGTTGTTGGCCTGGTGCGGGATGAACGCGTCCAGCTCGTGCGCGGCGATGCCCGACGCGGCCAGCGCCTCCTTCGCCTTGTCCGCGATCGCGGTGGTGGCCCACTTGAAGACCGCGCGGCCCTCCATGTGGATGTAGGGGTGCGCGGCGGCCTGGCGCCAGTCGTCGATGGTGATGACGTCGTGCGCGGCGGGTTCAGAGCCCCACACTGTCGGGCCGATCGCGGGGACGTCGCTCGGCCCGACGACGGCCGCGCCCGCGCCGTCGCCGAACAGGAACGCCGTGCCGCGGTCCTCGGTGTCGGTGTACTCGCTCAGCACCTCGGACCCGACGATCAGCACGTGCTTCGCGTTGCCGGCCCGGACGAGGGCGTCGGCGAGGCCCAGCGCATAGCAGAAGCCCGCACAGGCCGCGGAAATGTCGAACACGGCCGGGTGCCCCATGCCGAGCTTCTCCGCGACGATCGCGGCCATCGACGGGGTCTGCATGTAGTGGGAGACCGTCGAGATGATGAGCGTGTCGACATTGGCCGCGTCGACGCCAGAGCGTTCGAGGGCCTTGCGTGCGGCCTCCTCGGCCAGGGTGAGCGCGGATTCGCCCTCAGCCACCCAGCGACGCTCGACGATGCCGGTGCGCTGCTCGATCCACTCCGGGGTGGAGTCGATCATGGTGCACATCTCCTCGTTGGTGACGACGCGGCTCGCGCGTGCGCCACCGACGCCGAGGATGCGGCTGAATTGGCGGGCCTTGGGAATCGTGATCGGCATGGGGCTCCTCAGGCCTTGCGTTGCGCCGCGGCGAAGGCGCGGGCATCGTCGAGTTGGTCGGGGGTGTTGAGATTGAAGAGCTCGACGCCCTTCAGGTTGCGCTTGGCGATGCCGGTGAGCGTGCCGGCAGGGGTGAGCTCCAGTAGGCCGGTGACGCCGAGCTCGGCGAGGGTGGCCATGCACAGGTCCCAGCGGACCGGGTTGGCCACCTGGTTGACCAGACGGTCGAGCGCGTCGGATCCGTCGGTCACGACGGCGCCGTCCCGGTTGGACAGGAGGCGAGTCGTGGGGGACTGCGGGGTGATCGTCGCGGCTGCCTCGCGGAGCGCATCCACGGCAGGTGCCATGTGGACGGTGTGGAAGGCGCCGGCGACGCTCAGCGGGATGAGGCGGGCGCGGGCCGGCGGGTTGGCGGTGAGCGCCTCGAGCTGGGCGATGGTGCCGGCGGCGACGATCTGGCCGGAGCCGTTGTTGTTGGCCGCCGTGAGGCCTGCGGCCTCGAGGGCCGCGAGGACCTCGTCGACCTTGCCGCCGATGATGGCGGTCATCGACGTGGGCTGTACGGCGGAGGCGGCGGCCATGGCGCGTCCGCGCACATTGACGAGGCGCATGGCTTCCTGCGGGGAGACGATTCCCGCGAGCGCAGTGGCGGCGAGCTCGCCGACGGAGTGGCCGGCGACGACGTCGGCCGTCTCCCCAAGCACTTGGGCGACGGCGAGCGCCGCGCCGACGAGCAGCGGCTGGGCGATCGCGGTGTCGCGGATGGTGTCGTCGTCGGCCTGCGTGCCGAAGTGGGCGAGATCGACGTCCTCGCTCAGCGCGGCGAGCGCGGACGCGAACCCGTCCAGCTCCAGCCAAGGGGCGAGGAAACCTTGCTTCTGGGCACCCTGGCCGGGCGCAACGATTGCGAACACGAGATTCACTCTGCCTGATCGATCAAGGACAGGGCGCTTACGTCCGCCACGAAGTGCATCCGAGGAATTTGTGGCGATCCCACAAGGGCTCGTCACCGAGCGCGTAGCGACACGCGGGGAATCGGCGTTTCACTTGGACGAACGCGCAATCGTGGTGCGGAAAGCAGGTCAGCTGGCGCTGAGCCGTCCGAGCGTCACGGCCATGCGCAGAATGTACGCATCGCGGGCGTTCGACGGGTTGTAGCCGGTGATCTCCGAGATGCGCTTCAGGCGGTACCGGACCGTGTTGGGATGCACGAACATCGCGCGCGCCGTCGCCTCCATCGAGGAGCCGTGGTCAAGGAAGCCGACGACCGTCTCCAGCAGGTCGGGGTGCGCGGCGAGGTCGCCGTAGAGGTCGACGCCGAGTGCGCGGCGCGCGTGGCCGTCGCCGGAGAGCGCCCGCTCGGGCAGGAGGTCGGTGGCCAGCAGCACGCGCGGTCCCTCCGGCCACGCCTTCGCGGCGCGGTAGCCCGACGCGGCCTCGCGCGCGGACTGCGAGGCGTCGGCGAGCGACGAGACCACGGGCCCGACGACGACCGGACCCGGCGCGAAGCAGCCCACGATCGCCTCGACCGCCCGGACGGTCTCCGGGCCGTTCGTCACTGCCTGTCCCCCGAGCAGGGCGACGAAACGGCGCCCCTGGACCGTGGCGAGCATGTCGAAGCCGGCACGGCCCAAAGCGCGGCGGACGTCGTCGAGATTCATCTCGGGCGGCGCGGTGGCGAGCAACACGGCGATGCGGGAGTCGGTACGCCAGCCGAGGGCGGAGACACGGGAGAAGACCTGCTCGTCGGCCTCGCCGCGAACGACTGCGTCGATGACGGAGGCCTCGATGCGGGAGTCCCAGGCACCTCGGGCTTCGGCGGCACGCGCATAGACCTGCGCGGCCCCGAACGCGACCTCGCGCGTGTACTGGAGGATCGCCACCTGGAGTACCGGGCGGTCGCTGCGGGGGAGGATCTTGCCGATCTGCTCCTCGACGACCTCGGTGGTGGTGCGCACGAGGTCGACGGTCTGACCGAGCGAAATGCGGCGCGCCATGAGCTTCGGCGCCACTTCGAAGATGGACTCCGGATCGAACTGCTCGCCGGCGAACCATGCGACGAAGCCGTCGATGCCGGCGCGGGCCACCATCGAGATCCACGACCGGGAGTCGGCGTCGAGGCGCTTGAACCAGGGGTGCCGCTCGTCCAGCGCGGTGATCGCGGCGGTGTTGATCTCACCGCTGGCGGCACGGAAGCGCTTGATGAGCCCAGCCTTGCCCCGGATCGACGGTGCGGGCGTCGCAGCGCGCGGGTGCTCGGGAGTCATTGCGCCAGCCTATCGCCTGTCCCATGGTGGGGGTCACGGGGCGCGACGAGACGTGGATGCCCCGGCCGCGGATTGGGGTCGAGCGGCGCAGTGTGCGTCGTGGTCCGGCGCCTGAGCGCGAGAGTCAGTGCCTGAGCCAGTCGGAGATCATTTGGATGCGCTCCTCGACCTGCTCCGTCGAAGCGCGCGCCAGTTCGGGGCCCCCGCACTGGCGACGGAGGTCGGCGTGCACGTGCGAATGCGGAACTGATCGCAGGCGTGCGTACTGGCTGACCAGCGAGTTGAGTTTCTTGCGGCGGTCGGCCATGGCGCGGTGCAGCGCCACCTCGGGCTGGCGGCGGTCCTGCTTCTCGCGGCGCTTCACCTGGCGACGCTGGCGCTCTCGCAGGAGCACGCTCACCTGCTCGGGATCGAGGAGGCCGGGGAGGCCGAGGTACTCCTGCTCGTCGGCCGACGACGGCTCCGCGAACAGCCCGTACTGCTGGGAGTCGAAGAGGACGTGGTCGAAGGTGGCATTGGACTCCATCGCCTCGAACGAGCCGAGGAGGTCGTCGGAGGCGGATTCGTTGCGGTTGGCCTCAGCCATCTCCGCCTCCGACTCGCTCCAGAGCGCATCCTCGTCGGTGTGCTTGCGCCCGAGGACGTGGTCGCGCTGGCGTTCGAGCGAGCTGGCGTGCGAGAGGATGATCGGCACCGTGGGGAGGAACACCGTCGCGAGCTCGCCACGGCGGCGCAAGCGCACGAAGCGGCCCACGGCCTGCGCGAAGAACAGGGGAGTCTGGGTGGCGGTGGCGTACACCCCGACGGCCAGCCGCGGCACGTCGACGCCTTCGGAGACCATGCGCACGGCCACCATCCAGCGCTCCTCGGAGGCGCTGAACTCGTCGATCTTCTGCGACGACTTCGCCTCGTCGGACAGGACGAGGGTCGGCTTCTCGCCGGTGATGGAGTGGAGCACTTTCGCGTAGGCGCGAGCGGCCGTCTGGTTGGAGGCGATGACGAGGCCTCCCGCGTCGGGGACGTGGCGGCGGGTCTCGGTGAGGCGCTTGTCGGCGGCTCCTAGGACGGCGGAGATCCATTCTCCCTTGGGGTCGAGGGCCGTGCGCCAGGCATGCGAGGTGAGGTCCTTGGTGAGGGGCTCGCCGAGGTTCGCGGTCATCTCGTCGCCCGACTTGGTCCGCCAGCGCATGGGACCGCCGTAGTTCATGAAGACGACGGGACGCACGACGTGGTCCTTCAGCGCGTCGGCGTAGCCGTAGGTGTAGTCGGCGTGGCTCACGCGGGTGCCGTCGGGCAGCTCGTCGTAGGCGACGAACGGGATCGGGTTGTCGTCGGAGCGAAACGGCGTGCCGGTGAGCATGAGACGACGGCGGGCGTACCGGAACCCTTCGAGCAGGGCGTCTCCCCAGCTCAGCGAGTCGCCGGCGTGGTGGACCTCGTCAAGGATGACGAGGGTGTCCTGGCTGAGGCAGATGGCCTCGTAGACCCAGGGGCGCACCGCGACGCCGGCGTAGGTGAGGGTGGAGCCGACGAATTGCCGGGAGCGTCCGCGCTTGGCGGTGTTGCCGGGATCGAGGTGGATGCCGACGCGGGCGGCGGCGTCGGCCCACTGCACCTTGAGGTGTTCGGTGGGCGCCACGACGATGATCCGCTTGATCTCGCGGCGTTCGAGGAGTTCCTTCGCCACTCGCAGGGCAAACGTCGTCTTGCCTGCGCCGGGGGTGGCCACCGCGAGGAAGTCTTGCGGGGACGTGCTGTGGTAGAGCTCGAGCGCCTCGGCCTGCCATGCGCGCAGGGACTGCGCGGTACCCCACGCCGCGCGCTGCGGGAACGCGGGGGAGAGGTGTTCGAAGGCGGCAGACGACACGGTGAGCGACTCTAGCGCGCTGCGCCGACGAGACCGCCATTGGCGCGGGGGCGTGTCGGGGATGGGCCGACGATGCACGCGGGCGCCCATCCGTCACGTCGCGGCCGCCTCGGTAGGATCGGCGCGTGATCATTCCCGTCGACGACGTTCTGGATCCCCGGCTCGCGGAGTTCGCGAGCCTGCGCGATGCCCAACTGCGCACCCGGCTGGAATCGGAGCGGGGGCTGTTCGTCGCGGAGGGCGACAAGATCATCCATCGCGCGCTCGAGGCAGGCTGCCGCCCGAGCGCGTTCCTGCTGACGCAGCGTTGGTTGCGCTCGCTCGACGACGTCATCCAGGGCGTCGAGGCGCCCTTCTACGTCGGCTCCGAGGCCATGATCGAGCAGGTCAGCGGCTTCCACGTCCACCGCGGCGCCCTGGCCACGTTCCATCGGCCGGCGCCGCCCGAGTGGGAGTCGCTGCTCGCCCACGATCGCCTCGTGGTGGCCCAAGGGCTGGTCGACCACTGGAACGTCGGCTCGCTCCTGCGCATCGCCGCCGCGCTCGGGTGGGGAGGCGTCGTCGTGAGCGCCACCTGTGCGGATCCGCTCTACCGCCGCGCCATCAAGGCGTCGATGGGGGCGGCGCTCCAGCTGCCGTGGCGACGGATGGATTCGGACCTCGCGGACCTGCAGCGGCTGCGCGACGCCGGGTTCCGGCTCGTCGCCACTACGCTCGCCGATGACGCGGTCGCGCTCGAGGACGTCCCCCGCGACGGCAAGCTCGCGCTGATCGTCGGCAACGAGGGGCACGGGCTTCCTGCGCAGTGGCAGCAGTTCGCGGACGTGCGTGCCACCATTCCCATGGCCGAGGGCATCGACTCGTTGAACGTGGCCGCGGCGACGGCGATCTGCGCCTACGTCCTGCGGTCCTGAGCGGGCAGGGGCTTGCGCAGTTCGAGTTCGCGTCCGTCCGGATGGTTGGGGTTGGGGCGCGCTCGACCGGTTGCGACGAAGCCCCGCCGGGCGTAGAGGCGCCTCGCTGCCTGCTGGCGTTCGTCGACATCGAGCCAGAGGGCGTCGTACCCCTGGGTGATGGTCCAGCGCTCGAGGTCGTCGAGGAGGGCGTCGGCGATCCCGGTGCCGCGTGCGGCGGGGCAGACGTAGACCTCCAGCGCCACAATCCGGTCTCCGAATCGACGCGCCATGGCCTGGCCGATCCACCGTCCATGCTCGACCGCCACGACCCAGCGCGAGTCGGGGAGTGCTCGCGACCGGGCGCGTAGTCGCCACTGATCGTCGGGGAGTGCCGCGACGACGTCCCTCGCCTCGCCGAAGGCGAAAGGGGAGTCGGCCAGCATCTCGAGCCGCAGCGCGCGGTACTGGCGCCACTCGTCGGCGCGCGCCGGCCGGACCTCGACATCCATGGCGACGAGCGTAGTGTCGCCCCGGGCCGGTACGGGCGACGGAGGCTGCACCGTGGCCCACACGGCCAGGCCGAGGGGGCTTCGTCGGGGTGCGCTCTGCTTGGGTGTGCGGAAGTGGTTGGTGAGCCCACCACTTCCCCACACTGGGTGCGCAGTCCGTACCCAACGCCCCCGACGCTCCCGCCTCCGAAGCGCGGGCCGGGTCACCGGATGCTCCGCCGTGGGGCGTCGTGCTGTGCCGGCCTACTAGGCTGTCCTCGCAGTATCGGCTAGTTGGAGTAGTCTTGCACCACTGATCGCCGCCTACGGTCAGCCGTGCAGGCGGCACCCGACGTCGAAAGAGAGGACACGACGTGACCAACGAGGCGGGACCGATCATCAACGGTCTTCCCACCAACCTTCCCGAAACCGACGCCGAGGAGACCCTCGAGTGGCTCGATTCCCTCGACGCGGTCATCGATGCCGGGGGCAGGCATCGGGCCCGGTACTTGATGCTGAAGTTGTTGGAGCGTGCGCGCGAGCGGCACATCGGCGTCCCCTCGCTCGTCGGTACCGACTACGTCAACACCATCCCCGCCTCGGAGGAGCCGGAGTTCCCCGGTGATGAGGATCTGGAACGCGGCATTCGGCGCCTGCTCAGGTGGAACGCGGCCATCATGGTCCACCGTGCGCAGCGGCCGGGCATCGGCGTGGGCGGACACATCTCGTCGTTCGCGTCCTCGGCCACGCTCTACGAGGTGGGATTCAACCACTTCTTCCGCGGCAAGGACCATCCCGGCGGCGGCGACCAGATCTACTTCCAGGGCCATGCCAGCCCCGGCATGTATGCGCGCGCCTACCTCGCGGGCCGGCTCACCGAGGATGACCTCGACGGCTTCCGGCAGGAGCACTCCCACTACGTCGACGGCGAGCTGCGCGGCCTGCCGTCGTACCCGCACCCGCACCAGATGCCGGGCTTCTGGGAGTTCCCGACGGTCTCCATGGGTCTGGGCCCGCTCGGCGCGATCTACCAGGCCCAGTTCAACCGCTACCTGCACGATCGCGGCATCAAGGACACCTCGCAGCAGCGCGTCTGGGCCTTCCTCGGCGACGGCGAGATGGACGAGGTCGAGTCGCGCGGCGCGCTGCAGCTCGCCGCCAACGAGGAGCTCGACAACTTGACGTTCGTCGTCAACTGCAACCTCCAGCGCCTCGACGGCCCGGTGCGCGGCAACGGCAAGATCATCCAGGAGCTCGAGGCCTACTTCCGCGGGGCGGGCTGGAACGTCATCAAGGTGGTCTGGGGCCGCGGCTGGGATCCGCTGCTCGAGAACGACACCGAAGGCGCCCTGCTCAACCTCATGAACTCGGTCACCGACGGCGACTTCCAGACCTTCAAGGCCAACGACGGCGCCTACGTGCGCAAGCACTTCTTCGAGCGGGACCCCCGCACCGCGGCGATGGTCAAGGACTGGTCCGACGAGGACGTCTGGCGTCTGTCACGCGGCGGCCACGACTACCAGAAGGTCTACGCCGCCTACAAGGCCGCCACGGAGTTCACCGGCGCCCCGACGGTGATCCTCGCGCACACGATCAAGGGCTACTTCCTGGGCAAGCACTTCGCGGGCCGCAATGCCACGCACCAGATGAAGAAGCTCGCGCTCGAGGATCTCAAGAACCTGCGCGACCGCGTACACCTGCCCATCTCCGACGAGGTACTCGAGTCCAACCCGTACCAGCCGCCGTACTTCCATCCGGGCGAGGACGATCCGCGCATCCAGTATCTGCACGCCAGGCGGCGGGAGCTGGGCGGCTACCTGCCCGAGCGGCGTGGCGACCGGAAGTTCATCTCGCTGCCGGGCGACAAGGCCTACGAGGCGGCCCGGAAGGGGTCGGGCAAGCAGGGCGTGGCGACGACGATGGCCTTCGTCCGTCTGCTGAAGGACCTCATGCGCGACAAGGACTTCGCGAGCCGCGTCGTGCCGATCATCCCCGACGAGGCGCGCACGTTCGGCATGGACGCCTTCTTCCCGACGATCAAGATCTACAACCCGCACGGGCAGAACTACACCCCGGTGGACCACGAGCTGTTCCTGAGCTACCGCGAGGCGAAGGACGGGCAGATTCTCCACACCGGCATCAACGAGGCCGGCTCCATGGCCGCGTTCACGGCCGCGGGCACCTCGTACGCCACGCACGGGGAGCCGATGGTCCCGATCTACGTCTTCTACTCGATGTTCGGCTTCCAGCGCACCGGCGACTCGATGTGGGCGGCCGGCGACCAGCTCGCCCGCGGTTTCCTCATCGGCGCGACGGCCGGCCGCACCACGCTGACCGGCGAGGGCACGCAGCACATGGACGGCCATTCGCCGATCCTCGCGGCGACGAACCCGGCCGTCGTCGCCTACGACCCCGCCTACTCCTACGAGACGGCGCACATCGTGCGGCGTGGTCTGGAGCGCATGTACGGCGAGAACCCCGAGAACGTCATGTACTACCTGACGGTGTACAACGAGCCGATCGTCCAGCCCAAGGAGCCGGAGGACCTGGACGTCGAGGGCGTGCTGCGGGGAATGTACCTGCTCCGGGCGGGCAGCATGGAGGGTGTCGGCGAGGATGCCCGTCGGGCGCAGATCCTCGTCTCCGGTGTCGCGGCGCCGTGGGGTCTAGAGGCGCAGCAGATCCTCAAGGACGACTTCGGCGTGGTCGCCGACGTCTGGTCGGTCACGTCGTGGGGTGAGCTGCGCCGCGAGGGTCTCGCGATCGACAAGCGCAAGTTCGCCGACCCGCACCACGACGAGCGCACCTGGATCGAGCAGAAGCTCGACGACACCCGCGGCCCGATCGTGGCCAGCACCGACTACACGACGATGCTGCCCGACCTGATCCGCCCCTGGGTGCCGCGCGACTACGCGGTCCTGGGCTGCGACGGCTTCGGCTTCTCCGACACGCGAGCCGCCGCTCGACGCTACTTCAAGGTGGACGGGCCTTCGATCGCGGTCAAGGTGCTCGAGCGTCTGGCCGCGGCCGGCGAGGTGCCCGTCGAGTGGGTCCAGCAGGCGGCGGAGAAGTACCGCATCGACGACGTGACCGCCGGCGCGTCCGGCAACGCCGGCGGCGACGCCTGATCGCACGACGTCGCGACGGAGGCCCCCGTGATGCCGGGGGCCTCCGTCGCGTCTTTGTGGGCCACCCTCGCGCGCTGCCCGAATGATCTGGCAGGCTTGACCCGTGGCAAACACGAACAGCAAGGAGCGAATGCAGGACGGTCCGAGCGGCGCGGAGCTGCTCGGTCTCAACACCGACATGGTGGTCCAGGAGCTGGGTTGGGACGAGGACGTCGACCAGAGCCTGCGGGACGACATCATGGACATCATCGATGCCGACATGGTGGAGGAGGCCGTGGAGGCCGTCGATGTGGTGATCCTCTGGTGGCGGGAGGAGGACGGCGACGTGATGGACGGTCTGGTCGACGCGATGCCCGATCTCTCCGACAACGGCTACATCTGGCTGCTGACGCCGAAGGTGGGCCGTCCCGGTTACATCGATGCAGCATCGGTCCAAGAGGGGGTGACGGTCGCGGGTCTCACGCTGACGAAGACGGCGAACGTCGCGCCGGACTGGCTCGCCACGAAGGTCGTCCGCCCGAAGGGCGTGCGGAAGTGACCGCCCCCTGCGCCATCCGCATCGGGGTCATGACCTCCGGGGGTGACGCGCAGGGCATGAACGCGGCGGTGCGCGCCATCGTACGGGCAGGTCTGCGCGAGGGTGCCGAGGTCTACGCGATCCGCGAGGGCTGGCAGGGCGCGTACGAGGGCGGCGAGCACATCACGAGGCTGCACTGGAGCGACGTCTCGGGCCTGCTCGGGCGCGGAGGCACCACCATCGGTACCGCCCGCTGCGCCGAGATGCGCACCGTCGACGGCCAGCGTCAGGTGGTACGTCATCTGGTCGAGCGGGGCATCGACCGGCTGATCGTGATCGGCGGGGACGGCTCGCTGACGGGCGCGCGCGAGCTGATGCTGCGCTGGGAGGAGCTGCTGGGGGAGCTCGTCGAGCGTGGCGAGGTGTCGGCCGAGCTCGCCGAGCGTCATCGCTGCCTCAGGATGGCGGGCATCGTCGGGTCCATTGACAACGACATGGTCGGCACCGACATGACCATCGGCACCGATTCGGCCATGCATCGCATCACGGAGGCCATCGACGCCATCTCGTCGACGGCCGAGTCGCACCGGCGCACGTTCATCGTCGAGGTCATGGGACGCAACTGCGGCTACCTGGCGCTCATGACCACCATCGCGGGTGGCGCCGACTACACCTTCATTCCGGAGCGCCCGCCGCGCGACGGCTGGGAGGACCGCATGGTGCAGGTCCTCGAACGAGGCCGCGCGGCCGGGCGTCGCGATTCGATCATCGTGGTCAGCGAGGGCGCGAAGGATCGCCAGGGGTTGCCGATCACGGCGCAGCGGGTCCGTGACGTGTTCGTCGAGCGCACCGGCGAGGAGCCCCGGATCACGATTCTCGGCCACGTGCAGCGCGGAGGTACTCCGTCGGCCTACGACCGCTGGATGGCGACGGCCTGCGGCGTCGAGGCGGTGCAGGCCATCCTGGAGGCCGACGAGGGCTCGGAGCCCGTGCTGATCGGCGTCGACGGCGACGACGTCGTCCGCCGCCCCCTGATGGCCTGCGTCGAGTCCACGAGGGCGATCGCAGGCATGGTCGCGGAGGGCAACTACGCCGAGGCGATCGCCAGCCGGGGCAAGGGCTTCGCCACGATGATCGACATCTACCGCACGCTCATTGAGGCCCGCCCGACGGTGACCGAGCAGCGCGGCAAGCGGATCGGCATCATGCACGCCGGGGCGTTGGCGCCTGGCATGAACCAGATCGACCGCGTCGCGGTGCGGGCGGGGCTCGATCGCGGCTACTCGATGGTGGCGATCGAGGGCGGGGTGCCCGGCCTGATCGCGGGGCAGTGCCGCGAGGTGGGTTGGCGCGACGTCGAGGGCATGGCGCACATCGGCGGCGCGAGGTTCGGGACGCGGCGCTACGTGCCGACCGAGGCCGATCTCTACCCGATGGCGCGCGCCCTCGAGGACAGCGGCATCGACGCGCTGCTCATCTCGGGCGGGTTCCACGCCTACGCCACCGTCGACATGATGCAGCGAGAACGGCACCGCTACCCAGCGTTCAACATCCCGATCGCCCTGCTGCCGGCCTCGATCGACAACAACCTGCCGGCGTGGAACATGGCCGTGGGGTCCGACACGGCGCTGAACACCGTCGTGGACTCGATCGACATGGTGCGCATGTCCGCCTCGGCCAGCAAGCGGGCCTTCGTCGTGGAGACCATGGGGCGCACGTGTGGCTTCCTGCCGCTGCTGGGCGGGATCGCAGGCGGCGCGGAGAAGGTCTACATCCCCGAGACCGGCATCCAGCTCACCCAGTTGGCCAAGGATGTGGAGGCGTTGGTCGACGCGTTCGCGTCGGGCCGGTCCTTCTACCTCGCCGTGATGGGTGAGGAGACCAGCACGCACTACACCTCGGAGGTGCTCGCCCGCATGTTCGAGGCGGAGGGCCACGGCGAGTTCTCGGTCCGGCAGGCGATCGTCGGGCACATTCAGCAAGGTGGGGTGACGTCGCCGTTCGACAGGATCACCGCGACCAGGCTCGGCCACGCCGGCGTCGACTACTTGGACCGGATGCTCCAGGAGGGCCGGGCCGAGTACGGCGCGGCCGAGAGCGGCGTCGACGGGCTGATGTCGCCGGCCAGGCGGGTGCTGGAGGGGATGGACTGGACAAACCAGCGTCCCTACGAGCAGTGGTGGCTGAAGCTGAGGAGCGTGGCCGACGAGCTCAGCCGTGCCCCCGGTCAGTCCGAGTAGCTCAGTCGACGTCGGCTGAGCACAGCGGCAGCGGATGGCCGAAGGTGATCGACGCGGCGCAGGCCATCGCTGCCGAGTCCTCGAGGGCTCGCGTGTGTGCGTCGAGCCCCACGGGGGCCATCTGCCGCACGATGAGCGTGTGCGAGTCGCAGCCGCGTCGGATCAGCGTGAAGGACACCGAGGTGGCCTCGTCGTCGCCCTCCCTGGTGCCGGTGAAGCCGCACACGATGCCCTCCGCCTCGTCGCCGACCAGAACCGTGCGTGCGTCGATCAACGCGTGGACGGCGTAGCCGTTGGCCTGATCGGTGACGAGCGCGGTGCAGGCCGCGGGGAGTTCCTCGCGAAGGTCCGCGAGCGTGGTGAGCTGGAAGCGCACGCCGGACGGATTGTGCCGCAGGCGAATCAGGCGACGATCCCCCTCGGCCAACTCGTCGTGATAGAGCTCCCAGTCGGCTGGTCGCGAGATGGTGGCATCTCCGACGGTCTCCTTGGTGGTGGCGCGCTTGACCGGCGCGCTGGTGACCTCGGAGGGCGACGGCGCCCCGCTGGCCGGGGACGGCGGCAGCGGAGTCGCGTCCCGGTGTGGGCCGAAGGTCGTGTAGGCGACCACGACGACCGTCACCGCGATGACCGCCACGACGAGGAACACCCGCGGCCATCGGAAGCGCGCGACGGCTTCGCGCGGCGGTTCGGGGGCGAGGGCTCGTCGGGCCGCTCCCGACGACGACGCGATCGGGCGCGCCTCGGCGGGGGGCTCGGGAGCGATGGGAGCGAGCGCCTCCGGCGAGGCCCGTCTGGGCGTCGTCGGCGGCGGCACCGGGTCGAGCGCGGCATGACGCGCCGACGAGGTGGCGTCGGCTGCCCGACGTGGCCCGCTCGGCTCCTGCATCGACACCTCCTCGCAATGTCCTCGTGCAAGGCTACTGCCCCCTTCCCGGGACACCCTACTGGCGTCGGCGTCGCGGTGGCGGTACAGTGTCGGGGCCCGGGCGCATAGCTCAGTTGGTTAGAGCACCTGCCTTACAAGCAGGGAGTCGGGGGTTCGAGTCCCTCTGCGCCCACCCCACGCACAAGGTTCGAACCTTGCCATCTTGGATGGTTTCGGTTCGGGCCTTGTTGTATACGGACATCCGGGTCGTGCCTCAGCGGTCTGCCTGAGGCACGGGTCATTCCGGTGCAGTTGCCCTGCGGGAGCCTCATCAAGTCGTGGCAAAAGTATTACACTATAGTTAGACTATTGCCATGGCAGAGTTGGCGAGGGACGAGTTGTGGAGCATCGCGGATGCACAGCATGGCTTCGTGACGGCTCAGCAGGCCGCCCAGGCTGGTGTCAGCAAGCAGGCACTTCTGAATCGGCCTGGGTTTCGTTCCTATCGGTTTCCCTGTCCGGCGGTCGCCGGGAGGCCTGATTCGAGGTCAGCGTAGTACGCGTCCTCGATCTCGATCGGGGTGCGCATGCCGAGTTCGCCGTGCAGGCGTTGATGGTTCCACCACCACACCCATTCGAGCGTCGCGAGCTCGACCTGCTCGACGGTCCTCCAGGGGCCGCGCTGGCGGATCAGCTCGGTCTTGTAGAGGTTGTTGACCGCCTCGGCGAGGGCGTTGTCATACGAGTCCCCGACGGTTCCCGTCGAGGGTGTTGCGCCAAGCTCGACGACCCGGTC
>JHVD01000006.1 GCA_000619965.1 Propionibacteriaceae bacterium P6A17
TCTCGAGCACGCGCGCCCAGACGCCCTGCTCCGACCAGCGATTGAAGTTCTTGTAGATCGTGTTCCAGTTCCCAAACCGCTCCGGCACATCCCGCCACGGAGCGCCCGTGCGGTACCGCCACGCGGTCGCCTCCACCACCATTCGGCGCTCCACCGGCGGACGGCCCGTCGCCTTCGGAGCCGGAAACAGCGGACCGATCACGGCCCAGGCCTCATCGGAGATCTCGTTACGCGCCACACCCTCAATCGTGGCCCGCGTGCCGACGATCCCCCTTTAGCAACACGCCCTAGCAGCCGGCCCAAGGACCTCCGGCGGGGCCGGCGTCACGCCCCTGCAGCCCCCGACGAGGCCGGCTCGACCAGCCCGTACAGGCGCGCCTGCGTGCGCTCGATCTCACGGACGAGGCCCGGCCCCCGCAGCTCAACGAGCGCCTCCAGCACCGACGACAACCCTCGACACACCGCCTCCGCGGCCCGTCTGCCCGCGACCTCCACGCACTCCCCGGCGGCGACGGGTGCCGTTGGCAGATCCGTCTCCAGCAGGAGGCGATCGTCGGGGACCTGCCGGATGGTGCCGCGCCCGCGTCTGGTCTCCACCATCGCGGGATGGACCGAGACGTGGCCCCCCATGCGCAGCAGCCGAGCCAGCTCGTCGCTCGTGCCGCCGAATCGGTGGAACACCGCAACGACGCCGCGAGCCTGCGCATCGTGCCCTTCGAGGGCATCCAATACCGCCCCGGCACTGCGCACCGCGTGGATCGACAACACCACCGGCCCTTGGGACTCCCACCGCGGGGCTGCCGCGCACGCCAACTCCAGCACGCCGTCGAGGGACTTCCGCTGCAAGGCCTCCGGTGCCTGCTCCAACCGTCGCGGCGTGTGATCCAGCCCGATCTCCCCGACGAAGCGCGTGCGTTCCAGCGCACTCGCCATGAGCTCCAGCTCGTCGCGCACCTGCGACGCGGAAGCCACCCACCACGGGTGCAACCCGACGGACCACAGCGGTGGTCGCGGGGTGCCCAGATCCAGCTCGCCCGCCTGACCGTGCAGTCGGAAGAAGTCCGACGGCAGCAGAGTCTGCGCGACCAGCCGCACCGTCTCGGGCAGCGCCGCAAGCATCGCGCGACGCAGGGCGAGCCCGTCGAGGAAGTCGAAGTGGTGATGGGTGTCGAGCCAGGTGGTCATGGGTGGTCGCAAGGCTGGGGGAGCAGCATCGGGGGCTCGGGCATCGCTTCGATCCCCGCCAGCCGTCGGATGGCGAGGCCGGCGAGCATCTGACCCATGATCGGCGGCATGTAGCTCATGGAGCCCAAGTTGGCGGACTTCGAGCGCCCCTCGCTGCGCTCGACGGGTGCGGGCGGCTCGTCGGAGTACAGCACCTCGAGCCGCTCGATGCCGCGCCGACGGCACTCCTTGCGCATCACCCTCGACATGGGGCACTGCCGCGTGCGGTGGATGTCGTCGAAGCGGAGCCTGCAGGGGTCGAGCTTGTTCGCGGCGCCCAGGGACGTGAGCAGGGGGATCTGCCGCTCAGCACACCACTGGGCGATGGCGAGCTTCTGCGAAATCGTGTCGATGCAGTCGATGACATGGTCCGGCCTCGGAAACCCGTCGAGCTGCTGGGCGATCGTCTGCGGAGTGAGGAACACCCGTTGGGCGTGGACGGTGCAGTCGGGATTGATGTCGGCGACCATGTCGCGCATCACGTCGGCCTTCGCCCGCCCCAGCGTCGAAAGGAACGCGATCGCCTGCCGGTTGATGTTGCTCGCCTCGACTTCGTCGCGATCGAGCACCGTCAACGTGCCGACGCCGCCGCGCGCCAGCGCCTCCGCGCAACTCGACCCCACCCCTCCAAGCCCCAGCACCATGACATGCGCGCCGGCGAGGGCGTCGAGGCCGTCGTCGCCCAGCAGCAGGCGCAGCCGAGCCACTCGTTCGCTGTGCGTCACCGGCAATCTCCTCGTCTGGCGGGTCGGCCCCCGAGCCGACAATCTACCCGTCCGCGGCGCTCGTTGGCGGCGGACTCTACAGTGGTCGCATGGAGATGCTGGGCCCGCCCGCCGCCGGCCAACTGCTGATCTCCGCCCAGGTGGGCGGCGGCGACTACTTTGACCGCTCCGTGGTCCTCGTGCTCGAACACGACGACGACGGCACCGTCGGCGTGGTGCTCGGCAAGGTCTCCGACGAGCCGATTCCCGACACCCTGTCCGACTGGGTGCCGCTGCTGTCGCCACCGGCGGCGCTGTACGAGGGCGGGCCCGTCAACCAGGACGGGCTGCTGGTGCTCGCCCAGCTCGCCTCGCCCGCGTCCAGCCCACCCGGATGGCAGCGCCTCTTCGACGACGTCGGCGTGATCAACCTGTCGATGCCACTCGAGGTCTTCGACGGCGCCTTCGCCCACGTGCGGATGTTCCTCGCGCTCGCCGGGTGGAGCGCCGGCCAGCTCGAGTCCGAGCTGATCCGGGGCAGCTGGTTTCGGACCATGGCACGCACCGAGGAGGTCTTCGGCGTCCCCGACGACCTTTGGCGGCGCGTGGTGCGACGGATGGGTGGCGCCGTCGGCCGATGGTCCACGTGGACGGAGGATCCGCAGCTCAACTGAACCACCCCGACGGCGGTTTGCCGCCGGCCGTCGGATTGACCCCGAATTGACCCTTCGACGTGGTTGACTGACCGGGACCGTGCGACAGGAGGATGACGTGAGCGAAGGGACGTGGGACGACGAGCTGCTCGCCCCTCCCGGTGTGGATTCGGACAGCGACGAGCGTCTGCCCTGGGATCCGGCGATGGGATTCACCGACGCCCGACGCTGCGTGCGGATCTGGATGGACGACGAGCACCACATCGATCGTGTCGAGGTGTCGCCGCGCTGGAAGGAGCGCATCGCCGGGAGACCACTGCGCGACGCATTCCTGGAGGCGCTGACGATGGCGAGCGTGCGCTTCGAGGACAGCGGGCCGCTCACACCGCCGGAGCTCGTGCCTGCGGAGGTCGGCCCGTTCACGAGCGCCGAGGCCGTGCAGGACGCGTTCCGCACACTGCTGGAACGTCAGGCCGAGCTCGCCTCGCGCCCGCCGGAGGACGTCCGCTGGGCGGACTTCGTCGGTGAGCCCGCCGAGGGGTCGGCTCGCGGCAGGGTCACCGTGAGGCTGTCCCTGGCGGGCCTCGTGGAGCAGGTCGACTTCGACCGGCAGTGGCTCGAGCAGGCCAGCCACACCGAGATCGCCGAGCACGTCCTCGAGGCGAGCCGCCAGGCGTACCGTCGCTACCTTCCACCCACCTACGTGCCGGGCGAGCACGAGGAGCTCGCCAGCGAGTTGCTCGGCCTGTCGCGGGCCATTGAATCAGTCTACGAACAAGGAGTGACATGACCGAGAAGCCAGCAGCACCGCAGAGCGCTCCCGACGACGACCTGGCCCGGGCCGAGGAGGAGGCCGTCCTGCACTACAAGGCAGTGCGTGGGGAGCGCCGACGGCAGTCCCGCGGCGCCACGGGGGTCGCTCCCGTCGCGCCGGCAGGTGGCGCCGCAGCGCCCCAGGCCGGAGCAGTGCCCGGGGCCGCGGGAGGCCCTGCCGCGGTCGCTGGCCCGCCCGCGGCCACGCCGCTGGCCGGGGGCGAGCTCGTCGTCGGAGCGTCCGTCGGGCTGCACGTCGCGTCGACGGCGGCGCTCGGGGACGTGAGATTCGGCAACGACCAGCTCTCCGCAAGCGGCGAACGCACCACCGACGACCCCTGGGGCGCCTACGACAATCCCGACAACGTTCCCGGCCTCGCGCTCGACGATGAGGAGCGGCGCGAGGGGTCCTCCGACGCCATGGCGCTGCGCGCCTCGGGTACGCGAGGCGGGTCGAAGGATGGGCGCGGCGGAGCGCCCATGTTCCCGATGATGGGCGGCGCAGGCACGGGTGCGGCCGCCTCGTCGGGCGTGGCGGGCGTCTCTGGCGCGTCGGGCGTCGGTTCGGGTGCAGCCTTCGGCGCGGCCCAGGCCGGTCTCGCGTCGCGTGCCGCCAGTTCGTCGCTGCCCGGTGCGACGGTGGCCGGCTTTGGCGGCGTCGCGCCGGGATTGCCCGGCGGCGTGGCAGCGGCAGGCGGATCGTCGCCGTACTCCTCGCTCGCCGCTGCGCAGCAGGCGCGCGCCACCCCCGCGCTGTTCGCGCCGTCCAGCCCCGGTGGCGTCTTGGCGGCCGACGGCGGGGACGCGTACGGATCCGACGCGACCATGGCCGAGGCGCTGCTGCGTCGAGGCATCGACACGTCGACGCCGACGATCGTCGGCCCCGACGGCAACATCTACCGCAATCCCTACTACCTCGACCCCCAGGACTCGTTGCGGCTGGACCCCACACCCACCCCGACCGCGCCCTCGCAGGGGACGACCGGCCCCTCGACGATGCCCGACGGCAGTTGGACAGTGCGTGACGGCGGTTGGCCGGTGCGTGACGGCGGTACGGGCCCGTCGGCGCAGGGGCTGTCGTCGGAGATCGGCAAGGCCAACTCGTCGCCGTACGCGGGCTCGGTCTCGACGGGCAGCACCGGCGGGTCGAGTGGCACCGGTGGCGGCGGGCAGACCGGCGGCGGGTACTATTCCGGGCCGCGCACCTCGGTCTCCGGGCTGAGCGGCGGGGGCGCCGCGAGCGGCACCGACTACACCGTGCAGATCGGAGAGCTCTCCGACGAGGCCCGCGAGTGGACGGCGCTCGCCGACGAGCAGCGTCGCCTCATGGACCGCTTCCGCAACCTGCCCGACCCGACCCCGATCTTCGGCGTCATGACGACCGTCGTGCCCTCGTACCAGTCGGTGGCCGAGTCCTCCGCCTCGACCTGGGAGGCCAGCAGCCAGGACACCGAGGCCACGTCCGACGCAATGCAGTCGTCGGACGAGGCCTACGCCTCGAACGAGGAGGCCCTCGCCTTCATGTCTGATCAGGAGCTCCCGTGACTTCCAGCGAATTCCTCGCCACCGAACGGTCCGTCCGTCAGATGGACGCCGTCGTGCGGACCGCCATTTCGAACGACATGCTCGAGATCGACAGCGCCGCCCGCAAGGCGCTGAGCCTCGACCTCCCATGGCTGGCCCTGTTCATCCGGATGCGCGGCATGGCCAACGTCAGGGGCGGGATCGCCTCGTGCCGGGGTTCGATCAACTCCATGCGCGGCTTCGTCGACTGGCTGCGCCTGAGCCAGGACTCGCCGCGCCTCCTCGATGAGTCGCGCCAGGAGTGGGACAGCCTCGTCACCACGGCGAACGACCTGCAGGATCTTATGCTCAAGGCCCAGCAGCGGGGGCTCGAGAACGGATGGTCCGGTGAGGCCAAGGAGCAGTGGCGTCGCACAACCGACGAGCACCTGTCGTGGCAGGCGGGCGCGACGGCCGCACTGGGGATCATGCCCGGCAGGCTCGCCGAGGCGCTGGACGGCACGCGCACGCTGCTGGTCCAGGCGGCAGCTCGGACGCTGGCCTCCACCATCGAGGGCCACCAGCGCGCATCGCGCGCCGTCAGCTCCAATCCGTTCAATTTCGCCGTGGCCACGCGGACTTCCGAGGTGGCGAAGAGCCTGCAACAGTGCTCCGAGACCCTCGAGCGGCTCCGTGCAGAGGGCGGCTGGCGCTCCGTCGAGCGTCGGGTCGCGGCGAGCATGAGGATCGTGGGGCTGGACCTCGACCGCCGGCGCTCGCGTCGCAACCGGGGGTGACCGTCGATCGGCAACCTGCCGCTGGCACGGGCGGTAAGCTGTTCCAGCGAGGAGGTTGCCTGTGTCCGAGGGAAAGCTGATTCTCATCGTCGACGACGATGCGGCGCTCGCCGAGATGCTGGAGATCGTCCTGCAGCAGGAGGGCTTCGACACCGTCCGTGCCGCCAGCGGTGACGCAGCGCTGACCGCATTCGAGCAGTCGCGGCCCGATCTGGTGCTGCTCGACCTCATGTTGCCCGGCATGGACGGCGTCACCGTCTGCAAGAGTCTGCGCCAGCAGTCCGGCGTCCCCATCGTCATGCTCACCGCGAAGTCGGACACCGCCGACGTGGTGGCCGGCCTCGAGGCCGGCGCCGACGACTACGTACCCAAGCCCTTCAAGACGAAGGAGCTCGTCGCACGCATCCGCACCCGGCTGCGGCCCCGCCCCGACGAGGGCGACGACGTCCGTCGCATCGGCGACCTGACCATCTCCGTCTCCGCCCACTCTGTCCGACGCGGCTCGCAGGTGCTGAACCTCACACCGTTGGAGTTCGACCTCCTGCTGGCCCTCGCGCAACGACCGAGCCAGGTCCTCACCCGTGAGGAGCTGCTCGACGAGGTGTGGGGCTACCGCAATTCGGCCGACACGAGACTCGTCAACGTCCACGTCCAGCGACTGCGCGCGAAGGTGGAGAAGGACCCCGAGAACCCGGAGATCATCGTGACGGTCCGCGGTATCGGCTACCGCGCCGGCGATGTCGTCCACCGCTGAGCCCAGGCCGCCGCTGCGTCGGCGCACCCGCGGCCTGTCGTCGGGCCGACGCCCGGGCCCTCTGGGCCTGCTGCGTTCGTCCTTGCCGCTCAGGGTGCTCGTCACGACGCTGGCCTCCACCACGCTCCTGCTGGGGCTCGCCGGCTACGTGCTCCTCCAGATGACGACCGCGGGCATCATCGAGGCCAAGCGTGAGGCCGTGGTCAACGAGGCGGTCGGCGTGCACGCCTTCATGCAACAGCAGTTGCGCGGGCCGACGCTGCGCGGCGTCGGGGTGACCGAGGCGCTGAACCGCCTCGCCGAGCAGGTCAGCGCCCAGACGAGCCAGTACCAGATGGTGATCCACGCCCCGACCTCCACGCTGGTCTCGGGCGGGCTGGCCGAGGAATCGGTGCCGAGATCCATCATCGAGTCGGTGCGCGCCGGCGACGGGCTCTTCCTCGCCCCGACGGAGGTGCGCTGGGTGACAGGCGCGCGGTCGGGGGAGCCGGGGCTCGTCGTCGGGACGACGCTCTCCACCGCGAACAGCGAGCGAATCCCCGTCTACTACGTCTTTCCCATGACTTCGGAGCTGCAGGTCGTGCACTCCATCCAGATCGCGGTGGCCATCACGTTCTCGGCGTTGCTGACGGCCATGGCCCTCATCGTCTACCTCATCACGTGGCGGGCCATCGGCCCCGTGCGACGAGCCAGCGCGACGGCGCTTCGACTCGCCTCCGGCAACCTGTCCGAGCGGATGGAGGTGCGCGGCACCGACGAAATCGCCACCCTCGCCTCGTCGATGAACAAGATGGCGGAGGAACTCCAGGCGCGGATCCGACAGCTGGAGAGCCTGTCCGCGGTGCAGCGCAGGTTCGTCAGCGACGTCTCCCACGAGCTACGCACCCCGCTCACCACCATCCAGATGGCCGCCGAGGTGCTGCACGAGGCGCGGGAGGAGGCCAGCCCCGCCCAACGGCGCACCATCGAGCTCATGTGGAGCGAGATCGGACGCTTCGACGAGTTGCTGGCCGACCTGCTGGAGATCTCGCGCTTCGACGCCGGCGCCGCCGTGCTCGCGCTGGACGACCACGACTTCGCGCAGCTCGTCGAGGACGAGATCGAGGCGGCCCGCCCCCTCGCGACCCGCCAGGGCATCGAGCTGAGGCTGCGGGTGCTCGCCGACGACACCCGCGCGGAGATCGACGCCCGGCGCGTGCGTCGGGTGCTGCGCAACCTCATCGGCAACGCCATCGACCATGGGCAGGGCCAGCCGGTCGACGTCACCGTCGCCGCCGACGACGACACCGTCGCGGTGACGGTCCGGGATCACGGGGTGGGCTTCGAGGCGGAGCAATCCGCTCAGGTCTTCGAACGGTTCTGGCGAGCTGACCCGTCGCGGACGCGCGTCGTCGGCGGCACGGGCCTCGGCCTGTCGATCTCGCTCGAGGACGCCAAACTGCACCGAGGATGGCTCAACGCCTGGGGCCGCCCGGGCCGTGGAGCGCAGTTCCGACTGACCCTGCCGCGCGGACCAGAACACAGGGTGTTGGCGTCGCCGCTGCCAGTGGCGCCCAGCGACGAGGGGAGAGGCAGATGAGGCGACGAGGGTGGAGGCTCGGGCGCTGGCTGATCGTGCTCAGCCTGCTGCTCGTCGGCGCGTGCGTCGACATCCCGACCAGCGGCCCGGTGGTCGAAATCCCGGTGCCCGACGACCCTGCCGGCATCGAGATCGCACCCCAGCCGCCCCGGGGCGGCGACGAGCCGGCGCAGATCGTCGAAGGCTTCCTGCTGGCCATGGCGAATCCGGAATCCGACTTCGCGGTGGCGCGCGCATACTTGGCCGGTGACGCCCGCGAGCGGTGGGACCCCCTGGCCGTGCGTCGGATCTACGAGGGGTCCGTCGTCGAGGAGGGTGGCCGTGCGCTCGTCAGGGGCCGCATGATCGGCTCGCTGGACTCGACGGGCAGGTTCAGCGCCGGCGACGAGCAGCTCTCGCACGACTTCGGCCTCGTCGAGGAGCAGGGACAGTGGCGAATCGCCGCCCCGCCCGAGGGGGTGCTCGTGAGCCGCTACCTGTTCGAGCGCTTCTACGCGCCGGTGAGCATCTACTTCCTCGACCCCACGGGACGCCACGTCGTGCCCGACCAGCTCATCGTCCCCGAGGCGGAACTCACGCCGGAGACGATCGTGCGGGCGCTCATGGACGGCCCCAGCAGCGCACTCGTGCCAGTCGTGACCAACGCGGTGCCGAGCGGGGTCTCACTGGGTGCGGGCGGTGCGACGATCGACTCCGACGGAGTGGTGACCGTGGAGTTCGCCAACCTCGACCAAGCCATGGACGCGGAGGCGCGGCGCCGACTCGGGGCGCAACTGCTGTGGTCGCTGACCGCCATCCCGCGCACCACGGGCCTGCGGGTGACGAGCAACGGGTGGCCCTTCGCGCTGCCCGGGCAGAGCGCGGCGGGCGTGCTCGAACTCGCGACGCAGCAGAGCTACTCGGTGCTGGCGAAGGCCACGGCGCAGGACCTGTACGCCATCGTCGACGGTCGCCCCGGCGTGCTGGGGGACAGCGGACGGTTCGTGCCGCTCGCGGAAGAGGTGCCGCCGGGAGCCGAGTTGGCGGTCTCGCTGAGCGGTGAGGAGTGGGCCCTCGTCGGCGAGGACAGGGCGTCCCTGTGGGTGCAGCGCGGCGCAGATCCGGCCCGCGTGGACGTCGCGCTGTCCGGCCTGCGTGACCTCCAGTGGGTGTCCGGCACCCTGTACGGACTCGGGGAGGACGCGTCGGGGCGGACGCGCCTGCTCGACGTCGGCGCGGAGAACGCGGTGGCGCTCCAGGACGTGGCACTGCCGGAGGGCACGCAACTCGAACACATGAGCATCAACCCCTCGGGAGGGTCGGCGGCGGTGATCCTCTCCCGCGGCGGCAACACTGCATTCGGGCGCATGACCCTCACGGTGGCTGGGAGCCTCACGGCCTTCCAGTCCGTCCCGCTGGTGGCTCCGGACGGGGCCGCGATCACAGACTTCGACGGACTCGAGTGGAGTTCGGAATCGAGCCTCGTCGTCCTGGCCCGCAGCGAGCGGGAGCAAGGGGTGTTCGTCGTGCGCTCGGACGGCTCCCGGGTGGAGGAGCTCGCGAGCGTCGAAGGGACGGTCGTCGCGGTTGCGGCGTTGCCCCGGCAGGGCGGCGGACTGGTGGCACTCCTCGGCGACGGTGGCACGGTGTGGATCTACAGCGCGCCGAACCGGTGGTCGCGATGGGAGCCCGGGGCCACGGCCCTGACCTACGCGAGCTGACCGTCGGGGCTGTGGACAACCGGGCGCGCGCCCGGTGGCGGACCGATGGTGGATGCGTGAGGATTCTCGACGCCCTAGCCGACCTGCTGCTCGGCTCCCAATGCCCCGGATGTGGGGCCGCCCGCCTCGGGATCTGCCCTTCGTGCGCCGAAGGCCTCGACGAGGCGCCGCACCGCGTCGAGCGGCTCGCGGAGCTGGAAGTGTGGGCGGCCAACGACTACCGGCCGCTGCTCAACCACGTCGTCCCGCGCTACAAGGACGACGGCGCGCTCCAGCTCGACAGGGTGCTCGGGTCGCGCCTGGCGACGGCGGTCGCCGCGTTGGCGCCGGAGCCGGGGACGCTCCTCGTGCCGGTGCCGTCGAGGCCCTCGGCCGTGCGGCGGCGGGGATTCGACCACGCGCTGCGCGTGGCGCACGTGGCGGGTCGACGCCTCGGCCTGCCGGTCGGGCGGGCCCTACGTCGAGGCGACGGCGGACGCGACCAGCAGGGCCTAGGTGCCGTCCGACGCGCCGAGAATCTGCGCGGGCGGCTCGTCGCCCGACCCGTGTCCAAGCCGGTGGTCGTCGTCGACGACATCGTCACCACGGGAGCGTCGCTGACGGAGGCGGTGCGTGCGCTGCGCCAGGTGGGCGTGCGTGTGGTGGGAGCCGCAGTGATCGCCGACGCCGACGACCGCCGCTGACGCCAAAGTGGGCGGTACTCGCACACCGTTTGTCACGTGGCGGTAACGTTGATGCATGGAACAACCGCAGAGGCTCGGCAACCGCCGATTCCCTGCGGTTTCGTGCTAGTAGCCCAAGGAGGAGCCATGGACATCGTCGTCACCGGACGCCACTGCACCCTGTCGCCGGAGGTGAAGGAGCTCGTCGCCGAGCGCCTGTCCACCATCGAGAAGCTGCGCGACCGCGTCATCCGGACCGAGGTCGAGTTCCACTGCCGCGAGGCCACGAAGGATCCGGAGGACGCCGCCGTCGTGCAGATCACGGTGCGCAGCCGCGGCCCCGTGATCCGAGCCGAGGGACGCTCGTCGGACAAGATGCTGGCGTTCGAGGTCGCCATGGACCGCCTGAAGGCGCAGTTGCGCAAGGCGGCTGACCGGCGCAAGACGCACCGTGGACTGCGCTCGACGAGCGGTGAGCCCGTGCCGATGCCCGTCGAGGCCGAGGTGCCGGAGGAGGACGTCGTGCCCACGCAGGAGGTCGCAGGCCTCGTCGTCACCGGCGACGGCCCCCTCGTGGTGCGGGAGAAGGTCTTCCAGACCAGCCCGCTCACGCTGGCCCAGGCGCTCGACGAGATGGAGCTCGTCGGACACGACTTCTTCCTCTACCAGGACGCCGATTCGGGGCGTCCGTCGGTGGTGTACCGCCGCAAGGCCTACAACTACGGCGTCATCCACCTCGACGTGACCGAGTGATCCGATCTGCAGCGGGACGACGGCCGGGCGTTGCTCGGCCGTCGTCCATGTGTTGTGGCTCGGCGCTAGGATGACCAAGGCATTGTCAACGCGACGGTAAGGACGAGCACGTGGGTTTCATGGAATTCCTGAGCGGTGTCGGCTCCGGCGCGCAGCTGAAGAAGCTGCGCAAGGTGGCCGACCGCGTCAACATGATCGAGGAGGATTTCCAGGCGCTCTCCGATGCCGAGCTTCGTGAGGAGACCGACAAGTTCAAGGCACGCATCGCCGACGGCGAAGCCCTCGACGTGCTGATGCCGGAGGCCTTCGCCGCGGTCCGCGAGGCGTCGGTGCGCGTCAGCGGCAAGCGCCACTTCGACGTCCAGCTCATGGGCGGGGCCGCGCTCCACTGGGGCAACATCGCAGAGATGAAGACCGGCGAGGGCAAGACGCTCGTCGGCACCCTTCCCAGCTACCTCAATGCCCTCGAGGGCAAGGGCGTCCACATCGTGACCACCAACGACTACCTCGCGAAGTACCAGTCCGAGCAGATGGGCCGCATCCATCACTTCCTCGGGCTCCGCGTCGGAGCCATCCTCGCGCAGATGTCGCCGGCGGAGCGTCGGGAGGCGTACGCCGCGGACATCACCTACGGCACCAACAACGAGTTCGGCTTCGACTACCTGCGCGACAACATGGCGCTGCGCAAGGAGGACATGGTCCAGCGCGGACACCGCTACGCCATCGTCGACGAGGTGGACTCGATCCTCATCGACGAGGCCCGGACGCCGCTCATCATCTCCGGCCCAGCGCAGGACTCCAAGGACTGGTTCCCCGTCTTCGCGCGGATGGTGAAGTCGCTGCAGCGCGACGTCGACTACGAGGTCGACGAGAAGAAGCGCACGATCTCCATCCTCGGTGCGGGCATCGAGAAGGTCGAGGACCGGCTCGGCATCTCGAACCTCTACGAGTCGGCGAACACGCCGCTCATCTCTTACCTCAACAACGCCATCAAGGCGAAGGAGCTGTTCCGCCGCGACAAGGACTACGTCGTCGCCGGCGACGAGGTCCTGATCGTCGACGAGCACACCGGTCGCACCCTCGAGGGGCGACGCTACAACGACGGCCTGCACCAGTCGCTCGAGGCGAAGGAAGGCGTGAAGATCAAGGACGAGTACCAAACACTCGCCACCATCACGCTGCAGAACTACTTCCGCATGTACGACAAGCTGGCGGGCATGACCGGCACCGCGAAGACGGAGGAGGCCGAGTTTCAGAAGATCTACGGTCTGGGCGTCATCACGATCCCGACGAACCGTCCCATGATCCGCGTCGACAACCCCGATCTCGTCTACCGCACCGAGGAGGCGAAGTACCGTGCCATCATCGAGGACGTGGTCGAACGCCACGCCAAGGGCCAGCCGGTCCTCATCGGCACCGCCTCGGTGGAGAAGTCCGAGCTGTTGTCGTCGCTGCTGAAGCGCGCGAACGTGCCCCACAGCGTCCTGAACGCGAAGTACCACGAGAAGGAGGCGGCCATCGTCGCCGAGGCGGGCCGCAAGGGTGCCGTCACCGTCTCGACCAACATGGCCGGCCGCGGCACGGACATCATGCTCGGCGGCAACCCCGAGTTCTTGGCCGACCTCCAGCTGCGCAAGCAGGGCCTCGACCCGGTTGAGACGCCCGACGAGTACGAGGCGCAGTGGCCCGACACCCTGAAGGCGCTCGAGGAGCAGGTGGCGAGCGAGCACGACGAGGTCAAGGATGCCGGCGGCCTCTACGTCATCGGCTCCGAGCGGCACGAGTCGCGCCGGATCGACAACCAGCTCCGCGGCCGCTCCGGCCGCCAGGGCGACCCTGGCGAGTCGCGCTTCTACCTCTCGCTCAGCGACGACCTCATGCGCCTGTTCCGCCCGGAGCTGCTCGAGCGGGCGATGCTGATGATGAACGTCCCCGACGACGTCCCGATCGACTCGAAGATGGTCTCCAAGCAGATCGAGGCCGCCCAGAAGCAGGTCGAGAGCCAGAACTTCGAGATGCGCAAGAACGTCTTGAAGTACGACGACGTCATGAACCGTCAGCGCCACGCGATCTACGGCGACCGCCGACGGGTGCTGGACGGCGCCGACGTGTCATCGCAGCTTCGCTCGACTGCCGAGCGACTCGTGACCGAGGTGGTCACGCAGCACACGACGGGGTTTCCGGAGGAATGGGATCTCGAGCAGATGTTCGTCGAGCTCGAGACCCTGTATCCCGTCGGGCTCGACCGACGAGAGCTGGAGGAGGAGCTGCCCGATCAGCAGGAACTGATCGAGCTGGTCGTCGAGGACGTCGACGCCGCCTACCAGCGCCGTGAGGACGAGTTGGGCGAGGAGCGGATGCGTGAGCTCGAGCGTCAGGTGCTGCTCACGGTGCTCGACCGCAAGTGGCGCGAGCACCTCTACGAGATGGACTACCTGCGCGAGGGCATCGGCCTGCGGGCGATGGCCCAACGCGACCCCCTCACGGAGTATCAGCGTGAGGGCGGCGACATGTTCAACGCCATGATGGGTGCGTTCATGGAGGAAGTCATCGGCTACCTCTTCCATCTCGACGTGCCGAAGGAGGAGCCCGCGGTCGGGCTCGTCGCCTCGCCCGAGGGGGAGGACCCGGTGGCCGTCGCCAAGAAGCTCGCGCTCGGCAAGGATGCGGACAAGCCCGCTGCCACGACGTTGCAGTACTCCGCTCCCGACGAACAAGGTGGCGTGCAGCGCCAGAGCGACTCCGCGGGCGAGGAGAAGAAGCGCCCGGGGCGCAACCAGCCCTGCTACTGCGGTTCGGGGAAGAAGTACAAGCTCTGCCACGGGGCGAAGCACTGAGCTTCAGGCGCCGAGCACCTGGAACTCGCTGCATCGCCACTGTCTCACCGCGTCCAGCCGCAGCACGCAGACCAGCCAGCGGGTCCCGTCGCTGATGGTGACGCTCATCTCCACGGCCTTGTGGGTGGGCATCTGATGACGCCAGGCAGCGATACGTGCCTGCTTGAACCTGCCGTCGTGCACGAGGAGTGCGAGATGGGCGAAAGCTCCGCTGCCCATGCGGGGGCGCAGGTGATGCAGCGGACGACGCCCGATGAGGGCTTCGACGACGGCGAGCCCGAGGATCATCGCCGCGGGCTCGGGCGCCCGGGTGGCGCACCCCGGGTGGAGGGTCTTGCTGACGGTGTTGGTGCTCATGACGACAACGCTACGAAGCGCAGCGCGTCGAGGGAAGGTACTACGAAGCGTCGGACAACACTGGTTTTTCGGGTCAGCCGCCGAACATGAGCAGCAGCCCGGCCATGGTGAAGCCCACCATCACCAGCAACAGCGGGAGCTGGTGACGCATGACCCTCCCCATGGGACGCCGAAGGGCGACGTCGTGGGTGACGAGCACGCCCACGACGTGCCCGGCGACGATGAGCAGCACCTGCGACCACGCCACCAGCGACGGGAAGGCGAACAGCGCGACGTTCGGCGCGGCCTCCGCGAAGCCGAAGAGGTTGGCGCCGGTGCCGAGCGGGTCGTTGAACCAGATCGCGGTGCGCTGACCCTCGAGGTACAGGTAGGTGCCGTAGTGGGCGAGGCAGTACCCGACGATGAGCGGCACCAGGCCGGGGGAGAGACGGTCCATCGTCGCCGCGAGTCCGTCGCCGTCGTCGAGCGCCTTGGCACCGAGCGCGTAGAGCCCGGCGACGAGTGCGGTCACGCCTACGAGCCCCGCGCCGGCGAGCAGCCAGCCGGGCGCCGAGGCGTTCTGGGCGGCCCGCTGCCACCACGCGGTGTTCGACATCGCATCGAAGGCGGTCCCGCCCAACAGGACGCAGGCCACCGCCCAAGTCCCCGCGGGCGGCGCCCAACTCGCCAGGTTGCGCAGCGGATTCAGCCGATGGATGACGCCGTCGCGTCGCCGCCAGGGGGAGAGGGGCGCGACGGTGGAGGCGTACACCTCGAAGGGGTCGGCCCGCTCGATCCAGTCCGCGCGCAGCCCACGGCCCACGAGCGCCCAGAGGAGCCAGACCGCGGCAGCGACGCGCAGCACCGGCAACGTCGTGGCGCCGGGGATGACGAGCTCGAGCGTGAGGAAGCCGAACAGCGCCAGGGCGCCGGGCAGCCGGGACCCCGACGAGTCGGCGTCGCTCGCCTGGCGGTAGCCGTCGACGACGCGCAGGGGGTTGGTGAACCGATGCACCCGGCCCAGCAGCACGGCTGCCACGACCAGCCCGACCCACAGCCACACGTAGGTGAACCCGACGACCGGGTTGTCGATGCGATCGACTCCGAACACGAGCGCGACCGCGGCCAGCAGCCACACGGCGCCGACGCCGACGCGGGCGACGAGGCGTGCGCCGAGGGAGTCGACGAAGGAGGTGAGCCGGGGCATCGGGGTGCCGTCGCCGTCCTCGAAGCGCGGACGCCGCCAGGCGAAGAACAGCACGTAGAACGTGATGACCAGCACCAGCGCGGCACCGACGACGACCGCGGCGAACGGCAGGGGAAGGTCGGAGCGGGACGCGATCCCGTGGAGCGGGGTCATCGCACGATCAGTTTCATGTAGATCTGGCCGGCACCGTGGCTCTCGATCTCGTAGGCGCCCGCCATGTTCGCGGTGAAGACGCGCTCGACGGGCACACCGCCGGGCGTGTCGAACTCGATCTCGTACCCGTGGACGTGGATCCGGTCGTCCTCCTCAGTGGTGACGCGCAGGGTCACCTCGGAGCCGAGCTTGACCGGCTGCTCGATGGTCTCGCCGAGGCCGCCGGCGGGCACCACCAGCTCGATCGTCGTGGGCGGAGCGCTGGGAGCCGCGCAGCCCGTCGTCGCAGCGACGAGGGCGACGGCCAGCGCCAGCGAGCGGATGCGCAGAAGTCGAAGCAGTCGGAGCACAGCACCGAACCTACCCCCAAACCGGCCGTGGCGCGCAGCCGCGAGGCCCACGACCCGAGATCGGTGGCTAGGCTTGGTGTGTGACCCGTCAACTCGTCTTCATCCCCGTGGCACGCGATGAGCTCTCGATCCTCACCGGTTCGCCGGTGGTGGAGCAGCGCCGCGCGTTCACCGTCACCCCGGACCTGCTCGATGAGCTCGAGTACACGCCCGACATGGCCGAGGATGCCGAGTACGCGGCGCTGGTGCTCGCGTCCGTGGCCGCACTCGCCCAGTTCGGGGAGCGGGTCGTCGTCGTGGCCGAGGTGGACCCGTCGCTCGTGGAGCCGGGCGAGGACTCGGCCAACGGGGAGTGCCTGTTGCTGCGCTGCCCGGTGTCCGCGATGACCGCATGGTTCGAGGATGCGCCTGGCGTCGTCGTGCCCCGGGTGGAACGCGGTGCCTCGATCGACGATGCCTGGGAGCTCCCAGAGGTGCAGGCGCTCCTCGCCGAGCACGACCTGCTCTGGAACGACGTCGCCGAGTACCGTCGACGGTGAGCCGCGGGGCGTGACGGCCCGGTCAGGCGCTCAGCCAGACCTTGGCGCGCTGCTCGATGCCACGAAACGCCCGCACGACGAACGGCTCGACCTGGGCCTCCACCTTCTTCCCGATGAGGGGAATGCGGACCTTGACCTCGCCGCGGTAGTCGCCGTGGGTGGCGTCCGCCTCGGGGGAGAGAACGGTGTCGCACCATGCTTCGACGGGCATGCCCGGCACCGAGACCGTCACGCGGCCGGGGATGACGCCGTCGGCGCGCTCCGCCTGCAGCGCGATCCGGATCTCGAGGGACACCGTCGTGCCCACGACCTTGGCGACGTCCGACGGGGCGGGGATCGCCATCCGCAGTTGCGTGTGGTCGGCGTCGACGCGGCTCTCGTGCGAGACCGCGCCGGCATGCTGGGCGACATCGGTCAGGAAGTCCTCGTTTCGGAACAACTCCGCGACGGCGGCAGGGCGGGCGGGGTAGGTGTGCTGGAACGCAAGCTGCATGCCCTCCATGGTAGGGGCTCGCTGGCGTCGCTGCGCTGGTGAAGATGTGGATCATGGCGCGGTCGATGCTTGTCGCCACTAGGATGGCGCCATGCGGATCGACTTGCACACCCACTCGAATTGTTCGGACGGCACCGACTCGCCGACCATGCTCGTCCACAAGGCCATCGCCGCCGGCCTGGACGTCATCGCACTCACCGACCACGACACGTTCGCGGGCATCGCGGAGGCGCAGGAGGCGGGCAAGCGATCCGGGCTCAGGGTCCTCAATGGGCTCGAGATATCCACGAAGTTCGAGGGCCGGTCGGTCCACCTGCTCGGCTACGGCTGCGATCCGAGGAACGCGGACCTCAAGGCCGAACTCGCGAGGATCCGCGCCGGACGCACCGAGCGCCTGCCGCGCATGGTGGACAACCTCCGGGCAGCGGGCATCGACATCACCATCGACGAGGTGTACGCGCAGGCTGGCGACGCGTCGGCGGTCGGCCGGCCCCACGTCGCCGACGTGCTCGTCCGGAAGGGTGTGGTGGCCAGCCGCGACGAGGCCTTCGCCACCTGGATCGGTGAGGGCCAGCCGGGCTACGCGGAACGCTACGCGTGCCCCGTCGAGGAGGGCATCGACCTGATCCACGGGGCGCGCGGCGTCGCGCTCATCGCGCACCCGTGGGGACGTGACACCCGCGCGGTGCTGACCGCCGACGTATTCGAGCGGCTGATCCGCGAGCACCAGCTCGACGGAATCGAGGTGGAGCACCAGGACCACGACGCCGACGCCCGCGAGCTGCTGTTCGAGATGGGTGGGCGCCTGGGCCTGATCCGCACCGGCTCCTCCGACTACCACGGCAAGGGCAAGGTGGCCCACGAGCTGGGCTGCAACCTCACCCGCGTGCAGGCCTACAACGAGCTTGTCGCGCGGATCCGTCGCCGCGGCGGCATCGTCTGAGGCCCGCTTCGGCCGCGGTGCGGCCGCCCGCGTCGTGGCGCTAGGGTGGAGCCCATGACTGACACCCACGCCGACACCGAGGCCTCCCTGGCTCGCTCCACCGAGCGCAGCCTGCGCATCGAGGAGGAGCTCGCACAGGACCCCGGAAAGTTCCGCATCCTGACTGGAGACCGCCCGACAGGCAATCTCCACATCGGGCACCTCTTCGGCTCGCTGGAGAATCGCGTGCGGCTCGCGCGCGCGGGCGTCGAGACCATGGTGCTGATCGCGGACTACCAGGTCATCACCGATCGCGACGGCGTGGGGCCCATCCGGGAGCGCGTGTACTCGCTGCTCACCGACTACCTCGCGGCCGGGCTTGACCCTCAGCAGGTGACGATCTTCACCCACTCCGCGCTGCCGGAGCTCAACCAGCTCATGCTGCCCTTCCTCTCGCTCGCCACCGACGCCGAGCTCCGGCGCAACCCGACGGTCAAGAGCGAGCTCGACGCCACCCAGGGCCGCCCCATGTCCGGTCTCATGCTCACCTACCCCGTGCACCAGGCTGCCGACATCCTCTTCTGCAAGGCCAACCTGGTGCCCGTCGGCAAGGACCAGCTCCCGCACCTCGAGCAGGCTCGCGTGATCGCGCGCCGCTTCGACGAGCGCTACGGGCGCGCCGACGCCGACCACCCCGTGTTCCCCGAGCCGGAGGCGCTGCTCAGCCGCTCGGGCACCGTGCTCGGCCTGGACGGCGCGAAGATGAGCAAGTCCAGGCACAACACCATCGAACTCGGCTTCACCGCCGACGAGACCGCCAAGCTCATCAAGCGCGCCGTGACCGACTCGGATCGCCACATCACCTATGAGCCCGAGACCCGGCCCGAGGTCTCGAACCTCGTCAACATCGCGGCGCTCGCGCTGGGGCGTGAGCCACTGGACGTGGCGGCCGAGCTGGGCGACGCCGGCGGCGGAGGGCTCAAGAAGCTCGTCACCGAGGCGCTCAACGAGTACCTCGCGCCGCTGCGCGCCCGCCGCGTCGAACTCGCCGCCGACCAGGCCTACCTCGAGCAGGTCCTGCGCGACGGCAACGAGCGCGCCCGCGAAATCGCGGTGCAGACCCTCGAAGAGGTCCGCACCGCGATGCAGATGCGTTACTACTGAGCGGCCCCCGGGCGCGTGGGGCAGAGGACCCCGTCGGCGATCACTCGCCGGCAGGGGCGCCGGGCTGATCGCCGCGACGATCCACCTCGACGCCGGCACGCACGCGCCGACGGCGACGCCTCGGCGTGGCGGACGACCGCTCGCCGCGGCGACGTTCGCGGTGCGGGCGTGCGCCCTGCCCGTCCTCGGCGTGGTCGTGCTTGGGCTTCGGCTGGGCGATCCGCCCCTTCGTGCCTTCCGGGATGCCCAGATCCGTGTACAGGTGGGGCGACGAGGAATACGTCTCGGCGGGCTCCGGCTTGCCCAGGTCGAGGGCCTGGTCGATGAGCTTCCAACGGTGCACGTCGGCCCAGTCGACGAGCGTCACGGCCACTCCCGTGTTGCCGGCGCGGCCGGTGCGACCGATGCGGTGCACGTAGGTGGCGTCGTTGTCCGGGCACTCGTAGTTGATGACGTGGCTCACCCCGGAGATGTCGATGCCGCGGGCGGCGACGTCGGTGGCGACCAGGACCCGGATCGTGCCCTGCCGGAACTTCTTCAGCGAGCGTTCTCTGGCGGCCTGGTTGAGGTCGCCGTGGATGGAGGCGGCGGCGAACCCGCGGTCCACGAGATCGTCGGAAAGACGCTGGGCGGCCCGCTTGGTGCGCGTGAAGATCATGATCTTCTCCGCACCCTCCGCCTGGATGATGCGCGAGACGACCTCGGGCTTGTCGAGGTCGTGGGCCTGGTAGACGAACTGTGTGATGTCCGGCACCGTCGCCTGCGCGTCCTCGCCCTCGGCGCGGATGTTGATGGGCCGGTTCAGGCGCGAGCGGGCCAGGGACAGGATCTGCGCCGGCATCGTGGCCGAGAACAGCATCGTCTGGCGTGACTTGGGCGTCTTGTCGAGGATGCGCTCGACGTCGGGCAGAAAGCCCAGGTCGAGCATCTCGTCGGCCTCGTCGAGGACGAGGACCTGCACCTGCGACAGGTCGAGCGCGCGCCGCTGGACGAGGTCCAGCAGGCGGCCGGGGGTGCCGACCACGACGTCGACGCCGCGTTCGAGGGCCGCGAGCTGGTCGTCGTAGGCGGTGCCGCCGTAGATGGTGAGGACGCGCGTGTGCAGCTTGGCTCCGGCGACGGCCATGTCGCGGCCGACCTGCACGGCCAGCTCGCGCGTGGGCGTCACGACGAGCCCGCGCGGCTTGCCGGAGGGCTTGGCCCCGTCGGCAAGCGCCTCGAGGCGATGCAGCATCGTGACGCCGAACGCCAGCGTCTTGCCGGTGCCGGTGCGCGCCTGCCCGATGAGGTCGGTGCCGCTCAGCGCGAGCGGAATGGCGAGGGCCTGGATGGCGAACGGCCTCACGATGCCCACATCCGCGAGGGCCTCCGCGATGGGTTCGGCGACGCCGAGATCCAGGAACGTGTCTTGTGCTACCTGCTCAGTCAGGATCAAACCTCTTGTTCGACGACCGACCGGCATGGCGGTCGGGCGGGGCGAGGTGCCCCACGGCTGATCCTATCAGCGACGCTCAGACGGCGCCGAAGCCGACGGGGCGAGCGTTGGGGGAGCCGAACTCGATGTAGCCGATGCGCTTGGCGGGGACGATGACCTTGCGGCCCTTGACGTCGTCGAGCTCCAGGATGCCGCCGTCGGTCTCCAGGGCCGCCGCGAGGCGGTCGCGGACCTCCTCGACGTGCTCCTCGGACTCGAGCGTGACCTCGCGGGCGACGTCCGCGATGCCGAGCTTGATCTCCATGGGGATTCCTTCCGGGTGAAGACGGGCGGCCGAACGGGCCGTCGAGCAAATCCTAGCCCCGGCCGCAAACCGGGATGCGGTGCCGCTAGTTGGCCGTCGCGGGCACGAAGCGGGCGCAGCGCGCGACTGGGGTTAAATGGGGGTCATGGTGGAGATCACGTGGAATGCCGACGGTCTGGTGCCGGCCATCGCCCAGGATGCGGAGTCCGGGGAGGTGCTGATGATGGCGTGGATGAACGAGGAATCCCTGCGCCGCACGCTCGCCACGGGCAGGGCCACGTACTGGTCGCGCAGCAGGCAGGAGTACTGGGTCAAGGGCGAGACCTCCGGACACATCCAGGAGGTGCGCAGCATCGCCGTCGACTGCGACGCCGACACCCTCCTGTTGCAGGTACACCAGTCCGGCGCCGCCTGCCACACGGGCAATCGCACCTGCTTCTTCCGGGAGCTGTCGTGATCGGCCTCGACGAGTTCAAGCGGCTCGGGGCCACCCACCGCGTCGTCCCCGTCGCGACGCGGCTGGTGGCCGACGACCTCACCGCGGTCGCGCTCTACGACCAGCTGTGCGTCGGCCGCGCCGGCACGTTCCTGCTCGAGTCCGCGGAGGCGGGGGTCTGGAGCCGGTACTCCATCGTCGGCGTGCGTTCGGACGCGATGCTTTCGGCCAAGGGCCAGCGCGCCGCCTGGAGCGGTCGGGAGATCGCTCGGCTCCCGTCGAAGGGGAATGCGCTGACGATGCTCGCCGATGCGCTCGAGGTGCTCGCCACCGAGCCGGATCCGGAGCTGCCGCCGTTCCACGCTGGGCTCGTCGGGTTCCTCGGCTACGACGTCGTCCGCCACCTGGAGCGCCTGCCGGAGGTCGCCGTCGACGACCTCGACCTGCCCGACCTGCTGTTCCTCCTGACCAGCGAGGTGGCCATCCTCGACCACCACCGCGGCGAGGTGTGGCTCATCGCCAACGCCATCAACTGGGACGACTCCCCCGAGCGCATCGAGCAGGCCTACGACGCCGCGGTCGCCGCCGTCGGGGCCATGCAGGAGCGGCTGCGGACGCCGCGCAGACCGCTCACGTCGCAGGTCGGCGAGCCCGGTGCCGTCACCTGCCACCGCCAGCGCACGAGCGAGGAGTACCAGGGACTCGTGCGCGAGGCGCAGGAGGAGATCCGCGACGGCGAAGCCTTCCAGATCGTGGTCTCGCAGCGCTTCGACGTCACCACCTCCGCCCGCCCGTTCGACGTGTACCGTGCGCTGCGCACCACCAACCCGAGCCCCTACATGTACTTCCTCTCCCTCGACGGGTTCTCGGTCGTCGGGGCATCGCCGGAGGCGCTCGTGACGGTGGCCGACCGTCGGGTGACCACGAGGCCGATCGCGGGCTCCCGGCCGCGCGGTGCGACGCCCGAGGAGGACAAGCGGCTGGAGGCGCAGTTGCGCGCCGACGAGAAGGAGCGCGCCGAGCACGTCATGCTCGTCGATCTGGGGCGCAACGATCTGGGCCGCATCTGCGAGCCCGGCAGCGTCACCGTCGAATCCATGCTGCAGGTGCACCGTTACTCGCACATCATGCACCTCGAGGCGGAGGTCAGCGGCCGGCTGCGCGCCGACCGCAGCGCCCTGGACGCGGTCCTGGCGTGCTTCCCCGCAGGGACGTTGTCGGGGGCGCCGAAGGTGCGCGCGATGGAGATCATCGAGCGGCTGGAGGCGTCGCGTCGCGGCGTCTACGGCGGTGTCGTCGGGTACTTCGACTTCGCGGGCAATGCCGACGTCGCCATCGCCATCCGCACCGCGGTGATCCGCGACGGCGTCGCCCACGTCCAGTCAGGGGCGGGCATCGTCGCCGACTCGGTCCCGGAGCTCGAGGACGCCGAATGCTCGCACAAGGCGCGGGCGGTGCTCACGGCGATCGCGAGGGCCGAATCGTGGACCTGACCGGCAGGCTGCCCGTCACGACGCTGGCGCTGCTCGCCTCCCTGTGCACGGGCATCGCGGGCAACGCCCTGGGTGCCCCCGCGTCGACGGGCGTCGCCTGGGCGGTGCTCGCCGGGTTCGGCCTGTCGATGATGGTGCACGGCCGTGCGCTGCAGGTCCTCGGCGGGCTCACCGGCGCCCTCGCGGTGCTGGGGGGAGTCGTCGCGTCGGGAGAGCGGCCGTGGCTCATCGCAGGTTTCGCGGCCGCACTCGTGGCGGCCGCCGGGATCATTTGGCGGGGGCCGACGTGGCGCCGGCGGTCGCGCGAGGGCCAGCAGCGGGTCGACATGTGGCGCTCGCTCGACGAGGGTCAGGACCCGACGCTGTGACCACCGCTTCCGGGCGGGAGGCGTCTTCAGCGCGGGGCGCCTAGACTGGCGCCCATGGTCTCGCTGCCGCTGCATCCCCTCCTCGTCCACCTTCCGGTCGTGTTGCTGCCGTTGGCGGCGATCGGGATGATCTTCCTCACCGTCCAGCCCAAGGCGCGCCGTCGGCTCTCGATTCCGCTGCTGGTGGTGCTCGTCGTCGGATTCGCGACGGCCTTCCTCGCCGCGGAGACGGGGGAGAGCCTCGCCCCGTACGTCGGCGGCGCCCCGAGGGACCACGCGGAGCTGGGCGGCTGGCTGGTGTGGGCTGCAGGCCTGTTCACGGTCGTCGGTGGCGGTTGGCTGCTGTGGGTGCGCCGGGACGTGCGCGTGGCGGGACGCCGCGACGAGCTCGCCAGCCGCAAGATGCTGATCGGCCTCGTGGCCTCCATGCTGGGGCTCGGCGTCCTGGCGCTGACGGTGCTCGTCGGCCACTCCGGGGCCCGCTCGGTCTGGGAGGAGGTCGTCAACCCGCCCGAGCCGACCGCGCCGGGAGAGGGCGTGACGATGCTCGAGGTGTCCCGCCACAACACCGATGCGGACTGCTGGGTGGCCATCGACGGCAACGCCTACGACCTCACCGGGTGGCTGCCCAACCATCCTGGCGGCCCCAGCAAGGTGGGCCGGATCTGCGGGACGGACGCCACGGACCAGTTCGCGCGCCAGCACGCCGAGCAGGAGCGGCCCAACCAGACCTTGGAGCACTACCTCATCGGCAGCATCGTCGGCTGAGGCCGGCTCACGGGAGCCGCAGCCCGTCGTCGCAGCGCACGGCGAGTCCGTCGGAGATCAGTGAGGCGACGGCGCGTTCCAACTGGGCCGGGTCGTGCCACAGGGCCCGCACCGACGCCGGCGGAAGGGCGTCGTCGCTGGCGCGCAGTGCCGCCATCACCCGGCCGCGGGCTTGGCGGTCGCTGCCCTCGAAGCGGGGCTGCGGCGCGCGTCGAGGTGGTGCATTGTCTGGCCGGCCCGCGGCAAGCCACGCGCACGAGTCGGCCAGCGGGCACGCGTCGCAGTCCGGGGAGCGGGCCGTGCACACCAGCGCCCCCAGCTCCATCAGCGCGGCGCTCACGACGGCCGCCTCGCCCGGGTCGTCGGGCAGGAGCCGTTCGACGTCGACGAGATCCCGCCGCTTCGGCGGGCCCTGGTCGGCCACGCCGTGGACCAGGCGGGCGACGACCCGCCGCACGTTCGTGTCCACCACCGGCGCGCGTACGCCGTGGTGGAACACCGCCACCGCGCGGGCCGTGTAGTCGCCCACCCCCGGCAACGCCAACAGCGCGTCGACATCCGCGGGCACCTCGCCACCGTGACGCTCGACGATGGCCCTGGCCGCGTCCTGCAGTCGCAGCGCGCGTCGCGGGTACCCGAGGTTGCCCCAGGCCCGCAGCACGTCCGCGCTCGGCGCGGCGGCGAGGGCGGCCGGGTCCGGCCAGCGGGCGAGCCACGCGTCGATCTCGACGGCCACTCGCGCCGCCTGGGTCTGCTGCAGCATGACCTCGCTCACGAGCGTGCCCCACGCGGGGAAGCCGGGGCGCCGCCACGGCAGGTCGCGCGCGTGACGGGCGTACCAGCCGGAGAGCGGGACGAGGACGTCGGGCATGGGGGCACCCTACCCGTGTCACCAGTTGGATGCGCCGGCGCTTGACTACCGCCTGGGGATGCTTCCCGGTATTGTCCGGGACAGAAGCTCAGGAAAGGGACACGATGGCGCGTCAAGCTCGTTACTACCACCACGGCCAATCCCCGGCGGCATGGGCCGGCACGATCATCGCCACGATCGGCTTCATCGCCACGACCGTCGGCATCTTCATGGGCCCCAACTGGGTGGTCACCATCGTCGGCGCTGCGCTCGTCGTGATCGCAGGCCTGGTCACCATGGTGTTGAAGGCGATGGGCCTGGGCCAGCCGTGAGCGTCCTCGACTCCATCATCGCTGGAGTCCGGGAGGATCTGGAGGGACGTCGCGCGCAGGTCCCGCTGTCCGCCCTCGAACGTGCCGTGCCCGCGTCGCCCGCCCCGCTCGACCCGATGCCGGCACTGCGCAGCGACTCGCTGAGCGTCATCGCGGAGGTCAAGCGCAGTTCGCCGTCGAAGGGTGCCCTGGCCGAGATTCCGGACCCGGCGTCGCTCGCCCGACAGTACGAGGCAGGCGGGGCTGCGGCGATCTCGGTGCTGACGGAGGCGCGACGCTTCCATGGCTCGCTGTCCGACCTCGACGCGGTCCGCGCCCAGGTGGGGGTGCCGCTGCTGCGCAAGGACTTCATGGTCGACGAGTACCAGTTCCTCGAGGCCCGCGTGCACGGAGCGAGCCTCGTGCTGCTGATCGTCGCGGCGCTCACCGACGCCGAGCTCCGGAGGTTCCTAGGCCTGGCCGGCCAGCTCGGCCTCACGGCGCTCGTCGAGGTGCACACCGACGACGAGGCCCGCCGGGCAGTGGACCTCGGGGCGGGACTCGTCGGGGTCAACAACCGCAACCTGAAGACCCTCGACGTCGACCTCGCCAACTTCGGCCGGCTCGCAGGGCTCCTCCCCGACGGCACCACGCGCGTTGCCGAGTCGGGCATCCTTTCGCCCGACGATGCCCGTCGCGTCCGCGACGAGGGGGCGGACGCGGTCCTCGTCGGCGAGGCGCTGGTGCGCGACGGCAACCCGCGCGAGGCCGTCGCGGCGCTGCGCATCCCCTGAGGCCCGGCGGGCGCCCCCGGACGGCGGTGGGCCCCCGCGGCCGATGCGGCTAGGCTAGCCGCCATGACCGATCCCGACGCCAAGGGCCACTTCGGCAAGTTCGGCGGCAAGTTCGTCCCGGAGGCGCTCCAAGCGGCCCTGCTCGAACTGGAGGCCGCGTTCGCCGACGCCCAGGCCGATCCGTTGTTCCGTGACGAGTTGGCCGCGCTCCAGCGCGACTATTCCGGCCGACCGACGCCCATCACCCGGGCGGGCAACCTCTCCCGGCACGCGGGCAACGCGCAGATCTTCCTCAAGCGCGAGGACCTCAACCACACCGGCGCCCACAAGATCAACAACGTCCTCGGGCAGGCGCTGCTGGCCAAGCGGATGGGTAAGCGTCGGGTGATCGCGGAGACGGGGGCCGGCCAGCACGGCGTCGCGACGGCGACCGCCGCGGCGCTGCTGGGCCTCGATTGCCGGGTCTACATGGGCGAGGTCGACACCGAGCGGCAGGCGCTGAACGTGGCGCGGATGCAGCTACTGGGCGCCGAGGTCGTGGCCGTGGCGGCCGGGTCGCGCACGCTGAAGGACGCGATGAACGAGGCGATGCGCGACTGGGTCACCACCGTCGACCACACGCACTACCTGATCGGCACCGTCGGCGGCCCGCACCCGTTCCCGTACCTCGTGCGCGAGCTGCAGCGGGTCATCTCGACCGAGTCGCGCGCGCAGATGCTGGAGCGTCACGGCGGGCTGCCCACGCACGTCGTCGCGTGTGTCGGGGGCGGCTCCAACGCCATCGGGCAGTTCTTCGACTTCATCCCCGACGAGGACGTGGCGCTGATCGGCATCGAGGCAGGCGGCGACGGCGTCGAGACCGGGCGCCATGCCGCGACGATCGGCGCCGGCCGTGTCGGCGTCCTGCACGGGGCGCGCACCTTCGTCCTGCAGGACGAGGACGGGCAGACCATCGAGTCGCACTCGATCTCCGCGGGCCTGGACTACCCGGGGGTGGGGCCGGAGCATGCGTGGCTGGCCGCGACCGGCCGCGCCACCTACGAGTCGGTCACCGACCAGGAGGCCATGGACGCATTTCGGCTGCTCAGCCGCAGCGAGGGCATCATCCCCGCCATCGAGTCGGCGCACGCGATCGCCGGCGCGCTGCGGCTCGGTCGGCTCCTCGCCGAGGAGGACCCGTCGGCGCAGCCGCGCATCCTCGTGTGCCTGTCGGGGCGCGGCGACAAGGACACCCAGACGGCCTTCGACTGGTTCGGTCTCGACGGCAAGCCCGACAAGACGGTGGGAGCCTGACATGCAGTATCCAAGCGCACGCCTCGGCACCTCCGGCGCCGTCGTCCAGCGTTGCCTCGACGAGGGCCGGCCGGCCTACGTCGGCTACTTCCCCGTCGGCTACCCGAACCTCGACGACTCGCTTCGGGCCATGCAGGCCATCGTGGCGGGCGGTGCCGGACGCGGCGCCGACCTCGTCGAGATCGGAATCCCGTACTCGGATCCGCTGATGGACGGCCTCGTCATCCAGCGGGCGGCCGCGCGGGCGCGCGAGGCCGGCACCCGCACCCGCGACGTGTTCCGCGCGGCCGAGACCGTGGCCGCCGCCGGCGCGATGCCGCTGACCATGACGTACTGGAACCTCATCGAGGCCTACGGGGTGGACGCCTTCTGCCGCGACTTCGCCTCCGCGGGCGGCGGGGGAGTGATCACCCCGGATCTGCCCGCCGACGACTGCCCCGAGTGGATCGAGGCCACCGAGCGGCACGGGATCGACCGCATCTTCCTCGTCGCCCCGTCCTCCACCGACGAGCGTCTGGCGATGACGATGCGCGCGTCGCGCGGTTGGGTGTATGCCACCAGCGTGATGGGGGTCACCGGGGCCAGGGACCACACCTCCGACGCCGCACCGGTGATCGTCGAGCGTGCGCGCGCGGCGGACCCGACGATCCCCGTCGGCATCGGTCTGGGGGTCTCCAACGGCGAGCAGGCGGCGGAGATCGGCGCCTACGCGGACCTCGTCATCGTCGGCTCCGCGCTGATCCGGGCGCTGGAGGCCGACTCCTTCGACGACGGCCTGCGTGCGCTGTCGCGCCTGTCGGGGGAGATCGCGGCGGGCGTCGAGAGGAGCCGCAGGTGATCCCGCGTCGTGCGCTGCTCGGGGGCCTCGTTGGGGCCCCGCTGCTGGCCGCGTGCACGCCCGACGACGGCCCTCCCGCCGCCGTGGATCGCCAGGGGCGGGAGAGCGCCTACGTGGGCAGCTACCTGCCCGACGGCTGGGAGCTGCCCGACGCGGTGCTGACGGACCAACACGGCCAGCCGTTCAACCTGCGCACGGGCTGGGACACGAAGGCCGCCGCGCTGTTCTTCGGCTATCTCAATTGCCCCGACGTGTGTCCGGGCATTATGGCCGACATGGCCAGCGCACGCCGCAGGCTCGACCAAGCCCTCGCCGACGACCTCACCCTCATCCTCGTCACCACCGACCCGGCCCGGGACACCCCGGAGGCGTTGAAGGCCTACCTGGAGCGGGTCGACGATCGCTTCGTCGGCCTCACCGGGGAGCTGGAGGACATCGTCGCCATCGGCGAGCAGCTCCACATCGCCATCGAGAAGGGCAAGCAGCTCCCGAGTGGCGGCTACGAGGTGGACCACTCGACGCAGATCCTGGGCGTGGGCGACGACAAGCAGGTGCACCTCATCTGGACCACGCTCGGGCTCGACGTCGGCGACCTGCGGCAGGATCTTGCGACGTTCATCGCCTCCTGATCCGCCCGCATAGCAAATTCGCGGCCTCGACGCAAGCGGTCCGTGGCGGCTGAGACCGCGACGCGCGTGGCCCGCCCGCCTCCGTATCGTCGAATGTCGGCAGTCGTCTGCCAGTCGGATACTCGCGCGGAGGAGGAAGCATGTCGATGCCCCGAAGGACCGGACTCTACGATCCGGTGAACGAGCACGACGCCTGTGGCGTCGCGTTCGTCGCCCGCCTCGACGGCAAGCCCCGCCACGAGATCGTCGAGCAGGGCCTCGAGGCGCTGCGCAACCTGGACCACAGGGGGGCCACCGGAGCCGACGAGGCAGCCGGCGACGGCGCGGGCATCCTCATCCAGATCCCCGACGAGTTCCTGCGCGCCACGGTCGGCTTCCGGCTGCCCGACGAGGGCGAGTACGCCGTCGGCATCGCCTACCTGCCCGGCGACGACCAGGCGCGCGCCCAGGCGGTGGCGACGATCGAGGGCTTGGCCGACGACGCCGACCTCGACGTCCTCGGCTGGCGGGACGTGCCCGTCGAGACCGCGTCGCTGTCGCCGATCTCGCTGGCGGCCATGCCGCACTTTGCGATGCTCGTCGTCGCGGGCCGCCAGGGACAGGCGGGCATCGAGCTCGACCGCCACGCGTTCGTCCTGCGCCGCCGGGCACAGCTCGAGGCGGGGGTCTACTTCTCGTCGCTGTCGTCGCGCACCATCGTCTACAAGGGCATGCTCACCACCGAGCAGCTCGAACTGGTCTACCCCGAGCTGCACGACGAGCGCATCCGGTCCGCGATGGCCCTCGTCCACTCGAGGTTCTCGACCAACACGTTCCCGTCCTGGGAGCTCGCGCACCCGTTCCGCATGATCGCCCACAACGGCGAGATCAACACCGTCCGCGGCAATCGCAACTGGATGCGGGCCAGGGAGGCGCTGCTGCACAGCGACAAGTTCCCGGGCGGCATCCAGCAGCTCCTGCCGATCTGCTCCGACGGCTCCTCCGACTCGGCCTCCTTCGACGAGGTGCTCGAACTGCTCCACCTGGGGGGCCGCAGCCTTCCCCACGCGGTGATGATGATGGTGCCGCAGGCGTGGGAGTCGGACGCCACGATGGACGAGGCCAGGCGCGCCTTCTTCGAGTACCACTCCCTCATCATGGAGCCGTGGGACGGCCCCGCACTCATCACCTTCACCGACGGGGAGCTGATCGGCGCCACCCTCGACCGCAACGGCCTGCGCCCGGGCCGCTACACGGTCACCGACGACGGCCTCGTCGTCTTCGGCTCCGAGTCCGGCGTCCTGCCGATCCCCGAGTCCAGAATCCGCGAGCGGGGCCGGCTGCAGCCCGGCCGCATGCTGCTCGTCGACCTCGCACGCCACGAGCTCGTCGCCGACGACGAGGTCAAGGACGCGCTGGCGGCTGCGGCCCCCTACGGCGAGTGGGTGGCGCGCAACCGCATCAACCTCGACGAGCTGCCCACCCGGACGCACATCGTCCACTCGCACGCCTCCGTCACCCGCCGACAGCAGACGTTCGGATACACCGAGGAGGAGGTTCGACTGCTCATCGCGCCCATGGCCGAGCAGGGGGCCGAGGCCGTGGGCGCCATGGGCTCCGACACCCCGATCGCGGCATTGTCGAGCCGCCCCAGGATGCTGTTCGACTATTTCCAACAGCTCTTCGCGCAGGTGACGAACCCGCCGCTGGACGCCATCCGCGAGGAGATGGTGACGAGCCTCACCTGCAAGATCGGCCAGGAGCGCAACCTGCTGGACCCGACGCCGGCGTCGGCGCACCAGATCGTCATGGGGCGTCCCATCCTCGACTCGGAGCAGCTCGCGAAGATTGTGCATCTGGGCGAGGTCACCGACTACTCCACGCACGTGATGAAGGGCCTCTACAAGGTGGCCGGCGGCACGCGTGCGCTGCAGCGCAAGCTGCGGGAGATGTGTGAGGAAGCGTCGGCGGCGATCCGCGGGGGAGCCCGCATCATCGTCCTGTCCGACCGCAACTCCAACGCCGAGCTGGCGCCGATCCCGTCGCTGCTGATGACCGCCGCGCTCCACCACCACCTCGTGAGGGAGAAGACGCGCGCGCAGGTGGGCATCGTCGTCGAGGCGGGCGACCTGCGGGAGGTACACCATCTCGCGCTCCTGCTCGGCTACGGCGCCGCCGCGGTCAACCCGTACTTGTTGTTCGAGACCGCGGAGGATCTCGCCCGCCGCGAGCGCTACGTGACCGTCACCCCCGAGGAGGCGATCCACAACGTCGAGAAGGCCCTCGCCAAGGGGGTGCTGAAGATCATGAGCAAGATGGGCGTGTCCACCATCGCCTCCTACACCGGCGCCCAGATCTTCCAGGCCGTCGGGCTGGGGAAGGACTTCGTCGACGAGTACTTCACCGGCACGTCGTCGCAGCTCGGGGGCATCGGGCTCGCGGAGATCGCCGGCGAGATCGAGGCCCGCCATGCCCGTGCCTACCCGGCCCACGGTTTCCCGACTGGCCGCCGCAGCCTGGAGATCGGCGGCGAGTACCAGTGGCGCCGCGACGGCGAGCAACACCTGTTCGACCCGGAGAGCATCTTCCGGCTCCAGCACGCCACCCGCACCGGCGACTACGCCGTCTACAAGCAGTACTCGAGCCTCATCGACGACAACTCCGCCCGCACCATGACGTTGCGCTCGCTCCTGCGGTTCAAGGACGTCACACCCGTCCCGCTCGACGAGGTGGAGCCCATCGAGGCGATCATGCGTCGATTCTCCACCGGCGCCATGAGCTACGGCTCCATCTCGCAGGAGGCCCACGAGACGCTCGCGCGCGCCATGAACCTCATCGGTGGCAAGTCCAACACCGGCGAGGGTGGCGAGGATCCCGAGCGGCTGCACGACCCGGAGCGCTGCTCGGCCATCAAGCAGGTTGCCTCCGGCCGATTCGGTGTCACCAGCGAGTACCTCACCTACGCGCAGGACATCCAGATCAAGGTCGCGCAGGGTGCCAAGCCGGGCGAGGGCGGCCAGCTCCCCGGAAAGAAGGTCTACCCGTGGGTGGCGCGGACGCGGCACTCGACGCCGGGGGTGGGGCTCATCTCGCCGCCGCCCCACCACGACATCTACTCCATCGAGGACCTGAAGCAGCTCATCCACGACCTCAAGTGCGCCAATCCCGCGGCGCGCGTGCACGTCAAGCTCGTCTCCGAGCTGGGCGTCGGGACGGTCGCGGCGGGCGTCGCCAAGGCGAAGGCGGACGTCGTGCTTATCTCCGGCCACGACGGCGGCACCGGCGCGGCGAGCCTCACGTCGATCAAGCATGCGGGCGCGCCGTGGGAGCTCGGACTCGCGGAGACCCAGCAGACGCTCATCCTCAACGGCCTCCGCGACCGCATCGTCGTCCAGGCCGACGGCCAGATGAAGACCGGCCGCGACGTCGTCGTCGCCGCGCTGCTCGGCGCGGAGGAGTACGGATTCGCGACGGCGCCGCTGGTGGTCGAGGGCTGCGTGATGATGCGCGTGTGCCACAAGAACACCTGCCCGGTGGGCGTGGCCACGCAGGACGCGGAGCTGCGTCGCAAGTTCACCGGCAAGGTGGAGCACGTCGTCAACTACTTCCGCTTCCTCGCCATGGAGGTGCGCGAACTGCTCGCGTCCCTCGGCCTGCGCAGCATCGACGAGGCCGTCGGGCGCGTCGACCTGCTCGAGCCCGACCGCGCCGTCGGCAACTGGCGCGCGACCGGCCTCGACCTCTCGCCGATCCTGGCCCGCATCGACTCCGACCATCCGCTGCGTTGCGTGACGCAGCAGGACCACGACCTCGACGAGAAGATCGACGTGCAGTTCATCGAGCTGGCCCAGCCCGCACTGTCCAGCGGGCAGCCTGTCATGGGCGAGTTCGAGGTGCGCAACACGCAGCGTACCGTCGGCACCCTGCTGGGCAACGCGGTCACGCGCGCCACCGACGGCAAGGGGCTGCCCGACGACACGATCTCGCTGACCCTGCGCGGCACGGGCGGGCAGAGCTTCGGCGCCTTCCTGCCGCGCGGCGTCACCCTGCGCCTGGTCGGCGACACCAACGACTACCTGGGCAAGGGCCTCTCGGGCGGCAGGCTCGTCGTCGCCCCCGGCCCCGACGCCGCATTCGACCCCCACGAGCAGATCGTGGCGGGCAACGTGATCGCCTACGGCGCCACCTCCGGCGAGATCTTCGTCGGCGGCGTCGCGGGCGAACGCTTCTGCGTACGCAACTCCGGCGCGACGGCCGTCGTCGAGGGCGTGGGAGACCACGGGCTCGAGTACATGACCGGCGGCGAGGCCATGATCCTGGGCCCCACCGGGCGCAACCTTGCCGCGGGCATGAGCGGCGGCGTCGCCTACGTGCTCGATCTGGACGTGCGCCGACTCAACCCCGAGTTCGTCGACGCGCTCCCGCTCGACGGGCAAGACCTCGTCCGCGTCCGCGAACTGCTCGACAAGCACGTCGCCGAGACGCGCTCGCCCTTCGCGCAGACGTTGCAGGCGCTTCCCGACGACGAGCTCGCCTCGCGCTTCAGCAAGGTGCTGCCACGCGACTATGCGCGCATCCTCGCGATCCTCGCCGCCGCCCGGGCCGAGGGCCTGGACGAGGAAGAGACCACGGCCAAGATGATGGAGGCTACCCATGGCTGACCCGACCGGATTCATCACCACCCCCCGCGAGGTCGCCAGCCGTCGGCCCGTCGAGGAGCGCGTCGGCGACTGGAACGAGGTCTACCCCGGCACCCCCGGCAAGGCCCTCCTGCCGATCATCACGAAGCAGGCCGGGCGCTGCATGGACTGCGGCATCCCGTTTTGCCACAGCGGCTGCCCGCTCGGCAACCTCATCCCGGAGTGGAACGATCTCGTCTGGCGCGACGAGTGGCAGGCTGCGCTCGAGCGCCTGCACGCGACGAACAACTTCCCGGAGTTCACCGGCCGCCTCTGCCCGGCACCGTGCGAGTCGTCGTGCGTCGTCGGCCTGCATCGCGACCCGGTGACGATCAAGAACGTCGAGGTCTCCATCATCGACAAGGCGTGGGACAACCTGCGCGTCAACCCGGAGCAGCCGGCCTGGCACACCGCCCGCACGGTGGCGGTCGTCGGATCCGGCCCGGCCGGGTTGGCGCTGGCCCAGCAGCTCACCCGGGTGGGGCACACCGTCGTCGTCTACGAGCGCGACGACAAGATCGGCGGGCTGCTGCGCTACGGCATCCCCGAGTTCAAGATGGAGAAGCACGTGCTGGACCGCAGGCTTCGCCAGATGCTCCTCGAGGGCACGCAGTTCAAGCCGGGCACCAACGTCGGCGTCGACATCACCGGTGAGGAGCTGCGGCATCGCTTCGACGCCGTCGTCGTCGCCACCGGCGCGACGGTGCCGTGGGACCTGCGCGTGCCCGGGCGCGAGCTGGCGGGCATCCACCAGGCGATGGAGTACCTGCCGCAGGGCAACCGTGAGGCGCTCGGCGAGCCGGTCCCGGACCAGATCACGGCCAAGGGCAAGCGCGTCGTCATCATCGGCGGCGGCGACACGGGCGCGGACTGCCTGGGCACCGCGCTGCGCCAGGGCGCCAAGAGCGTCACGATGTTCCGACGCAGCGAGCAGCCGCCCACGAGCCGCCAGCCCGACAGGCCGTGGCCGACCGACCCGATGCTGCTGGAGGTCGCCTCGGCGCACGAGGAGGGCGGCGAACGCCTGTTTCGTGCGGACACGGTGCGATTCACCGGCGAGGGAGGGCACGTCACCGGACTGGACCTCGTCGAGGTCGAGCGCCGCGACGGTCGATTCGAGGCGGTCGAGGGCTCGGAGCACCACCTCGAGGCGGATCTGGTGCTGCTGGCGATGGGCTTCTCCGGCCCGGAGACCGGGGGCATCGTCGCGCAGCTCGGGTTGGAGCTCGATGGCCGAACCATCGCCCGCGACCAGCAGTATGCGACGAACGTGGACGGCGTGTTCGTGTGCGGCGACGCGGGGCGGGGGCAGTCGCTGATCGTGTGGGCGATCGCCGAGGGGCGCGCGTGTGCGGCCGCCGTCGACGCCTACCTGCAGGGGTCGACGACCCTGCCGAGCCCGGTGCGCCCGACGGATCGGGCGCTCGGCGTCTGAGCGCCGGGCGGGATCACCAGCGGTTGCGGACGTCCTCGGCCCAGCCGGTCAGGCCGTCGAGCCGGACCGACACGTCGGGGGTGTCCACCTGCCCGTACCAGTGCCCGAAGGGCTGCACGGTGTCGTTCGAGAGCAGCTTGAGGTCGGTGCGCGCCCGGCGCACATGGAAGGGCCGGAACTCGAGCGCGATGCCGTCGCCGTCGACGCGCCAAGGCCGCATCGGGTCGTCGCGGTCGAAACTCCACAGCAGCTCCTGGGAGATCTTGTGCAGGCGACCTCCGACGAGCACGGCGTTCTCCGTCGACCCCGAGCCGTCGGTCCAGGTGCCGCCGAGCTGCAGCCCAAGGATGCGCCCGGCGGAGCGGCCGGCGCCGACCCCCCACTGCCACTGCACCGTCGAGGGCCAGCGTCCGCGGCCGTGGTCGAGGGTGGCGAAGGAGTCGGGCCCGGAGATGTCGACGAGTTGGTCGTCGATCCAGATCGACCCTGTGGCCGGGCGTGCGACGTCCTTGACCGTGTACTGGAAGGTGCGCTCGCTCCACGGCACGACGACGGCGAGCGACTCGTGCCCGCTCGGGCGGTGGGCGACGATGTCGAACGCGACCCTGCCGGCGCGACCCCGCAGGCGGGTGCCCGACGGCACCTCGTCGGCGCGCAGCAGGAACTCGCCGAACTTGGCGTAGGCCCGGCCCTCGCCGAGGGTGCCCGGCAGCTCCACGCCACCACCCATGGGCAGCATCTTCTCGGCGACGATCGTCTCCCCGGTGTCGCGCACGAGCGTGTAGAGCGTGCACACGCAGGCGTAGTCCAGGTGGGCGATGGTCAGGGCGAGGACGTGCGTGGGCGTGGTGACGGCCCAGTGCTCCCAGCGCTTGTTGCGCCCGACGCCGCGGAGGCCGCCGATGCCGTCGGTCTCCAGCAGCGGGCGCCGTGACCAGCCGACCGAGGCGGGGTCGAGGCTGCCGTCAGGCAGGGTGAGCGAGCGCGGCTGCGTCAGCTCGGTCTCCGCCACGTGGATGGGCCGAGGGGACTCGCCGAGGCTGCGGCGGAAGAGCTCCTCCATCGCGGCGTTGGTGGCCAGCACCCGGGCGGGGTCCACCTTCAGCACCTGCCGGTCGTAGGTGATGAGCCCGTTGGTCTCCGACTCGACGTCCGAGACCTGCGTGTAGATGTAGGCGGACAGGCCCTGCTCGATGGCGGGGCCAATGTGATCGCGGTGGAGCCGGTGCCAGGCCAGCTCGAACTTGCCACGGTTGCGGAACGACTTGTAGCCGAACTCCCGGCTCGACGTGCTGTGACCGGGCACCGAATGGGAGTAGCCACCGTACTCGGTGAGGGCCACCGCCCGCGGGCCCCGGAATTCGGCGTCGTCGGGCTGGTAGGGGCGCAGGTAGCTGTGCCGACTGGTGAAGTCGCCGCCGCCCTGGTCGTACCAGCCGCTGGCGTGGTCGACGAGCCGGGACGGGTCGGCTGCGCGCAGCCGCTCGGCGACGGCGAGGGACTCGAACTGGCCCCAGCCCTCGTTGAAGGGCACCCACACCACGACCGACGGGGCGCTGCGCAGCAGCGCCACCGTCTCGTCGAGCTCCCGAAGATACTCCTCGCGCCCCTGCGCGTCGGCGCGTCCGAATGGCCGATGCTTGCGGTCGTCGCGGCGGACCGGGGCGAGGTTCGGGCCCTCGCGAACGATGCGCGACTGCCGCTCGCCGCCGTTGACGATGTCCTGCCAGACCAGGATGCCGGCCACGTCGCAGTGGTGGTACCAGCGCAGCGGCTCGATCTTGCCGTGCTTGCGCAGCGTGTTGAATCCGAGTAGCTTCGCCAGGCGCACGTCGTGGGCGAGCGCCTCGTCGGTGGGGGCGGTGACGAGGCCGTCACTCCAGTAGCCCTGGTCGAGCAGGCCGCGCATCAGCAGGGGTTCGCCGTTGAGCAGCACGCGCGCCCGGCCCGCCGCATCGCGGCCGAGCTCCACGCTGCGCATCCCGAAGTAGCTGGTGATGGTGTCGTCGCCCAGCCGCAGGTGCACGTCGTGGAGGAAGGGGTCATCGGGGGTCCAGCGGCGCGCGTCGGGGATGTGGATGCGGGTGGGTGCCCCGGTGGGGACCTGCGCGCTGATGCGGGCCCCGCCGTCGCCCACGATGGAGACCTCGGCCACTCCCGGAGCGGAGGCCTCGACGACGACCTCCACCTCGTCGGTGGCCGGCAGCGGGGTCCAGGTGAGCGAGCGCACGTGCTGGTCGGGCACCAGCTCGCACCAGACCGTCTGCCAGATGCCGGAGCTTGGCGTGTACCAGATCCCGCCGGGCTTCAGCGACTGCTTGCCGCGGGCCCGGTACGACGTGTCGGTGACGTCGCGCACGCGCACCACCAGCTCGTGTTCGGGCCAGGTGAGCAGGTCCGTGATGTCGAGGGAGAACGGCAGCATGCCGCCGCGGTGCTCGCCGGCGGGGAGGCCGTCGATCCACACTGCACAGTCTTGGTCCACCGCGCCGAAGTGGAGCACGATGCGCCCCGACGTCCACTCGGTCGGGACCCGGAAGGTGCGTCGATACCAGGCGTGCTCGTCGGGCTGCAGCACCCGCCCCACACCGGACAGCGGCGCCTCCGGCGGGAAGGGCACGAGGATGCGCTGGTCGAACGGTGGTCGGTCCACGGCGGAGACGGGGGAGACGGCGTAGTCCCATTCGCCGTTGAGGTTGAGGTACGGGTCCCTCACGAGCTGTGGACGCGGATACTCCTGCAGGACGGCGTCGCGGTCCACTGCGGCTGACCAAGGCGTGCTCAACATGCGCCCATCGTAGGCCGCCATGTGCGCGCCGCAGCGTCGGCGCGCCACGGGCCCGGGCCGGGCCGCGGGCGGCGACGGAGGTCGTCGCCGGGGTAGAGTGGCTGCGCTGTCGTTGGAGGAGGCTGTCGTGGCGGACCAGTTCGTGCACCTGCACACCCACACCGAGTTCTCGATGCTCGACGGGGCCGCCCGGGTGGACGAGCTGTTCCGCAATGCCGAGCAGATGGGGATGCCCGCCCTGGCGATGACCGACCACGGCAACCTGTTCGGCGCCTACGAGTTCTACAAGACGTCGAAGAAGTACGACGTCAAGCCCATCATCGGCCTCGAGGCATACCTGACTCCTCGCACCCACCGCAGCGAGCGCAAGCGCGTCCAATTCGGTGACGGCACCGGCGACGACGTCGCCTCGAAGGGCGCCTACACGCACATGACGATGTGGGCGGAGAACAAGGATGGCATGCACAACCTGTTTCGCCTCGCCACCCGCAGCTCGCTGGAGGGCTTCTTCTACAAGCCGCGCGCCGACCGGGAGCTGCTCAACCAGTACGGGAAGGGCCTCATCGCGACGACGGGGTGCCCGTCGGGGGAGATCCAAACCTTCCTGCGGCTCGGGCAGTACGCGAAGGCCGTCGAATCGGCGGCCGAGTTCCAGGACATCTTCGGCCGCGGCAACTTCTACGTCGAGCTCATGGACCACGGCCTCAGCATCGAGAACCGGGTGCGCAAGGACCTCCTGCGGCTCGCCAAGGAGCTGAACCTTCCGCTGGTGGCCACCAACGACCTCCACTACGTGCACAAGCACGACGCCGACGCCCACGACACCCTCCTGTGCGTCTCGTCGGGCTCGCGCAAGGCGCAGACGGACCGCTTCAAGTTCGACGGCTCCGGCTACTACCTGAAGTCGCCGGAGGAGATGCGCACCCTGTTCGCCGAGCTGCCGGAGGCGTGCGACAACACCCTGGCCATCGCCGAACGGTGCGAGACGAGCTTCGACGAGGGCATCGGCATCTACATGCCCATCTTCCCCGTGCCCGACGGGGAGACGGAGGAGTCGTGGTTCCACAAGGAGGTCCAGCGCGGACTCCACTACCGGTACCCCGACGGGATCCCGTCCGCAGTGCAGGAGCGGGCCGACTTCGAGTCGGGGATCATCTCGCAGATGGGCTTCAACGGATACTTCCTCGTCGTGGCCGACTTCATCAACTGGGCCAAGGAGCACGGCATCTACGTGGGGCCGGGCCGCGGCTCGGGTGCGGGATCCATGTGCGCCTACGCGCTGCGCATCACCGACCTCGACCCCATCGAGCACGGGCTGTTCTTCGAGCGCTTCCTCAACCCGGAGCGCGTGTCCATGCCCGACTTCGACATCGACTTCGACGATCGCCGCCGCGGCGAGGTGATCGAGTATGTGACCCGCAAGTACGGCCAGGACAAGGTGGCGCAGATCGTCACCTACGGCTCCATCAAGGCCAAGGCGGCCGTGAAGGACGCGGCGCGTGTGCTCGACATGCCGTTCGCCGTCGGGGAGCGGATCACGAAGGCGATGCCCCCGGACGTGATGGGCAAGGGCATCCCGCTGCCGAAGCTGTTCGACGAGGCCCACCCGCGGTTCGCGGAGGGCACGGAGTTCCGCGAGCTCTACGCCGCCGAGCCCGACGTGAAGACCGTCGTCGACACGGCCATGGGCATCGAGGGGCTGAAGCGCCAGTGGGGCGTGCACGCCGCGGGCGTCATCATGTCGAGGGCGCCGCTGATCGACATCATCCCGCTGATGAAGCGCGAATCCGACGGCGCGATCATCACCCAGTTCGACTACCCGGGCTGCGAGTCGCTGGGCCTCATCAAGATGGACTTCCTGGGGCTGCGCAACCTGACGATCCTGGGCGACGCCGTCGAGAACATCAAGCGCAACGTCGGCGTCGAGATCGACCTTGAGCGGCTGCCGCTGGACGACCAGAAGACCTACGACCTGCTCGCGGCGGGCGAGACGCTCGGTGTGTTCCAGCTCGACGGCGGCCCCATGCGCGCGCTGCTGCGGTCGATGCAGCCCGACTCGTTCGCGGACATCTCCGCGGTCGTCGCCTTGTACCGCCCGGGCCCCATGGGCGCCGACTCGCACAACAAGTACGCCCGCCGCAAGACGGGCGAGGAAGCCGTCGTGCCGATCCACCCCGAGCTGGAGGAGCCACTGGCCGACATCCTCGGCGAGACCTACGGGCTGATCGTGTACCAGGAGCAGGTGATGGCCATCGCCCAGCGCGTGGCCGGCTACTCGCTGGGCGGCGCGGACATGCTGCGCCGCGCGATGGGCAAGAAGAAGAAGGAGGAGCTCGACAAGCAGTACGCCACCTTCCAAGGGGGCATGCTCGAGCGGGGCTACTCGAAGGACGCCATCAAGACCCTGTGGGACATCCTGGTCCCGTTCTCCGACTACGCCTTCAACAAGTCGCACTCGGCGGCCTACGGCCTCGTCTCGTACTGGACCGCCTACCTGAAGGCCAACTACCCGACGGAATACATGGCCGCACTGCTGCAGTCGGTGCGCGACGACAAGGACAAGCTGTCCACCTATCTGGCCGAGTGCCGGCACATGGGCATCCAGGTGCTCCTGCCGGACGTGAACTCCTCCGAGGTGGCGTTCACTCCCGTCGGGAAGGACATCCGCTTCGGCCTGGGCGCGATCCGCAACGTGGGCGACAAGGTCGTGCTGGCCTGGCTCGAGGAGCGCGGCAAGGTGGGCCCGGCGAAGGACTTCAACGACTTCCTCGACAAGGCGCCGCTGGCGATGTGCTCCAAGCGGGTCATCGAGTCGCTCATCCGTGGCGGGGCATTCGACGAGCTCGGGCACACCCGCAGGTCCCTGATGTCGGTCTATGAGGCGGCCGTCGACGCGATCATCGACGTCAAGCGCAACGCCGCGAACGGGCAGGACGACCTCTTCGGCCTGGGCGGCGGCGACGACGTGCCGATGGAGCACGACGAGATCCCCGCGCTCGACGAGTGGGACCGCAAGACGAAGCTCGCGTTCGAACGCGAAATGTTGGGCCTCTACGTCTCCGACCATCCGCTCAACGGGCTCGAGCACGTCATCGGCGAGTACAGCGACCGCACCATCGCGTCCACGGCCGGCGACGACGGATACCGCGGCGACGCCACGCTGTGCGGGCTCATCACCAGCGTGCAGCGCAGGGTCAACAAGCAGGGCGCGATCTGGGCGACGGTCATGCTCGAGGATCTGACGACCGGCATCGAGGTGACGGTGTTTCCGCGCGTGTATGAGCGGGTCTCGTCGATGCTCGAGCCGGACCAGATCATCGCGGTGGAGGGCGTCGTCGAGGCCGCCGACGACCGGGGCCGGATGCGCGCCCAGAACGTCACGGCGCCCCACATCAATGCCGACGGCAAGTCCGGCTCGCTGGTGTTGCAGTTGGCGGAGACGCGATGCACGCCTCGACTGGTTGACGAGCTGAAACGCGTGCTGTCCGCCTACCCGGGCGGCAGCGAGGTGCACGTCGAGTTGCTCGGCCGGGGACGCACGACGACGTTCCGGCTCGGGCAAGCCTTCGGCGTCGCGCTCGGTTCGCCGCTGTTCGCCGACCTGAAGGCGCTGCTCGGGCCCAACTCGGTGAGGATGGTGCACTGATGTCGGTCCAGTCCACGGGGCGTTGGGAGAGCCTGGGGCTTCGTGCCGGAGCGCATCTCGTCGCCTGCCTCGCGGTGGGCGTGCTCGCCGGCGTCGTCTGGGCAGCGCTGTCGCCCAGGGCCGAGTACGAGCTCGACGAGCACCTGCACGCGACGCTGTCCGAGCGGGCCCACGCCGAGGTCATCGGCGGCGACGCCACGTTCGTCATCGTCACGGCGGCGGTGGGGCTGCTGCTGGGGCTGCTCACCTGGGCCTGGTTCCACCAACGCGGGCGCGTGGTCGTCGGCCTCACCGTGCTGGGGTCGGTGCTCATGACGCTGGGCGTGTGGCAGACGGGGCAGTTGATCGGCGGCTCCGGGCTGACGGAGCGGCTCGCCGCCGCGAGCCCGGGGGACCTCGTGCAGATGGACCTCGAGCTGCGTGCCTTGGGGGCGCTCGCCGTCGGGCCGTTCGCGGCGATCACGCCGATCATGTTGCTGTCGGCGTTCCTGCCGGAACGCCTGGTGGACGCTGCCGAGGCCGAGGAGGCCGACGGGTAGACTGTCCGATCGTGCTGCGAGTAGAGGATTTCACCGGCGCCACCGGTGGTTGGCGGGGTTTGTTGCCCCGGGCCGAGTTCAACGTCGACAAGGCCGTCGAGGTGGTGCGCCCCATCCTGGACGACGTCGCCTTGCGGGGAGAGGCGGCGCTGCGCGAGTACTCCGAGCGCTTCGACGGGGTCGTGCCGGACCGGATCCGGGTGCCGCAAGACGCGCTCGAGCGGGCTGCCGCGCAGCTCGACCCCCTGCTGCGTCGCTCCTTCGAGCTGTCCATCGCACGCCGTAGTGACGTGGCCCGACGCCTCGAGCTGTCGGCCGACGAGCCGGCCGCGAAGCTCGCCGAGGGTGCCGTCGTGGGCCTGCGCAACATTCCCGTCTCGCGCGTAGGGCTCTACGTACCGGGCGGCCTCGCGCCGCTCGCGTCGAGTGTCATCATGAATGTCGTGCCCGCGCAGGTGGCCGGGGTCGAGTCGATCGCCGTCGCCTCCCCGCCGCAGGCGGAATTCGACGGGCTCCCGCACCCCAACATCCTCGCGCTGTGCCACATGCTCGGCGTCGACGAGGTCTTCGCCGTCGGCGGCGCGCAAGCCATCGGCATGCTGGCGCACGGCGTCGAGGGGTTGTGCGAGCCGGTCGACCTGATCTCCGGCCCCGGCAACATCTACGTCGTGGCGGCCAAGCGTGCCGTGCGGGGGCTCGTCGGCATCGATTCGGAGGCCGGGCCGACGGAGATCGCCATCATCGCTGACGACCACGCCAACGCCGAGTACGTGGCCGCCGATCTCATCTCGCAGGCCGAGCACGACCCGATGGCCGCGTCCGTGCTGATTACCGATTCGCCGCAGCTCGCCGAGCGGGTTCGTCAGGCCGTCGATCGTCAGGTCGTCGGGCAGTTGCACGAGGAGCGCATTCGCGTCTCGCTCACGGGCCGCCAGTCGGCGATCGTCGTCGTGCGCGACATCGACCAGGCCGTCGAGGTGGCCGACGCCTACGGCGCCGAACACTTGGAGATCCAGACCGTCGACGCCGCCGCCGTCGCCGCGCGCATCCGCAATGCCGGCGCGATCTTCGTCGGCGGCCACTCGCCGGTCTCGCTCGGCGACTACTCTGCCGGCTCCACGCACGTCCTCCCGACGGCCGGCTGCGCCTGCCACTCCTCGGGGCTCACGGTCCGCAGCTTCATGAAGACCGTCCACGTCATCGACTACTCATCCGAGGCGTTGGCGGAGATCGCCGCCGACGTGGAGCGCTTCGCCCTCGCCGAGCGCCTGCCCGGGCATGCGGCCGCCATCACCGTCCGGAGCCGGGCATGAGGGTGCCGCTTCGGGACGACCTCGTCGGACAGGAGCCCTACGGCGCCCCCCAGATCGACGTGCCCGTCGTGCTGAACGTCAACGAGAACCCGTACCCGCCGAGCGACGAGCTGGCCCGCGCGATGGCGGAGGCCGTCGTCGAGGCTGCCCGCGGGCTCAACCGCTACCCGGACCGGGAGGCGTGGGCGTTGCGCAGCGCGCTGGCCGAGTATCTGGGCGAGGGCCTCGACGCCTCGTCGGTGTGGGCCGCGAACGGCTCCAACGAGGTCATGCAGCAGCTCTGCACGGCATTCGGCGGCCCGGGGCGGCGCGTGCTCACCTTCACGCCCACGTACTCGATGTACCCGGAGTACGCGCGCAACACCCTCACCGACTACGTCACCGTGCCGCGCCGCGACGACCACACCGTCGACGCGCCGCTCGTCTCGGCCGCGATCGCCGCCCACAGCCCCACCCTGGTCCTGCTCGCCCGCCCCAACAATCCCACGGGCACCGGCATCCCGCTGGACGTCATCGACGAGATCTGCGCGGGCACGCAGGCGCTGGTCGTCGTCGACGAGGCCTACCAGGAGTTCTCCGACGAGCCCTCTGCCGTCTCGCTGCTGGCCCGTCACGGAAACCTGATCGTGAGCCGCACCATGAGCAAGGCGTTCGCGCTGGCCGGGGGCAGGCTGGGGTACATGGCGGCGGCGAGTGACATCGTCGACGCCTGCCGGATCGTGCGACTCCCGTACCACCTGAGCGCGCAGACCCAGGCGATCGCCCTCGTGGCGCTCCAGCACCGCGACGAGCTGCTCGCCCAGGTACGTGCGCTTGCCGCTGGCGCGCGCGAATTCGAGTCCTGGCTCGCGGGGCGCGGCTACGACGTCGTGCCGTCGAAGGCCAACTTCACGCTCTTCGGCCGCTTCGCCGACCGGCACGCGGTCTGGCAGGGCCTGCTCGACCGGGGCGTGCTCATCCGCGAGACCGGCCCCGCAGGCTATCTGCGGGCCTCCGCAGGCACGCCCGACGAGATGGGCGCGCTCAAGGCCGCCCTCGACGACATCCAGCCCCAGCTGATGGGGGAGAGGAACCACCGATGACCCGTATGCAGGCACGCACCGCGACGTGCAGTCGCCGCACGAGCGAGTCCGAGATCACCGTCTCGCTGAACCTCGACGGCGAGGGCCGCTCGTCGATCACCACCGGCGTCGGCTTCTACGACCACATGCTGACTGCGCTGTCCAAGCACTCGCTCATCGACCTCGACGTCGAGGCCGTCGGCGACGTCCACATCGACGGCCACCACGTGATCGAGGACACCGCCATCGTCCTTGGCCGGGCGCTGGCCGAGGCGCTCGGCGACAAGGCGGGCATTCGTCGCTACGGGCATGCCGTGGTGCCGCTCGATGAGGCCGTCGCCGACTGCGTCGTGGATGTCGCAGGACGCCCCTTCGTGCAGTGCAGCGGCGAGCCCGACGGACAGGTCTACGCCCTCATCGGCGGCAGCGGCGTGCCGTACGCGGGATCCATGACCCGACACGTCTTCGAGTCGCTGGCGATGAACGCCGGGCTCTGCCTGCACATGACGCTGCGGTCGGGCCGGGATCCGCACCACATCGTCGAGGCCCAGTTCAAGGCCTTGGCCCGCGCGCTGCGCGAGGCCGTCGAACCCGATGCCCGTCACGCGGGGATTCCGAGCACCAAGGGGGCGCTGTGATCAAGAAGATTGGCGTGCTGGACTACGGCTCCGGCAACCTACACTCAGCAGCCAAGGCGTTCGCCAAGGTCGGCGCCGAGGTGGTCGTCACCCCCCACCTCGAGGAGCTCGGGCGCTGCGAAGGGCTCGTCGTACCCGGTGTGGGCGCGTTCGCGGAGTGCATGGGTAAGCTGGGTGAGGCCGGCGGCATCGACTACATCCGAGGATGGGTCGCCAAGGAGCGCCCGCTGTTCGGCATCTGCGTGGGCCACCAGGTGCTCTTCGGCAGCGGGCTCGAGCACGGCGTTCCCACCGACGGCATCGGCATCTTCGACGGGATCGTCACCAAGCTGCTCGCGCGCCGGCTGCCGCACATGGGCTGGAACGGCGTCGAGGCCCGCGCCTCCTCCGGGCTCTTCGCCGGGCTCCACGACGAGCGCTTCTACTTCGTGCACTCCTACGCGGTCCAGCAGGGCACCAGGGGCGCGGCGTACTCCAACCACGAGGACGTGCGCTTCGTCTCCGCGATGGAGCGCGGACCGGTGTGCTCGACGCAGTTCCACCCGGAGAAATCCGGGGAGGCCGGGCTGCAGCTGCTGGAGAACTGGCTGCGCATGTACTGAGCCGTGCGCAACCCGCGCGCTCCGGCCTGTGGCCGTCCACGGGGCGGGTTTCGGCCCGCGACTGCTCCCCACGGGTGGGCTAGGGTGGCTGCGTGCAGATTCTGGAATTGTTGCCCGCCGTCGACGTGCAGGCAGGTCAGGCCGTCCAGCTCGTCCAAGGGGTCGCAGGCTCCGAGAAGACGTTCGGGGATCCGCTCGCGGCCGCCCGACGCTGGGCCGACGCCGGATCCCGCTGGATCCACCTCGTCGACCTCGACGCCGCCTTCGGCAGGGGCAGCAACGCCGCCCTCCTGGCCGAGATCATCGCCCAGCTCGACCTCCAGGTGGAGCTCTCGGGAGGCATCCGCGACGACGCCTCGCTCGAACGCGCCCTGGCGACGGGGTGCCGGCGCGTCAACATCGGCACCGCGGCACTGGAGCGGCCCGAGTGGTGCGAGGAGATCCTCGCCGAGTTCGGAGACCGCATCGCGATCGGACTCGACGTGCGCGGACAGCGGCTCGCGGCCCGCGGCTGGACGACCGAGGGCGGCCCCTGGCACGAGACGGTCGAGCGGCTGTCCGCGGCAGGCTGCGAACGCTTCGTCGTCACCGATGTGGAGGCCGACGGCATGCTGACCGGCCCCAACTTCGACCTGCTGGGCGAGGTGGCGCGGCTTTCGGGGAGGAAGGTCGTCGCCTCGGGGGGCATCGCCTCCCTCGACCACCTTCACCAGCTGCGCGACCTGGTCGACGACGGCGTCGAGGGCGCCATCGTCGGTACCGCACTCTACGTCGGCCGCTTCACGATCGACGAGGCCCTCGCCGTCGCCGAGGGGGACAGGTGAGCGCCCCGGCGTCCGCGTTCGGGGCGGCGAAGCACGTGCACACCCCGCCGCTGCTCGACGGCCGCCTCCGGGACCTGCTGGCCGGGCGCAAGATCGCCATGACCGGCGTCACGGGCTTCATCGGGGAGCAGATGCTGTGGGCCTTCCTGCGCGACTGCCCCGACACACGCACCGCGGTGCTCGTGCGCCCGAAGGGGTCGCTCACCGCCCAGGACCGCGTCGCGGCGCTGCTGCGCAAGCGCATCTTCAAGGAGATCGTGGAGGAGGCCGGCGGCGTCGAGCCACTGATGGCGGCGCGCATCGAGGTCATCCCCGGCGACCTGCCCAACGTGCCGGTCCTGCCGCGCGACATCGACGTGCTCGTCCACTGCGCCGGCGACGTCAGCTTCGACCCTCCCATCGACCAGGCCTTCAAGACCAACGTGCTGGGCACCAAGGCGCTCATCGACCGCTTCATCGAGTCCGTCACGGACGCCGACGGCAACCTCGAGCGCATCCCGCACTACGTCCACATCTCCACCGCGTATACGGCGGGCCGTCGTCGGGGCCCCATCCCGGAGGCCGCCCACACGCACGACGTCGACTACATGGCCGAGACCGAGGCCGCGCTCAAGATGGCCGAACACCTCGAGGCCGCGTCCCGCTCGTCGGAGCAGCTCACGGCACTGCGCAAGCAGGCGGAGGCCATCCACCGGCAGGCCGGCTACCTGACGACGTCCCAGGACACGGAGCGCCGTCGCCTCGAGTGGGTGAAGAAGGAGCTCATCGCGGCCGGCACCGAGCGCGCCCGCTCGCTCGGCTGGACGGACGTCTACACGTTTGCGAAGGCGATGGGCGAACGGATCGTCGTCGACCTGTGCAAGGACATCCGGGTGTCGATCGTGCGGCCGGCGATCGTCGAATCCTCGCTGCGCTACCCCCATCCGGGCTGGATCGAGGGCTTCAAGATGGCCGATCCGATCATCCTCGCCTACGGCCGCGGGCAGTTGCCGGAGTTCCCGGCATCTCCCGACGCCGTCATCGACATCATCCCGTGCGACTACGTGGTCAACACGATCGTCGCGGTGTGCGCCACGCAGCCGCAGGTGGGGCAGTGCGAGTACTACCACTGCGCCTCCGGCGCGAGGAATCCGCTCACCTTCCGGGGCATCTACGAGCAGGTGCGTGCCTACTTCGAGCGGCACCCGTACAACGAGGGCACCGGCTCGACGCCGTTGGCCACCTGGCGGTTCCCCGGCGTGGAGCCCGTCGAGCGCATGCTCTGGTTCGGCAAGGTCGCCACGAAAGCGGCCGACAAGGCGCTCAGCTTCGCCCCGCGCAGCCGACGGGTGCGCAAGCTCGCCACCGAGCTGGACCGGATGAAGGGCCAGCTCGACTTCCTCGACAAGTACCTCACCATCTACGGCGAGTACCTGCAGTCGGAGCTGCACTTCGTCGACGACTGCACCCTCGCCCTGCACAACTCCCTGCACCCCGACGACAAGGAGCGCTTCGGCTTCGACTCGGCCGCCTACGACTGGTCGTACTACATGCAGGAGGTCCACGCCCCGTCGATCTGCGATCCGGTCCGGCGACTCGAGGCGCGCCGCAAGCGGCAGCGCAACCGCGTGACGACGTTCCGTGACCTCGCCGCGGAAACCGGCGAGCCGGGCACGGTGCTCGCCGCCTTCGACCTGGACGGCACGGTCATGGCGACGAACGTCGTCGAGACCTACCTGTGGGCCCGGATGCCGGAGCTGAGCGGCCCCCGTCGCGTGCTCGAGGCCGGGCGTCTGCTGACCGCGCTGCCGTCGTATCTCGGCGCGGAGAGGCGCGACCGCGGCGTCTTCCTCCGCCAGATCTACCGCCGCTACGAGGGCGCCGACCTGGCCGAGCTGGAACGCTACGTCGACGAACGCCTCGCCCCGCTGATTCTCGACCGGATGGCCCCCGACGCGATCCGCCGCATCCGCGAGCACCGCGACGCCGGGCACCGCACCGTGCTCCTCACCGGCGTCATCCGCCCGCTGACGAGGCCCTTCGAGGGACTGTTCGACACCATCGTCGCCGCCGAGCTGGCCGTCGACGCCGAGGGGCGCTGCACCGGCTTCCTGAGCGGCCCGCCGATGGTGGGCGAGTCACGCTCCGCGTGGCTGCGCCACTACGCGTCGCTGCACGACATCGACCTGGCGAAGAGCTACGCCTACGCGGACTCACACGTCGATCTGCCGATGCTCGACGCCGTCGGCTACCCGGTCGTCGTGAGTCCCGACATCGGCCTCATGCGCGCCGCCAAGGCGCGGGGCTGGTCCGTCGTCGACTGGCCTGCGCTCAGCCCCATTCCCCGCTGGAAGATGCCGAAGGCATAGAAGGAAGGCCAAGCATGTCCCGTCCAGGATTCGTGATCGAGACCGACGCCCGCACGCCGTCGCTGCTGACGATGGCCGGGTCGCGGCTGTCGCTCGCGCGCCTCGGCGTCGGCACCAAGGTGGTGTACCCCGCGGAGTCGATGCTGTCGAGCAACCCCATCCGGCTCATCGACCAGGCGTTGGAGGCGCCGGTGGGCAGCGAGCCCCTGGCCAAGCGGCTCCAGTCCGGCACCAGGCTCACCGTCGTCGTGCTCGACGACGAGCGCCCCAGCCCGCGCATGCGCTTCGACGTGCGGCGCAGCCTCGTCGAGCGCGTCCTGGAGATCGCCGCCCGGGGCGGTGTCGACGACGTCGCCATCGTCGTCGCGGGTGGGCTCGGCAAGCGCTGGTCGCCCTACGACATGACGCGCGTGCTGGGCGACAGGGTGGCCACGAGCTTCCAGCCCGACGGCCGCATCGAGAGCCACGACGTGACCGCCGACGATCTCGTCCCCCTCGGAGAGGTCGACGGGCACACCGTGCGGCTGAACCGCCGCGTCGCCGAATCGGATCTCGTGGTGGTCGTCGGCGCCCAACACGGCCACGTCCCCGCCACCGCGCTCACCGGAGGGTTGTTCGACGTCGAGACCCATCGTCGCCTGGGCGGCGTGTCCGCGACGGAGCCCTTCGCCCTCGCCGTGGCGCAGCTCGTGGCGGGCAGCGTCGAGGCCTTCACGCTGCGGGCCGTCCTGGGGCAGCCGTACCTCCACGGGCTGCTCGGCTTCGCCACCAAGCGCGAGTGGGAGTGGGGGATCGGCGACCGGCTGTCGTTCGTCGCGGCACGTCAGGCGGGCGCGCTCGCCCCCAGGACGACGGGACGCCTCCTGCACGCCGCGCCGCACGCGGACTACGAGGTGCTCGACGTCGTCGCAGGCGAGCCGGCGACGGCGAATGCCGAGGCCGCGGCGGTGTGGCAGGCCGCGAACGCGATCGAGGTCGTAGGCTCCGCGGACGTCGTCGTCATCCCGGTGTGGGCGGGATCCCTCGCCGACCAGGACCCGGTGGGATCGCCGATCAACGCCGCACACGAGGCGCTGGTCAGGCGGCTCGGGAGCCACCTGGGTACGCCGCTGCTGCGCCCCGGCGGGGTCGTCATCGCGATGCACCCGCTGGAGGCGCGGTTCTCCAATCGTCGCCAGTCGGCTGCCTCGGACTTCTTCGCGAAGGTGCTGCCCACGACGATCGACCCCGCCGAGATGGGTGGCTTCGACGAGGCGGCCTGCAACGACGAGTGGTACGCGAGCCTCTACCGCAAGCAGTTCGCCGACCACCCACTGCGCACGTTCCAGACGTGGTACCGGGTCGCCCGTGCCACGCAGGGCGCCTCCGACGTCATCTGGGTGGGCGGCAATCGTCGCACCGCGGACCTCTTCGGGCATCGCGCCGCGACGACGTACGGCGACGCGCTCGAGCTGGCGTCCAACACGGTCGGCAGGACGCCGTCGATCACCGTCCTGCACGGCCCCGGGCTGCCGCTGGGGGACGTGCGATGAGCAGGGTCTTCAAGTCGTGGGCGGGCGATACGCCGGCGCGGCGAGGCCCGCGTTTCACCGTGCTGCGCGATCTGGCGGAGCTGTGGCGGCCCTCAGCCCGCGGCCCCGTCGACCCGGCCCACCGCGGACGCAGGGTGCCGAGGCTCGGGTGGAACCAACTCCACGCAGTGAGTCCGCTGGTCACCGCGTTGCCACGATTCGAGTTGGAGGTCGTCGGGCGGGAGGCGCTCGTCGGGATCCAGACCCCGTTCGTCCTGGCCGTCAACGCCGCGGGCACGCTCGACAGGCAGATCCTCTGGCTCGCCCTGCCGCGCAAGCTTCGGCCCCGTTCGCATGGCCTCAGCCGCGCCCTCAGCGACGGACGCACCGTCGTCGTGTTCTCCGCGGACCCGGCCGGCGGGCGGCTGGTGGGGGAGTTTCCGGCCACCGCCGCAGAGCTGGCCACGCAGCATTCGGTGGACATCGTGCCCGTAGGCATCGTCGGCTCCTACCGGCTGGCGGACACGCTGAAGCTCAGGCTGCACTCGCGCCCGAAGGTGTCCGTGCGCTTCGGCTCGCCGGTGCACGTCAGGGGGCGGGCGATCGACGAGATCACGCAGGACGTGCAGGTGCGCGTCGAGTCGCTCGTCGGCGAGGGAGACCTGTCCTGGTGGGAGGTGGAGCAGCGTCGACGGGGGATCGTCGCGGCGACGCCGGTGGTCGGGGCGAGGTGGCGCAGGCTGTGGCAGCAGGCGCAGCCGCGCCCGCGTGCGTCGAGGGCTCGCATCTGGCGTTGATGCCGCACCGCCGTGACTCGGTGCGGCATGCCGACGCATCCGGGGATGGCGGCTACACTTGGCTCGTTCCGTTCCCGACCACCCGGAAAGGCCGCCAATGTCAGGTCACTCCAAATGGGCCACCACCAAGCACAAGAAGGCCGCGATCGACGCGAAGCGCGGCAAGCTGTTCGCCAAGCTGATCAAGAACATTGAGGTCGCGGCGCGCACGGGTGGCGGTGACCCGTCTGGCAACCCGACGTTGTACGACGCCATCCAGAAGGCCAAGAAGTCGTCGGTGCCCAACGACAACATCGATCGTGCCGTCAAGCGCGGCTCGGGTGCCGAGTCCGGCGGCGCGGACTACGAGACGATCATGTACGAGGCGTACGGCCCGGCGGGCGTCGCCATCCTGATCGAATGCCTCACCGACAACCGCAACCGTTCGGCCACGGAAGTGCGCCTGGGCGTCACGCGCAACGGCGGCACCATGGCCGACGTCGGCTCAGTGCAGCGCATGTTCTCCCGCAAGGGCGTCGTCGCGCTGGCCAAGCGCCAGGGCGGACGCGACCTCTCCGAGGACGACGTGATGGAGGTTGCGCTCGAGGCGGGCCTGGAGGAGGTCGAGGACGCCGGCGACAACTGGGAGGCACTCAGCGACCCGAGCGACCTCGTCGAGGTGCGCAAGGCCATTCAGGCCGCGGGCCTCGAATACGACTCGGCCGAGGTGCAGTTCGTCGCCTCGTTCGACTCGCCCGTCAGCGAGGTCGACGTCGCCCGCAAGGTGCTCAACATCATCGACGCCCTCGAGGACTCCGACGACGTGCAGAACGTCTTCACCAACATGGACCTGACCGACGAGGTCGAGGCCGCCCTCGAAGCGGAAGACTGAGCCTCGCCTTGCGCGTCATCGGCATCGACCCCGGTCTCACCAGGTGTGGGATCGGGGTCGTCGACGCCACCCAGGGCCGGGCGCGGTTCGTCGCGGTGGGTGTCGTGCGCACGCCCGCGACGCTCGAGACGCCGCAGCGGCTCGTCGAGATCGAGCGACGGCTCATCGCCTGGGTGGAGGAGTACCGCCCGGAGGCGATGGCCATCGAACGGGTGTTCGCGCAGCACAACCGCCACTCCGTGATGGACACGATGCAGGCGGCGGGGGTGGCGTCGCTGGTGGGTGCCCGGGCCGGCCTCGACGTCGCCTACCACACGCCGAGCGAGGTCAAGGCCGCCGTGACGGGATCCGGCACCGCAGACAAGGCGCAGATGATCGCGATGATGACCCGCATCCTCCGGCTGGATGCCCCGCCGTCGCCGGCGGACGCCGCCGATGCCCTGGCGATCGCCGTCACGCACGCCTGGCGCGGACCACGCACCAATCGATACGCGGCCGCGGTGGCCGCAGCGAAGGGAGCCCTGTGATCGCCCAACTCACCGGAGAGGTGCTCTCCGCAGGCGCCTCGTGGGTCGTCGTCGACGTGCACGGTGTCGCATTCCGCGTGCTCACCAATCCCTCGACGGCGGCAGCCGCGCGCGTCGGGGAGCCGACGACGCTCCACACCAGCCTCATCGTGCGCGAGGATTCGCTGTCGATGTGGGGCTTCGCCACCGACGCCGAGCGTGAGGCCTTCGAGATCGTGCAGGGTGCGTCGGGCGTCGGTCCCAAGGTGGCCGGCGCCATGTTGAGCGTCCTCACCCCCGCAGAAATCCGTCAGGCCATCTCCGCAGGCGACGTCCGACGGCTGACGGCCGTGCCCGGTATCGGACCGAAGGGCGCGCAGAAGATGGTCATCGAGCTGAAGGACAAGGTGCTGGTCCTCGCAGGCACCGACGACGCCGTGCGGCCCTCGTCGCCTACCGGCGATGCGCGCTGGCGCGCAGAGGTCACCGAGGGTCTCGAGGGGCTCGGCTGGTCCGCGAAGGAGGCCGAGAAGGCCTGCGACGCCGTCGCGCCCTTGGTGGATGAGGATCCGGACATTCCGCTGGGCCGTCTCATGCGGGCAGCGCTCGGGGCGCTGGCGAAGCGATGACCGAACGATCGCCGGTGGATCCGGACGCGACGCTCGAGGAGCGCGACTTCGAGTCGGCGCTTCGGCCCAAGCTGCTCGACGAGTTCGAGGGACAGCCCCGCGTGCGCGACCAGCTCGCCCTCGTCCTCGACGCCGCGCGCCACCGCGGCTCGTCGCCCGATCACGTGCTGCTCTCCGGCCCGCCCGGACTCGGCAAGACGACCCTGGCGATGATCATCGCCAACGAACTGGGCGTCAACCTCCGGATCACCTCGGGTCCCGCGATCCAACACGCGGGGGACCTCGCAGCCATCCTCTCGGGTCTCGACGAACACGAGGTGCTGTTCATCGACGAGATCCACCGGCTCTCGAAGCCCGCCGAGGAGATGCTGTACCTCGCGATGGAGGACTTCCGCGTGGACGTGATCGTCGGCAAGGGCCCTGGCGCCACGGCCATCCCCATCGATCTCCCGCAGTTCACGCTCGTTGGCGCGACGACGCGCGCCGGCCTGCTGCCGGGACCGCTGCGCGACCGGTTCGGCTTCACTGCCCAACTGGACTTCTACACCGACGAGGCCCTCACGGGCATCGTCGCCGCCTCCGCGTCGAAGCTCGCCGTAGACCTCGCCGCCGAGGCGGCGCGCGAGATCGCGAGCCGCAGCCGAGGCACGCCCCGCATCGCCAACCGACTGCTCCGGCGGGTGCGCGACTTCGGGCAGGTCAAGGGCCATCCGCACCTGCACCGCGACGTGGCCCGCGCCGCGCTGGAGTTGTACGAGGTGGACGAGCGCGGCCTCGACCGCCTGGACCGATCCGTGCTGGACTCCCTGGTGCGCAAGTTCGGCGGCGGGCCGGTGGGCCTGTCGACGCTGGCGCTCAGCGTCGGCGAGGAGGTCGACACGGTCTCCGAGGTGGCTGAGCCCTTCCTCATTCGTGAGGGGCTGATGATGCGCACGCCGCGGGGCCGGGTGGCGACGCCGGCGGCGTACCTGCATCTCGGGCTGGCGGTACCGGCGGATCGTTCGGATTCGCTGTTCGACCTGTGAGCGTGGCGGGGAATCCGCGAGGTTGGGCTATTCTGAGCGGTGGCTTGTGCCACAGGCCACCATTTCGTCCCCGAGGAAAGTGCTCCAATGCCTCCAGGCTTTGATTTGATTCTCATGGTCGTGCTGTTCGGCGCGATCGTGTACTTCATGATGATCCGCCCGCAGCAGAAGCGGATGCGTGAGCATCAGGACATGCTGAGCCAGCTCGCTCCCGGCACGCGCGTGCGGCTCACCTCCGGCATCTACGCGACGCTCCTGCACGTGGGCGAGCGCCAGGTGATTGCGGAGATTGCGCCCGGTGTCGAGGTCACCGTCGACAAGACCCATCTCGTCGGCGCCGTCACCGCGGATCAGGAGGAGTTCGAGTACGAAGGGGAGTCGTCGGAGGCGGAGGAGCCGAGCGACGACGAGCCCACCGTGTTCGAGCCGCAGGACGAGCCCCCCGCCGCGCAGGACGAGCCCCGCACGGATCGCTGACCGCTCACCATCGTGGCAACCACTTCCCGTCGTTCCCGGCCCTGGCTTGTCATCCTGGGCCTGTTCTTCGTCCTCGGTGTCCTGTTCGGCATCATGGCCGGCACGAAGACCTGGGCTCCGAAGCTCGGTCTCGATCTGCAGGGCGGCATGACCATCACGCTCACGGCCACCAACGCCGAGGTGACGCCCGAGTCCCTCGCGCTGGCGGTCTCCATCATCCAGCAGCGCGTCGACGGCATGGGCGTCGGTGAGGCGTCGGTCACCACCATGGGCGACCGCAACATCATCGTCTCCGCCCCCAACGTGACTCGCGACGACCTTGTCGAGCTCGTCGGCGCCACCGCGCAGCTGGAGTTCCGTCCGGTGCTCCAGACCACGTTTGCCGCGGGCGCGACCGAGCCGGAGACGGCCGTCGATCCGCTCCCGCGTCCTGAGGAGGGGCAGGGCACGCTCCTCCCCGTCGACGAAGTGCTGGCCTATCAGGCCACCGACGAGGACCTCCAGGCCTTCCAGGACTACGAGTGCGGCGATCCGCACGTCGACGTACTCGACCGAGCCCAGGTGGTCTGCGACACCGATGGCCTGCAGAAGTATCTGCTTGGACCGGTGGCCGTGCAGGGCCGCAACGTCACCGACGCGATGGCAGGCATTCCCCAGGGAGACCTCGCCTGGGCAGTGTCGCTCACGTTCGACGGCGAGGGCACGGACCGCTTCGGCGACGTCACCCGCGCGCTCGTGACCAAGGCGGAGCCCACCAACATGTTCGCGATCGTCCTGGACGGCAAGGTGCGCTCTGCGGCACGGGTGGAGGCGGCCATCACGAACGGCCAGGCACAGATCACCGGGCAGTTCACGCCCGCCGAGGCGCAGTCGCTGGCCAACGTGCTGAAGTTCGGCGCGCTGCCGCTCGATTTCGAGCCCTCGCAGGTGGAGAGCGTCTCGCCGACGCTCGGTGCCGAGCAGCTCCGGGTCGGCCTCATCGCGGGCCTGCTGGGCATCCTGGTGGTCGGCGTCTACGCGCTGTTCTACTACCGCGGCCTCGGCCTGGTGGTGCTGAGCTCCCTGATCGTCGCCGGCGTGACGACGTATGTCCTGATGACGCTGCTGGGCACGGCCGTCGGCTTCACCCTCAGCTTGGCGTCCATTGCGGGCACGATCGTCGGCGTGGCGGTCACCGCGGACTCGTTCATCATCTACTTCGAGCGAATTCGCGACGAGATCCGCGAGGGGCGCAGCCTGCGCGCGGCGATCGAGTCCGGCTGGAAGAAGGCGCGCGGCACCATCCTGATCGCCAACTCCGTGTCGATCCTCTCGGCCATCGTCCTGTACGTGCTGGCCGTGGGCGGCGTCCAGGGCTTTGCGTTCGCGCTGGGGCTCACCACCTTCATCAATCTCGTGCTCGTGTTCTGCTTCACCAAGCCGCTGGTGTCGCTGCTGGGCCGCACGAAGTTCTTCGGCGAGGGGCACCCACTCTCGGGCCTGAGCGCCGACAAGATGGGCGTGTCCCGCGAACGCCTCCTCGGGCGTCGGGTGCGCAGGAAGGAGGCCTGAGATGGCCGAGACCCAGCACACCGAACAGGCCGCGCAGGAGACCCCCCAGGCCTCCAGCCGGGGCATCGCCCACCGCCTCTACACCGGCAAGCTCGCCTACGACTTCATGGGCAACCGCAAGCTGTGGTTCTCCATCACCCTGGCGGCGATCGTGGTGTCGCTGCTGGTGGTGGTGTTCAAGCAGCTGACGCTCGGCATCGAGTTCCGCGGCGGCACCGACTTCCAGGCGCCCGTGGCGGCCCAGTCCCAGACGATCGAGGAGGTGCGCGAGGGGACCCAGTCGTTCGCCGTCCAGGGGCTCGACGCGCAGGTCTTCTCCATCGGTGACACGGCCGTGCGCATCCAGACGCGTCCGCTCACGCCCGCAGAGATCGCCCAGACGCGCACCGACATCGCCGAGCTCGTCGGGGCCTCCCCGGACGACGTCACCTACAACACCATCGGTGGCTCGTGGGGCGACAAGATCTCCCAGGGGGCGGCGGTTGCCGTCGCAGTGTTCCTCCTGCTGGTCATGGGGCTGATCGCCGTCTACTTCCGCGACTGGCGGATGGCGCTCGCGGCCATCATCGCGCTGGCCCACGACATGATCATCACGTTGGGGGTCTACGCGATCGTCGGCTTCACCGTCACGCCGTCGACGCTCATCGGTCTGTTGACGATCCTGGGCTACTCCCTCTATGACACGGTGGTCGTCTTCGACAAGGTCAAGGAGAACACGCGGGAGCTCACGAAGGGCAACAAGACCTTCACCGCACAGGCCAACCTCGCCATCAACCAGGTGCTGGTGCGTTCCATCAACACGACGGTCATCGGCGTTCTCCCGGTGTTCGCCATGTTCCTCGCAGGCGTGTACGGCAACTCTGGCCCGCTCAAGGACCTGGGTCTGGTCCTGCTGGTCGGCATGATCGCCGGCACGTTCTCGTCGATCTTCATCGCGACGCCGCTGCTGGCCTGGTTCAAGGAGCGCACGCCCGCGATGCGCGAGCACCGCGAGCAGCTCGAACGCCGCTTGGCACGCTCGGAGCACAGGATTTCGACGAAGGCTGCGACATCGGACGAGGCCGCCGTCGTCGACGTGACGCAGCCTGCAGCCACCCATCTGGAGCGGCGCGAGCGCCGCACGCACACCACCCGCGCCCAGCGGAAGGGGAAGCGGTGAACGAGATCGCCTCACTGATCCACGATGTCCCGGACTTCCCGAAGCCCGGCGTGGTGTTCAAGGACATCACTCCGCTGCTCGCGTCGCCGGTGCAGTTCCGGCAGGCGGTGCACGCGATGGCGCAGGCTGCGCCGCAGGGCGTGGACGTGGTCGTCGGGATGGAAGCGCGCGGGTTCATCTTCGCCGCGCCGGTGGCCATCGAGCTCGGCGTCGGCTTCGTGCCGGTGCGCAAGCCCGGGAAGCTGCCCGGTGACGTGTTCTCCCAGTCCTTCGACCTCGAGTACGGCTCGGAGACGCTGACGGTGCACAGGAACGCCATCCAGCCGGGGGCGCGGGTGCTCGTCGTCGACGACGTGCTCGCCACCGGCGGGACCATCGCCGCGACGGCGGGTCTGCTGCGTCAGCTCGGGGCCGAACTGGTCCACGTCTCGGTGTTGCTCGAGCTCGAGTTCCTGGGCGGCAGGGAACTGTTGGCTCGGCAGGGCATCGGCGAGCTCTCGTCGGTGGTCAAGGGCTGACGCGATGGCCTCCGGGCTCAGGCAGGGCAACCGCGCGCTGGTGTCGCCACCGCGCGTGGCCTCGTCGCCGTTCAAGGAGCTGGCCCGACGGGGGCTCCTCGCGCTGCTGCTCCTGCTGCTGAGCACGATGATCGTGTGGCTGGACTCCGACGCGTATTCCGACAACGTCGCGAACGACGGGGTGAGCCTCATCGACGCCCTCTACTACTCGACGGTGACCGTCACCACCACCGGCTACGGGGACATCACCCCCGTGGCGCCGCACGCCCGTCTGATCAACGCCATCGTCATCACGCCCCTCAGGATCTCGTTCCTGGTCCTGTTGGTCGGCACCACGATCGAGGTGCTCGCCAACGAGGGGAGCCGAGCGATTCGCGACGGACGCTGGAGGAGAAGAATGCGCAACCACATCGTCGTCATTGGCTACGGCACGAAGGGCCGGTCCGCGGTCAACACTCTGCGCAGGCAGGGGGAGCAGGCCGATCGCATCGTCGTCATCGACGGGAAGGAGTCCGCGATCGCGGACGCGAACTTCGACGGCCTGGCCGCCTTCCTGGGGGACGCCACTCGGCGAGACCTGCTGCGTCGGGCGGAGGTGCCGAAGGCGCGCGAGGTGGTCATCTGTCTCGACCGCGACGACGCGGCCATCCTTGCGACGCTCACGGTGCGGCAGCTCAACCCGTCGGCGAACGTCGTCGTGGCCGTGCGGGAGCACCAGAACGTGCCGCTGGTGAAGCAGTCGGGTGCCACGAGTGTGGTCACGAGCTCGGAGACGGTCGGTCGACTCCTGGGCCTGTCCGCCATCGGTCCCGACCTGGGCGCGATCATCCAGGACATGTTGACCGGCGGGGAGGGCTTGGAGGTGCACCAGCGCCAGGCCGAGCCGCAGGAGGTGGGCCAGTCGCCGTCGGCGGTCGTCGGGGAGAAGGTCATCGGCATCATCCGCAATGACACGCTGCGACGGTTCTACGACTCGACGGTGGCCCGGATCGAGACCGGCGACCAGCTCATCGTCATCCGGCGGGCGGCGCCGGCGGACCCGAACGTCACGAAGCGCCTCGACGATTGAGAGTAGAATCGTGCTCCCGGCCGGGCTGATGGGAGCATGATGGAGATTCGTGAGGTTGCCGAGCAACAACCCTCCTGGCAGCGCATGCGTCAGCGCCTGGCGAGGTTGGGTTCGGCGCGCCCCCGGTCGGCCGTGTTGGACCCGCTGTTCTCGATCGTGCGCGCCAACCATCCCAAGGCCGATCTGGACCTGATCGAGCGCGCCTACCGGACCGCGGAGCGCTATCACTTCGGCCAGACCCGCAAGTCGGGCGACCCGTACATCACGCATCCGCTCGCCGTCGCGACGATCCTTGCCGAGCTCGGCATGACGGAGCCGGTCATCGTCGCGGCGCTGCTGCACGACACCGTCGAGGACACGCCGTACACGCTCGACCAGTGCCGCGTCGACTTCTCCGACGAGGTCGCCCGCATGGTCGACGGCGTGACGAAACTGGACAAGATCACGTACGGGGAGACGGCCAAGGCCGAGACGATCCGCAAGATGATCATGGCCACCTCGGAGGAGGTGCGCGTGTTGGTGATCAAGCTGGCCGACCGTCTACACAACATGCGCACCTTGGGCTCGTTGCGCCCCGACAAGCAGATCCGCATCGCGACGGAGACCCTCAACATCTTCGCGCCCCTGGCCCACCGCCTCGGAATGAACACGATCAAGTGGGAGCTGGAGGACCTGAGCTTCCAGGTGATCGAGCCAGAGTTCTACAAGGAGATCGTCGACATGGTGCAGTCGGCGGCTCCCGAACGCGAGGCGACGCTGCGCGAACTGATCGCGACGTTCCAGAAGCTGCTTGCCGAGTCGAAGATCCAGGCGACGGTCTACGGCCGCCCGAAGCACTACTACTCGATCTACCAGAAGATGATGGTGCGCGGGCGTGACTTCCGCGACATCTACGATCTGATCGGGCTTCGCGTGCTCGTCGACGACGTGCAGGACTGCTACGCGGTGCTGGGGGTGGCGCATGCCGCGTGGAAGCCGATCCCTGGGCGGTTCAAGGACTACATCGCGAATCCGAAGTTCAACATGTACCAGTCGCTGCACACGACGGTGCTCGGCGCCAACAAGGAGCCTGTCGAGCTGCAGATCCGCACGCACGAGATGCACCGCCGCGCCGAGTATGGTGTCGCGGCGCACTGGAAGTACAAGCAGAATCTGCGTGACGGGATCTCGCCCGAGGAGGCGGGGCTTCGGGCCATGCACCAGCTCTCGGTGATGAGCAAGGAGACCGAGGATCCGTCGGAGTTCCTGGATTCGGTGCTATTCGAGATCAATTCCGACGAGATCTACGTGTTCACGCCGAAGGGCGAGGTGACTGCGCTGCCCGTGGGGGCGACGCCGGTGGACTTCGCGTTCTCGGTGCACACCGAGGTGGGCTACCGATGCATCGGGGCGAGGGTCAACGGTCGGCTCGTGTCACTGAGCACGCCACTGCAGCAGGGCGACAAGGTGGAGATCCTCACCGCCAAGACCGACGAGGCCGGGCCCAGCCGTGACTGGCTGAACTTCGTCGTCACCTCGAGGGCGAAGCAGAAGATCCGCCAGCACTTCTCGAGGGAGCGCCGCGACGAGGCGATGGAGCAGGGCAAGGATCTGTTGGCGAAGGAACTGCGCCGGCATGGTCTGCCGTTGCAGCGTCTGCTCAATTTGGAGAACCTCACGGCGGTCGCGCACGAGCTCGGGCAGAAGGATGTGTCGGGGCTGTACGTCGCGGTGGGTGAGGGGCATCTTGGGGCGCAGGCGGTCGTCGGGAAGCTCATTGCGCTGCACGGCGGGGAGGACGAGGCGCTCGACACGGTGAGCGAGGACCTGCCGCAGGTCTCGGCCAGGCCGAAGCCTGCGCGGGCGGCGACGGCGGCGGTGCTCGTCGACGGCGACGACACGGTCATGGCGAAGTTTGCCAAGTGTTGTTCGCCCCTGCCCGGCGACGACATCATCGGTTACGTCACCAAGGGTGATGGGGTGAGCGTCCACTTGCGGTCGTGCAGCAACGTGCCGGCCCTGTTGGAGCAGCCGGAGCGGATCGTCGACGTGCGTTGGAACGAGGCTGCGACGGAGAACTTCGTCGTCGCGTTGGAGTTGAATGGCATCGACCGCACCGGTTTGCTGTCGGACATCACGACGATGTTGGCACAGCAGCACATCGACATCATTTCCGTGTCGTTGACGTCGGCGAAGCAGCGTCAGTTCAATGGGAAGCTGACGTTCGAGGCGGCCGATCCGACCCACCTGCAGCACATCATCTCGCAGCTTCGGCGGGTCCCCGGCGTCTTCGACGTGTTCCGCACCCAGGGCTAGTCCGACCTCCGTTCGTCGAGTAGGCGCGGCGTCCGGGCCCCCGTTCGTCGAGTAAGCGCGGCGGAGCCGCGCGCATCGAGACGTGTCGACCTTCCTGTCCGTCCTGCGTCCGTGGCGTCCGGGTCCCCTGTTCGTCGAGTAAGCGTGGCGGAGCCGCGCGCATCGAGACGTGTCGACCTTCCTGTTCGTCCTGCGTCCGTGGCGTCCGGGCCCTCTGTTCGTCGAGTGAGCGCGGCGGAGCCGCGCGCATCGAGACGCATCGCCCACATGAACGACCGTGGGGCCACCACCCAACTCAGGGTGGCGGCCCCACGGCAGACGTCGTGCCTACCGGTCAAGGGAGTCAGCGGGCTTGCTCAGGCGCGAAACTCCGACGCGGTCGCCTTGGCCTGGTCAAGCCAGGCCTGGTAGGTCTCGAGGGACTTGCGTGCGTCCTTGGCCTTGCGCTGGTCGCCCTTGGCCTCGGCGGCAGCGAGCTCCTTCTCGAGGCGGTCCACCTGCTCCTGGAACTTGGAGACCATGTCGTCGGCGCGCTGACGCGCCTCCGGGTCGGTGCGGCGCCATTCGGCGGCCTCCAGGTCGGAGACGCGCTCGCCGATGCGGCGCACGCGCGTGTCGAGGTCGCGGATCGCGCCCCGCGGCACGTGCCCGATCTCGGAGAACTGCGCGAGGAAGTCGCGGTGGATCTGCTTGGCCTGTTCGACGTCGGTGACGCCCTCGAGCGCGGCCTCCGTCTGTTCGACGAGTGCCTGCTTCTTGGCGAGGTTTTCTCCCTGTTCACCCTCGACGGCGTTTTGCGCGGCCGAACGGGCCTCGAAGAACTGGTCCTGGATGGCGCGGAATCGGCGCCAGAGCGCCTCGTCGTCGGCACGGCGTGCGGAGCCGGCCGCCTTCCAACGCTGCATGAGATCGCGGAACATGCCCGACGTCGGCCCCCAGTCTGTGGAGGTCGCCAGGGGCTCGGCCTCGGCGATGATGGCCTCCTTCAGGGCCTTCGCCTCGTCGCGCTGGGCGTTGAGCTCTGCGAAGTGGGCCTTGCGGCGGCGCGTGTACTGCGTGCGCGCCGAGCTGAACCGATGCCAGAGCTCATCGTCGGTGGCCTTGTCGGCACGGGGGAGCACCTTCCACTGGTCGAGCAGTGCGCGGAATCGCTCGACGCCGTGGTTCCAGTCGCGGCCGGCGGCGAGCTGCTCGGCCTCCTCGACCATCGCGGTCTTCGCCTCGACGGCGGCAGCGTTGGCTTCCGCACGTGCAGCCTTCCGAGCCTCGATCTGGGCTGGGAGCTGCGCGTCGAGCACGTCGAGACGGTCGAGCAGGGCCTGCAGGTCGCCGACGGCGTGTGCCTCCTCGACGTTGGTGCGCGCCTTCTTGATCGCGGCCCGCGCGGCCTCTGGCTTCATCGCCTGCGCGTCGATGCGCGATGCCAGCAGTTGAATCTCAGCGGCGAGATTCTCATATCGCCTGACGTAGAACTGCAGGGCTTCTTCGGGGGTGGAGTCGGGGATCTGCCCGACGCTTCGTTCGGTGTCACCAACGCGGACGAAGACGGTGCCGTCGGCGTCGACACGGCCGAAGTCTGCGGGCGCTTGCTGTTCGCTCATGGGCCCAATCTATCCCGATAGGGTGCTGTCGTGCTCATTCACCGTCTCGTCGTCTCACCGTGGCAGGCCAACTGCTACATCCTCCAGCCTTCCGAGCAGTCGCCGGAGGTGGTCGTCGTGGATCCCGGCATCTTCGGTGCCGCCGAGATCGCGGCCCGCCTGGACGAGCTCTCGCTCGTGCCCGTGGCCTTGCTCGGCTCCCACGGTCACATCGACCACGTCGGCGACGCGCACGTGCTCGCCGAGCGGTTCGAGATCCCCCTGCACCTCACCGAGCCCGATCAGCCACTGCTCACCAAGCCTGGGTTGGCGTTGAGTGCGGCGTCGGCGCAGTTCCTGCCCCAGATGTTGGGCGGCACCGACGAGCTCCCGCCCGTGCGCGACGTGGTGACCTTGCGGCGCGAACAGGAGGTGGGTCCGCTGCGGGTGGCGATGACCGAGGCCCCGGGCCACACGAAGGGATCCTGTCTGCTCGAGGTTTCGCATGGTGGGCAGTCGGTGATCCTGAGCGGTGACGTGTTGTTCGCAGGCAGCATTGGGCGCACGGATTTCCCCGGCGGTAGCATGTCGGAGATGCGCGATTCGCTCCGGCGCATCGTCGCCGACGTGGACCGCGTGAGCACCATGCTCCCCGGCCACGGCCCAGCGACGACGCTCGGCGACGAACTCGCCACCAATCCGTACCTGCAAGCAGACTTCCTGAAGGTGGACTGATGCGTCCCAAGCCCCTGTCCGGTTTTCCCGAGTTCCTGCCCGCTGGGCGCATCGTCGAGCAGCGGGTTCTCGACGTGGTGCGCGCGACGTTCGAGCTCCACGGCTTCGCTCCGGTGGAGACGCGCGCCCTAGAGCCGTTGGAGCAGCTTGCGCGCAAGGGCGAGATCGACAAGGAGATCTACGTCGTCAAGCGGTTGCACGCCGCGGAGGACGACGTGGCGGAGCTGGGCCTGCACTTCGACTTGACGGTCCCGTTCGCGCGCTACGTGATGGAGCACGCGGGGCACCTGCAGTTCCCGTTCCGCCGCTACCAGATGCAGAAGGTGTGGCGGGGGGAGCGTCCGCAGGAGGGCCGCTACCGCGAGTTCCTGCAGGCGGACATCGACATCGTCGGGCAGGGCACGTTGGCGGCGCACCATGACGTCGAGATCCCGCTGGTGGCGCTCGACGTGTTCGCACGCCTCCACGAGGAGCTCGGCCTGCCCACGGCCACGATCCATGTGAACAACCGCAAGCTTTCCGAGGGCTTCTACCGCGGGCTCGGCATCGAGGAGCCGTCGGCGGTGCTGCAGCGTGTCGACAAGTACGACAAGATCGGCCCCGACGCGGTCCGCGAGCTCCTCACCGGGGAGCTGGGCCTGACCGACGGCCAGGCCGGCGCGTGCGTGGCGTTGGCGGGCATCAGTGCCAGCGACGAGTCCTTCGTCGACGAGGTCCGCGCGCTGGGCGTGGCCCACCCGCTGCTCGACGAGGGGCTTGCGGAGCTCGCGCAGCTCGTGCGTGTTGCCCGCTCGGAGCGCCTCGTGGCGGATCTGAAGATCGCTCGTGGGCTGGACTACTACACGGGCACCGTCTACGAGACCTTCCTCGACGGCTCCGAGCACCTCGGCTCGGTGGCCTCGGGAGGCCGCTACGACTCCCTTGCGTCCGACGGCAAGGTCACCTTCCCGGGGGTCGGCTACAGCTTCGGCATCACGCGCATCCTGGCCCCGCTGATCGCCAAGGGGCGTCTCGCCGCGGACCGCAGCGTGCCGTCGGTGGTGCTGGTGGCAGTCGACAATGAGGACAGCCGCGAGGCGTCGATTGGCGTCGCCAACGTGCTGCGCGCACGCGGCATCGCGTGTGAGGTGGCGCCGAAGGCCGACAAGTTCGGCAAGCAGATCCGCTATGCGGAGCGCCGCGGCATCCCGTTCGTGTGGTTCGGCTCCTCGTCGGTGAAGGACATCCGCACCGGGGAGCAGGTGGATGCGGACCCGCAGCTGTGGGAGCCCCCGACGGCGGACCTCCGGCCGGGCATCGTGTTCGGCTGACCCGCCGGTCTTTCCTCGCTGGTTCTCCCGCCGCCGCGTCTTTCCCCGCTGGTTGACCCGCCGGTCTTTCCTCGCTGGTTGAGCCGCCGCCGGAGGCGGCGTGTCGAAACCAGCCGACCCACTCCCTGCCCCTCGCCGCCTCGCGTGACGTGGCGCGTCCCTGCGGCCGGGGGATAGGATCGAGCCCGCAGGGCTGCACCGTCTATGCAGCCGTCGACGAAAGGAATACCCGTGATCCGCACACACGATGCAGGCACGCTCCGCACGGAGCACATCGGTCAGGAAGTCGTTCTCGCAGGATGGGTGGCCAAGCGCAGGGATCACGGCGGAGTCGCCTTCATCGATCTGCGTGACGCCTCCGGCCGGGCGCAGGTCGTCGTCCGCGACGAGCTGCTCGAGGAGACGGGCGCGCACGACCTGCGCAACGAGTACTGCATCAAGGTGCGCGGCATCGTCGAGCGCCGCCCCGAGGGCAACGACAACCCAGAGCTCGCCACTGGCGAGATCGAGGTGGCGATCGAGGAGCTCGAGGTGCTGAACCCGTCGGCCCCGTTGCCGTTCCAGATCGACGAGCGCGTCCAGGTGGGCGAGGAGGCGCGCCTCAAGTACCGCTACCTCGACCTGCGCCGCCCGAAGCCGGGGGCCAACATCCGCCTGCGCTCGAAGGTCAACCAGGCGGCTCGGCGCGTCCTCGAGGCGCACGACTTCGTAGAGATCGAGACCCCGACGCTCACCCGCTCCACCCCCGAGGGCGCACGCGACTTCGTCGTGCCGGCCCGACTGGCGCCGGGCTCGTGGTATGCGCTGCCGCAGTCACCGCAGCTGTTCAAGCAGCTCCTCATGGTGGCGGGTATGGAGCGCTACTACCAGATCGCGCGCTGCTACCGCGACGAGGACTTCCGCGCCGATCGCCAGCCGGAGTTCACGCAGCTCGACATCGAGATGAGCTTCGTCGATCAGGACGACGTCATCGCGCTGGGCGAGCAGATCGTGAGCGAGATCTGGAAGCTGATCGGCGTCGAGTTGCAGGCCCCGTTCCAGCGCATCAGCTACCTCGAGGCGATGGACCGGTACGGCTCCGACAAGCCTGACCTTCGTTTCGACCTCGAGATCACCGAGCTGACGGAGTACTTCAAGGACACCACGTTCCGCGTCTTCCAGGCCGACTACGTCGGCGCCATCGTCATGCCCGGCGGAGGCTCGCAGCCGCGCCGCACGTTCGACGCGTGGCAGGAGTGGGCGCGCCAGCGCGGCGCGAAGGGACTCGCCTACGTCACGCTCGACGACGCCGGCGAGCTGGGCGGCCCCGTCGCGAAGAACATCACCGACGACGAGCGCGCGGGTCTCGCGGCGGCCACCGGTGCCAAGCCCGGCGACTGCATCTTCTTCGCCGCAGGCTCGAGGTCCGCGTCGCAGGCCCTCCTGGGCGCGGCCCGCAACGAGATCGCGCAGCGCTGTGGACTCATCGACGATGATGCCTGGAGCTTCCTCTGGGTGGTTGACGCTCCGCTGTTCAAGCCCGCTTCCGAGGCCAAGGCGGAGGGCGACGTCGCGGTCGGCGCTGGCCAGTGGACCGCCGTGCACCACGCTTTCACCTCGCCGAAGCCCGAGTGTCTCGACACGTTCGACACCGACCCCGGCAGCGCGCTCGCGTACGCCTACGACATGGTGTGCAACGGCAACGAGATCGGAGGCGGCTCCATCCGTATCCACCGTCGCGACGTGCAGGAGCGCGTGTTCAAGGTGATGGGCATCTCGGAAGCAGACGCGCAGGAGAAGTTCGGCTTCCTGCTGGACGCGTTCCAGTTCGGCGCCCCGCCGCATGGCGGCATCGCCTTCGGCTGGGACCGCATCGTCTCCCTGCTCAGCAAGTCGGAGTCGATCCGCGACGTGATCGCCTTCCCGAAGTCGGGTGGCGGCTACGACCCGCTGACTGCGGCACCGGCTCCAATCTCCGCGGCTCAGCGCAAGGAGACCGGCGTCGACTTCAAGCCCGAGAAGAAGGCGGAGAAGTCCGACGAGGGCCCGAAGGCCTGATCAGGCACCCAGCACGGCCCCGGCCACCAACTCCAGGGAACGGAGGCGGTCGCCGGGGTCGTGCGCGTAGGTGACGGTGATGAGCTCATCGGCACCGGTGCTCACCTGGATCTCCTTCAGTCGGGCGGCGACGACGTCCGGGGTGCCGACCGCACGGACGGAGAGGGCATGGTCGAGCATGTCGAGCTCGAGCTGGTTCGCCTCCTCGAGCGGGGCAGGGGGCTGCAGGGGGAGACGGCCGCCGGAGCGTCGCAATGCCAGGAACATGCGCTGCGTGGACGTGAAGAGACGTTCCGCCTCGCCCGGGGTCTCATGGGCGAGCACATTGACGCCGATCTGCACGTAGGGCTCGTCGATCTGGGCGGTGGGCGCCGTCGGATCGAAGTGTTCGCGGTACGTCTCGATGGCGACGTGCAGCATGTCCGGCGCGAAGTGGGAGGCGAACGAGTACGGGAGGCCGAGCATGCCCGCCATGGTGGCGCCGGCCGTCGACGAACCGAGCATCCACATGGGCACCTTCGTGCCGGCCGCCACCCCGACGGAGATCCCTCCGACGCTGCCGGAGGCGAACCATTCGTGCAGGTGGCCGATGTTGCGCATGAATTCCCTGGGCTCCGCGCTGGAGCGGGCCAGCGCACTCGCGGTGAGCTGGTCGGTGCCGGGAGCGCGTCCCAAACCCAATTCGATGCGGCCGGGGAACATCCTGGCCAGCGTGCCGAAGTCCTCGGCGACGTTGAGCGGGGCATGGTTGGGCAGCATGATCCCGCCGGAGCCGACGGTGATTCGTCGGGTGCGAGCCGCCGCCTGCCCGATCAGCAGGGCAGTGGAGGAGGCAGCCACCGCGACGGTGTTGTGGTGTTCGGCGAACCACAGCCGCTCGTAGCCCAGCCGGTCCGCGAGCTCGGCGGCCTGCATGGAAGCTTCGAGGGCGTCGGCGACGTCTTGGCCGGAGGAGACGGAGACCAAGTCCAGGATTGCGAGTCGCATTGTCAACCTCACGCTCTCGGCAGGCCGGCGGCCTCGGCGACGAGCTCGAGGGACCTGCGGCGCACCGACGGGTCGTGCGCGTAGGTGACGGTGATGATCTCGTCGGCGCCGTAGCGGGCAGCGATCTCCTCGAGCTTGGCCAGCACCTCGTCGGGCGTCCCGACGGCGCGCACGGCGAGCTGGGTCTCCACGCGCGCAAGCTCGAGCTCGGAGACGTTCGGGTCCAGGTCTGCGGGGGCGCGCAGCGGAAGCCTGTTGCCGGTGCGCTGCACGTCGATGAAGAGGTTGCGCGTGGTGGTGAACTGGCGCTGCGCCTCTTCGCTCGTCTCGGCTGCGAGCACGTTGACGGCCACCTGCAGGTAGGGCTTGTCGACGCCTGCCGTCGCGGCGCTCGCGTCGAAGCGCTCGCGGTAGAGCGGGATGGCGAATTCCATCAGCTCGGGCGCGAAGTGGGAGGCGAACGCGAATGGCAGCCCGAGGGTGGCGGCCATGAGCGCACCGGCGGTGGACGATCCGAGGGCCCACAGGGGCACGTGCGTCCCTGCGGACACGCCCACCTCGATCCCTCCGACGGTGCCGGTGTCGAGCCAGCGGTGGATGTAGCGGACGTTTTGCATGACGTCCTCGGGGTCCTGGCTCGAGCGACGCAACGCGTGTGCCGTCACCGGGTCGGTACCGGGGGCACGCCCGATGCCCAGGTCGATCCTGCCCGGGAAGAGCTGCGCGAGCGTGCCGTAGTGCTCGGCGACGACCAGTGGCGAGTGGTTGGGCAGCATCACGCCGCCGGCTCCGAGCCGGATGCGAGTGGTCCGGGCTGCTGCGGCGGCGATCAGCACGTCGGTGGCGGTGGAGGCGACGGCAGCGGTGTTGTGCCACTCGCCGAACCACAGGCGCTCGTAACCGAGCGCGTCCACGAGCTCGGCCCCCTGCATCGCGGCCTCGATGGCCTCGCGGACGGTCTGGTTGTCGGAGACGGAAATGAGGTCGAGCACCGAGAGCTTCATGCCCTTGATCCTAGTCCCTGCGCCACAAGGTGGGGCCGTCCCGGGCTGGGAATAGAATGCCTGCCTGTGAGCTACGACCTCTTCGGCAACCTCGATTCCGACCAGCCCGTCGGGTCGCTCGGTGACGCCCGAGAGGAGGGCGCTCCGCTTGCGGTGCGGATGCGGCCTCGGAGCTTGGACGAGATCGTCGGCCAGCGCCACCTGCTGGGCCCCGGCTCACCGCTGCGGCGCCTCGTCGCTGGGCAGGCGATGAGCGTGTTCCTGTGGGGGCCACCGGGCGTCGGGAAGACGACCCTCGCATCCATCGTGTCGCGGGAGTCGGGGGCGCGGTTCGTGGAGATCTCCGCGGTGTCGGCAGGAGTGAAGGAGATCCGCGCGGAGCTGGAGGCCGCCCGTCGCGCGCTCCATCAGGGCCAGCCCACCGTCTTGTTCATCGACGAAGTCCACCGCTTCTCCAAGACACAGCAGGATGCGCTGCTGCCCGCCGTCGAGAATCGTCTGGTCACGCTCATCGCGGCGACGACGGAGAACCCGTCGTTCTCGGTCATTGCGCCGCTGCTGTCCCGCTCGCTGCTGCTACGGCTCAAGCCGCTCGACGACGACGACATCGCCGGGCTCGTCGACCGTGCCCTCGCCGACGAACGCGGGTTGGCAGGCGCCGTCGCGCTGGAGCCGGCGACGAGGCAGGAGCTCGTCCGCATGGCGCAGGGCGATGCCCGCCGGGCCCTCACCTACCTCGAAGAGGCGGCCGCGTCAGCGATCTCGCTCGACGCGCAGACCGTCACGCCGGAGATCCTCTCGGCCGCCGTGGATCGGGCGACGCTGCGCTACGACCGCGACGGCGACCAGCACTACGACGTCATCTCGGCCTTCATCAAGTCGGTGCGTGGCTCCGACGTCGACGCCGCGCTGCACTACCTCGCGCGGATGCTCGAGGCGGGGGAGGACCCACGCTTCATCGCCCGTCGACTGGTCATCTCCGCCTCCGAAGACGTGGGGCTCGCCGCCGCGAATGTGCTGCCGACGTGCGTGGCCGCAGCCCAGGCGGTGCAGCTCATCGGCATGCCTGAGGCGAGGATCACGCTCGCGCACGCCACCGTCGTCGCCGCCTCCGCACCGAAGTCCAATGCGGCGTATCTGGCCATCGGCCGGGCCATCGCCGACGTGCAGGCCGGCAAGGGGGCCCAGGTGCCGATGCACCTGCGCGACGGATCGGTGAAGGCCAGCCGGCAGGCGGGCTTCGGGCAGGGCTACAAGTACGCCCACGACTATCCGCATCACGTCGTCGCGCAGCAGTACCTGCCCGACGACCTGGTGGGCACGCGGTACTACGAGCCCACCGACAACGGTGCCGAGCGTGCCGTGGCAGAACGCCTGGACGCGGTGCGGCACATCCTCGACGGCGCTCGTCGTTCGGCACGCGGGGCCGACTCGGATAGAGTTGCGCCGTCCGGAGAGGAAGGAGGAGACGATGGGCGTCGCTGAGCTCGCGGCCATCCTGGCCGCCATCGCGTTGTGTGTCCTCGTCGCACTCGCCGCCAGACCGCTGCTGCGCCTGCACGGCGCGATCGACGAGGCCACCGAGGCGGTGAAGCGCGCGAGCGACAGTATCGTCCCCGCGATGGAAGCGCTGGAGGCTGCCGCAGCGAAGGCCGGAGACAACCTCGACCGCATTGCGGAGGTCACCGACGACGCGGGCAAGGTGGCCGCGCACGCGGCCGAGGTGAGCGAGGACGCCGCACAGTTCTCCAACCTCATCGGCGCGGTATTCCAGCGCCCGCTGGTGAAGACGGCAGCGTTCACCTACGCCGCGCGCAAGGCCATCTCCGGGGGCAGCCGATGAAGGGCATGTTCTGGTTCACCGCCGGGGCCGCCGCCGCGTCCTACGTGTATCTGCGCGGACGCAAGATCTACCGCGAGGTCCTCCCGAAGCCGCTGCGTGACGAGATCGAACGCCGCACCGACGACGCAGCCGTCGACCTCGGACGATTCACGGCCAACTTCAAGGCGGCGATGGAGGAGCGGGAGGCGGAGATCCGCGACGAGCTCGCCATCGAGGACGACCCCCCGGCGCGCCACCATCGACATCCTGCCCGCACCACGACCCGAACGAGAACACGATGAGAACTGACGACATCTTCCGGCGCTTCGTCGACCACTTCGCGCGCCACGACCACACCGTCGTGCCGAGCGCCTCGCTGCTCTACAACGATCCGACGCTGCTGTTCGTCAACGCCGGCATGGTGCCGTTCAAGCCGTACTTCCTGGGCGACGAGCCCGCCCCGTACCCGCGCGCGGTCTCCGTACAGAAGTGCGTCCGCACGCTCGACATCGACGAGGTGGGCAAGACCACCCGGCACGGCACCTTCTTCCAGATGCTCGGCAACTTCTCCTTCGGCGACTACTTCAAGGAGGGCGCCATCACGCTTGCCTGGGAGCTGGTGACCGGTGCGGAGTCCGACGGTGGCTTGGGCTTCGACGGCGACAAGATCTGGGTCACCGCACTCCACGGCGATCAGGAGACGATCGACCTGTGGCAGGCCGTCGGCATTCCACGCAGCCACATCCAGGAGCGGGGGCTGAAGGACAACTACTGGCACATGGGCGTCCCCGGCCCGGGCGGCCCCTGCTCCGAGATCTACGTGGATCGTGGACCGGAGTTCGGTCCCGACGGCGGCCCCGAGGCCGACGAGGACCGCTTCCTCGAGATCTGGAACCTCGTCTTCCAGCAGGAGGAGCTCTCCGCGGTGCGGGCGAAGGACGACTTCGACGTGCTGCGCCCGCTGCCCAGCCAGAACATCGACACCGGCGCAGGCCTGGAGCGCATCGCCTACCTGAAGCAGGGCAAGGCGAACATGTACGAGATCGATCAGGTCTATCCGGTCATCGAGAAGGCCGCAGAGCTCTCCGGCAAGCGCTATGGCGCGAACCCCGACGACGACGTGCGCTTCCGCGTGGTCGCCGACCACGTGCGCAGCTCGCTGATGCTCATGACCGACGGCGTCACCCCCGGCAACGAGGCCCGCGGCTACGTGCTGCGCCGGCTCCTGCGCCGCGCGATCCGCGCGATGCGGCTGCTGGGTGTGCAGGACCCGGTGCTGGGCGAGCTGCTGCCGGTCTCGCGGGCGCTGATGGCTCCCACCTACCCGGAGATCGATGCCGCCTGGGAGCGTGTGTCCCAGTCGGCCGCCGCGGAGGAGGACACCTTCCGTCGGACCCTACAGGCGGGCACCGTGATGTTCGACACCGCCGTCGCGAAGGCGCGGGACTCGCAGGCGACGACGCTGCCCGGCGCCGACGCGTTCAAGCTGCACGACACGTACGGCTTCCCCATCGACCTCACCCTCGAGATGGCCGCGGAGCAGGGCCTCAAGGTGGACCGCAAGGCCTTCGACGCGCTGATGCGCGAGCAGAAGGACCGCGCCCGCGCCGACGCGAAGGCCAAGAAGGGTGGCCTGGGCGGGCACGAGGCGTACCGTCAGCTCCGCGAACGGGGTGAGACGCCGTTCACCGGGTACGAGGAGCTCTCGCTGGGCACCACCGTCCGGGGTATCGTCGTTGACGGCCAACTCGCGGATCGTGCGGGCGACGGATCCACCGTCGAGATCGTCCTCGAGGAGACTCCCTTCTACGCGGAGTCCGGCGGCCAGGACGCCGACCACGGCCAGATCCTCGGCGACGGGTTCTCGCTCGAGGTGCTCGACGTGCAGCGCCCCGTGCCGGGCCTCGTCGTGCACCGGGTGCAGGTCTCGGGCGAGATGGGCGTGGGCGCCAAGGCGGAGGCCGTCGTCGACGCTGCACTGCGGCACCAGTCGTCGCAGGCGCACACCGCCACCCACATCGTGCACGCCGCGTTGCGGGAGCTGGTCGGCTCCGGCGCGACGCAGGCCGGCTCGTACAACAAGCCCGGCTACCTGCGCTTCGACTACTCCGCGCACCAGGCGATGAGCGACGAGCTGCGCCGCGAGGTGGAGGAGCGGGCCAATCAGGCGATCATCGACGACTTCGCGGTGACCTCACAGCACATGCCCCTCGAGGACGCGAAGGCGCTCGGGGCGATGGCGATGTTCGGCGAGAAGTACCCGCCGATCGTCCGCATGGTGGAGCTGGCGGGCCCGTGGTCGCGCGAACTGTGTGGCGGCACGCACGTGGCCACCACCGCGCAGATCGGTGTGCTCAACCTGCTGTCCGAGTCGTCGATCGGCTCCGGCGTGCGGCGCGTGGAGGCGCTCGTGTCCACCGACGCGTTCCGCCAGTTCGCCGCCGAGCGCGCACTGGTCCGTGAGCTCACCGACTCCCTGAGGGTGGCCCCGGACCAGCTCACCGACCGCGTGTCCAAGCTCGTCGCGCAGCTCAAGGACGCGGAGAAGCAGATCCAGCAACTGCAGGCGGAGAAGCTGCTCGCGGGCGCCGAGGCCATGCTGGCGCGCACCGAGCGCATCGGCGACGTGAACCTCCTGGCCATCGAGGTGCCCGGCGTGGCCGGCGGCGACCTGCGCACCCTCGCCACCGACCTGAGGGGGCGTCTCGATTCAGGGACGGCCGGGGTCGTGGCGCTCATCGGTGGCACGGACAAGCCGGCGGCCGTCGTCGCCACCAATGAGGAGGCGCGTGCGCGCGGCATCCGGGCCGGGGCGCTCATCCGCGAGGTGTGCGCCACGCTCGGCGGCAAGGGCGGCGGCAAGGACGATCTGGCCCAGGGTGGCGGCGTCGACGCGTCCCGGGCGGGCGAGGCGCTGGCCGGCGTCAGGAATGCCCTGGCGCATGCCTGACGGCAGCCGGCTGGGCATCGACTGGGGCAAGGCGCGCATCGGCGTCGCGTCCTGTGCGGCGCGCACGAGCTTCGCGTTCCCCGTGACCACCGTCAAGGCGGGGCGCGACGAGCTCGAGGACTTGGCGCGCGTGATTGCCGAGACCCAGCCGGAGGTGGTCTACGTGGGGCTGCCGCTGGACCTTCGCGGCGATTTCGGGCCGGCCGCGCGGTTCGTCGTCGGGAAGGCCCGGGCGTTGGCGCAACGGGTGCCGGGTGTGGAGATCCGGCTCATCGACGAGCGAATGAGCACCGCATCGGCTGCGCGCGGACTCGGGAGTGTCGGGCGCAACACGCGCTCGCAGCGTGCGATCATCGACCAAGCTGCCGCAGTGGAGATTCTGCAGCGCGCGCTGGATCTCGAGGCGCGCACGGGTAGCGTGGCCGGTGAGCTGTTGGACGGAATCGAGGACGAATGAAGCGACGGGCATCCTTCGACTGGAATGGGGTCGACTGGCGCAACGTGGCGTACTACGCCCGGGGCGTGTTCGCCGTCGTGCTCGCATTCTCGGTGCTGGCCGGTGGCGGCTGGTATGCCTACTCCAAGATCCACGAGGCCTACGTCGAGTTCACCACCCCCGACGACGACTACGTCGGCGAGGGTACTGGCGTGGCAGAGGTGGTCATTCCCCGTGGCGCGGGTATCACGCAGATCGGCGACATCCTCTACGAGGCGGGCGTGGTGAAGTCCGTGCGCAAGTTCCGCAACGTGGCACAGCAGTCCGGGCAGTCGAGCGATCTGCAGGCGGGACGCTTCGTGCTGAAGAAGGAGCTGCCGGCGGAGACCGCGCTGGCGATGCTGCTGGACCCGGCCAACCTCAAGCGCATCTGGATCACGTTCCCCGAGGGCACCAACGTCAAGGAGCAGCAGGCCCGGATGATCAAGGAGCTCGGCATCTCGCAGAAGGACATCGACGCCGCCGTCGCCCGGCGCGCCGAGCTGGGCCTTCCGTCGTGGGCCGGGGATGACCTCCAGGGGTACCTGTTCCCCGCGAGGTACGCCGTCGAGGAGCCGATTTCGGCGTTCGCGATCATGCAGACGCAGGTCAAGCAGTTCAACCTCATCGCCAAGCGCACGGACTTGGTGGCGCGCGCGGGCGTCGGAAAGCGCGATCCGAAGGACGTGCTGACGGTCGCGTCGATCGTCGAGGGTGAGGTGCACGACCCCGACTACCAGCCGATGGTGGCGGCGGTCATCTACAACCGCCTCGCGAAGGGCATGATGCTGGAGATGGATTCGACGGTCCACTTCGTCGTCGGCAAGTCGGGATCGGTGACCACCACGGCGGAGGACCGCGAGACGCAATCCCCGTACAACACGTATCTGCACAAGGGGCTCCCGCCCGGGCCCATCAACAATCCGGGCGAGACGGCCATCAATGCGGCCTTGAGTCCCGCCGACACCGATGCGCTGTACTTCGTGACGGTCAACCTCGACACCGGCGAGACGCTCTTCGCGAACACGTACGAGGAGCACAAGGTCAACGTGGAGAAGTTCCAGGCCTACTGCCAGGCCAATCCGGGCAAGTGCACGAAGTGAGCGCCAAGCGCTGCGCCGTCATAGGCGATCCGGCGACGCATTCGCTGTCGCCGGCGATCCATCGGGCCGGCTACGCGCTGCACGGGCTGGACTGGAGCTACGAGGCCCTCACGGTGCCTGCCGGGGGCCTCGACGAGTTCCTCCGGCCCCTCCTGGGCGACCCCACGTGGGTGGGCCTCAGCGTGACCGCCCCACACAAGGAGGCCGTCGTCGCCTACGGGGACCCCGATGAGCCGACGCGTCTCGTCGGCGGTGGCAACACGCTCGTGTTCGGTGGGCAGCCCCGAGTGCACAACACCGACGTGCCGGGGTTCGTCGCCGCGCTGCGAGCACACGGCATCCGCAGCGTCCGCAGCGCGACGATCGTCGGCGCGGGCGCCACGGCGCGGTCGATCCTGCTGGCCTGCGCGGCGATCGGCGTCAGGATGGTCGAGGTGCTGGTGCGGGACCCGGTGCGCGCGAGGCGGCTCGCCGAGCTCGCCGAGACGCTCGGCGTGGAGTGCCTCGTCCAGGGCCTCGACGAGCTGCCCGGGCGCACCGACCTGCTCGCCAACACGATCCCGGCGTCGGCGACCGTCACCCACGCGGGCGACTGGGCTGCGCGGACGACGCTGGTGTTCGATGTCGTCTACGACCCGTGGCCGACTCCGCTCGGCCGCGCCGCGGCGGCCCTTGGCACGACCGCGCTGAGCGGCCTGGACCTGCTGGCGGGCCAGGCCGTCGACCAGTTCGCGCTGCTGACCGGGCGCCGGGTGACGTTCGACGTGTGCCGTTCGGCTGCTGAGCAGGAACTTCGGCGTCGGCGCGGTGTCTGAGACAATGGCCTCATGCTGCGTTACCTGACCGCCGGCGAGTCGCACGGCCAGTCCCTGATTGCGACGATGGAGGGCATTCCGGCCCACGTGGTGGTGGGGGAGCGCGAGATCGCCGCCAATCTCGCCCGACGCAGGCTCGGGGCCGGACGCGGGGCGCGGATGAAGTTCGAGGCCGACAAGCTGCAGCTCCTGGCGGGCTTCCGGCACGGCGAGACGTTGGGTTCGCCCATCGCCATCGAGATCGGCAACACCGAGTGGCCCAAGTGGCAGCAGGTGATGGCCCCTGGCGAGGTGGACCCGGGCGAGCTGGCACAGCTCGCACGCAACGCGAAGCTCACCCGTCCTAGGCCCGGGCACGCGGACCTCGTCGGCATGCAGAAGTACGACTTCGACGAGGCCCGCCCGATCCTGGAGCGCGCCTCGGCGCGGGAGACCGCCGCCAGGGTCGCGCTCGGCACCGTGGCCATGGCGTTCCTCGAGCAGGCGCTCGGCGTGCAGGTGCTGAGCCACGTCGTCGAGCTGGGGCCGGTGAGGGCCCAGCCGGGGCGGGTGCCGACGATGGCCGACCTGGCTGTGATCGACGCCGATCCGGTGCGCTGCCTCGACAAGCAGGCCTCGCAGGCGATGCAGGCCGAGATCGAGGCATGCCACAAGGACGGCGACACGCTCGGCGGCGTCGTCGAGGTCGTCGCGCATGGTGTGCCCGCCGGGCTCGGCTCGCACGTCCAGGGGGATCGACGTCTCGACGCGAGGCTGGCCGGCGCGCTGATGGGGATCCAAGCCATCAAGGGTGTCGAGGTCGGCGACGGCTTCGAGTTGGCGCGCACGCGCGGTTCGCTCGCGCACGACGAGATCCTGCCCGGCCTGCACCGCTCGTCGGGGCGGTCAGGCGGCACCGAGGGTGGCATGTCCACCGGCGAGGTGCTGCGGGTGCGGGCGGCCATGAAGCCGATCGCGACGGTGCCCCGCGCCTTGCGCACGGTGGACGTGAGCACCGGCGAGGAGGCCAGGGCGCATCACCAGCGCAGCGACGTGTGTGCGGTGCCCGCGGCTGGCGTGGTCGCCGAGGCGATGGTGGCGCTGGTGCTCGCGGAGTGTGCGCTCGAGAAGTTCGGAGGCGATTCCGTGGCGGAGACTCGCCGCAACGCGCAGGCCTATCTGGCCGACGTGGAGGCGAGGGGGCTCGGTCTGCGATGAGCATCGTGTTGGTCGGCGCCCCGGGCGCGGGCAAGACGACGGTCGGCAAGCGGCTCGCGCGCAAGCTCGGCGGCACCTTCGTCGACGTGGATCAGCGCATCGAGGAGGTGCTCGGCAAGTCGATCCGCGAGATCTTCGCCGACGAGGGCGAGCCTTACTTTCGCGCGGCCGAGGAGGAGGCGACCCTGGAGCTGCTGGGCACGGCGGACGTCGTCTCGCTCGGCGGTGGGGCCGTGATGAACCCGCGGATTCGCGAGGCGCTGCGCGGCCACGACGTCATCTGGCTCAAGGTCTCCGCGGGGCAGGCGGCGCGCCGCGTCGGCATGAACACTGCTCGTCCGCTCCTGTTGGGCAACACCCGCGCCACGCTCATCAAGCTGCTGCAGGAACGCACCCCCTACTACGAGGAGGTGGCCACCCAGATCGTCGAGACCGACGGTCGGGGCACCTCAGAGGTGGCTGACGCCCTCGCACAGGAGCGTGCCCAGTGATCCGGGTCCATTCGCGACTGGCGCCCTACGACGTGCACATCGGAGGCGGGGTGCTCTCGCAGCTGCCCGCCCTGGCCGAAGGATACGCGAGGGTGGCCGTCGTGCATCCTGCGACGCTGCCGCGCTTCGCCGAGCGCATCGAGGAGCTGTTGGGGCGGCCCGTGACGCGCATTGCCGTGCCGGATGCGGAGACCGCGAAGACTCCCGACGTGCTCGCGGGCTGTTGGGCGCAGCTCGCCCAGGCAGGGTTCACTCGCAGCGACCTGGTGATCGGCATCGGCGGCGGCACGACGACGGACCTGGCGGGCTTCGTCGCGGCCACTTGGCTGCGGGGCGTGGCCTACCTGTCCATCCCGACGACCGTGCTCGCGATGGTCGACGCGGCGGTCGGCGGCAAGACGGGCATCAACCTGGCGGCCGGCAAGAACCTCGTCGGTGCATTCCATGAGCCGGTCGCGGTGCTGTGCGACTTCGCCTTGTTGGGCACGCTGCCCCCCGACGAGGTCCGCGCCGGGTTGGCGGAGGTCGTCAAATGCGGCTTCATCAAGGATCCCGCCATCCTCGCACTCGCCGCGAAGCCCGACCGTCTCGACGTCGGGTCGGAGACGTTTGCCGAGCTCGTGCGACGGGCGGTGCAGGTGAAGGCCGACGTCGTCTCCGTGGACCTGCGCGAAAGCACGTCCGTCGGCACCGACGTGGGCCGGGAGGCGCTCAACTACGGCCACACGCTGGGCCACGCCATCGAAGCACATTCGGGGTATGCGTGGCGCCACGGGGAGGCGATTTCGGTCGGTATGGCGTGGATGGCGCGCGTCTCGCGCCAGATCCTGGGACTCGCCCCGGACGCGGTCACGCTCCACGACGAACTGCTCGGTGGGCTCGGGCTCCCGCTGGGCGTCGACGCCGATTTCGACGTCCTGCGGCCGATCATGTCGTTGGACAAGAAGGCCCGAGGGACTGCGCTGCGGCTCGTGGGTCTCCCGGAGGTCGGTGCGACGGCGATCATCGAACGTCCCGATGAGCGAGTGTTGAAGGAGAGTTTCCGTGAACTTGCCAAGTGAGCAGGACGACCAGAAGGCGTTCCTGCGGGCGTTCGGTCACATCCAGGAGCGGATCCTGCAGGGAGAGCTGAGCGTCGGGGACAAGCTGCCCACCGAGCGCTCGCTGGCGATGGAGCTCGGCATCAGCCGTGGCGTCGTGCGCGAGGCCATCCGGGCGTTGCAGGCCTATGGAGTGCTCGATTCGCGCCCCGGACGGGGACAGGGCACCCGCATCATCGCCATGCAGGGAGCGGCGCTGGGGCAGATGTTCAGTCTGCATCTGGCGACTGCCGCCCAATCGCAGAGTGATCTCGCAGAGACGCGGGTCGCGTTGGAACGGTCGGCGGCGAAGCTGGCTGCGGCGGTCTGGACACCTCCACTGCTCGAGGAGCTCGAGTCCCTGGTGGAGACCATGGACGCCACGACGGTGATGCAGACGTACAACGATCTCGACACGCAGTTCCATCAGCAGGTGGCGATCATCTCCGGCAACCCAGTGCTGCGGGACCTGACGTTGGCGATTCGGGGGGCTCTGCGCACCCCGATCCTCCGCGCCTCGCGGGCGCTGGAGGATTGGGGCAGCCTGCGTGAACGTCTCTGCACGGAGCACCGGGGCATCTATGAGGCCATCGCCAAGCGCGACGAGGAGGCCGCGGCCGATCTCGTCGAAGCCCATATCAGGCAGGCGTCCGCCAGCCTCTTTGGCTGACTGACAAGGCCGTTCATCCGCCTCCTTGCGCGGCCCGCCGCTTAACCGGGGGGGCCAGGTTCCATCGTTTCGAGTGTTGTAGCATTTGGGCCATTGGTATTACCAATCGAACGATGGAGTTCCCATGATTGTGCTCGAGGTGTTCACACCCGATGTCAACCCATTGGGTCGGCAGTGGCTGTCCGCGTTGCTCGCGGTGCTGCCGATCGTGGCAATGCTGGTCACGCTCGGCGCGCTGCGCTGGAAGGCCCACCATGCCGCCCTGCTGTCCTGGGGAGTGGCGCTGCTCGTCGCCCTCACCGCCTTCAAGATGCCCCTGATCCAGGGGCTCTCGACGAGTGTCCACGGATTCGTGTACGGCCTGTTCCCGATCGTGTGGATCCTGCTCACCGCGATCTGGATGTATGAGGTCACCGTGGCTTCGGGCCGGTTCGAGGATCTCAGGCGCACCTTCTTCCTGATCTCCGACGACCCACGCGTCGTGGGCCTGATCGTCGCGTTCTGCTTCGGCGGCCTGCTGGAGGCGTTGGCCGGCTACGGTGCACCGGTGGCCATCACGGCCGCGATGCTGATCGCCGTCGGCTTCTCGCCGGTGCGTGCCGCCATGGTGGCGCTGCTCGCCAACACCGTTCCCGTGGCGTTCGGCGCGGTCGGCCTTCCCGTGCAGGTGGCCGCCGACGTGTCCCAGCTCGATGTGCTGGCGGTGGCGCCCATCACCGGTCGCATCACGGCCATGCTGAGCCTCATCGTGCCCTTCCTGATCCTGCTGGTGATGGATGGCAAGCGTGGGCTCAGGCAGTGCTGGCCGGTGGGCCTGGTGATCGGCGTCTCCTTCGGCGTGACGAAGTGGATCGTCAGCGCCACGCCGCTGTTCAACCTCACGGAGATGTTCGCCGCCGTCGTCAGCATCGCGGTGACCCTCGGGTTCCTGCGCTTGTGGAAGCCCCAGGGCGGCCAGGAGGCGGTCGCGCGGATCGCCGAGATGGTCGCACCCGAGGCCGAAAAGGATTGGGTGCCGGCCACGCGCAACGATCAGGACCAGCCCGCGCTGACCGGCCAGCGCATCTTCATGGCACTCGTGCCGTATCTGATGGTGATCGTGGTCTTCGGCATCGCCGCCATCGGTTCCGTCAAGAGCTTCCTCAAGTCGCTCGACGTGTCGTTCGCGTGGCCGCTGCTGGCGGGGCTGCAGGACGTCGACGGTGGCGCCGCCCAGCACCAGCGGTACACGCTGCTGTGGGCCTCGTCTCCGGGCATCCTGCTCGCCATCGTGGCGATCCTCACCGGTCTCGTCTACAAGATGTCGATGGGGGAGATCTTCAAGGTGCTCGGCCAGAACGCCAAGAAGATGCGCTTCTCCGCGTTGACCATCGGCCTCGTCGTCGCCCTCGCCTATGTCATGGGCGACTCGGGCCAGACCCTCGCGCTTGGCTTCTTCATCGCCGGGGCCGGGGCCATCTACACGGCGTTGGCGCCGATTCTCGGTTGGATCGGCACCTACGTCACAGGCTCGGACACCTCCGCCAACATCCTCTTCTCCGGACTGCAGTCGACCGTCGGCTACCAGATCGGCGACGGCAGCCACCTCGGGGTGCAGACGATGCGGGAGCTCCTCGTCGGAGCCAACGCCTCGGGCGGTGTCGTGGGCAAGATGATCTCTCCGCAGTCGCTGACCGTGGCAGCCACCGCAATCGGGCTCGCTGGTGCCGAGTCGGTGATCCTGCGCAAGGTCTTCAAGTGGAGCCTCGTGCTGTTGGCGCTGATGTGCGCGCTTACGTGGCTCATGTCCACCCCAGTTCTTTCCTGGCTCATCTGAAAGTGGAAGGGAACCTCATGACCCAATCAACCATCACCAAGACCGAGAGGGCTCCCGGAGCCGGGATCCGAGTGGCACTGTTCGCCACTTGCATCACCGACACCATGAAGCCTTCGGTCCCGATCGCGACAGTGAAGCTTCTCGAACGTCTCGGCTGCACCGTGGTGTTCCCGAAGTCCCAGACCTGCTGCGGCCAGATCATGGCCAACACCGGCTACTTCAAGGAGACGGTGTCCACCGTCAAGAACTTCGTCCGCTCGTTCGGCGACGAGGAGTACGTCGTCGCACCCTCCGGCTCGTGCGTGGCATCCGTTCGGCACCAGCACGAGATGATCGCCGAACATGCCGGCGACAAGGAGCTGGCGGCCGACGCCAGCTCGACGGCCAAGCGCACCTACGACATCTCCGAGTTCCTCGTCGACGTGCTCGGCGTCACGGACGTGGGGGCATGGTTCCCGCACAAGGTTGCCTACCACCCGTCGTGTCACGGCAAGCGGTTCATCCACCTCGGTGACCGCCCGCTGCAGTTGTTGCAGGCCGTCGGTGGGCTGCAACTCGTCGACCTGCCGGGCGCCGACCAATGCTGTGGTTTCGGGGGCACGTTCTCGCTGAAGAACTCCGACATGTCCGTGGCGATGGCCTCCGACAAGGCACGCAACGTCATCGACAGCGGCGCGGAGTATGTGGTCGGCGGCGATCATGCCTGCCTGATGAACATCGCCGGAGTGCTGCATCGTCAGCGCAGTGGCGTCAAGACGATCCATCTCGCCGAGATCCTCGCGAGCACCCAGGAGGAGGGAGCACGATGACCACGCAACGATTGACGCCAGCGCCGCCGGAAGGCGCGTGGTTGGGCATTCCACCGTTTCCGAAGGCGGTGAAGACCGAACTCGAGAACTCGACGCAGCGCAAGAATCTGCGGCACGCCACCGGCACGATTCGCGCCAAGCGAGCCGTGCGGGCGTCGGAGGTGCACAACTGGGAGGAGCTGCGCACCGCCGGCGAACAGATCAAGAACCGCGTCGGACGTCACCTGGACCACTACCTGGAGCAGGCCGAGGCGGCGATGACCGCAGCGGGCGTGCACGTGCACTGGGCGCGCGACGGCAAGGAGGCCAACGAGATCGTGACCCGGATCGCCAAGGAGAAGGCGGTCGATGAGGTGGTCAAGATCAAGTCGATGGTCACGCAGGAGACCGATCTCAACGAGCACCTGGAGCGCAACGGCATTGCGGCCTGGGAGACCGACCTGGCGGAGCTCATCGTGCAGCTCGGCCATGACCTGCCGTCGCACATCCTCGTCCCGGCCATCCACCGGAACCGCTCGGAGGTGCGAGACATCTTCACCGCGGAGATGGGCCAGTACGGCAAGGCGGCGCCGGAGGGGATCAGCGACGACCCGCCGGAGCTCACCGCCGCGGCGCGGGCGCACCTGCGTGAGAAGTTCCTGCGCGCCAAGATGGCGGTCTCCGGCGGCAACTTCATCGTCGCGGAGACCGGGACGCTCGTCATCGTGGAGTCCGAAGGCAACGGGCGGATGTGTCTCACCCTGCCCGAGACGCTCGTGAGCGTCGTCGGCATCGAGAAGATCGTCCCGACGTTCCAGGACCTCGAGGTGTTCCTCAAGCTGTTGCCGCGTTCGTCCACGGGGGAGCGGATGAACCCCTACACGTCGATGTGGACGGGCGTCCGCGAGGGCGACGGCCCCCAGGAACTGCACGTGGTGCTGGTGGACAACGGGCGAACGGACGTCTTGGCCGATCCGCAGGGCCGCGCCGCGCTGCGCTGCATCCGCTGCTCGGCCTGCCTCAACATCTGCCCCGTCTACGAGCGGGCCGGTGGGCACGCCTACGGTTCGCCCTACCCGGGCCCGATCGGCGCGATCCTCAACCCGCAGTTGCGCGGCATCACGTCCAAGGTGGACCAGGCGCTGCCGTTCGCCTCGACGTTGTGCGGGGCCTGCAACGAAGTCTGCCCGGTGCGGATCCCGTTCACGGACATTCTGGTGCAGCAACGTCACCGCGTCGCGACGAAGAAGACGTCGAAGCATCCGACGATCGAGCAGGGTCTCATGAAGGCTGCCGGCTGGGTGATGGGCGATGGCAAGCATCTCGCTAGCGTCCAGCAGGGCTCGAAGCTGGCCGGACGGGTCTTCGGCAAGAAGTGGATCGGCCCCATGCCGGTCCCGCTGGTGGATCGGTGGACGCAGGCGCGCGACGTCGAGCCGCCGCCAACCGAGACGTTCCGTGACTGGTGGAAGCGAGAGAGGGGCGACCGATGAACGCGAAGAACGAGATCCTGGGCAGGATCCGACGGGCGCTGGCGGACGTGCCCAAGTTGAGCCCGGAAGAGGACGTGCCCGTCGATTGGGTCCATGGGCAGCCCCTCGACACCGCCGACATCCTGGCCGACCTCGTCGAGAAGATCGAGGACTACAAGGCCACCGTCGTGCAGGTTGGGGCAGACGAAGTCGCCCAGGCGATCACCGATGGGCTCAAGGCCATGGGATCGCAACAGGCGGTCCTGCCCGACGGGCTCGAGCGCGACTGGGTGGCCGCCGTCGAGCATGCCGGAGTCAGGGTGCACCGGGATGAGCCGCCGCTTTCCCACACCGAGCTCAACGGCATCGACACGGTGGTCACGACGTGCGCCGTCGCCATGGCGGACTCGGGCACCATCGCGCTCGACCACGGCCCGGGGCAGGGAAGGCGTGCACTCACGCTGCTGCCCGACCGCCACCTCGTCGTGGTCCGCGCCGATCAGGTCGTGAGCGACGTGCCCGAGGGCTTGTCGCGGCTGGCCGAAGCGGTGGCCGATCGTCGTCCGATCACGTGGATCTCCGGAGGGTCGGCGACGAGTGACATCGAGCTGTCCCGCGTGGAGGGGGTGCACGGGCCCAGGACGCTGTACGTCATCCTCGCCCGCTGATCGCAGACGGCAACGTGGGGCGGAAGGCACTCGGCCTTCCGCCCCACGTCGTCGTGGTCATGGATGGAGCCCCGACCACTGGGACGGCCGCGTCAGGCGTCGTCCTTCTTGGAGAACTTGTCCGTGACGTCGTTGAAGGCCTCCGCGGCCTTGTCCTTGAGGTCGGCGATGCCCTGCTTGACCTTGGCGCTGGCCTGGTCGAGCTTGCCTTCGGCCTCGAGCTGCTGGTCGTCGGTGGCATCGCCCAGCGCCTCCTTGGCCTGGCCCTTGAGCTCCTCGGCCTTGTTCTTGAATTCGTCCCCGATTCCCATGCGTACTCCTGTCGTCGCTGGGCGGCCTGCCGCCACCCCTGGTCTGCCAGCATATGCGGTGGCCGGAGCACATCGTTGCGCATGACGAATCTCGCCTCGCCAGACATTGGGGCGACGGGGCTTTTCCCACTACAATCGCCAGAAGGCCCGCCCGGTGCCGCTACCGGCGTGCGCCCACGTATGACGAAAGGCGAATTGTGGTTGCAGTTTCCACCAACGATCTGAAGAACGGTATGGTCCTCGACCTCGACGGGCAGCTCTGGCAGGTGACGTGGTTCCAGCACCACAAGCCGGGCAAGGGCAACACCGTCGTCCGCTCGAAGCTCAAGGCCGTCCTGTCCGGCAAGACCGTCGACAAGACGTTCAACTCGGACACCAAGGTCGAGATGGCCACCGTCGACCGCCGCGAGATGCAGTACCTGTACATCGACGGCAACGACTACGTCTTCATGGACAACGACACGTTCGACCAGATCTACGTCCCTGGCGAGACGGTCGGCTCCGCCAAGGACTACATGCTGGAGAACCAGACGGCGATCGTCGCGCTCCACGAGGGCACGCCGCTGTTCATCGAGCTCCCGGCCTCGGTCGAGCTCGAGATCACCTACACCGAGCCCGGCCTGCAGGGCGACCGCTCCACGGGTGGCACGAAGCCCGCCACCCTCGAGACGGGCAAGGAGATCCAGGTGCCGCTGTTCATCACCTCCGGTGAGCGCGTCAAGGTCGACACCCGCGACGGCTCGTACCTCGGTCGCGTCTGATCGTGGACGTCGACCCCCACTTCTCCACCCAGACCAAGGCGCGCAAGGCGGCGCTGGACATCCTGTTCCAGGCCGACTTGCTCGGCTTGGACCCTCGCGATGTCCTGCGTGAGCAGCAGGCGCTCGCGGAGCACCCCTTCCGACCGCTCACGACGGCGATCGTCGAGGGCGTCGGGGAGCACGGGGAAGCGATCGATCGTCGCATCCGGGCGTGTACCCGCAACGGATGGACGATCGAACGGATGCCGTGCGTCGACAGGACGTTGGCGCGCATCGCGATCTACGAGATCGACCACAGCGATGTTCCGAACGCCGTCGCCATCGCGGAGGCGCTCGAGCTCGCATCATGGCTCTCGACGAATTCGTCGGAGTCATTCCTGAATGGCCTGCTCGGGCAGGCGGTCAGGCAAGCAAACGCTGATTGACGGAGGCGACATGACAGAGGCGATCCTGGTTCTCGAGGATGGACGCGCGTTTCGTGGTTCGAGTTTCGGGGCGGAGGGGGAGTCTTTTGGCGAGTTGGTCTTCAACACCGGCATGTCCGGCTATCAGGAGACGCTGACCGACCCGAGCTATCGCGGCCAGGTCATCCTGATGACCGCACCGCACGTCGGCAACACCGGCTGGAACGACGACGACGACGAGTCCGGCCGGATCTGGGTGACGGGCTTCGTCGTGCGGGATCCCGCGCCGCGCCCGTCGAACTGGCGGTCCAGCCGCAGCCTCGACGACGTCTTGCGCGACCAGGGTGTCGTGGGTATCTGCGACCTCGACACGCGCGCACTGACCCGCCACATCCGTGACAAGGGCGCGATGCGCGTCGGCATCTCGACGACGACCCTCGACCCGCGCGAACTCCTCGAACGCGTGCTCACCCAGCCCGTCATGTCCGGCCGGGACCTCGCCTCCGAGGTGAGCACCACGCAGGGCTACACGGTGCCGGCCAGGGGGGAGAAGCGCCACACCGTCGTCGCGCTCGACATGGGCATCAAGTCGATGACGCCCTCCGAGCTGGCCGCGCGCGGCATCGAGGTGCACGTGCTGCCCTCGCACGCCACCTTCGACGACATCATGGGCCTCAAACCGGATGGCGTGTTCTTCTCGAACGGGCCGGGGGACCCGGCCACCGCCGACGGCCCGGTGGAGACGCTGCGCTGCGTGCTCGAGGCCGGTCTGCCGTACTTCGGCATCTGCTTCGGCAACCAGCTCTTCGGGCGTGCCCTCGGCTTCGGCACCTACAAACTGCGATTCGGCCACCGCGGCATCAACCAGCCGGTGCTGGACCGCACGACGGGCAAGGTCGAGGTCACCGCCCACAACCACGGCTTCGCCGTCGACGCCCCCCTCGACCGCGCCACCACCACGCCCTATGGCGAAGTGACGGTCAGCCACGTCGGCCTGAACGACCAGGTCGTCGAGGGCTTGGAGCTGCGTCGCGACGGGGAGCTCGTCGCCTTCTCCGTGCAGTATCACCCCGAGGCCGCCGCAGGCCCGCACGATGCCAACTACCTCTTCGACCGCTTCGCCGCCATGCTCGGAAAGGACGCCTGATGCCTCGTCGCACCGACATCTCGTCGATTCTCGTCATCGGCTCGGGCCCGATCGTCATCGGGCAGGCCTGTGAGTTCGACTACTCCGGCACCCAGGCGTGCCGCGTGCTGCGCGAGGAGGGATACCGGGTCATCCTGGTCAACTCCAATCCGGCCACGATCATGACCGATCCCGACTTCGCCGACGCCACCTACGTCGAGCCCATCACACCCGAGTACGTCGCGAAGGTGATCGAGAAGGAGCGGCCCGACGCGCTGCTGGCCACCCTCGGCGGTCAGACCGCGCTGAACACCGCCGTCAAGCTCCACGAGGACGGCGTGCTGGAGCGCTACGGCGTCGAGCTGATCGGCGCCTCCGTCGAAGCCATCCAGCGCGGCGAGGACCGCGAGAAGTTCAAGGAGATCGTCGTCGGCATGGACTACATCGCAGGCGGCGCGCCGGAGGTGGCTCGCTCCGAGATCTGCCACACGATGGACGAGGTGCTCGCTGCCGCGGACACGCTCGGCTACCCGGTGGTCGTGCGCCCCAGCTTCACGATGGGCGGCGTCGGCTCCGGCTTTGCGCACGACGAGGCGGAGCTGCGCTCGATCGCCGGGGCAGGGCTGGCCGCCAGCCCCGTCACCGAGGTGCTCATCGAGGAATCCATCCTGGGATGGAAGGAGTACGAGCTGGAGGTGATGCGTGACAGGGCCGACAACGCGATCATCGTCTGCTCGATCGAGAACCTCGACCCGATGGGCGTGCACACCGGCGACTCCATCACGGTCGCCCCGGCGATGACGCTCACCGACCGCGAGTTCCAGCGCATGCGCGACATCGGCATCGGCGTGATCCGCGAGGTCGGCGTCGAGACCGGCGGCTGCAACATCCAGTTCGCCGTCAATCCCGTCGACGGACGCATGATCGTCATCGAGATGAACCCGCGCGTCTCGCGCAGCTCGGCGCTGGCATCGAAGGCCACCGGCTACCCGATCGCGAAGATCGCGGCGAAAGTGGCCATCGGCTACACCTTGGACGAGATCCCCAACGACATCACAGGGGAGACCCCGGCATCCTTCGAGCCCACGCTCGACTACGTGATCGTCAAGGTGCCGCGCTTCGCCTTCGAGAAGTTCCCCGCCGCGGACTCGACGCTGACGACGCACATGAAGTCCGTCGGCGAGGCGATGGGCATCGGCCGCAACTTCGCCGAGGCCCTCGGCAAGGCGCTGCGGTCGCTCGAGGACGCGAAGGCCCCGTTCGACTTCGTCACGCCCCCGCGCGACGTCGACTGGCTGCTCGCGGAAGTCCGGCGCCCGCACGACGGGCGTCTGCAGAAGGTCATGGAGGCCCTGCGCGCCGGTGCCAGCGTCGAGCAGCTCTTCGACGCCACGAAGATCGACCCGTGGTTCCTCGACCAGCTCGTCGTGATCCTCGGTGTGGCCGACGAGGTGCGGCAGGCCGAGAATCTGACGCCCGCGCTGCTGCGCCGGGCCAAGCGTCACGGCCTGTCCGACGAACAGGTGGCGTCGCTTCGGCACGTGCCGACAGCCGTGCTGCGCGGCGTGCGCGAGGCGCTGGGGATCCGCCCGGTCTACAAGGCCGTCGACACCTGCGCGGCCGAGTTCGCCGCGCTGACGCCCTACCTGTACTCCAGCTACGACCTCGAGACGGAGGTGCCGTCGCGGACGAAGGAGGCCGTGCTCATCCTCGGTTCGGGCCCCAACCGGATCGGCCAGGGCATCGAGTTCGACTACTCGTGCGTCCACGCGGTGCAGGCGCTGCGTGCCGAGGGCTATGAGACGGTGATGGTCAACTGCAACCCGGAGACCGTCTCCACCGACTACGACACCGCCGACCGCCTCTACTTCGAGCCGCTGACGATCGAGGACGTCCTCGAGGTCTACCACGCGGAAGCGCAGGCAGGCCCGGTCGCCGGCGTGATCTGCCAGCTCGGCGGCCAGACCCCGCTGAAGCTGGCGCAGGCGTTGAAGGACGCCGGGGTGCCGATCGTCGGCACGAGCCCCGAGGCGATCGACCTGGCCGAGGAACGCGGCGCGTTCGGGCGGGTGCTCGACGATGCCGGGCTCACTGCGCCCAAGCACGGCATGGCCCGCTCGGCCGCAGAGGCCCGCGAGATCGCCGCGGAGATCGGCTACCCGGTGCTCGTGCGCCCCAGCTACGTGCTGGGCGGGCGTGGGATGAAGATCGTCTACTCGGATGGTGCGCTCGACCAGTACATCGCGGAGGCCGCGAGGGTGAGCGACGACCAGCCGGTGCTCGTCGACCGCTTCCTGGGCGACGCGGTGGAGATCGACGTGGACGCCCTCTACGACGGTGAGGAGCTCTATATCGGCGGCATCATGGAGCACATCGAGGAGGCCGGCGTCCATTCGGGCGACTCCTCGTGCGCGCTGCCGCCCATCACGCTCGGTGATGCACTCATCGACAAGATCCGCGCTGCGACGCTGGCCATCGCCGACGGCGTGGGCGTGCGAGGGCTGATCAACATCCAGTTCGCGCTGCAGTCGGACAGCCTCTACGTCCTCGAGGCCAACCCGCGTGCATCCAGGACGGTCCCGTTCGTCTCGAAGGCCACCGACACCTCGCTCGCGAAGGCGGCGGCCCTGCTGATGCTCGGTCGCCCGATCCGGCAGCTGCGCGCCGAGGGCTGGCTGCGCACCGACGGCGACGGCTCGACGCCCAGGCCGGGGGGACCCGTCGCGGTCAAGGAGGCCGTGATGCCCTTCAACCGCTTCCGCACGAGCAGCGGGGCCTTCGTCGACACGATCCTCGGCCCCGAGATGCGCTCCACCGGCGAGGTCATGGGCCTCTCGGAGGGATTCGGCACCGCGTACGCCAAGGGTCAGGCGGCCAGCGGCGGCCCCCTGCCGACGACGGGCACGCTCTTCGTCTCCATCGCCGACCGCGACAAGCGGCACGCGATTTGGCCGCTGCGCCGATTCGTCGACCTCGGCTTCACGATCCTCGCCACCCGCGGCACCGCCTCGGTGCTGCGGCGCAACGGCGTCGACTGCAAGGAGGTCAGCAAGCTCTCGGAGCGCGGCCCCGACGACGCCCAGCCCAGCATCGTCGACCTCATCACCAACGGGCAGATCGACCTCATCTTCAACACGCCCAACGGCGGGGCCGGCGGCGAGAGCACCCGGGAGGATGGCTACAACATCCGTACGGCCGCGGTCCTGGCCGACGTGCCGCTCATCACGACGGTGCCCGGCCTCGCGGCGGCCGCCCAGGGCATCGAGGCGAAGCAGCGCGGCCACGTCGACGTCCGCTCCCTGCAGGACTGGCGGAGCGCGCGATGAGGTGCGCCACGCGGGCGCTGAGGGACGGCTACCGCCTGGTTCGGCCCCTGCTGTTCACGATGGACCCCGAGGACATCCACGTGCGCATGATCGACGCCCTCGGCGTCCTGCCCGCGACGACCCGAGCGGTGGTCAAGGACCCTGTGGAGGTGGCCGGCATCCGCTTCCCGAACCGGGTCGGCGTCGCGGCGGGCCTCGACAAGGACGGCAGGGCCGCCAGGGCTTGGGCGCGCTTCGGGTTCGGCTTCGCCGAGCTGGGCACGGTCACAGCCCAGGCGCAGCCTGGCAACCCGCTGCCGCGTCTGTTTCGTGCGCGAGCCTCGCACGGCATCGTCAACCGCATGGGCTTCAACAACGACGGCGCCCCCGCCCTCGCCCGACGGCTCGCGGACTTCGGCGTCGCCCGCGGCAACGGGGCTCTCGGAATCCCGCTCGGCATCTCCATCGGCAAGACGAAGATCGTCGAGGGGCCCGGCATCGTCGACGACTACCTCGCCTCGCTCGAGGCGGTGGCGCCGTACGCGGACTACGTGGCGATCAACGTCTCCAGCCCCAACACGCCGGGCCTTCGTGACCTCCAGGCCGCGGCGGAGCTCGAACGCCTCCTCGCGGCCCTGACGTCGGCCGCCCACGTCCACGACGGACTGCCCGTGTTCGTGAAACTCGCCCCCGACCTCGAAGGCAGCGCCCTCGACGACACCCTCGCCGTGGTCACAGGCAGCGGGGCGGCCGGGATCATCGCCACCAACACGACCCTCTCCCGCGATCATCTGGCGCCCCAGGACGCGCATCTGGCCGCTGAGGCCGGGGGGCTCAGCGGAGCGCCGCTGTCGACGCGGGCGCTGCGCTTCGTCGAACACGTCGCCGCGGGCACCGACCTGCCGGTGATGGGCGTGGGTGGGATCATGCGCCCCGTCGACGCGGCTCGAATGTTCGACGCGGGGGCGGTGCTCGTGCAGCTCTACACCGGCTTCATCTACGAGGGGCCCGCGCTGGTGCGAGGGATCCACGAATGGGAGGGACGATGACCTACAGGGAGCGCCTGGCCGCGGCGGTGGCGGCCCGCGGCAACCTGTGCGTGGGGATCGACCCGATGCCGTCGGTGCTCGACGCATGGGGCGTCGCGCACGACGTCCGTGGGCTCGAGACGGTGGCGCGCGGCATCGTCGAGGAGCTCGGCGAGCACGCGGCCGCCTTCAAGCCCCAGTCGGCCTTCTTCGAGCCGTTCGGTGCCGCAGGGATCGCGGTGCTCGAGCGCGTCCTGGCGGACATCGGGCAGGCCGGGGCGCTGTCCATCCTCGACGTCAAGCGCGGCGACATCGGTTCGTCCATGGCCGGCTACGCGCAGGCCTATCTCGCCGACGACGCCCCGCTGGCCAGTGACGCCATCACCGTCAGCCCCTACCTGGGCGTGGGCAGCCTCCTGCCCGCCTTCGAGCTGGCGCGGGCCACGTCGCGGGGCATCTACGTCCTGGCCCGCACCTCGAACCCGGACGGCGGCCACCTCCAGACCGCGACGACGCCGTCGGGGGCGTCCGTGGCGCAGCACGTGCTCGACGAGTTGACCGCGCTGAACGTCGAGCACGACGGGCTGCTCGGTGTGGTATTGGGGGCCACCCATAAGGACCTGGGGTGCGATCCGTCGGGATTCAACGGGTCGATCCTCGCTCCAGGGGTGGGGGCGCAGGGAGCGACCATTGCGTCGCTTGCTAGTGTTTTCCAACGTGCCTTGCCGCTGGTGCTGCCGACCGCGAGTCGACAAATCATCGGCGGGGGACGGCAACGGCTCCGGGCACGGCTCCAGGAGCTGTTGTCGGGCTAGGTGGTGACCCCCACCTCGCCTAAGCTGTCCCAAACCACGTCTTCCGTGGAAGACCGAACACCCACGCCTTTGTGCGGATTGGAGAACCACATGGCGATCCCGAAGCTCAGCTCGGAGCAGCTCGCTGCCGCTCGCGCTTCCGCCACCGAGGCTCGACGCGTGCGCGCCGAGCTGAAGGAGCAGGTCAAGAACCAGGAGCTCTCGTTCATGGAGGCCCTGGCCAAGGCCCAGGGCGATGACACCCTCTCGCGGATCAAGGTCGTCGACCTGCTTCGCGCGGTTCCTCGCGTCGGCGTCACGCGCGCCGCTGAGATCCTGGAGGCCGCGGACATCTCCGCCAACCGCCGGATCCGGGGCCTGGGGCGTCATCAGATCGAGCGCCTCGCTCGCTTCTTCGCCTGAGCGACGCATCTCCAATAGGGTGGGGGAATGACCTCCGCCCGACTTTGGATCATTTCGGGGCCGAGTGCAGTCGGAAAGGGTACCGTCTGCGCTCGGCTTCGTGCTCTCCACGACGAGCCGTTCTACTCCGTCTCGGTGACGACGCGCGCCCCGCGGCCCGGCGAGGTGGAGGGGGAGAGCTACCACTTCTGCACCCGTGAGGAGTTCGAGCGGATGATCCGCGACGGCGAACTGCTCGAATGGGCGAGGGTGCACGGCGACAACTATTACGGCACCCCGCGTCGCCCGGTGGAGGAGGCCATCGCCGCCGGCCGCCACGTGATCCTCGAGATCGACCTGCAGGGCGCGCGCCAGGTGAAGGCAGCGATGCCCGACGCGCAGCTCGTCTTCCTCCTGCCGCCGACGTGGGAGGAGCTCGTGTCGCGGCTCGTCGGCCGAGGCACCGAGACCGACGAGCAGCGCCGTCGCCGGCTGGAGACCGCCAAGGAGGAGCTGGCGTCGGTCGGCGAGGCGGATCACACCGTGGTCAACGTGTCGGTCGAGGACACCGTCGAAGCTTTGGTAGGATTGCTGGGATTGTGATCACTGTGGCGCGCGCGACCGCGAGCGCCGACGTCGAGCAGTAAGGGCCACCCGAACTTGAACACCATCGAAGGCATCACGAACCCGCCCGTCGACGAGCTGTTGGAGCACGTCGACTCCAAGTACCGTCTGGTGCTGTTCGCCGCCAAGCGCGCGCGTCAGATCAACGCCTACTACGCCCAGCTCGGTGAGGGGCTGCTGGAGAACGTGGGCCCGATGGTCACCGCCGCTCCCGAGGACAAGCCGCTCAGCATCGCGCTGCGCGAGATCAACGAGGGCAAGCTCGAGTACCGCGAGTTCGACCCGGAGGCCGAAGCCACCCAGCGCCCGGTCGAGGGCGTGTCGTTCGACTTCGTGAACCCCTTCGAGGATGCTGCCGATCTGGGCCTCGAGCCGGGCGACGACTCCCTCGCCTGAGCCCTCCCCCAAGGATTCCCGGGACGCCCCCGGGTTGGGCACCTTGTTGCTGCCCGCAAAAACCGATGAGCGGCTTGTCGCCGCAGAAGGAGCTCGATCATGAGCCGTTTGTTCACCTCCGAGTCCGTCACCGAGGGCCATCCCGACAAGATCGCGGACTCCATCTCCGACGCGGTACTGGATGCACTGCTCGCGCAGGATCCGGGCGCGCGGGTCGCCGTCGAGACCCTCATCACCACGGGCCTCGTGGTCGTGGCCGGTGAGGTCACGACGCACGCGTACGCCAACATCGCCGACATCGTCCGCGAGCGCATCACGCAGATCGGATACCGCTCCTCGAAGGTCGGTTTCGACGGCGCGTCCTGCGGCGTGACCGTCGCGATCGGCGCCCAGTCGCCCGACATTGCGCGCGGTGTCGACCTCGCCACGGAAGCGCGCGCCGGGGACACCGACGACTACGCCCGGCAAGGCGCTGGGGACCAGGGCCTCATGTTCGGCTACGCCTGCAACGAGACCGAGGCGCTCATGCCGTTGCCGATCGACCTCGCCCACCGGCTGGCCGAGCAGCTCGCCCGGGTGCGCCACGACGGCACCCTCGACTACCTGCGCCCCGACGGGAAGACGCAGGTCACCGTCCGCTACGACGACCAGGGCCGCCCGGCGGGCATCGACACCCTCGTCATTTCCACGCAGCACGACCCGGGCGTCGACATCGAGGCGACGATCCGCCCCGATCTGGAGCGCGTCGTGATCGCGCCGGTCCTCGAGCGCTACGGCTTTTCGGGCGAGCAGCCGCGCGTGCTCGTCAACCCGACGGGGTCGTTCGTCATCGGCGGGCCGATGGGCGACGCGGGGGTCACGGGACGCAAGATCATCGTCGACACCTACGGAGGCATGGCCCGCCACGGCGGGGGCGCCTTCTCGGGCAAGGACCCGTCGAAGGTGGACCGTTCGGCCGCGTACGCGCTGCGCTGGGTGGCGAAGAACGTCGTCGCCGCCGGGCTCGCGGACAGGGTGGAGTGCCAGGCCGCCTACGCCATCGGCAAGGCCGAGCCCGTCGGCTTCTACATCGACACGTTCGGGACCGCCAAGGTCCCCGAAGCGCAGATCCAGGACGCGGTGCTCGCCACGTTCGACCTGCGCCCGGGCGCGATCATCCACGATCTCAACCTGCTGCGTCCGATCTACTCGGACGTCACCGTCTACGGCCACTTCGGCCGCGAGCTGCCGTCAGCGACGTGGGAGCGCACCGACCGGGCCGAGCAGCTCGCGCGGGCGGTCAAGGGGTGACGTGACGGACGCGCTGGTCGAGGTGCCGGGCCAGACGGTGGCGCGCGTCGCCGTCGAGGGCTCGCTGCCGCACCTCGACCGGCCGTTCGACTACGCAGTACCAGCCTCCCTGGCCGGGCAGGTCGTGCCCGGATGCCGCGTCAAGGTGCGGTTCGCGGGCACGCTCCGCGACGGCTGGGTGCTTGAGCTTGCCGAGACCAGCGCCTTCGACGGCGAGCTGGACCGGATCCACAAGGTGGTCTCTCCGGAGCGTGCGCTCCTGCCCGCGACGCAGGCGCTGATCCGGGCGGTTGCGGACCACTATGCGGGGGTGTGGTGGGACGTGGCGAGGCTTGCGGTGCCGCCCCGCCACGCCGCCACCGAACAGGCTCCGCAGCGCCCGTGGCCGAAGCCCGCCATCCCGGAGCCGACGGGCACCCTCGCCTCGCAGCCCCTCGGCGAGCCATACCTGAGGGCTCTCGAAGCCGGCGGCACACCCAGGGCCGCCTGGCAGGTGCGTCCCGCCGGAGGAGGGGACGACGCGTTGCGTGGCGCCGTCGAGGCGACGGCGGCCTGTCTCGCCTCCCATCGCTCGGCGGTGGTCGTCGTCCCGACCGCGCGCGAGCTGGAGCGCGTCGTCGCGCACTTCCGGGCCGCGTTCGGGGCGCGTGCCGTCGCCACCCTCGCCTCCGAGCAGGGACGCGCCGCACGCTACCGCCAATACCTGGCCTGCACGCGCGGCGAGGCGAGGATCGTCGTCGGCACCCGCAGCGCGGTGTTCGCGCCGGTGCGCGACCCGGGGCTGATCGTCGTGCTCGACGAGGGCAGCGACCATCACGTCGAGCGCCGCGCCCCGTACTTCCACGCCCGCACCGTCGCGATCCTGCGCGCGTCCCTCGACCGGTGCGCGCTGCTGCTTGCGAGCCACGCGCGCAGCGTCGACGTGGAGGCGCTGGTGCAGCGCGGCTGGCTCGGCACCATCAACGACCCGCCGTCCGGGCTGCGGGCGCTCGTCGCGCCGGTGCACACCGTGAGCGACGTGGACCGCGAGCGTGACCCGTCGGCGGCGCGCCTGCGCATCCCGTCGCGGGCCTTCCGGTTCCTGCGCACCCAGTTGCCCGTCGGGCCGGTGCTGGTGCAGGTGCCGGCGCGGGGTTTCGCCGCGGCGCTGGCCTGTGCCAGATGCCACCAGGTTGCGCGGTGTCCGCGCTGCACCTCGGTGTTGCGCGCGCGTCGGCGCGACGAGCCCGAGTGCACCCTGTGCGGTCACCGTCCAGTGCGCTGGAGCTGCCCCAATTGCCACGCGACGACGATGACGACCCCGAGGCCGGGCGCGGCGCGCACCGCGGAGGAGTTGGCGCGGGCCTTCCCCGGTGTGCTCGCGGTCAACAGCTCGGCCGACCGCCTGCGCGACGAGGTGCCCGACGAGCCGGCCATCGTCGTCGCCACGCCGGGAGCCGAGCCGAGGGCGAGCGGCCCGGGCTACGCGGGTCTCGTCATCCTCGACGCCGACGCGACGCTCGCGCGGGCCGACTTCCGCGCCTCCGAGGAGGCGATCAGGCGGTGGTCCAACGCGTTGGCCCTCGTCCGTCCCGCGCCCGACGGGGGCCGCGCGCTCATCGTCGGGGCCCACACGCACCCCGCGGTCCAGGCGATGGCCCGCCTCGACGCCATCGGCTTCGCCCGCAGCGAGCTGGCGCTGCGCGGCCAGGCGCGGCTGTCGCCGGCGGTGCGCACCGCGCGGGTGGGCGGCGAGCACGACGCGGTGCGTGACTTCCTGCACAACGTCGCCTGGGAGGACGTCGAGGTGCTGGGGCCCACCGAAGTGGCCGCCGAGCGCTGGGCCGTGCTGCTGCGGGCCGACCTGGAGCGGGGCCGTGAGTTCGTGGCACAGGTCAAGGCCGCGGCAGCGATTCGTTCGGCCAAGAAGCAGGGCGGCGTGCTGCACTATCGAGTGGACCCTGAGGTGTTGGAATGACCAAGGAGATGTCGTGAGACTTGTGTATGCAGGGACCCCGGAGACCGCGCTGCCCGCGCTGGAGGCGCTCGTCGCGTCGAGCCATGAGGTGGTGGCGGTCGTCACCCGACCGGATGCCCCGGCCGGGCGTGGACGCAAGCTGACCCCGTCGCCGGTGGCGGCGCGGGCGCAGGCCCTCGGCATCGAGGTGCTGAAGCCCGACAAGCCCTCCGATGAGGACTTCCTCGCTCGCCTGCGGCAGATCGCCCCCGACGTGTGTCCCGTCGTGGCCTACGGCGCGCTGCTGCCCCAGCGCGCCCTCGACATCCCGCGGCACGGCTGGGTCAACCTGCACTTCTCGCTGCTGCCGCGCTGGCGCGGAGCTGCGCCCGTGCAGCGTGCGATCATGGCCGGCGACGAGGAGACCGGCACCACCTGTTTCCGCATCGTGCGCGCCCTCGACGCCGGGCCGGTGTACGACGTGGAGCGCCTGCCGATGCCGGAGCTGACGGCAGGGGAGCTGCTGGAGCGCCTGGCGCGCTCGGGGGCGGCGCAGCTCGTGCGGGTGATCGATGGGATCGCTGCGGGCGCCCAGCCGGTGCCGCAGCCAACCGAGGGGGTCACCGTCGCGCCGAAGCTCGAGGTGCTTCAGGCGCGGATCGACTTCTCGCTGCCGGCGGCGCAGGTGCGCAACCACGTGCTCGGCTGCTCGCCCGACCCCGGAGCGTGGTGTGAGCACGACGGGGCTCGTCTGAAGGTGCTCCGTGCGACGCTGGCCGCGGACGTGGCGGGCGAGCCGGGGACGCTCACCGTGACCAAGCGGCAGGTCTTCGTCGCCTGCGGTGACGGCGGGCTCGAGCTGCTGGAGGTGCAGGCGGCGGGCAAGCGTCGGATGGCCGCCATCGACTGGGCGCGCGGCGGCGTACACGGGGTGCTGCGGTGAGCCGCGCGGTCGCCTTCGAGGTCCTCCGCCAGATCACCGGTGAGGGCGCCTACGCGAATCTGGCGCTCTCGAAGCGGCTCGCGAAGGCGAAGCTGTCGGCGCGCGACGCCGCGTTGGTCACCGAGCTCGTCGCGGGCACCTGCCGCGCGATGGGCACCTACGACCGCATCATCGAGGCCGCGGCCGGACGCCCGCTCACCAGCATGCAGCCCGCCGTCGTCGATGTGCTGCGTCTCGGGACCCACCAGTTGCTGGCGATGCGCAGCCCGGCCCATGCGGCGGTCGGCGCGACGGTCGAGCTGGCGAAGCAGCGGATCGGCCGGCGGGTGACGGGCATCGTCAACGCGGTGCTGCGCAAGGTGGCGGCACGCTCGCTGGAAGAGTGGCTGGACGTCATCGCCGACGGTCTGGACGAGATGGGCGCGCTCGCACTGCGCAACCATCATCCCCGCTGGGTGGCCGAGTCGATCGCCGACGTGCTCCCGCATGCGGAGGTGGCCGACGCACTCGCGGCGAACAACGTCGCGCCGACACCCACCCTCGTCGTCCGTCCCGGGCTCGCGAGCGTGGAGGAGCTCGGCGGCACCGCGACCAGCCTGTCGCCGTTCGGGGCGGTGCGCGAGGGTGCGCCCTCCGCCGTGGCTGCCGTGCGCGAGGGCCGGGCCGGGGTGCAGGACGAGGGCTCGCAACTGGTCGCCTGGGCGTTGGCGCGCAGCGCGGGGCCGGAGGGTCCGTGGCTCGACCTGTGCGCGGGCCCGGGCGGGAAGGCGGCGCTGCTCGCGGGCCTCGCGCGCGAGCGGGGGACGATGCTGCTGGCGAGCGAACTGCAGGAGCACCGCGCGCAGCTGGTCCGCAACGCCCTGGCCGTGTACGGCGAGGCCCACGTCGTCGCCGCCGACGGCACCCGTCCGGCCTGGCCGCAGGCCGCGTTCGCGAAGGTGATGGCCGACGTGCCCTGCAGCGGGCTGGGGGCGCTGCGTCGACGCCCCGAGTCGCGGTGGCGAAGGCACCCGGAGGACGTGACGGAGCTCGTGCCGCTCCAGCGCGCGCTGCTCGATGTGGCCCTGTCGTCCGCGCTGCCGGGCGGGGTCGTCGCCTACGTCACCTGCTCGCCGCACCGCGCGGAGACGCGGGAGGTCGTCGAACAGGTCGTGGGTGCCCGCGACGACGTGGAGGTCCTCGACGCGCGCTCGGCGCTGCCCGAGGTGCCCGACGCCGGCTTGGGCCCGTACGTGCAGCTCTGGCCTCACCGCCACGGCACCGACGCGATGTTCCTGGCGCTGCTGCGGCGGCGCCCGGAGGTGCGCCGATAGACTGCCGGGCATGCAGATCACCCCGAGCATCCTCAATGCCGACCTCGCCCGGCTCGCGGACGAGGTCGGGCGCATCTCGCATGCGGACATGGTCCACATCGACGTGATGGACGGCCACTTCGTGCCCAACCTCACCCTGGGTCTGCCCGTCGTCGAGTCGTTGCTGCGGCACACCGCATTGCCGCTCGACCTGCATCTCATGATCGAGGAGCCGGACCGGTGGGCGCCGGGCTACGCGGAGGCGGGGGCGTCGTCGGTGACCTTCCACATCGAGGCCGCGAAGGCCCCGGTGCGGCTCGCCCGGGAGCTGCGACGACTGGGCGCCAGGTCCTGTGCGGCCCTCAACCCGGCCACGCCCGTGGAGTCGGTGGCCGATATCCTCGACGAGCTGGACATGGTGCTGCTCATGACCGTCGAGCCCGGCTTCGGAGGCCAGCCGTTCCTCGATCTCGTGCTGCCGAAGATCCGCAGGGCACGGCAGCTCATGGGGGCGAGGGACATCCGACTGCAGGTCGACGGCGGCGTGTCGCTGGAGACGATCGACCGCTGCGCGGAGGCCGGCGCGGACGTGTTCGTCGCAGGGTCCGCGGTGTACCGCGCCGAGGACTGCAACGCGATGGTCGACGCGTTGCGCGAGCGTGCGCTGGCGGCCTGCACGCACTGATCGGTGCCCGGACCTCGACGTCCCGGGTTCGCGCGGGTTCAACCAATCCCGGCGCGCGCGCCTATGATGGAGGGCATGTCGTTGCTCGAAACCATCGCCGGTCCCCGAGACCTCCGCTCGTTGTCGAAGGCGCAACTGGAGCAGCTCGCCGACGAGATTCGTGCGTTTCTGATCACGAACGTGAGCCGCACGGGAGGCCACCTCGGCCCCAACCTGGGCGTGGTCGAGCTGACGATGGCCATCCACCGGGTGTTCGATTCGCCGCACGACCCGATCATCTTCGACACCGGGCACCAAAGCTACGTGCACAAGATGTTGACCGGCAGGGCCGGGCAGTTCTCGTCGCTTCGGCAGCGCGGGGGCCTCTCCGGATATCCAGACCGCGGCGAGTCCGAGCATGACTGGATCGCCAACTCGCACGCCTCCACCGCCTTGTCGTGGGCGGAGGGCATGGCGAAGGGCTTTGCGCTGCGCGGCGAGGCGCGCACCGTCGTCGCGGTGGTCGGCGACGGCGCCCTCACCGGGGGCATGGCGTGGGAGGCCCTCAACAACATCGCAGCGGAGAAGGACCTGCGGCTCGTCATCGTCGTCAACGACAACGGCCGCTCGTACACCCCGACGGTCGGCGGCCTCGCGCACCACCTCGCGGGCCTGCGCACCGACCCCCGCTACGAGCAGACGCTGTCGCTGGCGAAGCGCGTCATCAACCGCATTCCGGTCATGGGGCGTCCACTCTACGACCTCATGCACGGGTTCAAGACGGGCGTGAAGGACGTCGTCGCCCCGCAGGACCTGTTCTCCGATCTCGGGATCAAGTACACCGGACCCATCGACGGCCACAGCATCCAGGCGCTGACGAATCGGCTCGAGCAGGCCCGGCAGTTCGGCGGCCCGGTCATCGTGCACTGCATCACCGTCAAGGGCAAGGGCTTCAAGGCGGCCGAGGAGAACGAGCAGGATCGCTTCCATGCGGTGGGGCGCATCAACGACGTCACCGGCGAGCCGCTCAGCGACGCCGTGCAGGCCACCTGGACCGACGCCTTCGGCGACGCGATGGTGCGGCTGGGCGACGCCCACCCGAACCTGGTGGCCATCACCGCGGCCATGCTGCACCCGACGGGCCTCGCGCGGTTCTCCGCGGCCCATCCGGCACGCTGCTTCGACGTCGGCATTGCCGAACAGCACGCCCTCACCTCCGCGGCGGGGCTGTCGGCGGCGGGCATGCACCCTGTCGTCGCGGTGTACTCGACGTTCCTCAACCGCGGCTTCGACCAGCTCCTCATGGACGTTGCGCTGCACGGCCGCGGGGTGACGGTGGTGTTGGACCGCGCGGGCGTCACCGGGACGGACGGCGCCAGCCACAACGGCATGTGGGACGTGTCGATGGTGGGCATCGTCCCCGGTGTGCAGCTCGCAGAGCCCCGGGACCAGCGCCGGCTCGAGGAGGCGTTGGAGCGGGCGGTCACCGTCGAGGACGCGCCGACGGTGATCCGCTACTCGAAGGAACGTCTGCCCGATCCGATCGAGGAGATCGCCCACCGGGGCGAGGGGCTGGGCAGGGTCGACATCCTCCGACACGACGAGGACGCCGACGTGCTGATCGTCGGGTACGGACAGTTCGCAGGGCTCGGCCTCCAGGTGGGGCAGCAGCTTGCCACGCAGGGCGTGCCGGTGACCGTCGTGGATCCGCTGTGGGCGTTGCCGATCTCCGAGGAGCTGATGGCGCTGGCCCGCGAGCACGCGCACGTCGTCACGATCGAGGACAATCTCGTCGTCGGCGGCGTGGGGGAGCGGCTGCGGGCCGAGCTGGCGGGGCGTGCCGCGTCGACGACCGTGCACACCTTCGGCGTGCCGCAGGAGTTCCTCGCGCACGCGAGCCGCGCGGAGGTGCTGGAGGAGTTGGGGCTCACATCGAAGTCGATCGTGCACGCCGTGCTGCCGTCGCTCCTCGACGACGCCTCAGTCGAGGAGTTCGTCGAACAGCCCTGACAGCAGGTCGGCCTGCCAGGGGCGCATCCCTGCCTCGAGGAGCTGCGCCTCGTCGGGATGCGATTGACGCCACACGACCTGCTGCAGGGGCGCGGGGGGCGCGACGAGGCTCACTTGGATGCCCAGCTCGCAGGCGAGCTCGTCGACGGCGGGACGCACGAGCGCCCAACGTCGCGCCGCACTGGGGTTCGAGCGTTCCCACTGCCTCGGGTGGGGGATGGCGTTCGGGTCGTGGAGGCGCTTCGGCGGGTACTGGTCTGGCGTGAGCGCGTTGAACCGCTCGACGGCCCGCAGCCAGTTGCTGAGGTAGCGGGAGCCGGGATTTGATCGGAATCCGGGCACCGCGGTGAGCGCGCGGCGATCCGCGGGACGGTCCTTGCCGATGGCGATCGCGATCTCCACGATCGCCTGGTCGGGCAGGATGTGCGTCGGGGGACGGTCGCGTCGGCGGGCGATGGCGTCGCGTTCCTGCCAGAGCTCGCGCGCCAGCGCCAGCCCGCGCGGGTGCCGGATGTCGGTGATGCGTGAGGTCCGACGCCACGGGTCGGGGCGCGGCTCGGGCGGTCTGCCGTAGTGGTCGAGTTCCCACGCAAACTCCTGCTCGGCCCAGTGCCGCCGCCGACGCTCGTCGAGCTGGCGGGCGAGCACGTCACGCAGCTCCGCGAGGAAGTCGACGTCGAGCGCCGCGTAGTCGAGCCACGACTGCTTCAGCGGCCGCGTCGCCCAGTTCACCGCCGAATGGGCCTTGCGCAGTTGCACGTCCAGTTCGGCCGAGAGCAGCGCTCCGAGCGAGAAGCCGGGTTTGCCGAGCAGGCGGGCGGCAAGCTCCGTGTCGAAAATGCGCGCAGGCAGCACCCCGGCCTCCGCCATCGACGGGAGGTCCTGGCTGGCGGCGTGAATGATCCATTCGGCGTCCTCGGTGGCCGCGACGAGCCCGCCCAAACGTCGCTGGTCGAATGCCGTCGGGTCGATGAGCCACGTGCCCGCTCGGCCTCGACGGATCTGGAACAGGTACGCGCGCGGCCAATACCGGTAACCGTGGGCGCGCTCGACGTCGAACCCGACGGGCCCGTCCGCCGCCGCGAGGGCGGCGAGGCACGCGTCGAGGGACGCGTCGTCGGCGACGACGGGGCGCAGTGGCTCGCGAGGCGCGTCGACGAGGCTCATCGCGCCCGCAGCAGTGCCACGCCGGCCGGCAGGGGGGGCTCACCGGCGACGATTCCGAGGAGGTCCTGCCACGCGTTGAGGTGGTCGGTCAGGGGGTGGTCGCGGTCGAGCCCCGGGGTCCACGATGACCGCAGCTCCACCTCGGCGCTGTCCGGTTCGCCCTCCATCTCCCCGAAGGAGCGGCCGTAGGAGGCGGTGACTGTGCCCGCGAGCTCGTGGGCCTCGCAGCCGCAGTGCTCGAGGGCGTCGGTGAGCCAGCTCCAGGCGACGTCGGGCAGCAGCGGGTCAGCCACCATCTCCAGCTCGACCGCCGCGCGCACGTAGGTGACGAGGCGGAAGGTGCCCTGCCAGGCCGGGTTGCCGGACGGATCGTGGAGGAGGATGAGTCGGCCCGAGCTCACCGCCTCGCCGCCGACCGCCAACTCGCCGGCGATGGCGAGCGAGTGGGGGGCGATGCGCTGTGGGGAGCCGATCTCGTCGATGCTGAGGTTGTCGCGCCACCGCATTGCCCGGAACTCGCCGAGCGCGCGCCGGAAGGGCTCCGGGATCAGGTTGGTGACGTTCGACACGCAAGCACTGTACGGCGGCACGGGCAGGGGCTCCCGTGCGACGCGCCGAGGCGGGCGGCCTTCAGCGGTCTGAGAACGCCTCCGAGAAACGCTGCAGTGCGAGCTCCGGCGTCTCGGAGGCGTAGGCCTCCATCGCGACGGTGCCCTCGTAGCCGAGCCTGCGCAGCGCGTCGGCGATGGCGAGGTGGTGGATCTCGCCCGTGCCGGGCTCGCGACGCCCGGGGACGTCAGCCACCTGGATCTCGCCGATGTGGGGGAGCGCCTCCTCGACCAACTCGATGAGGTTTCCCTCGCCGATCTGCGCGTGATAGAGGTCCAGGTTGAGGCGCAGGTTCGGGTGATCGACGGCTCGCACGAGCGCGAGCGTGTCGGCGGCGCGCGCGAACGGGGTGCCGGGGTGGTCGACCGCCACGTTGAGGTTCTCGAGGGTGAAGACGCGTCCGGCCTCCTCCCCGAGTCGCGCCAGACGCTCCAGGGTCCGGGCGGCGGCGAGCCAGTCTGCGCCGTCGACGTGCGCCCTCGGCACGACTGGTAGCCCACCCGGGCCGAGGCCTGTGCCGTGGACGTTGAGCCGCGGGCAGTCGATCACGGCAGCGGCGTCCAGCGCGATGCGTGCGGTGCGCAGGAGCTCGTCGGCCCCGGCCTCGTCGATGAGCTCGCCACGCAGGTAGCCGGTCATGTTGACGATGGGCACCCAGGTGGCTGCGAGCGCTGCGAGGTCCTTGTCGTCGAACGACCACATTTCCGCGACGAGTCCGGCCTCGTGGATGCGGCGCAGGCGCTCGTCGAAGGGCAGGTCGAGGAAGATCATCTCCGCACAGGCGGCGAGGGTGAAGCCGCTCATCGCGACGTCACCCCTGGGCCTCGTCGAGGCGCAGGCACACCGAGTTGATGCAGTAGCGCAGGTCCGTCGGGGTATCGTAGCCCTCGCCCTCGAAGACGTGGCCGAGGTGCGAGTCGCAGTTGGCGCACCGCACCTCCACCCTGGGGCGACCCGGAATCGAGTGGTCCTCGAGGTAGCGTACGCGATCCTCAGCCAGCGGCGCGAAGAAGCTCGGCCATCCGCAGTGCGAGTGGAACTTCTCGGTGCTGGTGAACAGTGGCGCGTCGCAGGCACGGCAGTGGTAGGTGCCCGCGGTCTCGGTGTCGGTGTATTCGCCGGTGAAGGGGCGCTCGGTGCCGGAGTTGCGCAGCACCTCGTACTCGAGAGTGTCGAGGCGCGCGCGCCACTGGTCGTCCGAGAGCTGGAAGGGTGCGAGGTATCCGTCGTCCATGGACGGAAGCCTACTCGCGGCTCAAACCCGCTCGCGGGCGCTCAGGAACTGGTAGTCGTCGTCGACGGTGACGGGCTGCGGCTGGCCGTCGAGCAGCTCCATGGCGCCGAACGCGTAGCGCGCGAGGATGAGCTGGCTGAGGTGCGGGCTGCCACCGATGGGCTTGGTGACTGCGATGGCCCCGGCGCGCTGGGCGGCCAAGGCGTGGGCCCGGTACGCGGGGCCGGGTGCGAGGAAGGTGCCGCCGACGGCGACATAGCGCCGCCCCTGGTTGCGCAGCGCCTGCACGGCGGCGAGGGTGGCTGCCCCAGTGCCCTCCTCGACGGCGAGCTGCACCGGCAGGCGGTGGTGGGCCGACCACTGGCGTGCGCGACGCGACAGCAGGGCTGCCCCGCGGACGTCGCCGCCGGCGCGGGCGACGAGCACCAGCCCGTCGAGTTCGAGGGCGGACCGTCGGTGCAGTGCCTCGCGAACGAGCTCATCGAGGATGTTCAGCAGCTCGGTGGCCGGGCCGATGGGGCGGGAGACGAGCGAGCGGATGCCGGCGGCGTTGGTCTGGGCGAGCGCCTCGTCGATCTCGGGGGCGTAGGCGGTGGCCGAGCGCAGATCGAGGGGCACGAACACGGCCTCATCCACCCGGCGCTGCTGCAGCGCGTCGATGACGGGGGCGAGCGTCGAACGGGTGCCGAGCTCGACGAGATGAATGGGAAGATCCGGGCGGCGGGCCCTCAGTTGCGCCTCGATGCCGTGCAGTGCGGCGGAGACATCGGGGTTGGCAGTGGTGGTGTCGGCCAAGATGACCGCGGGTGCCGCCATCTTGCCTCCTCATGGATCTTGGGCTGGTGGGTGATGGCGGGTTCGAACCGCCGACCTCTTCGGTGTGAACGAAGCGCGCTACCACTGCGCCAATCACCCAGCGAGTGAATACTCTAGCGCATGTTCCGGCGATGCGCGATTCGGGGTCTCGCCAGCGTGTTGGGGCGAAACGGTGGCCCCGGTCGGGCCGAGGGTGTCGTCGCTGGGAGAGGGTCTCGACGCCCGGCGCACGGGTGAGGTGCTCGACGCTGGCCGTCACAGTGGCGGACTCCGCCGCGCAACCGCGCGTTCACTACGTGTTTGCCTGGATTGCGAGTTCGATTTGTGTTCTGTGACGAAGCTGCGCTAAAGTTCTCAACGCGTCGGAAACGCCGCCCCGGAGACGGGAAGGCAGATCCAAGCGTTGCGGACGTGGCTCAGTTGGTAGAGCATCACCTTGCCAAGGTGAGGGTCGCGAGTTCGAATCTCGTCGTCCGCTCGGAGAAGTCTCTCCCAGTCCCTTGCAGGGAGGGCCTCCATCGCTGGTGGAGTGGCCGAGAGGCGAGGCAACGGACTGCAAATCCGTGTACACGGGTTCAAATCCCGTCTCCACCTCGGGCGGTTGGCGCAGTGGTAGCGCGCTTCCTTGACACGGAAGAGGTCGCCAGTTCAAACCTGGCATCGCCCACCGAAAGAGGGTCGCAGTTCGCTGCGGCCCTCGCTTCGTATCCACCCCCGCGCGTCGTGTTCGACGATGCCAGGTTTCGGCCCTTGGCGGGCTTCAGGGGCGCATTCGGACGTCCCACGCCCCATCGCCACCTAGGCTGGCGGTCATGGAACTTCGCAAGCATCCCGAGCAGTCGCGCTTCGAGCTCGTCCGTGACAGTGAGGTGATCGGGCTCATCGACTACGTCGAGCTGGGCGACGTCTGGGACCTGCCCCACACTTGGGTCGACCCCGTGTACCGGGGGAGAGGACTGTCGCAGCGGCTCATCGAGTTCGCGCTCGAGGACGCCCGCGCCGCCGGAGTGTCGGTGCGCCCCACGTGCCCGGCGATCGCACAGTACATCGCCAAGCACGACGCCTATGCCGACCTTGTCGAGAAGTAGGGCAGAATAGCGGGTGGGCGTCTCCACCGACGCCCCACAACCGACTACCCAGAGGGAGAAGACATGAGTGGCGTCATCAACGTGCACCGCGACGGCAAGGCGGAAAGCATGGAGCTGACGACCACCACCACCGGGCTCGACCTGTTCGGCGACGACCGCGAAGTCGTCGCGATGAGGGTCGGGGGCCAGACCCTGGACCTGCAGCGCGAACTCCACGACGGCGACGTCGTCGAGCCCGTGCTCATCACCTCCGACGAGGGGCTCTCCATCCTCCGCCACTCCGCCGGCCACGTGACCGCCCAAGCCCTGCAGGAGGTGTTCACCGAGGCCAAGCTCGGCATCGGCCCGCCCATCACCGACGGGTACTACTACGACTTCCAGTGCGACCCGTTGACGCCTGAGGACCTCAAGGCCGTCGAGAAGCGCATGCAGCTGATCGTCAAGGCCAAGCAGCGGTTCGTGCGCCGCGAGGTCTCCGACGACGAGGCCCGCGCGGAGCTCGCCAACGAGCCGTTCAAGCTGGAACTGATCGCCGACAAGGGCGCGGCAGGCTCCGAGGACGGTGCGTCCGTCGAGGTCGGCGCAGGCCAGCTCACGATCTACGACAACGTGAACCGCGATGGCTCCGTCGCCTGGAAGGACCTGTGCCGCGGGCCGCACGTGCCGCACACCGGCTACATCCAAGCATTCAAACTGATGCGTTCGTCGGCCGCGTACTGGCGCGGTGACCAGCGAGGCGCCAGCCTCCAGCGTGTCTACGGCACGGCGTGGGCGACGAAGGAGGACCTCAAGGCATACGTGACCCGTCTCGAGGAGGCCGCGAAGCGCGACCACCGCAAGCTCGGCACCGAGCTGGACCTGTTCAGCTTCCCCGACGAGATCGGCTCCGGGCTCGCCGTGTTCCACCCGAAGGGCGCCATCGTGCGCATGGAGATGGAGGACTACTCGCGGCGCCGCCACGTCGAGGAGGGCTACGAGTTCGCGTACACGCCGCACCTGACGAAGGCGCAGCTGTACCAGACCTCCGGCCACCTCGACTGGTACGCCGACGGTATGTACCCGCCCATGCACATGGACGAGGAACGCGACGCCGACGGCAACATCACCAAGCAGGGTGTGGACTACTACATGAAGCCCATGAACTGCCCGATGCACAACCTCATCTACGCCGCACGCGGCCGCTCCTACCGCGAACTGCCGCTGAGGCTGTTCGAGTTCGGCACCGTCTACCGCAACGAGAAGTCCGGAGTCGTCCACGGTCTGACGCGCGCCCGCGGCTTCACGCAGGACGACGCGCACATCTACTGCACCCGTGAGCAGATGCGCGACGAGCTGGCGTTCCTGCTGAAGTTCGTGCTCGACCTCCTCGCCGACTACGGGCTCGACGACTTCTACCTCGAGTTGTCGACGAAGAACCCGGACAAGTTCGTCGGCGACGACGCCACCTGGGACGAGGCCACCGAGGTGCTGCGCGAGGTCGCCACGGCCTCTGGCCTGCAGCTCGTCGACGATCCGGGCGGTGCCGCGTTCTACGGCCCCAAGATCTCCGTGCAGGCGAAGGACGCGATCGGACGCACGTGGCAGATGTCGACGATCCAGCTCGACTTCAACCTGCCCGAGCGTTTCCAACTCGAGTACCAGGCCGCCGACGGCACGCGCCAGCGCCCGGTGATGATCCATCGCGCGCTCTTCGGCTCCATCGAACGCTTCTTCGGCGTCCTCACCGAGCACTACGCGGGCGCCTTCCCCGCGTGGCTCGCGCCCCTGCAGGTGTTGGGCATCCCGGTCGCGGCGGAATTCGACGACTACCTGCGCGGCATCCTGGACCGGCTGCGGGCCGAGGGGCTGCGCGTCGAGCTCGACGCCTCCGACGACCGGTTCGCGAAGAAGATCCGCAATGCGCAGAAGGAGAAGGTGCCCTTCATGCTCATCGCTGGCGGCGAGGACCGCGACGCCGGCACGGTGTCGTTCCGCTTCCGGGACGGTTCGCAGCGCAACGGCGTGCCTGTCGACGAGGCGGTGGCCTACGTCGTCGACTACGTGCGCAGCCGCACCAACGCCAATCCGACCGCGGGTGAGTAGGGTGGCCACCCTCAGCCCGGAAGCGGCGAGCGACTACGCCGGGATCCCCGACTCCTTCCAGCGCCTGTGGACCCCGCACCGCATGGTCTACATCGACGGGGAAGGCAAACCGAAGGACGAGGGCGAGTGCCCGTTCTGTGCGATCCCGCGCCGCGACGACGAGGCTGGCCTCGTCGTGCACCGCGGGGAGCACGCGTTCGTCGTGATGAACCTGTTTCCGTACAACCCCGGGCACTTGCTGGTGTGCCCGTACCGGCACGTCGCCCGCTACGTCGACACGACCCCGGAGGAGACCATCGAGATCGCCGAGCTGACGAAGCAGGCCATCGCGGCGCTCACCAAGGTGAGCAATCCGGCGGGGTTCAACCTCGGCATCAACCAGGGCGACGTGGCTGGCGCGGGCATCGCCATGCACCTCCACCAGCACGTCGTGCCACGCTGGCAGGGAGACTCGAACTTCCTGCCCATCGTCGGGCAGACGAAGGCGGTCCCGCAGCTCCTCGACGACGCCCGCGCCCGTCTCGCAGCGGCGTGGGAAGACCTTGGCTAGGCTGCTCACTCCCACCCGAATCTTCGCCGCGGGGGAGCAGCTGCCCGTCGAGCTGGCCGAGGCGCTCGCCTTCGCAGGAGGCGCGGTCGCCGGGAGGATGCGGCTGCCCGGGCTCGAGCAGTGGCGCACCAACGTGGCCGACGTCGTCGGGCTGCGCATGGACGACGCCCACACACGCGAACTCGCCCGCCATTGGGGACGCAACAACCTGTGGTCGATGTCGCTCGGCCGCTGGGACGATCGCCAGGTTCTCGGTCGCGTCGAGGCCGCGCCCCACGTCGTCGAACATCTGCGCACCTCGCTGGAGGGCCCCGGGCTCATTCTGGCGCTGCCGCACATGGGCTCCTGGGACCTCGCCGGGGCATGGTGCGCCCGCGTGGGGGTGCAGGTGGTCAGCGTGGCAGAGCGACTGCCTGCAGGACTCTACGAACGCTTCCGGGACGCGCGCGCACGCATGGGCATGATCATCCACGCCGCCGACGAACGCCGGCTCGTCGACCAGTTGGCGGAGCACGTCGAGGCGCGACGGGCCGTGTGCCTGCTCTCCGATCGCGACCTCAGCCGACACGGCGTCGAAGTCCGTTGGCCCACGGGACAGCGCACGACGGTCCCACCCGGGCCCGCGCTGCTGGCCAGGCGCACGGGGGCAGATCTGCGCGTGGTCACCTCGACGTTCACCCGGCGCGGCATCGCGCTGCGCGTGTCGGATCCGGTGGACGCCTCGGGGGACATCACGGCGACCATGCAGGCCGTGACGACGCACTTCGCCGCGGACATCGCCGCGCATCCCACCCACTGGCTGGCCCTGCAGCCCATGGTACGCAGGGCGGCGCCGTGAGGATCGCCCTCGTCAACCCCTACTCCTTCGACGTGGCCGGGGGAGTGGGCACACACGTGCTCGGGCTCGCCACCTGGCTGCACGACGCAGGCCACGAACCGCTCGTGATCGGCCCCGGCAGGCATGCCGTCGAGACTCCATTCCCGGTCATGGTGCTCGGGCCTGCGGTCGGGGTGCCGTTCAACGGTTCGACGGCCCGGCTCGCGTTGGGGCCGCGGCAGGCGGCCAGGGCGCGGGCGCTCGTCGGGGACGCCGACGTGGTCCACGTCCACGAGCCGCTCACCCCGGGCATGGCGTTCGCGGTGGCGCGTGGCGCACGCAGGCTCGTCGTCACACACCACGCGCACTTTTTCGTGCCTGCGGGGCTGCGCGCCCTCCTGCGACGACGCTCCTCGGCCCTCCCCGTGCGCGAGTCGATCGCCGTCTCCGCCGCTGCCGCCGACACCGCGCACCAGGCCACCGGCTCGCGCCCCGACATCATCCCGAACGCCATCTCGCTGCCGACGCCGTCGCCGAAGCCCGACTGGGCCACGGTCCTCTTCGTCGGCCGGGCGTCGGATCCACGCAAGGGGCATACCCTCTTCCGCGTCCTCGCCGAACGCCTTCGAGGCGAGGCGCGATTCGTGGAGCTCGCCGACGGCCGGGCCAGCGCGGCCGCCGTGGCGCAGGCCATGGACGAGGCGACGGTGCTCGTCGCGCCCAACCTGGGAGGGGAGTCGTTCGGGATCGTGCTCGTCGAGGCACTGGCCCACGGCTGCGCCATCGTCGCCTCGGACCTGCCGGCGTTCCGCGCGACCGTCGGCGCCCAGGCCCCCGTCGAGTGGTTTGCCCCTGGCGATGCCGACGAAGCAGAGCGCGCGCTGCGACGACGACTCGCCGTCCCCCCTGCGCCGGACGTGGCCCGTCGCGCAGCCGAGGCCTACTCCTTGGACGTGATCGGCCCCAGGGTCCTCGAGCGTTACGCGCGGGCCAGTGGGCGGTGAGACACCGCCGCGCGGCTGCCGGATGTCGTCGGACTCGGGAGCTACGCTGGGAGGCGTGGATGAACAGCTCTGGGACACCGATCGCGTCTTGACCGTGCCCAACATCCTGTCCTTCCTTCGGCTGCTGGCCATCCCACTGTTCACGTGGCTGATCCTCGCCCACCACGACGAGGCCGCCGTGCTGGTCCTGCTGCTGTCGGCCGTGACGGACTGGTTCGACGGCCGGCTCGCGCGGCGCCTGCACCAGCGCTCCAGGCTTGGCGTGCAGCTCGACCCGATCACCGACCGCCTCTACATCCTGGCGACGATCATCGCACTCATGGTGCGCGGGATCGTCCCCGTCTGGTTCGTGCTCGTGCTGGTGGGGCGGGACCTGATGCTGCTGTGCCTGGTGCCGTTCCTGCGACGCACCGGCCGCACCGCGCTGCCGGTCAACTTCGTCGGCAAGTCGGGCACCTTCGCCCTCCTGCTGGCGTTCCCTGTCGTCCTCATCGGCGCTCCGGAGGCGTTCGACGAGCCATGGATCCTCGGCATCGGCTGGGCGATCGCCGCGGTCGGGGCCTTGCTCTACTGGGCTGCGGGCGTGCTCTACGTGCGCGAGACGCATCGGCTGCTGCGAGCGAGCAGCGAAGCGGAGACTGCGCACTGACATGGCACGGCGCCCGGACGAGTCGATGAGCCTGCTCCACACGGTGACGGAGGGGGCCTACGAGCCGGAGTACCGGACCACCGCCGCACCCCGACGCACGCCTTGGGTGACGTTGCTCGTCGCCTTCCTCCTGGCGGCGCTGCTCACGTACGCGATGGCGCAGACCTTCCGCACCCGTGACGTGGACGCCGCGCAGACGTCGGCGCTGGTGGCCGAGCTCGACGACGCCCGCGCCCACCAGCAGCAGCTCGTCTACGAGGCCACCGAGCTCGAGCAGGAGATCGCCCGACTCCAGCAGCTTCATCTGGAGGACCCCGGCCTGCGCGCGCAGCTCGAGGCGGCGGGGCTGCTCAGCGGGGCGCTGCCCGTCGTCGGGCCGGGGATCGTCGTCGTGGTCGACGACGCAGACCAGGCCACCGCCTCCGAGGGGCGCGTGCTCGACAGCGACCTGTCGATCCTCGTCAACGGCCTGTTCGCCGCCGGGGCGGAAGCCGTCGCGGTCAACGGCCGACGGATCAGCACCCGCACCCCCATCCGCTCGGCGGGGGCGGCGATCACCGTCGACTACGTCTCGATGGACGCGCCCTACCGGGTGGAGGCCATCGGCGACCCACGCCAACTGCCCGCACGCTTCGGCGCCACCAGGGCCGCGAGCTGGTGGCAGTACCTGCGCCTCAACTACGGACTGACCATCGAGGTCACCCCGGCCGAGGAGGACCTCTCCCTCGCCGCCGACCCGGGCCTCGGACTGCGTCTCGCGAAGGGAGACTGAACGTGATCGCCATCCTCGGCCTCGTGGCCGGCGTCGTCGCCGGCATCCTGCTGCAACCGACGCTCCCGGCGGCGTTGGCACCCTACTTCCCGATCGCGATCGTCGCGGCGATCGACGCCATCCTGGGCGCGACGCGGGCCTACCTCGACGGCAACTTCAGTGACAGGGTGTTCGCGGTGAGCTTCCTGTCCAACGTGCTCATCGCCGGGCTGATCGTGTTCGTCGGCGACCAGATCGGCGTCGGATCGCAGCTGTCCACGGGAGTCGTGGTCGTCCTCGGGATCCGCATCTTCACCAACGCCGCCGCAGTGCGGAGGGCGATCTTCCATGCCTGAGGTAGCACGACACGCCGACGGCAAGGCGGACCGCTCGCTGCTTCGCGACCTGATCCGGCCCAGCAAGGGCCAACTGGTGGCGGCCCTCATCCTGTTCGTCACCGGGCTCGGCCTGACCTGGACGTGGCGTTCGCAGGAGGCGCAGCCGGAGTTCGCGCAGGCCAGGCAGGCCGACCTCGTGCAGTTGCTCGACACCGTCACCGGCCAGAATCGGGCGCTGGAGGCCGAGCTGCGCTCGCTGCAGTCCACCCGCGACGAGCTGGCTGGCGGCGCCGATCAGGCCGAGAGCGTGCGCGAGGATGCCCAGCGTCGCCTGGAACAGCTCCAGATCCTCGCCGGCACCGTCCCCGCTCACGGCCCGGGCGTACGGCTGACGGTGACGGATCCGGAGGGCAAGATCACGGCGGAGCTCATGCTGAACGCGATCGAGGAGCTGCGCGACGCGGGTGCCGAGGTGATCGAGCTCAACGACAGCGTCCGCGTCGTGATGAACACGGCATTCACCAGCGACGAGCAGACGCGCGTCATCGCGTCCGGGCAGGCGCTCGATCCGCCGTACGTCATCGACGCGATCGGGGACCCGTCGACGCTGGAGGCCGGCGCCCGCTTCCGGGGCGGGCTCGTAAACGAGGTCGAGGGGCCCCGGGTGGGCGGCGGCGTGACCATCGAGCAGCTCGACGACGTGCGCATCGACTCGGTGGTTGCGGGGGTCAGTCCGAGATTCGCGAAGCCGCGCTGAGCGATTGCCCGCCATGGGAAACTTGGCGTAGCGCCAACCTCCGACCACCGCGCGTGTGTTGTAGGGTGGATTGGACTTCGATGCGAAGGGAAGGGTCACCATGAGGTGCAACAAGTGCGGCGCCGAGGTCGCCGAGACCGCCAAGTTCTGCAGCAACTGCGGTGCGCCTCTCGACCAGGGCGGCGACACCACCACCACGTTCGCCGTCTTCGACGACGCCCCGGAGCTGGGCCAACCCTCGTCGGAGGTGGCCGCGAAGGGGCTGGCGAAGGGCAACGCCCTCCTCATCGTCAGGCTGGGCACCGGTGAGGAGTCCCGGTTCCTCATCGACTCGGACCTGACGACGGTTGGACGCCACCCGCAGTCCGACATCTTCCTGGACGACATCACCGTCTCCCGTCACCACGCGAAGTTCGTGCGTGCCGGGGGAGTGCTGTACCTCGAGGATCTGGGCAGCCTCAACGGGACGTACATCAACCGCACCCTGATCGATGGCCGCGCACAGGTGCGCGCCGCGGACGAGATCCAGATCGGCAAGTACCGGGCCACGATCGCGCTGGGTGAGTCCGGACAGTCGTAATGGCGTCGGGCGCGCGCACGATCGGTCGCGTCCTGGAGATGATCCGCGGCGAGTTCCCGGACATCTCCGTCTCCAAGCTGCGCTACCTCGAGGCCGAGGGCCTCATCACGCCTGATCGGCAGCAGCCGTCGGGCTATCGTCGGTTCTCGCAGGACGACGTCGACCGCCTCCTTTACATCCTGCGTGCCCAGCGTGACCGCTACCTGCCCCTGAAGGTCATCCGCGAGGAGCTCGAGGCCCTCGACCGGGGCGAAGATCCGCAGACGCTGCCTCCGCCAGCCCCGGCGTCGGAGATGGAACGTCCGCACACCGAACACCGAGCGCCGGCGGCGCAGCCGTCGGGACGCCTCCTCACGCGACGACAGGTGCTGGCCGAATCCGGGCTGGGGGAGGCCTCCTTCATCCAGCTCGAGCGGCTGCGGCTCGTCGAGCCAAGGGGCGGGACCCAGCTCTACGGGCGCGAGGCGGTGGGGGTCGCCGTCGCGGCGAAACGACTGGCCCACTACGGATTGGATCTGCGTCAGCTCAAGGTGGTGCACCAGGCGGCGATCGCGGAGGCGGCGCTGGTCGAGCAGGTCCTGGAGCCCTTCGAACGGCGAGGCAACGCGCCCGGTGAGGTGGTCGCCGAAGTCTACAAGCTGGTCCTCCACGCCCACGCGGCGATGTTGCACGGCCAGATCAGTCGGTGAGCTCGAGCGGGAGCCGGGAGAAGAACATGGACGAGGGCATCAGGGACGAATGGCTCGACCTGCAGGTGGTCGGGGTGCGGATCATGGGCGAGGACGACTCGACGATCCTGCTCCTGCAGGAGCGCCACGGCACGCGGCTGCTGCCGATCTGGATCGGTGCCGTCGAGGCCGCGGTCATCACCCTGGAGCTGCGCGACGACGTCGCCGTGCCGCGGCCGCTCACGCACGATCTCTTGTCGACGGTGATCCGTGAGTTCGTAGGTCAGGCCGAGGGGCGGGCCCTCATCAGCGCCGTCGACGAGGGCCTGTTCCTCGCGCGCCTGCAGTTTCTCGATCTCGATTTCGACGCCCGCCCCAGCGACGCGGTGGCCGTCGCGCTGAAGCTCGGCTGGCCCATCCGCTGCCCCCGCACCCTCATGGATCAAGTTGGGGTTGAGGTTGATGAAATGCCCAATGACGAGGTCGATGAGTTCCGCGCTTTCCTCGATTCGGTGAGCGCGGACGATTTCTCCACCGGCGAGGATACCGCCTAGTCAGCGCCCAGTTGGGTGAAGTTGGGGAACGCAGTCGTGGCGGGTCCTAGGCAGGTAGGATGATGGGGTGGCGCCCATGGCGGAGCGAGCGCCCGGCGTGTCCATCAGCGCCGCGGCGGCAGCGACCACTAGCGTTCCCGTCAGGTGCCGAGGAAAGAGGACAACGTGAGCGAGCTGCAGGACGCACTGTTCGACGGTGACTACGCCCCCCTGCCCAGTGACCAGGGATTCCGGGGCCCCGTCGCGCACAAGGTGGCCGGCATCACGTATCGGCAGCTCGACTACTGGGCCCGTACCGGACTGGTCGTCCCTTCGATCCGACAGGCCGAGGGCTCCGGCTCGCAGCGCCTCTACTCCTTCCGCGACATCCTGCTCCTGCGCGTCGTCAAGCGCTTCCTCGACGTGGGCATCTCCCTGCAGCAGATCCGCGTCGCCATCGACCACCTGCGGGCCCGGGGCGTCGAGGACGTCAGCGAGGTCACCCTCGTGAGCGACGGATTCAGCGTCTTCGAGGTCACGAGCGCCAACGAATTGTTCGACCTGTCCAAGGGCGGTCAGGGCATGTTCATGATCTCCGTGAGCTCGGTGTGGAAGGAGATCGAGGGCACGCTCCTCACCCTCCCCACCGAGCGCGCCGGCGAGGAGCATCCTGACGATGAGCTCGCGGCCCGTCGCCGCGCGAAGGCGGTCTGAGCGCTGCGGCCGGGAGATCGTCGATGAAGGAGAAGCTGGAGAAGCTCCTGCAGTGGCCGCAGGTGGTGCATGCACGGCAGGCATTCACCCGGTTCGGTACCAGGCTCGGCCCTCAGTTCGCGGCCGCGGTCACCTACTTCTCGGTGTTGTCGCTGGTCCCCATCCTCATGTTCAGCTTCGCCATGCTCGGCATGACCTTGACGGTGCTTCGCCCCGACCTGCTGGACAACGTGCAGGCGACGATCCACGCGGTGCTGAGCGGCGCGCCGCAGGATCTGCGGGAGATGATCTCGGGCGTGGTCACCAGCGCGCTGAACGACTGGCGGGGGATCAGCGTGTTCGCGCTCCTAGCCGGTGGCTACTCGGGCTCCGGCTGGGTCGGCAACCTGAAGCGTGCCGTGCGCATGATGTGGCGGCAGGATCCCGTCGACGAGGAGCGCAAGGCAAACCCGGTGGTGGAGGTGGTGACCAACATCGTCATCTTCCTCGGGCTGCTCGTGTGCCTGCTGGTGGGTATCCTCGTCACCCAGGCCGGGTCGAGCGCCTCGTCGCTGATCCTGGGCTGGCTGGACATCGGGCACCTGCCCGGCATCGGGCTGCTCGTGCGGCTGATTTCGATTCTGCTGACGTTCGCCGCGTCGTGGCTGCTCGTCGCATTCCTGTTCCTCGCGCTGCCGGACCGCGCCGAGCGCGCCTCCCGGCGCACGTGGATCGTCGGCGTGACCATCGGCGCGGTGCTCATCACGATCCTGCAGCAGCTCGCCGGCACGCTGATCGGCGTGTTCTCGGGCAACGCCGCCGCGAGCCTGTTCGGGCCGATCATCGTGCTGATGTTGCTCATGAACCTGCTGGCGACGATCATCCTCATGATGGCCGCCTGGATCGGCACCGATGCCAGTGCCCGCACCGAGGCCTCGGCCGAACAGGCTCTCGCCTCGGAGATGGCGGCCGCGAGGTCGGCCGTCGCGCTCGCCTTCGCCGGCGCCAGCCAAGAACCCACCGAGATGGTGCGCGCCGAGGTCGCCGAGCGCGGAGTGCGCACAGGGCTCGGCATCGGCTACGCGACGGGCGCGGCGACGGGGGCTGGCGTCGGCGCGTTGCTCGCCGGCCTCGTCGCGCTCGTGGCGCGCCTGCTCGGACGGCGCTGACCCCCGCAGACACGAAGTTGGGGGCAGGTGCGGGATCCCGCGCCTGCCCCCAACTTCGGTGTGGGTGGGCTCAGTGGGCCGCGATCTGCTCCGGGATCTCCTGGCCGATCGCGTTCAGCATGTCGACGTACCACTGCTGGGTGATGTCGAACGCCTTGCCGCCCTTGATCCGGTCGAACGCGATGGCGCTCAGCACGTCGCCGTTCTCCTCGTCGTGACCGATCACGCCGGGCTCACCGCGCAGCGCGCAGTCGACGGCCAGATCGGTGCACTCCTTGATGAGGGCCAGATCGGCCTCGTTGGAGGCGGCGGAACGGGAGTAGTAGCCGGACTTCTGGACCATGACCTTCTCGGCGCCCAACTTCTCGGCAAACTTGGAGCCGAACCACGCGCCCGGGTTGACCTTGTCGAGCTTGACGTGCCCGAACGGGTCGCGCGGCACCTCCTCGCCGGCAGCTTCCATCTCCGCGACGATCGCGTCGAGACCCGCGCCCTCGGACAGGAAGATCGTGACGTTGCCGACCTCGTCCATCACCTTGTTGAGCCGCTCCGATTCCTTGGCGATGTCGATGTGGCCCTCCGGCACGTACACGCCGTGGATGTCCCAGGCCTGCTTCGACAGCCCGATTTCCGGGAGCCATTGCTGCTCCTCGATCCACTCGCGATACTTGCGGGCGGTGGCTGCCGTCAGCCAGCCGCAGTGGCGGCCCATCACCTCGTGGACGATGAGCATACGCGAGCCCGAGTTGTGCTCGGCGACGATGTTCTTCGCAAACCTGGCGCCCATCTCCGCGGCGGTCCATGCGCCCAGCGACTGGCGGATCGGGATGACGTCGTTGTCGATCGTCTTGGGCAGGCCGACGACGGTGAGCCCGTAGTCGTGCTCGGCCAGGTAGGCGGCCAGATCCGCGGCGGTGGTGTTGGTGTCGTCACCGCCGATCGTGTGCAGGACGTCCACGCCGTCGGCGACGAGGCGATCCGCGGCCACCTTCAGCGGGTTCTCACCTTCCTGCACCAGCCCGCGCTTGACGAGGTCCTTCACGTTGGTCAGCTTGACTCGGGAGTTGCCGACGGGGGACCCGCCGAACTTGCGCAGCAGTCCAGCGTTCGCGCGGACCGTCTCGTCGACGACGAGGAAGTCGCCGCGCAGCAGGCCCTGGTAGCCATGCTTGTAGGCGATGATCTCCACGTCGGGGGCCACCTCGGTGTACTTCTCGATGAGACCGGCGATGGCGGTGGACAGACACGGAGCGAAGCCGCCTGCGGTGAGGATGGCGACCTTGTTGACCATTGGGAGAGTCCTTTCGTTGGCGAACTACGCATCCAAGCCTATTGCACGTTGTCCACAGCCGACGGGCGCCGTCGGTCAGTTGACCCTCGCAGGGGCAAGGATGGGGCCGTGCGAAGGGAACGAGGGCTGGCCCCGTCGATCGAGGCGGCAGTGATCCTGCCCGGGCTGGTGGCGCTGGTGGGCCTCATCATCGTGCTGGGGCGCATCGTGATGGCGCAGCACGATGTCGAAGCCGTGGCCGCGAACGTGGCGAGGGCCGCGTCCATCGCGCGCACCCACGCGGAGGCCAAGAGGCTCGTCGACGAGCACCTCGCGCCCGCCCGCTCCGACGTACCACACTGCCGCGACTGGCGGGCGGACGTCGACACGTCGCAGCTCGGCAAGCGCGCCGGCAGCGACGGCACGGTGGCCGTCGAGTTGCGCTGCACGCTGCAGTGGGCCGACGTCGCGTTGCCCGGCTTCGACGGCACGGTCCAGGTCGTGGCGCAGGGGGTTTCCCCCATCGACCGTCACCGGGGGCGGTAGGCTCCTCACATGGAGCGTCACATCGGGCAATTCGCGGTCTCGTCGATCGGCTTGGGGGCCATGCCCCTCTCGTTCACGGAGGGGGTGGAGGACCCTCAGGCGACGATCCACGCCGCCCTCGACGCCGGGATCACCCTCATCGACACGGCAGACATCTACGCCCCGAGCTGGGACCAGATGGGCCACAACGAGCGCCTCATCGCGGATGCGCTGCGCACGTACAACGGCGACACGTCGCACGTCGTCGTCGCCACCAAGGGCGGCATCACCCGCTCCGAGGGGGAGCGCTGGGGGCGCAACGGCACCCTCGAGTACCTGCGCGGACGGGCGCTCGCCGCGCGCGAAGCCCTCGGCGTGGATCAGCTCGACATCTTCTACCTGCACAGGCCGGACCGCAGCATCGTCTACTCGGAGTCGATCGTCGCGCTGCGCACTCTCAAGTGGGAGGGTCTCATCAAGGAGATCGGCATTTCCAATGCGAGCGTCGAGGAGATCCAGATCGCGATCGACGTGCTGGGGAAGGGCGAGCTGGCCGCGGTGCAGAACGAATTCTCGCCCTGGTTCCACCACACGAGCCGCAGTGAGCTCGAATTGTGCGCCAAGGAGGGTGTGGCGTTCGTCCCGTTCTCACCGCTCGGCGGCACCGGCGGAGGGGCGAAACGTCTCGAGCAGCGGTTCTCCTCCATCCAGCGGGCCTCCGTCGAGCTGGGCATCAGCGCGCAGCGTGTCACGCTCGCCTGGGAGATGTCGCTGGGCAGCCACGTGATTCCCATCCCGGGCGCGTCGCGGCCGGCGTCGATCACGGACTCCGCGCAGGCGATGACCGACGAGATCCCCTTCGACCTACTGCAGGCGATCAACCAGGAGGTGTTGTGACGATGGCCCGCTATTTCGACGTCCACCCCGTCAATCCGCAGCCGCGCTCGATGGGCCAAGTGGGGCAGATCCTGCGCGACGGGGGGCTCATCGCCTACCCGACCGACTCGAGCTACGCGCTGGGGGCGATGCCCGGCAATGCCAGCGGCATCGATCGCATCCGCGCCATTCGGCAGCTCGACGACAAGCACAACTTCACCCTCGTCGTCGACGAGTTCGCGAAGCTCGGACAGTACGTCGAGATGGACAACTGGGTGTTCCGTACTGTGAAGGCTGCGACGCCGGGGCCGTACACGTTCATCCTCAAGGCAACCCGTGAGGTGCCCAAGATGATGCAGCACCCGAAGAAGCGCACCGTCGGCGTGCGAATCCCTGCGCACACCACCGCGCTGGCGCTGCTTGCCGAACTGGACTCGCCGATGCTGAGCTCGACGCTGCTCCTGCCAGGCCACGACGTCCCCCCGACGGACGGCTGGGAGATCAAGGGACTGCTCGACCACCAGGTGGACGCCGTGGTCGACTCGGGCGACTGCGGACTCGACCCGACGACGGTCGTCGACCTCACCGGCGACGAGCCCGTGATCGCGCGTCTCGGGGCCGGAGATCCGTCGCCCTTCCAGTGACCCGGGCGACGCCGTCGCGCACTACTGCCGGGTGAACGGGATGGCGCCGGGGTACTGGTACTTCGCACCGGCGACGTAGCGCTTCGGCGCCTCGAGCGCCCCCAAGACGGCGAGCACGACGTAGGCCACGCTGACCAGGCCCAGCACGCCGGCGATCCAGCCCGAGAACAGCGACGCGCCCATGGTGAGCAGCACGCGGGTGAGGCCCATGTTGAGCTGTTCGCGCAGGTGATCGTCGTAGAGCGGCTGCTTGCCCTTGTCGACGAAGAAGAAGACGATCGGTGCGATCGGGACGAGGACGCTCAGCCACGCGTTCAGCCTGAGGTTCGTCTCGTACGGCTGGGTTTGGGGGCTGACGGGCATCGGTCGCGGCGCGATCGGGGAGTGAGCCGGCGGCAGGAAGGGGTTCTGGTGTGGCATCTCGGAGCTGGGCGCTGGACGCGAGCCGAGGAACGGATTCTGTGGGCCGGTCACGGGCTGCGGCGACGGCGGCTGCTGGCCAGAGGACCGCGGCGGCACATCGAAGTCGGCGTACGGGTCGTGGGAATGGTTCGTCATGATCCTTCTCTCGCTCGACACCCAATGATACGCGGCGCCCCAACCCCCGCTAGGCTGCGAGCGTGCAGCTGGGATTCGATCGCGCCAAGTACCTCGCCATGCAGTCGGAGCACATCGCCGCCCGACGGGCCCAATTCGGGGGCAAGCTCTACCTCGAGTTCGGCGGCAAGCTCTTCGATGACATGCACGCCTCGCGTGTCCTCCCGGGGTTCACCCCGGACAACAAGATCGAAATGCTGGAGACGATGGCCGACGACGTCGAGATCGTCGTCGTGGTCAACGCGAAGGACATCGCCCAGAAGAAGCAACGCGCGGACCTGGGCATCCCCTACGAGGCCGACGTGCTGCGCCTCATCGACGCCTTCCGCGACCGGGGGCTCTACGTGGGCAGCGTCGTCGTCACGCAGAGCACCGACGACAACACCCACGCCCGCGCGTTCCGCAGGAAGCTGGAGCGGCTCGGGCTGCGCGTCTATCGCCACTACCCGATCAAGGGCTACCCGAACGACGTCCGGCACATCGTCAGCGAGCAGGGGCTCGGCCGCAACGAGTACGTCGAGACCCAGCGCGACCTCGTCGTGATCACCGCCCCGGGGCCGGGCAGCGGGAAGATGGCCACCTGCCTGTCCCAGCTCTACCACGACCACGCCCGGGGGATCGCCTCTGGCTACGCGAAGTACGAGACCTTCCCGATCTGGAACCTGCCGCTCGAGCATCCGGTCAACATCGCCTACGAGGCCGCTACGGCGGACCTCGACGACGTCAACATGATCGACCCGTTCCACCTCGCCGCCTACGGCGAGGGCTGCGTCAACTACAACCGGGACGTCGAGGTGTTCCCGGTGCTCAACCAGCTCTTCGAACAACTGTTTGGTGAGTCGCCGTACAAGTCGCCCACCGACATGGGCGTGAACATGGCAGGCCATTGCATCAGCGACGACGAGGTGTGCCGCGAGGCCTCGAAGCAGGAGGTGATCCGACGGTGGTACCGCGCCGCCGTCGGGGAGGCGGCCGAAGGGCTCGAGCCCGAAGCCTCCGAGCGCATCGCGCTGCTCATGGGTCGGCTCGGCATCACCGCGGAGGACCGGAGGGTCGTCGTCGCCGCCAATCAGATGGCGAAGCGGACGAAGGCGCCCGCGGCCGCCATCGAGCTGCCCGACGGCCGGATCGTCACCGGCAAGACCTCTGCGCTGCTGGGGGCCTCGTCGGCGATGCTGCTCAACGCGCTGAAGACCTTGGCAGGCCTGCCCGACGAGGTCAACCTGCTCTCGCCGGAATCGATCGAGCCCATCCAGTGGCTGAAGACCCAGGTGCTCGGGTCGCGCAACCCGCGACTGCACACCGACGAGGTGCTGATCGCGCTCGCGGTGAGCGCGAAGTCGGACCCGGGGGCGGCGACGGCGATGGATCGCCTGCGCGAGCTGCGCGGCTGCGACGTGCACGAGTCGGTCATCCTTGGCCCGGTCGATGAGAACATCTTCCGCCAGCTTGGCATCCACGTGACGACCGAGCCCGTGTACCAGACCAAGCAGCTCTACCGGAAGCGCTGAGCTACGCCGCCGGCTGCGTGCGGGGTTCGCGGACCACGAGGGCCTTCCCGCCGAACGGCTCGAGCGAGACGCTGAAGCCGCCGAGGTCGTCCACCTTGCCCACCTTGCGCCTGCTGCTGAGGTCCCACACCGTGCCGGCAGGGATCGCCTCGCTGCCGATGTGGGCCGACACCGGCTCGCCGGAGCAGTTCAGCGCAGTGACCTGCGTGTGCCCGTCACGCAGCCTGTTGACCAGCACCAGCAGCGCCTTGTCGGGGACATCGGGGACGTCGACGAGCGCCCCGGTGGCGAGCCCGAAGCGCTTGCGCACGGCGAGCACGCGCGCCAGCCGCCGGGCGAACGAGTGCTCATTGCCCAGTTGCTCCGGCAGCGATCCGTACACGGCCGTCGCCCGGGGCATGCCCGCAGGCGACTTCGTCGCGTCCGGGGCGACGTCCATCAGGTCGTAGGCGCCCCGCTCGATCCAGCGGGTGTCGCCGTCGCGGATGAGTGCCTGCACCTTCCCGGCCTCGAGGGGGAGGGCGCCGACGAGGTCCCAGCCCGACAGGGCGAAGACGCCCGGCTGCCACGCGTTGTACATGGCGAGCAGCAGGTGCGCGTCGGCGATGCGGCGACGGTCGTCGTCGCTGAGTGCGGAGAGGTCGGTCATGCCGAGCGATGCGGCGATCACCGAGGCGGTCGTGCACGCGATGCCGTTGCTCGTGAAGACGCGGTTGTAGGGGCCGGCGGCGCCGGTGAGACGCTCGCGCATCGTCGCCCGGACGTGCTCGGCGAGCTCGGCGCCGGTCAGTTCCTCGCCACCCAGCACATAGATGTCGTCGCGGTGGACGCTTGCGAAGTGCACGAGTTCGTAGGTGAGTTCGTCGTGGTTCTGCAGCGCGTGCACCAGCGACGCCTGGTCGATCCCGGTGGTCATCGCTTCCCGGAGCGTGAGCCGCAGGAACTCGGTGTCGCCCGTGGCCAGGGCGTACTGGTAGGCGGGGCGCGTGACGAAGTCGTAGCTGAGATCGGGGCCGACCGAGCCGGTGTTGTGGATGTCGTCCATGGAGAGGTTGAGCTCCTGGAACGTGAACCCGCCCACCTTGCGCACCATCGAGCCGATGAGCTGGTTGGCCGCCTGCGACAGCGGGTGCCCCTCGGACCAGGCGGGGGACAGGTCGACGGACTTCTCGACCCCGAGGAATCCGTTGGCGTCGAGCCGCAAGCCGCCCGATCCGAGGTCGAGCAGCGAGTGCAGCGCGTCGCCCATCACCAGCCGCATGCCGGCGAATGTCGGGTCGAGCCAGTTGATCGACGGCTGCCCGTCCTTGAAGTAGTGGAGGTACACCCAGCGCCGCACGACGCCGTGGCAGTCGTGGACGGGGCGGGTGACGGACCAGTTCGTCTCCTTGACGCCGGGCTCGTAGAAGATGACGCGCTGCAGCGCGCCGATGATGTAGCCGGCCTCCTCCAGGGCCCGCTCGGCCTCGGGGGAGAGGTTGACGGCGTCCTTGCCCTCGGGGACGTCGGGCAGGAGGTGCCAGGCCTCCTGCGGGATGTCGATCATGTGATAGATGCCCGGGTAGGAGCCGTAGTTGAGCTCGGCCAGGCGGAAGTCGGCGCCCTTGCCGGTGTGGCCGGGGACGATGTCGTCGATGATCGTCCCGTTGTGCGCGGCGGCGGTGGCGCACATGTCGCGGAACTCGTCCTCGGTGCCGAAGATCGGGTCGATCGCCATCGAGATGCGGTCGAAGTGGCCGTCGATGCTCGCGGTGTGTTCCCAGCCGCTGATGCCGCCGGCGAGTTTCACGGGGCCTGTGTGGACGGCTTCGATCCCAATCTCCTCGAAGGCCCGCCACAGGTCCTCCGACCCGAGCGCGCCTAGGAACGACTGCCCCTTGGCGGAGATGTGCGAGAGCGGGTAGGCCGTGAACCAGACGGAGGCCTGCTCGACGGCGGCCCTCGGGTCGGGCTTGGCGAAGGCGTTGGCCCACATGAGGTGATCGCCCGCGAGCTGCCGAGCGAGCCTCGTCGCGTCGGCCAACATGGACTGTTCCTCGAGCCACTCGACGTAGGCCCGGTTGCGCCCGTCGGCCTCGAAGGGCGGCGGGGGCAGCGTGTCGTCGGCCGACGCGTTCCTGCGCGCGCGAGGACGAAGCTTGGCGGGGCGCGCGGCGAAGCGCTGCTGGTCGAAGCTGAGCTCCGTCGTGAGGTCGTCCTCGGTGAGCTCGTCCGGGGTGGGGGAATCGTTCGTGGCGGTCACCTCTCAAGGCTAGCCAAGTCTGGCGGGGAAGGTGGGAGGTGGCCTACCGTGGCCGGCGGTGGGCGACGAGCGTCTCCATGCGTCCGTCGGAGCGCGGGGCGTCGAACCACAGGCCTGCGACGAAGCCGTTGCGTTCCAGCACCCGAATCGACGCGTGGTTGCGGTGGTTCGGGCAGGCGACGATGCCCGTCGCCTCCGGGAAGACCCAGATCGCGAGCTCCGCGAGCTGCGCGATGAGCTGGGTGCCGAGGCCCCGACCGACGAGTTCGGGCTCGCCGATGCAGAAGTCGATGCCGACGTCGTCGACGTCGGCCGGGATCACTCCGCCGGGCGGGAGATCGCGTACCCGGAACACATCGGCGAACCCGATGTCGTGGCCCTCGTGGTGCACGACGAGCATCCGCACGCCCGACGGGTCGTCCAGGCGGGGTCCGAATCGCTCGAGGGCCTCGTCGAGCGTGAGTTGTGGAAACCAGCGTCTGGCGGCGGGGGACTGCTGCCAGACGATCAGCCGGGGAAGGTCGTCGCGGCGCATGGGACGGAACGTGAACACGGCAGATACCTCCGTTCCGGTCGGCTTGGCGGGTGGTCCGGTGGTCGAACCCGGCGTGCCGGGGTCGATACCGCGACGGTACTAGGCTGGCGACGGTTTCGAGAAAGGGAAGACATCATGCCTGGCAAGCGCCGTGGGAAGCCCGCCGTCTCGCTGTTCGGGGAGGGAGTGGCGATGCGCACCATCCGAGCGGGTTTCGGGCTGGGGGAGCGCGTCGCTCCGCGACTGGTGGCGCCACTCGGGCAGCGGCTGTGGTTCCACGTGCCCCCGGCGCCGCCCTATCCCCGCCGCGAACGCGGCTTCGACCCGGGCGAGCTGCTCGACGTGCGCCTGAACGGTCGGCACCTGGCGACGCACGCGTGGGGGAGCGGCCCCACCGTGCTGCTCGTGCACGGCTGGTCCGGGTGGTGGCAACAGCTCGGCCTCTACGTCCAGCCTCTCGTCGAGGCCGGGTTTCGCGTGGTGGCGGTGGACATGCCCAGCCATGGCGACTCGGGCCGGGGTCGATTCGGGCGAGGCTACTCGGGGGTCCCGGACTTCGCCGACGGCGTGGAAGCCGTCGCGCAACAGGTCGCCGACGGGCACCTGCACGCGATGATCGCGCACTCTGCGGGCTGCGTCGGCGTCGCAATCGCGCTGACAAGGGGCATCACCGCCGAACGCGTGGTATTCATCTCGCCTTCGGTCTCCGGCGAGGACCAGCTCGAGTTCGTCGCGAAGCGTCTGGGCTGGGGGCCGCGCACGACCCGTGCAGTCACGGACTACGTCGCGCATCGATTCGCGCTGGACATGTCCAACTACAGCCTCGAGCGGTTCGGCTCGTTCGACCTCGACCTGCCACCCGCGCTGTTCTTCCACGATTGGGACGACGACTCGACGCCGCCGCACGGCACCATGCGGCTCGCGCAGATGTGGACCGGGTCGCGGGTGGTCCACACCAACGGACACGGTCATTTCCGCATCATGTGGGAACCCGACGTGATCCAGGAGGCGGTCTCGTTCATCGCCGGCTGACGGTGGGTCCCGTCGCGGGGCCCGACGGGGCATCTTCGGCGACACCTTCGGGACAGTCCTGCCAGACCGGGGGCCTGCTCGGCTGCCCAATAATGACATAATGTTGCTTATCGGACTTTTACGGCAGTGCGCCTCAGACGGGCCAAGGGCCGCTCAGCGCACTCAGTGCACCCAGCCGCGGCGCGCCGCCTGGACGCCGAGTTGGAACCTCGATTGGGCCTCCAGCAACTCGCTGAGATCGGCGACGCGACGAGCAGCCGTTCGCTGGCTGACGCCCATCTCGCGCGCGATGGCCTGATCGGTCAGCCCGCGCGAGAGCATGCCGATGAGCTGCAGGGTCTCGGAGGTTGGTTCCTCGACGAGCTGCTCCGAGTCCTTCCTGCGTTGGCGCAGGCTCACGGGCATCGCCTGCTGCCACCAGCGGTCGAACATGCCGTGCAACAGCGCCACGAGAGCCGCCAGCAGCACGCGACGCGCCATGATGGGTCCCTCCGGCCCCGGTGTCACCAACAGCGCTTCCTCGCCGTCGCGCAGCAGCATGCACAGCGGCAGCTGCTGGATGATCCGCACCTCCGGGCCGCCGGCGACGGCACGTTCCACCTCCTCCGCGCCCCGGGACTCATGGAGTGCGCCCTCGTCGAAGATGATCCGCATCTCCACGCCCCGGTTGGTCGCGTCCTCCCGAGCCTCGGCGAGCTCCCCGGTGATGAGCGGGCCGCATCCGCGGACGCCGTCCCATATGGAGACCCTTCCGCGGGCGTTCTTCAGGAGCAGCGCCGAGGCGTCGCGGATCTCCTCGGGGTCGAGGATGCTGTGGATCCTGCCGCGGTTGTCCCCCTCGATCGCGCTGTCGAGGAGGTTGGCCACGAGCTGGAGCCGCTGCGACTGGGAGTCGAGGGCGTCGGCGCGCGTCCGCAACGCCTGGCTGTAGCGCGTCAAGCCGGTCTCATCGTCGTCGTAGGGTTCGCCGATGCGTCCCTGCTCGAGCAGCGCGCGCGCCACGGGATCGAGGCTGGCACTCTGCCCCCTGAGGAAGTCGAGAATGGATTCCCAATCGTTCCCCACCCAATCGGGGGTGTCGCTGCCGTCCGGTGCCATGGCGGCCATGCTAGCGCCGCAATTTCGATCACCGCGAAGGGTCCCACTCCAATGGACCGACCAAGCTTGTCGACGCCCAGTCGCTCCGAGTGTTCGTTGAACGTTCATCCGAAGTTCACGCGATCCTGCCCAAGCCGACCACCGCGGATCGCTTGGATGTGTGCCAGTCCATCCTCACCAGGAAAGGTCGATCTCTCGATGATCCGCAAGCTGCTCCCCTTCCTCGAAGCCCCCGTCCACGGCAACAGGTCCTCGCTCACGTGCCGCATGAAGTGCGGCGACGCCTGCTTCCACGACGTGCCCAACGAGTCCACGAACGAGTACTTCGCCGACGTCGTGGCCACTGCGGTGTCCCGTCGCGGGTTCCTGCGCGCCGGGGCGGTCATCGGTGCCGCCACCGCGTTCGGTTCGCTGATCGTCGGTCCCCAGGGGCGCCCCGCCCTCGCGGCGCCGAAGGCCCTCGGCTTCGAGCCCATCGCACCATCGACGGCCGACGTCGTCGCGATCCCCGAGGGCTGGACCCAGCAGGTCGTCATGCGCTGGGGCGACAAGCTGTTCTCCGCGGCCCCCGACTTCGACCCCCACCATCAGACGCCCAGCGCGCAGGCTCAGCAGTTCGGCTACAACTGCGACTTCCTCGGCTTCTTCCCGCTCGATGCGGACCACGAGGTCATGATGGTCAACCATGAGTACACCGACGAGTACATCATGTTCCCCAACTTCGACAAGGACGTCGTCGACGCCAACCAGGTCGACGTCGCCCTGGCCGCGCACGGCCTGTCGGTCGTCGTCGTGGAGAAGGAAGCCGGCACGGGCCGCCTGACTCCCGTCGTCGACCACCCCCTCAATGCCCGTCACACGGGCGACTCGACGTTCGCGCTCACCGGCCCCGTCGCGGGCCACGAGCTCGTCCGTACCACCGAGGATCCGTCCGGCACGACCGTGCGCGGCACGCTGAACAACTGTGCGGGTGGGCTCACGCCGTGGGGCACCTGGCTCTCCGGGGAGGAGAACTTCAACCAGTACTTCGCCAACGCCGAGCAGGCCCCGACCGAGGCACAGGTGGCCGCCCACGCCCGCTACGGCATCCCCAAAGGCGCCACGGAGCGCCACTGGGAGGAGGTCCACGACCGCTTCGACATCGCCAAGGAGCCCAACGAGATCCACCGCTTCGGCTGGGTCGTCGAGATCAACCCGTGGGCGCCCGACGAGGCTCCCCGCAAGCGCACGGCCCTCGGCCGATTGAAGCACGAGGCCGGCACCGCCGTCGTCGCCAGCGACGGGCGCGCCGTCGTGTACTCCGGCGACGACGAGCGCTTCGACTACCTCTACAAGTTCGTCTCCGACGACAAGGTCCAGCGCACCGGGACGCTCGCAGACCAGGCCCGGGCCAACGCCAAACTCCTGGACGCCGGCACGCTCTACGTCGCCCGGTTCACCGCCGAGGGCGACGCGCTCGCGGGCGAGCTCGACGGCCAGTGGGTCCCGCTCGTGCACAGCGCGGGCGACACGGCGACGTCGTTCGTCGAAGGCATGTCCGGTGAGGAGGTGCTGCTGTTCACCCGTCTCGCGGGCGACAAGGTGGGCGCCACGAAGATGGACCGCCCCGAGGACGTCGAGACCAGCCCGGTCAGCGGCAAGGTCTACATGGCCCTCACCAACAACACGCGGCGCACCGAAGACGCCGTCGACGCCGCCAACCCGCGTTCGTCGAACAAGCACGGTCACGTCATCGAGTTCACCGAGCTGGGCGGCGACCCCACCGCACGCGAGTTCAAGTGGAGCATCCTGCTGCTGTGTGGCGACCCGCAGGATCCGGGCACCTATTTCGGCGGCTACGACAAGTCGCAGGTCTCCCCCATCTCCTGCCCCGACAACGTCACCTTCGACCCCGCGGGCAACCTGTGGATCTCCACCGACGGCAACCAGCTCGGCGCCAACGACGGCCTCTACGAGGTCGTGGTCGAAGGCGCCGATCGCGGCCGCGTGCGCCAGTTCCTTGCCGTGCCCCACGGCGCCGAGTGCTGCGGCCCCTGGGTGACCGACGAGCGCGTCAACGTCGCCATCCAGCACCCGGGCGAGACCGATGACTCCACCTTCGAGTCGCCGAGCTCCCACTGGCCCGACGGCGGTGAGTCGATCCCCCGCCCGTCCATCGTGAGCGTGTGGCCCAACGTCGTCCAGGAGCCGTCGGAGAGCCCGACGTCCACCCCGGCGCCCTCCGCCTCGCCGACTGCCGTCGTGACGGCGCCGGTCAGCCCGGCTCCGGGTGGAGGCTCCAAGCCCGGCCTGCCCAGCACCGGGCGCTGACCCCATCGACGAATCAGGGGCGGACCATCGCGGTCCGCCCCTGACGTCTGTCCTCCCCCGAGGGGGGAAACTCAGAAGTTGATCATGTGCCCCGCGATGCCCTCCGCGGCCTCCTTGATGGCCTCGGACAGCGTCGGGTGGGCGTGGACGACACGACCGATCTCGTCGGCGGTCAGGTCGTAGGCCTGCGCCAGCACGAGCTCGGGCAGGAGCTCGGTCACGTCGGGCCCGATCATCGACGCGCCGAGGATCTCGTTGTACCGGGCATCGGCGACGATCTTCACGAAGCCGACGCCCTCGCCCAGCCCCCACGCCTTGCCATTGGCGGCGAACGGGAACTTGGCCACCTTGACGTCGTAGCCCTTCTCGCGCGCCTGGTCCTCCGAGTAGCCGAACGACGCGATCTGCGGCTGGCAGTACGTGGCGCGCGGGATCATGTCGTAGTTGAGCGGCTGGGTCTCGGCGCCGGAGATCGTCTCGGCGGCGACGACGCCCTGCGCCTCGGCCGTGTGGGCCAGCATGAGCTTGCCGGTGCAGTCGCCGATCGCGTAGATGCCGGGGACGTTGGTGCGCATGTAGTCGTCGATGGCGATCGCGCCGCGGTCGGTCAGCGCCACGCCGGTGTTCTCCAGCCCGTAGCCCTCGGTGCGCGGGGCGAAGCCGATGGCCGACAGGAAGCGGTCGGCCTCGAGGACCTGCTGCTCTCCTCCCTTGGCGGGGCTCACGGTGACACGCACGCCGGCGCCGGTGTCCTCGATGCGTTCGACCTTGGTGGAGGTGAGCAGCTTGATGCCGAGCTTCTTGTACGCCTTCGCCAGCTCCGCGGAGATCTCCTTGTCCTCCGTCGGGACGATGCGGTCGAGGAATTCGACGATCGTCACGTCGCAGCCGTACTGGCTGAGCACGTAGGCAAACTCGGTACCGATGGCCCCGGAGCCGCCGATGATGATCGACGACGGCACCTGATCGGCGAGGATCTGCTCCTTGTACGTCACGACGTTGGTGGAGGTCTGCGTGCCCGGGAGCATCTTCGTGGTGGCACCGGCTGCGATGATGCAGTTGTCGAACGTGACCTGCTGCTTGCTGCCGTCATCGGCGGTGACCTCGATGGTCTTGGCGTCGACGAAGGTGCCCCAGCCGTGCAGCTCCTGGATCTTGTTCTTCTTCATGAGGAAGTGGATGCCCTTGGTCATCCGGTTGGAGACCTGGCGGCTGCGCGAGAAGGCCTTGCCGTAGTCGAGGGTCACGTCACCGCTGATGCCGTAGGTGCCGGCCTCCTTGGTGATGATGTGCGCGATCTCCGCGTTGCGCAGGAGCGACTTCGTCGGGATGCAGCCGACGTTGAGGCACACGCCTCCCCAGTACTCCTTCTCGATGATGGCCACCTGCTGGCCAAGCTGTGCAGCGCGAATGGCGGCGACGTAGCCACCGGGGCCGGCGCCGAGGACAACCGTGTCAAAGTGAGAGCTCATGGGCCCAACTCTAGCCCCAGCGGCTGGAGAGTGGCACGATGCGCGAGTGCTTTCGAAGCGTTGTCCCGGACAGTAGACTGCGGGGAATGAGCGCCACGAGTGAGTCCATCGGACGGCTGATCCGCGAAGCAAGAGACGCCAAGGGCTGGTCCCAGCAGGAGTTGGCAGACGTCCTGGAGACGCCCATCGGTGTGGTCGAGCGCATCGAGACCGGGCAGCAGAACATCTCGCAGAGCACCATCGAGGCCCTCGCCTCGTCGCTGAACCTGCCAGTGCTGCGGGCGATCACCGAGGGCTCGATGAATTTCCGCATCGAGGGCCCCACGACGCTGTCCGGCGAGATCGAGGTGCGCACGTCGAAGAACGCGGCGGTGGCCCTGCTGTGCGCCTCCCTGCTGAACCGCGGCACCACCACGCTGCGCGGCATCGCGCGCATCGAGGAGGTCGACCGGATCAGCGAGGTCCTGCGATCGATTGGCGTGGACCTCACCTGGCACGACGGCGACCTCGTGATCCGCCGTCCCGAGCTCCTCTCCCCCGAGACCATCGACAAGCGCGCCGCCCGTCGGACCCGCTCGATCCTCATGTTCCTGGGCCCGCTGATGCACGAGTTCGACGAGTTCCGGCTCCCCTACGCCGGCGGTTGCGACCTGGGTGCCCGCACGGTGCACCCGCACATGGCCGGCCTGGGCAAGCTCGGACTGTCCGTGCTCGCCACCGACGGTGAGTACCAGGCCAGCGTCGCCAAGGACGGGGCCGACGAGCACCACGTCACGCTCATCGAGCGCGGCGACACCGTCACCGAGAACATCATCATGGCGGCGGCCCGCACCCCCGGTACCACCGTGATCCGCAATGCCTCCGGCAACTACATGGTCCAGGATCTGTGCTTCTTCCTCCAGCGCCTGGGCGTCGGCATCGAGGGCATCGGCACCACCACCTTGCGCATCACCGGCGTCGACACCATCGACGAGGATGTGGAGTACGAGATCTCGGAGGACCCGATCGAGGCGATGAGCCTGCTCACCGCGGGAATCGTCACCAAGTCGGAGCTCACCGTGCGGCGGTGTCCCGTGGAGTTCCTCGACGTGGAACTCGCCGTCCTCGACGAGATGGGCCAACGGCTCGACATGTCGCCGGTCTACCTGAGCCGTAACGGCAAGACGCGGCTGGTGGACATCACCCTCCACCCCTCGACGCTGCACGCCCCCTTGGACAAGATCCATCCGATGCCGTTCCCCGGGCTCAACATCGACAACCTGCCGTTCTTCGCCGTGATCTGCGCGGCCGCCGAGGGGCAGTCGATGATCTACGACTGGGTCTACGACAACCGGGCGATCCACTTGCAGAAGCTGGGCGAGCTCGGCGCAAACGTGCAGGTCATGGACGCGCACCGGCTGCTGGTCATCGGCCCGACGCGGTGGCGCGGGCGCACCGTCGAGACTCCCCCTGCGCTGCGGCCTGCGGTGTGTCTCCTGCTCGCGGCGCTCGCCGGGCGCGGCGTGACCAATCTCATGGACGTCTACGTCATCAACCGCGGCTACGAGGATCTCCCCCAGCGGCTCAACAAGCTCGGTGCCAACATCAGCGTGTTCTGGGGCGAGCCGGACGACGAGGACTGACGAAGAGATGGCGCGCGATCCGATGAAGGCACGATGAGTCCCATGGCGGCCGACGTCACCCCTGCGTTCCTCGCCCCCCGGTTCATCGCCATGGCGCATCGGGGAGGCTCCTTCCTGCCCGCCAACCTCGGCATCGAGAACACGCTGAGGGCGTTCCGCAATGCGGTGGACCTGGGCTTCGACTATCTCGAGACCGACGTGCATCTCACCCGCGACGGGGTGCTGGTCGCCTTCCACGACGACCATCTTGCGCGGGTCACGGACTTCGACGGGCGCCCCGGCGACCTCACGCTGGCGGAGCTGAAGCAGCTTCGCGTCGGGGACCGGGAGGAGATCCCGACGCTCGACGAGCTGTTCGAGGCGCTGCCGGGCATCAAGTTCAACATCGACATCAAGGACCGCAACGCGACGGTGCCCCTGTCGCGGACGCTGGATCGGCATGGCGCCCACGACCGCGTGTGCGTGGCGTCCTTTTCCGCGAGGCGCCTCCACGAGTTCCGCCGCCTGCAGCCGCGCGTCGTCACGGCGGCGTCGCCGCGGTCGGTGGCGGCCCTCGCCTCCGGGATCGTGCGTACCGCCGGCAACGTCTACCAGGTGCCGCCGAGGCGCCGCGTCGGCTTCGTCAACTGGGAGATCGTGACGCCCAAGCACATCGAGCTCGCCCACCGGGCCGGCCGTCGCGTCCATGTGTGGACGATCGACGACGAGATCGCCATGCACCGGCTCATCGACTGGGGCGTCGACGGCATCATGACCGACCGCCCGGATTTGCTGAAAGCGGTGCTGCGCATGCGTGGGATGTGGTCTACTCGGTAGCGACCGTTGGGGAACCTTTCGCCGTCGTCGTTCGTTTCCCCGGGTGAGGAGGTAGCCATGGCAGACCGTGCATTGCGGGGAGTCGGACTCGGCTCCAAGACCTTTGAGGATGAGCAGGGCATCGAGTTCGCCGAGCGTCAGACGTTGGCGTTCGATTGCCCGAACGGACACCACTTCGAGGTGACGTTCGCCATCGAGGCGGACCTGCCCACGCAGTGGGAGTGCAAGAAGTGCGGCAAGATGGCCGTGCGTTCGGATGGCGTCGTCGGCGAGGAGAAGGAGGCGAAGCCGCAGCGCACCCACTGGGACATGCTGCGTGAGCGCCGTTCCCTGCCCGAACTCGAGGACATCTTCAAGGAACAGCTCACCAAGATGCGCGAGGGCGAAGGGACCTACTGACCCCGAGCCTCGTCGTCGATGACGGTCCCCTCGATCACGAGGGGGCCGTCTGTCGTCTTCGTGGGCTCGGAGACGACCTCGCCCTCGATCACGACGGAGTCGGGGTGGGCGGCGTCGATGCGGCTGCGGGCCGAGTCGAGCCGTCGGCCGAGGAACTTGCGAATGGGGGCTTGGGTGGGCGGAAGCGCCAAGAGCACGCCGGCGACGTCGGACACGAACCCCGGAAGGAGCAGCAGGAGGCCGCCCAGCACGGCGAGCGCCGTCGAGCCCGCCTGTTCGGGGGCCCGGATGCCCGTCGCGATGGACTCTCGCAGGCGCCCGAGCGATCTGCTGCCCTCATGTGCCAGCACCCACAGGCCGATGAACGAGGTGGCGGCGAGCGCCACGACCGTCCACCAGCTGATCGCCTTCGCAACGAGCACGACGACGGCCACCTCCGCGGCGGCCCAGGCGACCATTCCGAGCGCGCCCAGCCACACCCGGCGACGGTGGCGGTCCATGGATTCAGCCACGGCGGAACAGCCTCCGGAGCTGGCCGACGCGGTGCCGGATGCCCCATCCCGTGGTGCGCAGCAGCGCCTCGACGACGATGTCCCGGCTCATCTTCGAGTCGCCGAACTCGCGTTCGACGAAGTCGATGGGGACCTCGACGACGGTGAACCCGTTCTTCAGCGCCCGCCAGACCATGTCGATCTGGAAGCAGTATCCGGCGGAGGCGACGTCGGACAGTCGCATCCCGCGCAGCGTCTCCGCGCGGTAAGCATTGAATCCGCCAGTGGCGTCCTTGACGGGGATGCCCAGCATGAGCCGCGTCCACAGTGAGCCGCCGCGGCTGATGAATTCCCGCGCCCACGGCCAGTTGACGACGCTACCGCCCGGCACCCAGCGGGACCCCTTGACCATGTCGGCGCCCCTGCCGATGGCCTCCAGCAGGCGCGGAAGTTGCTCGGGCTGGTGGGAGCCGTCGGCGTCATGGGAGACGAGCACGTCGTAGCCCTGCGCGAGCCCCCACTCGAAGCCGGCGAGGTAGGCGGCGCCGAGGCCCTCCTTGCCGGCGCGGTGCAGCACGTGCACGTGGTCGTCGGCGGCGCTCATGCGATCGGCGATGGCGCCGGTGCCGTCAGGCGAGTTGTCGTCGGCGACGAGCACGTGGGCGTCGGGCACGGCCTTGCGCAGACGCGTGACGATCGACTCGACGTTCTGCGACTCGTTGTACGTGGGGACGATGACGAGCACCTGGCCGATGCGCGGGTCAACCGCCATGGGACACCTCTTTCGATGACGTTCGTTCCAGTCTAGCCCGCCGCCTCCCGGCGCAGGCCGCGACGATGAGCGCGGCGACGGTGAGCCCCGTGGCGCCGCGCGCGAGGCCGGGGCCGACGGTGACCGCCGGGGTCACCTGGTAGCGCAGGGGCACGTCGACGATCCTCGACGCCCCGAGGAACTCGTCGGTCGCCTCGAGGAAGCGCCCCTTGGTGTCGACGCTGCCGGAGATCGAGTTGAGGGTGGAGACGACCACCTCGCGACCCAACTCGCGTGCCCGCACGCGGTTCATGGCCTGCTGCTGCGGCACCTGCCACGTGCCGGCGTAGGTGTTCTCGTTGGACTGCGAGACGATCACGTTCGATCCGGCGGTGACGACGTCGTAGACGGTGTCGTCGTAGGCGAGCTCGAAGCAGATGATGTCGCCGACGAGCAACGACGGGTAGCGCTGCGTCGGGGCCTCCAGCATGCCGGGCGTCTCCCCCGGCACCGACTGGCGGCCGATCATGCGCAGCATCGGGATGCGCGGCAGCAGGAGTTCCCGGAATGGGATCCACTCGCCAAAGGGCACCAGGTTGCGCTTGTGGATCATCGACACCGGACCCTGCGTGGGCGTCCACCAGATGCCGGTGGTCTGCCTCGAGTCGGGGGGATCGTCGGGCAGGGTGACGGCGCCGACGAGCACCGGCGCATCCGCCAGTCGCGTCGCGAGGTCCACCTGCCGGCGGGCGCGCTCGTCGCGCAGCGGGTCGTGGTCGGAGGCCGACTCGGGCCACAGCACGAAGTCGACGTCCCGCCCGCCGCTCCTGGCCTCTGCCATCGCCAGGATCGTGGCGCTCAGCGCGTTGTTCGTGACGGCACGCGCGTAGTTGCGGCCCCCATACTCGTGCCGGTTGACCCCGGGCTGCACCACGGCGACGGTGACCCGCTGTTCGGGTGCGCCGAGCGGCACGAGCGACAAGCCGGCCCCCAGCGCGAACGCCACGGCGAAGGCGCCGACCCCGAGCACCCACCGCCTCGACAGCAGGAGCTGCGACAGCCAGGCGACGAGCAGCCCCACCCCCGAGGCGCCCAGCCACGGCAGAAAGCCGGCGAGCGGCTGGTCGATCGTCGTGAACCCGAGCCGATTCCACGCGAAGCCGCCGAAGGGCCACTTGCCCGACACGAACTCGGTGGCGACCCAGGCGAGCGCGACCCACGCCGGCCACAGACGCAACCGGACGAGCTCACGCACTGCCACCGCGAGCAGCGCGAACCACAGCGACGAATAGGCGATGAGTCCGACGGCCACGGCCGGCCCCAGGACGGAGATCCAGTGGATCGTCAGCGTGTTGAGCGCCAGTCCCGCAAGGTAGCCGTAGCCGAGGGCTCCCCGTCGGGTGCGGCCCGTCATGATCCATGTGAACGCCGCGACGCCGACGAACACCAGCGGCCACCACCCCAGCGGCGGCTGGCCCGCACCCAGGGCGAGGCCTGCGAGGATCGCCAGCAGGGGCGTCACGCCACGGGGGAGGTCAGGTCGGCGAATCACGCGTGGAAGCCTACCCAAGGTGTGCGAGCATGGCTGCATGAGCACGCTGATGGCCGTTGACACCCCCTACCTCTACTTCCGCGCGTACTTCGGCGTGCCCAAGCGGTTCCACTCCGCAGACGGCCGGCCCACCAACGCGGTGCGCGGCGTCTGCGACTTCCTGACCCTCCTCGTCGAGCGCTACTCGCCAGACGAGCTCGTGTGCACCTGGGACGAGGACTGGCGCCCGGCGTGGCGGGTCGACCTCGTGGGCAGCTACAAGGCCCATCGCGTCGACGAGCGCGGCGAGGAGACCGTCGAGGAGGAGCTCGCCCAGCAGGTGCCGTGGATCCGCGAGGTGCTCGACGCCGTCGGCGTGCCCGTCGTGGGCGTGCCGGGCGCGGAAGCCGACGACGTGATGGCCACGCTCGCCCACCTGCACGACGGGGACACGCTCGTCGTCACCGGGGACAAGGACCTCTTCCAGCTCGTCGACGAGCGCACGCGCGTCGCGTACGTGGCGAAGTCGGTGGCGAACCATGAGCTGCTCGACCAGGCCGCGGTGCTCGCCAGGACGGGCGTGCCGGCCGAGCGCTACGTCGACTTCGCCGTGCTGCGCGGCGATCCCTCCGACGGGCTGCCCGGGGTGGCGGGCATCGGCGAGAAGACGGCCGCCGGGCTCGTCGCCCAGTACCCGACGCTGGGGGCGATGATCGAGGCCGCCGACGATGCGACGTCGGCGATGAAGCCCGCGGTGCGGCGCGCCCTCGACTCGGCGCGGGACTACGTCGGGCCGGCCTCGAAGGTGGTGACGGCGCTGACCGATCTCCGGCTGCCAGGCATCCAGCGCGGCGCCGTCGACGAGGAGCGCGTGGAACGGCTGGCCGTCGAGCTCGGCCTCGGGCGCTCGCTACGACGACTGGCGCAGGCGCTCGTCGCGATGCAGTAGGTACAGGGCGGAGCTGCCGACGAGATTCGACAGCAGGTTGCCCGCGCGATGCCGGTGGCCATGCGGGTCGAGGGTGATGCGGCGGTCGATGCGCAGCCCCATGCGCGTGAACAGCGGCTCGAGGTCGCTCAACGACGTGTAGTGCAGGTTCGGGGTATCGAACCACTCGAACGGGAGGTCCTTCGAGATCGGCATGCGTCCGCGCAGGAGCCGCAGACGGTTGCGCCACAGCGCGAAGTTGGGCATCGAGACGATGGCGTGGTGCGCGATGCGCCGGATCTGCGAGAGCACCTCGGTGGGCCGGTGCACGGTCTGCAGGGTGCGCGAGAGGATCACCACGTCGTAGGAGTCGTCGTCGAACTCCCCCAGCTCGTGGTCGATGTCCAGCTCGATGACGTTCACTCCGCTGCGGATGGCGGCGATCACCTCGGCCGGCTCGATCTCCACACCCGTGCCCGTACAGCCCTTGGCCATGAGGCGACGCAGGAGGGCCCCGTCGCCGCAGCCCAAGTCCAGCACCCGCGAACGCTCGGGGACGAGCTTCGCGATCAGGTCGAAGTCGGCGCGTGCGTTCACAAGGCCTCCCAGGCGCGGTCGAGGAACGCCCGCACGGTGTCGTGGTAGTCGGGTATCTCGAGCAGGAAGGAGTCGTGTCCCCACGGGGAGGCGATCTCCCGGAACGACACCGGCTGACGGGCGCGCTCGAGGTGGCGCACGATCCGTCGCGAGTCCTTCGTCGAGTAGCGCCAGTCGGAATCGAAGCTCATCACGAGGAAGCGCACAGGGCTGCGGCCGAGCAGCGCGCAGGCGTCGTCGTTCGAGAGACAGTCGAAGTAGTCCATCGCCCGCGAGAGGTACAGGTAGCTGAGCGCATCGAAGCGGGACAGGAACTTCTGCCCCTGATGCTCCAGGTAGCTCTCGACGGCGAAATCGACGCCGAAGTTGCGGCTCAATTCGCCGCGCTGCGCCTGCCGGCCGAACTTCTCGCCGAAGGCCTCATCGGACAGGTACGTGATGTGCGCCATCATGCGCGCGACGGACAGTCCGCGATCCGGCGCGGTGCCGCGCTCGTGGAAGCGTCCGCCGTGGAACTCCGAATCGCGCATGATCGCGTGCCTGGCCACCGCAGAGAAGGCGATGTTCTGCGCGGTGAGCCGGGAGGAGGCGGCGACGATGATCGCGTTGTCCATGTCCTCGGGGTGGTGCAGGGCCCAGTCGAGCACCTGCATGCCGCCCAGCGATCCGCCCACGCACGCGGCCCACCGGGTGATGCCCAGGTGCTCGCCCAGCCGGCGGTGCACGGTGACGAAGTCGGAGACGAGCAGCAGCGGGAAGTCGAGCCCGTAGGTCTCCCCCGTCGCCGGATCGATGGACGAGGGCCCCGTCGTGCCGGCGCAGCCGCCCAAGAGGTTGCTCGCGACGACGAACCAGCGGTCGGTGTCGATTGGCTTGCCGGGGCCGATCATGTTGGCCCACCAGCCGGGCTTGCCGTCGGCGTGCTCGCCTGCGGCGTGCGCGTCGCCCGTGAGCGCGTGGCAGATGTAGACCGCGTTGGAGCGGTCGGCATTGAGGGTGCCGTAGGTCTCGTAGGCGACGTCGACCTCCGAGAGGGTGCCGCCGGAGACCGTGTGCAGCGGGTGCGCGGCGTCGTAGAGTCGCGCGGACTTGGGCTCGACGATCACCGCGACATTATCCCGCCTCGCCCAAGGGCATCCCAAGCGGGTCGTCGTCGCCGTCCAGCCTGTGGACGAGCAGGGTGCCGGCGACGACGCCCACCGGTATGACGACGACCGACAGCACGGGGATCAGGCAGGCCAGATAGACGGGGAACGCGCACGACAACGAGAGCAACGGCTGCCCGTCGATGCGCCGACGACGCTCGTCGAGGCTCCAACCGCGGGCGTCGCCGGCGAACGCCGACAGCTCGATGGCGAGCGCACGGGAGCCGCGATAGGCGCCGAACACCGCCGCCGCGAGGCCGCCCACGACGGGGATGAGCCCCAGCAAGAAGGCGAGCGCGGCGGTCTTCAACGCGGAGGCGAGCATGCGCGCGGCGTCGCCGAGGCCCTTGCCGATCTCCTCCCCCAACGTCCGATTCGGCGCCTCGACGAGTGTGCCCATCCTGCGCTCGGTGTCGCGCCAGATGCGCTCGTGGAAGGGGGCGCCCAGCGCGAGCGTGAGGGTCACGAAGCTCAGGATGCACAAGACGATGAGGGCGACGTCGAGCGCCAGCGCGAGCGTGATGCGCACGGTCTCGCTGGCCCACAGCGGCCAGCCGTCGGCGAACCCCGTCATGGCGGATGCAAACCCGTAGGTGTGCGGCACCACGAGGAACACCACCAGCGTGAGCAGCGCGCCGACGATGAGCGCTGGCGCGGCGCTGAGCGCCATCGCCCCGGGGCGCGAGAGCCACGACTTCAGGCCGGCTCCGAAGAGTCGTGCGCCGTCGGGAATGTCGCGGACGTTGGCCTGCACTGGCCTCACTCGACCGGCTGCACCGGCTGATCCGGCTCCTCGTCGAGGGGCTCGGGCTCGTCTTCGGGCAGGCCGTGGGCGAACTGTTCGTCGAGGAAGGCGTAGTAGTTGAGGGCACAGGTGACCGCGACCTGCACGTCGTTGACGAGCTGCTGGTCGGTGACGCCGAATTCATAGTCGTGCAGGTAATCCGCGCCGAACAGGACGCCGCCGGCGCCGTCCTCGAAGCACAGGGCGCGCGGGAACGGCTGCGCCGCGTTCCATTCGTTGACCGCGACGAGCGCCTGCGGCCACTCGTCGGCCGGCACGAGGCCCCGCCAACGCGTGTGGAAGGAGAAGGCGATCTCCTGTCCCTCGGGGCCTGCGAGCCGGAACCAGCAGGGATTGCCGTCGAAGCCGGCGACGAGGTCGCCATCCTCGTCGACGACGTGGGCCACCTCGAGGGTCTCCAACGTCGCGACCAGTCGCTCGTTGGTGAGCGGTGCGAGCGTGGCGGCGTCGGCCGCGTAGGGGTTCTCGATGTCGCCGAAGATGGGCATCCAAGCTCCGTTCACAAAGGGGGCGTCCCCCGGTCGGGGCGCATGCCCAGCCTACCGAAGCGCTGCCGACGGCGGTCCGCGGACGGGGAATCGATCGGCGCAGCCCGGCGTTACAGTGCATGGACGGCCGCACGGCGGCTGCCGCCCCACCCCTCGAAGGAGCCTCGCCCATGCCACTGCATCTGGAAACCCTTGCCGTCCGAGCCGGCCAAGAGCAGCCCGACCCGGCCACCGGAGCCCGGGCCGTACCGATCTACCAGACCACGTCGTACGTCTTCGACGACACCGAGCACGCGGCGGACCTGTTCGCACTGCGCAGACCGGGCAACATCTACACCCGCATCACCAACCCCACCCAAAGCGTGCTCGAGGAGCGCGTCAACGCGCTCGAGGGCGGTGTCGGTGCGCTGGCGACGGCCTCGGGCGCGGCGGCGATCACGTACGCGGTGCTGAACCTCTGCGGGGCGGGCGACAACGTCGTGGCCCTGTCCACGCTCTACGGCGGCACGTTCGCGCTGCTGGCGCACACCCTGCCGCAGTTCGGCGTCGAGGCGCGCTTCGTCGACCCGACGAAGCCCGAGGAGCTGGCCGCCGTCGTCGACGACCGCACGAAGGCGGTCTTCGGCGAGACGATCGGCAACCCGGCCATGAACGTCATCGACCTCGACGCCTGGACTGCGGCCGCGCACGCCCTCGGCCTGCCCTTCGTGCTCGACAACACCGTCGCCACACCGATCCTCACCCGCGCGAAGGACCACGGCGTCGACATCATCGTGCACTCCGCGACGAAGTACCTCGGCGGGCACGGCACCACCTTGGGCGGCGTCATCGTCGACGCCGGCACTTTCGACTGGAGCTCCCATGCGGAGCGATTCGGCAACCTCACCGCACCGGATCCGGCCTACCACGGCACCATCTGGACCGAGGCCGCGGGCTAGGCAGCGTTCATCGTGCGGGCGCGCACCGTGATGCTGCGCAACACGGGGGCGGCCATCTCGCCGTTCAACGCCTTCCTCCTGCTCCAAGGCATCGAGACGCTGGCCCTGCGCATGGAACGACACAGCGACAACGCACTGCAGGTGGCGCGCTTCCTCGAGGCGCACGACGCTGTCGCCTGGGTCAACTACCCCGGGCTGGAGTCCAGCGCGAGCCATGAGATCGCCAAGCGAGTCCTCGACTCGGGTCTCTTCGGCGGCATCCTGTCCTTCGGGCTCAAGGCGGGCCGAGACGGCGGCTCCGCCTTCGTCGAGTCGCTCGAATTGTTCAGCCATCTGGCCAACATCGGCGACGTGAAGTCGCTCGTGATCCACAACGCCTCCACCACGCACTCGCAGCTCACCGACGAGGAGCTCGCCCAGGCCGGGGTGCCGGCAGAGATGGTGCGGCTGTCGATCGGCATCGAGCACGTCGATGACCTGATCGCCGATCTGGAGCAGGCGCTGGCGAGGGTCTCCGGCCGCTGAGCGCAGACCGTCGCCCGCGCCGTCTCAGAGTGCGACGCGGGCGGCGGCCCCGACGTGGAGGTAACGGTCCGGCTGGCAGGTGAGCAGGATGATCTGGGCGTCTCGGCCCACTCGCCCGAGCGCGAGCCCCATGGTCTTCAGCCGCTCCGGGTCGGCGAAGCCGAGGGCGTCGTCGAGGATCACGGGGGCGCCGTCGTCCACATCGACCAGTTGCGCACAAGCGAGCCTGCCCAGCAGGGCGAGCTGTTCCTGGGCCCCGCTGGAGAGCTGGTCGAACGCGACGGTGCGGTCGTCGAGCGTGCGCGAGACGATGCTCAGATCCGGCCCCACCTCCACCTCGAAATCGGCCCCGAACACGAGGCGGCCGAGTGCGGTGACGCGCTCGCGGAAGGGGGCGACGTAGCGGGATTGCACGGCTGCCCGATGGCGCTGGATCGTCTCGTGCAGGAGCTGGGCCGCCGCCGCCGCGCGCGTGGCCCGCTCCGACCGCTCGTCGGCGGCTGCCAGCGCGGCCTCGGCCTCGGTGAGCTGGTCGAACAACCCTTGCTCCGCCCGGTCGGCCAGCAGCGCCTCGACCCCCGCGAGCGCGGCCCGCGCATCCTCGATCGCTCGCTGGACGGACTCCAGCGTGCCGCGGGCATTGGTCAATCGCGCCTCGACGGTGTCTGGCTCGGCCTGCGTCAGCTGGTTCGCCGTCGACGCGACGAGCGCCTCGGCCTCCACGAGCACCGACCGGGACTGGTCCCGCTGCGAAGCGAGGGCGTCGTCGGAGGTGGCGCTGCGCGCGGAGTCGAGGCGGGCGGATTCGCGCTCGGCCCGGGACTTCGCGTCCTGGGCCGCGTGTCGGGCGACGGCCAGCCGGCTCGTCTGCCGCGCGGCGGCGTCGCGTTGCCGGTCATTCTCGCGGCGTGCCTCGCCCAGCGCCTCCGCCGCAGCATCGTGCGCCCGCTGCGCCTCGGCCCATCGCGCCTCGAGCGTCGGCACGTCCTCGGCGGGCGGGTCGTCGTCGCCCAGTTGGACGCGCGCCGCCTCCCACTGCGCCTCGAGCGTGTGGAGCTCGTCGCCGTCGAGCACGTGTCCGAGCTCGAGCTCGGCCTCGCGCTGCGCCGCTTGCGCCTTCAAGCGACGGTCGGCCGCGCTACGGGCCTCCGCCATGGTGGCCATTCCCAGCTTGTCCAGGGCTTCGTCGAGCGCGGTCTGCGCCCGTTCGGCCGCCGCATCGAGCTGGGAGCGTGCCGCCCCGGGCGAGATGCGCACGGACACGACCCCCTCGACGTCGATCCGGACCTCGTCGAGCACGGGTGCGACGTGACGGCCGTCGGTGAGGGCGGCCCCGTCGAGGAGCACCGGGGCCTGGCCGAGGGTCTCCACCTCGACGACGGGGGCTGCGGCCTCGCGCGCGGCCCGGGTGGCGCGGACCTCCGATTCGAGGTCCTCCAGCGTGCGCAGCGTGTCTGCCGTGACCGGCTCGGACTCGACCTGGGCGACGAGCTCCCGCCGACGCGCCTCCGCGGCCCGGGCCCGTTCGAGACGCGACGTGAGCGTCGTGAGCTCCGCGGCCGCGCGGGCCTGGGCCAATGCGCGGCCCACCGCGCGGAACTCGTCGCCGCTGGAACCGTGCGCCGCCTCTGCAGCCGCCAGGGCCTGCGCGGCGACGCCCAGCCTGTCGTTGACCGCCTTGCCGAGGGCCTCCGCCTCCGCGAGGTCCGCGGTCGTGGCGTCCTGCAATTGCTGCGCCGCCTCGCCGGCGCGGACCAGATCCTCCCTCGCTCGGAGGCGCTCCTCGGCGAGCGCGTTGGCCTCGCGCGCCTGCTCGCAGCGTCGCAGGGCATCCTGGGCGGCTGAGCGCAGCCCCTCCAACGCCTGCCACGCTGCGCGCGAACGCTGCTCGTTGTCCGTCGCTTCCGCGAGCTGGGAGCGCAGGGCATCGAGGCGGGCCTGGGCACCGCGGTGCTGCTCGGTGAGCTCGTCTACCTTGCGGCTCTCGGCACGCAACCGTGCCACTTCGGCGGAGCGCTCGGCGACGGCGTCGGCGAACTGGCGGTGCTCGCCCGTCTTCTTGCCGGTGGCGGTGAACCATCGGGCGTACTCGCTGGCGATGCGTGCGGCGAGCTCGTCGCCGCCGTCTCCTGCCGGGTCGTCGCCGAGGGCGCGCTGGAGTGCGGTGAGGTCCGCCATCGACGCCTGCGCGAGGGATCCGCCCTGCTGTACCTCGAGCGCGTCCAACAGTCCGACGTCCACCGTCTCGGAGAGGATGGCCTCGAACCGCTCGTGCGCCTCGAGCCCGGTGTACTGGGCACGCGTGGGCTCGAGCACGGCGAGCTCGGTGTAGGGCTGCTTCAGCCACCGTTTGGCGTAGCGGAGCCGATAGGGCCCCGTCGACAACTCGAGCACCACCTCAGGGCCGGCGTCGCGGTGCACGGGCTTGACAGCCTTCACCCGTCCGGCGGACGACGAATCCTTCGTCGTCCGCAGCAGGCGGATGGCTTCGGTGATGGACGACTTGCCCACCTCGTTGGGACCCTCGACGACGGTCACGGCGTCGTCGAAGCGGACGGTGCGCTCCTCGACTCCCCGGAAGTTGCGCAGCGTGATCGAGTGGAACCTCATCGGCTACCCCCTGCCAGTCGATACAGGAGTGCGAGCGCATCCTGGGCGGTGCGCGCCTCGTCCCCATCGCCCGCCGCGACGCCTGCGAGCTCCTGCAGTGCTGATTGCGCGAAGCCGGTGAGCCCGAGGTCGGAGAAGTCACCGTCGGCCGGCAGCACCGCGACGTCGTGGTGCCGCTCCCAGTGGGCCAGCTTGGCGAACAGCTCGGCGCGCTCCTCGATCACACGCTCCAGCTCGGCGTAGTCGGCGGTGGAGAGCGTGCCGCGCAGCACCAGCCACAGCGCGGTGCGGGCCTTGTCATCCATGGCGTCGAGGCGCTCGGCGAGGCGCAGGACGTCGTCGGGCCCGGCCAGCTCGGCCTCGAGCACGCCGAACGCCCACGTGCCGACGTGCACGGGCTCCACGCGGGGTGGCTCATCGGGGACGACGTCGATCACGAGCGCATTGCCGGGCTCCGTCTCAGTGCGGTCGGTGACCTCGGGGGTGCCGGGATACCAGATGCCGGGCGCAACCTCGGTGGTCGAGTGCCGGTCGCCAACGATCGCGACGTGAATCTTGCCGTCGTCGATGGCGCGGCTGAGCGCGGGCACGTCGATGACCGCGGGATTGTCGCGGTCTGGGCTGAGCGTGGAGACCGCCCCGTGCCCGACGAGCACCCGCACGACTCCGTCCTCGGCTGGGGCGAGCTGAGCGCAGGCCTCCCCCATCAGGTCCGTGAGTGGGCGCTTCGACCGCCACGGCGCGCCGACGACTTGCGCGCCCTCCACCACGGCGAACGGCGCGGCGTCGCGCAGCACGTGGACGTGCGCCGGACGACGGTCGACGAAGGAGGGCGCGTCGTAGATCGACGACGCGTCGAGCGGATCGTGGTTGCCGGGGACGAGCACGACGGGGCACGGGTAGTCCCTCAGCGCCTCGAAGGTGCGCGAGACCACGCGGCGGTCGAGCTGGTTGGATTCGAAGATGTCACCCGCGACGACGACGAACGCCGCCTCACGCTCGCGTGCCAGCTCCCCGATGTGCCGCACGGCGTCGAAGCGGGCCTGCCGATAGCGGGGCCGGGCATCGTCGTCGAGATAGTGAGCGGTCATGCCGAGCTGCCAGTCGGATGTGGCGATGAAGCGCATACGACCCTCCTTCGCGCACGAGCCTAACAACCCCCTCAGACAGTTTTCGACGCCTCCGGTCAGCCGCGCGTGACGCGCAGGTCCATCGCATCGTAGGGTCCGGCCTGCACCTCGACGCCCTCCGGCGCCATCGCGAGCGCCTCCTGCGGAACCACGTTGCGCATGACGACCCGCAGCTGGTCGGTGCCGAGCGTGACCTCGACGTCCCACCCCCACGTCTCGAGGTAGGTGGCATGGAGGCTGGTGAGCGCGCCGTCGCGTCGGCCGCTGAGCGTCATGGGGCCGGGGCGCTGGTGCCAGGAATCCATCAGCCAGCCGGCCACCGCCCCGTCCTCGTCCTCGCTGGCGATGACGAGCAGCCCCTGCTGGGGGCCATCCGAGGGATGCTGCCAGTCGTAGGCCAGGCTGCTCGCCCAACCCCCGGCGGCCCCGCGATCGTTGCCCGCGCGGGACCGACGGCCATCTCGTCGGTCGGCATGAGCCGGAACCCGCAGGTGCCGGTGAGTTCGACGCCCTCGAGCGCGGCGCGGAGGTCGTTCCAGTCGGTCATGTGTCGCTCCATCCGTTGATCGGGCAACAGCCTACGGCCGTTCAGCGCGGCGCGCCGTCGTCGAGGAGGAGTTGGAGCATGGCGAGGTCCAGCCACTGCCCGAACTTCACCCCCACCTGGTGGTGCACCCCGACGAGGGTGAAGCCCAGTCGCTCGTGGAGCGCGATCGAGGGCAGGTTGTCCGCGGTGACGGCGGCGACCATGGCGTGCAGGCCCGCTTCCCGGGCGAGCTCGATGAGGTCCAGGAGCAGTGCCCTCCCCACTCCCCCGCCCCGGCGGTCGGACCGCACGTAGATGGAGTGCTCGACGCTCAAGCGGTAGCCGTCGAAGGCCCGCCACGGGCCGTAGGAGGCGTAGCCGATGACCTCGTCGGCGTCCACTGCGACCCGGACGGGGAATCCCGCGGCCCGCCGGTCGGCGAGCCAGCGAGCGCGGTCCGCTTCGTCCACGGTGCGCTCGTTCCAGATGGCGGTCGTGTGGACGACGGCATCGTTGTAGATGGCGACGATGCCCTTGAGGTCCTCGTCGCTCGCGTCGCGAATGTGCACGGTGGCTCCCACAGGTTCGGCCGCGTCGCGGCAACGGCACCCCGGCGCACTGCGACGAGGCGATGCTCCCTAGCATGAGGGCGTTCGAGCGAGTGGGAGCGTGAAGTCCATGGACGAAGTGCGGGAGGCATCCCGGGCGACGAGGGTGTTATTCGTTGCGGCTGCGGCGGTGATGTGGGGCGCGATCGTGCTCGGTTCGGTGGTGTGTGCCACGGACTCAAGCGCCGCCTGCCCGAACTGGCCGGGCTGCTACGTCGGGCAGATCACCCCCAAGGCGGAGCTCAACCCCATCCTGGAGTGGGTGCACCGGCTGGTGGCCATCTCCTGCGCACCGCTGCTGCTCGCCGCGGGCGTCGTCGGGTGGCGTTCAAAGGATCCGCTGGTGAAGTGGCTGCCCTGGGTGAGCCTGTGTGGCGCCTTCATCGCCGGCGTGCTCGGCATGCTCACCGTCAAGGTGGGCATCTCGAAGGGGCTTGCAGCGTTCGACCTCGGGGCAAGCCTCGTGGGGCTCATCGCCATCACCATCGCCACGGTCTGCGTGCTGCGCGCACCCCGTCGAGTGCACCGGGGTGTCGAACAGACGGCAGGCTGGGCAGCAGTTGTCGCGCTGTTCGTGTTCCATGTCAGCAGCATCATCGTGGCTGGTCCGGGTTCGCTCACCCGCTGTGTGAGCTGGCCGGTGTGGCGCACCCTCGACGTCGACGGCGCCGTCGGGGCGCAGTGGCTGCGACTGGTGCTCGGGGCCGTGGCGGTGCTGGCGGTGGCGGCCACCGTCGTGCTCGCGGTGAGAGACCGGGGCACGCGGCTGCCGGCGGTGGTCGTCGGGGTGCTGGCGCTCGTCGAGCTCGTCATGGGGCCGACGGTCATCGCCGCCGGTGCAGCGATGACGGTGAAGGCGTGGTATGCCGCGATCGCGGGAACGATCCTGACGGGCACCGTCTGGATCGCGTCGCTCGCCACGTTCCACAAGGGCTGAGGGCACCCCGAACCGCCGACGGGCCGAGGGGTATCGTCGAGGCATGCGTATCGCGATTCCCGTCACCGAAGACGAACAGGTTGCCCACGGTTGGGGGCGCGCACGGGACTTGGCCATCGTCGACGCCTCCGGCGGCGGCATCGACGAGTGGACCGTGGTCCACGTGGGCTGGGACGAACTGCACGACGAAGGCACCCACGGCTCCCACCATGCGCGCATCGTGCGCTTCTGCAGGGAGCACGAGATCACCGATGTCATCGTCGACCACATGGGTCAGGGGATGGTGAACACCCTCACGAAGCTTGGACTGCGGCTGCACCAGACCACCCTCGGCGACGCGCGCGAATCCGTCGAGGCCCTGTTGGACGCCGACACCCTGTAGCCCCCGCACTCGCCTGCCCGCGTGGCGCGACGTGGAAGAATGGGCGTCGAATCGAACAAGGAGTACGCGAATGACGCTCGAGCAGCAGATCCACGACGACATGGTCGCGGCCATGCGCGCCAAGGACAAGACCCTCACCACCACTCTGCGGATGGCAATCGCCGCGCTGAAGAAGGAGAAGGTGGCCGGCGACGTCGCGCGCGAACTGACCCCTCAGGAGGAGGTGGCGGTCCTCCAGCGCGAGGTCCGCGCACGCAAGGACTCGGCCGAGGCCTACACGCAGGGCTCCCGTCCGGAACTCGCTGCCGCGGAGCTGGCCGAGGCCGAGGTCCTCGGCAAGTACCTCCCGGCGATGCTCACCGACGAGGAGCTTGACGCGCTCGTCGCTGACGCGCTCGCCGCTGCCGAGGCGGCGGCCGGGGAGAAGCCGACGATGCGCCAGATGGGTCAGATCATCAAGGCCGTCAATGCGCAGGCCAGCGGACGCGCGGAGGGGGCGGCCGTTGCAGCAAAGGTGAAGGCCGCGCTCGCGCGCTGAACTTCGGACCTGCCGTGGGCCGGGCGACGAGATGGATCACCGTCGCCCGGCCCACGGATCATTGGGCGCGATGCCCGAATCGCTCCGGGTTGACCGGGCGCCGGGCGCGCGGGAGGTGCTCGATGACGAGCAGATAGGACTCGGTGACCAGCTCGTCGACCTGCTGATCGGTCAGAGTGCCGCCCGGGTGCACCGTGATCCAGTGCCGCTTGTTCATGTGGTAGCCGGGGGTGACATCGGGGTGTTCCTGCCGCAGTGCCCGACTCTCGTCCGGATCCGACTTGATGACGACGATCGGCTCGCCGGTGACCTCGGTGAGCAGCATGAAGACCTTGCCGCGCACCTTGTAGACGTCCCAGTCGTCCCCGAATGGGTGGCCGAGCTCTTGCCCCGGGCAGCTCGTCGGCGCGTGCCCGTGCGCGCTGGAACAGCCTGTCGTGGTCCATCGCGTCCTCCTCCCTGCGTTCGACGTCCCGCCCCGGGGCGCGACCGCCGCGGTGTGCGTCGTCGTGCTCAGCCTACGAGCACCTGCGCGGGGTGTGGGGAGCGGGCAGGCGTCTGGCCCGTGGCGCTGCTCGAATGGCGCGAGTGCGGCTGGGATGCCCGGGGTGGAGGCTCGGGATACAAGCTCGGGTCGGTGGCGGGCTCAGGCCCATGCCGGTGTCCACGGGGACACCAAGCTCAGGGATTCAATCCACGCCCCAACCCCACTCCCCGAGCCCCCAGCGGGCCCCTGGTGATACGGATCTGCGCGTCTTTGTCGCCCAACGGGCTATTGGGTCGCCGACTGGCGCAGGGTCGCCTACGCTGTTTGGCATGTTGGTTTACGGCACTGCTTCGCTGCGTCTGCGCAGCCGCTGACGGCGGCGAGCACCCTCCACAGGTTGTGGCTCCCGCCCCCGGTGATCACGGCCGGGCGGCGTTCTCAGCGTGCCCGGCTCCGCAACAACCAAGGAGCAAACAGTGCCTACCCATCGCGGTGGCCGTCATGAGCACGGCCAGAACTTCCTGACTGACCCATCCATCATCGCCACGATCAGGCGGCTCGTCGCCGCCACCGAGGGTCCGATCATCGAGATCGGCCCCGGTGACGGAGCGCTCACCTCCCCGCTCGCCCAGCTCGGGCGACCGGTCACGGCCGTCGAAATCGACACCCGTCTCGCCCGACGCCTGGCCCAACGGGTCCCGCCGCACGTGCAGGTTGTCGCCGACGACTTCCTGACCTTCCGGCTTCCCACGTCTGCGCATGTGATCGTCGGCAACCTGCCGTTCCACCAGACCACTGCCATGCTGCGACGCATCCTGCACACCGATGCCTGGACCGATGCCATCGTGCTCGTGCAATGGGAAGTTGCGCGACGCAGGGCAGGCGTGGGCGGTGCCACCATGATGACCGCGCAATGGGCACCGTGGTTCGAGTTCGATCTGCACGGCCGGGTCCCGGCCCGAGCGTTCACCCCACGTCCGGGCGTCGACGGCGGGATCCTCACCCTCCATCGCCGCGAACACCCGCTGGTGTCCCCGGCGCGCAGAATCCAGTTCCAGACATTGGTGCATCGGACCTACACCGGGTCAGGGCGGGGGCTCGCCGACATCCTCGCACGCTCCAGCGCACTCGGTACGCCGCAAGTCGCGCGCTCATGGCTGCAACGCCACGGCATCCAGGCGGCCGCGCTGCCGAAGGACTTGCCCATCGAGGCTTGGGTGGACTTGTTCGAGTCCACGGGAGCCTCGCCGCCGCGCCGTGCGGGCACACGGTCCGGAAGGTGCCGTCGATGAGCCGCGCACCGTCGAGGCCGGGCCGACCCCACCCGGAAACGACTACCCAAGTGGCACCGAGCCAGAGCGCCGCACGCCAGGCGGCATGGCTGCTCGACCAGCATCCCGCACGGCCATGGCGACTTCGGGATCTGGCCGACGAGGTGCACCTGTCGACGTCGCAACTGGGCAGGGCTTTCACGCAGCGATTCGGGATGCCACCGATGCAGTATCTGGCTCGGGCCCGGGCGCAGCGCCTGGCATGGCTCTTGATGGAGACCGACCTTCCGATCGGGGTCGCCATGGCCGAGGTCGGGTGGCGCAGCCGCGGCCACGCAGCGCGGCAGTTCGCGGAGCTCATGGGCGTCTCCCCCAGCGAGTTTCGGTCGCAGCTCCGCGCCCGCGCGGGCAGGCTCCCCGCTACCTGGGAGGCTCTCGCGGCGAAGGGGGGACGGCCCGATCCATCTCCGGACAGCCAGCGGCGCCCCGGAGAATAGGCGGCTGACCGGCGCCTGGGCTGGACACTCCCCGGCGTGCCATCGCACCCTTGGTGTACTTCATCGTCGCAGTGCTGACGTTGACGATCGCCCAGGGGGCGGTGGTGGAACTGGTCGACGTGGTCGTCCAGCTCGGCGGCCACGGCTCACCTTCATCACCGCTGACGCCCTCACCATGAAGGTCCGTGAGAGCGGCCGCGTCATCAACACGGTCGTGATGCTCGCGACCGGCGTCAACGCCGACGAGCACCGCGAAGTCCTCGGCCTGCGCGTCGCAACCACCGAGACCGGCCCGGCCTGGCACGAGTTCTTCGCCGACCTGGTCGCCCGCAGCCTGACCGGGGCCCGGCTCGTGACCTCCGACGCCCAGCGGTCTGCGACCAGCCCCACACCCACGCCGTCCACACCCAATTCGACCGGCTCCTCGACTACACCAGCGACAAGCTCCCCGCCGTCACCGACCACCTCGACCACGCCCGGGCCGACATCCTCGCCTTCACCACCTTCCCCGACCGAGGTCTGGCACCAGATCTGGTCGAACAACCCCACCCAACGCCTCAACCGGGAAATCCGCCGCCCCACCGATTCCGTCGGGATCTTCCCCAACCGAGCCGCGATCGTCCGCCCCATCGGCGCCGTCCCGGCCAAGCAAACCGACGAACAGGCCGAAGGACGCCACCACCTCGGCCTCGAAATCCTCGCCAAGAACCGCAAGACCCCCATCACCAACCAGCCCGAACAGCACACCACCATGCCCGCACTCGCCAGCTAACCCCGCCCTGCAGGATCGCCAACGGCTACACCACTACCCGGGACTTGACCCGGGATCAACCGGAGAGGTTGCGATCCTGCCGGAGCGCAGCAGCCGCAGAAGGGGTCAGGGAGGTCAAGAAGATGGGCTTGTGATGACCGGATCGAATGTCACCAACTGGATAGTCCCGGAAACACTTGTGTTTCCGGGACTTCTCGGTCGGGCTGACAGGATTTGAACCTGCGACCCCTTGACCCCCAGTCAAGTGCGCTACCAAGCTGCGCTACAGCCCGATGGATTTTCGATCCGAGGATGAACTCTAGCGCAGCCTGGTCAGTGGCGCCAATCGACGCCGTCGCTACTTGTCAGAACAGGATTTCGCGACGCACCGGCTTGGCGCGGACGAGCTCCCGGCCCGCCCGGTAGGACGCGACGACGGGGGCGTCGAAGGCCAAGGCCTCAGTCCAGTCGGGCGCGTCGAGAACGATGAAGTTGGCCGAATTGCCGACGGCGATGCCGTAGTCGTCGAGGTGCAGGGTGCGGGCCGCGTTGTGGGTGATGAAGCGATAGGACTGCTCGATCTCGCTGCGCCCCATCATCTGGGTGACGTAGAGACCGTTCAGGACGACGTCGCGCAGGTTGCCGGTGCCCAGCGGATTCCAGGGATCGACGATGTCGTCCTGTCCAAAACTGACGTTGAGCCCGGCCTCCGTAAGCTCCTTCACCCGGGTGACGCCCCGTCGCTTCGGATAGGTGTCCATTCGGCCCTGCAGGTGCGTGTTGACCAGCGGGTTGGAGACGAAGTTGATGCCGCTCATCGACAGCAGTCGCAGCAGCCGGATGAAGTAGGCGTTGTTGTAGCTGTGCATGGCCGTCGTGTGCGAGGCCGTGACGCGCTCGCCGATGCCTGCCTCGTAGGCACGCGCCGCCAGCGTCTCGAGACCTCGGGAGGCCTCGTCGTCGATCTCGTCACAGTGCACGTCGATGAGGAGCCCGAACTCCAACGCCAGTTCCACCGCGAAGTCCAGGGAACTGACCGAGTATTCCCTCGTGAACTCGAAATGCGGGATCGCGCCGATCGCGTCGACGCCCATCTCGGCCGCGCGCCGCATCAGGGCGCGCCCATCGGGGAACGACTCGATCCCCTCCTGCGGAAACGCGACCAACTGCAGGGTCACGTCGTCGCGCAGCTCCTCACGCAGCTCCAACAGGGCACGCAACGCGGTGAGCTCCGGATCGGTGACGTCGACGTGGCTTCGCACGTACTGGATGCCGAAACCCGCCTGCTGACGGACCGCGCGTCGGACACGCTCCTTCACATCCTCGACGGTGAGCGTGCGCTTGCGCTCGCTCCACACCTGGATGCCCTCGAACAGGGTGCCCGACTCGTTGTACCTCGGCTGCCCCGCGGTGAGCGCCGAATCCAGATGTACATGCGACTCGATGAACGGCGGCAACGCCAACCGACCGCCGTGATCGATGACCCGCTCCCCCCGACGCGCCTCGAGGCCGGGCCCGATCTCCGCGAAGCGGCCACCCTCCACGCGAAGATCGCAGGGCGTCGTCGCGGACTCCACCCGGACATTGCGGACGAGCAGGTCGGTCATCGCGCATGCACCGCCTTCTGGATGCGCGACCCGACGAGGTACACGACCAGCGCCGTCGCCATCGCGTTGATCGACGTGATGCCCCAGTCCACAGTCCACCCGACGATGGCTCCGGCCAGCACCCCCGCGACCGACCCCCAAATCACCTTGTAGCGGGGTCGCTCACCGCCGTCGGCGTAGTGCCAGGAGCGGGAGAAGTAGTCGGCGATCAGGATCGCGCCGATCGGAGGCAGCGTCGCGTTCAGGAACGACAACCAGCCGACGAAGTTGTCGTAGAGCCACAGTGCCAGGACCGTGCCCAGCGCACCCGCGACGAGCACCAGCGGCTTCTTGTCGAGCTTGCTGATGTTCGCGAACCCCAGACCGGTCGTGTACAGCGCGTTGTTGTTCGTCGTCCAGATGTTGGCTCCCAGCACGATCAGCGCGGGAACGGCCAATCCTTGGGCGATCATCACGTAGAAAATGTCGTCCTTGCCGGTCATCGCCCCACCGACCGCACCGAAGCTGAACATCAACGTGTTGCCGATGAGGAAGGCGATGACGGTCGTGACCACTGCGGAACGCGTCGTCTTCGCGAAGCGGGTGAAGTTGGGTGTGGCGGAGCCACCGGAGATGAAGGAGCCGACCACAAGCCCCACCCCCATCATCAGCGGCATGCCGGAGCTGGCGGCGAAGATCTTCGACAGTCCCCCACCCTCGGTGGTGGCGAGCACCATCGAATACGTTCCGAGCAGCGCGATCAACGGCACGGAGACGAAGCTGACGATCTCGATGGCCCTGATGCCGAAATAGGCAGACGCGGTCATCAGGGCGCCGGCGACGAGCACGATGGGCCACGCCCCGATACCCAGCAGCTCCCCGGTGGGGATCGCGAACATCGCGACGCCCACCCCGAACCAGCCCATCTGGGTGAACGAGATCAGCGCCGACGGCAGGAAGCTGCCGACGGACCCGAATGCCTGGCGCGCGAGCAGGTCGAAGCCCATGCCCGTCCTCGCGCCGATGTAGCCGAGCGCGCCGGTGTAGATGGCCAGGATCACCCCGCCGATGGCGACGGCAGCGACGAAGCCGCCGAGGTCGAGCCCGTTGCCGAGCTTGGCCCCGACGGACATCGAGGCCGAGAAGAAGGTGAACCCGAGCATGACGAAGCCGACGGCCCAAAAGGACCGTCGGCTTCCTGCCGGGACGGCTTCGAGGGAGAAATCCTCGTCGCGTGGCGTGCTGGTCGAATCGCTGTCGGTGCTCATCGCGTCCCTTCCGGTGGTGCCTGCAAAGTGCCTGCACAGTATTCCGGCGGATTCCGCGACGGCAACCGGCGATCCCCCCGTCCGCCAGCTGGACTCAGTCCTCCTGGGACTGCTCGATCTGCTCCGTCACGATGCGCTGCTCGCCCGAGCGCGTGACGGCCACCTTCCTCGGCTTCGCCTCCTCCGCGACGGGGATGACGATGGTCAGGACCCCGTCGGAGTAGTCGGCGGTGATGCGATCGAGCGCCACGCCGTTGCCCAGCGTGAGCTGGCGGGCGTAGGTGCCGGAGGAACGCTCACGCACCAGCCACTCGACGCCCTCCTCGCGCACGGGCGCCTTGCGCTCTGCGCGAATCGTCAGCGTCCCCTCCTCCACATCGATGTCGATCGTCTCAGGGTCCACGCCCGGGAGATCGATCCTGGCGACGAAGTGCTCCTTGCTCCGGGTGAGATCCATGGGCATCGCGGAACCGGTGGGTACCCGCATCGCGCTGCTGAGGGCGCGGCTGAACTCGCGGAACGGATCGTAGTACTGCGACATGTTGACTCCTGTTGGCCACGTTGAGCCGACTTGGCTCAACTCTTGCCTTCAGTCTAGCACGCTCAATTCAAAAGTTGAGCAGAGGACGCTCAATCCCTTCGGAATGACTGCTGGTGCGAGCAACGCGAACGCCCCGCCTCCAGGGTAGAGACGGGGCGTCGGAGGGGTGCCTCAGCGTTCGCTGCGCTTGCTGCGGGCCCGAACCTCGACGTGTACCGGCGAGCCGCGGAACCCGAAGTCCTCGCGCAGGCGCCGCTCCACAAACCGCGTGTACTGCGGATCCATCTGGCCACTGGTGAACAGCACGAATGTGGGTGGGCAGTTGTGCGCCTGGGTGCCGAAGAGGATGCGAGGCTGCTTCCCGCCCCGGACCGGATGCGGGTGCGCCGCGGCCAGACGTCCGAGGAAGGAATTGAGCTTGCCCGTCGAGATCCGCGTCTCCCAGCCCTCCGCCGCCTCCTCGATGGCCTTCGAAAGCTTGTCGACGTTGCGGCCCGTCAGCGCCGAGATGTTGACGATCGGCGCCCACTGGAACGCCACCAGATCGCGCTCCACCTCGCGCTCCAGGTAGCGGCGACGCTCCTCGTCGGTGAGATCCCACTTGTTGAACGCAATGACGAGCGCACGACCACCCTCCTCGATCGAGCTCAAAATGCGCAGGTCCTGATCGGTGATCGGTTCGGAGGCGTCGATCACGAGGATGCAGACCTCGGCGCGCTCGATGGCGGCCTGCGTGCGCAGGCTGGCGTAGTACTCGTGCCCCGACGCCTCCTTGACGCGACGACGAATGCCCGCGGTGTCGATGAAGTGGTAGACATTGCCGCCCACCTCGACGATCTCGTCGACCGGATCGACCGTGGTGCCCGAGACGTCGGAGACGACGGAGCGCTGCTGACGGGCCAGGCGGTTGAGCAGCGACGACTTGCCGACGTTGGGCTTGCCGACGATCGCCACTCGCCTCGGACCCGACTCCTGCACCTCCGGAGTGCGCGGCGCATCGGGCAGGACGTCGAGCACTGCGTCGAGCAGGTCCCCCGAGCCGCGGCCGTGCAGCGCCGAGACCGGGTACGGCTCCCCCAGCCCCAGATTCCACATCGTCGCAGCCATCGATTCGTGACGCTGATCGTCGACCTTGTTGGCCGCCAACACCACCGGCTTGCGGCTCCGGCGCAGGACCCGCACCACCGCCTCGTCCTCGTCGGTGGTGCCCACGGTGGCGTCGACGACGAACAACACCGCGTCAGCGGCGGCAATGGCAAGCTCGGCCTGCTCGGCGATCTGTGCAGCCATGCCCTTGCCATCCGACACCCATCCACCAGTGTCGACGACGATGAAGTCCCGGCCATTCCAGTTGGCGTCGTAGGACACCCGGTCCCGGGTGACCCCCGGCTGGTCCTGCACAACCGCGGCGCGTCGCCCCAGGATACGGTTGACGAGCGTCGACTTGCCGACGTTCGGGCGCCCGACGACCGCAACCACGGGCTTGATCTGGGTCTCCTGGGACAGGTCGAAGATCTCGTCGGACACGGGGCGCTCCTTGGGGCTAGCTTGGCGACCGCCCAGTCTATCGGTTAGAGTCGACGGCACCTATTGTCGACGATTGGACACCCCGATGGACCTCGCTCCGCGCGCCTGAACCGCCGTCGAGCACCCGCTCCGGCGCAGCCCATTTCGCAGGAGCACCATGTCCATTCGCCTTTCCGACCTTTCCTTCTCCTTCGACGCGCACGCCGAACCCCTGCTGCGCGACGTCTCCTTCTCCCTCACCGCCCACGCAACGGGCGTCGTCGGCCGCAACGGGTCCGGCAAGTCCACCCTGCTGCGCCTCATCGCCGGCGACCTCAAGCCGACGGCGGGCTCAGTGCACGTCGACGGGCGTGTCGCCCGACTGCGTCAGGACCTCCTGCACGCCGACGAGCGCACCGTCGCGGAGATGCTCGGCATCGACGAAACCCTCGCCGCACTACGCCGTATCGAGCAAGGCTCCATCGACGCCCGCGACTTCGACCTCGTCAGCGATCGATGGGACATCGAGGCGCGCGCTGTGGCACTGGTCGCCGCGCGGGTCCCGTCGCTGTCCCAGTCCGACGTGCTCGCCCGCCCCGGGCGTACACTCTCCGGCGGCGAGCTCGGGCAACTCGCGCTCGTCGCGCTCGAACTGGAAGGAGCGTCGATCGCGCTGCTCGACGAACCCACCAACAACCTCGACGCACGCTCGCGCGCAGCGCTCTACGCAGCGATCGCTGCCTGGCCCGGCCAAGTGGTGGTCGTCTCCCACGACCGCGCGCTGCTGGGCTTCATGGACGAGACCGTCGAGGTGCACGGCGGCTCGGCTCGCCTCTACGGCGGCGACTACGAGTTCTACCTCGCCGAGCGGGAGATCGCCCGGGCGGCGGCACTCCGGGAGGTCCGCGACGCCGAGGGCGCGCTGCGGGTCGAGCGCAAGGACTTCGCCCACGTCGTACAGACCACCCAGCACCGCGCCGCGAGGGCGAAGAAGAAGTTCGGGCCCGAGGGCAGCGGAATCAGCGACCCGACGGCCAAGCGCGCAGCCGAGGCGCGCCGCGCGCAACGCGTGAAGCAGGCCGCAGCCGAGGTGCGGCTTGCGCGCGAGCGGCTGGCGCAGGCTGAACGGCAAGTCCGGACCGACGCGTCGATCCGCATTCCGGCCATCGATCCCGGCGGAGCGCGCGGACGGCTGCTCGCCACTGTGGAGTTGCCCGGACGCCACGTGCCCGTCGGGGGCGGCGATCGCATCGCGATCCTCGGCAACAACGGCGTGGGCAAGACCACGCTCCTGCGCAGGACCGTGGACGCCGCCGTCACCCGTCGGGTGGGGGTGTTGGATCAACGGCTGGACCTGCCCGCGGGGACCGTCTTCGACGCCGTCGCCTCCGGCGCACCGGATCGACTCCCCCACGAGACCCACGAACTGCTCGCCAGATTCCTCATCAGGGGCGAGATGGTGCATCGGGACGTCTCGACGCTCTCGGGCGGGGAGCGCTTCCGCGTCACTCTGGCGCGCGTGCTGCTGGCCGACCCGCCCCCGGAGCTGCTCGTGCTCGACGAGCCCACCAACAACCTCGACATGGATTCGGTGGATCAACTCGTCGACGCGCTCACCACCTACCGGGGCGCTCTGCTCGTCGTGAGTCACGACTCCGACCTCCTGGAACGCCTCGCGATCGACCAAGTGATCGAATTGGGCTGAAGCCTCACCGCGTCTCGATACGCGGGCGATGCCCGCTACTCGACGAACGGGGGGCACCACGGCCCGCCGACCCAGTCGGCTGACCACGACACCGCGCCCCCTGATGGTTGAGCAAGCGCCGAAGGCGCGCCGTCGAAACCCGGTGAGGCCCCCAACCCACCTGCAGCACGTCCTGACACCAGGACAATGCCCGCTACTGGCGATGAGTAGACCGCCCGAGCGTCAGACAGCCGGCAGCAGCTCCTCGATACGGGCGACGACCTCGTCGGGAAGGATGAACGTCGAGTCGATCACGACGACCCCCTCCGCAGCATCCGTGAAATTCGAGACCGTGGAGTCGTCACGGTCACGACGCAGCACCTGGTCCGTCACCGCGGCGCGGTCGGCCTTCCCGGCCAGCTCCGCCTCCCTGCGGGCCACCCGCGCCGCAGGGTCCGCGACGAGCAGCACTCGCACATCCGCGTCCGGCGCCACCACGGTCGTGATGTCACGCCCCTCGACGACGATTCGCCGGCGGTGCTCGTCGATGATGCTGCGCATGCGGTCGGTGAGTGTGCGGCGCACGTCGAGGTTCGTCGCCACCCGGGACACCGCCGCGGAGATGCGCGGCTCACGGATCTCCGCGGTGACGTCACGGCCGTTGATGGTCAGGCGGTTGCCGTCGGCGCTGGTGTCGATCACCAGGTCGGCACCAGCCACGTACGCGGCGACGGCATCGTCCGCGATGCCTTCTGCGAGCACCCCGGCGGTCGCGGCACGATACATGGCGCCCGTGTCGAGATAGGCCAACCCGTGTCGCTCGGCAAGCAAACGTGCCGTGGTGGACTTGCCCGACCCGCTCGGGCCATCGATGGCGATCAGCAGCGAATCCATGACTCAACCCTTCCTGGCCGCGCTTGCGGCGACCCAACCCTTCGTCTCGAGCGTGCCGACGAGCTGTTCGGCCACCTCGGTGTCGATGACGATCGTGAGGTAGCCGACCTCGCGCACGGGGTCGTGGCGCAGCTCGAAGTCCTCCACGTTGAAGCCGGCGTCGCCGATGTCGGTGAACAGCCTCGCCAGTGCGCGCGGCTCGTCGGGGATCTCGACGGTCAGCTCGCTCACGTCCAACGGCTCCGCGCCGTGCTTGACGAGCAGCGCCTTCGCCCCGGCCTGCCCGAGGGACAGGAACGACTCGAGCCGCTGCGGGTCGTCGAGCACGCCCATGAGGTAGCGCAGGTCGTCGGCCACCTGGTCGAGCTCGACGCGGATGGCGCTGCTGTTGGCGGTGATGATCTGCCGCCACAGGCCCGGATCGGAGCCAGCGATGCGCGTCACGTCCTTGATGCCCTGACCCGCGAGCCGGAGATGCTCGCCGGGCACGGCCCGCAGGTGGGAAGCGGTGAGGATGCTCATGAGGTGCGGCACGTGGCTGACCTGGGCGACGGCCTCGTCGTGATGCAGCGGATCCATCTGCACCACCCTCGCGCCCGAGCGTCGAGCCGCATCGACGACGACCGCCACGGCCTCGTCGGTGTTGCCGGAGACGGGGGTCACCACCCAGGTGCGGTCGACGAACAGCGATCCGCTCGCGGTCAGAGGGCCGGTGAACTGCGAGCCGGCCATTGGGTGCGACGGGACGTAGCGCCCCGCCAGCTCCGGGACGGCACGTTGCACGGCCTCCACGATCGAGGACTTCACGGACCCGACGTCCGTGACCACCGCCCGCGGGTAGCGGTGCAGTGCGTCCACCACCACCGCGGGGATCGACGACGGGGGTGTCGCGACGACGACGAGGTCGACGTCGTCCGCGCCAGGCAGCCCAACCCGCCCGGCACCCAATCCAGCCGCGACGACGGCGTGCGCGCCCACCGCGTCGGAGAGGACCACGTCGCATCCGCTCGCAGTGAGCGCGAGCCCCAGCGAGGTGCCGACGAGGCCCGCGCCGATGATGAGCACCCGGGGGTCAGCCACGAAGGAGTCCCTCCAGCTCGTCGCCCTCGATCCGGCGGAACGTCCGACGGCGCCCGGCACGCCGATCCAGGAACCCGACCTCCACCTGCGCGGCGCCCAGCCCGGTCCCGGGCCGCAAGCCCCGGGCGAGGGTGCGCAGTGCCTCACCCACGCCGACGTCGCCCGAGAGACCCTCCCCCACGGCCTCGACGATGCGCTCCGGCTCCCCGCCGATCACCGTGAAGGTGCGCTCGTCGGTGATCACGCCGTCGTAGGAGATGCGGTAGAGCACGTCGTCGGAGGGCTGTTGCCCGAGCTCGGCGACGATCAGCTCCACCTCGTAGGGCTTCTCCACCGACGAGGCAAACGTGGTGCCGAGGATCTGCGAGTAGGCGCCGGCGAGGCTACGGGCGGTGACGTCCGTGCGGTCGTAGGAGTAGCCGCGCAGGTCGGCGTGCCGGATTCCCGCCACCCGAAGCATCTCGAACTCGTGGTAGCGCCCCACCGCGGCGAAGCCGATCCGGTCGTGGATCTCGGAGACCTTGTGGAGCGTCGTCGAGTGGTTCTCCGCGACGAACAGAACGCCGGCGTCCAGCTTGCACACGGCGACGGACCGCCCGCGCGCGATGCCCTTGCGTGCAAACTCGGCACGGTCGAGCATGAGCTGCTCCGGCGGCACGTACATCGGCATGCTCACAGCACCGCTCCCTTCGGCCCGCCAAAGCGCTCCGCGCGTCCGGCGACGATGCGCGCGGCAAGGTCGCGGACCTCCTCGTCCGACCAGCGCCGCACCCCGTCGGCGGAGGCCTGCATCACGACCGGCATGATGCCGCGGGTGAGGTCGAGCCCCGACGTGGCGGCGTCGTCGTCGGCCGCATCGAAGAGCGACTGCAGCAGAGCGGCCACGGCGGTGTGCTCGTCGGCATCCGGGTCGTGGAGCTTCTTCAATGCGCCGCGCGCGTACGCGGCCCCCGATCCCAGCGCCGCGTACCGGTGCTCCTCGTAGCGGCCGCCGGTGCCGTCGTAGGTGTACATGCGTCCGCGTGCGGCCCGCGGGTCCCACCCGACGAACATCGGCAGCATCATGAGCCCCTGGAGCGCCTGCGGGAAGTTGGCCCGCAGCAGGGCGGAAAGCCGATTGGCCTTGCCGTCGAAGCTGAGCGGTACCCCCTCGATCTTTTCGAAGTGCTCGAGCTCCACCTGGAACAGCCGCACCATCTCCGTCGCGAGTCCGGCCACGCCGGCGATGCCGACGATTGTGTGGTCGTCGGCGCCGAAGACCTTCTCGATGTCGTGCAGCGCGATGACGTTGCCGACGGTGGCCCGCCTGTCGCCGACCATCGCCACGCCGCCGGCGTAGCGGGCGGCGACGATCGTCGTCCCGTGGGGAGCCGAGGGGTCGATGGGTGCCCCGAGCCGGGGCACCCCGGGGAGCTCCGCAAACGACGATCCTCCGCCGCCACTGGTGCCGCCCAGCAGGTCGTGCAGCGAATTCACCGGGAACTCCCTCCTAGAATGACTTCCATGATGCGTGTGGTGCCGTTGGCAATCGATCTCGTCCTCGTGCTGGTCTTCGCCGCCGTGGGACGCGCCAGCCACGGTGAAGGCCTCTCCGGCATCCTAGTCACCGCGTGGCCGTTCCTGCTGGCCTGCCTGCTCGCTTGGGTCGTCATCGCCGCGCTCGGCGACCAAGGCCACGGACTGCGCGCCGCCACCGTCTCATGGCTGGTCACCTGGCTGGGCGGCATGGCCATCCGCGTGGCGGCCGGAGGCACTGCGCAAGGCGCGTTCGTCGTCGTGGCAGGGGCCTTCCTGGCGCTCGTGCTCTACGGCTGGCGGCTGCTGCGCCTCGCCGTGCGCGGCCGGCGCACCGCCTAGCCGTTCGGGAATGTTGCGCGGACGCGGGCCGACGTAGTCCGCTCCGTAGGCGCCGGGTGCGGGGCGCCGCTTCCGCATGGGCGCGACCTGCCCTGGGGCGAGGCGCTTCGAGGTCAGCAGGAAGCCTGTGTGGCTGGAGGTGGCGTGACCGGGGCGGATGGCGAGCCCCTCGGCATGCCAGTCCCGCACCGTCGTCTCCGTCATGACCGGCTCGGTGAAGCCGCCGTGGGCCCGCAGCGTGTCGGCCACACGCCCCAGCTGGGTGGTCGTGGCGACGTAGCAGCACAGGATGCCGCCAGGGACCATGCGTTCGGCGACCACGTCGACGCACTCCCACGGGGCCAGCATGTCCAGGATGGCGCGATCGATGGGGTCGTCGGTGATGGACTCGACGAGGTCGCCGACGGTGAGCGTCCAGGAGGGATGCTCGGTGCCGAGGAAGGCGTCGACGTTGCGCGCGGCCACCTCCGCGAACTCGGGGCGCCGCTCATAGCTCATGAGCCTGCCCTCGGGGCCGACGGCTCGCAGCAGCGCGAGTGTGAGCGCACCCGAGCCGACGCCCGCCTCCAGGACCCGCGCCCCGGGGTAGATGTCGGTCCACATCAGGATCTGGGCCGCGTCCTTGGGGTAGATCACGGCCGCCTCGCGCGGCATCGAGACCATGAACTCGTTGAGGATCGGCCTGAAGGCGAGCCATTCCATCCCGCCCACCGAGCGCACGACGACGCCCTCGGGCCCCCCGATGAGGTCGTCGTGGGACACGGCGCCATTGGTGGTGTGCCACACGGCCCCATCACGCAGGACGAGGGACTTGCGGCGCCCCTTCGTGTCGGTGAGCGTCACCCTCTCCCCCGCTTGGAGGGGGCCGCGTCGTACTCCGGCGAAGGTCATGCGTGGTCTCTCAGTCGTTCGTGGATGGCCCGGAGCTCGGCGAGCCCGGTCGTGCGCAGGGCATCGGGGCTGACGTGCAGCCTCGGGTGCGCGGGAAGGACGGCTTCCGAGGGTACACCGACGACGAGCCCTCCGGCATCCAGCCCTGCCCGGGTGCCCGGCACCGAGTCCTCGAGGATCAGCGCATCCAGTGGGTCCACGCCCAGCCGCGCGAAGGCCTGCAGGTAGCCTTCCGGGTGCGGCTTGGGGTGGGCGACGTCGTCGGAGGTGATGAGGAACTCGAAGATCGACGGCAGTCGGCTGCGTGCCGCGTCGAGAATCTGCCCGTTGCTGGCGGTGACGAGGGCGCAGCGGATGCCCGCCTGCTCGAACTCGGCGAGGAGCCGGAGGACGCCGTCGAGATAGGGCAGCTCCGCGGACGCCACCCGGCCGGCGACGCGCGCGTGCAGTTCGTCGAAGAACCAGCCCACCCGCTCGGGCAGGCCCGCCGCGTCGGCCATCATCTGCGCGGAGATGCGGGCGCTCTGGCCCGTCATCTGCCGCATCTGCTCCTCGCCCCACTCGACCCCGAAGTCCAGCATCATCTGTTGCTCAGTGCTCGCCCAGATGGGCTCGGTGTCGACGAGTGTCCCGTCGTAGTCCCACACGACGGCCTGCAGGCCGCCCGATCGCTCGCTGCTGCTCACGCGCTGAAGTACTTCGCTTCCGGGTGGTGGACGATGATGGCGTCGGTCGACTGCTCCGGGTGGAGCTGCAACTCCTCGCTCAGCGCGACGCCGATTCGTTGCGGCTCGAGCAGCCGCACCAGGGCGATCCGGTCCTCCAGATCGGGGCACGCGGGATACCCGAACGAATAGCGGGAGCCGCGGTAGCCCTGCTTGTGGATGGCCTCGTCGATCGTGCGCTCCTGCGCGGCGTAGCCCAGCTCGGCACGCACGCGCCAGTGCCAGTACTCTGCCAGCGCCTCCGTCAGCTGCACCGACAGCCCGTGGAGCTCGAGGTAGTCGCGGAAAGCGTTGGCCTCGAACAGCCGATTCGTGGCGGCAGCGACCTCGCCGCCCATCGTCACCAGTTGCATGGGCAGCACGTCCGGTCCGAGCCGGGCGGCTTCGTCGGCGTCGCGGAAGAAGTCGGCGAGACACAGGCGCCGGTCGCGGCGCTGACGGGGGAACGTGAACCTCGCCACCTCACGCGACGGCTCGTCGGGGGCGCCGACGATGAGCGTCTCGCCCTCCGAGTGGCAGGGGAAGTAGCCGTAGACCACCGCGAAGTTGGCGAGCTGCTCGGTCTTGATACGGTCGATCCACATGCGCAGTCGCGGCATCGCCTCCTGCTCGACGAGCTCCTCGTACGAGGCGCCCTCGCGGGTGGGTTTGAGCCCCCACCTGCCGACGAACGTGGCCCGGTGATCGAGCCATTCGAGGACGTCCGCGAGCTTGATGCCCTTGACGACACGGGTGCCCCAAAACGGCGGGGCCGGCACGTCGACGCCGCGGGCGACGTCGGACCGGAGACCCAGTTCGGGCTCGGCGATCTCCACCAGCGATCCCCGCGCGGTGACTCGTCGCGGCTTGCGTTCCGGCAGGGAGGCCCCCTCCTCGCCGCGTTTGACCGCCATCACGGCATCCATGAGCGCGAGCCCCTCGAAGGCGTCGCGTGCGTAGCGAACTTCGCCGTCGAAGAGGTCTGCGAGATCCTGTTCGACGTAGGCGCGCGTGAGCGCTGCCCCGCCCAGCAGCACGGGATACTTCTCGGCCAGTCCCAGCCGGTTGAGCTCCAGGAGGTTGTCCTTCATGACGAGCGTCGACTTCACCAGCAGGCCGGACATGCCGATGGCATCCGCGTCGTGCTGTTGGGCGGCGTCGACGATGGCCTGGATGGACTGCTTGATGCCGATGTTGATGACCGTGTAGCCGTTGTTGCTGACGATGATGTCGACGAGGTTCTTGCCGATGTCGTGGACGTCGCCGCGCACCGTGGCGAGGACCAGGGTGCCCTTGCCCGCGCCTTCCGACTTCTCCATGTGCGGCTCGAGGTAGGCGACGGCCGCCTTCATCGTCTCGGCGGACTGCAGCACGAACGGCAGTTGCATGCGTCCGGAGCCGAACAGCTCCCCGACCACCTTCATGCCTGCGAGCAGGTCGTCGTTGATGATCGCGAGGGCATCCTTCGTGGCGAGGGCCTCGTCGAGATCAGCTTCGAGGCCCTTGGCCTCGCCGTCGACGATGCGTCGCTGCAGCCGCTCGCCCAACGGCAGCGCGGCCAGCTCGGCCGCGCGCGACTCACGCGCCGACTTCGCGGTGACGCCCTCGAACATCTCCAGGAAGCGCGCGAGCGGATCGTAGGTGTCGCGGCGATCGTGAATCAGGTCCAGCGCGACGCGGCGCTGCTCGTCGGGGATGCGTTCGATCGGCAGGATCTTCGCCGAGTGGACGATGGCCGAGTCGAGCCCGGCTTGGACGCACTCGTGCAGAAAGACGGAGTTCAGCACCATGCGCGCGGCGGGGTTGAGGCCGAACGAGACGTTGGAGACGCCGAGCGTGGTGCGCACGCCGGGATACTTCGCCTTGAGCAGGCGGATGGCTTCGATGGTCTCGAGCGCGTCCCGACGCGTTTCCTCCTGGCCGGTGCCGATCGGGAACGTCAGGCAGTCGACGAGGATGTCGCCGACGCGCATCCCCCAGTTGCCGACGAGGTCGTCGATCAGTCGCGACGCGCAGCGCACCTTCCACTCGGCGGTCCGGGCCTGGCCCTCCTCGTCGATGGTGAGCGCCACGACGGCGGCCCCGTGCTCCTTGACCAGCGGCATGATGCGTCCGAAGCGGCTGTCGGGTCCGTCGCCATCCTCGTAGTTGACCGAGTTGATGACACAACGTCCCGCCAGCCGCTCGAGGCCAGCGCGCAGCACGTCGGGCTCGGTGGAGTCGAGCATCACCGGGAGGGTGACGGCGGTGGCCAGCCGGCCGGCGATTTGGTCCATGTCGCGCACGCCGTCGCGCCCGACGTAGTCGACGCAGAGGTCGAGCAGGTGGGCGCCGTCGCGTGCCTGCGCCTTGGCGATGTCGATGCAGTCGTCGAGCCTGCCCTCCAGCATCGCCTCGCGGAAGGCCTTCGAGCCGTTGGCGTTGGTGCGTTCCCCGATGCTGAGGTAGCTGGCGTCCTGGCCCAGGGGTACGTCGACGTAGAGCGAGCCGACCGCCTCGTCGACGACAACCTCCCGCTTGGCGACGATCCGGCCCGAGTAGCGATTCGCGAGCAGGCGGATGTGCTCGGGCGTGGTGCCGCAGCAGCCACCGACGAGCCCCAGGCCGTACTCGTCGAGGAAGGTGCCGAGCGCGTCGGCGAAGGGTTCGGGCTTCAGCGGGTAGACGGCGCCGTCGGGGGTCAGTTCGGGAAGTCCGGCGTTCGGCATCGCGACGATCACCCCCTGGAAGCGCTGCGCGAGCTGGCGCAGGTGCTCGCTCATCTCGCCTGGGCCGGTGGCGCAGTTGAGGCCGATGGCGTCGACGCGCAGTGCCTCGAGCGCGACGAGCGCGGCGCCGATTTCGGAGCCGAGCAGCATGGTGCCGGTGGTCTCGACCGTGACGTTGACGAGGATCGGCAGGTCGACGCCGGCGGCCGCCCGGGCGCGCTTGGCTGCGATGACTGCGGCCTTGGCCTGCAGAAGGTCCTGCGATGTCTCGATCAGGACGGCGTCGATGCCGCCTCGCAGCATGGCTTCGACCTGCCGCTGGTACGCGTCGCGGATGTCGGCGAAGCTGATGTGGCCGAGCGTGGGCAGTTTCGTCCCGGGCCCGATGGAGCCCAGCACGAACCGCGGCTTGTCGTCGTATGCGTCAGCGACGTCGCGTGCGATGCGCGCAGCAGCCTCGGCGAGTTCCTCCAGTCTGTCGACGATGTCGTATTCCCCGAGCGCTGCGAGGTTCGCGCCGAACGTGTTGGTCTCGATGCAGTCGGCGCCCGCGTCGAGGTAGGCGCGGTGGATGTGCGCGACGACGTCGGGGCGAGTGACGTTGAGGACTTCGTTGCAGCCCTCGAGCCCCTGGAAATCGGTGTCGACCTGGAGGTCCGTGAACCTCTGCAGCATGGTCCCCATGGCCCCGTCGGCCACGAGTACCTGCTTGCCGAGAACGTCCCTGAACGAAGTTGCCATGCGGGCTACCCTACCGATCACGGCAACGGTGGACGATTCACGCGCCACCGGCTGGACGGGTCGGGTCCCGCGACGACCGCGCTAGGCTGGTGCAATGCAGTTCGAGCCCCTCACGGATCTTCGTGACCCGGCCGTCGTGATCGCCTTCAGCGGCTGGAACGACGCGGGCAGTGCCGCGAGCGACCTCGTCGAACGACTGGTCGACTCGCTGCCGGGCGATGAGATCGAGCCCATCGACGACGAGACCTACTTCGACTTCCAGGCCACGCGCCCCTTCCTCCGACGCGAGGCCGACGGGCCCTGGATCCAGTGGCCGTCGATTCGCCTGCGCCGGCTGCGCCACGACGCACGAGACATCATCGCCGTCATCGGTCCGGAGCCGAGCTTGCGTTGGCGTAGCTTCTGCCGCGAGCTCGTCACACGGTTGAGCGAGCTTCGACCGACCATCGCCATCACGCTCGGCGCCATGCTTTCAGACATCCCGCATTCGCGTCCGTTCCCGACGGGTCTGTACGCCGCGAGCGAGGAGCTGCAGGAGCGCCTCGGCTTCGAGAGCTCTGACTACACCGGGCCCACGGGCATCGTGGGTGTGCTCGGCCAAGCACTGGCCCAAGCCGGCATCCCGACCGCGGCGCTGTGGGCCTCGGTGCCCCACTACGTCGCGAACCCTCCGAATCCGAAGGCCCAGCTGGCGCTCCTGACGCGCCTCGAGAGTGCGCTGCAGATCACGCTCGACCACGGCAAGCTCGAAGAGCAGTCGGGGGAATGGTTGCAGGCCGTGGACCAGCTCGCAGCCCAGGACCCCGACATCCAGCACTACATCGAGCAGCTCGAGGAAGCGCGCGACAAGGAGGTCGTCGAAGAGCTCTCCGGCGACAGGATCGCTGCGGAATTCGAGCGGTATCTTCGCGGGCGACACGACCGCTGAGCCTCATCGGACGCATTGCGCAACATCGCCTTCGGGCCCGGCGCCAGGGCTGAATTGCAGGGTACGTGATGACGCTGCCACGTCTCGCGAGCGCTGCCGCTGTTGAGCTGCCGACTGGGGTACTTGAGGTTTGGGGCGGTTCGCACTGGTGTCCGGCGCATCAACGCCCTCTGTCGCAGACGACATCCTTGCTCGTAAGGCCTCCGTCAGAGGTTGCGAACAACCGGTTGGCCATCAGGACGGCCAACCGGTCAAACTCTTCACCCAATCGGTCAAAATCGACTCGGATCGGACGTGGCACTCCCCCATGCCTCCTAGCCTGACCACCAGACATGCCTGTCTATGAGGAGGTCCATCATGTCCACAAGAAGCTCACTGCTGCCGCATTCGGCGTCGTTCTGACGGTCGCATGCACAGGCGCCGCATCTGGGATCGCCGTTGGGGGCGGCCAGTGGAGCTACGGAACCAGTCTGGCCGGGGTCGCTTATTCGAACTATTACCACCCGAGCAACTGGCACGGGTCGAGCGTGATGGTCGAGGCAGACGTCGTCCGAAGCCCTTGCACCGCCCCCAAGTCGACCGCGAAGGCTTCCAAGTGGCGGACGCCGTGGGATGAGGTGCATGTCTACTATCGCACCTCGTGCTGAGCCGATCCGGTGGATCCTGATCAGACCGCATTGCACCTCGACTCGATTCGGTGAAGGGACGGTTTCGTGCTTCGGATTCTGATCCGCCTGACGAGTGTCGCCTTCGGGCTACTCGTGGCCGTTCTCTCTTGGCTCACGGTCTCCATGGTGCAGTTGTCGCTGCCCTTGGGTTCCCAAGAGGGTGCCGTGGTGCTTGCCTCGCAGACATCGCTGGGCCGGGAGAGTTGGATCGCAGGGTTGGATCGCATCGCTGCGGAGACGAGCACGGACATCTTTCTCATGGCTCCCGGCCAGGAGGACTACTTGGGCCGACGTGACATCTTCCGATTCGGCCCAGCCCAAGGCCAGGCGTCAGCCCACTGGTTGATGCCCGGCCTTGAGGGCCCCGTCCGCCCTTCGCAGGAGCTAGGCGAGACGAGCCTCAACACCAGCTATGCCCTGCGAGGTCCCGCCCAAGGGCGAGCGGCAGTGAAAGACTGGATGGCTTCAGCAGGAATTCGGACCAATTGGAACACCTATCACTCGACCCTGGTGTCTATGTCCTTGGTAGGGCTGCCAATTCTCGTCTATGCCTCCACCCTGGTGCTGCTCTCGACGGTGGTGATGAGCTGGTATGCACAACGAGCGCGTTCTCGGGCAGTGCGGGTCATCAGCGGCATGTCCGGCTCGCGCCTCCAGTTGCAGGACCTGGTGGGATTTGCCCGAGACTTCCTGCCTGGATTGGTAGTGACCCTCGCTCTGGTCATGGCGGCACTTGCCGTGTGGAAGGGGCTGCCTGCCTCATCTGCCGTCGGTGCTGGCACGCTGCTGTCGACGAGCCCCAGTTGATTCACAGGGCCCTGTCCATGGGTGCGCAGGGATTCTTGTTGAAGAGCACACCACCGTCGGTGATGATGGATGCGATCCGCTCAGCGGCAATCGGAGTGGGTGTCCTCTCCGAGGAGCTGCTCCGCGAGTTGACACCCCCGCTGCCAGAAACATCGGGGAGGATCGTGTTGTCCGAAGGTGAGCTGAGTGTTCTCCGACTGCTTGTCGATGGCTTGTCGAACGCCGAAATCGCGCACAAGTTGCACTGGTCGGAATCGACGGTCAAAGCTCGACTGGCAAGCGCCTCGGTTCGGCTCGGCACCCGCAGTCGCGTGTCGACCGCGGTACGAGCCGTACAGCGCGGACTCGTGTGACCCGACCTGCGCGGGTCCATCGCTCACAGCTTCTCTCGGAAACGCACGTCGTGGAGCGCCTGCTCGACGAGGTGCACCGCGCGCAGGATGCGTCGTAGCCGAGACTCCTCCGTGTGCAGCACGTCGACGGCCCGCGATGCCGTGCCTGCATCGATGCGCTCCCCCAGCTCGGCCCGAAGCCGGGACGCGGCCGTGGTGGTCGCTGCGAGCTGCGCCTCGACGTGCGCATACGCGAGCCTGGCGAGCACGACAGGGTGCCTGCGCAGCACCGGGTAGCCCCGGTACTCCGGTGGGCACACATCGAGGAGGAATGCCTCGGCGGACTGTAGCCAACCCTCTGAGCCGGGAGGGCGCACCGATCCAGGCCACCCCGGCGGCACGTACACCCGAATCACAGCTTCATCATCGAACATACGTCCTATTGAACTGTCGGCCTCCGACAGAATCAATCCCTCTCCCGGCCGCCAGGCGTGACTGGTTGCGATCCAGATCGCTCCCGCTCGGCGCGTCGCTGCCCCGGACGGCATCTGGACAGCAACCAGTCACGCCTGGCAGCCGAAGACGAACGGAGGGCCGACCCGCCAGTGGCGGGTCGGCCCTCCGTTCGTGACGTATGACTGCGCCAGATCAACCGATCAGGTTGCGCAGCACGTACTGCAGGATGCCACCATTGAGGTAGTAGGACCGCTCTCCGGGGGTGTCGATGCGCACGACGGCCTCGAAGACGGTCTCCTTGCCGTCGGGCGCCACCGCGGTGACCTTCATGGTCTTCGGGGTCACGCCCTCATTGAGGGTGGTGATCCCCTCGACGGAGAAGGTCTCCTCGCCGGTGAGACCGAGCGAATCGGCCGACTCCCCCTCGGGGAACTGCAGCGGGAGCACGCCCATGCCGATGAGGTTGGAGCGGTGGATACGCTCGTAGCTCTCGGCGATGACGAACTTCACGCCCAGCAGCGCGGTGCCCTTGGCCGCCCAGTCGCGCGACGAGCCCGAGCCGTACTCCTTGCCCGCCAGGACAGCGAGCGGGGTGCCTGCGGCGGCGTAGTTCTGCGCGGCGTCGTACACGGTGGTGACGGGCCCGTCCGCGATGGTGAAGTCACGCGTGAAGCCACCTTCGGTGCCGGGGGCGATCTGGTTGCGCAGCCGGATGTTGGCGAAGGTGCCGCGGATCATGACCTCGTGGTTGCCGCGACGTGAACCATAGGAGTTGAAGTCACGCTGCGCGACGCCGTGCTCCGACAGGTACTTGCCCGCAGGCGAGTCCGCCTTGATGTTGCCCGCCGGGGAGATGTGGTCGGTGGTGACCGAATCGCCCAGCTTCAGCAGGACACGGGCGCCTGAGACATCAGCCACCGGCGACGCCTCCCGGGTCATGCCGTCGAAGTACGGGCCCTTGCGGACGTAGGTGGACGCGTCGTCCCACTCAAAGGTGGCCCCCTCGGGGGTGGGCAGCGAACGCCACCGCTCGTCGCCCTTGAAGACGTCCGCATACCGCGAGGTGAACATCTCCTTGGAGATCGACGACCCGATGACCTCCTCGATCTCCTCCTGGGTGGGCCAGATGTCCTTCATGAACACGTCGTTGCCGTCCTGGTCCTGACCAATCGGGTCGTTGAACAGGTCGATGTCCATCGTGCCGGCCAGCGCGTAGACGATGACGAGCATCGGCGAGGCCAGGTAGTTCATCTTCACGTCGGGGCTGATGCGACCCTCGAAGTTGCGGTTGCCGGACAGCACCGCGGTGACGGCCAGATCGTTGGCGTTGATGGCCTGGGACACCTCGGGGATCAGAGGGCCAGTGTTGCCGATGCAGGTGACGCAGCCGTAACCGACGAGGTTGAAGCCGATCTGGTCGAGGTATTGGGTCAGCCCGGCCTTCTCGTAGTAGTCGGTGACGACCTGAGAGCCGGGAGCCAGCGAGGTCTTCACCCACGGCTTGCGGGTCAGCCCCCTCTCGACCGCCTTCTTCGCCACCAGGCCAGCGCCGATCATGACGCTCGGGTTGGAGGTGTTGGTGCAGGAGGTGATCGAGGCGACGGTCACGGCGCCGTTCTTCAGCTCGAACTCGGCGCCGTCGGTCAAGGTCACCGGAACGGCCGCGTCGGGGTTGGCGGTGTAGGTGGGCAGGTGGCCCTCGAAGGAGGCCTTCGACTCGCTGAGCAGGATGCGGTCCTGCGGGCGCTTCGGGCCGGCGATCGATGGCACCACCGTCGACAGGTCCAGCTCGATGTACTCGGAGTAGACGGGCTCGTGCGACGGATCGTGCCAGAGCCCCTGTGCCTTGGCGTAGGCCTCGACGAGTGCGATCTGCTTCTCGTCGCGTCCGGTGAGCCGCAGGTAGTCGGTGGTCAGGCTGTCAATCGGGAACACCGCAATCGTGGAGCCGTACTCGGGGCTCATGTTGCCGATGGTGGCGCGGTTGGCCAGCGGCACCTCGGAGACGCCCTCACCGTAGAACTCGACGAACTTGCCGACGACCTTGTGCTGGCGCAGCATCTCGGTGATGGTGAGGACCAGGTCCGTGGCGGTGGTGCCCTCACCCAGCTTGCCGGTGAGCTTGAACCCGACGACGCGCGGGATCAGCATCGACACCGGCTGGCCGAGCATGGCTGCCTCTGCCTCGATACCGCCGACCCCCCAGCCGACGACACCCAGGCCGTTGACCATCGTCGTGTGCGAATCGGTGCCCACGCAGGTGTCCGGGTAGGCCTGCAGCACACCGTCGACGGTGCGCGGGAAGATGACGCGCGCAAGGTGCTCGATGTTGACCTGGTGGACGATGCCCGTCCCCGGCGGCACGACCTTGAAGTCGTCGAACGCGGTCTGGCCCCAGCGCAGGAACTGGTAGCGCTCGCGGTTGCGCTGGTACTCGATTTCGGTGTTCGCCTCGAAGGCGCCCTGGATGCCGAACACCTCGGCGATGACGGAGTGGTCGATCACCATCTCCGCCGGCGAGAGCGGGTTGATCTTCGACGGGTCGCCGCCGAGCTCGGCGACGGCCTCACGCATCGTCGCGAGGTCGACGACGCAGGGGACGCCGGTGAAATCCTGCATGATCACACGCGCGGGCGTGAACTGGATCTCGTGATCGGGCTGGGCGTTCGGGTCCCAGTTGCCGAGGAACTCGATGTCCTCCTTGGTGATGTTGGCACCATCTTCGGTGCGCAGGAGGTTCTCGAGCAGGACCTTCAGGCTGTACGGCAGCTTCTCCGAGCCCGGCACGGCGTCGAGCCGGAAGATCTCGTAGGAAGTACCTTGCACGTCGAGGCTCGCCTTGGCCCCGAAAGAGTTGACGCTCATCGCTCTCCTTAAGCGGCTACATGGATACGCCCCCAAGGGTAGCGCTAGTGGCCGGGGTCAGTGTCGCAACGCACTCGATGTGGTGGGTCTGCGGAAACAGGTCGAAGGCCTCGACGCGCTCCACGCGGTATCCGCTGGCTTGGAACAGCCCGAGATCGCGCCCGAGCGCCGCGGGATCGCAGGCCACATAGGCGATTGCGCGCGGGGCCCGCTTCGCGACCGCAGCGACGACCTCGCGCCCAGCACCCTTGCGCGGAGGGTCGAGCACGACGATGTCCGCCCGGCCGGGCAGGCGGTCCAGCATGCGCTCCATCGGTGCGGCCTCGAATCGAGCCTGCGGCACGTTCCCCCGGGCCAGCGCCACGGCCCGACGGTCGAGCTCCACCCCCCGCACGCGCGCCCCGGCGTCCACGAGCGCGCCCGCGAACAGACCCACCCCGCAGTAGAGGTCCAGTGCGTCGTCGCCCTCGCGCGGCTGCAGGGCGCGCAGGACGGCGTCGACGAGCGTGTCCGCCGCCTGGGGATGGACCTGCCAGAATCCGCCGGCCGCCACCTGGAAGCTCCGCCCGGCGGCATGCTGCGCCAGGTGCTCAGGTCCCGAGACCACGCGATTGTCGGCGAGGATGCTCACCTGCCGTGCTCCCTGGACCACGCCCACTTCGCGCGCTCGTGGCGCGGGAAGTGGCGCCGGGACCGAGGCGATGCGGCACCCCTCGTCGGGCAGGAGGACGGGTTCGTTGCTGCGTCGGCCGCGCATGGCCAGCTTCCCGTCGACCGACAGGTAGCGCATCCGGGTACGCCAGCCCCACAGCGGTTCGACCGGCTGCACCGTCTTGTCCCACTCGATGCCCGCGAGGTGGCGGAGCTGCTCCGCGACGACGCGGCGCTTGAGCTCGAGCTGCAGCGCGGGGCTGGCGTGCTGCCAGTCACAGCCCCCGCAGCGATCGGCGATCGGGCATGGAGCCGCGACGCGCTGCGGGTGCGCCTCGAGGACCCGGGTCACCAGGGCTCGGTCGAAACGCTTGCCACGCTCGGTGATCTCCACCTCGACCCGTTCGCCGGGGAGCCCACCGGCACAGAAGGTGACCTTGCCGTCGATGCGCGCCACGACCCATCCCCCATGGGCCACGTCTCCCAGGACCGTCTCCGTCATAGCTTCCTCCATGTGCCACGAACCGCAGCGACTTGATAGCGTGGAACAGATCCTAGGAGTTGGAAATGCACATCGTGATCATGGGCTGCGGTCGCACCGGTTCGATGCTGGCGCGCGGACTCGAACAGCGTGGGCATTCGGTCGCGGTCATCGACATGTATGCGGAGGCCTTCGCACGCCTCGGCAGCCAGTTCAAAGGCCTCACCGTCAAGGGCGTGGGCTTCGACCGTGAGGTGCTCGAGGCCGCAGGGATTCGCCAGGCGGGCGGCTTCGCTGCCGTCTCGAGCGGCGACAACTCCAACATTCTCGCGGCCCGCGTCGTGCGTGAGATCTACCGCGTGGAGAACGTCGTGGCACGCATCTACGACCAGGGCCGCGCGCAGGTCTATGAACGCCTCGGCATCCCGACGGTAGCCCCCGTCCGATGGACGACTGGCATGGTCATGCGCCGACTCCTGCCCGAAGGATCCGAGCCCGTCTGGCGGGACCCGTCGGGGCAGGCGCGCCTGCTGCAGGTGGCGGTGCACCGGGGGTGGGTCAACCGTCGGATCAAGGAGCTGCAGCAGGCCGCAGGCTGCGTCATCCCCGTCATCACTCGGCTCGGCACGGGCATTGTCCCGACCGAGCACACCGTCTTCCAGGACGGCGATCTCGTGTTCGCCGCCTGCGAACTCGAGCAGACATCCAACGTCGAGCTGGTGCTCGGCAACCCACCGAAGGGGCTGTAGTCCATGTTGGTCTCCATCGCAGGGGCGGGTCAGGTCGGCCGCTCGATCGCCCGCGAGCTCATTGCTGGCGGCCACCAGGTGACGCTCATCGAGCGAGACGGCAGCGCCATCAAGCAGGACAAGGTGCTGGGCGCCCAGTGGCTGCACGCTGACGCGTGCGAGCTGGCCAGCCTGGAAGAGGTGGGGCTTGACAAATTCGACGTCGCCATCGCCGCGACGGGCGACGACAAGGCCAACCTGGTGCACTCGCTGCTGGCCAAGACCGAGTTCGGAGTGCCCCGCACCGTCGCCCGCGTCAACCATCCCGGCAACGAGTGGCTGTTCGACGACCACTGGGGCGTCGACGCGGCCGTCTCGACGCCACGACTGATGGCGGCCCTCGTCGAGGAGGCGGTCGAGGCCGGCAACCTGGTGCGGATCCTCTCGTTCAACGAGTCCTCGACGCATCTGTCCGAGGTGACGATCCCCGCGGAGTCGCGGCTGATCGGTCGGGCCATCGGCGAGCTGGAGGTGCCCGAGGACGTGGCCCCCGTCGCGCTGGTACGCAAGAACCATCCACAGGCGCCGCGCATCGACGAGCGACTGCGCGCCGGGGACAAGCTGTTCTTCCTCACGCCGTACGCTTCGGAGATGGACTTGGCAAGCCTGTTCGAGTCCGATCCCGACGAGGAGGTGGAGGCTCAGTCGTCGGGCAGCACCGAGAACTCGGGGTTGTAGAGCACGAGCTCCCCGTCGATGCGCGCGAGCCTGCCGCGGGCCGTAACGGTGGCGCCCTCGTGCAGGCAGTCGATCGTGCGACGGCCCATCCAGACGAGCCGCACGTCACCCGTCGTGTCGGTGAGGTGCGCCTCGAACCAGCCCGTGCCCGTGTTCACTCCGAGGTGCGTCACCGTGCCGCCCACCTCGACGCGCGAGCGCGGGGCGCAGTCGGCGATGCGGGTGCACCTCGTCGCGTCCCGGCGCGGTGAGCGTTCGGGTTCGGCCAGCAGCCACCTGCGGAAGCGCTCGCCCAGCTTGCTCGGCATGGTCAGCCCTGCGCCTGGGGTTGTTCGGGCAGCTTGAACGGGATCACCGCTCCTGGCGCCACGGGCGCGTCCCCGCGCCGGACGACGAGGTTCGCGAAGAATTCCTCGATGGCGATGGTGGCGTCCTCGTCGTCGGGCTCGAGCGCGGCCTTGCCGAAGACCACACCGCGGACCACCCACGACGGCCCCTCGGCGAACCAGGTGCGTGTGATCTGCATGCCGACGTTGCCGTTGGCGTCCTGCACGGGCACGGCGCGGAGGATCTCCGTGCCGAAGGGGCCCTTGCGGATGGTCATGCGCATGCCCTGCACGGACCGCGTCGCCGCGATCATCTCACGTCGCACCTCGGGAATGTAGGCGCTGCGCGAGGGAGCGCCGAAGACGGCCACCTCGATGCCGGACTTGCCGTCCTGCACGAGCAGCGCCTGCGGCACCTGCTGCTTGTTGACCTGGAGCTGGAGGCTCATGCCCTCGAATGGGGTCACGATGAGGGGCCCGAGGTCCAGGCGCTGCACGTCGTCGGCGTCGAGGTCCACCTCGGCGATGTCGAAGGGGCCCTCCTCCCGGTCGAAGGCCTCGTCCCAGGCGAGCCACTGCGCCTCGGCCTTCTCCATCGCCTCGTCGGCCTCCGACGTCGCGTCGCCGGCGCCAGCGTCGTCGGCGGTGGCCACGTCGGTGTCCTCAACGGCCACGTCCTCGACGACCGCCTCGGCCTCCTGGCGCTTCCTGCGTCCAAAAATCACTGCTCAGCTCCACTCAACAACTGGCTTCCACCAGTAGAACCATAGCCACCTTCCGCGCGCACCGTCTCATCGAGCCGATCGACCTCGACGAAGCGAGCGGTGACGAACGGGACGATCACCAACTGGGCGATCCGGTCCCCCGCCTTGATCTCGATGGGGGTGTGCCGGTCGTGGTTGATGAGGCACACCCTGATCTCTCCACGATACCCACTGTCGATGATGCCGGGAGCGTTCACGATCCCGAGCCCGGTGCGCGCCGCCAGCCCACTACGAGGAGTGACCATCCCGACGGTGCCCTCCGGCAACGCGACGCGCAGGCCCGTGCCGACCAGGCGACGCTCCCCCGGGGCGAGCGTCACGGACTCGCCAGCGGTGAGGTCGGCGCCGGCATCGCCGGGACGTGCATATGCGGGCGCGGGCCCGATGTGCCGAACCTCCACGTCAGCCCTCCGCGATCGAGGCGACGGCCGCAGCGAACTCCTCCGGGCGGCGGGTGGAGACCACCCAGCTCGGGCGGGGGTCGGCCGGGTCGGCCAAGGTGATCCGCACCTTCTGCTTGACGTACGAGCGCAGCACCAGGTGCGCGTCTCCGTCCTCGACTCCCCGCAGCTCGCCGTCGTCGACGCGCGCCCCCGCGAGGTAGCGGCCCTCGATCCGGTAGCGCCCGACGGTGAGCGTGTCGTCTGCGATGCGGATGCGCAACGTGTACCCCACGAGCCCCACGACGATCACCCCCGTCGCCACGCCGACGATCGCCCCCGCCACCAAGGGGTCGAGGTAGGCGTACACCGCCACGGCCAGCGACGCGAGAAGCCCCAAGGCGATCAGCCACCACGTCCACGGCACCGGAAGTCGTTCTTCGTAGGTCACGGCCGCAAATCTATCCCCTGTGGGCAATAATGACACCCAGGAGGACACATGAAGCTCACGGAGAAAGTCATCTGGAACGTCTACTCGGGCCTGCTCGGCGCGATGGCGACGCTCGTCGCGCAGAAGCTCATCACGTTGGCCTGGGAGGCAGCCACCGGCGATGAGCCGCCGGACCCGAACGATCCCGAGACGCCGGCATTCCAGGCCGTCGTGTGGGCCGCCGCGAGCGGATTGGGCGTGGGGGTGACCCAGATCATGATGAACCGCTTCGTCCAGCGCCGCTGGAGCACGTCGATGGGCCACGCAGCGCCGGGCAAGCTCGGCAATCTGCTGGACCTCAAGCGCAAGAAGTAGGCAGATGACGACGGTGGGGTGGGCGCTTGATCGCCCACCCCACCGTCGTGCTCGGGGGAATTCGCCAGCGGCGGCTCAGACGCAGTCGACGCAGAACTGTTGCCCGTCGCGCGTCTCGGCGAGCTGTGACTGCGACTTCACGAGGTAGCACGCTGCGCAGGTGAACTCGTTGGCCTGACGCGGGAGGACCCGCACGGTGAGTTCTTCGTGCGACAGGTCCGCGCCGGGCAGCTCGAACGATTCCGCGGCCTCGACCTCGTCCTCGTCGACCTTGCCCGAGTTCTGGTCGTTGCGGCGGGACTTGAGCTCCTCGATGGAGTCTTCCTGCAATTCCTCTTCGCTCTTGCGTGGGGCGTCGTAATCCGTGGCCATGACCGTCCTTCGTGATGGGTGCTCGCGCATATTGTTATCACACCTGTCAAGCCGGGCAACTGCACGCTTGCCCGGTGCCGGGGCCGACGCTGGTAGATTGGCCCGGAACAGGTCGACCGCGCGCCCCGAGGAACCCAATCGATGAACAGTGCACTCTCTCCCCGCGAGATTCAGGCCCGCATCCGGGCCGGCGCGTCCCTCGCGGACGTGGCCGAGGAAGCAGGCGTCGACCCCGCCAGCATCGAGGGCTTCGCCACCCCCGTGCTCGCAGAGCGCGAATTCGTGGCGTCGAGCGCCCTGTCCTCCACCATCCGGCGCCGCGGCGAGTCGTCGCATCGCAGGCTGGGTGAACTGATCGGCGAGCGGCTGCAGCACCGAGGCATCGACGCGGACGCCATCGCCTGGGACGCCTGGCGGCAGGAGGATCTGCGCTGGCGCGTCGTCGGGAAGCTCGCCGACGAGTCGGGCGCGCGGGTCGCCGAGTTCGTGTTCGACAACAAGGCGCGCTTCAGCGTGGCCGACAACGCCGACGCGCGGTGGATGATCGGCGAGCAACTGCCCGACGCGACCGCCGACGAGGAGAACACCGTCGATCTCGACGACGAGCTCGCCCTGCTGCGCGCCACGGCGGAGAAGCCGTCCCTCCCGGACGCTCCCGGCGACGACGTGCCCGACGCCGACGCCATGCACGACGACTACGAGGACACGAGCTCGCTCGATGCGCTCTACGACATGCTGAGCGGCATCAGCGAGGACTCGGTGCGCATCTACACCGGCTTCGACCAGCCCGCGTTCGCCGACGGGCAGGCCCCGACCGTCGCCCCCGACGACGGGGGGCTTGAGAAGACGGAGCCGGAGGTGGCCGTCGACGCTGCCGGAGGCGAGCCGGGTCCGGGCGAGGCACCGACGCGCGCCTCCGGCCCGGTCGAGGCCGAGCCCGCGACCGTCGCCGAGCCGGAGGCCACCGACTCGAAGGACGCGGAGCCCAAGGGGGAGGAGCCGAAGGTCACCGAACCGGTGCAGGACTCGCTGGTCGACGACGTCGAGGGGGAACCGGCGCCGAAGCCGAAGGCCCGCAAGCGTCGCGGGCGAGCCCAGGTGCCCTCCTGGGACGAAATCATGTTCGGCGGCCCGTCGAACTGACGTGCGTGTGGATCAAGTCCAGGAGTCGTTGTCGAAGGGCAACGGATCCGGCGAGAGCGTCGCCTTCGCCATGGCCTTCGTCACCTTGCGCCGGTGGTGCAGCCGGCAGAGCACCTCGTAGCGCACCTCCCCGTCGGTGCCCTCCACGGTGTCGCCGACGACCACCTGTGAACCCTCGGTGACCATCTCACCGTCGACCGTACGCGCGTTGTGTGTGCCCCTGTTGCCGCACCAGCAAAGCGGGCCCAGGGGCAGCGTCTCGGTGCGGTCGGCCAGCTCCACGAGCCGCTGGGAGCCCGGGAACAGCTTCGTTCGGAAGTCGGCGAGGATGCCGAAGGCGTAGACGTCGATCTGCAGCTCGTCGACAATGCGCGCTAGCTGATCGATCTGTTCAGAGCGGTAGAACTGCGCCTCGTCACAGATGAGGTAGTCGACCCGCTTGCCCGTGGTGAGCTCGCGAATGATGAACGTCCAGAAGTCGAACTCGTCGTCGACCTCGAGAGCCTCGCGTGACAGGCCGAGTCTGGACGTGACCGCAGGCCGGCCCGAACGGTCCTGGCGGGTGAACAGCCGCCCCTTGCGACCGTGCTGGGACTGTGTGTAGTCCATCTGCAGCGCGAGGGTCGACTTGCCACAGTCCATCGGGCCGGTGTGGAACACCAGTTCGGCCATCGTCGGTCCTCTCGTCTCAGCGGGGGCCGCGTGGCGCGGCCATGGGCGAATGCGTGCTTCGGTGCGGGCGGGACGTCACCGGCGTCCCCCGACGGCCAACAGCGGCACGAGCAACTCGTCGGGGGTGAGGGACCCGTGCATGCCGACGAGCGTGAATTCCTTGGCGAAGGCCGTAGACATCACCGCCCAGTCGTCGCGCATCGCCACCAGCACGTCTCCGATCCGGGACGCGGTGCGACGCGTCACCTCCGCGCCGAACCAGCCCGCATCGATGGCTTCCTCCCTGCGCACGACGAGCGCCCGCTCCCCCAGGTGCCTCGCCCACGACGCGGCGAGCGAGCGGGGGTCGTCGCCGTACAGCTGCCGCAGACGGCCCTCGCCGGCGATGTGGGTGAAGCCGGCGAGCGTCGGCTCCTCCTCCGCGACGATGCGACGTGCCAGGGGAACGTTGACCATGCCGTGGTCGCCGGTGACGAGCAGGCAGACGTCGTCGCCGGTGAGCGCGGCCAGCCCGGCCGCGAGGTCGTCGGCGGCTTCGAGCTGCTCGAGCCACTGCCAGGACCCCACCCCGTGGGTGTGGCCGGCGTGGTCCAGGAGCCGCTGGTAGCAGTAGACCACGTCGTGGCCGGCGAGCGCTTCGGCGACGCAGGCCACCGTCGCGTCCACGTCGGTCTCATCGTCGGGGCGGGCCACCAGGCGGGTGCCCGCGAACGCCGTCTGCGTGAGCGCGCTGCCCTCGAAGCGGGCGAGCGTCACGGCCGCGCTGGGCCGGCCCGCGTCGACGAGCTGTTCGAATCTCGTGCTCACCTGCCGGAAGCTCGGGATGTCGTCGCGGCCCCGCTCCCAGGTGAGCGCGTTGATGACCGCCCCGACTTCGGGATCGAGGAATGTGTAGCCGACGACGCCGTGCTGCCCCGGCGGCACCCCGCAGCCCAGGGAGGACAGCGAGCAGGCCGTCGTCGAGGGCACCGAGCAGGTGAGGATGCGGGCCTCATAGGACGCGAGGCGCTCGGCGTGGCTCGCGTGGGACCGCAGGATGTTCCAGCCGAGCCCGTCGACCATCAAGACGACGTACTTGTGCGCCGCGGGAATCTCGATCCTGCCAGCGCTTCCCTCGAGCCGTGACATGATGCTGGGCAGCACATTGCACAAGGCGTCGTCGCCGTAGCGCGGTGCGACGAACTCCTCCGTCACGCGACCGCCCCCTGCAGCAGCCCGGCGAATTCCGTCAGCTTGCGCAGGCTCTCCGAACCATCGGCATCGTGGCTCATGCGCACGCTGTAGTCGTCGGCAGTGGTCTCCCCCTGATAGCCGTGGTCGGCGTCGCACGTCGGGTCGCTGCATCGCGACGGGCTGAGGTCGAGCCGGCTCGTCGTCCCCCACAGGATCGTCAGCCACGCCTCCGTCAGCCTGGCCCGCGCGGAGTCCGCCTCGCCGATCGTCGTGCTGAGCGCCACGGAGCTGATGGCCGACAGGCGGATCACCTCGGTGGTGACCAGCGCCTGCCGGACTTCGGCCTCGTCGGCGTGGCAGATCACCAGCGCACCCTCGACGAGGACCAGCACCGTCAGATGGCGCAGCACCTCGTGGCCCGCGAACGTGGCTTCGCGATGGACGAGATGCCCCAGCACCGGCCGCTGCCCCACCGCAGCCGCCAACGACTGCGTCACGGTCCCCGGAAAGAGGCCGCAATCCGCCACCTCGGCGAGCAACGATCCGGGCAACGTCGTGGGGGCTTCGCGGCGGCTGATCACCTGCCCATCATAGGCACGTTCCGCACGTCGACCGACACCGAGTAGGTTGGACCCATGCGTACCCGGCCTTTCATCGGCGCCCGCGTCGAGGACCGCCTGAACTCCGTGCTCAACCGCGTCCTGCGACGTCGTGGTTGGCAGGAGTCCATCCGCCCGTACATCGGCTACGGCACCAGCGAGCAGATCCGGGTGCTGGCACGGGTCGTCCTCGAGCCGCCCAGCAACCTCGGCATCGTGCAGGCCGCGAGCGCGCTCCTGTACCGACGCGGTTGGCGCAACTTCATCGCGGTGTCCAAGGTCGACGCGCGGGTGCTGCTGCACATCGGCGACGCGCGCGTCGAGGTGCAGGCCGACCGCGGGGGGTACGTCGACGTCCGGGTGAAGAACCCCGGCCTCGATCCCGGCTGGCATGCCATCACCGTCGAGGGTTCCGACGGCGCCTCCGCGGTTGCCCAGGTGCAGGTGGTGGCCGACGAGACGACGTTCGGCATCGTCTCCGACATCGACGACACCATCTTGTCGACGTGGCTGCCCCGGCCCTTCCTGGCGGCCTGGAACTCCTTCGTGCTCACGGAGCAGGCGAGACAGGCGGTGCCCGGCATGGCCCGCTGGTACCAGCGGCTCTTGCAGGCCCACCCGGGAGCGCCCCTCATCTTCGTCTCGACCGGCGCGTTCAACACGTTCCCCATGATCCGACGGTTCCAGCAGCGCCACGGCATCCCCAAGGGGGCCATGCTGCTGACCGACTGGGGACCCACGAACACCGGCTGGTTCCGCAGCGGCACCGACCACAAGCGCTCCGCGCTGCGTGAGCTCGCCCGCGACATGCCCCAGATCCGCTGGCTCCTCGTCGGCGACGACGGACAGCACGACCCGGAGCTCTATGCCGAGTTCGCCGAGCTCCAGCCCGACCACGTGCTCGCCCGCGCCATCCGCCAGCTCGCGCCCGGGGAGGCGGTCCTCGCCCACGGCATCCGGCTCGAGTCCTCGGAGCTGGGCTGGAATCCCGAGATCGCCCCGGAGTTTCGTGCACCCGACGGCGACGGATTGGCCGATAGGCTTGCGCAGTTGGACATCATCGACTTCTAGGAGGCTGGCGTGGCCAAGGCCGACGACGACATCGTCGACGAGGAGCACATCGTCGACATCGACGTCACCGCGGAGATGGAGGCCAGTTTCCTCGAGTACGCCTACTCCGTCATCTACGCGCGCGCCCTGCCGGACGCCCGGGATGGGCTGAAGCCCGTCCAGCGTCGCATCCTGTTCTCGATGGGCGAGATGGGGATCACGCCGGAGAAGTCGCACGTGAAGTGTGCGCGGGTGGTCGGGCAGGTCATGGGTGCGCTGCACCCGCACGGCGACGGCGCGATCTACGACGCGCTGGTCAGGCTGGCGCAGCCGTGGAGCATGCGGCTGCCGCTCGTCGACGGGCACGGCAACTTCGGATCGCTGGACGCCGGACCCGCGGCCATGCGATACACGGAGTGCCGCATGGACCGGCCCGCGACGGCCATGATCGAGAGCATCACCGAGGACACCGTCGATTTCCGGCCAAACTACGACGGCAAGGAGCTGGAGCCCGAGGTGCTCCCCTCCGCCTTCCCGAATCTGCTCGTCAACGGCGCCACCGGGATCGCTGTGGGCATGGCGACGAACATCGCCCCGCACAACCTGGTGGAGGTCGTCGGCGCACTCAAGCAGCTCATCCGCAACCCCGGGGTCGGCACCGAGCAGCTCATGCAGCACATCCCCGGGCCCGACTTCCCCGGCGGCGGAAAGATCGTCGGACTCGACGGCATCCGCGACGCCTACGAGACGGGGCGCGGCACCTTCCGCATCCGCGCCACGGCGCGGGTGGAGAAAGTGGGGCCGCGCAGGCAGGGCATCATCGTCACCGAGTTGCCGTACATGGTGGGCCCCGAGCGGATCATCGAACAGATCAAGAAGGCCGTCGGCACGAAGAAGCTGATCGGTATCCACGACGTCAAGGACCTGTCCGACCTGGAGCGCGGGACGCGCCTGGTCATCGAGGTGAAGAACGGCATCAACGCCGACGCACTGCTCGAGCAGTTGTACAAGCAGACGAAGCTGGAGGACACGTTCGCGATCAACGCCGTGGCGCTCGTCGAAGGGCAGCCCAGGACGCTGTCGCTGAAGGAGATGCTCGAGGTCTATCTGGCGCATCGCCGGGGAGTGATCGAGCGGCGCACCCGGTTCCGCCTCGGCAAGGCCGAAGACCGGCTGCACCTCGTCGAGGGCCTCATGATCGCGATCGTGGACATCGACGACGTCATCGCGATCATCCGAAGCTCCGAGGACGCCGCCGAGGCGCGTGCGAGGTTGATCGGCGCGTTCGACCTCACCGAGATCCAGGCCAACTACATCCTCGACATGCAGCTGCGGCGGCTGACGAAGTACTCCACCATCGAGCTCGAGCGCGAGGCGAGCGAGCTGCGCGATCGCATCGCCGCCCTGCAGGAGATCCTCGACGACCCCGCCCAGTTGGACCGGGTGCTCGTCCGCGAGCTGGACGACATGGCCAAGACCTACGGCACCCCGCGACGCACCGTCCTGCTCGCCGGGGCCGGCACCTCCGTCGCCGCCGCTGCTCCGCTGGAGGTCGAGGATGTGCCCTGCCGGGTGCTGCTGAGCGGAACGGGCCTCGTCGCACGCGTCGACGCCGTCGAGCTGCCCGCACCATCCGGCCGGGCCGCGCACGACGTGATCGTCTCGTCATGCATCACCTCGGCCAAGGGCGCCTTCGGCGTCGTGACGAACCGGGGACGCCTGCTGCGGGCCGAGGCCATCGAGCTGCCGACGATCCCGGTGTCGGCGCAGGCGCCCAATCTGCAGGGCGGATCGCCCGTCGACGAGCTCTGGACGCTCGACCGCGGCGAGCGGGTCGTCGCCTTCGTCTCCCTCACCGCGGATTCCCCGACGATCGCCCTCGGCACCCGCGAGGGCACCGTGAAGCGGGTGAAGCCGGAGATCCTCGGCAAGGACTCGTGGGAGATCATGCGCCTGGCCGACGGCGATGAGATCGTCGGTGCGGGTGAAGTGTTCGACGAGTCGGCGCATCTCGCGTTCGTCACCTCCGATGCCCAACTGCTGCACTTCGCGGCGGCGCTCGTGCGGCCCCAGGGGCGCTCCGGCGGCGGCATGGCCGGCATCAAACTGTCTTCGGGCGCCCGAGTGCTCTGGTTCGGCGTCGTGGATGCGGCCCGCGACGACGTGGTCACCGTCTCCGGGGCCTCCCAGTCGCTGCCCGGCACCGAGGCGGGGGCCGCGAAGGTCACCGCGTTGTCCGAGTACCCGACGAAGGGGCGCGGCACTGGCGGGGTGCGGTGTCACCGCTTCCTGAAGGGCGAGGACACGCTGCTGCTCGCGGGCATCGGCCTCGCACCCCTGCGGGCCTGTGCGGCCTCGGGCAGCCCGGTACCGTTGCCTGTGGAGCACGGGCGTCGTGACGGCTCCGGCACGCCGCTCGCGCAGCCCGTCACCGCCGTCGCCGGAGTCCTGCCCCATCAGGACGAATCGGAGTAGGCTCGGCCTGTGAGCTTCGACGATCTCCTGCAGGCCAACCGCGCATACGCGGAGCATTTCCCCCACGGCGGTTTCGACGGCAAGGCCCGCCGGGGCGTCCTCATGGTCACGTGCATGGATTCACGCATCGACCCGCTGGATCTCATCGGGCTCGGCCACGGTGACGCGAAGATCCTGCGCTCCCCGGGCGGTCAGGTGTCCGAGTCGATGCTGAACGGCTGCATCTTGGGCGTCCACCTGCTGGGAGTGGAGCGGATCATGGTGGTCCCCCACACGAAGTGCGCCATGGCCTCCGGCACGGACGCCAACATCCGCCAGGTGATCGCCGAACGCAGCGGCCTCGACACCACTTGGGTGAGCTTCGGGGCCACGCCCGACCAGGTCAACAGGCTCGGCGAGGACGTCGCGAAGATCCGCAATCACCCCCTGCTGAAGGACCGCTGCGAGGTGGGCGGCTTCATGTACGACGTCGACAGCGGGCTGCTCGAACAGTTGCTGTGACGGCGCGGCGCACCGGGCGGGCGCCGGCCGTCAGGCCAGCTCAGGCGTCGATGCGCTCCTGGTCGAGCGTGTAGGCATTGTCGACGATGAACTCCTTGCGGGGGGCGACGTCGTTGCCCATCAGGATCTCGAACACCCGCTCGGCGGCCTCCATGTCGTCGACGGTGATCCGCCGCAACGTGCGGTGCTTCGGGTCCATCGTCGTCTCCTTGAGCTGCGACGCGTCCATCTCGCCAAGTCCCTTGTAGCGCTGCGGCTCCTTGAAGGCCTGGCCCTTCTTCGTCAGTTCCGCCATCTTGCGCTGGTACTCGGCGTCGGAATACGTGTAGATGTACTTGTCGTAGCCGCGCTTCGGCTTGATGAGCTCGAAGCGGTGCAGCGGAGGCACGGCTGCGTAGACGCGCCCCGCCTCCACCATCGGACGCATGTAGCGGAAGAACAAGGTGGCGAGCAGCGTGCGGATGTGCGCGCCGTCGGAGTCGGCGTCGGCCATGAAGATGACCTTGCCGTAGCGGATGCTGTCGAGATCGAACGAGCGCCCGGAGCCCGCGCCCACCACCTGGATGATCGACGCGCACTCCGCGTTCTTCAACATGTCGCCGATGGACGCCTTCTGGACGTTGAGGATCTTGCCGCGGATGGGCAGCAGGGCCTGGAATTCGGAGTTGCGCGCGACGTTCGCGGTGCCGAGCGCGGAGTCGCCCTCGACGATGAACAGCTCAGTGGCCTCGACGTCGGTGCTGCGGCAATCCTTCAGCTTCGGCGGCATCGACGACGACTCCAGCGCCGTCTTGCGACGCTGGACCTCCTTGTGGTGGCGTGCTGCGACACGGGTGCGCGAGGCGTTGACCACCTTCTCCATGAGCTGCCGCGCCACCGTGCGCACCGCAGGCTTGCTCGACTGCAGGAACTCCGAGAACTCCTGCTCGACGATCTTCGCCACCAACCGCGCCACCGGCGGGGTGCCCAGCACCTCCTTCGTCTGGCCCTCGAACTGTGGCTCCGCCAGGCGCACGGTCACGACGGCGGTGAGGCCCTCGAGGCAGTCGTCCTTGACGACCTCCTCCCCCGCCTTCAGGATGCGGGTGCCGTCGAGGGATTTCACGAACGCCTTGGTCAGTCCACGCTCGAACCCTGCGACGTGGGTGCCGCCCTTGGGCGTGGCGATGATGTTGACGAACGACTTCAGCATCGTGTCGTAGCCGGTGCCCCAGCGCAGGGCGATGTCGACCTCCAAATCACGCTCCACATCCGTGGGCGTCATGGCGCCGTGCTCGTCCAGCATCGGCACGGTCTCGACGAAGGTGTCGTGGCCCTGGATGCGCAGCACTTCCGTCACCGCCGGGTCCGGCGCGAGGTAGTCGGCGAACTCGGCGATGCCGCCCAGGAACTGGAACTCCTCCCTCGTGGGCTCATCGCCGCGCTGGTCGTCGACGACGATCATCAGCCCGGGGACGAGGAATGCCGTCTGCCGGGCCCGATCCTGCAGGTGCCTGAGGCTGAGCTCGGCGTCGGCGAGGAAGATCTGGCGGTCGGGCCAGTAGCGCACGCGCGTACCGGTGACCTTGCGTGCCACCTTGCCCACCTTGCGCAGACCACTGTGCGGTGTGAAGGGTGCGTCGGGACCCTCGCCGTCGAACACGCCGGGCACGCCGCGTCGGAAGGACATCTCCCACGTCACGCCGCCACGGTCCACCTGCACGTCGAGCCGCGCCGAGAGCGCGTTGACGACGGAGGCGCCGACGCCGTGGAGGCCTCCGGTGGCCTTGTACGACGAGTTGCCGAACTTGCCGCCCGCGTGCAGCTTCGTGTAGACGACCTCGACACCGGTCAGGCCGGTCTTGGGTTCGATGTCGACTGGGATACCGCGCGCTTGGTCACGCACGACGATCGACCCGTCGCGCTCGAGGACGACCTCGATGTGCTCGCCGTAGCCGGAGAGTGCCTCGTCGACCGAGTTGTCGATGATCTCCCAGAGGCAGTGCATGAGGCCGCGGGTGTCCGTCGAGCCGATGTACATGGCCGGGCGCTTGCGCACTGCCTCAAGCCCCTCGAGCACGAGGAGGTTCTTGGCCTCGTACTCGCGCGAGCGGCGATTCTGGGACTTCGGGTTCTCGGACGTCTGCACCCGGAAACCTTATCGTCCGCCCGCCCGATTTGCTGGCAGCGAAATGCGTGGACGAGGGCTGGACTTGTCGGAAGCGCGCGTTATGTTGGAAGCATCCAGCCGACGGGTGCTGGACGGACATTGGAGGTGCACATGACCGAAATGGTGACCGACCCGACGCTCACTGCCATGGATCGCTGCGATCGTTGTGGTGCCCAGGCGTACCTTCGCGTCTTCCTGCGCAGCGGCGGCGAGCTGTTGTTCTGCGCCCACCACGCCGCGGCCCACCGCGAGAAGCTGGCGGAGGTGGCGAGCCACATCCACGACGAGACTGCCCGGCTTCAGCGGCTCTGACCCCCGGGCTGCGACAGCCAGGCGTCGATGAGCGCCCGGCCGATCGACGCCGGGCCCGGCAGCGTCAAGCTCCCGGCCCCCACCCTCGAGGCCAGCTCCTCCCTCCCGAGGAAGCTGGCCTCGACGATTTCCTCGCCGTCTGGACGAAGCGCCGATGGGTCCGACGTCCGTGCGGTGAATCCGAGCATCAGGGAGCGCGGGAACGGCCAAGGCTGGCTGCCGAAGTAGCGCAGATCCGTCAGCGGGAGTCCCACCTCCTCGCGCACTTCGCGATGGCAGGCCTGCTCGAGCGACTCTCCGGCCTCGACGAACCCCGCGATCACCGAAACCCTGCCGGTGGGCCACGACTCGTGCCTCGCGACCAGGATGCGGTCCGCGTCGTCGGTGATGCGCACGATGATGGCAGGGTCGGTGCGGAAGAACAGCAGCGCGCCGCAACGCGTACAGCGACGGCGGCGGCCGTGATCGTCCGGAACGGTTTCACCGTGGCATCGCTCACACCGCGGCTTGGTCGCGTGCCAGCCGACGAGCGCCGTCGCCGTGGCGAGGCGGTCCGTCGGGGCATCCCGAAAACCGGTTGGCCCCGGAGGCACGTGCGGCACTGGTCGGGCATACCACACCGCCCCGTCCTCGACTCCCAGCAGGACGTCGTCGGGGCCTTCCGCGGGCCCTTCCAGCGGCGCGCTGCCAGCCTTGCCATCCGGACCGATCTCGACGACACGCACCGGCAGTCCCGGCCCGCCGGGGGTGCGTTCCATCGCCGACGGGAGCGTCCAGTCCATCTCAGCCCTCCTCGATCTTCAGCACCTGCTCGATGCTTCCCGGCTGGGCCGCGGCGAAGACGAGCCTGTCGCTGGGCACATGGTAGAACGCTGCCCCGACGCGTTCGGGGGCGAGCCCGCGGGCCTCGGCCCACGCACGCCGGTACACCTCGAGCTGCAGCGGATCCGCGTCCTGGTCCGACGTCTTCCAGTCGACGACGACCTCGTCATGGGCGCCCTCCCAGGCGAACACCGCGTCGATGCGCCCCCGAATCTGGAAGGAGCCTGCGGCCATCGCGAACGGCACCTCCACGGCGATCGGGGTGCGATCACGGAACTGCCCACACTCGAAACGCTGCACGAGCGACGCGATCTCAGCCGGCACGCGTTCGAACTCGTCGAAGGCCGCCGACTCGAAGCGCCGCTGCAGCCACTCGTGGAAGGCGCTGCCGACCGTCGCGCCGCGGGACGGCCGTCGGGGCATCCTGCGGGCGAGCTGCTGCGCGAAGTCGTCGGGATCGTGCTGATAGGCGATGAGTTGGGTGGCCGACAATCCACGCGGGAGCTGAATCGTGTACCGATCCCGCTGTGAGAGCACATGGGCCATCGAATCGTCCCACAGCGCGAACTGTCGGGCCACCTCCGGTGGGAGTGAGCCCGACTGCAGGACCCAGTCGTCGTCGCGGGCGGCGTGCACCAGCTCGGCAGCCTGCCGGACCCGGCCGAGGTCGTCGTCGGAGACGCGCGCAGGCCAGGCAACGACGGGAGATCGGTCCAGCAACGGGTTCTCCTCTGCGCCCGAGGTGCGATCAATGACGTCGCCGCTGGCGGCCGCCTCGTGCGCGATCACGTCGCCATAGCGAGATCTGCGACGCTCGCCCTTCACCCCCGGCGTCCAACGGTGGTGGCTCCCGACGAGACGGCTGCGCGCCCGGGTGGCAGCGACGTAGGCCAGCCGGTCCTCGGCGAATCCGTGCTCCTCGGCGAGCTCCACCGCGTATTCCGAGGCCGCCTGCTTGGAGTACTCGGCGAGCTGGGGAATGCCGTTGGCGTCGCCTCGCAAGGGCGCCGGGAGCAGCGACGCGTCGCGCAGCCAGTTGCCGCCTCGGGGCTTGGAAGGAAACACGCCCTCGACGAGGCAGGGCAGGTACACGTGTTCCCATTCGAGCCCCTTTGCGCGGTGCACCGTCAGGAGCTTCACCGAATCCTCCTCCGAGACCACCGCCTGTTCGAGCCCGACGCCGTCGCGCTCCTCTGCCGCGAGGTACGACAGGAGGGCCGGCAGCGTCACGGCTCCCTCGGGCGAGCTGTGCCCGGCGCACACGTCGACGAAGGCCGCAAGCTGCGCCGTCGAGCGCCCTCGGGCCAGCAGTTCCTCCTCGATGCCGAGCGAGCGGATGACGCGTGCGACCAGCTCCGCGACCGGGTCCGTGGCGTGGGTGCGCAATTGCCGCAGCCAGTCGTCGAACGCCTCGACGACACCTCGCCCCGCCGGGCTGAGCGTCGGCGGGGACGCCACCGCCTCCAGCAGACAGGCCGGCTCCTCGTCGTCGGCACGCAATTGCCTCGCGCGTCGGCCGAGCCGCTGCAGGTCGTCGAGCGGCAACGCCCACCTGGCCGAGGAGAGCAGAAGGGTCAGCGACGGGTTGTCCAGCGGGTCGGCGAGCAGGCGCAGTGTGGCCAGCACGGGCGCCACCTCCGGGAGGGCGAGCAGCCCGCCCACACCGACGATCTCGACGGGCACGCCTCTGTCGCGAAGCATGAGGTGCAGTGGCGCGAGCGTCTCGTTGCGCCGGCAAAGCACGGCGACGTCCTTCCAGCGGCACTGGCCTTCCAGCGCGACGATGTCGTCGGCGATGGCGGCGAGCTCGCCGTCGGCGGTCTCCTGCGCCCAGTACTCGATCACGCCCCCGGACGTCCCTTCCGGGGCGACGAGCCGCACCCCGTCGCCGGGTACCGTGCTGGCGAGGGCGTTGCCCACCGCGAGGATGCGCGGCAGGCTGCGACGGTTGATGCCCAGCCCCAGCCTCGACGCTTCACCGAATGCCTCGTCGAAGTGCAGGATGTTGGTCGCGGCCGCCCCGCGCCACCCATAGATGGCCTGGTATGGGTCCCCGACCCCCGTGACGGCGTGGCCGTCGAAGAGGGCCTGCAAGAGCGTCGCCTGCGCCGACGAGGTGTCCTGGTACTCGTCGAGCAGCACGAGCCGGTAGCGGGCACGCAACTGGGCACCCACCTCTGGGTACGCCGACGCCAGCTCGGCAGCGCTGCGGAGCTGATCTGCATACTCGACGACGCCCAGTCGGCGCTTGAGCTGCTGGTAGTCGGCCACGAGCTGCAGGAGTTCGAGGCGCTGTTCGCAGACCCGGGCGGCGTCGAGCATGTCCTTGTAGCGGCGGGCGCCACCCTTGCCGTAGCCGGGAGCGTGCAGGAACTCGTCGCGGGCGTGCTCGGTGAAGCGCCGGGCCGTGTGGATGTCCACAAGGTTGGATTGCAGCTCCCCGTCGAGCTTGAGCGCGCGTTCGATCAGCGTGGGCAGCGCGTAGTCGGCGAGGGCATCCAGTGGCCCCTGCGCAGCCCGCACCACGCGCTCCATGAGCTGGTGACGCATCGCGCCCTGGACGAGCCGCGGTTGCACGTCGACGCCAGCGCGCAGTCCCTGCTCGTCGAGGAGGCGGGCGGCGAATGCGTCGTAGGTGCTGACCTGCTCGCGCGCTTCGTCCTCCTGCTCCTCGACGAGGCCGGCCCGCAGCAGCGAGTCGCGGATGCGATCGGCGAGCTCGCCGGCGGCCTTGCGGGTGAAGGTCAGGCCCAGCACCTCCTCGGGGCGGACCGCGCCGGTGCCCACACACCACACGACGCGGGCGGCCATCACCGTCGTCTTGCCGGTGCCTGCGCCCGCGATGATGACCGTGGGCTCGAGCGGCGCGGTAATGGCCGCGATCTGCTCGTCGCTGAAGGGGATGTCCATGACCTCGCGGAGTTGATCGGCGGTGGCGATCACGACAGTTCCTCCGTCCACACGGGGCAGCTTGCGCGGAAGCTGCACAGCCGGCACTGCGGGCCCTCGATCGCTGGGAAGTCGCCGCGTTCCAGCAGCTCGGCGGCCTCGGCGAGCCTGTCGTGCATCCACGAGGGACCCACGACCAGGGGTTCGTCGCCGAGCGTCGGTCTGGCCTGGAGCGTCGACTGCTCCGCCACGCGCGGCAGCCCAGACTGGTCGATGCGCAACAGCAGGAGGGCGGGAGCCTCGACAGCCCGCACTCCTGGCGCGAGAGACTCGAAGGCACCCTCTGCGGCGGCGAGCTGGTACAGGCCAAGCTGCACGTGTCCGGCCAGCTCTGCGGCCGTCGGAGGCTTGCGGGTGGTCTTGAAGTCGATCACTCTCAGCCTGGGGCCGTCATCGGTGTCGACGACGTCGAGGCGGTCAACGGTGCCCTGCAGGACCACTTGGTGCCGGCCCACGGTGACAGGCACTTCGAAGGCCTCCTCCTGACCGACGAGCGTGTCGCGATGCAGCTCCAGCCAGCGCGCGAGGCGTTCGAGGACTTCGTCGGCTGCCCGTCGCTCGGCCGTGGCCTGCCAAGGTGCCGCGAACTCGAGTGTGTCCCATCGCTCGTCGAGCCTCGCGCGCATGGCCTCCAGGTCCAGCTCCTCGGCCTGCGCCTCCTGCGCCAGCCTGTGCAGCATGGTGCCGAAGCTCGCGGCGAAGCCGTGGTCGGCGTCGGCCCCCACCCTTCGGCGCAGGTAGTACTGCCGGGGGCAGGCCAGCAGGTCCGCGAGCGCACTGCCGCTCAGGCGCACCTGGCCGTCGCTTCGCGTGGGCGGCTCGAGCTGCCGCGCCCCCCACCAGCGGTCCGGGCTGGCGCTGGCCACCTGGCGACGGGCGAGCGTGGCCAGCCGCAGGGCGGCCCCGCGGCGCGCCACCGTCGGTGCCTGTTCGTCGGCGAGCACCCGTCGCAGCTCCCCGACGAGGGCCGGCGCCGTGAGCGGACGCTCAGGCAACCCCAGCACGGATTGGGGATCAACGCCGAGCTCAGAGACGAAGCGCGAGGGCTGCTCGTCGGTGCCGTCGACGGCGCTGACGTGGAGGTGCGTCCTCGCCCTGGAGCAGGCGAGCGCGAAGAGCCGCCGCTCCTGCTGGATGTGCTCGGCCACCGTGGGCGGCAGCCCGTCGAGGAGGATGCCCGGATCGAGCAGCAGCGCACCGGGGGTGGCGCGGGGCCAGCGCCCCTCCTGCACACCGACGACGCAGACCCTGGCCCACTCGCGGCCCTTCGCGCGGTGCGCGGTGGTGAGCTGCACGCCGCGCCCGCTGAGCGTGGACTCCCGGCCGGTGTCGGCCGGAATCTCCTCCCCCTCGAGCGCTCGGATGAACGTCTGCGCCCCAAAGCGACCTCGGCGCACGGGCTCGCGCGCGGCGCGCTCGAAGAGTTCGACGACGGCGTCGAGATGTCGGTGGGCCGTGCGGCTCCCGTCGAGCGCCTCCTGGCGGAGCCGCTCGGGCAGCCCGCCGCTGGTCCACAACGACCACAGCGCCTCGCCGACGGCGCCACCGTCTGTGAGGGACTTCGCCACCCCATCGAGCGCGGTGGCCAGTGCACGAACACCCTCCCAGCGGCTGCCGGGCTCGACGCCGAGTGCCCAGTCGAACAGCGCCAGCTCGCCCGCATCGCGACGGGCACGGCGCAGCTGCAGCGCATCCAACCCGCCCAGCGGCGACGCCAGCAGCGCCGCTGCAGTGTCATCGTCGGGCGGCACTCCCGTCGCTGCGACGGCGAGTGCGGCCAGCAGTGCAGCCGCCACCTCGTCGTCGGCCACGACCAATTCGTCGGCCGCGACTTCCACCGGGATGCCCAGGCGCGCGAGCGCGCTGGCAAAGGGCGCCAATTGCGCCCGGCCGGCACGCGTGATGACCGCCATGTCGGACCACTGCTCGCCGTCGGCCGCGGCTCGGCGCAGTCGATCCGCCACGTGCGCCACCTCGGCCGGCCAAGAGTCGTGCACGCTCACCGTCACCTCGCCCGGGGCACCTGCCGCGAATGTGAGCTCGGGCTCCAGCGGCTGGCGCGGCAGGCGGCGGCGAAGGGCCTCCAGCGCGGCGCCAACCTCCACGCAGTGACGCATGGACTCCCCCAGCGTCACCAGCCGCGACGGCCCGACGGACAGCAGGCCCTCGAGCGCGCCAGCGTCGGCGCCCCGGAACGTGCTCACGAGCTGGCTCGGATCGGCGAAGGCCACCGTCGACACTCCCAGCCGGGCGATGTCGGTCAACAGTGCGAGCTGGGCCGGGTCCAAGTCGTGCGCGTCGTCGACGACGATGGCGCGAAACTGCGACACGAGCGACGCCGCCGGGCCGTCGTCGCGGAGCAGCAACCGGACGCGGAAGACGAGCTCGGCGTAGTCCAGGGTGTGTTCCAGGTCGCCGATCGTGAGGTACTCCCCGAGGAAGTCGGCCACGCTGGCGAGCGTCGCGTCGCCACGCTCGGCCGCGAGGCGGCGCAGGTCCTCCTCATCGAGGGAACGCTGTCGTGTTCGGGCCAGCACTTCGCGAAGTTGACGCGCGAACCCCGTGGTGCCCAGCGCACCGCGCAGCCCGTCGGGCCAAGGCGTCGACGAGCCCTCCAGCAGATCCCGGATCCGCTCCTCCTGCTGCGGGCCGCGCAGCAGCGCCCACGGCTCCTCGTCGGGGGGTTGTTGCTGCCGCAGGATGCCGAGCGCCAGGCCATGCACGGTGGTGAACACGGGACTCGTCTGGGCGCTGCCCAGCCGCCCGACGACGTCCCGCCTGAGCGCCTGCGCGGCTTGCCGGGAGCCTGCCAGGATCGCGATCTCACCCAGCGGGATGCCGGCGCGCACGCGCGTCAGCACAGCCTCGACGAGGGCCCTCGTCTTCCCCGTGCCCGGTCCGCCGACGACGAGCGTGACGCCGGGCCTCACGTCGAGCACGGCCCGCTGGGCGGGTGTGGGGACGAACGGAGTCAGTGGCGGCGGCGGGACGAGCTTCCACATGGCCACCATGCAACCACACCCCTGCGACACTTCCGAACCTTGCACGAAGGATCCTGCACGGCGAGCGCCGATGACGATAGATTGTCCAAGGACGAACTTTCAGGAGGTTCCTTGCAGAGGTCCGAGCGCGCCCACTACACCTTGGCGCCGGCAGCGTGGGTCGCGGGCGCCAGCGACGTCGGTCAGCGTCACCAGTCCAACGAGGATGCGCTGTGCATCGCCGTGCGTGAAGGGGACGATCGCGCCGCCGTGATCGCGGTCGCCGACGGGGTCTCCACCGCACACGGATCGGAGGTGGCGTCACTCGTCGCCGCCGAGCGGGCCGTGACGGTACTGGTGGAACGCCACCGCGCGGGCACGCCCGACAACGTGGCGGTGGTCGAGGCCTTCGCCCAGGCGCATGAGGCGGTGTTGGCCTCCCCCGTGGGCGGTGAGCCGTCGGCCTGCACGCTCATCACGGCCCAAGTGGCTGCCGGGCAACTGCTGATCGCCAACGTCGGGGATTCGCGCGCCTACTGGTTCGGCGACGATGGCGAGGCAGTCCTGCTCAGCACCGACGATTCCCTCGCGCAGGCGAGGATCATGCTCGGCATGTCCCGCGACGATGCCGAGCTCAGCGCCCACGCACACGCGATCACGAAGTGGCTGGGCCGCAACGCGACCAATGTGTTGCCGAGTGTGATCTGCCACCGGCCGACGGGAGCAGGTTGGCTCCTGTTGTGCACGGATGGCCTGTGGAACTACGCCAGTGCGCCGGCTGCGATGGGCGACCTGCTCCGAACGTGCCTCGCTCGCAGCGCGTCCCTCTCAACGGTGGTCGAGGAGCTCGTCGCTTGGGCCAATCAGCAAGGAGGCCGTGACAACATCACCGCCGTCCTTGCCCGCGTCGACGTCTGAGGGGACGGGAGCGGGCCTCACCCGACGTGGCCCGGGTAGGCTGGGGACATGAGCTTCTCCCGTCGCCAGCGCCAGCAACTCCTCACCCTGATGCGTGCAGTGGGACCCCTCGCACCCACCGCCTGCGAGGGCTGGCAGGTGCAGGATCTGGCCGCCCACCTGTGGGTGCGCGAGCATCGACTGGATGCCCTGCCAGGTATCGGCAACGAGCGCTTCGCCGCCACCACGCAGCGTGTCCAGATGGATGCCCTGCATTCGAAGGGTTTCGACGGGCTCCTGCAGGACCTGCAGCGGCCTGCGGGGCTGATGGCGGTCGTCGACCCGCTGGTCAATGGAGCCGAGTACTACATTCATCACGAGGACGTCGCTCGCGCAAATGGACGCGCGGTCCCGCTCGGCGAGGGCGACCAGCGTTACCTGCTGCGGATCGCCCTCGTGCTCGCCTGGAAGACGGCCCGCACGGCTGGTGTGCGGTTGGTCGTCACGCCCACCGGTGGCGAGTCGCGTTCGTTCGGCTCGGGGCGCAGCGTGGTGCACGTCGATGGTGCGCCCAACGAGCTGCTGCTGCATTTCTCGGGGCGCGAGGCGAACGTGAGCATCATCGCCGACGACGTCGACGCCTATAAGGCGGCGGTCGGCGGCCTCTGACGCCGCATCCCGACGGCCCTCGGGATCGGCGGGGGCCGTCGTCCGCTCAGGCGAGCTTCTCGAGGATGAGTTCACGGACCTTCGCGGCGTCCGCTTGGCCCTTCATCTCCTTCATGATCTGGCCGATCAGCGCCCCCGCCGCCTGCACCTTGCCTCCGCGAATCTTCTCGGCGACATCGGGATTGGCCTCGATGACCTTGTCGACTGCTGCGGAGAGCGCGCCCGTGTCCGAGACGACGACGAGTCCGCGCGCTTCGACGACCTCCTGCGGCTCCCCCTCGCCGGCCAGCACGCCGTCGATGACGTCGCGAGCGAGCTTGTCGGTGACGACGCCCTCGTCGACGAGACGTTGGACGCCTGCCACCTGTGCGGGGGTGATGGCGAGCGCGTCGAGCTCGACGCCAGCCTCGTTGGCGCGACGGGCGAGCTCGGAGACCCACCACTTGCGAGCGTGCGCGGGCTTGGCGCCTGCCGCGACGGTGGCGTCGACGAGGTCGAGCGCGCCGGCGGCGACGATGCTGCGGAAGTCGATGTCGGTGAAGCCCCAGGCTTCCTGCAGCCGCGCGCGACGTTCGGCCGGCGGCTCGGGCAGCGTGGCCCGGAGCTCCTCGATCCACTCGGGGCTCGGCGCGATCGGCAGCAGGTCGGGTTCCGCGAAGTAGCGGTAGTCGTCGGCGTCCGACTTGGGGCGACCGGGGCTCGTGGTGCCGGAGGATTCGTCGAAGTGGCGCGTCTCCTGGACGACCGAGCCGCCGTCGGCGAGCACGTCGGCCTGCCGTTCGATCTCGAACCGCACCGCGCGCTCGATGGAGCGCAGGGAGTTGACGTTCTTCGTCTCGGTGCGGGTGCCCAGGGCATGGGAGCCCTTCGGGGCGATCGAGACATTGGCGTCGCAGCGCAGGTTGCCCCGCTCCATCCGTGCCTCGGAGATGCCGAGGGCCTTGACCAGCTCGCGGAGGTGCGCGACGTAGGCGCTCGCCACCTGCGGGGCCTTGGCACCGGCGCCGATGACGGGCTTGGTGACGATCTCGATGAGCGGCACGCCGGCGCGGTTGTAGTCGAGCAGCGAGTACTCGGATCCCTGCAGGCGACCGGTGGAGCCTGCGTGCGTCGACTTGCCGGCGTCCTCCTCCATGTGCGCCCGCTCGATCTCGACGCGGAACGTTTCGCCGTCCACCTCCACGTCGACGTAACCGTCGTGACAGATCGGTTCGTCGTACTGACTGGTCTGGAAGTTCTTCGTCATGTCCGGGTAGAAGTAATTCTTCCGGGCCATGCGGCTGTAGGGCGCGATCTGGCAGTTGAGCGCCAGTCCGAGACGGATGGCGGACTCGACGGCCTTGCCGTTGATGTTCGGCAGCGAGCCGGGCAGGCCGAGGCACACCGGGCACGTGTTGGTGTTCGGCTCGGCGCCGAACGCATTGGCGCAGCCGCAGAACATCTTCGTCGCAGTGTTGAGCTCGACGTGCACCTCGAGACCGAGGGCCGGGTCAAACTGGTCGAGGGCGTCCTCGAAGTCCATGGGTCAGGCTCCCTTCTGCTTCAGCTCGGGCGCCTGCTCCAGCAGGGCGCCTCCCCAGCGCGCCTCGAGGGCGTGTTCGATGGCCCCCCCCACCCGGTAGAGCCGTACGTCTTCGCCCACCGGCGCAATGACCTGCAGCCCGACGGGCAGCCCCTCGGACAGGCCGATCGGGAATGACGCCGACGCGTTGCCCGCGAGGTTCGACGGCGTGGTGCACAGATCGGACATGTACATCGCCACCGGGTCCTCGCTGCGCTCACCGAAGCGGAAGGCGACGGTGGTGGTCGTCGGGGAGATGAGCACGTCGCATTGCTCGAAGGCGGCCTCGAAATCGCGGGCGATGAGCGTGCGCACCTTCTGGGCTTGGCCGTAGTACTGGTCGGCGTAGCCCGCGGACAGCGCATAGGTGCCGATGATGATGCGGCGCTTGGCCTCCTTGCCGAAGCCGTCGCCGCGGGAGGCGCTCATCACCTCCTCTGCGGAGCGGGTGCCGTCGTCGCCGGAGCGAAGGCCGTAGCGCATGCCGTCGAAGCGGGCCAGGTTGCTGGACAGTTCGGCGGGCTGGATGAGGTAGTAGGCCGCCATCGAGTAGTGGAAGGCCGGACACGAGACCCGCGTCACGGTCGCGCCGAGCTCCTCGAGCAGGGCGACCGCCTCGTCAAAGCGCGCCTGCACACCCTCCTCGAAGCCCTCCCCAGTGAACTCCTCGACGATGCCCACGCGCAACCCCTCGAGGCTGGTGGCGCGGGCGGCCTCGGCGAGCCCGTCGACGTCGAGGTGCAGGCTGGTGGCGTCCATGGGGTCGTACCCGCCGATGACCTGGTGCAGCAGGGCAGCGTCCTCGGCGGTGCGCGCGCAGGGGCCGGGCTGGTCGAGTGACGAGGCCATGGCCACGACGCCGTAGCGGGAAACGCCGCCGTAGGTGGGCTTGATGCCGACGGTGCCCGTCACTGCCGCGGGTTGCCGGATGGACCCGCCGGTGTCGGAGCCGAGCGCGATGGGCACGAGGTGCGCGGCGACTGCAGCAGCCGACCCGCCTCCAGATCCGCCGGGGATGCGGTCGGTGTCCCAAGGGTTGCGGGTGGGGCCGAAGGCGGAGGTCTCCGTCGAGGAACCCATCGCGAACTCGTCCATGTTGGTCTTGCCGACGATGACCAGCCCGGCCTCGCGCAGGCGCGCGACGACCGTCGAGTCATACGGCGGCACCCAGCCCTCCAGCATTCGCGATCCGCAGGTGGTGGGCTGGTCGGTGGTGCAGAAGTTGTCCTTCACGCCGATGGGGACGCCAGCCAACGGGCCGAGCTGCTCGCCTGCGGCGAGACGCGCGTCGACGGCAGCCGCCACCTCGAGTGCGCCCTCGCGATCAACGTGCAGGAACGCGTTGAGCGTGTCGTTGTACTGCTGGATCCGGTCCAGGAACACGCGCGTGACTTCGACGGATGTCGTTTCACCGGCTGCGATCATGCGGCCAAGCTCGGACGCGGACAAGGTGTGCAGCATGGTCAGTCCTCCCCGAGGATGGCAGGGACTCGGAAGCGCCCGTCCTCGGACGCGGGGGCTCCGGAGAGCGCCTCCTTCGGCGTCAGTGAGGGGCGAACCACGTCGTCGCGGAACACGTTGGTGCGTGGCACCGCGTGCGTGGTCAGCGGCACGTCGTCGCCGGCCACCTCCTGTACCCTGCGCATCGACTCCAGTATCACGCCGATCTCCGGCGCCAGCTCGGCGCACTCCTGCTCCGACAGCCGCAGGCGCGCCAAGCCCGCCAGCCGCGCGATGTCATCGGGCGTCACAGCCACGTCCGTGCTCCTTCTCATGGGACAACTCGCCCCATCTTAGGGCTTGCCACCGACGGCGCACGCCCTCGGTCATGGGCGCTCACTGACCGGTGAGCATCAGGTAGAACATTCGCCCGAGCAGAAACAGTGCCACAGCGACCGCCACCGTCACGATCGGCACGACTGTGCGCACCAGGCGCTTCGTGCGCGTCGATGGCACCTGCTGCGGCCCGAGCCCGAGCCCAGGCCGGGCGCGCAGCGGCGAGTCGCCGCCGAGATCGAGGTTGGAGAACAGACCCATGGCCCTCACCCTAGTCGCGGTCGGCGTCGAGGAGTGCTGCCGCGCGTCGGAGTTGCCCGAGCTGCCAGACGACGTCGCCCTGGGGCCAGCCGGCAAGTCCGCAGGCCGGGGCGAGTGTGAGCCAGTCACCCACGCCGAGCTCGCGGGTGACCCGTCGGGCAGCGTCCACGAGGCGATCCGCTGGCTGCCTCGCGGGCAGGCTCGTGTCGACGACGCCCAGCACCACTTGCCCGCCCGCGTCGACGTGCGCGCCCAGCTCGTCGATGTCGGCGAAATGGGCGTCGACGTACACCTGCTCGAATCCAGCCTCTCGGGCAAGCTGCACCCAGTCGCCGCCCATGCAGCAGTGCAGGATGGACCGGGAGAAGGGGCGCAGCGCGTCGCGCAGCTCGGGCAGATCCACCCGACGGTGCTTCGAGAAGCCGGACGCCGTCGGGATCTGCGCGTCGCGGACGGCGGGCAGGCACGGTTCGTCGGTCTGCCACCGGATTTCCACGCTCGGCAGGCGCCTGGCCAGGGATTCCCGGAGGCTGACGATCCCCTCCAGCAGAGCAGCACGCACCTCGCGTCGGGCGCCGTGATCTGCCAACAGCCGGTCCCCCGCGGGCCGCTCGACGGTGGCGGCCAGCGTCCACGGCCCGGCCAACGCGATCTTGAGGGTGCCGTCGAAGCCTTGCAGGAGCTCCTCGAGATCGTCGAGGTCGCGGCGCCAGGCGGCCTTGGCGCGCCGGTGCGCTGCGTCGGAGTGGGAGGTCAGCCGCCAGCCGGCCGGCTGGAGATCGAAGGACAGCCCTTCGATGAGCCCCAGCGTCCGGCCGATCATGCCGGATTCGACGCCGCGCCCCGGCAGCTCGGGCATCGGCAGGAGCTCAGGCAGCACTTCGCGCATGGCCCCGAGTGCGCCGCGGAAGTCGTCGCCGGGCAGCGAACCGGCCGCGGTGACGATCATGCGGACGCCTCCGCGATGACACCGCTGCCGATCACCTGGTCACCGTCGTAGGCGACGAGCTGCTGCCCCGGCGCGAGGCCGAGCTGCGCCTCGTCGAACGTGACCTGGAGCTGGCCGTCGGCGAGCGAGAAGACAGCCCCAACGGGTGTCCCGTGCGCCCGGAACTGCGCCTGTCCACGCCATTCGCCGTCGCGCCGCCCCGACGCCCAGGTGGTGCGCACGCACGAGAGCCCACGCACGGCCAGCCGTTCCTTCGCGCCCACGACCACCGTGTTCGACGCGGGCTCGATCCGGAGCACGTAGCGGGGGTTGCCGTCGGCGGCGGGCACGCGCAGGTCGAGACCCTTGCGCTGCCCGACCGTGTACCGGTGGTGGCCCCGGTGCTCGCCGAGGACGACACCGGAGTCGTCGACGATTGGCCCCGGCTCACTGCCGAGGTGCCTCGACAGGAACCCCTGGGTGTCGCCGTCAGGGATGAAACAGATGTCGTGGCTGTCTGGCTTCTTCGCCACCCCGAAACCCAGAGCGCGCGCTTCCTCACGCACGAGCGGCTTCTGCACGTCGTCCAACGGGAAGATGCACCGGCGGAGCTGATCCTCGGTGAGCGAGCCCAGCACGTAGCTCTGATCCTTCGCCACGTCGGAGGCGCGATGCAGGGTCACCGATCCGTCGTCGTGCCTTGCCAACCGCGCGTAGTGGCCGGTGGCGACCGCGTCGAAGCCGAGCGCGACCCCGCGGTCGAGCAGCGCGGTAAACTTGATCTTCTCGTTGCAGCGAAGGCATGGGTTGGGCGTCCGGCCGGCTTCATATTCGGCGATGAAGTCCTCCACCACCTGCTCGTGGAACTCCTCGGCGAAGTCCCACACGTAGAAGGGGATGTCGAGTTTGTCGGCCACCCGGCGCGCGTCGTGCGAGTCCTCCAACGAGCAGCAGCCGCGGGCACCGGATCGGTAGCTCTCTGGGTTCTTCGACAGCGCGAGGTGGACGCCGGTGACCTCGTGGCCGGCGGCCACCATGCGGGCTGCGGCGACGGCGGAATCCACGCCGCCGCTCATCGCGACGAGCACTCGCACAGACGACACCTCCTCACACTTGCGGCGCCCGGTCGTGCGGGCCGGGCGCCGTTCCACTCTACGGCACCGCCTCAGAAGGCCAGCCTCGCGAGATCCAGCGCCCGCGTCACTCCGTCGATGAGCTCATCCACCTCGGCCCAGGTCGTGTTCCACCCCATCGAGAAGCGCAGCGTGGAGGCCGCCTCGTCGTCGCTGCGCCCCATGGCTCGCAGGACCTCCGACGGCTGGTGCACGCCCGCCCGGCAGGCGCTGCCCACCGACGCGAACACGCCCCGCTGGTCGAGCAGGAAGAGCAGGTCGCCCGCGCGAATCTCGGGGAAGGTGGCGTTGACGATGTGCGGCGCATGGGGGGCCTCATAGGTGTTGATACGTGCGTCCAGCTCCGTCAACGCGGCCGCGATTCTGTCCTGCATGGCGCCCAGCCGCACGGTGTCATCGGGAAGCTCCCGCACTGCGCACTCGGCCGCCACTGCGAACGCCGAAGCGAGCGCGACGGCGCCCGTCCCGCTGCGCACCGCCCGCTCCTGGCCTCCGCCCAGCCCGATGGCTCGCGGCTGCACGTCGCGGCGCGCGATGAGCGCGCCCACCCCGACGGGGCCCCCCACCTTGTGCGCGGAGAGGCTCAGCATGTCCACCCCCAGCGCCCGGAAGTCCACCGGGACGTGGCCGAGGGCCTGGACGGCGTCGGTGTGCAGCCACGCGCCGTGCTTGTAGGCGGCCCCCCGCAGCCGCTCGACAGGCTGAACGATGCCCGTCTCGTTGTTGACGAGCATGCACGAGACCACACCGACGTCGCTGTCGATCAGCTCGGCGGCCGCGTCGACGTCGACGACGCCCTCGCCGGTCACGGGCAGCAGCTCGGCGCCGTGGTCGCGCGCCCCGAGCACCGCCGGGTGCTCGATCGCGGAGACGAGTGCCCGCCGTCGCCCCGTCGCGCGCCACCCGCCCAAGACGGCGATGGAGTCGGCCTCGGAGCCGCCAGAAGTGAAGATCACCTCCGCCGGCTGGCACCCAACGGCCGCCGCGAGCCGTTCTCGGGACTCTTCCAGCATCGCCCGGGCGCGTTGGCCGGCCCGGTGCAACGCTGAGGGGTTGCCGACGAGGTCGAGGCACTCGACGAGCGCCCTCCGCGCCTCCGGTCGCAGCGGCGACGTGGCAGCGTGGTCGAAGTAGGCCGTCATGGCCTCCACCTTAGGCCGCGACGGTTGGCCTGCTCGTGGGCGCTCTGGCAATATGCATTGTTACCTTCGGCAACGAATGGAGAGGGATGAGCGAGTACACCACCGACGCACCGTTGGGCGCGCAACTCCTCGACGACGGTGCTCGCTTCGCACTCTGGGCACCAGAGGCGACCGCCGTGCACCTGGTGCTCGTGACCGATCGCCCCAGCCCCGCCGAGCTGGCGATGCGCCGCGGCGAGGACGGTGTCTGGCGACTCTTCGTCCCCGGCGTTCGCCACGGTCAACTCTATGGCTTCAGGGTGGACGGGCCGTGGGCGCCCGAGCATGGCCTGCGCTTCAACCGCCAAAAGGTGCTGCTCGACCCGTACGCGCGCGCCATCAGCGGCGGTGTCGACTTCCGGGCGGACATCCGCTCGTACCGCACGGATGCTCCCCACCTGCCCGACCCCGGTGACTCCCTCGGCTCGGTGCCCTTGGGCGTGGTCGTCGACGACACACCGCCACCGCCACCGGTGGCGCGGCGGCGTTCGATGGCGGAGACGGTGGTCTACGAGATGCATTTGCGCGGCTTCACGAAGCTGCATCCGCTGGTGCCCGATCACCTCCGCGGCTCGTACTTGGGGCTCGCTTACCCGGACGTCGTGCAATATCTCGTCGATCTGGGTGTCACGGCGGTTGAGCTGCTGCCCATCCACCATTTCGTGTCGGAGCCGTTCATCGCCGCCAAGGGACTCCGAAACTATTGGGGCTACAACACACTGGGCTTCTTCGCTCCGCATGCCATGTACAAGGCACACGGCACGACCGGCGACCAGATTTCGCACTTCAAGGAGATGGTGGGGGCGCTGCACGCCGCGGGCCTCGAGGTGATCCTGGACGTCGTCTACAACCACAGCGCCGAAGGTGGGCTCGATGGGCCGACGATGTCGCTTCGGGGCCTGGCTCAGCGGCAGTACTACCGCATGGGTCAGGGCTTCGCCAGCGACTACGACGTCACCGGCTGCGGAAACTCGCTCAACACCTCGCATCCCATGGTGCGCCGGCTCATCGTCGATTCCTTGCACTACTGGGTGACTGAGATGGGCGTCGACGGGTTCCGATTCGACCTCGCCACCACGCTGCTGCGCGACGAGCATCACCACGTCGTCAAGGATCATCCGCTGCTGCGCTCCATCACCGAGGACCCGCTCCTGCAGGACGTGAAGCTCATCGCGGAGCCGTGGGACATCGGCCCCTTCGGCTATCAGCTCGGACAATACGGTCTCGGGTGGAGCGAATGGAACGACAAGTTCCGTGACCAAGTTCGTGATTTCTGGAGGGGTCACTCCCCCGGCGTCAGCGAACTGGCGACGCGCCTGGCCGGGTCCCCGGACTTGTTCGACGGCGCTGGGCGGCGTCCGTCGGCGACGATCAACTTCATCACCGCCCACGACGGCTTCACCATGCATGACCTGGTCAGCTACGACGTCAAACACAATCAGGCCAACGGCGAATCCAATCGCGACGGCACCGATCTCAACCGATCATGGAATCATGGCTTCGAGGGTCGTACGGACGATCCGGCCATTCTCGCGCTCCGGCGACGCCAGATACTGAATCTGCAGGCGACGCAGATCCTCGCCATGGGTACGCCCATGCTGCTCGCCGGTGACGAGTTCGGGCGCACGCAGGAGGGCAACAACAACGCCTACTGTCAGGACTCACCGCTGTCCTGGGTGAATTGGGACATTGCTCCTGAGTGGGAGGACATCCGCTCCCGAATCGGCGCGCTGCTGCGCTTGCGCCAGGAGCACCCGCTCCTGCGTCGAGATCGTTTCTGTTACCACGAAGAGGTCCGTGACCCCTCTGGCCGAGGGCTCGAGCGGATCGACCTCACCTGGGTGGACACGGATGGCCGGCTCATGAGCCCTGAGGCCTGGGGAGACCCGTCGCGCAAGTACTTGGCCAGGTACGTCTCCGACGAATCCGACGGATTCCTCTTGATTCTCAACGCCGAGCCCACCAGCCGCTCGTGCACGCTGCCTGGCCCTGAGCTTGGTAGGAGCTTCGAGCTGGTGTGGCTGAGCTGCGACATCGACGAAGTGGCGGCCGGCCCCTTCGCCGCGGGGCAGAACATCGACGTGCCCCCTCGCTCAGTCCTGCTGCTGCGCGCCGAGGTGGCGCACGACGTGGAGCAGCTTCACCAGTGGCGTGCGGACGCTCAGGTGGTGAGTGAGGTTCGTTCCTGAGGACCCCCTGGCCCGGTGGCGCTCTTGGAGTGGATCATTGTGGCCCTTCTCAGATGGAGTTGGGTAGGGGAAAATCCGACCCCCGCAACCGCTGATCGGAGAGTTGATCGTCAAGCTGCGCAGCGATGGTGAGGCGATGGAAGCGATCTGCCGGGTCCTGTCGGAGCAGGGCTGCCAGATCGCCGCGCGCGTCTACCGGGCGTCGCCTACCGCCCCGTGTCGGCCAGAGGCACATTTGCTATACGAGGACCGTCGAAACTACCGAAGGACTCGCGTGGACCCACGTCGGATGCACCCCGACACGGTCTGGGCCGACCACGTCGCGACGGGTAGTGGCCTGGGTTCGTCATCGCTGCGAGCATCGTCGACGTGTGCTGGCAGCGGAAGGTGGCGTGGCGCTGCGCCATCACCCAACGCGACGAGATGCCCGAGATTCCGTTGCGGATGGCGTTGTGGGGTCACGACCGGCAAGGCCGCCCCGTCGGCAGCTCTTCGGGCAGCGTCCTGATGGAGACGTTCAACGGCTTCTTCAAGACCGACTCCTTGCGCACCAGCATCTTGTTTGGCGGCGCCAGCGAGCGGGGATTGCGGATGTGAAGTTCGCCGCCTCCGCCCTCGGCTACCACGCCAAGCGCACTCCGACGGCAGCCTACGGTATTCTCAGCCCAGAGTCGGAACCCACATGAGAGCGGCACGCACCCTCAGGCGGTTCCATGAACCGTGCTGCGGGATCGGAGGTGGCAGAGTTGTCGGGGACTGATGTTGCGACCGTCGACGACGGTGGTGCCGGGCCAGCCGATTCGGGCGCGCGCCACACCGTGTACTGGAGTGCGGGCAGCAACTTGGTCGATCCGGTGTGTGATGGCCAGCCTGCTTGGGCTGTCATGCGTGGAGTGAGGGCCCTGCTTCGCAGCCAGATGATTCCTGGGGTAGGCGGTTGACTTACACCGGCGAGAGTGGCACGACCACGACGACCTATAACGGGCTCGGTGAGATCGTCAAGGTCGTGACGCCTGTGGTGGAGTCCGTGTTTAGCTATGACGGTGTGGATGCGAATGGGCTGGTGGAGCATCGTGGGTTGTTGACCAGGACGACCGTGCGTAAGGGCGTCCAGTCATGGAGTGCTGCGGCTGCCAATGATGCCCAAGGCCAACTCTTGGTGGAGATGCTTCCTGGCCAGATGGAGCGCCACCACGTCTACGACCTCAGCGGGGAGCTCATCTCCCAGCACTATCACGGGCCGGTCTGAATCGCCCCGGGTCTGGTGGAGGCTCTCAAACCAGTGAAGGATGAGAGTCATGTCAGCACCGAGGAAGTACAGCGTCGAGCTCCAGCAGCGGGCGACGCGGATGGCGTTGGATGCGAGGAAGGATCCCGAGACGAGTCGTGGGGCGATCAAACGGGTCGCCGACCAGTTGGGGGTCCATCCCGAAGCGTTGCGGAACTGGGTCCGGCAGGCCGAGGTCGACGGCGGGAGCCGTCCCGGGTTGAGCACGGATGACCAGGCCCGGATCACCGAGCTGGAACGCGAGGTCCGGGAGCTGCGACGCGCGAACGAGATCCTGAAGACG
>JHVD01000007.1 GCA_000619965.1 Propionibacteriaceae bacterium P6A17
GGCCGGTCGAGCTCCTTCGCGAACAACACGCTCGCAGCCTTGAGGATCTCATTCGCCTTTCGCAGCTCGGCCACCTCGCGGCGCAGGCGCTTGTTCTCCTCAGCGACATCGCTCGGGACACCGGGCTTCGCGCCGGCGTCGACCTCGCGGCAGCGATGCCACACCCGCAGCGTCTCCGCGCTCATGCCGAGGAGCCCCGCAACATGCCGCACGGCGGACATCAGATTCGAGTGCTCACCGGAGGCCTTGGCCTCATCGAGCATCCGCAGCGCGCGCTCGCGCATCTCGGGAGAGTACTTCTGGTTCATCGTGTTCCATCCTTGCTTCAAGAACGGAACGAAACCCAGGCCGATTCAGCTCGACCACACCACCGAGAAGCACCCCGACGTTGCAGAACACCTCGAAACCGCCCGGGCAGACATGCTCGCGTTCACCGGCTTCCCCAAGGACGTGTGGACCCAGATCTGGTCGAACAACCCCGCCGAACGCCTGAACCGTGAGATCCGCCGCCGCACCGACTCCGTCAGGATCTTCCCCAACCGGGAAGCGATCATCCGCCTCGTCGGCGCTGTCCTGGCCGAGCAGACCGACGAATGGGCAGAAGGACGGCGCTACCTCGACCTCGACGCCCTCGCACGATGCCGACTCACCACCATCACCAACGCCGTTGAGGAGGTGACCGAACCCCTCGCCCTCACCGCCTAGACGAAGGAACCGCTACACCACTCCACTGGGCTTGACCTGAGCCAGCCCCACCGACGACATCCCTCGGCCCCGACAAGCCCGGCGCACAGGGCTCAACCCCGACACTCATCCCAACCCATCGACAACGGAAGGCTACCGTCGCACCATGACCACCACCCTCGACCGCAACAAAGACACCGTCAAGGCGTTCTACGACCTCATGTTCAACCAGTGCCGCCCCCGGGAAGCGATCGAACGCTACGCGGGAGCCACCTATCGGCAACACAATCCACACGTCGCCGACGGCAAGGAGGCCTTCATCGAGTACTTCGAGCGCATGGCCCGCGAGTACCCGGGCAAGCATGTGGAGTTCGTCCGGTGCTTCGCCGAAGGCGACCACGTCGTGCTCCACTGCCACCAGACCTGGCCCGGCTCCGACAACTACGCAGGCATCGACATCTTCCGCCTCGACGAGCAGGGTCGGATCGTCGAACACTGGGACGTCCTGCAAGTGATTCCGCCCACCTCCGCCAACGACAACGGCATGTTCTGAGCACCCGGCCACGGCCCGGAGGCTCGACGAGGCGAAGGGCGTCGTCGAGTGTGCACGGCGTCGTCGGCGCACACCCCCACGGTGGCAGAAAGTGTGAGAGCCTGCCGATACGGTGTGTGGTGAGAACAACGCAAGAAGGAGCGGCGACGATGACGCCCACGACGAAGGAAGCCCAGCGGGCCGAGCTGCACAAAACCATCTGGCGCATCGCAAACGACCTGCGGGGCTCCGTCGACGGCTGGGACTTCAAGGCCTACGTGCTCGGCATGTTGTTCTACCGCTTCATCTCCGAGCATCTGACCACCTACATCAACCGCTCCGAGCACGAGGCCGGCAACACCGACTTCGACTACACCTTCCTCCCCGACGACATCGCCGCGGAGGGCGAGTCCGAGACGGTCAGTGAGAAGGGCTTCTACATCTACCCATCCGAGCTGTTCGCGAACGTTCGTCGTCGGGCCCCGAAGGATGAGAACCTCAACGAGACACTGGCCCGGGTCTTCAAGAACATCGAGGGTTCGGCCATCGGCACCGAGTCGGAGGACGACCTCAAGGGCCTGTTCGACGACCTCGACGTCAACAGCTCCAAGCTCGGCTCGACGGTCGCCGCCCGCAACGCGAAGCTGGTGAAGCTGCTGGACGCCGTCGGGGACATGCCGCTCGGCAACTACGAGGACAACTCGATCGACCTGTTCGGGGACGCCTACGAGTACCTCATGCAAATGTATGCGTCACAGGCCGGCAAGTCCGGCGGCGAGTACTACACGCCCCAAGAGGTCTCCGAGCTGCTCGCCCACATCACCGTACACGGCAAGACCGCGGTTAACAGGGTCTACGATCCGGCCGTCGGCTCTGGTTCGCTGTTGCTGAAGTTCGCGAAGGTGCTAGGCAAGGACAACGTCCGCGGTTTCTTCGGCCAGGAGATCAACCTGACGACGTACAACCTCGCGCGAATCAACATGTTCCTGCACGGGATCAACTACGAGAAGTTCAACATCGCCCACGGCGACACCCTGCTCGACCCTGCGCACTGGGACGATGAGCCGTTCGAGGCGATTGTTTCCAATCCGCCGTACTCCATCAAGTGGGACGGCGACGCCAATCCCCTGCTCATCAACGACCCCCGGTTCGCCCCCGCGGGCGTGCTCGCACCGAAGTCGAAGGCCGATCTGGCGTTCACCATGCACATCCTGTCGTGGCTGGCCGTCGACGGCACTGCGGCGATCGTCGAGTTTCCCGGCGTGCTCTACCGCGGCGGCGCTGAGCGGAAGATCCGCAAGTACCTGATCGACAATAACTACGTCGACACCGTCATCCAGCTCCCGCCGGACCTCTTCTTCGGCACGACGATCGCCACCTGCATCATCGTGCTCAAGAAGTCGAAGGCGGACAGCTCGGTGCTGTTCATCGACGCGTCGGCGGAGTTCGAGCGTCACGGCAACAAGAACAAGCTCACCGACGACAACCGCGCCCGAATCTTGGGGCTGTACGTCGACCGCAAGCCAGTCGACTACCTGGCCGCCCTCGTCACGGGCGAGGAGATCGCCGCCAACGACTACAACATCGCCGTCTCCTCCTACGTCGAGAAGGAGGACACCCGCGAAGTCATCGACATCACGGAGCTCAACGCCGAGATCGCCCGCATCGTCGCCCGTCAGCAGGAGCTTCGGACGGCCATTGATGCGATTGTTGCTGATTTGGAAGGTGCAGAACAGTGAACCAAATGCCCACGTGGGAGGAGTTCATGGTTCCCGTGTTGCGGGCCCTTCGCGACGGCGAACTCAGGCACCGGCGAGAATTTCAGACGCTCGTCGCTGACGCAGTCGGGCTCACTCCCGACCAGCGTGCCGAGACCCTGCCTTCGGGGACCCAACTCAAGTTCGAAAACCGAATCGGCTGGGCGGCCTCGTTCCTCTGCAACGTTGGCGCGCTGGAGCGACCCCGTCGGGGCCACTACAAGATTACCGATGCGGGACGCGAGGTCCTGACGCGGTTTCCTCAAGGAGCTTCCGAGCGGGATCTCGAGGCGCTGGGAAGCGACCCAGCTTCCAGAATCCGGCCGTACGAATCGACTGGCCCCCGAACGAAGAGGTCAGTCTCGGCCCCGAGGGACGCTGCGGAAGAGATGACGCCCATCGAACAGGTACAGGCAGGCATCTCCCGCATCGACGGCGATGTCGCGATCGAATTGCTTAATCGACTGAAGGGAAAACAGCCGGGATTCTTCGAGCAGGCGGTGGTCGATCTCCTCTTGGCAATGGGATACGGAGGCGTGAACGGAACGGGGCGAGCGACGCAGGCCTCCCACGACGGCGGCATCGACGGCGTCATCGATCAGGACGTGCTAGGAGTAAGCCGGGTCTACGTTCAGGCCAAGCGCTACGCGGACGGCAACCCGGTTGGCAGGCAGGACCTCCAGGCATTCGTCGGCGCGCTGAGCGGTCGGGCTGACAGCGGCGTGTTCTTCACCACGAGCCGCTTCACGGACGGGGCACGGCAGTACGCCGAGTCAGTCCCGACGCGCATCATCCTCATCGACGGAGAGCGCCTCACCAAGCTCATGATCCGCTACGGAGTAGGTGTGCAGGTGAAGCAGACCTTCCACGCAGTCGAGATCGACGAGGACTTCTTCGCATGAACGAGCCCAAGGGCGAGATCCTCGTCTACCGGCGCGACGACGGGACGCCCGCCGTCGAGGTGCAGCTCGTCGACGAGACGCTTTGGCTGTCGCAGCAGCAGATCGCTGACCTGTTCCAGACGTCGCGCACGAATGTCGTCGAGCACGTCCAGAACGTGTACGCCGACGGCGAGCTCGCTCCCGAGGCAACCTGTCGGGATTTCCGACAGGTTCGGCAGGAGGGCTCTCGTCAGGTCACACGAACGCTGCCGTTCTACTACCTCGACTTGGTCATCTCGGTCGGCTACCGCGTGAAGAGTATGCTCGCGACGAGGTTCCGCATCTGGGCGACGGAGCGGCTTCGCGAGTACCTCGTCAAGGGCTTCACGATGGACGACGAGAAGCTGAAGCAGTTGGAGGGCAAGCAATGAACCGGATCGAACGACTGCTCGCCGAGCTTGCCCCCGACGGGGTAGCGTACATGGAGATCGGTGACGTCGCTGTCAAGGGTGACACCATCCGGTGGAACGACGTCGGCGACCGGGAGTTCCGCTACGTGGACCTCTCATCCATCGACGGACTGACCCACCGACTTCTAGATGGAGAGCCCATCACGGCAGCGACAGCTCCAAGTCGAGCACAGCAGCTTGTCCGGGCGGGCGACGTCATCTTCGCCACGACAAGACCGACTCAGCTGCGTTGGGCGCTCATCCCGCCAGATGTGCAGGATTTGGTTGTGAGCACGGGTTTCTGCGTGATCCGCTCTGACCGTTCAAAGATCCTTCCAGGTTTCTTGGGGCATTTGCTGGGCACGCAACGGTTCCGAAATTACGTTGAGCGCTTCCAGGTACAAGGGAACTACCCTTCGATCCCTGACTCACGCGTCCGCGCCTTCAAGTTGCCAGTGCCCCCGCTGGAAGTGCAGCGTGAAATCGTCGGGATTCTGGACAAGTTCACCGAGCTGGAAGCGGAGCTGGAAGCGGAGCTGGAAGCGCGACGAAGGCAGTTCACTTTCTACCGTGATCAGCTCTTGAGCTTCGAGAGAGAGAGAGAGAGAGAGTCAGATGGGCTCGCCTGAGTGACATCGGCGCGTTCTTCAGGGGCCGCAGATTCACCAAGGCGGACTACCAGCCCACTGGTATCCCGGCAATCCACTACGGCGACATCTACACATCGCTCGGAACCGCGACAAGTGCGGTTGTCACTCATGTGCGCCCCGATCTGAAACCGACACTCCGCTTCGCGAACACTGGCGACCTGATTTTCGCGGGGGTCGGCGAGACGGTCGAGGACGTGGGTCGCTCCGTTGCGTGGCTGGGCGACGCGCCCGTCGCGGTACATGACGATTGCTTCGTGTTCAGGTCGGACATGGACCCGACCTTCTTGGCCTACGTGACACAGACAGCACGCTTCAACCAGGCGAAGGATCGCCACGTGTCTCGGGCCAAGGTCAAGAGACTGTCCGCTACTGGGCTTGGACAGATCGAAGTGCCCGTGCCAGCATTGAGCAGCCAGCGGCAAATCGTCACTCAGTTCAACCAGTTCGACGCGCTCGTCAACGACATCAGCATCGGCCTCCCCGCCGAGCTGGCCGCCCGTCGGAAGCAGTACGAGTACTACCGCGACAATCTGCTGACATTCCCGGAACAGCGGTCGTGATCAGCCGCTCGGCGCGAAGATAGATATCGGTAGACCTCACATCTACACTTGAATCATCAAGACGATCACCGTCGCACAGCTTCGCCAGAACTCGACGCAGGCGCTGGCAGACGTCGAGGCTGGAGAGACCTACGTCGACACGAAGCACCGGCACCCCGTCGCGCTGCTGACGCCGGCCGAAGGTGAAGCTCCCGAAGTCATCCCCCCTCGCAACCTAGGGCCAGTGCGCTACACCGATTGGCCGAGCCGTCGCGCCCGTACGCGAGCTCAGATCGACGAACTCGTCAAGTGGGTGAAGGGCGACCGTTGAGCAGCTACCTGGACACGTCGGTTGCGGTCGCGGTCCTCGCCGGCGATCCTGCCGCACGCGAATGGTTCGCCCGCGCGGTCGCCAAGGGCGGTGTGGTGTAGTAGCGCCTCCTCCAGACGGAGCTGACGCGCGTGCTTCGTCGCGAAGGACTGCCAGTGCAGGATCGGGAGTTGCTGCTGCAGCACGTGGGCTCGTCCCCATCAGGGACGCGATTCTGACTGTCGCCGAAGCCCCCCATCATGTTCGCTCCCTCGACGCCATCCACCTCGCCCCAGCGCTCCAGCTCGGCGGACGGTGCGTCGTCGTGAGTCACGACCAACGCTTGCTGGCCGCCGCCCAAGACCCTCGGCCTGCCCGCCATCGATCCCGTGGAGGAGCAGCATGGCTGAGGCGTCCTCGCCGCGTGAGTACGATCCGATCACGATCGCGCCGGAGGTCACCGTGGTGGCCGCGTACGAGCCGGACCCGCACGTGGGGCGGCCTAGCAGTCGGAGGCGCAGTTCGGCAATGACTCATCGAGACTTTGTAAGACGATGGCTGTACAATGTCGTACAGGAGGTGTCGCCATGTCATCCGTCACGGTCCGCGTCGATCAAGAAACGAAGGAAGCCGCCATGAAGGTGGTGGAGGACTTCGGTTTCGATCTCTCATCCGTCACTCGCGCCTTCTACCGCCAGATCGTGCGGGAACAGCGGATCCCTCTGCATCTGTCGTACCCCGAGCCGAACGAAGGGAGCACGCGCAGCATCCGCGACGCCGATGCTCGCCTTGCCGAAGGCGGTGGCGGCTATCGGACTGCGCGCGAACTGCTCGACGCCGCGCTGCAGGCCTAGGCATGGGGCGACTTCGGGCCGACTTTACGCCAGCGTTTGCGCGCGATCTCAAGCGGCTTGCCCGCAGACACGTAGATGACGCCCCGCTCGCCGAGGTCATCGAGCTGATCCTGGACAACTCGTTGGAGAGTCATGCGAGACTCAGACAGCGGCATCGCATGCACACGCTGAACGCAGCTTGGCAGGCAGCCACGAGTGCCACGTCGCCAATCCCGGTGACTGGCTGCTGATCTGGCGCACCAGCGAGACACTGGCCGTCTTCCAACGCACCGGGAGCCACGACGAACTGTTCCGATGATCCGACGCGACCCGCAGAAACCGTCAGACGCGATCTCTACGATGAGTGGAATGAAGCCAAACCAGTACGTGACCCAGCAGCGAGCGGGAGGGTCGCTGTCGGGGCTCCTCAAGAATCTCAGAGAGAGCGATGACTGACGCCCCAGCGCCGCGCAAGTACGATCCGATCGCGGTCTCGTCGGAGAGCACGGTGGTGGCCGAGTACGAGCCGGACTTGCACGTCGAGGCGGCCTACCAGTCGGAGGCGCAGCTCGAACAACAGCTCATCGAGACGCTCGAGTCCCAGGCCTACGAACGGCTGGACATCCACACGGAGGCGGACCTCGTCGCGAACCTTCGACGGCAGCTCGAAGCGCTCAACCACATCACGTTCTCGGACAGCGAGTGGAAGCAGTTCTTCACCAAGCAGATCGCGAGCGCCAACGAGGGCATCGAGGAGAAGACCGTCCGCATCCAGGAGGACCACGTCCAGCTCCTTCGCCGCGACGACGGAACCATCAAGAACATCCTGCTCGTCGACAAGCAGCACATCCACAACAACCGGCTGCAGGTGATCAACCAGTACGCGATCGGCAGAGGCGAAGGCGGCGCGAGGTTTGCCAACCGCTACGACGTCACGATCCTCGTCAACGGCCTGCCGATGGTGCACGTCGAGCTCAAACGCCGCGGCGTCGACCTGCGCGAGGCGTTCAACCAGATCGACCGATACCAGCGCGACAGCTTCTGGGCAGGATCGGGCCTGTTCGAGTACGTGCAGCTCTTCGTCATCTCCAACGGCACCCTGACGAAGTACTACTCCAACACGACGCGCCAACAGCACATCAAGGAGAAGTCCGGCTCGGCGCGCGTGCGCAAGACGTCCAACTCCTTCGAGTTCACGTCGTGGTGGGCCGACGCGCAGAACCGCCCTATCCAGGACCTGCGGGCGTTCGCGAAGACATTCTTCGCCAAGCACACGCTGCTCAACATCCTGACACGCTACTGCGTCCTCACCGCCGACCGGCTCCTGCTCGTGATGCGGCCCTACCAGATCGTCGCCACCGAACGGATCCTGCAGAAGATCCAGATCTCCACCAACTACAAGCAGCTGGGCACCATCGCCGCCGGCGGCTACGTCTGGCACACCACCGGCTCGGGCAAGACACTCACGTCCTTCAAGGCCGCGCAACTCGCGACGGCGATGGACGGCGTCGAGAAGGTGCTCTTCGTCGTCGACCGCAAGGACCTCGACTACCAGACCATGCGCGAATACGACCGCTTCCAAGAGGGCGCGGCCAACTCCAACACCTCCACCGCCGCCCTCAAACGTCAGCTCGAGGACCCGAGCGCACGCATCATCATCACGACGATCCAGAAGCTCAGCAAGTTCATCTCCGCGAATCGTGGGCACGAGATCTTCGGCGGCCACGTCGTCATCATCTTCGACGAATGCCACAGGTCGCAGTTCGGGGACATGCACACCGCAATCACGAAGGCATTTCGTCGATACCACCTCTTCGGTTTCACCGGCACACCCATTTTCGCCGAGAATTCCTCCGGCAGCGGCGGGAATCCGCAGCTGAAGACCACCGAGCAGGCCTTCGGCGAGAAGCTGCACACCTACACGATCGTCGACGCGATCACCGACAAGAACGTGCTGCCGTTCCGCATCGACTACGTCAACACCATCAAGGTCGGCACCGTCGTGGACAAGCAGGTCTCGGCCATCGACACCGAGCGGGCGCTGCTGGCGCCAGAACGCATCCGGCAAATCGCCACATACACGCTCGAACACTTCGACCAGAAAACCAAACGCGCCGAGCACTACAAGCTCGGCCAACGGCGCGTCCACGGATTCAACGCGCTCTTCGCGACGGCATCCATCGCCGCCGCCAGGTCCTACTACACCACCTTCCAGCTCCTCCAGCAGGAGCTGCCGCCCGAGCGTCGGCTGAAGGTGGGCATCATCTACTCCTTCGGGGCCAACGCCGCGATCGACGAGGAGGAGCTCGACGACGAACCCGGCGGCGGCGCGTGGCCGGCGGACGCGAGACAGTTCCTCGAGGAGGCCATCCAGGACTACAACGCTCTCTACGGGACCTCCTTCGACACCGACGGCGACAACTTCCACAACTACTACAAGGACCTCTCGCACCGGCTCAAGAACCGCGAAATCGACCTCGTGATCGTTGTGAACATGTTCCTGACCGGCTTCGACGCGACGACGCTCAACACCCTGTTCGTCGACAAGAACCTGCGCTCCCACGGGCTCATTCAGGCCTACTCGCGCACCAACCGCATCCTCAACTCGGTGAAGACCTACGGCAACATCGTGAGCTTCCGCAACCTCGAGCAGGAGACCAACGACGCAATCGCGCTGTTCGGCAACAAGGACGCCCGCGGCATCGTCCTGCTGAAGCCCTACCCCGACTACTTCGCCGAATACGCGGCCAAGGTGGAGGAACTCGTCGCGACGTACGACCCGCACACGCCCATCGTCGGCGAGCAGACGCAGAAGGCATTCATCCAGCTCTTCGGCACCGTCCTGCGGCTGCGCAACATCCTCACCTCCTTCGACGATTTCGCCGGCAACGACCCCCTCACGGACCGCGACGCGCAGGACTACCAGAGCCGCTACCTGGACCTGCACCGGGAGTTTCGCCAGCAGCGCGAGTCGGACCGCGAGGCGATCAACGACGACGTGGTGTTCGAGATCGAGCTGATCAAGCAGGTCGAGGTGGGCGTCGACTACATCCTCATGCTCGTGCAGCGCTACCGCGAGCAGCGCGGCGACGGCGAGGACAAGGAACTCCGCGCCGAAATCTCACGCGCCGTCAGCTCGAGCCCGACGCTGCGCAACAAACGCGACCTCATCGAGGCCTTCGTCGACAACGTCTCCGCCCACGGCGACGTCGACGACGAATGGCGCACCTACATCGCAGCCCGGCGCGAGGCCGAGCTGGAGGCGATCATCGCCGACGAGAAGCTGCGCCCCGCAGAGGCGAGGGACTTCGTCGCTGCCGCCCTGCGCGACGGCCAAGTGCGGGCCACCGGTACGGCCATCACCAAGGTGCTGCCGCCGGTGTCGCGCTTTGCCGCAGGCGGCGCACACGCCGAACGCAAGCGGCGAGTGCTCAGCAAGCTGCGGGCCTTCGTCGAACGGTTCTTCGAGCTGAGCGCGCCGTCCCCACTCGATTGACGCCCCGCGCCGCGCCGTGGCGCCGACGTCACAGCTCGACGGACTCCCCGTCGCGCAGCTCGATGGCCTCCGCGCCCACGTCGTCGGCCAACCGCCGCAGCGTGTGCATGGCGAAGCCGACGCCCAGGTCGTTGAGGATCGCGTCGTGAATTGGCACGATCCGCTTCGTCGGGTGCCGTCGCAGCGCCTTCTGCCTGTCGAGCGTGCTCGCCCAAGGGGCCTCCATGGCCAGCAGCAGCACGTCCACCTCGATCTGGGGCAACGCATCGCCAGGATGGAAGACCTTGTCGGCGACGAGATACCCGACATTCGGAATCGGCGGATCGTCGAGGTCCGCGACGGCCTGCACGTGCCCGACCACCTCGACGGCCACACCGTTCACGTCGAAGCGGTCACCGCCGTCGACCACCGTGACCGGAACATCGGTCGCATCCGCGAGCGCCTGGGGCCCGACGATCACCAGCGACGGGGCTGCGGCGTGGGCTGCACGCAGGGCAGCGTGATCGACGTGGTCGAAGTGGTCGTGCGTGATGAGCACCGCATCGACGCTGGCGAGATCGGGGTGCGTCCCGAACTCCCCCGGATCGATGACCAAGCGCGTGCCGTCGACGTCGAGCTGCACACAGGCATGCGCGAATCTCGTGAGCCTCATGGTCAAGCCCCCAGCCCGTACAGCGCCCTCGCGTTGCCTGAGAGGACGGCCTCCTTGGCCCCTCCTCCAAACCGCTGCCACGGATGTACTCGAAGGCGCGCACATACTGCTCACCCTGGAAGTAGGGCATGTCGGAGCCTGCCAGGAGCTGCCGGTGCCCGTACACCTCGGCCGCCAACCGCAGCGACGGCTCGAAGAAGTTGGCGGCATCGAACCACATGCCGCGCAGCGACTCCAACGGCGATCGCGCGAACGCACCCCAGCCGCGGTAGTTGTCCTCCAACCGCTGCGTCATGAACGGCAGGTCACCGCCCAGGTGCGCGGCGTGGAACCGCACACGCGGGTACGTCGCCGGAAGATCCATCTTGAGGAGCTGGAGTACCGCCGTCGCGTCCTCGATGAGCGCCCCGTTGACCCATTCGAGCCCGAAGTCCGTGACCTGCGCCGCCCCGAGCCCGCCCCCTGTGGGATGGATGTTCACGACGACACCCCCGGCGTCCAGCCCCTCCCAGACGGGCGCCAGTGCATCGTCGGTGAGCGACATGCCGCCGGGCAGGAAGGTCGGCACCGAGATCCCGACGAACCCCTCCCGCCCCAGCACACGCTCGAGCTCCGCCAACGACTCCGCCACGTGCGGCAAGGGCAGTGCGGCGTAGGCGAGGAAGCGTCCCGGATGGGCGCGCATCACCTCCGCATAGGCGTCGTTGATCCAGCGCGCAGCCTCAGCGGATGCCCTCGCATCAGGCAGGGAGGGGCTCTGCGGCGTCACGGCCAAGACCTGCGTGCGCACTCCCGCCTTGTCCATCCACTCGAGACGCTGCGCGAGGTCCTCCTCGGTGAGATCCGCGCGGATGTGGCGCGCCACCGCCGTCGTCTCGGGCGAGGCACCACCACGCTCCAGCAGATCCAGATACTCCGCGGGATAGATGTGCGCGTGGGTGTCCAGCGCAGTGGGCTCAGTCATGTCCAGCCTCCGATCGCCTCGAATCGCGCGCCAGCATCGACACCATGCACGCCACCGCGGACAGCGTGACGCCGAGCAGCGCCAAGACCCGCAGTGCCACAGCGCTCGGCACCATGCGTCCGTCGAACGGCACCGCAAGCCCTGACACGATCGTAGCCACCACCGCGCTGGCCACGGCAGTCCCGACGGTGCGCATCAGGGCGTTGACCCCATTGGCCGAGCCCATCTCACGCAGCGGAGCGTGCGCGACGATGAGCATCGGCAACGCCGCATACCCGATACCCACGCCGAAGCCGATGATCGTCGCCCACACGATCGTCCACGCCGCCGACGGCGAGATTGCGGCCCGCAGAAGGTAGCCCAGGCCGGTCACGACCGTGCCGATCACCAACGTCCAGCGCGGCCCGAGCCGTCCAGCGAGGCGGGCCGTGACCGGCGCGACGACGAACATCGCCGCAGCATTGGGCAGCATCGCCAACCCAGCCGCAGCCGCACCCCAGGCGAAGCCGCCGTGCGCCAGCGGATTCTGGAGCTGGATCGTCGTGGTCAGGAGGTTGGCGAACATGAGGACGCCCAGCAGCAACGACGCGAGGTTGGTGAACAGCAGCGCCCGGGTGCCGCTGACTCGCAGATCGACGATCGGCGAGGCCTGGCCGAGCTCAAAGCGGCCCCACACGATCAGCACGACCGCGCCCGCCCCCAGCGCAACGACGGTCCGCACGTCGCTCCAGCCCCAGGCACCCCCTTGGGAGATGCCAAGCAACAGCGCGAGCAGGCCCACCCCAAGGCCGACGGCGCCCGGCACGTCGACGGTGCCGTCGTCGTCGGCATGGTTGGCCGGCATGAAACGCACGATCAGCGCGATGGAGAGGACCGACAGCAGCGCGGACAGCCAGAACATCCACCGCCACCCCAGGTGGGCGATGATCTGCCCACCCAGCGGGATGCCGATGCCGCCGCCCACTCCGAGCGTGGAGCTGAGCGCAGCAAGCGCCGGCCCGACCCGCTTCGGGTCGAGGCTGTCTCGCAGCTGCGCCATCGCCACGGGCACGAGCGCGGTGCCCATGCCCTGCAAGACACGACCCGCGATGACCATGCCGATCCCGCCAAGCAGTGCGAGCAGCGAACCGACGAGCACGAGCGCCATCGACAGGAGCATCATGCGTCGCTTGCCGAACAGGTCGGCCAACCGCCCGAAGACCGGCGTAGCGATCGCGCCGGCCACCAGCGTGGCGGTGACCATCCAGGACACGGCGGCGGGCCTCGTCCCGAGCAGTTGCGGGAAGCGCGGCACTGCGGGCACGACGAGCGTCTGCTGCAGCGCCACCACTAGGCAGGCGATGCCGGCGACGACCACCAGCGCCGTGTCCGAGGACGCGGCTCGCCCGCGCCGCAGCGTGACGTCGCTGACGATGGTCTCGGCCATTCGTGGCGCAGGGCGCGAGGTTTCAAGGATGTCTTCGTGGTGCACCGGACCACTCCAGCAGAGCATCCCTCCATCGCGTCAGTGACTGCAACATCCTGCTGGATCACGTGTCACAATCCATGCGATAGGACAACGAATCGGCATGATCCGCAACACTCGAGTGATCGGAGGTCGGCATCGTGGCAGCGCCCGAGACCTGGGGCAAGTTGCGCACTCCCCTGGACCCCCTGGACCGCCAGCTCCTGCTGCTCATCGACGCCGACCCGGGCGCGACGACGGGCCAGTACGCCGCCCAGCTCGGCCTCTCGGCACGCAGCGTGGCCCGTCGCTTCGCCCGCCTCCAACAGCGAGGCGTCGTGCACGTGCTCGCGCGCACCCTTCCCGCAGGGCGCGCTCGGCTGGCCCACCTGCTGCGCATCCACGGCGAGCCCGCAGCGCTGCGCGCACTCGCCACCGCCCTCGCACCGCAGCCCGTGACGTCGTGGGTGAGGCTCTCGCGCGACGGGACCGAGCTCATCTGCGGCACCGTCACCGCCGCAGGAGCACCCGACGATCGGCTCTTCGGCAGCATCGCGACCCACGTCGGAGTGCGATCCACCAGCATCCACGAGCTGCTCCAGGTGTGGTCGCGATCGCCCCTGCCGCCCGCCCCCGACGGCGTCCGCGACGCCTTGGACCGCGCCATCTGCGCCACGCTGGCACCCGACGGCCGCATGCCGGTGCGTGAGCTGGCGCGCCGAGTGGGCGTCGACCCGAGCACGGCCTCGCGCCGACGCCGTCGCCTGCTGGAGGACGGCACCCTGCATCTCGAGGCGGACATCCATCCCGACGCGTTGCACGGAGCGGGCGACGTCATGGTGTGGATGGCCGTACGTCCCGGCACGATCGGACGGCTCGGCGCCAGGCTCCGCGCACTGCCGACCGTCCGCTTCACGGCAGCCATCACCGGGGCGAGCAACCTCGTCGCGCACGTGATCGTCCCCGAGGGGTCCACAGTCGTCTCGTTCATCGACGAGCACGTCCCGGGCGACGACGTCACCCACGTCGAGATCGTGACGATGGGCACGCTGTTCAAACGCATCAACCCGGCCCAGCCGAGCTGACCCGTCGAACGCGCCGGCCGTCGACCTGCCCATAGCGCCGAAGCCGGAGGGGCCCCGTCGCATTCGCCCACCGCGGAGTTGGCTTTTGCGCACAGGCTGCCAGAATGGCTCCATAAGCGATGTGCAGGTCATTTCTCCGCGCCTTGTCCCCCTCAGCGACCAAGCGACGATGCAGGTACGCCGGACGTTGCCGAGCCGCCATCGCGCCTTCATCGGCGCCTGGTGCTTTGCCGACCACTACGGCCCCACCCCGGTGCGCGAGCAGAAGGACGGCATGGACGTGCCGCCCCATCCGCACACCGGGCTCCAGACGGTGAGTTGGCTGTTCGACGGCCACATCGAGCACCACGACTCCGGCGGTGTCCACGCCGTCATCCACCCGGCGAGATCAACCTCATGACCAGCGGCCACGGCATCGCCCACTCCGAGGTGTCGACCCCCGAGACGGACCTCCTGCACGGCGTCCAGCTCTGGATCGCACTGCCCGAACGATTCCGCGACACAGCTCGGGCGTTCCAGCACCACGCCCCGTGCGAGGTCCAGCTCGAAGGCGCGACGGCGCTGGTGTTCGTCGGCGAGCTGCCCGGCGTCGACGCCTCCCCCATCGTCACGCACACGCCGCTGCTCGGCGTCGAGCTGTGCATCGAGGCGGAACAGACCGTCACCCTGCAAGTCGACGACACCTTCGAACACGGGCTGCTCATCGACTCCGGGCACGTCGGCTTCGAAGGGCAGGAGCTGGCGCGCGGCGAGCTCGGCTACGTCCCAGAAGGGCGCGGGCAGCTCACGATCACCGCAGCCGAACATCCGGTGCGGGCCGTCCTCCTCGGAGGCACACCGTTCGACGACGAAATCGTCATGTGGTGGAACTTCATCGGCCCGGACCACGAGTACGTCGCCCTCGCACGGGAGGAGTACGAGGCCGGCAGCGAGCGGTTCGGGGTGGTCGAGGGCTACGAGGGCGAGGTCGAGCGCATCCCGGCACCGCCCCTGCCGCCGGTGCGCCTGCGCCCCCGCTCCCGGCACGGGCGCCTGCTGGACTGACCCGGGCCGCGGGCCGTCACCCGACGACGACGCCGCGGGCCGTCGTCGGGTGACGATCAGTGGTCGGTGGGCTTGTTGTACGCGAGGTCGGCGTACTCGGGATGCTTCTCCATATACGCCTTGATGAACGGGCACAGCGGCATGACGGAACGCTCAGCGCTCGCGCGCACGTCGCCGAGGGCGCCCTTCGCGAGCGCGCTGCCCACGCCCTGTCCCTCGAAGTCGGGGCTCACCTCGGTGTGCGTGAAGACGATCATGTCGTCGATGAGCATGTACTCAGCGAAGCCGGCCACCTGGCCGTCGACGACGGCTTCGTAGCGGGATGCGTCGGGATTGTTGGAGACAGTCACGGTAGCCATGCACCGAGCCTACCCAGCGCTGCCCAACGGCGTGCCGGATTCCGTTGAGTTAGTTGAATCTTCATCTATACTGGTGATGACGCCCCACCCGACGGCCGGCTCGCTCCCGCGACGTCCGAGCCTCGGCCGCGGAGCCGGACGCCACGCACCGCACTCCAGGAAAGGGGTCACGACATGACCACCATCGCACTCATCGGCGTCGGCAAGATCGGCATGGGCCTCGCACGACGGCTGACCCGGGGAGGCGTCGACGTGCTCGTCGCCTTGTCCACGCTGGACAAGGCCCGCACGGCCGCCGCCGAACTCGGCGACCACGCGCAGGCTGCCGACGTGGCCGACGCGCTCGCCGCCGCCGACATCGCCATCCTGGCAACGCCGTTCGCCACCATCAAGGAGCTGCTCACGACGCACGCGGACGCACTCGCCGGGACGATCGTCGTCGACCCCTCCAACAACGTCGCACTCCGCCCCGACGGCACCCTCGCGAACCTGAACCCCGACGGAGTCTCCGCCGCCAGCCAACTCGTCCCCCTCCTCGGCCCCGACACGCGCTACGTCAAGGCCTTCGGCGCGCTCGGAGCCGACCAACTCGCCACGGAGCGGGCCGCGGACGGCGAGGTCGCGGCACTCCTGTACGCCACCGACGACGACACCGCAGGCGACGCCGTCGCCGAAGTCATCCGCCGCGGCGGCTGGGATGCGCTCAAGGTGGGCGGCGTGGACCAGGCCGCACGCATCGAGGTCTTCGGCGACCTGCACACCTACGGGGGGCTCGCCGGCAATATCCCGTCGGCCTCGTCCGTCTCGGCCCTCATCCACTGAGCCTGCACCTCAAGGCGGCGTCGGCCACCATCACACGCCGACGCCGTCCTGCTCGCCACCGGGCGTGCCCCTGCCACCGCCGGCCTCGGACTCGACGCGGCAGGCATCGCCGTCGACGACCGCGGGTACATCGTCGTCGACGACCACCTGCGCACCAGCGTCGACCACGTGTGGGCCGTCGGTGACGTCAACGGCGGCCCACAGTTCACCTACGTCTCGCTCGACGACCACCGCATCGTGCTCGACCAAATCCTGGGCGACGGCACCCGCTCCCGCGCCGACCGCGTGGCCGTCCCCACGACGACGTTCCTCACGCCGCCGCTGGCCAACGTCGGCATGGGCCCCGACGAGGCACGCTCCGCCGGGCACCGGGTGCTGCACGCGACAAAGAAGGTGTCCGCCATCGCCGCGATGCCCCGGCCCAAGATCGTCGGCGTCACCGACGGGGTCATCACGGTCACCGTCGACGCAGACACCGACCGCATCCTGGGCGCAACCATTCTCGCCACCGACGCACAGGAGGGCATCAACCTCATCGCGCTCGCCATGCGCCTCGGCGCCACCGCATCCCAGCTCCGCGACGGCATCTGGACCCACCCCTCCAGCACCGAGGCACTCAACGAAGTCCTCGGCGAATTGCGCCCCTACGAGGGGTGACGCGACACAACCGCTGCAGTCGGGCCCGACCGGCGTCAGCCCCTCGAGAGCCCGAGGGCCGTCGTCGGGCTGCCCGCCGTCGCTCCCGCGCGCGAATACACCACGACCACGCATCCGCATAACGAAAGGGTCACATTCTCCCCAGGGTCTTTTCAATGACCCCCACTGTCGTTAACCTCTGCTGGCATGAACGACACGCATGTGCCGGCGGAAGGGGGCCTTGGCAAGCCCCTCGTCGTCCTCACCGACGTCAACAAGCACTTCGGCGACCTCCACGTACTCAAGGACATCAACCTGACCGTCCGCGAGGGCGAGGTCGTCGTCGTCATCGGGCCCTCCGGCTCGGGCAAGTCGACGCTGTGCCGCACCATCAACCGCCTGGAGACGTTCGAGTCCGGCTCGATCACGATCCACGGCACCCCCCTGCCAGAAGAAGGCAAGGAGCTGGCCAAGCTGAGGGCCGACGTCGGCATGGTGTTCCAGGGCTTCCACCTGTTCCACCACAAGACCATCCTCGACAACGTCACGCTCGGCCCCATCAAGGTCCGCAAGATGGAGCGCAAGGTGGCCGAGGAGAAGGCCATGGCGCTGCTGAAGCGCGTCGGCGTCGCCGAACAGGCACACAAATACCCCGCCCAACTCTCCGGTGGCCAGCAGCAGCGCGTCGCCATCGCGCGATCGCTCGCCATGGATCCGGTGGTGATGCTCTTCGACGAGCCCACCTCCGCCCTCGACCCGGAGATGATCAACGAAGTGCTCGACGTCATGACCCAGCTCGCCAAGTCGGGCATGACCATGATCGTCGTCACCCATGAAATGGGATTCGCCCGCAGAGCTGCGGACCGAGTCGTGTTCATGGCCGACGGCGCCATCGTCGAGGAGAACACCCCCGAGGAGTTCTTCACCAACCCCCAATCGGATCGCGCCAAGGACTTCCTCGGCAAGATCCTCACCCACTGACCCCACCGAGACCACTGAGACCATTCCCGCACCAGAAGGAGAACGATCCCAATGCGCAAGACCACCTACCGCATCGCCGCAGCCGTCGCCGCCGCCGCACTCGCCCTCACCGCCTGTGGCGGCGACTCCGGCAGCTCCGCCGGCGGCGACTCGAAGAAGATCAAGATCGGCACGAAGTTCGACCAGCCCGGCCTCGGCCTCAAGGAAGGCGACAACATGACGGGCTTCGACGTCGACGTCGCCAAGGCCGTCGCGAAGAAGCTCGGCTACGAGGAGAACCAGATCGAGTGGGTCGAGTCGCCGTCGCCGCAGCGCGAGACCATGCTCGACGCCGGCACCGTCGACCTCATCTTCGCCACCTACTCCATCACCGACAAGCGCAAGGAGAAGGTGCAGTTCGGCGGGCCGTACCTCGTCGCAGGCCAGGACCTGCTCGTGCGCGCCGACGACACCGAGATCACCGGCCCCGACGCCCTCACCGGCAAGGTGCTGTGCTCCGTCTCCGGCTCCACCCCTGCCGAGAAGATCGCCAAGGAATACCCCGGCGTCCAGCTCCAGGAATACGACACCTACTCGCTGTGCGTCGAGGCGCTCGCCGCAGGCCAGGTGCAGGCGCTCACCACCGACGACGCGATCCTCGCCGGCTACGCGGCCCAGGAGAAGTGGGCCGGGCAGTTCAAGCTCGTCGGCAAGCCCTTCTCGGAAGAGCTCTACGGCGTCGGCGTCAAGAAGGGCTCCGACCTCTGCGAGAAGGTCAACACCGCCCTGACCGAACTGTTCGACGACGGCTCCATGGACAAGATCGTCGCCGACAACCTCGGCCCCGCCAACTACACCCCCAACCCGGCCACCAACCCGGCCAAGCCCGGCGGCCACTGCGGCTGACCCAACGTGAGGGGGCGTCGCCGCGGCACCGCCCGGCGGCGCCCCCGACCGCGACGTGACCCGTCGGCTCGCCGCGGGGAGGCGTCGAAGATCGAGAAGGAGGTCCCGTGCTCGAGACCATTCAGGAATACGACTACTGGGCGGCAGTGGTCAACACCCTGGAGCTGACGCTCTGGGGCGCGCTGTGGGCACTGGTGCTCGGCACCGTACTCGCCATCATGCGGCTGTCCCCCGTCCGCGTGCTGCAATGGGCCGGCGCCGCCTACGTCACGATCGTGCGCAACACGCCGCTGACGATGATCGTCGTCGCCGCCAACCTCATCATCTGGACCCAGCTCAAGATCAACCTCGCCGACCCGCAGTCGTCGACGTACATCGTCGACAACGGCATGCGGCTCGGCATCCTCGCCGTCGCCGTCTACCACGCGGCCTTCGTCTGCGAGGCGCTCCGCGCAGGCGTCAACACCATCCCCCTCGGGCAGGCCGAAGCGGCACGCTCGCTGGGCATGACCTTCCCGCAGAGCCTCACCCAGGTGATCCTCCCGCAGGCATTCCGCGGCGCCATCACCCCCCTCGGCAACGCCCTCATCGCACTGACGAAGAACACGACGGTCGTCGTCGCCATCGGCGTGGCGCAGGTGTCGCACGCGATGCGGCGCATGATCGAGTTCAGGCCTGACCTCCTCTTCCAGATCTTCGGGCTCGTCGCACTCACCTTCGTCGCCATCACCCTGCCCATGGGCCTCGTCACCGGATGGGCCGCCAAGAAGTGGGCGGTGCAGCGATGAGCACCCAGGCAGTCCTGTTCGACGCACCCGGGCCGCGCACCCGGCGCCGCCACCTCCTCTACACGCTGATCGCAGGGGCCGCAGTCCTCGGGCTGGTCGGCTACGTCCTCGCCGTGCTGTGGCGCAACGGCCAGATCACACCCGACCGCTGGGCGCCCATCGTCGGGGCCGAAGCGTGGACGTCGTACCTCCTCCCCGGGCTCCAAGCCACGCTGCTCGGCGCCCTGATCTCCATCGTGCTCGCGTTCCTGCTCGGCCTCGTGCTGGCGATGGCCCGCATGTCCGACATGCGCTGGCTGCGCGCCGTGGCGGCGGTCGTCGTCGAGTTCTTCCGCGCCGTGCCCGTGCTCATCATGATGCTGTTCGTGTTCTACCTCCTCACCTACCTGACCGACGTCGAGGGCATGTGGCCAAGCCTCATCGGCGTCGTCGTGGGGCTGGTGCTCTACAACGCGGCAGTGATCGCGGAAGTGGTGCGCAGCGGCGTCAACGCGCTCCCCAAGGGACAAGGCGAGGCGGGACTGTCCATCGGGCTCAGCTCGCTGCAGGTGCGGTCCATGATCCTGCTCCCCCAGGCGCTCACCGCAATGATGCCGACGCTCGTGAGCCAGCTCGTCGTCGTCCTCAAGGACACGGCGCTCGGCTACATCATCCTCTACCCCGAACTGCTGAACTCAGTGCGCCAGATGGGCACCCGATTCGGCAACGTCACCGTGGCGTTCATCGTCGGCGCCGCCGTGTTCATCCTCGTCAACTGGCTCATCACCGTCGTCGCCCACCGCCTCGAGCGCCGACTCCAGCGTCGCGGACACATCGCAGCCGTCGTCATCAACCACGTCGAGCAGCCGCTCGAACACCAACCAGGCGGCAAGACGACGGACCAGTGAGGGGCCCCAGCCCTACGGGGCTCGGCTCCTGCCGGGCTTGGGTCCCACCGGGCTCGGGTCCGACGCGCGGTTTGGCTCGCGCTGATGGCCGCCGTGTCCCTCGCTTCCGCGCATCACTGGTACGTGCGGCCAAGCGTGGTGGATGGGGAGCCGCCAGCGGTCGCTGCGGTGAAGCGTGGTGAATTCGACCGACCGACCGACGCCGGACCCCACCCAACCCATCGAACAGCCGAGCTCAACCCGTCGGGCACACGTGGACTATTCGCCGACGACGCGCGGCAGCAGGGTCGAGTGCTCCTCGGGGGCGTCGTCGGGGTGGTCGGCCGTTGGGACGAACGGGGTGTCCGCGACGACGGGGGCAGACAAGTCGATCGTGCGGACGGTGCGCGGCACCAGCGGCTGCTGTACGTAGGTCGCGGCGGTGACGGGCACCGGGTCCCAGAAGACGCCGCGGTCGGCCGGCGCGGACAGGTCGATTGAGAACTCCGACGACAACGCCTGCTCCTCCACGAGCTCGATTCGAGTCGTGTCCTCGTCCTCCCGGAATCCCGCGTCGAGACCCGCGGCGTAGGCGTCCAGCCGTCGGTGCATCTGCACGACGGTGACCCTTGCGATGCCGAGGAACACCGTCGCCAGTCCGCCGGGGATGGCGATCGTCCACCAGGGCACGATCGACAGCCCCGCGAGCACCGCGAGCACGACGGCGGCAGCGAACAGCACGGCCAGGACCGTGAGGCGACGCCGGGCCGCTCGTCGGGCGGACATGTGCAGACCGTAGAACTCGGAAGCCCTGGTCAGCGGCGTGGAGACGACGCTCGGATCCCCAAACTCGATGACGTCGCGCTTGAGGATGCGCATCGACTCGGAGAAGCGTTCGTCCGGCTCATCGGCCAGTTCGCCGGGGCTCTGGCGCTGTTCGCCGATCCACGGCAGCGCGTACCAGAGACCGACCACGAGGATGGCGGCGATCAGGATTCCGGCGAGCATGGGAACACGCTAACAACATCGATGTAATTTGGCTCGGGCCGCGCCGAGCGTCGCGGCAAAAGATCGAACGATTCCCGGCAGGTCAGCCGAGCGGCCAGTAGTGCACCGACTGCCCGGCCCGCACCGAGGCGGTGGACTCGTCGAGGATCACCAGCGCATTGGCCTCCGCCAGCTCCGACAGCGCGTGCGGGCGCGACACGGGCGTCACCCGGTGAATCCCCGACTCCGCCTCGACGTGCGCGCGCAACAGGTGCGTCTGCCCCTCCAACGAACGCATGCCGGCGGTCGCGATACCCCGCAGCTGTCGTCGCGACGGGTCACCCCCGGCGAGCTTGCGGATCAGCGGCCAGCCGAACGCCTGGAAGGACACGTAGGCGCTGACGGGGTTGCCCGGAAGCATGATCATCGGGATGTGGTCCTCGCCGATCAGCCCAAACGTCTGGGTGCGCCCCGGGGTCATCGCCACCTGCGCAGAATCGACGAGCCCGAGCCCCGTCATGGCCTCGACCATCGCCTCGTAGTCCTCGCGGCGGCCGCCGGTGGTGGAGATCACGAGGTCGGCGCGGATGAGCTGGTCGGTGATGACGCGCTCGAGCTCGGCCCGATCATTCGTGCCGACGACCGCGTGGAACACCTGCGCCCCCGCTGCGCGGGCCGCGGCAGCGATGAGGAAGGAGTTGGCGTCGATCGACTGCCCGTCGGCGAGCGACCGCCCGGGCTCGACGAGACCCTCCCCTGAGCCCACGACGACGACCCTGGGCCTGGGGCGCACGAACACCTTGTCGATCCCCGCACTCGCCAGCAGGCCGATGCCGCGCTCGTCGAGCGAATCCCCCTCGTGCAGCAGGCACGTGCCGGCGGCGAGGTGCTCACCGGCGCTGCGCACGTACTCGCCGTCGCGCACCCGTTCGAACACGCGCACCAACTCACCCTCGCGGGCGCAGTAGACATCCGGCAGCACCGCTGTGGCTCCGGGCGGCAGGCGATCCCCGACGTGCACCGCGCGCACCGCACCCACCGGCAGGCGCGCGGCCCCGCTGTCGAGCTGGAGGGTTTCCGCAGGCTCGCCCGCGAGATCGGTGAGATCCGCGACGCGCACCGCATACCCGTCGACGAGCGCCGTCGAATGGGCGGGGACGTCGACGAGTGACGTCAGGTCCTCGCAGCTCACCTGCCCCCAGGCCTCGAGCAGCCCCATCCCGAAGGGGGGCAACGGCTCGACGAGGCCCAGGAGGTAGTCGGTGTGGTCCTGCATGGTGCGCAGGCCTGCCGCATTGGGCGCGGGAGGCTCCGGGAGCGCAGGAGCCGTCTCCTCCACCGCAGCCTCGACCTCGACGGGGGCCACCTTCTTGCTGCCAAACCAAGCCATGCTCCTACGATAGACGGATGGACCTCAGCAAGGCCGCACTCCGCGCCGCGGCGCGCAACTCGCGCGACCCGGATGCGATGGCCGCGGAGGACGCTCGTCGCCTGCGCCACTTCCTCGGCTGGCTGCCCCCCGCCCCCGGCATCCTCGCGGTCTACGTGGGCGTCCCCGGCGAGCCCGACACGTCGGGCCTCATCGACGCGGCACGGGAGCGGGGGTGGGAAGTGCGCGCCCCAATCTTGGGCCGGTCTCCCGACTGGGCGCGGTTCGACGGCTGGGACGGGCTGCGCCCGGCATGGCGGGGAATCCCCGAGCCGACGGGGACCCGACTGGGTGCCCAGTCACTGGCGGAGGCGGACATCGTCGTCGCATCCTGCCTTGCCGTGGACGAGGAGGGGTATCGACTGGGGGTGGGCGGCGGCTGGTACGACCGGGCGCTGCTGCACCGACGAAGTGACGCGGTCGTCGTCGCGTGGGCGCGGGACGCGGAAGTGGTGCCCCGCCTGCCCCGCGAGCCGTTCGACGTGCCCGTCGACCATTGGTGCACCGAAACCGGCATGCACTCCCCGCTCGGGACGCAGCCGCCACCGGCTGCCGCTCCGGGGCCCTCCGTCTGACGCCGAGTCCCTCGCGTCCTGCCCTGCGCAGGAGAGGCGGCCAGTCTCGTGGCGTCCGGCATCGTGGCGTCCGGCCCCGTGGCCTCCGGTCTCGCGGCGTCCGGTCTCGTGGCCTCCGGTCCCGTAGCTTCCGGTCCCGTGGCGTAGCGGCCCCTGTACCCGGGGTTGCGGCCCTCCAGGAGCGCCGGGCCCTGCGCAGGATGGCGCTGGGCGCCGGGCCGAGGCGCTTGCGAATTGGCGTACACTGGCGACGTTTGTCCAACCGGAGGAATCCCGTGCCCAAGTACCAGTACCGTTGCGCCGACTGCGGCGCCGACCTCGAGGTGCAGCAGAAGTTCACCGACGACGCCCTGACCGTCTGCCCCGAGTGCGAGGGGCGCCTCAACAAGGTGTTCAGCGCGGTGGGCGTGGTGTTCAAGGGTTCCGGGTTCTACAAGACGGACTCGCGCGGCGATCGCACGTCGCCGAAGGCCTCGTCCACCGCGAGCAGCTCGACGAACGCGTCGTCGTCCAGCTCCGCCGCTGGCACCTCTGGCACCGCGTCGAGCAGTTCGACGAGCAGCTCCGGCGCGGCCGCCGCGGCAAGCTGATTGGGGCCCCGAAAATCCCCCTGTGGAAAACCGGGATTCGGGCAGTTGCCCGTCCCAATACTGAGGCGTGCAGTTCCCATCTCGTGTCGCTTCCTTCATCCGCTGGCATCGCCGCCTGATCGCCGCCTGCCTGGCCGCACTGGTCGTCGCGGGCATCGTCCAGGCAGCGACGGCGCGTCCGCCCGAAGGCGAGCCGGTCGTCGCGCTCACCCGTCATGTCCCGGCTGGGCAGCCCATTCCCGACGACGCCCTCGGTCTCGTCCACCTGCCGGCTGCCGCCATCTCCGACGACACGCTGCGGGATCCGACGCAAGTGGCAGGGGCGCAGGCGGCCGTCGCGCTCGGGGAGGGCCAGGTGCTCACGCAGGCCATGCTGCTGCGAGGAGGCGTGGCGGCCGAGGGCAAGTCGCTCGTGCCCATCGCCGTCGAGCGTCCGGAGCTGCGTTCCCTGCTGGCGCCCGGAGCGGTGGTGCGGCTCGTGGTCGCGCTGGGCGACGTGCCAGAAGTGGTGTGCACGGCCCGCATCGCCACTCTGCCCGCAGAACGCGACGGCACCGTCGCGACCGCGCGCGCTGGGTCCGGGATGGTGGTCGTCGAGGTCCCGACGGACGTCGCGCCGGTCGTCGCCACCCTCGGGCAGGGCGGCCAGCTCTCCGTCGTGCTGGGCGACGACGGCGGTCCACCCTGACGCACGTGGTTGGGAGGGCTGTTGGCCCACGTGCCGAAGTAGCGCACTGGTCCACCCGACGCACACGGTTGGGAGGGCTGTTGGCCCACGTGCCGAGGTGGCGAACTGGTCCACCCGACGCACACGGCGGGGAAGCGCCTCGACAACGGAGAAGAAACGTTTCCGCACGAAGCGCCGACGATTGGGCGGATCGTTCAGGCCCGAACTAGACTGGCAGCAGCCAGAGAGGGCCGGTGGTGAACTTCCGTTGCCCCTGGCAGTCTCTCCCCCCGTTCTCCCGCGTCCAGCGGAACACAGAAAGACCACAACATGCAGGGTTTCAAGGACTTCATCATGCGCGGCAATCTCGTCGAGCTCGCCGTCGCGTTCATCATCGGCGGCGCCTTCGCGACGGTGGTCGAGGCATTCACCAAGATCATGCTCGACCTCATCGGCAAGCTCGGCGGCACCCCCGACTTCTCTTCCTTCAACCCCGGCGGTGTCAGCGTTGGCCCGTTCCTGACGGCCCTCATCGCCTTCCTCATCCTGGCCTTCGTGGTGTACTTCGGCGTCGTGAAGCCGTACAACTTCGCCAAGGAGCGCATGGCCAAGTCCGAGGAGGAGGCTCCCGCCGAGCCCACCGCCGAGGAGAAGCTGCTCGTCGAGATCCGCGACCTGCTGAAGGCGCAGCGCGCCTGATCGTCGCTCGACACGCGTTCGAGGCGTCGCCCAGCATGGGCGGCGCCTCGTTGCCTTCCCCGGGCCGCCCGCCCATGCGTGGGGCCGGACCGCAAGCGGGCGAACAGCCGAAGGGCACCCGTCTGGGACCTCTGAAGACGGGCCTCCAGGCCTACGAAGGGATCCCGTCGGGCCCGACGAAGACCGGACAGGGCACAGCCGAAGGGATCCCGTCGGGGACCCTTCGCAGACCGGACCGGACCGCAAGCCTGCGCACGACGGACGAGGTCCCACCGCGCCCCAACCCGGGTGATACTCAGCCCCAGTGGGGCGGGCGGTCGGCGACCAGCCGGCGCTCGTCGACGTTGAGCGGTCGGCGCGCGGGCCGGGTGGGCACGAGCCCCGTGAGCCCGAGCAGTTCCCGCACTGCCTGCAGACGCGCGTGGAAGACGGCGAAGCCGATGTCGGCCACTGCTTCCCGCTCGACGGGAAACGGCCACGGCTCCCCCGCCTCCTGTTGACGGGTGCGCACGTCGGCCAGCGCGGCCGGGCCGAGGCCGAGCTCCTCGAGCGCCGCAGCGACGTCGTCGGGGCTCGGCGAAGTGAGCGGCAGCTCGCGGCCCGTCAGCGCGCGCCCCAATTCGACGGCGAACCTCGCCTGGCGCCCGGGATCGGTCACTGGCCGAGCTCAGCCCCGTCAGCGACACGCTGCGGGACGCCGCGATCGTCGAGCACGGCGTCGCCGACGACGCGCACGTCGCGCCCGAACGTCCAATCGCCGCGCACCTTCAGGCTCGTCGCGTCCCGCAGACTGGGCGCGTGCGGGATGCGCTCGTCGAACTTCGCGATCGTCTTGAAGTGCGCGGAGTCGAGCGAAATCTCGGGCGAATGCCCGGTGCGCGCGACGAGGTGCCCGCCCTCGTCGAGGTCGTAGACGTCGGAGCGCAGCAGGAGCAGCTCGTTGGTGGTCTTGACCGGCAGGAAGCGGTCGCGGCCCACGCAGATGGCGGTGGCGCCCTCGAACACCTCGATCGCCGCACCCATCGCGGATTCGATCTGCACGACCGGAGTCGAGGAGGAGTCGGTGGGGTCCACGGTCTTCTCGTTGCGGATCAGCGGCAGCCCCAGCACGGAATTGCGCTCGACGAGCGCCTCCTTCAACCGCACGAGATCAAACCACAGGTTGTTGGTGTGGAAGAACGGATGGCGGAACTCGTCGGTGAAGAAGTCCATCTCCTCCGGTGCGGTCTGGGCGGTGTCGCGCAGGATGAGCTGTCCGTCCACCTTGCGAATCGCGAGGTGACCGCCCTTCTTGTCGTTGACCGTCCGGCGGCACAACTCGGCAGCGTACGGGGCGCCCGACTGTGCAAACCAACCAGCGATGCGCGCACTCGGCGCGGCCCCGAGGTTGTCGCCATTCGAGACGCAGGCGTAGCGGTAGCCGGCGGCCAGGAGCTGATCGAGCACCCCCGAGCCCTCGAGTGCCGGGTAGAGGTCACCGTGCCCGGGCGGGCACCACTCCAGCGACGGGTCATCCGGCCACTCGACGGGGGTGAGGTCGTCGGCGCGCAGCTTCGGCTCCTGATTCTGCAGGAACGTCAGCGGCAGGCCGTCGACGGCCAACTCCGGGTAGCGCGTCAGGAAGTCACGCGTGTCGGCGTCGGTGCGGAAGCTCGTCATGAACAGCACGGGCAGACGCGCCCCGTGCTCGGCGCGCGCCGACAGCACTTGGCGGGCGATGAGGTCGAGGAAGTTGAGCCCATCGCGCACCTCGAGCAGGGTCTTGGCCTTGTCAAGCCCCATCGACGTGCCGAGGCCGCCGTTGAGCTTGATGACCACCAATTGGTCGAGCGCAGCGCGGGCCTGCTCGTCGGAGACCGCGACGTCGTCGAGCATCGGCGGATCCGTCAGCGGCTCGATGCTCTCCTCCCGGATGACGCCCGTGGCTCCGGACTCCAACTGCGTGTAGAAGCTCGAGAACACTTCGATGGCCGGGGCGGCGACGCCGGCGGCCTCCATCTTCGCTCGGGCGGCCTCGAGGCCTGCTCGGGACATACGACGTCCTCCTTGGGGTTGGCTCGGCTCCAACGCTACCGCGCGCCAAGCCACAGGTGCCCCGTCGGGGCGGCAAACGCGCAGCCGATGCGCGCACGCCGACGGGGAATCGTCGCTTTCACGGGGAACGGCTAGAATCGCTCACGTTGACCTCGTAGCTCAGCTGGATAGAGCACCGCTCTCCTAAAGCGGGTGTCGTTGGTTCGAATCCAATCGGGGTCGCGCACGGAGGGCCCAATCAGTCTCGACTGGGCCCTTCGTCATACCTCGACGACGACCCTCCGCCGGGTCCTGGTCCGGCGGACCCGTGCCCGTGCCCGCGGACAGACCGCGCCGTCGGACCCACTCTTCGATTTCGCCCGGCCTATCGAGACCCCAACACGGACTCTTCGACTTCGCCCGGCCTATAGAGCGGGCAAACTCCCACAGCCCGGGCAAACCGTCGGTCAATGCCCTTCGAGCTCACTGCCCGCAGGCGCCGACGCCGGGCTGGCCGGCTCCCACCGGGTTCCGCGCCAACGCGAGATCCAGCGCATCGCGTGGTAGATGCCGATGGCGGCGAACGAGCCCAGCGCGATGCCTTCGAAGGTCATGTCGCCTGCGGTCCACGTGAAGTTGGCGATGGCGATGATCATGGCCACGGCGGCAGTGTTGAGGTTCACGGGGTCGGAGAAGCTCACCCGGTTCTGCACCCAGATGCGCACGCCGAGCATGCCGATCATGCCGTAGAGGACCGTCGCGGCGCCGCCGAGCACACCAGCCGGGATCGTGTTGATGAGCTGCCCGAACTTCGGCAGCATCGACAGCGAAATCGCGATGAGCGCGGCGACGACGTAGGCCGCCGTCGAGTACACCTTCGTAGCCGCCATGACGCCGATGTTCTCCGCGTAGGTCGTGGTGCCGGAGCCACCGCCGGAGCCGGCGAACATCGTCGAGAGACCATCGGCGAAGAGTGCGCGCCCGGTGACGTCGTCGAGGTCCTTGCCGGTCATCGCGGATACCGACTTCACGTGCCCGATGTTCTCAGCGACGAGCACCAGCACCACCGGCACGAACAGGCCGAGCAGGGTCACGTCGAATGCCGGCGCGCGGAACTCGGGCAGGCCCACCCAGCCGGCCTGCGCGATCGCCGAGAAGTCGACCTCGCCGCGGATGACGGCCGTCACGTAGCCGACGAGCACGCCGATGAGGATCGACAGGCGACCGATCAGGCCCCGGAAGAACACCGTCGTGAAGAGGATCGCGGCGATGGTGACGACGGCCGTCACGGGCGCGAGCTTGACGTTGTTCCACGCGGCCGGGGCGAGGTTGAAGCCGATGAGCGCGACGATCGCGCCGGTCACCACCGGCGGCATCAGCTTGTCGATCCAGCGCGCGCCGGCGAAGTGGACGATGATGCCCACCAGCGCGAGCGCCGCACCGGTGGCGATGATGCCGCCCTGCGCGAGGGCCGCCTTGTGGGGATCCAGGATGGCGCCCGGCTCGGCGACGTAGCCCGTCACCGCACCGATGGGCGCGAGCAGCGCGAACGACGAACCGAGGTAGCTCGGCAGGCGGCCCGCGGTGATGAGGATGAACAAGATGGTGCCGATGCCGGTGAAGAACAGCGTTGTCGCGGGGTTGAAGCCCGTGATCAGCGGGACGAGGAACGTCGCACCGAACATCGCGACGACGTGCTGCGCGCCAATGCCTATCGTCTGCGGCCAGGCGAGCCGCTCGTCGGGCTGCACCACTGCACCCTGCTCGATGTGCCTGCCGTCGCCGTGCAGCCGCCAGCCCAACCCTGCCATGTTCGCTCCTCGCGTCGAGATCCGAGGGGAGTCTATTCCCGACGATCTCCCTCCGGGAAGGCGGTCCGCGGGAGGGGCCCGCGACGGGCACACACGACGAACACACACCACAAGCCCACACGACGAAGGGCCGCCGCACCGCAGCGCGACGGCCCCGTCGTTTCGACAGGCCCTCCGGGCCTGCTCAACGAGCCGAACGTCAGACGAGCGAACCGTACGTCGACTTGGCCTTCTGCAGCGCGTCGACGTAGCCCGCCCGCTCGTAGCGGTCTGCGGCCATGTCCTTCGGCACGGCGAGCATGCCCCGGGCCTGATCGAGCGTGAGCCCGCGAGCCTCCAGCCAGCGCTCGAGCCCGTCGACGAGGACCTGCGCGTGACCCGCCCCATGGCGCACCAGCGACGACGTCGTCATCACGACGTCCGCGCCGGCGAGGATGTACTTGATGACGTCCTCGGCCTGGTCGACGCCCGTCGTCGCGGCCAGCGACGCGCGGACGTGGTCGCGCAGGATCGCGATCCAGGTGCGCGGCAGCCGAGCCTCGTTCGGCTGCGACAACGTCACCCCGGACTGCACGGTCATGCGCTCCAGATCGATGTCCGGCTGCAGGAAGCGGTTGAACAGCACCAAGGCATCCGCCCCGGCCCGGTCCAACCGGGTGCACATGTGGCCCACCGACGAGAAGTACGGGCTCAGCTTCACCGCGACGGGCACGTCGACCGACTGCTTGACCGCCTCCACGATGTCGAGGTGGCGCTGCTCGACGTCGATGCCGACCGTCGCGAGGTCGCCCGGCACGAAGTAGATGTTCAGCTCGATGCCCGCCGCGCCGGCCTCCTGGAGGCGACGCGCCGTCTCGATCCACGAGCCCAGCCGGACACCGTTGAGCGACGCGATCACCGGCACCTCCGACACCTTGACGGCGTCCTCGATCAACTCGAGGTAGTGGCGGCTCGGATCGTTGTCGAGGGTGATCGTCGACGGGAAGAACGACGTCGCCTCCCCGAACATGTCCTCGAACTCCGCCTCCAGCTCCGTCACCCGCTCCGCCTCGCGGCGCAGCTGTTCCTCGAACAGCGAGTACACGACGACGGCGCCCACGCCCCCGTCGCCGAGCGCGCGGATGTCGTCGGGGGTCTGGCTGAGCGGCCCCGCGGAGGCGACGACGGGATTGCGCAGCGTCAGCCCCATGTATGTGGTCTCGAGGTTCATCAGTGCTCCCTACTGTCCTTCGCGAACTTCTCCGCGGCCTGCGTGGCCAGGTCCTCGTACTCGCGCCAGCGCCGCTCCACCTGCGCCTGTCCCAGGTCGGTGAGCCGCTCGGCCTCCTTCGGGTTGCTCGCCCACAGCGCCTTGTAGCGCAGCTCCTTGCCCTGGTACTCCTTGAGCGGCAGACGCGGCCGCGGGGAGTCGAGCAGGAACGGGTTGCCGCCCTGGTCTCGGATGACCGGGTTGTAGCGCATCAGCGGCCAGTGGCCGGAGTTGACGGCCTTGTACTGCTGGTCGAGCCCGTTGCGCAGGTCGTAGCCGTGGGCGATGCAGTGGCTGTAGGCGATGATGAGGCTCGGCCCGTCGTAGGCCTCCGCCTCCCGGAACGCCTTCAGCGTCTGCTGCGGGTCCGCGCCCAGCGCGACCCTGGCCACGTACACCGTGCCGTAGGCGGTCGCCTGCAACGCCAGATCCTTCTTGTACGTCGTCTTGCCGCTGGCGGCGAACTTCGCGACGGCGCCCAGCGGCGTCGACTTCGACGACTGCCCGCCGGTGTTGGAGTACACCTCGGTGTCGAGGACGAGCACGTTGATGTTGCGCCCCGAGGCGAGCACGTGGTCGAGGCCACCCGAGCCGATGTCATAGGCCCAGCCGTCGCCACCGACGATCCACACCGAACGCCGCAGGAGGTGGTCGGCGACGCTCAGCAGATCCTGCACCTTCGGCCCCTCGAGCTGCAGGAGGCGATCCATCAGCCGGTCCACCAGGCCCTGCTGCTCGACGAGGTCCGAGCCGGAAAGCTGCTCGTTGGCGAGCAGCCGGTCGACGAGGTCGTCGTCGGCGATCTCTCCCCGCAGCTCCTCCAGCCGGGTGCGCGCCAAGCCGGCATGCACGTCGGCGGCGAGCCGCATGCCGAGACCGAACTCGGCGTTGTCCTCGAAGAGCGAGTTGGACCAGGCCGGGCCGCGACCGTTGCCGTTCTTCGCCCAGGGCGTCGTCGGGAGGTTGCCGCCGTAGATCGACGAGCAGCCCGTCGCGTTCGCGACCATCAGCCGATCACCGAAGAGCTGGGTGAGCAGCTTCAGGTACGGCGTCTCGCCACAGCCGGAGCAGGCGCCGGAGAACTCGAACAACGGCTCAAGGAACTGCGTGCCGCGCACGGTGCCGAAGTCGACCCGCTCGCGGGCGTTGTACGGGATCTCCTCGAAGAACTTGACCGCCTCGCGCTCCTTCGTGCGATCCAGCTTCGGCTCAAGGTTGATGGCGCGACGGTGCGGCTGCCCGATGGGCCGCACCGGGCACGCCTCGACGCACAGTCCGCAGCCCGTGCAGTCCTCCGCGTACACCTGCAGCGTGTAGTTCGTGTCGGGCAGGCCCGCCGCGTTGAGGGGTGCCGTGAGGAACCCGTCGGGCGCACCCTCGGCCACGCTCGTCGGGTACGACTTCGCGCGCAGTACCGCGTGCGGGCAGACGAAGGCGCAGTTGCCGCACTGGATGCAGGACTCGTTGTCCCAGACCGCGATGATGTCGGAGATGTTGCGCTTCTCGTAGCGGGTGGTGCCCGACGGGTAGGAGCCGTCGACGGGCAGCGCCGACACCGGCAGGCTGTCGCCGCGGTCGGCGAGCATCTCGGCGGTGACGGTGCGCACGAACTCCGGCGCGTCGGCCGGGACGGGGGCGAGGAGTTCCTTCGACGAGACCACGCCCGGCGTGACCTCGATGAGGTTCTCCAGCGCGGAGTCGACGGCGACGTGGTTCTTGCGCACCACCTCGGCCGACTTGCGCATGTACGTCTTCGTGATCGAATCCTTGATCTCCTGGATCGCCTCCTCGCGCGGAAGGACGCCGGAGATCGCGAAGAAGCAGGTCTGCAGGATCGTGTTGGTGCGCGAGCCGAGACCCGCGGCCCGAGCGACGGTGCCCGCGTCGATCGCGTACACCTTCAGGCCCAGTTCGGTGATGCCGCGCTGCAGCGGCCCCGGCAGATGGTCCCACGTCTCGGCGCCGTACGGCGAGTTCAGCAGCAGCGTCGCACCCGGCTTCGCGAAGGCGAGGATGTCGACCCGTTCCAGGATGGACCAGTGGTGGCAGCCGATGAAACCGGCCCGCCCGACGAGGTACGGCGCCTGGATCGGGTTCGGGCCGAACCGCAGGTGCGAGACCGTGCGCGATCCGGACTTCTTGGAGTCGTAGACGAAGTAGCCCTGCGCGTAGGTGCCGTCGCGGTGGCCGAGGATCTTGATCGTGTTCTTGTTGGCGCCGACGGTGCCGTCCGAGCCCATGCCGTAGAACACCGCGGCGAGGGTCTGAGGATCCGACAGGTCGAAGCTCGGGTCGTAGTCGAGCGAGAGGTGGGTGACGTCGTCGTTGATGCCGACGGTGAACCTCGGCTTCGGCTCGTCCTTGGCCAGCTCGTCGAACACGGCCTTCGCCATCGCCGGCGTGAACTCCTTGCTGGAGAGGCCATAGCGGCCGCCGATGATGCGCGGCAGCACCTCGCGTCGCCCGGTGGCCACCGCCTCGGACAGCGCCGAGGCGACATCGAGGAACAGCGGCTCGCCGCCCGCGCCCGACTCCTTCGTGCGGTCGAGCACTGCGATGCGCCGGACCGTCTCGGGCAGGATCTTGAGGATCTGCTCGACGGGGAACGGCCGGTAGAGCCGCACGAAGATCACGCCCGTCTTCTCGCCCGCCGCATTGAGGTGGTCGACGACGGGCCGCACCGTCTCGATGCCCGAGCCCATGATGACGACGACACGCTCCGCGTCCTCGGCGCCGTGGTACTCGGCGAGCGCATACTTGCGCCCCGTCATCTCCTCGAACTCGGCCATGACCTTCTCGACGATGCCCGGCACGGCGAGGTAGTACGGGTTGGCCGTCTCGCGCGACTGGAAGTACGTGTCCGGATTCTGGGCCGTGCCGCGGATGAACGGGTGCGCAGGGCTCAGCGCGCGTTCGCGGTGGGCGCGCACCAGCTCCGGGGGCACGAACAGCCGCAGTTGCTCGTCGGAGAGCTTGGTGAGGGTGTTGAGCTCGTGGGAGGTGCGGAAGCCGTCGAAGAAGTGCACGAACGGCACCCGCGCCTCCAGGGTGGCGCGGTGGGCGATGGCCGCCATGTCGTGCGCCTCCTGGACGCTCGCCGAGCTGAGCATGCACACGCCCGTCTGCCGCACGGCCATGACGTCCTGGTGGTCGCCGAAGATCGACAGCCCCTGCGTGGCGAGCGAGCGCGCGGCGACGTGGAACACCGTCGAGGTGAGCTCGCCGGCGATGCGGTACATGTTGGGGATCATCAGCAGGAGGCCCTGCGACGCGGTGAACGTCGTCGAGAGCGCACCGGCCTGCAACGCGCCGTGCATCGCACCTGCCGCGCCGCCCTCGGACTGCATCTCGATGACGGTCGGGATGGTGCCGTAGACGTTGCGCCGCTGCCTGGCCGTCCACTCGTCGGCGAGCTCCGCCATCGTGGAGCTGGGCGTGATCGGGTAGATGGAGCACAGTTCGCTCAGGCGGTAGGCGACGTCGACCGCCGCCTCGTTGCCGTCGATGATTGCCTTCATCACATGCCCTCCGGGATCATTTCGATGGCGTGCACGGGGCACTGCTCGTAGCAGGTGGCACATCCGGTGCATCGTTCGTAGTCAAAGCGGTATCGGTTGCCCGGGCCGAGCTTGATGACGGCGTCCTCCGGGCAGGCGCCGTAGCAGCCGTCGCATTCGAAGCAGTTGCCGCACGACAGGCACCGTTGCGCCTCGAAGCGGGCCTCCTCGGCGCTCAGCGAGCCGACGATCTCCTGGAAGTCGGAGACGCGCTGCTCGACGTCGGCCTCCGCCTGCTTGCGCCGCTCGTGCCCGCCGAAGTACCAGATGTTCATCTGGTCGAGCTTGACGAGTGGATGCTTCGGCGTGGGCGTGTGTACCTCCATGTTGAGCCACGCGTCGATGCGGCGGGCGGCGCGCTTGCCGTGCCCGGTGCCGATGGTGACGGTGCGGTCCGACGGGACGGCGTCGCCGCCGGCGAAGATGCCGGGGACCGCGGTCATCAGCGTGTCCGGGTCGACGTCGACGACGTCGTCGTGGAAGGCCATGCCGGGGATGCCGTGCAGGAACGCGGTGTCGGCGCGCTGCCCGAGCGCCAGGATGACGGTGTCGGCCTCGAGCTTCTCGAAGCGCCCGGTGCCGCGGGCCTGACCGTTCTCGTCGAGCTCCATGATCTCGACGGTGAGGTCCTCGTCGCCCATCTCCTTGATGGTGCGCAGCCAGTTCATCTTGACACCCTCGCGTTCGGCGTCGACGCGCTCCTCCTCGTGCGCGGGCATCTGCTCCATCGTGCGCCGGTAGACCACCACCGACTCCTCCGCCCCGAGGCGTCGGGCGACGCGGGCGGCGTCCATGGCGGTGTTGCCGCCGCCGTAGACGGCGACGCGACGCCCGATGATGGGCCGCTCGCCCGAGGCGACGTCGCGCAGGAAGCTCACGGCGTCGACCATCTTCGACGCATCCTGGCTGGGGATGTCGACGCGCTTGGAGATGTGCGCGCCGACGGCGACGAACACCGCATCGAAGCGGCCGGCCTTCTGCTCGGCGAGCAGGTCCTTCACTGGGCGGTTCTGGTGGATGACGACGCCGAGCTTCACCAGCCGCGCAATCTCCGCGTCCAGCACGTCGCGGGGCAGCCGGTACTCGGGGATGCCGTAGCGCATCATGCCGCCGGGCTTGTCCCCGGCGTCGAAGATCTCGACCTCGTGGCCGAGCCTCGTGAGGTGGTAGGCGGCGGAGAGCCCCGACGGCCCGGAGCCGACGACCATCACCCGGCGCCCCGAGCGGCGGGCAGGCTCCGGGTACTCCCAGCCCTCGGCGATCGCCAGGTCGCCCAAGTAGCGCTCGACGGAGCGGATGGAGACGGAGGAGTCGAGGTCGCCGCGATTGCACGAGGTCTCGCACGGGTGATAGCAGACGCGGCCGTGGATAGCTGGGAACGGGTTGTCCTGGACGAGCTGCAGCCAAGCCTCCTTGGCCTTGCCAGCCTTCACCAGGCGCAGCCACTCCTGGATGTTCTCACCAGCAGGACACGCCTGATTGCAGGGCGGGAGCATGTCCAGATAGACCGGCTTGCGCTCCCGGACGGGGCCGACTCGCCCTCGCGACGATGCGAGGTCCGGAAGGATCGTCATGTCCTTGCGGTGCTCCATTGATGCCTCCTACGACACGATGTAGCACCCACTCTAGCCCCCACCGGTTCGACCAACCATCCCACCCTTCAACATTGAACGACGCACGTCCGGCCGCCCTCGGGGCCCTTGCGCGGACTACCCGCGACGCGCCGACGGCCCCCGCCGGAGCGGCCACTAGGCTGTTCCCCACGCACGACTGCGAGGAGCCCCAATGACCCCCACCCCCCAAGAACTGCTCGGCCCCACCTGGCGCATCCAAGTGCTCGGCGCGCACCTCGTGCGCTTCGAATGGGACCCCGCGGGCGAGTTCGTCGACGCGCCGACGCAGGTCGTCGTCGCCCGGCCCGCCAGCCCCGCACGGGTGAGGGTCGATCGTCGGGGCGACGCGGTCCAGATCATCACCGACGGCTTCCAGCTCGACTACGACGGCGCCGCCCCGTCCGCGTCCGGCCTCACCGTGAAGGCCCGCGGCGGCTACCACTCCGTGTGGCGATTTGGGCAGCCGTTCGAGAACAAGTTCGCGGGGCTGTTCGGCAAGCCCGTGAACCTCGGCGGCACGACGCGCACCCTCGACACCGTCGATGGCCGGTGCGACCTCGACGACGGCATCCTGAGTGACCTCGGCATCGCCATCCTCGACGACTCCGCCTCGTTCTCGCTCGTCGGCGACGACATCCTGCCGCCCAGGCCGGGCCACGTCGACGTGTACGTGTTCACGCACGGGCACGACCACCCGGCGGCGCTGGCCGACCTCGCCGCCCTGACCGGCCCGACGCCGCTCGTCCCACGCTGGGCGCTCGGCAACTGGTGGAGCCGCTACCACCGCTACACGGCCGAGACCTATCTGGCGCTCATGGACCGCTTCGCCGCCGAGCGGCTGCCGTTCAGCGTCGCCGTCATCGACATGGACTGGCACATCACCGAGGTGGACCCGAAGTACGGGCACGGCTGGACCGGCTACTCGTGGAACCGCGAGCTGTTCCCCGACCCGGAGGCCTTCCTCGCCGCCCTCCACGAGCGCGGGCTCGCCACCAGCCTCAACGTGCATCCCGCCGACGGCATCCGCGCCTTCGAGGACGCCTATCCGCGAGTCAGCGAGCTGCTGGGCCGCGACCCAGCCGACGAGCTGCCGGCCGACTTCGACCTCACCGACGACGCCTTCGTGCGCGCCTACTTCGAGGGCGTCCACCACCCGCTCGAGGACCAGGGCGTCGACTTCTGGTGGCTCGACTGGCAGCAGGGCGCCACGAGCCGCACCGGCATCGACCCGCTCTGGCTGCTCAACCACCTCCACATCCGGGACATGGCCCGACGCGGCCGCCGCCCGCTGATCCTGTCGCGCTACTCCGGCCCCGGCTCGCACCGCTTCCCCGTCGGATTCTCCGGCGACACCGTCGCCTCGTGGGCATCCCTCGCCTTCCAGCCGGAGTTCACCGCCACCGCAGCCAACATCGGCTACGGCACGTGGAGCCACGACATCGGCGGGCACCTGCTCGGTGTGCGCGACGACGAGCTCGCCCTGCGCTGGCTGCAGTTCGGGGTGTTCTCCCCCATCAACCGCCTCCACTCCTCCAACGACGAGTTCTCCGGCAAGGAGCCGTGGAAGTTCGGCCGCGAGGCCGCCGACGTGATGGGCACCTTCCTGCGGCTGCGCCACGCGCTCGTGCCCTACCTCTACACCGAGTGGGCCACGGGAACGCCCCTCGTGAAGCCCATGTACCACGGCTGGCCCGACGAGCCCCTCGCGTACGAGGTGCCCGGCCAGTACACGTTCGGGCGCGAGCTGCTCGTCGCGCCCATCGTCACGCCCGCCGACGACGACACTCGCCTCGGCGCGGTGCAGGTGTGGCTGCCCGCCGGACGGTGGGTGGACGTGTTCACCGGGCTTCGCTACACCGGAGCGCGGCTCATCACGATGCACCGCGGCCTCGGCTCGATCCCCGTGCTGGCCCGCGACGGCGCGATCATCCCGCTGGCCGCCGACGGCGAACGCCCGGCCGATCTCCCTGCCGAGCTGGAGGTGTGGATCGCCCCCGGCGCCGACGGCCGCTACGAGCTGGTGGAGGACGACGGTGCGCTCGAACCGGCCCGCGTGACCACGGTGCTCACCTGGGACGATGCGGAGGCGACGTTGACCGTCGGCGCCCCGGAAGGCGCGACGGAACTGCTGCCCGAGCGCCGGGTGTGGCGCGTGCGTCGGCTCGGCACCGACGCCGAAGCACCGCTGCCTGCCGGCGAGTCCAGTCGCACAGCGGGCTGCGTCGTGCACGCACCCGCGACGGGTCCCGCAGCCGCACCGCTGGCCAGGGCGAGGGACATCGTCGACGATGCGCGCACCGCCGTCGCCAACAAGATGGTGGCCGCGCACGTCCTCGACACCGAGCCCTCGCCGCTCCGGGCAGTCCAGGCCCTGCGCGAAGCGCCCGTGCGTGGAGCCGTGCCGGGCCGGGTGACTGCGTTGCCGGAGGCCCTCGTCGGGGCGCTCACGGAGGTGCTGACCGCGCAGGCCTGACCGGCGCCCGCACCCGGGCAGCACGCACGCCACGCCGGCGGAGGGGTCACAGGAAGGCATGGCTGGAGGATTTGCCACCGACCTCGGTGATGGATCCTTCATCCAGGCGCGCACGGACTGCGGCCCCGTCGCGGCGCGCCGGGGCTGGAAACGGTCACGACCCGCGCAGCCCGACCGTCGCCCGATCACCGGGCAGAAGGGCGGGCCACGCGGGTCGTGGGCCAGGGGCGCAGGCTCAGTCGCGCGGCTGCTTGTCGGCCTCAGCGAGGAGGGCGTCGATGTCGAGCTCCTTGATCTGCTCGACGAGCGAGTCCACCTGCTTGCCGGACAGCAGCCCGGCCTGGCGGAACACGAGCTGGCCACGCCGGAAACCCATCACCGTCGGGATGGACTGGATCTCGAGCGCGGCGGCCAGGTCGCGCGCGTCCTCCGTGTCGACCTTCCCGAACACGACATCACCGTGCCGCTCGGAGGCCTCCTCGTAGATGGGGCCGAACCGCTTGCAGGGACCGCACCAATCGGCCCAGAAGTCCACGAGGACGACCTCGTTCTCCTCGACCGTGGACGCGAAGTTCTCGGCAGTCAGGGCTTTGGTGGTCATGGCTTCCTTCCGTCAGTTGCCTCGTCTGGTGCAACGCAGGCGCAGCCCACTGTATTCCACGGCTCCAGCAGCGGCCGGCGCCGCGGATCGGCGCAGCGCGCGACGGGGCTCACTTCAGCGCGAGAATCCGCCGAAACGGCAGCGGCACCCGCAGCTCCTCCTCTGCGGCGAGTTCGGCGAGATGCCCGACGGCTTCCCTCGCCCGGTCCACGTCCGACGTGGCGCGCAGCCCGGCGACGAGCAGCTCGGCGTCACGCTGGTTGCGGACGGTGAAGTAGAACTTCGCCCGCGAGTCCTCGGCCTTCTGCAGCCCGACGTAGCCCAGCAGCCGCCGCGCGCGAAACTCCGTCTGGCCGGGCACCTGCGGCAGCTTCCGCAGGGCCCGCGCGAGCATCGCCATGCGTCGAAGATCGTCCATGTTCATCGGCCGCATCGACGGCGCCAGCCCGGCGAACATGCCCCCCGGCCGCAGCACGCGCGCGGCCTCGGACAGCATCAGCGCGCGGTTCTCGTTGACCGCGAGCCCAACGTCGCTCACCACCGCGTCGAAGGTCTCGGGGCCGAACGGCAGGTAGTTGGCGTCCCCCTGCACCAGCTCGCTGCGGCCCCGGCGCGCGGCCTCCGCGAGCGAACTCTCGGACCAGTCCAACCCGACGACCAGCCGCCCCTGACGGCGCAGCCGCTCGACCATGCCGCCCGACCCGCAGGCCACCACCAACACCCGGCTCGCCGCGGCCGACACGGAGCGGGCCAGCCAGTCGTAGGGGGTGCGGGAGCCGCCGTAGCTGTTGGACATCACGGCCTCGATCGCCCCGGGGCGAAGCTTCATGAGCGGACCGAGGCTGTCCGTGGACACGTCAGAGCACCGCCACGAAGAGCAGTTCGGCGTCGGCCGCGGTGAGTTCGAGGACCAGCCCGCCGTGCTCGATGGCGAGCTGGCCGGGCGTGACGTCGAACTCGACCCCCGGCAGCAACTCACACTCAGCCAGCGCATCCAGGAGCTCGGGGCGGGCCTGCAGGTGCTCGCTCATGCGCACGATGCGCACGCGAGTCGCGCCCTCGTCGACGGCCTCCCGCAGCGTCATCACGCCCTCCAGGAACGGCTCCGGTCGCGCGTCGACGCCCAGCTCGTCCAGCGCAGGGATCGGGTTGCCGTACGGCGACGACGTCGGCGAGCCGAGGATCTCGACCATGCGCCGCTCCACGTCCTCGGAGATGACGTGCTCCCAGCGGCAGGCCTCGTCGTGCGCCTTCTCCCAGTCGAGGCCGATCACGTCGGTGAGGAGCCGCTCGGCCAACCGATGCTTGCGCATCACCCCGCGCGCGAGCTCGAAGCCCTGCGGGGTGAGCTGGATGCGACGATCGGGGTGCACGACGAGCAACCCGTCGCGTTCCATGCGCGCGACCGTCTGGGACACCGTCGGCCCCGACTGGTGCAGCCGTTCCGCGATGCGCGCGCGAAGGGGCGGCACGCCCTCCTCGAGGAGTTCGTACACCGTCCTCAGGTACATTTCGGTGGTGTCAATCAGGTCGCTCATCAGCACCCAGCATAGTGCGAGATGACACGCCCCGACGGCCGCTCAGGCCACGCGCTGGCCGTCCTTCCAGACCTCCTGCAGCACGCCCTCGTCGTCGACGAGGCAGACGTTGGCCAACTTGCCGACGACGAGCTCGCCCACGTCGGTGAGGCCGTGGTAACGGGCGGGCGTCGTCGCTGCCATGCGGGCCACCTCCGGGATGGGGAGACCGGCCTGCTGCACACAGAAGCGGAACGCACCGGCCATGGTCAGCGTCGAGCCCGCGATGGCGCCCTCGGAGCCGTCGTCGGTGGCCAGTCGCGCCACCTGGTCGCGCACCTCGACGGCGAGCGTGCCCAGCATGTAGCGCCCGTCTGCGGAACCGGTGGCGCTCATCGCGTCGGTGACGAGGCAGATGCGCTCGGGGCCGGCCGCCTCGAACGCCAGCCGCACGATGTCGGCGTCGAGGTGCACCCCGTCGCAGATCAGCTCGATGAGCACGCGCTCGTCGTCGAGCAGCACCGGCACCGGGCCGGGCTTGCGGTGGTGGATGGGGTTCATGGCGTTGAACAGGTGCGTGGCCGCAGTCACACCCGCCTGGATGGACGCCCGGCAGGTGGCGGCGTCGGCGTTCGAATGTCCGAAGGCGGCGACGACGCCCGCGTCCGCGAAACGGCGGATGGCGTCGAGCGCGTGGGCACGTTCGGGCGCGATGGTGATCATCCGCAGCGCCTCGCCCCCGGCGGCGATGAACCGCTCCACCAGCTCGGGCTCCGGGTCGATGAGCAGCGCCACGGGGTGCGCGCCCTTTTTCTCCGGAGCGAGGAACGGCCCCTCCAGGTGGATGCCGTCGAGCGTCCCCTCCTCGACGAGCGCCCTCAGCACCTCCTCCTGCCGGACCACCTCGTCGGGCGCGAGCGTGACCGTGCTGGCGAACAGCGTCGTCGAGCCGTGCGCGAGGTGGTGGGCGCGGGCGCGGCGGTTGGCGTCGAGGTCCGGGTCGCCGAAGGCCACCTGCACCGCGCCGTGGCAGTGGGTGTCGACGAAGCCCGGAACCGCCCACAGCGGCCGGGCGTCGGGGGCGCCCGCGGAGATGTCGACGATGCGCCCACCGGCCATGCCGATCCTGGCGCCGTCGACGACCCCGTCGGGGGTCACCGCGTGCGCGACGACGAGCTCTTGCCTTGTCTCGGTAGCCATGAGGTCATTCAACCAGCCGCGCCGACCCTCACCCGCACCAGCCGCCGAAGCGATCAAGTGGGATGATTGGACCGTGCAGATTCCCCATCATCTCCTCCCGCGCGACGGCAGGTTCGGCTCCGGGCCGGCGAAGATTCGACCCGAGGCCGTGCGGCATCTCGCCGAGTCCCCCATCCTCGGCACCTCGCACCGCAAGCCGCCGGTCAGGCAACTCGTCGGGCGCATCCAGGGCATGCTCGCCGAGCTGTACCGGCTGCCCGACGGCTACGAGGTCGTGCTCGGCAACGGCGGTGCGTCACTGGTGTGGGACATGGCGACGTTCGCGTTGATCGAGCGCAAGTCGTCGCACGGCGTCTACGGGGAGTTCAGCCGGAAGTTCGCCGTCGCCTCCAGGCAGGCCCCGTGGCTCGAGGCCCCGGACACCGCCGAGGGCGCGGCCGGGACGGTGGCGTTGCCCGTCGTCGGCGACGCCGACGTCCTCGCATGGGCACACAACGAGACCTCGACGGGCGTCGTCGCCCCCGTCGAACGGCTCGGGGAGGGGCTGATGTTCGTCGACGGCACCTCCGCCGCCGGCGGCATCGACGTCGACGTGGCCCAGACCGACCTCTACTACTTCGCCCCGCAGAAGAACTTCGCCTCCGACGGCGGCCTGTGGCTCGCGTTCGCGTCGCCGGCGCTGCTGGAACGCTCCGCGGCGATCGCGGCCACCGGGCGCCACATCCCGTCGATGCTGAGCTTCGAACAGGCCGTCGCCAACTCACGCAAGCAGCAGACGCTCAACACCCCGTCGATCGCGACCCTCCTCCTGTTGGAGGCGCAGCTCGAGTGGATGCTGGAGCTCGGCGGCATGGACGCGGTGGCCGCGCGTTGCCGTCGCAGCTCGGATCTGCTCTACGCGTGGGCGCAGCGGCACGACTACGCGACCCCGTTCGTCCAGGACCCGGCGCAGCGCTCCCCCGTCGTCGCCACGATCGACCTCGACGAGAGTCTCGACGCCAGCTTCCTCATCTCGGTGCTGCGCGACAACGGCATCGTCGACGTCGACCCCTACCGGTCGCTCGGCCGCAACCAGTTGCGCGTGGGCTGCTACGCGTCGGTGGATCCGGACGACGTCGAGGCCCTCGTCGACTGCCTCAACCACGTGATCGAGCGTCTCTGACCGCTTGGGCACCGACGCGCTGTGGGGCCGGACCCAAGGAAGGTCCGGCCCCACAGGCGTCTCAGTGCGACGTTTCGGCGCTCACTCGCCCGTGCTGGGCAGCCCGGGGCGAACGACGGGCTCCGTCGGCTCCGTCGGGGTCGGCTCCGTGGGCGTCGGCTCCGTCGGGGTCGGCTCCGTGGGCGTCGGCTCCGTCGGGGTCGGCTCCGTGGGTTCGGGCTCGATCGGCTCCGGCTCGACGGGCTCTTCGCCGAACTGGATGCCGACGACGACCGGGTCGTGATCGGAGGAGCGGTAGGCGTCGGGCGCGAAGAGGGCGCGCTCCGCATCCGCCTTGTACTGCATCGTGTAGTCGATGAGCGGCAGCTCGGTGGAGTTGATGTGCCAGTCGGCCGCCCCGACGATCTTCGCCTTGATGGCGTCGTTGGCCAGGACGTAGTCGAGGTACCCGAGCTGACCATCGAAGACGTACGAGTACGCCTTGTCACCGTGGAAGTGCTTGACCATGTCGGTGTAGCCGTTGGTCTCGTAGACCTTGATGGGCTCCTCGTGGTCGTAGCTGTTCATGTCGCCGATGACCAAGATGTGCTCCGACTTCTCGACGCCGATGGCGTCGCCGGCCAGCCAGTCGGTGAGCGCCTCGACGGCGGCCACGCGGGTCTCCTGGCAGTTGCCGACGAGGTGACCCATCGTCGCCTCCGACGGGTCACCGCACGCCGAGCCCTTCGACTTCAGGTGGTTGACGGCGACCGTGACAGTCTCGCCGGAGGCGAGGTGCCGGAAAGTCTGCGCGAGCGTCGGACGGTTGCGGGTGTCGACGAAGCGGGGGTCGTCGTCGCTGGTCAGCGTGTCGAAGGCGCCAACCGGCTCGACGAGGGCCGGCTGGTAGATGAGCGCGGTGGTGATCGCGTCGGTACCGATGACGCCGGTCTTGAGCGCCGCCCACTTGGTGGAGCCAGCCGCCTCGTTGAGGGCCGAGACGAGTGCTTCGACGGCGGTGCCGTTGTTCTCGATCTCGTTGAGTCCGACGATGCCCGCGTCGAGCGCGTTGAGCTCCGCGACGATCTTCGCCTCCTGACGCTCGAACTCCTCGGGGGTCTTCGCGCCGCGGGCGTCCGGGTCCTCGGAGGTGAGCGTGGTGAAGTAGTTGAGGACGTTCGCGCTGGCCACCTGCAGGTCGCCGCCCACCTCGGGGCGCTCCTCGCGCGGCAGCGCGTCGGTCATCGTGCCCGCCTGGGTCGGCTGGATGCGCCACAGGTCGAAGCGGTAGTCCAGCACACCGGCCATGCCGCTGATCTCGTCGCCGACGCTGAACAGGGTCTCCATGGTGAGCGGCTGCAGCGTCGCCGGGTTGAGCGCCGGCGTCGGGTTCTGGGCACTGCGGCCGTCGTCGATCGTGACGCGGTTGGTGCGGTTGGCCTCGTAGAGCGCCGCGGCCTCCTCGGAGTCCGCCGCGTGGAGCGCCGTCGGCTGGAACTGCAGCTCGGGGCCCACCGCGATCTCACCGTAGCGGCCGAAGTTGTAGACCTCGAGCACGGTCAGCGGGCTCGCGAACGTGACCAGCATCCCCTCGTAGGCCTCGAAACCCGTGTTGGGGAAGTCGATCACGGTGGCGGCCGGGAGCTCCGCGGTGCCGCACTCGACGGCCTTCACCGACGGCGTGAGCTGCGTCATGCCCTTGAAGTCGCTGACCTTGCCGGTCAGGCGCACGACGTCGCCTGCGGCCACGTCGCCCGAGAGCTTCGAGCTGTCGTAGACGAAGATGCCGTCCGAGGTGGCCGGGTTGTCGTCGCCGGCGTCCTGCAGGAAGTAGCCGTTGAAGCCGCCCGACTGGAAGTCGCCGACCACGGTGCCCTGGATGGTGACCGTCTTGCCAGCCATCGCCGCAGCGTCGGCAGTGCCCTGCACGGCACCGATGGCCGTGGCGGGCAGGTCGCACTCGTCCGCCGGATCCGTCGGCTCCGGGTCGGTCGGCTCCGGATCGACGGGGTCCCCGCCGCCCATCGTGTGGGAGCCGAGGTGGGAGACGTCGTCCTTGGCGAACACATCCCACTGGAGGGCGCGGTCGAAGGCATCGTTCGGATCGACGTCACCCGTCGTCACCGACGCCTTGCGCACCAGCGTCACGTCCGTGCCGAACTTCGCGGTGGAGCCGATCTGTCCGATGGAGTCGACGACGGTCCCGGCCTTCTTCAGCACGAGCACATCGTCGCCGTTGAAGTTGGTCACGCTGCTGGTCAAGTCCGGCGTCACGGCAAGAGAGGCCTGCGAATTGGCGATGACGAGCGTCTTCCCCGCAGCCAGCGTGCCGGACAGTGGCTGCACGTTGTTCGCCGAGGTCCCGCCATTGGAGTACAGCTCCACCGAGTACAGCGAGAGGTCGACGTCGGCGCCCGTGCCGTTGTACAGCTCGATGTACTTGTTGTTGGAGGAGCCCTCCACGTACTCGCTGAAGATGAGGTCCGTCGCGGGGGCCGCCTCGGCCGCCGTCGCACCAAACCACGAGCTCGCTGCGAGGCTTGCGGCGATCAGGCCGGCCGCCAGCCGAGTAGTTGGTCGCACAGTCTTGTTCCTTCTGTCGGGGTCGGTTGGCCCGGGAGGGCACTGGGCCAAGCTAATACGTGAAGGGTGACGGATGCAGCGAAACACGGTGAACAAATGGTGAACGACCGCGCGCGTCAGCGGATCACGTACGTCGTAATCCCGGCGACCAGCGCCACCAAACCCGCCACGGCAAGGGCGATCAGCGTGCCAGTGTTGCGCGGCGACGAGGTCGTCTCCCCCGGAGGGGTGGCCAGCGCCGTGGGGGTCGCATCCGGCGCCTCCGACGGAGCCGGAGTCTGCCCGTCGGGGCTGGCGCTCGTCGTCGCTTCCGGGCTCGGGCTCTCGGACGGCTCGGGGGGAGGCGTCGGTGCCGTCGTGTCGTTGCGGGTGGGCACGGCAGCCTGGCGCAGGGCCGTGCTCGCCAGCCAGAGCCCGTCGTCGCCGTCGACGGTGAGGGACTCCTCCCCGAGGTCCGTGGTGATCGTCTCGCGCACCACCGCCCGCCAGGAGTACGCGTCGATCACCTCGACGCCCCGGGCACTGCGCAAGGCGACGCGTCGACCGCCCGGCAGGAATACGCCGTCGGTGACGCCCGCGGGCGCGTCCGCGACCCGCGTCAGCCTCGCCGATCCGCGTCGGGTCCCCGGCGGCACGCGGTAGATGCCCGCGTCCTCCCCGCGGGTGACGAGATAGATGTTGCCCTTCGGCGACACCATCATCGCCGCCGCATCGTGGGCCTCACCGCCTGGATAGGTGAGCGTGATCTCGGTGGCTTCCTGCGAACCGGGCTCGAGGCCGGCCAGCCGCAGGACGGAGATGGCGTCGCGGTTGCCCTCCGGGTCGCCGATGTCGCCGACGTAGAGCTCGCCGTCGTGGATGGCCAGCGCCTGCACCGACTGCACCCGGCCACCCATGCGCATCTCGCGCCGGGTGCCGTCGGCGTCGACGCCGACGAGCGTGCCGTCCGAGACCCCGTCGCCGGCGACCCACAGTCGTCGTGCGGAATCGTCCCACGCCAAGCCGACGGCCGTGCCCGTCTCGGGCGGCAGCGGCGTCCAATCGTCGGCGGCGGCGGGCAGCGCGACGATCGCGAGCGCGAGGCCCGCAGCGGCGACAGTGGTACTTCGTTGCATCGGGGGCAGCCTACAACGCCTGTGCCAGCGCGCCGACGATCGCCACCAGGATGACGACCACCAGCACGAGCGAGACGATCTTGCGTTGGGTTCTCGGGTCCATCGTCGAGAGTCTACGCCGAGACATTGCGGGGTTCCCCCTGCGCCCCGGGCTCCGCTCGGATAGCCTCGGACCATGGTGGATCTGTACGCGGTCTCCATCGACGACGTCCGCGCCATGTTCGGCGCCGATGCCGGGCTCGCTGCCGAGCTCACGGGGGCGGCACAGGCCGCTTTCCCGGCGCCCACCCCCAGGCCGAGGCCGTTCCTGCCGCTCATGCGGCGGCCACGCGAGTTCCGCGTGGACCCGGCGCAGCCCACCCGCGAGGACCTCACGCGGCTGCTGGCCGGCGGCTTCGTCCCCCCGGAGCGCATGGCGGCATCGTGGAAGCTGTTTCGCGCGCTACTGGAGCATCGAGCCGCCAGGCACTCCCACGTCGAAATGGACGCGCACACCCTGGAGGCCGCCGAGTTCGACCTGGCCCGCCACGGCCTCGACAGCTACCACTGCCTGCGCAAACTGGGCGAGCGGCCCCTCGGGATCCCACTGCACGGGAGGCCCGACGCCATCGACGGCTACGCCAAACACGTCCACGTCGTCGGGACCCGCGACGCGCTCCGGGAGGTGCTGCCCGGCGTCGATGACGCGACCCGCACCATCGTCGAGCCCGTGCTCGAGGTGTGCGAGACGGCCGCGGAGCGCGGCCTGGACGTCGTGACCCTCACCTCCTGACAGGGGGCTGCGGCCCGAGGCGTGACTGATTGCGATCCAGATGCACCTCGCAGGCGAAGGCCCGCGGGCCCCACCCCATCTGGATCGCAACCAGTCACGCCAAGGGCGAGCACCTCAGGCGATCACGAGGACGAGATCGCCGCCTGAGAGCTGCGTCGTCGAGTGGATGGCCAGCCGCTGCACCGTGCCCGCCACCGGGGCGTTGATGCTGGCCTCCATCTTCATCGCCTCGATCATCGCCACCGGCTGCCCGGCCGCGACCTCGTCGCCGACCGCCACCGTCGGCGTCACCGTGCCCGAGAACGGGACCGAGACGTGGCCCTTGTTCGCGGGGTCCGCCTTCTCCGCGGTGGGCACCTCGCTCTCCAGCGACTCGTCGCGCACCCGCACCGGGCGAAGCTGGCCATTCATCGTCGTCATCACCGAACGCTTCGCGCGCTTGTCGGGTGCGCCGATGGACTCCAGCCCCATGAGCAGGGTCACGCCCTTGTCGATCGTGACGGCGTATTCCGCGCCAGGCTCCATGCCGTAGAGGAACGGCACCGTCGGGATCACCGACACGTCGCCGAAGTCGTCCCTGAGCTGCTGGAACTCCTTCGACGGACCGGGGAACAGCAGCCTGTTGAGCGTCTCCTGCCGCTCGCGCCCGGGCTGCGCGAGCCGGGGGACGTCGTCGGCGGGCACCTCGGTGATGCGCAGCGGCTGCTTGCGACCCTCGAGCGCCTTCGTGCGGAACGGCTCGGGCCAACCGCCTGCGGGAGTGCCGAGCTCGCCGTTCAGGAAGCCGATCACGGAGTCGGGGATGTCGAAGCGCTGCGGATCCGACTCGAACTCGGACGGGTCCGCGCCCACCGCGACGAGGTGCAGCGCCAGGTCGCCCACCACCTTCGACGACGGGGTCACCTTCGTCGGGCGGCCGAGGATCTTGTCGGCGGCCGCGTACATGTCCTCGATGGCTTCGAAGCGGTCGCCGAGGCCGAGCGCGATGGCCTGCTGGCGCAGGTTGGACAGCTGCCCGCCCGGGATCTCGTGGGTGTAGACGCGCCCCGTCGGTGCGGGCAGGCCGGACTCGAACGGCTTGTAGAGGCGACGCACCGCCTCCCAGTACGGCTCGAGGTCGAGGACGGCGCGGGGGTCCAGCTCGGGGGCTCGCGGCGTGCCCTCGAGCGCGGCGAGCAGCGCCGACATCGGGGGCTGCGACGTCGTCGAGCTGAGCGCCGAGTTGGCGACATCGACCGCGTCGACGCCCGCCTCGATGGCGGCCACGAGCGTCGCGATCTGCCCGCCCGTCGTGTCGTGGGTGTGTAGGTGCACGGGCAGCTCGAAGCGTTCACGCAGCGCTGCGACGAGGCGACGGGCCGCCTCGGGGCGCAGCAGGCCGGCCATGTCCTTGATGGCGAGGACGTGCGCGCCGGCGTCGACAATGCGCTCGGCGAGACGCAGGTAGTGGTCGAGGGTGTAGGTGGTCTCTGCCGGGTCGAGCAGGTTCGACGTGTAGCACAGCGCCACCTCGGCGACGGCGTTCGTGCCGCGCACGGCGTCGATGGCGGGCCGCATCTGCTCGACGTCGTTGAGCGCGTCGAAGATGCGGAAGATGTCGATGCCGACGAGGGCCGCCTCCTCGACGAACGCCTCGGTCACCTGCGTCGGGTAGGGCGTGTAGCCGACGGTGTTGCGGCCGCGCAGCAGCATCTGCAGGTTCTGGTTCGGCATGGCCTCGCGCAGCTTGGCGAGCCGCTCCCACGGGTCCTCCCCGAGGAAGCGCAGCGCGACGTCGTAGGTGGCTCCACCCCAGCACTCGACGGACAGCATCCGCGGCAGCAGGCGCGCCTGGTGGGGGGCGACGGCGAGCAGGTCACGGGTGCGCACGCGCGTGGCGAGCAGCGACTGGTGCGCGTCGCGGAAGGTGGTGTCGGTCACCTGCACGGCCTCGGTCGCGCGCAGTGCGCGGGCGAAGCCCTCGGGGCCGAGTTCGAGGAGGCGCTGGCGCGACCCCGCCGGCGCCGGGGCGCCCAGGTCCACCGTCGGGAGCTTCGCGCTGGGGTCCAACTGCGTCGGGGCCGGGCCGTGCGGGTGGTTGACGGTCTGGGAGGCCACCCATCGCAGCAGCTTCGTCGCGCGATCCGCGGGCGTGCGGGCCGACAGCAGGTACGGGCGCTCGTCGATGAAGGAGGTCGTCATGCCCGGCTGCGCGAAGTCGGGGTCGTCGAGCAGGGCACGCAGGAAGGCGATGTTGGTGGCCACGCCGCGCACCCGGAACTCCGCCAGCGCACGCCGGGCGCGGGCGATCGCCATCGGCAGGTCCCGCCCGCGGGCCGTCAGCTTCACGAGGAGCGAGTCGAAGTGCGGGGAGATCTCGACGCCGGTGCCGGTGGTGCCGCCGTCGAGCCGGATGCCGGAGCCGTTGGCCGAACGGTAGGCGGTGATGAGGCCAGTGTCGGGGCGGAAGGCGTTCGACGGGTCCTCGGTGGTGATGCGGCACTGCAGCGCGGCACCGCGGATGCGCAGCTCGTCCTGACGGATGCCGAGGTCCTCCAGCGACTCGCCGTTGGCGATCCGCATCTGCGCTTGGACGAGGTCGACGTCGGTGATCTCCTCGGTGACCGTGTGCTCCACCTGGATGCGGGGGTTCATCTCGATGAAGACGTGCTCACCTGCGCGGGGCCCCTGAGTCTCGACGAGGAACTCGACGGTGCCCGCGCAGGTGTAGTCGATGGCCTGGGCGAACTTCACCGCGTCGGCGGTGATGGCCGCGCGCTGCTCGTCGGTGATGAACGGCGCGGGGGCCAGCTCGACGACCTTCTGGTGACGGCGCTGGATGGAGCAGTCGCGCTCGAAGAGGTGGACGATGTTGCCCTGCGTGTCGCCGAGGATCTGCACCTCGATGTGGCGCGGGCCCTGCACCGCCTGCTCGACGAAGACCGTCGGGTCGCCGAAGGCGCCCTCGGCCTCGCGCATGGCCGCGTGCAGTTCGTCGCGGAAGCGCGCCTTGTCGTCGACGCGTCGCATGCCGCGCCCGCCGCCGCCCAGCACGGCCTTGATGAAGACGGGAAAGCCGATCTCCTCGGCAGCCGCGACGAGCACCTCCGGGTCGGTGCCGGGTGCCGACGAACGCAGCGTCGGCACGCCCGCACGACGGGCGGCCTCGACGGCGCGCACCTTGTTGCCCGCCATCGTGAGCACCTCGGCCGACGGGCCGATGAATGTGATGCCGTTGTCGGCGCACGCCTGGGCCAGGTCGGGGTTTTCGGAGAGGAAGCCGTAGCCGGGGTAGATCGCGTCCGCGCCGGATTCCTTCGCGACGCGGATCATCTCGGCGATGCTGAGGTAGGCCTGCACCGGGTGCCCCACTTCACCGATCAGGTAGGCCTCGTCGGCCTTGATGCGGTGGTCCGCGTTGCGATCCTCGTGGGTGAACACCGCGACCGTCCGGAACCCGAGCTCGTAGGCTGCGCGGAACGCGCGGATGGCGATCTCGCCGCGGTTGGCGACCAATACCTTGCTGACCATGGCGCAACCCTACAAGCGCACCCCCTCCGCGCAGAAGGCCCCGTCTCACCCCTCTCCCCGACGATCGGTCGCCGTCTGCGCCGGCCGGCTCCGGTGATCGACCCGATGCGGGTAGGGTCTTTCCATGCGAAAGGCGGGCAGGGCGACCATCAAGGACGTCGCCGAGGCGGCGGGCGTCTCGATGGGGACGGTGTCGCGCTATCTCAACGGCGCGCACTGGGTGTCGCAGCATGCCCAGCACGCCATCGCCCGCGCGATCGAGACCACCGGCTACACCGCCAACCAGTCGGCCCGCTCACTGGTGACCGGCCGCACCAACTCGATCGCCTACCTGCTCACCGAGACCTCGCAGATGCTGTTCGCCGACCCGACGTACGCGCTCATCCTGCGCGGGACGGCCGTGGAGATGGCCCGCCGCGGCCTGACGCTGGTGGTGCTCGTCGCAGGCACCGACGAGGAGCGCACCAACGTCAGCCGGTACGTGCGCGCGGGCCACGTCGACGGCGTCCTGCTCATCTCACCCCACGAGGGCGACCCGCTCGTGCGCGAGCTGCTCGACCAAGGCGTTCCGCTGGTCTCGAGCGGCACGCCGCTCGGTTTCGAGGATCGGGCGCACTACGTCACGATCGACGAGGCCGAGGGTGGGGCGCTCGCGGCCCGCCGCTTCCGGACGCTCGGGCGGCGCACCGTCGCGATGATCGCGGGCCCGCCGGACACTCCCGGTGGGCGCTTCCGCAGGGAGGGTTTCGTCGGTGAGATGGGCGATGGGCTACGCCCGGAGCTCATCGTCGAGGGCGACTTCGGCCTCCACTCCGGCGAGGACGCGATGCGCGAACTGCTGCGCAGGGAGCCCGCGGTCGACGCCGTGTTCGCCGCCTCCGACGCCATGGCGGTCGGCGCGATCACGGTGCTGCGCGAGGCGGGTCGCAGGGTGCCGGAGGACGTCGTCGTGATCGGGTTCGACGACTCCGGGCTCGCCGCCGACGCCGATCCGCCGCTGACCACGATCCGGCAGCCGTGGGAGGACCTCACCGGCGCGCTCGTCGAGCTCATCCTGGATGCCATCGACGGCGCCCCGCTCGCCCACCGCATGCTGCGCACTCGCCTCGTGCAGCGGGAGTCCTGCTGAGCCCCGACGACGTCCCTCGGCTCCGACGCGTCCCGGCACGTCGCGCCAGAGGGTAGTGTGCTCGGCATGAGCCTGCCCGACCCCCGGATCATCGAGTTCGCCGGCTGCCCCACCGTCGTCGTCAAGGGCAAGGACCTGCCGCGCGACGAGCTCGTCCGCTTCATGGACGAGAGCTTCACGGCCTTGGGCGAGGCCATCCGCGACGGGCTCTTCGCTCCCGTCGGCCCAGGCTTCAGCCGCTACGACACCCCGCTGACGACGACGGTAACCCTCGAGGTCGGGTTTCCCGTGGCCGAGGAGTGGGGGCGCTTCGCGAAGGTCGGCGACGTGACCGTCCAGGGCTCGGAGTTGCCTGCCGGCACCACCGCCGTCGCGCGCTACAAGGGCGACTTCGCCGAGATCCCCGGCGCTTGGCACGAGCTGCTCGAGCGGCTCGCCCAACGCGGCTACAGCAGCCGACGCCCCCATTGGGAGTACTACGACGTGCCACCCACGCCCGGGCGCGAGCCGGAGGACTACATCACCAGACTCTGCGTACCGGTTGCGCGGTGACGTCACGGGCGCCGGACCCGCCGCTCGCCGTCGGGCTTTCCTGACGGCAATGACGACAGTGCCGGGCCGGACCCTTCGGAGGGCCCAGCCCGGCACTGTCACACCGGAACCTGTGGTCAGCCGCCGATCACGGGCGGGTCATGCCTCGCCACGTCGTCACGTCGACAACCCCGGTCCGGGGCAGTCCCGGCCTCGGCGCGACGTTCTCCCCCGGCCTCGGCTCGACGGTCGCCCCCGGCTTCACCGTGGGCTCGGGCCCCGACGGCGGCTCGGGTGACGCGTCGCCCGCCGGCAGGACCGTGATGGTGAGTTCGGCGACGGCATCGCTCGCCACCTCCTGGTCGGCGCTCATGTCCAGCACCGGCAGCCCGTCGGCTGCCCAGTGCACCCGCCGGACGTACATGTCGCGCCCGGAGAAGTTGCCGTAGCCCTCAGTCTGCGGGGCATACGCGTGGAAGACGTAGAGCAGTTCGCCTTGTTCGTCCTCCGACCACATGCCGTGGCCTGTGCCCAGCTGCCAGGCGCCGTCGAAGATCGACGACTTCTGGATCGGGTAGTTGAGCTTGTGCCATGCCGACGGGTCGAGCAGGTTCGTCGCTCCCGAGGCGTCGGCCATGGCGAGCCCTGTCGTGTAGGTGACGCCCACCGCCGAGCCGGAGTACAGCATGTACAGCTTGCCGTCCTTGTTCAGCACGTTGGGGCCCTCGGCAATGGAGTTGTCCCACGCGTACTCGGGCGACACGATCAGCACCGGGTCCGAAGTGACGGTGGTGGGGTCGGCGGGGTCCACGGTGGCGATGTAGGTGGCTCCGAGCTGTTGCCAGGTGTAGTAGGACTGGCCGGCGTCGTCGAGGAAGTAGCTCATGTCCAGCGACATGCCTTGACCGCCTGCGGCGTTGATGCTCAGGGGTCGCCCGTCTGCTCGCTTGACCGTCTGGGGCTTGGTCCAGTTCTCCGCCTTCGTGGGATCCAGATCGTCACCGTCGCCATCCTGCTTGAGTTGCATGATCGCTGCGGCGCCGTCGGTCCAGACGTTGTTGTAGCTCGGCATGAACAGGATCGACAGCCGTCCCCCGATCTCGTGGAACTCGGGCGCCCAGAAGCTGCCGGTCATGGCCTGGCCGTCGGCGTTCACGTCGCCCTTCTCGAGCAGCGTCGATTCCTTGGGGTTGAACCCGTTGCCGTCGATCAGACCGGCCTTGTCACCCGGAGTGTCGGCCAACGCCATGATGCTGTCCGCCATGCGGATCGGCATGTGGGGGGTGCCGTGTTGCCAGACGTTGTCCCCGTGGATGTCGTTGGTGGCGATCATCAGGTACTTCGTCTCGGACACGCCGTCGCGTTCCCACTCCCACTTGTAGACGCTGGGGTCGGCGCGATCCTCCGCGAACGGCAATGGGTACGGTTGCTGCCTGTCGATGTGCCCTGTGAGCGAGAAGGTCCCGGCTTGGGCGAAGGTGTCCTCGTCGGGCGCGAGCGCTGGCGTCAGGCCACTCTGGTCCCAGCCGGTGATCGACTTTCTCGCGGTTGACCCGTCCGAGTAACCGAGTTCCACTCGTTGGGGCAGTGCCAGGTCCGACAGCCGGTCGCCGACGCGTACGGTCACGGGCTCGAACTGCTGCACCGAGGTGTTGTGCACCGGCAGGAAGCGGATGTCCAGACCTTGGACGATCGAGCGTTCGACCGGCAGCGAGTGTCCGACGACGTAGTCCCCGATCCCGGAGTCCTCCGCGGAGACCTCCCCCGACAGCCACACCTCGCCGAGCCGAATACCGTCGCCCACCTCGTCGTGCCCGAGCTGCGCGAAGGTGGTGTACTTCGCGATCCCGGCGTCGTCTCGCCATCCCACGACGTAGCGCTGCTTCGACGAGTCGTAGACGGCGTACGGATCGTTGACGCCGTTGTCCTCCCCGAGATGCAGCAGTGAGGCGCCGTTGGGTGCTTCCTCGTAGGAAAGGAGGTCGTCGGACGTGGCGAACAGCACCGTACCCGCCGGGTCGTCCGGATGGGGGTTCGACGTCCCCCTGGCGGTCCGCACGGCGACGATGCCGAAGGTCCCATCGGCGAGGCGGAACAGATGTGGGTCACGCAGGGAACGGTTGTCGAGGCGAACGTCGACCGCGTTCGTCGGTTCCTGGGCCGTCCGGGCAAAGAAGATGCCGTAGTTGTCGTTGTAGGGGGTCCACGTGTCGCCGTCCGCCTTGGCGAGGTGCATCGAGTATGCGATGTCACCGTTGTTGGCCTCGCTGGCGGTGGTGGGCGTGCGATGGTAGGCAAGGATCTCGGTCGCGGCACTCGGGCCGAGCGCTCGGACTCTGAACGCCTTGGTGATGGTCACCTCGCCGTGCACCAGCGTGGCGGTGATGGTTCCCTCCGCCTGATCGGTATCGATCGTGAGCTCTCGCCCGTCGACGTGGAGTGCGTCGTCGCCCGCGAGCGTCAGGGTGAAGCCATCGGGGGCCGGCGGCAACTGCTCCCCAGCCGACACCACGGGGGCGATGACGTAGCGGTCCGCCGCCTCCCGCACGAGCTCCTCGTGCGTCTTGTCGCTCGGTTGCACCTCGACGATGAACCTGCGTTCGCTCTCGTACCCGCGATGGGTCGCAACTGCAGTCAGCTCCACCGACACGGGCTCCTCGCCCTTGGCGGGTTGCGTGACTCGTCCGTCCGTGGCGATCACCTCGGGGTCGGACGACTGCCACGTCACGGCGCCGTTCATCGTCGGCAGTCCCAGATGGACCGTGCTCACCGTGGAGGGGATCGTGAGCCCTTCGAGGATCGACTGGGCACGGGCCTGCATGGCCTCGGGATGCAGCGCAGCATCCGCGTCCGACAATTCGGCGATCTGCTCGGCGTCGAGCGCTTGATCGTAGACCCTGAATGTCGAGACCGCCCCGGCAAACAGCTCGTCGGGCCACGGTGAGCGACCGATCGTGTTGAGCGACTGATCGGCAACCTGGGAGACGACCGCGGAGAGGTCCCCCTCAGCCACTCGGCGTCCGTTGACGTAGAGCTCGCCGCGGTGATCGGAGTGGGAGACCGCGGTCACCGAGAGCCACTCGTCGGGCTGCCACCCGCAGCCGAACTCGCCGGCTTGGACGAGGTGCTCACCGGCCCCGGTCTTCAACCCGACGAGCGGCGAGCGCCCCTCGCCCGCGCACTTCAGCGAGGAGAAGAAGTACTCGCCGTTGCTGTCGTTGCCGATGTTGAACAGGAAGTGGAACCGACTCCGCATCGCCTCGCTGGCCCGCACCTCCAGCTGCACGGTGGCGGCGGTGGCGTCGGCGAGCAGGCTGTCGGGAAGCCGTACCCAGGTGCCAGTCCCGTCCTTGCCCCCGCCAGGGAGGACCAGCGACGCATCCTCATAGTCGGCATGCTCCGCGTTGATGATCTCGGCCGGGCCGAACGGGCTTCCTTCGGCGAGGTTGGGCACGAGCGAACCGTTCGTTGGCGCGCTCGTGAAGGCGTACTCGACGATGGCGTCAGGCAGCGACGCCGCCTGCGCGGACGGAGCGGTCACCAGCCCCGTCGCGGTGAGGGCCACCGAAGCGGCGAGGCCCGCGGCCCACCGTCGACGGCTGTTCGTGTGTGGTTGCATGGATGGTTGCTCACTTCCCTGATTCGACGCTGATGGGATGTCCGAGGCCGGACGTGCTCCACGGAACAGGTCCGGGCCTCGGGATTTTGATGGTGGGACTCCTCCGGAGTCACCAGTGAGTCACGCGCTGACGGTGACCCATCGACGGCACTGCTCGGCCAGCGCCGAGCCCTCCACCGAGGCGACGAGGCGGGAGTACCCCAGCGGTCCGCCGACGCCAGTGCGCGGCAGGCCGGGCCTCGGCGTCTCGGAAGCGCTCGGCGTCGGCTCGGTCGGCGCTCCCGGCGCAGGCGACACGGTCGGCTCCGACGACGACGGCCCCGCTGTCGGCTCCGACGACGGCCCCACAGTCGGCTCCGGCTTGGGGGTCGATCCCTCGGTGACCGTCACCTCGGCTTCCACCGGAGCGCGCGAGTCGTCCTGGGCCGTCCCTCGCACGGTGACGGTGCCCGCCTCGGCATACGCCGCGGCATCGACCGCCTCCCAGACGACGTCCACCAGGTGCGTGTCACCGTCCACCATGGTCAGCTCGAGCTGATCGGGCAACGCGGGCGCGACGCCCACCTTCGTCTCGACGGCCACGGCCTCCACCGATGCGACGGCGATGCTCGGCTGGTATGCCCTCAGCACCCGCTCGTACTCCGCGCGCGTCACGGGGATGACCGTGCCGTGACGAGGTTTGCCACCATCCGCGTTCTCGGGAAGATTTGCGCTGAGCTTGGCTCCCAGTGGATCCCACGACTCGGCGTCGATGTCCTTGAGTGCGTCGGTGGTCCCGAAGGGCACATAGTGGTTCGGGCCGCCGTGGTAGTTGGGCTGGTCGATGAACAGATACCAGTCGTAGCCGTTGACGTCGCCGGGGTTCGCCGGGAAGATGCTCGGCCCCTCACCGCTCTTGAAGGTGCCGCCGGCACCATTGGGCAGGCCTGCTGCGATCTCTTCCTGGATCAGGCTCCACTTGGCCGTGTCCGGTTGGGGCACGGGCAGGGAATCGTCCCCGACGAAGGTGTCGAGCAGGTCGGTGCTCCGCTCCAGACGGACGGTCATGTCCTTGTCCTCGTCCTTGTAGAAGCGGTAGTAGACCCCATCTTCCTTGGCCACCGTGACGTCGATGGTGCCCCACTGGTTGTCGCTGCGCATGTCGATCCACACTTGCGGCTCCGAGAACGTCACGAAGTCGTCGGTGACGGCGTAGAGCATCCGGTTGTACGTCGGCCCACGGCGGTCTGCGACGTCGGCGGACTCGTGGAGATTCGACGCCTAATAGACGACGTACTTGCCGATCTCGTCATCGAAGTAGGCCTCCGGCGCCCAGGTGTTGCCCGCGACGTCCGGGGAGACCCGCACATGGCGTTGCTGCGACCAATGCACCAGGTCGTCCGACTCCCAGATCTCGAGATGGAGGGACCCGTTGGTCTGCGCACCGGCGAAGTCGGTGTTGTTGCGGGCCGACATCTTGAGGTCCGTCGCCAGCAAGTAGAACCGGTCGCCGTCCTTGGAACGGATGATGAACGGGTCGCGAAGCCCCTCCTCGCCCAGGCTCGAGGAGAAGATCGGCTGACCATCGTTGAGGGTATTCCAGGCCAACGCATCGTTGCCCTTCGAGGCGGCGAGAGAGACCCGCTCCGCGCCGTCGCCCTCCCCCGTGAAGAAGGACCAGATGTAGGCCTCGTATTCGCCCTCCTGCTGGGCGATGGCAGGCACGGTGATGGCGATGTCCTTGGTGAGTGTCACGTCGCCGTTGCGCACGCGGGCGCGAAGGACGATCGACGAGTCCTCGCCCCCCGCGGCGGGGCGGCGGAGTTCGACGGTCTGCGCGCCGTCACGGACTCCGTCGGTGAGCACGGCCCCGGTCGTCCCGGCGTCGAGCACCTCCCAGGTGATCGTCGATCCCTCATCGCCCACCAGCGGGACGGAGAAGTTGGAGCGCATGTTGTCCTGGTTGTGGACGGCCAGCGCATCGAGATCCAGCCGCGCCTTCGCCTCCGAAGTCAGCTCGGGCTCCACCGTGACCGCGAAGTCGCGAGTGGCCTCCTGGCCGCGGACCTTCGCAATGGCCGTGAGGGTGACGGTGACCGCAGCCTCACCAGCAGCCGGGCGCCGCACCGTGCCGTCGACGTCGATCACGGACGGGTCCGACGACGTCCAGCGGACGTCCTCATCCCGCGGCAGAGCCAGGGTGTCCGCCGCCACGCTCGTCGGCACCTTGAACGCGGCGAGCCTCTTGGCCGCCGAGGCGGCGATCTCGTCGGCGTGCAGCTTGGCGTCCTCGTCCGAGATCCTCGCGATCTGGTCGGCCGTCAGGGGTTCGTCCCACACCCGGAAGTTGGCGACGGCCCCGGCGAAGAGTTCGTCGGGCCAGGGAGATCGTCCGATGGTGTTGAGCGACTGGTCGTCGACGCCCGCGACCGACTGATCGCCGATGGTCCCCGAGGCCACCTCGACACCGTTGACGTGGAGCCGCAACTGGTGCGGAGTCGTCTCCGCGTCGACGACCGCGGTGACCGACAGCCACTCGTCGGCACGGAAGTCGCAGCTACCGTTGCGGAAGAAGTAGTCATGAGCGCTGTCGGTGAGCAGCCCGACGGCGGATGCCCTCCCGCCCGCACAGGTCAGGGATGCGAAGAGGTACTCCCGGTTCGCGTCGTTGCCGACGTTCCACAGGAAGTGGTACTTGTTCCGCATGGCCTCGCTGGCCTTGATCTCTGTCTGGACTGTGGCGGAGGTGGCGCCCTTCAGGATGTCGTCGGGCAGACGCACCCACGTACCCGTCGAGTTCTTGGACCCGCCGGGCAGCAGCAGGGAACCGTCGTCGAACTTCGCAGTGTCCGGGTTCTGGACGATCGCGGCACCCAGTGGGGAGCCCCCAGCCAGGTTGGGAACGGTCCTGCCGTCGGCGGGCGCTTCGGCGAAGCTGTACTCCGCGATCGGGGCGGCCTGGGGCACGGTGTCATCATTGCCTTCTGGCGTGAACGACGTGTTCGACGGTGAGACCAGGTTGTCCCGGTAGCCGAGGTAGCGCAGCTGGAGGGCCCCGGTCTCCGCCTCCGGGACCTCGAAGGTCGCGCGACCGTCATCGAGGCGAATGGTCAGGTCGGTGTGGGCGCCGGTGACCTTGACGTTGCCCACGACCTGCCCCTGGTCGGCGGCGGCGACCTCCACGGTGACCGCTCGGCCGGCGCCCTGGCTGGCCGTGATGGAGGAGCTGACGGGCTCGATTGCCCGCCACCCGGCCATCGCGTCGAGCACCTGCTGGGGCACGTTCACGAACGAGCCGTGTCTCGGCCGCTCGGGCAGCCCGGACTTGCCGTCGACGGCCGGGTCGTAGACCTTCCAGTCGGCGCGCTCGGACAGGCGGTCGGATCGGCTGGAATCGGCGATCGCCTCGCCGGTGGTGACGAAGCCCTTGTAGCCGCCCGATCCGTAGTTGTCGACCAGGACGACGTAGCCGTCGCCGGATGCATTGTTCGGGTCACCCTCGTTCAGCCTGACGACCTGCGGCCCCTCGCCTGCTTGTCCGGTGACCTTGGTGGTCATCGCCGTGTCGATCAGTTGCCACGTCTGCGACGGATCGGCCTCCCAATCGCTGCGATGGGTCGGGGCGGTCAGGACGGACGACCGTTCCAAGAAGATGTCCTTGCCGCGTTCGAGGCCGAGGGCGCCGTCGCCCTCCTCGTTCTTGGTGAACCGATAGTAGAACTCGCCGATCTTCATGACGGTGGAGTCGATGCGCGACTTGCCGGTGTCCTGCCAGATGACGGGCGGCTGCGTGAACGTCTTGAAGTCCCTGGTCAAGACCATCTGGATCCGGGAGTGGTAGGACTCGATCGACGTGTGCGAGGCATCGTCGTAGAGGCGCGACGAGAAGTGCACGACGTAGGACTGCAGGTCGTCGTCCCAGTAGGCCTCGGGAGCCCACGTCATGCCAGCCTCGGGCCGATTGACCGTGATGCCCGTGTCCTCGGATGCATTCGTCCGAGTCCAGTGCACCAAGTCCTGGGACTCCCAGACCATGATCTTGAGCGATCCTTGCGACTGCGCCTCACTCCAGCTCTGACCACAGCCGATGCACAGGTCCGTGGCCAACATGTAGTACCGGTCACCGTCGTGTGAGCGCAGAATGTACGGATCCCGCAGCCCCTTCTTGTCCGTGGTGGAGGTGATCACGGGCTGCCGGTCGTTGGCCTCGACGAACGTGAAGAAGTCATTGCCGGTGGTGTAGGCCTCGTAGATCTTCTCGTCGGCTCGAGGGCTGGCCGAGTCTCCCATGAAATACGCGGCCGCGTACCCGGCGTCGGGCGCCCGCCGACCCTGCTCCTCCACGATCACCTGGAACGTTCGGGATGCGGTCAGGCCGCCGCGCGTGGCGGTCGCGGTGAGCGTCACCGGGACGTCTCCGTCCCCGTAGGCCGGGCGGCTGATCTGGCCGCCGTCGGCGAAGGGGTCGGCAAGTCCGACCGACGGCGCGACGTAGTCGGGGTTCGACGGGGTGACCACGGCAGGGTCGGACGAGGTCCATGAGATGTCGGAGCCGTATTGCTGCCCCTTGACGAACAGTGGGAGATGCTCGTGGGCCCGCTCGGGAATGTCCAGGGCGTCGAGGTCCGCGTCGAGGGCGTTCTGGTCGTTCAACGCGAGCACGAGGAGCTCGTAGTGGTACTCGCGGCCCGTGGTTCGAGTCGCCGTCATCGTGACCCGCGTGTCCGCGTCGGACGGGCGCGTCACCACGCCGTCGTGGCCGATCACCGACGGGTTGGAGCTCTCCCAGGTGAGGGGCACGCCGTCGATCACGGCCGGCGGTGTGAGATTCGAGCTGATTGCCTGCGCCGAGGGATTGTCACCGAGCAGCGCCGGCAGGAGCTTCGGCTCGATGATGGCGTCGAGTGCTGCGTTCCTCTCCTCGTCGGAGGGCATGGACGCCTTGATCTGCTCGGGATCCAGCGCTTCGTCCCAGAACTTCACGTCGAGCAGCGTCCCCTCGAAGCGCGGGTCTGGGCTGTAGAGGGATCGGGCAAGGTAACCCAGCACGTCACCACTCGGGACGATCTGGGACATCGTGTAGGGGTGGGTCTGCGAGGCGATCTCATCGCCATTGAGGTAGAGCTTGATCGTGTCGTCCCTCGACACCATCGTGACGGTGTTCACCACGTCGGGTTCCAGCGTGCGACCGGACAGGATGCGGACTTCGCCGTTGCCGCTGCCCGTCTTCACACGGATGCCACCGAAGACCTGGTGCCGCTCGTTGCCGGACGCGGCCGGATTCAGGAAGACGTGGCTGCCGAGCTGGGTGGTGTTCCACTGGCCGATGCCGTCGCCGATCACCCATGCGAACTGGTTCTGCTGCTTCGCTGCAGTGAGGCTGATCTCCACGGCGAAGTCGTTGTCCTCGGGGGTCACGAGCCCCTGGGGCAACGTGGCGTACCCATCGCCGTCGAAGGTGAGGGTCGTGATGCCGTCGTGGCTGGCGAAGTCCGACGCCTCCACGTCGACGAGGTGCGCGTCGCGCCCGTTGCCGGAGACATCGAGCAGCGATGCCCCTCGATGGGACATGTCGTAGTGCGCCGACGGGGTCGGGACCTCCACCCCCGCGCCGCGCGCAGCGCCGAAGGGGATCATCGACACCGCCAACCCCAACGTGAGGACGCCTGCCAGGTGCCCCTGCCATCTACTCTTCAACGCCACTGTGCCACTCCTTCGGGACGCGCTGCATGCCACTGGTGACCGGACAGATCACCCATGAAATGTGACCGGTATCATTTCGTGTCCCGGCTACAGTAGCACGCCGGACCCGGGTGAGGGCAAGGGTTGGGCGAGACTCAGTTCGTGACCGATCACACCCCAAGCAGCAAACAGGGTGTTGGGTCGGGACCCAGCCATGGGCCCCGACCCAACACCCTGCGATGCGGAGCCGGAGGTCAGCCGCCGATCAGGTCGAGCAGCGGCCCTTGGACGAAGTAGACGATGAACATCGCCGCCACGACGTACATCAGCGGGTGGATCCGCTTCGCGTGGCCCATCACGAGGCTCAGGAAGACGTAGCCGAGGAAGCCGATGCCGATGCCGGTGGTGATGGAGTAGGCGAACGGCATGAAGATGATCGTGAAGAACGCCGGGATGCCGAGCTCCGGCTTCGACCACTCGATGTCGGTCACCTGCGAGATCATCAGGAAGCCGACGAACGCCAGCGCGGGAGCTGCGGCCTCGGACGGCACCATGTTGATGATCGGGGCGAGGAAGATCGCGACGAGGAACGCCAGGCCCGTTACGACCGACGAGAGGCCCGTCCGCGCGCCCTCCGCGACGCCCGTCGTCGACTCGACGTAGCAGGTGTTCGACGACACGGAGCCGAGGCCACCGGCGACGGCGCCGAGCGAGTCGACGAGGAGGATCTCGGTGGTGCGCTCCGGCATGCCGTCCTCGTCGAGCAGGCCACCCTCGGAGCCGACGGCCACGACGGTGCCCATCGTGTCGAAGAAGTCGGCCAGCAGCAGGGAGAAGACGAGCACGATGAGCGCGATCGTGTGCGTGAGCGAGAACTGCCCGTCGGGAAAGAACGCCCCGATCATGTCGACGTTGCCGAGCAGCGACAGGTCCGGCAGGTGGAAGTCGGTCAGCGTGGGCACGTTCAGTGACCAACCGGTGGGGTTGGAGCCGTCCGGGGCCTGCGCGCCGAGCTTCGCGAACGACTCGACGATGATCGCGAGCACGGTGGCGGCGACGATCGAGATGAGGATCGCGCCCTTGACCTTGCGCGCGTGCAGCGCGATCAGGAGCAGGAAGCCGAAGAGGAAGATGAAGATGGGCCAGCCCTTGAGCGAGCCGCCGATGCCGAGCTCGACGGCGGTCCCGCCGCCGGGGCGCACCACGCCGGCGTTGATGAGGCCGATGAAGGCGATGAACAAGCCGATGCCGACGGAGATGGCGCTGCGCAGCGTGTGCGGGACCGCCCGGAACACGGCGGTGCGGAAGCCGGTGAGCACGAGGATGCCGATGAGGATGCCCTCCCAGACGACGAGGCCCATCGCCTGACCCCACGTCATCTGCGGAGCCAGCACGTAGGCGACGAGCGCGTTGAGGCCGAGCCCTGCGGCCAGACCCATCGGGAAGCGTCCGACGACACCCATGCAGATGGTGAGCAGGCCTGCGATGAGGGCCGTCGCGGCCGCCACCATGCCGATCGACGCGGCGACGGCGGCCGAGTCGATCTCGCCGCCGACCATCTGGGGTGCGCCCGAGATGAGGTTGCCGTTCTTGTCCACGGCGGTGCCGAGGATGAGGGGGTTGAGCGCGATGATGTAGGCCATCGCGAAGAAGGTCACCAGTCCGCCGCGAATCTCCTGGGAGATCGACGAGCCGCGGCGGGTGATGCCGAAGTAGCGGTCGAGGGCCGAGCCCTCGGCGCGCGGAGCCGTTTCAGTGTTCGTAACCACGGCAGGCATCGTAGTGCGCCACCTTGCGGCGACCCGAACCAGACCGAGTCGCAAACACCGTCATGCATGACCGGCCCGCGTGTGCCACGCGTCAGTCGAACAGGACCTCGTCGACGCCGATCGTGTCGAAGACGGGGGCCGGCAGCTCACGCGCCCGTGACTGCTCGACGACGTCCGAGTGCCCGCCACAGCCGTGGTCGAGATGGACGACGCGGCCGTCGGACTTGGAGTAGGCGTTCGCGCAGGCACCGAACAGGGTGCCGAGCGAGCCACGCAGCGGGACGAAGTAGCCACAGGTGGCGCAGTTGGCGGGTGCTTCGCGCGAGCCGTCGTCCGACGGGCCCGGGGCGCCGGCGAGCCAACGCTCGGCGGCCTGGTCGCGCCCCTCGAGGCTCAGCACACGCTCGCGGCCGAGCCCCAGCTCGGCGACGGTGGTGCGCAACTGCACCCACTCCGCGGTGTCGGCATCGGCGGGCAGGTCCGTCGCCGCGAAACCGGGCTCGAGACGCGGGTCGTTGTCGGGGGTGGCCATGAGCAGGCCTGGCCCAATGTCGCCGGGCTGGATGCGCTCCTCCCACGGCACCCACGCCGGGGCCAACAGGGCGCCGTCGGCAGGCAGGAGGGCCACCTCGTTGACGGTGGCCGCCTTCGCCCGGGATGCGCGCACGAGCGTGACCGCCCAACGCCACGACGGGTATCCGGCCAACTCACACTCGAAGTAGTGCGTGACGACGCGGTCGCCATCCTCGGCGACCACCCCGAGATGCCCCCCGACGGCGTCCGCGCCGGCCACCTCCTGCGCCGCCGCACGTGCCAGATCGACCGCATCCGCGGCGATCTGGTCGAGCTTCGGGGCCTTGCTCTTCGCGACTGCCAAGACTACTTCTCCAGTTCGTCGGCGACGCGGCGCAGCACCTGCGCCGCCTTGGCCGCCATCTTCGGGTCGGGGTGGCGGTTGGAGCGGTAGCCGTTGCCGAGCCCGTCGAGGAGCTGGATCAGGTCCTCCACGATCACGGCCATCTCGGCAGGCTTCTTCCGCGACGCCTTCGACAGCGACGGGGGCTGCTCGAGCACCTTCACGTTGAGGGCCTGCTCACCTCGGCGCCCCTCGACCACGCCGAAATCGACACGCTGGCCTGCGTGCAGCGCCGCAACTCCATCGGCCAGGGCCGTGGCGCGGACGTACACGTCACCGCCGCCATCCTTGGTGATGAACCCGAAGCCCTTCTCCGCGTCGAAGAAGCGCACCTTTCCGGTAGGCAAGTCGACTCCTCTTTCCTGATGATGTCTCGACTTGCCAGCATACCCAGCCGTCAGACAGTCCGGAAATGCTCCCGATGCTGCAACTGCTCTGCGGCGGCCTCGTCGACGACCACGACGACGTCCGGGTGGAACTGCAGGAGGGACGCGGGACAGCGTGCCGCGACGGGGCCCTCGATCATCGCGGCGATGGCCTCGGCCTTGCACGAGCCGGAGGCGACGAGGACCGCCCGGCGCGACCGCATGATGGTGGCCAGCCCTTGGGAGACCGCATGGGTGGGCACCTGTTCCAATGAGTCGAAGAAGCGGGCGTTGTCGCTGCGGGTCCGCTCGGTGAGCGCCACCTTGTGGGTGATGGAGCCGAACGAGGTGAAGGGCTCGTTGAAGCCGATGTGCCCGTTGGCGCCGATGCCGAGGATCTGCACGTCGATGCCGCCGGCGGCGACGATGTCCGCGTCGTAGCGCGCCGCCGCGGCGTCAACGTCCTCGGCGAGCCCGTCGGGGACTCGCACGAGCGCCGGATCCAGGCCGAGCGGCTCGACGACGGTCCGCCGAATCACGGCGTGGTAGCTCTCCGGGTGCTCGAGGGGAATGCCGACGTACTCGTCGAGCGCGAAGCCCCTGGCGTGCGAGAGCTTGAGGGAGCCGTCGGCGACGCGGCGGGCCAGCGCCTCGTACAGCCCCAGGGGCGAGCTTCCCGTGGCGAATCCGAGCACCGGCAGGTCCTTGCCCTCGACGCCGGCGGCCACGTACTGGGCGGCCACTTCGCCGACTTTCTCGCGATCTCGGCAAATGATGACGTCCACGTTGCGTTCCTCCAGGTTCGATGATGCCGGGTACTTCTCCACCTCGAAGGCTAGGACCGCAGTGAGCGTACCGGGCAACTGGCTGCACGAATGCTCAATCTCGCTGCGCGGTGATCGCTGGAGGAGGCCGCGGTCGACGAGGAACTGCCGGTACTCGAGGTCCTCGTCCTCAAACCCACGCCTGCCAATGGCGTCATCGACCAACTGGAAATGTCCCAACACTGCCGTCTCGTCGCCTCGATGCGAGGCGATGGCCCCATCGATCAGCGCGATGGTCGCGACCAAGGGCGCCTCATCCAGATCGTGCGCTCAGGGACGCAGGCGCTCGAGCCACAACGCGGCATCGTCGAACGCGCCCTGCCGCCTGGCATTGCGGGCGAAGAACATCGGAGCCTGCGACACGCGATCCCACTGATGCTTCGGCTCCGGCACCCGCGACCAGTATTCCTCCCCGAGCGCGCGCCTCCTCCAGATTCCCCACTCGATAGGCGGCTCGAGCTTCTCGTTCAGCGCCCACAGTGCATCCGCGAGTTGCTGGTCCGACTGCGACAGATCCACAGGTCCATTTCTCAATCGGGATCGTCGTGGGTGCGGCCAAGACCGGCTCCCTGAGAGCGGTGGTAGCTGGACGGCTGCAGTTCGTAGTTGTCCGCATCGAGCATCCATTGCCGCACCTCGGGCGACCGAGCACCGTGATGGATGCCCACGTTGTTCCAGTGATCCACGGCGTTGACTGGGTGGTGTCCCATGTCGCCTCGGACATCGGCACTTCCCAGACCTTGTCGGAGCCAGGCGCCCGCCCCAGCAGCATGTCCTCACCGTCGATGGTGACGATCTTGCCCTGTTTGCGCATCCGATCGATGACTTCCCTGCCGGTCCGACTGGCCTTCCCTTTCCTGCCCATCAGCCCAGCACCTCCTCGATGGCAACGTTGATGGCCAGATCGACGAGCCGCTTCGCGGCTTCACGGGAAGCGATCGCTTCGGGGTCAGCGGGGCGCAGCGTGTCCTGCTCGGCCTGGATTGGGCGAGCGGTGTCGGCGATCCTGTCGAATACGTCGGGGAAGGAATCCTGTCCGGCCATGTGCGTCACGCGTTCGCCAGGTTGGGTCAGCAACCCGACTCGCCCGCGGCCTGCGCCGGTTCGCCGCATAGGATGGGCCCATGGCAAGCTGGCAGGACGGGGCGGAGTACGCGCCCATCGAGCGTCCTGACGGCTTCGCCACCCCCCGCGCCGAGCCGCTCGAGGCCGCCCCCGCGAGCGAGCCGGTCACCCCGGGCGCCGTCGCCGCACCGCAGAGCCTCGAACCCGTCGACGCGCGCCCGCTGTCCGAACTGGGCGCGAACGGGCGTCCCGGCCGGGACCCGTCGTCGCCGTTCGAGGTGACCCGCTCCACGATGACGAGCGTGCCGACCATGCCCGACGGCACCCGCGATCCGCGCGCGCCCTTCCAGGTGACGTCCTCCACGGCCGTCGTCGAGACGCAGCCGCCACCGCCCGCGCCGCACACCGTGCTCATCCCCACCACCCCGACGACCACCCTCCGGCCCACCGCGCCCCAGCCTGTTCCACCCCAACCCGGCAACCCATGGCCGCCCGCCCAGCGGCCAGCCGCCGGCGCCAACACACCGGCGCACGCGCCGCATCTCAACCAGCAGTGGCCGCCGCCCGCCGTGCCCGCCACACCCGGGATGCAGGACGTGGCGCCGAAGCGACGCCTCCTGATCCTGAGCGCGGTCCTGTGCGGCTTCGGGGCGCTGATCCCGTCCTCCGGCCCCCTGCTGCTGATGCTGACCGGCCTCGTCGCGCGCCTGCGCGTGCCGTGGGTACGCACCCTCGGCTCCGTCGCGGTCGGCACGGGCAGTGCACTGCTGTTGCTGCAACTGCTGTCCGACCCGGGCGCCCTGGACCCGCTCGTGTCGCTCATCGCCTTCGGCTTCGCGATCGCCTACGTCGCAGGGCTCGACGGGTCACGCGGCCGCCAGCAGCCCCCGCGTCGCGGGCTCTGAGGCTCGCGACCAAGGCTCAGGCCACCGTCGACTCGTCCATGCGCCCGAGCTCGATCGCCGGGCCGCCGTCCCAGTCGAGCAGCCGAGGAAGCACCGACGGCCACACGATGGCCGGCAGCGCGTCGACGTCGAACCACCGGTGCCCGCGCATGCGCTGACGCTCCGTGGCGGTGAGGCCGGCAGGTCTCGGGGCGAAGGGCTCCACGTCGATGCGGAAGAACGTCTCCTGCTGGATCAGCACCCGATCCGAGTAGCCGTGGCGCACAAGGCGGTGCGCGACGGGGCCGCGCAGCTCGTCGAGCGTGGCGTCGAGGCCGGTCTCCTCCCACAGCTCGCGCACGGCGGCCGCCACCGCGTCCTCGCCCGCGTCGATCCCGCCTCCCGGGGTCACCCACCAGGTGAAGCCTGCGACGCCCGGGTCCGAGTCCTCCTGGAGCAGCACGCGCCCGTCGGCGACGACGAGCACCCGCGCCGCGCTGCGGTGCCGCGTGGGCCGATCGCCGCTCACAGGCCGTGTTCCCGTTGCCGGCGACGGTCGGCGGAGACCTCGTCGTCGATCAGCTCGCGCCAGGAGCGCACGAGATCCGCATCGACGTAGGCCTTGAAGGAGCCGCCCGGACGCGCCGGCGAGCCGATGTGGAATGCCCGGATGCCGGCCCTGACAAGCCACGGAACGTGGTCGGGGTGGAGTCCGCCGCCGGCCATGATGAGCCGCCTGAATTCCGGGTCGCGGGCACGGTCGACGAGTTCGGGGAGCCCGTGCTCGACACCGCGCACGGAGCCGGCGGCGAGCACCTGCGTCGGGGCGCCGGGCAGCCGACGCAGCGCCTCCCACGCGCGACGCTGGTCCAAGCAGTGGTCGATGGCGCGGTGGAACGTGTACGGCACCTCGGACTCGCCCATGAGTTCGGTCATGACCTCGAGGTCGACCTCGTTGGCGCGGTTGAGGAAGCCGAGGACGACGCCGTCCGCGCCGGCCGACATGAAGCTGCCCACGAGCCCCTTCAGCCGCGCGACCTCGCCGCCGTCGGTGCCGAAGCCCGCGCGCAGGCGCAGCATCGGCCGGATCTGGATGGAGGTGGCCAGCCGCACCTTCTCCACCAAGGCGGGCGTGGGCGAGAGCCCGTCGTCGTCCATGGTGCCGACGAGTTCCACCCGGTCCGCGCCGCCGGCCTCGGCGCCGCGCGCGTCCCCGGCGTGCAGGGCGATGACTTCGAGGAGGGCCATGGACCCATTCTGCCGCTCCACGCCCGTCGAGCGCCGCAACCCGGCGAAACGGCCCCTCAGGCAGCCCGCCGGAAGGCGTCGGTGGCGCGGATCGCGCCGTCGCGGGCGATCGCGATGACCGCCACCGGCCACCTCGCCACGGCGAGGTCCAACGTCGCAGGTCCTCCCGCGAGGATCGCGGTGGCGAGGACGTCCGCGGTGACGATGTCGTCGGCGACGACGCTCACCTGCGCGAAGTGCTCGTCCCGGCGCCACACGTGCTCCCCGCGCTCGGCCACGCCGGAGGTCGCGACGGCGCGGTGCTCGTCGAGCACGCACTTGGTGAGCAACCGCCCACGATCGAAGGGGTCGACGATGCCCGCAACCCACGGCCGCCCACCCGCCCGGCCGGCGACGAGCGCGTCGCCGCCGACATTGACCGACCAGTCGGGCACGTCGACGAGCAGTCCAGCCGCGGACTCGACGGCGAGCGCCTTCACGACGCCGGTCAGATCGACGGTGCCGTCGGGCGCGAAGGGGGTGAAGGCGCCGTCGGTGGCCTGCTGCCAGTCGAGTGCCAATTGGAGGGCGTCGCGGTACTCGTCGGAGGCGTCGCGCACGTCGAGCGTGCCGCGCCCGACGCGTGCGGCCTCGGAATCCGGTCGATACATGGAGAACAACGCCTCCAGGCGCTCGAACTCCGCGGCCAACGCCTTCTGACGGCCCGCGGGCAGCGGCGCGGGTGCCGCAAGTGAGACGACGGTGCCCATCGCCTCGAAGTGGCCCCCGTGCAGGGTCGGCGGGGCGCTCACTGCCGTGCCTCGTCGAGGGCGCTCTGCAGCGACGTGAGGTAGGAGTCGCTCGTCAGGGTCGCGCCGGAGACGAAGTCGACGTCCGCGCTCTGCGCCTCCAGCACCTCCTCGCGCAGCATCGGCACGGCCTGCTGGTTGATCCGCTCGGAATGGTGGTCGTTGGCGGAGGTCTGCGCCTGAACGTCGGTGATCTGCCCGCCGGCGATGGTGACGCTCACCTGCCACTGGCCGAACTCGTTGCTCGTGACGCTGCCCGTGTACGTGCCGTCGGCGTAGGTGGCCGCGTCGGTCGTGGACTCCGTGTCGGACCCCGAGGATTGGGGATCCGGTGAGGACTGCTGCCCGCTCTCCTCATCCGACGGGCCGCCTGCGGACGCGTCGGGATCGGTGGTGGTGCCGCTGCTGGCGCTGGGGACGTCGTCGTTGCTCGCCTGCGCCAGCGGCTGGGTGATGCCCCAGCCGATCGCGAGGAGGGACAGGGATGCGAAGGCCGCGAGGGCGTTGGTTCGGATGCTCACCAGGAATACCTTTCGACGTGAACCTGTTCGGGGGGAAGGGCTGCGGCGGCGACGAGGGCGTCGGTCCAGGCCGTCGGACCGCAGGCGTAGAGGTCGGCGTCGGCCAGCCACGGGGCGGCCGCGTCGAGGCGGAAGTCGGCGCGATTCGTCGGCAGCCAGGTGCGGATGTTGTCGCGGCGGCCGACGAGCGTCACCAGGCGGGCGCCGCGCTCGGCGCACAGCTTCGCGATCTCATCGAGCAGATACAGCTCGCGCTCGCTGGATGCGCGCAGGATCACCAGCGCGCGGCCGGGGACGACCGGCGTGCTCTCGAGGAGGCCGCGCAACGGCAGGATGCCCGCGCCGGCCCCGGCGAGGATCAGGCCGGGCTTCGTGCGCGCCGCGTCGGTGAACACCCCGTAGGGCCCCTGGAACCAGACGCGCGTGCCGGGCTGCACGTGCTGCAGCATCGCCGTGCCGCGGCCCAGCTCGCGCACCGTGATGCGCAGGAAGTCGCCCTGCGGCGCTGCCGACAACGAGAAGGGGTGCTGGTGGCGCCACAGGGACGCGGCGAGGAAGCGCCAGTGGAAGAACTGACCCGCCTTGGGCCCGAGCGCCGCGATGTCGCGGCCACGCAGGACGATGCTGACCGCGTCGTCGCCCTCCGGGACCACGTCGACGACGCGGAGCTGGTGACGGAGGTTGGCGAACAGCGGCACGAACCAGCGCCACGTGAGCAGCGCGAACGCCGTCACGCCCCACATCGCCACCCAGTAGACGCGCGGCCATCCGCTGACGAGCAGTCCCATCGAGAGCTGGTGCGGGATGGAGACCAGGATCGCGGCGTAGGTGAGCGCGTGGATACCCCACCACACCTCGTGCGGCAGCCTGCGGCGCACCGCCACCACCGACGTCGCGCCGACGAGGCACAACAGCGCGAACGCGAGGACCGCGAGCACGAAGTCATCGAGTGCCCAATAGGAGACGAACGCGCTCACCGGGTCGGTGTCCGACGCGAGCCCCTCGCCACCCAGCACACCGATGCCGTGCGCGACGACGAACGTCATCGTCGCCGTGTTGAGTCCCGCGTGGAGCCGAAGGGCCTCGTCGTGGCCGAACAGCCGGTCGACGACGGGGATGCGGCTGGCCAGGAGCAGCTGGAGGGTCATCGTCGCTGCGACCAACAGGCCCGAGAGCTGCCCGATCCCGGTGAAGAGGTCTGCGGCCGAGCCGGGCCGGGTGAGTCCGCCGCCCGCGAGGAAGATCACGACGGGCATCGTCAGCCAGGCGCTCGCGACGGCGACGAGCCCGTCCCGGCCCCACGCGCGGGCCGCAGCTCGTCGTCGGAGCATTCCCGCCAAGCCGTCTGGGCGGTCCGCCGGTGGCGCCGCGGGCGCGGCCGTCCGTGGCGGGGTGAGGGTGGAGGTGGATGCGTTCACGACCACCATTGAGCCCCCGCCGCCTGTGAGGTGCTCGACGGCCGCCTGTGCGTCGGCTGTGACTGTGCCGCTACCGGGAGTCGGGGCCCCGCTCGTCGTGGAAGAAGACGCCTGCGAGCACGCGCGCGCCGAGCGTGAGCGCGATGAACAGCAACGTCACCCCGAGGAAGGGCCACAGCCCGAGCGGGGCGAGCAGCTCCGGGCCGCCGTCGCGGGTCAGTAGAAACAGTCCCCCGGCACCCAGCACGCTGCCGAGCACGGTGAGGCTCAGCTGCCCGCTGAGTCCGTTGATGTAGCGGCGATCCTCGATGTTGGCGACGGGCCTCGTCGTGAGCGCGAACGTGCCGTCCTCGAGCTGCTCCGTGATGCGCGCCAGCCGCCGCGGCAGTCGCGCGAGCAGCGGCAGCACCGTCGCGAGCTGATGCTCCAACTGCTCCTGGACGGCCTCACGGCCCACGAGCCCCTCGACGAGCACGTCCGTCTGGGCGCGCAGCGCAGCGACGAGATCGTACGTCGGGTCGAGGAGTGCGAGTGTGCCGTCGAGCGCGCCCATGGTGCGAAACAGCGCCGCCAGCGCCGGCGGCACGCGGAACCCGAAGCGGACCACGACGTCGAGCATCGACGAGAACAGCGCGCCCGTGTCCGCCCCGCCGACCGCCAGGTAGCGGGTGAGCAGCGCGCCGATCTCGCGCTCCAGGGCGCGATCGTCGAGGTGGGCCGGGCGGTCCAGGAGGGAGAGCAGCGCGTCGGTGGCGGCGATCCCGTCCTGCCGGTCCACGGCGCGCAGGAGCAGCAGCATCGTCGTGCGCGCGGGGCGATCGAGCCTGCCGACGGAGCCGAAGTCCAGCAGCGCAAGCTCCCCGTCGTCGGTGAGGAGCACGTTGCCGGGGTGGAGATCAGCGTGGAAGGTGCCCACGACGAAGGCCTGCCGGATGACCCCCGCGAACAGCTCGTCGGCGAGCTCCCGTCGGCGCTCCGCCGTGAGCGACGAGAGGTCGGCCGACGACAGCGGCCGGCCGTCGATGCGCTCCATCACGATGAGCCGTTCGCCGCTGAGCTGCGGATACACCGTCGGGACGCGCACGCCCGACTTCGCCACCGCCTGCATGTTGGCGACCTCGACGCGGTAGTCCAGCTCCTCGTGGAGGGACTGCGCGAACCCGTCGCTCAGCTCGACGGCGCCCATCCGGCGGCCCCACTGGGTGGCGCGTTCGAGGCGGTGGGCGATGCGGTCGAGGATGTCGAGGTCGGCGGTGACCTGTTGTCGCGCCCTGGGGCGCTGCACCTTGAGCACCACCTGGTCGCCGCCGGTGAGCGTCGCGGCATGGACCTGGGCGACGGAGGCCGCCGCCATCGGGGTCTCGTCGAGTGCGGCGAACACCTCGTCGAGGGGCTCTGGTAGCTCCTCCTCGACGACGCCGCGCACCTTCTCCCACGGTTCGGCGGCCACCTGGCTGTGGAGTTTGCTGAGTTCGCGCACGAAGGGGGCGGGGACGACGTCGGCGCGCGTCGACAGCATCTGGCCAAACTTCACGAAGGTCACGCCGGCGTCAGTGAGGGCGAGCCGCAGCGAGCGAGCGATGCGGGAGGTGTCCGCCGCGCGGGCCTTGTCGGGGCCGACGTGGCTCGTGAGGCCCCGGCGCATGACGATCCACCAGATGGCCATCTGGCGTCGGGCCCGACGCCACGCCGACGGGATGCCGAGCACGAGCTCGGTCAGCGACGGCACCGACCGCGTCGGGATGACCAGCTCGAGCACGGTGAGCACGACGAGCTGCAGCGCCAGCGCACAGCCCAGCAGCAGCACGATCACCATCAGCAGCGGCACCGCCGGCGTGGCGGCCCCGATCCCCAGCAGGTCCAGGACCGCGACGGTGGCCTGCTCCGCCCCGAGCACCGTGAGCGCGCTGATGATGGCCGCGCGGCCCCAACCGATCGGGACCCCGAGCACTCGCCGCGAGATGCCGATCAGGATGAGGACGTTGATCAGCATCGAGCCGATCCCGAGCAACACCTCCATGGCGGGCAGTCTAGGCGAGCCGCGGCCCGGACGACGTCATGCCCGGCTCGGTGCCGACAACGCACGAGGGCGGCCCCCAGTGGGGACCGCCCTCGTGGATGTCTGGGAGACGGTGGGGGCTCAGAAGCCGCCCATGCCGCCCATGCCGTCCATGTCGCCGCCGGCCGGCATGGCCGGGGCCTTCTCCGGCTTGTCGGCGATGACGGCCTCGGTGGTGAGGAACAGGCCGGCGATCGACGCGGCGTTCTGCAGCGCCGAGCGGGTGACCTTGGCCGGGTCGATGATGCCCGACGCGACCATGTCGACGTACTCGCCGGTGGCGGCGTTGAGGCCCTGACCGGCCGGGAGACCGGCGACCTTCTCCGCCACGACGCCGCCCTCGAGGCCTGCGTTGAGCGCGATCTGACGCAGCGGGGCCTTGGCCGCGGCGAACACGATCTGGGCGCCGGTGAGCTCGTCGCCGGAGAGGCCGTCGACCTGGGCTTTGGCAGCCGCCTGGATCAGCGCGACGCCACCGCCAGGCACGATGCCCTCCTCGACGGCTGCCTTCGCGTTGCGGACGGCGTCCTCGATGCGGTGCTTGCGCTCCTTGAGCTCCACCTCGGTGGCCGCGCCGACCTTGATGACGGCGACGCCGCCGGCCAGCTTGGCGAGGCGCTCCTGCAGCTTCTCGCGGTCGTACTCGGAGTCGGAGTTCTCGATCTCCTTGCGGATCTGCGAGACCCGGCCATCGATCTGCGCCTGGTCACCAGCGCCGTCGACGATGGTGCACTCGTCCTTGGTGACGAGCACCGAACGGGCGCGACCGAGCAGGTCGAGCGTGGTGGCGTCGAGCGAGAGGCCGACCTCCTCGGAGATGACCTGGCCGCCGGTGAGGATGGCGATGTCGGTGAGCATGGCCTTGCGACGGTCGCCGAAGCCGGGCGCCTTGACGGCGATGGACTTGAAGGTGCCACGAATCTTGTTGACGATCAGGCCGGCGAGGGCCTCACCCTCCACGTCCTCGGCGATGACCAGCAGCGGCTTGCCGGACTGCATGACCTTCTCGAGGACGGGCAGCAGATCCTTCAGCGAGGAAATCTTGGAGTTGGCGATCAGGATGTACGGATCGTCGAGGGTGGCCTCCATGCGCTCCGCGTCGGTGACGAAGTAGGGCGAGATGTAGCCCTTGTCGAAGCGCATGCCCTCGGTGAGCTCGAGCTCGAGGCCGAAGGTGTTGGACTCCTCGACGGTGATGACGCCTTCCTTGCCGACCTTATCCATCGCCTCGGCGATGATCTCGCCGACGGTGGTGTCGGCGGCGGAGATCGACGCGGTGGCAGCGATCTGCTCCTTCGTCTCCAGGTCGGTGGCCATCTGGCCGAGCTGCTCGACGATCGCGGCGACCGCGGTGTCGATGCCCTTGCGCAGGCCGAGCGGGTTGGCGCCGGCGTTGACGTTGCGCAGGCCCTCGCGGACCATTGCCTGGGCCAGCACGGTGGCGGTGGTGGTGCCGTCGCCAGCGACGTCGTCGGTCTTCTTGGCGACCTCCTTGACGAGCTCGGCGCCGATCTTCTCGTACGGATCCTCGAGCTCGATCTCCTTGGCGATGGAGACGCCGTCGTTGGTGATGGTGGGCGCGCCCCACTTCTTCTCCAGCACGACGTTGCGGCCCTTGGGGCCGAGCGTCACGCGGACAGCGTCGGCGAGGGTGTTCATGCCGCGCTCGAGGCCGCGGCGGGCCTCGTCATCAAACTGAATGAGCTTTGCCATGGTGGAAAGGAAATCCTCCCAAATGTGGGGCGGGAGCCCCGGATGTTCAGGTGTCGGTCGGGAAGCCAGGTGCCCGCGACGGACGGCTGTTGCCTCACCCGGACCCGTAGCACTCAACCGAGTCGAGTGCTAACACCATTCTTAGCACTCTCCCCCAAAGAGTGCAAAGGTCTCGACGTGCGCGGGCGGCGCCGGAGGGGTTGCCCCGACGCCGCCCGCGCGGCCCGTCGTCGACGCGATCAGCGCACGATGGCAGGCCACTGGCTCGTGGGCGCCGCCGACCCGGCGGCGTCGCGGATGGCCCCCGTCTGGGAGCGGATCGCCATGATGGCTTCCACCCACACCTTCACCATCGAGATGATCGCCATGACGAGCTGGATCACGTCGGCCGCGGCGATGGCCGTGCCGACGGGCACCGCCCACAGCTTCGCGATGGCCTTGTAGAGCGCCACCGCAGCCTTGAAGAATCCCTTGACGAAGTCGATGGTGGCCTGCACGCCGGCCTCGCCCATCTCCTGCACGGTCGCGCCAAACTCAGCCGTACCCTCCTGGAGCCGTTGGGCGTACTGGTGCTGCTTTGCGGCGTTGGCGCGGAATCGCTCGGCCGCCACGCCCTCCCAGCTCGCATTCGAGGCGAGGTTCGAGGGGTCGAGGGCCTGCGCGAAGGCCGTCGCTGCCGGGACGATCTGTTCGTTGATCTGCTCGCCGGCCGAGCGGATCTCCCAAGGGGCGAGCGCGTTCTTGCAGAACTGCAGCACCCCGGCCTGGATGTTGGCGACGGTCTCGGCCGCGTCGCCGGCGATGTCGCAGGCAGACTTGATCGCGCTCTTGGCCATCTCGCCGATGCCCGGCACCCAGGCGAACCAGTCGGCGATCGTCGACAGCACCTCGAGGACCTGGCCGATGGCGTCGAAGACGGTATTGACCGCCTTGCCGAGCCCCCGCAGGAACTCCGAGACCTGGTCGATGATGTCGAGGATCCACTGGACGTCGAGCTGGAATGCGCAGGCCTGCACGGCCGACGACCCGTTGACGCTCATGGCGGCGACGCCGCCTCCGGTGCTGATCGCGGGCGTCACCGCTCGACCCCGATCCGGTTGGCGCAGCTCACAGCAAAGTCCTCCTGTTGGTCGTAGTGGTCGGCCGAGTCGCTGAGGGCGACGGCGTTGCGGTGCATCTCGTTGGCACCGGTGCGATGGATGTCGACGAACTTCTGGCAGCCATCCTGGAACGGCCCACGCGCCGAACCCCACAGGCCCCAGTGCTGGACGAGGTCCTTCATCGCCTCCCAGCAGGCGGCCAGGTTTTCCGCGGACGGGGCCAGCCCGTCGAAGTACCGTGAGTCGGAGCGCAGGTCCTCCGTCAGGACCTCGAAGTCGGTCCCGCCGTCGCTGGAGCTGCCGTCGTCACCCGTGGAGCCGTCACTGGACCCGTCGTCACCGCCGGAGTTCCCGTCGCCCTGCTCGCCGCCGCCGCTGGGCTGCACGCCCCCGCCGCCGCCACCGCCCGACGGTCCACCGCCACCGGTCGAACCGCCACCGCCCGAGGGTCCACCACCGCCGGTCGAACCGCCACCGCCCGTGGGTCCACCACCGCCGGTCGAACCGCCACCGCCCGCGGCGGCGTCGTCGCCCTCCCCGTCGCCGGACGCCTCATCGCCGGGCGCCTCGCCGTCGGCGGGCTGCTGGTCCCCGGGGAGGTCCCCGTCGCCCGGCTGCCCGAGCGGGGACTCGTCGGCCAGGTCGAGGTCGACGCGGCCGTCGGGCAGCACGGTGAGCCGTTGTCCGTTTGCCTGCTCGATCCACACGGTGCCGTCCTCGGCACGGCGGATCGTGACGCCGTTGGAGAGGGTGAGCGACGCGCCCACGCCCAACTGGCTGACGTCGGGGGCTTCGTCGTCGCTGCGGACATCGCCGTCGACGGCAACCGTCCCGTCGGCGCCGACGGTGACCCTGACGCCCTCCGAGGTGGTCACCACCGTGGTGCCGCCGCGCGTGTCGACGACCGTCCCGTCGGGCGCGACGACCACCAGCTCGTCCTCGACGGTGACGTCCTCGGCCACGCGGATCGCGTCCTTCGGCAGGGGCACCAGCGGCTCCCCCCCGACGTACGCCTGGGGCCGCTGCCCCGGGGAGACCTGCCCCAGCGTCGACTTCGCATCGACGACGGGCTGCCGGTGGGCGCCGCCCTGCGCCGGGTCACGCCAATCGCTGAACTGGCCCTCGAATCGGTTCTGCGTCATCACGACTCCTGCATCACTGGTTGTTGGCTCGGTGGAGCACCGCGGGCAGCTGCTCGATGGCCTCGTTGAAGCACTCGGTGATCGTCGCACCGGAGCGGCCCACCGCCCAGCTCTCGACGACGCGCGCACCGACGACGGTGCCCGCCGCCACCTCCACCGCGACCATCGCGTTCGACGAGGTGACGCTGCGTCGCTCCACCTCGATGGGCTCGGCCGAGACCTGCGCCCCGAGGCGTTGCGCGTCGGTCACGAAGTCCGACAGTGCCGCGTTGAGCTCGGCGAGCGAGCCCGGCAGCGACGCGACGAGCTCCCTCGTCTCCTCTTCGCTGCGGGGTACGAACATCTCCCGGCTGACCTCCTCCAGCTTGCGTTCGCGGATGGCGCGCACCTCGTCGTCGGAGAGGTCACGGGCCGCGGGAGGATCGGCGTCGACGTCGCCGTCACGGGCCCGCACGAGCGTCTCGACGATGGCCGAGGTGAGCTCGGCCGGCTTCAGCGCCTGCTCCCACGACGGCGCGACCACGATCTGCCGAAGGGAACCGTCGGGATCGAACTCGACGACGACCGCGCCGCTGGCATGTGTGGCCCGGCCCGCGACGGTCGTGGCGGCCAGCGAGGCGCTCTTGCGGATTAACATGTCGAGTTGGGAGTCGAGGTACTGAAGGAAGGCATCAGGATCTCGGGCAAGCTCCGGTGAGGTCATACCCGAACTCTTTCAGCCCGGGGGTTCGTTTGGGGTAGGTATTCGGGCTCAGTTCGGAGGCCGAGATGCAGACTTCCCGCTGGCTGCGCACCGTCGCCAATCTGTGCAACGGATCGACGCCGCTCGGGCTGGTGCTGGGGCTCGCCTCGCGCGGGCGCCTGCGTCGCGTCGGGCACCTCATCATCGTCGACGAGGCCCGGCTGCCGTTCATCACGGCCAGCGCGATGACCGTCGGCAGCGTCGTCCTCATCCCGAAGCGCACGATGGAGGAGGTGGTCGAGCGCATCCCGACACTCGTCGAGCACGAGGACGAGCACGCCTGGCAGTGGGCCTACTGCCTCGGGCTGCCGTTCCTGCCGCTCTACGTCGCCGCGATGGGGTGGAGCATGTGGCGCACGAGGGATCGGGCCCTGGCGAACTTCTTCGAGGTGCAGGCCGGCCTGGAAAGTGGCGGCTATCGCAGGGGTTGACGTCGGGTCAGCGCAGGCGCTTGGCCGAACGCTCCGCCTGGCGCTGGGCGCGCATGCGACGCAGCCGCTTCACGAGCAGGGGGTTGTGGGCGAGGGCCTCGGGCTTGTCCAGCAGCAGGTTGAGCTGCTGGTAGTAGCGCGCCGAGGAGCAGCCGAACGCCTCCATGATCGCCTGGTCCTTGGGCACCGACGAGGTGTACCACGAATCCTCGAAGTCGAGGATGGCGGCCTCGCGTTCGCCCAAGGTGGGCTCGGTGTGCGTCAAGGCTTCGGACATGCCCCCATCCTATGCGACGAATCACACGCATGTCATTACCCGCGCGCCCTGCTGGCCGACGACACGGCCCACAACGGCTACCATGGACGCATTCCATTGCAGACACGAGAGAGGGGGTCGCGTCGATGCGTCGCCTGGTCGGCACCGTGCAGCACTTCGCGTGGGGTGATCGCACGGAGATCCCCCGCATCCTCGGCGTCGAACCCGACGGACACCCTTGGGCGGAGTACTGGTTGGGGGCACACCACGGCGGCCCCGCCACCTTCCTCGATGCCCCCGACGAGTCGCTGGCTGCATATCTGACCCGGCACCCCGAGCAGATCGGCGAGGCCTCCGTCGAGGCCTACGGGGCGAAGCTGCCCTTCCTCATGAAGATCCTCTCGTGCGCCAGCCCACTCAGCCTCCAGGTGCATCCGACGCGCGAGCAGGCCGTGGCAGGCTACGCGAAGGAGTCGCTGATCGGCCTCCCGGTGAGCCATCCCGAGCGTTCCTACAAGGACGATTGGCCGAAGCCGGAGACCATCATCGCGCTCACCCCGTTCGAGGGGCTGCTGGGCTTCCGCTCCCCCATCGAGACTGCCGAGCTCTTCGAACAGCTCGGCGTCGAGCGGGAGTTGGCCTCGGTGATCGGCCCGCTTCGCGACCGCAGTGAACAGCTCGCGCTGCAGGAGGTGTTCCTCGACGTCCTCACCATCCGCAAGCGCAGACATCTGGTGGACCTCGTCCTCGCTCGCGCCGTCGAGTGTTTGGACGCCGAGGGCCCCCTCGGCAGGTTCGCCCGCACCGCTGTCGACATCGACGAGCACTTCCCCGGAGACCCGGGCATCCTCGCTGCCCTGCTCATGAACCACTTCACGCTGGCGCCCGGCGAGGCCATCTCGCTCGAGCCGGGCGAACTGCACGCCTACCTGCGCGGCACCGGCATCGAGGTGATGGCCTCCTCCGACAACGTCATCCGCGGCGGCCTCACCCAGAAGCACATCGACGTCGACGGCCTCCTCGGGCTGGTCAACTTCCGCACCCTGCACCCGAAGGTGCAGCGCCCCGAGGGCTCCGACGGTGCTTACCGCTATCCCACCAGCTTCCCCGAGTTCGAGGTGTGGCTCCTCGCGCCGGTGAGCGACAGCGGCGTCGACCTTCCGCACACCAGCTCCGCACGCATCGCGCTCACCACCGACGGACGGTTCGCGTTGGAGGGTGACACGACGGTGACCCTCCAGCCCGGCGAGGCCGTCTTCATCCCCGCCGGCGAGCACGTGCACGCCCGCGGCACGGGCCAGATGTTCGTCGCCGCTGCCGGCGCCTGACGCCGCCGGGCGCCGATCCCGACGGGACCGGCCGACTGCCCCGCCAGGAGGCTGCCCGGCCGTGGCGCCTCCGCGAGCCGAACCTCGTCGGGGGTGGAGGCCGACGAACGACCCCGGGGCGCAATGCGCGGCATGCGCCGACGCCGCCTCTTGGGGCACAATGGGGCTCCATGCCTCCTTAGCTCAGCGGCCAGAGCATCTGTCTTGTAAACAGAGGGTCGCGGGTTCGACTCCCGCAGGGGGCTCCACCGTCGAAGGGAAGACATGGTCGAGCCGAGCCGCTGGCAACAGATCATCGAGCAGGATCCGGGTCATTCGCAGCGCTACATCCAACGCTTCCGCATGATGGCCGCAGAGGGTCGCGACCTGCTCGGAGAGGCCCGCACCGTCGCCGCCATGTGCGCGCCGGGCGCTCGCGTGCTCGACGCCGGCTGCGGCCCCGGCCGGCTCGACGGCCACCTGCATTCCCAGGGGTACGTCGTCGTCGGTGTCGACGTGGACCCCGCGCTCATCGAGGCTGCCGAGCTCGACCATCCGGGCCCGACGTACCTCGTCGGCGACCTCGCAGAGCTGGACCTGCCCGCCCGCGGCATCGACGAACCGTTCGACGTGATCGTCTCCGCGGGCAACGTGATGGGGTTCCTGGCGCCCAGCACCCGCGTCGACGTGCTCCGTCGGCTCGCCGCCCATCTGGCACCCGAGGGTCGGGCGACCATCGGCTTCGGAGCGGGCCGCGGCTACGGGTTCCAGGAGTTCGTCGCCGACGGGCAGGCTGCCGGGCTGTCACTGGACGTGGCATTCGAGAGCTGGGACCTGCGCCCGTTCACGACGGACTCGCAGTTCCTCGTCGCGATCCTCTCGAAGGCCTGATCCTCAGTCGCGCGCCGCAGCGGCCTTCTTGCGGCTGGCGAGGGTGGACGAGACGACGACCACCACGATGAGCCCGAGGGCGACGTAGCCGGCGATCTTGGCGTAGGCGTCGAGGACCGCCACGGCGGGCTCGCCCATCTGCCAGCCGAGCCAGAAGTAGAACGCGAGCCACACGGTGCTGGCGAGGTAGTCGTAGACGAGGAAGCGTTTGAGGGACAGGCCCTGCGCGCCGGCGAGCACGAACACCACCTGCATGAGCGGCAGCGGCATCGGGATGTAGGCGATGAAGAAGCCGAGGGGCCCGAGCTTCTCGGCCCAGCGTTCGGCGCGCGCGTACCCCTTGGCGGCCCGCTTGCTGGAGCCGGCCCAGATCTCGATCATGCCGCGTCCCCACAGCTTGCCTGCCCACCAATAGACCCAGTCGAATTTCAGGCTCATGATCGACGCGGCGACGAAGACCCACGGCCAGTGCGGCATCTGCCCGACGCCGGCGAGCGCCCCGGACGCTGCGGTGGCGGTGCGGCCGCCGGTGATGATCGCGAGCCAGTCCGGCGCGACCCCGAGGAGCCACGCCCTCGTCGGGATGAGGGCGAGACTGAAGATGCCGATGAACATGAACCAGCCGATGCACCACAGGTCCGCGCGGGTGGGTTCGCGCTTCCAGGGCATGCCGTCGTCCTGCCACCACTCCTGCTCGTCGGCAGCCGCATCGGGCTCGTCGGCGGGCAGGGCCTCGTCGGTGGCCTCCTCACGCCCGTCGACGGGCGGCGCCTCGTCGGTGGCCTCCGGCGCGGGCGAGTCGGCCCCTGGGCGTTGGTGCTTGTCGGCAGTCACCCGCACATCGTACCGGCCGCACCCGACGGTCACGATTGCGTAACAGCGGCACCTTGGCTGGGCGGCCCTCCGTCCGACGTGTAGAGTCCGCAGTACGGAACAACGCGTTCCCTCCACTACGGATCGTCGGGCACGTACCTGCCCGTGGAAAGGAAGTGTGGCATGGCCACAGTAAGTTTTCGTGATGCCTCCCGCCGGTACCCCGGCGCTGACCGCAATGCCGTCGACAAGCTGAATCTGGAGATTCGCGACGGCGAGTTCATGGTGCTGGTCGGCCCCTCCGGCTGTGGCAAGTCCACCTCGCTGCGCATGCTCGCGGGTCTGGAAGAGGTCAACGAGGGCGCCATCTACATTGGCGACCGCGACGTGACCGACCTCCCGCCGAAGGATCGCGACATCGCGATGGTGTTCCAGAACTACGCCCTGTACCCGCACATGACCGTCGCGGACAACATGGGCTTCGCGCTGAAGATGCAGGGCAAGTCGAAGGCCGAGCGCGAGGAGCGCGTGAAGAAGGCCGCCCAGCTGCTCGGCCTCGAGGACTTCCTCAACCGCAAGCCGAAGGCCCTCTCCGGTGGCCAGCGTCAGCGCGTCGCCATGGGCCGCGCCATCGTGCGTGAGCCGCAGGTCTTCCTCATGGACGAGCCGCTGTCGAACCTCGACGCCAAGCTGCGCGTGTCCACCCGTACCCAGATCGCCGCCCTGCAGCAGCGTCTCGGCGTCACGACCGTCTACGTCACGCACGACCAGGTCGAGGCCATGACGATGGGCGACCGCGTCGCGGTCATGCGCGACGGCCTCCTCCAGCAGGTCGCGTCCCCGCTCGAGCTGTACGACACCCCCGTCAACCTGTTCGTCGCCGGCTTCATCGGCTCGCCCGCCATGAACCTCATGAAGGGCAAGCGCGTCGAGGACGGCGTCATGATCGGCGACTACAAGGTGCCCGTCGCCCGCGAGGTGCTCGCCAAGGCCGAGGGTGAGAGCACCCTGACCGTCGGCATCCGCCCCGAGGCGTTCCACATCTCCACCGACGGCGAGGGCATCGGCCTTGACGTCGCGGTGGTCGAGGAGCTCGGCGCCGACTCCTACCTGTACGGCACGCTCGCCGGCCTCTCCCCCGAGGAGGCCCTCACTGCGCAGCAGATCGTCGCCCGCGTCGGCGCGCGCACCGCTCCCGGCAAGGGCGAGGTCGTCCGCCTCGCCGCCGACCCGAAGAGCATCCACGTGTTCAGCAACGAGTCCGAGCTGCGCATCTCCTGATCGCAGTCCACTCCCACTTCGGAGAGGCCCCGGTTGTCCGGGGCCTCTCCGCATTCTCGGCGGCACCGCGCTGACGGACTGCCGGCGCAGGGTCGGCGGCTAGGGGCGGGTTTCGACGTCACCCCTCGCCCAAGCCGGGGGACGACGTCGGGGCTCATCGGGGACGCTGCATGCGCCGCCGGGCCCGCTGCTGCTCCAATTCGCGCAGGTCGTCGGCGATGCGTTCGCGCTCGATCTTGTCCTTGATCCACCAGTCCGGGTCGCCCACGTGCCGCATGCGCAGGGGCTTGCCGGCGCCCTCCAGCCCGTCGAATTCGCCACGCTCGATCGCCTCTCTGACCAGGCGGTCCTGGAAGCTCTCGTATCGCGGCACCGGCTCCTCGGGCATACCGCGAGCCTACTCCCGACGCACCTGCGCTGGCCCGGGCGCCTAGGCTGGACGCGTGCGAGAGTTCCACAGACCCGTCCGACGTCCCAGCGAAGTGCTCGAGTCCTTGGTCGCCGCCGGTGACCCGGCGGACTCGCTCGCCCACGACTCCGCCGCCGCGCTCCTGCATCGCGTGCGGGCCGCGGAGGACCCGTCGCTGGCGCAGCGCATCGTCGACTACGCCAACGAGCACGGCATCGACGACGTCGCCGAGCTCTGGGCCGATTCCGCCCCCGACACGCTGCCCGGCGCGATGTGGCGCATCCACCTGCTCCGTCACGTCGTCGCCTCCGACCCCGCCAGGGCCGGGCTCCAGTATCGGCTCGGGCTCGAGTCGGCGTCCCCTGCCGACGAGGCCGTCGCGGGGGCCCCACACAGCCCTTCGCCTGAGGACGTGTTGGCGCTCGCCGACGACATCCTGCGAGGCGCGTTCACCGGCGACTTCGCCGTCGCACTCGAACGGGCCGCCGCATTCTGCCGCATCCAGGCCGCCGGCGCGGCAGCGCTCGACCCCGACGACGCCCCTGCGGCCGCCGCCCACCAGGGATTTGCCCGCGACCTGACTTCGGCTGCCGCCCGCTGGCGGGCCGGCACCCTGTACTGACCCCCCAACGGCCAGGACCCGGCCTGACAAGGGCACTTGGGTGGAAGATCCGGCGCCGCTACAGTTGGGCTGTCGGGCCGCGGTAACCCCGGGCTCCATTACTCGCCGCTACGAGCGGCCACGCGCCGAGAGGCGTTCTGCGGTCCGGCCCCAAGCACTTCCCTCGCTCGCCTGCGACGCCCAGCGCCGCGTCAGCGACGCCCAGCGCCGCGTCAGCGTCGCCCCGCGATGAGCGCGCGAAGCCCCTCCAGCAGCACGCGGTGCCGCAGCTCGTGCGCGCGCAAGGTGTCCTCGAGCGGATGTTCGGTGGGCTCGAACTGCGCTTGGGCCTGCGTGATCGCATGCAGCACGCTCGCGGCGATCGTGCCGGGCTGCGCCGCGACGATCCACCGCGGCTCGAACTGCACCGACGACGGCAGCCCGCCGGGGTTCAGCGTGACCGCCACCGGGCCGTCGACGACACGCACCGCGGGCGCCGCGTCCAGTCTGGTCGTCGCCGCCGCGTCGAGCGCCTCCTGCCACGCCCGCTCGTGGTCGTCCATCATGCGCAGGTAGGCGTCGAGCGCTGCCGGCCCGAGCTCGGGGAGCGTGTCGAAAACGATGCCCTCCAGCGACGGCGCATCGTCGGCGGCTACGGCATCGAGTTGGAGCATGCCCGCAGCACAGGCCTCCTGGAAGGCCGCCTCCAGCCGCGCGACGCTGCCCAGCCGGGCATGCCAGTTGGCGTTGACCCGCACGTCGACGACCCGAGCGCCGTCGTAGACCAGCCACACGGTGCGCCGCGAGTCGCGGGCGATGGCGGGCGAGCCCACGTCGTCGGATCCTCCCTCCGCATCCTGCCCGGACCACGAATCCGGCGCGGGGAAGTCCTCCGCCAGGTTGTGCATCACCAACCGCCACCCTTGCCCTGGCCGCCACCGTGGCCGCGGGCACTCCCGGTGCCCTTGCCCTGGCCGCCGCCGTGCCCCTGCGAGCCCTCGCCGCCTTCGTTGCCCTTGTGGCCACGCTCGCCGCCATCGCCGCTCAGCGACCCGCTTGGCCAACCCAACGCAACCACCGCCACCTGCTGGCGAGCGGCTTGGATCTTCTCACAGACCGCCTGCGATCCCTCCTCCGAGCTCGACATCATCCGCTGCATCTGCTGGAGCAGGTCGGCCAGCACCATCGCCCAGCGGCTCGCGCGCGGGTAGAGCCCGACGAGGTGCGGCAGGCAATGACCCACGAGTCCGCGCCGCAGCGCGAGGCCCAGTGAGCGGTCGACGGCCGTCAGCGTCGCGCGATTGAGGTCCCGGCACCCGAGGTAGGCCTCCGCAACCGCCCGCGGAAGCCGCTGGAGTTCGTCGCTGGCCAGCATCTGCATCGCGACGACGGATCCGTAACGCGACGACGCCGCGCCGTTCCAGCCCTCGATGTCGACGAGGTCCGGCAGCCGAGCGCTGATCGACTCGACGCGGCCCGCGGCGTCGAGCCAGCCGTCGGCGATCCGCTGCAGGTCGTCGGGGACGGGGAGGTTGGGCTCGGCCTCGCGCTCGACCATGTCGCGGGCGCTGTGCAGCAGGTCGAGCACCCGCTCCACGAGGACTGCCCGCTCGACGTCGAAGGCCTGCGCCCGTGCGCCGAGCAGTGGAAGGCTGCGCAGGTGCCGCAGCAGGCCCTGGTCGGCATCCGCCTGGTCCATGGCAAGACCGGAGTGCACGGCCTCCTCGAGCTGCGCGAGCGTGTCCATGAGGCCGCGGTAGGAGTCCGAGGCGAGGTCGCCGTCGGAGATCGCCGAGTCCAGCATGTAGCGCTGCAGCGTGGCGCCGACCTCGTCCGCGATCGCCTGCACCTGCTCGAGCATCACAGCGCCCCCGCTTCCCGTGCGGCCGCGGCGTTGCTCGCCTCGGTGTCGTCGTAGTCGCCCGCCGCGCCGACGAGCCGGTGCGCGATGGCGTCGAACTCTGCGGCCGCCTGCTGGGCGCAGTCGAGCGTCGTGAGCGCGAGCCCCTCGGAGTCCGGGCGCGCCGGCTCGGCGAAACCGAGCGACGCCGGAGGGAGCATCTGACGAGTGGCTCCGCTCATCTCCTCCGACAGCAGCCGCCAGCTCCCACCCGCGCTGCGCATGCGTTCGACGTCGACGCTCACCGTGTCCTCGGATGCGGGCGGCCTCGCGCCGCCGACTGACGACGAGTGGCCGTCCGTCGTCGGGGTGCCCGTCGGCGCATCCGCCTCCGCCACACCGATCGCAAGGCCGTCCCCCGACGCTGACCCCTCGCCCTCACCCGTGGTGGGCGCCAAGTCCTTCGTCGACGCCTGCGCCTCGTCGCCGGCCGCCGCGCCCGCGGCCAGGACCCCCGCAGCGCCCGCGCCGGCCGAGCCCGCGCCCAGCCCCGCTCCCCCGCCAGCACCGGCGACGCCGACGCCGGTCGTCGGGAGTGCCCGCGCGTCGGCCAGCCCCGGCATGGACACGATGCCGGGTTGCGTCGACGACGCGCCCGCCGCGACGGCACCCCGCGCCTCCGCAGCGCCTGCGGACGCGCCGAGCCCCGTCGCTCCAGCCCGTCCGGCGCCCCCGGTGGCCCCCATGCCGGCACCGCCCATCATCATCGGCGGCATCATGCCCGGGCCGCCAGCGCCTCCCTGCGCGCCCCCGGCCGCGCGCGGATTGACGCGGGCCTCACGCAGCTCCGCGGTGAGGACATCGTCGGGATCCTCGGGCGCGACGCCCACCACCGAGGCCAGCACGGCGCCACGGGCAGCTCGCCCGTGCTGCGCCAACAGCCTCTCCCAAGCCTGCTCAGCTTCCTGCATCGTGTACGTGGTCCTCTCCAGACGCGCCCGGCCATGTGGCGGCAGAACCCTCCAAGCGACAACCCAATCAGATGGCCGGGTCAGTTTCGGGCAACTTCCGGCGCCGGGTGCCGAGGAACGGACACCGGCGACTCGGCACGTGCGGCGGCGGCTACCGTTGACGACCAGACCCGAGGAGGACCCGATGACTTCACTGAGCAGATGGACGCGCGCGACAACCGCCGGCTTGGCCTCTGACTCAGGACGGGGCTCGGTGATCCCGCCGCTGTACCTCTCGACCAACTACACCTTCCACGCCCCGGGCGAGTCCCGCGAACACGACTATTCCCGCTCCGGCAATCCGACCCGCGACGTCCTGGCCGACGCGCTCACCGCACTGGAGGACGGCGCCGGAGCGGTCATCGTCGGCAGCGGCATGGCCGCCGCGTCCGTGACATTGGAGGCGCTCGTGCTCGACGGTGGGCGCGTGGTCGCCGCGCACGACGCCTACGGCGGCACGTGGCGGCTGCTCGACGTGCTCGCCCGGCGCGGGCGCTTCGAGCTGGACCTCGTCGACCTGAGCGACCCGGCAGCGGCCGCCGCGGCGCTGGCCGCACCCGCGACGCTCGTGTGGATCGAAACCCCGTCCAACCCGCTGCTGCGCATCACCGACATCGAAGAAGTCGCCCGCCTCGGGCACGCGGCCGGGGCGCAGGTCGTCGTCGACAACACCTTCTGCACCCCGCTCATCCAGCAGCCGCTGGCGCTGGGGGCCGACGTCGTCATCCACTCCACGACGAAGTTCATCGCCGGGCACTCGGACGTCGTCGGGGGTGCCATCGTCGCGAAGGATGCTGACGTCGTCGCCGAGCTCGCTTGGTGGGCGAACACGCTGGGCGCCACCGCGGGCGCGTTCGACTCCTATCTGACGATGCGCGGCCTGCGGTCGCTGGAGGCGCGGCTGCGCATCCACGACGAGAACGCGCAGGCCGTCGTCGACGCCTTCGACGGCCACCCTGCGGTCCGCGCGCTGCACTATCCCGGCCTGCCGGATCATCCGCAGTACGAGTTGGCCCGGCGCCAGATGCGCAGCCAGGGCTCCATCGTGACCGTCGACTTCGCGGGCGGCCGCCCCGCCGTCGACCGCTTCCTCGATGGCCTGCCGATCTTCCACCTCGCCGAGTCGCTGGGCGGCACCGAATCACTGGTCTGCCACCCTGCGACGATGACCCACGCCGCAATGAGCGCCCCGGCGCAGCGCGCGGCCGGGATCACCGACGGCATGCTGCGGCTCAGCGTCGGGCTCGAGTCGCTCGACGACCTCGTCGCGGTCATCGTCGAGGGACTGGAGCGCGTCGACCCCGCCGGGGGCCTCGACGCGTAGACTCGGGCCATGCCCAGATTCCTCGCGGCCAAGCCCGACGCCGACCTCCTGCGCCTGCCGTGGCACACTCCCCTGGCGGAATGGCCGACGGAGCACCTCGTCGCGCTACCCCGCGGCATCTCCCGGCACGTCGTGCGGTTCATCCAGGTGGCCGACGACATCGTCGCCGCGAAGGAGATCCTGGAGCAGGTGGCCGTCGACGAGTACCGCCTGCTCACCGAGCTGCGCAAGCTGGGCGTGCCCTGCGTCGAGCCGCTGGGCGTCGTCCTCGGCCGCACGGGCGACGACGGCCCCCTGGACCCGGTACTGCTCACGAAGCATCTGCCCTTCTCCCTGCCATATCGAGCCTTGTTCTATCGCGGCATCAAGGCCGACACCGTGCAACGCCTGCTGGACGCGATGGTGGTGTTGCTCGCGCGGCTGCACCTGAGCGGGTTCTACTGGGGGGACGTGTCGTTGTCGAACATCCTGTTCCGCCGCGACGCCGGCGAGTTCGCCGCCTACCTGGTCGATGCGGAGACGGGCGAGCTGCACGAGCGCCTCACCGACGGGCAGCGCGAGCACGACCTCGACATCGCCACCACCAACCTCTACGGCGAATTCCTCGACCTCGAAGCCGGCGGGATGCTCGACGAATCGCTCGAGCCCGCCTGGCTCGTCCGCACCATCATCGAGCGCTACCACCAGTTGTGGGGCGAGCTCACCGACGTCGAGGAGTTCGACGAGTCCGAGATGTACCGGCTCGAGGGGCGCGTCCGGCGTCTCAACACGCTCGGCTTCGATGTCGCCGAGATCGAGGTGTCCACCTCCCCCGACGGGCGGAAGGTGCGCATGAAGCCGAAGGTCGTCGACGCGGGCCACCACACGCGCCGACTCATGCGGCTCACGGGACTCGACGCCGAGGAGCATCAGGCACGCCGACTCCTCAACGACATGGACACCTTCCGCGCGAGCCTGCGCACGAACCTGCCGGAGTCCGTCCTCGCCCACAAGTGGCTGATGGAGGTGTTCGAGCCGGCCATCAACGCAATCCCGGAGGACCTCACCGGCAAACGCGACCCGGCCCAGTTCTTCCACGAGATGCTCGACTACCGCTGGTACCAGTCCCAGCGCGAGAACCGCAACGTCCCCACCGACGAGGCGGTCCAGGGGTACATCCACGACGTGCTGCGCGGCCTGCCCGACGAGCACCTCGGCGCCCTCGAGCCTGCCGGCGAACGTGAACTGCTCAACAAGTACGACCCGTCCATGGGGTTTGCCGACGAGCAGGACGAGGCGCCGCCCTACGACCCGTGGGAAGACCAGGCCAACGATCCGGACATCCCCCTGGCCACGGGCTTCGACATCGAGGCACTGCGCCGTAAGGCGGCCGAGCAGGGGCGTTGACCGCCGACGACTGGGACGCCGACCCCGGGTATCACTGGCCGCACCGCGTGCGGTTCGGTTCACCCGCCCGTAGACTGGGCGGGTGACGTTCCAGCTCTACGACTCCGCCACCCGCTCCGTGCGCACGCTCGTGCCCCTCGAGGAGGGCAGGGTCTCGATCTACCACTGTGGTCTCACGGTGCAGTCGTCGCCGCACCTGGGTCACATCCGCAAGGAGGTCGTGTTCGACGTCCTGCGTCGCTGGCTGACGCACCAGGGCTTCGAGGTGCGGATCGTCGCGAACGTCACCGACATCGACGACAAGATCCTCGCGAAGTCGGCCGAGCGGGGCGTGGAGTGGTTCGAGCACGCCTACGAGTTCGAGCGGGAGCTGCATGAGGCCTACGCGAGCCTCGGCTGCATTCGCCCCAGCTACGAGCCGCGCGCCACCGGCCACATTCCCGAGATGATCGAGCTCATCCAGGACATCATCGACGCCGGGCACGCCTATCCGGCTCCCGACGGCTCCGGTGACGTCTACTTCGACGTGCAGTCGTGGCCTTCGTACGGCGAGCTGTCGGGTCAGAGGGTCGACGAGATGGAGGCCGCCGCCGACGCCGACCCGCGCGGCAAGCGCGACCCCCGCGACTTCGCCCTGTGGAAGGGGCACAAGCCGGGTGAGCCGGAGACCGCAGCGTGGCCGTCGCCGTGGGGTCGTGGCCGTCCCGGCTGGCACATCGAGTGCTCCGCGATGGCCGGAAAGTACCTGGGCGCCGCCTTCGACATCCACGGCGGCGGCATCGACCTGCGCTTCCCCCACCACGAGAACGAGCTCGCGCAATCCCGCGCCGCCGGTCGCCCCTTCGCCTCCTACTGGATGCACAACGCCTGGGTGACGATGAGCGGCGAGAAGATGTCGAAGTCGCTCGGCAACACGGCGCTAGTCAGCGAGGTCACCAAGCAGTTCGATCCGCGCGCCGTCCGGTACTTCCTGCTGGCGCCCCACTACCGCTCGACGATCGAGTTCTCCCCCGCCGACGACGACACCCGCGGCTCCCTCGTCGAGGCGGAGAAGGCGATCGAGCGCATCGACTCGTTCGTGTTGCGCGCCGCGGAGAAGGCTGCGCCCTCCGACGACTACCGCTCGCTCGAGCAGTGGGTGGCGTTCGAGCGCGCGATGGACGACGACCTCGGCACCCCGACGGCGGTGGCGGCCCTGTTCGAGGTGATCCGCGCAGGCAACCAGGCCCTCGCCCAGGGCTTGGACGTGTCCCAGCTCCTGGGTGCGGCGACGGCGATGCTCGGCGTGTTCGGGCTGGACCCTGCCGCCCCGGAGTGGGCCTCGTCGGGCAGCCCCGACGACCTCACCCCCGTCGTGGACAAGCTCGTCGGCACCCTCTTGGCGCAGCGCGCGGAGGCCCGCGCGGCGAAGGACTGGGCGAAGGCCGACGCCATCCGCGACACCCTCGCGGACGCGGGCCTCACGATTACCGACACCCCCGACGGCGCGAAGTGGAGCGTGAACTGATGGCAGGCAATTCGTCGAGGCGCGGAGCTGGCAGCCGCGGCAAGAGCAAGGCCGCGGGTTCCGGCGGGCGCATCCGCAAGTCGCTCGAGGGCCGCGGCCCCACGCCGAAGGCCGAGGACCGCGTCTACCACAAGGCGTACAAGGCCAAGCAGGAGGCGCTTCGTCGCCAGGCCAGCCGCCCGAAGCGCGCCCCCCGCGCGAAGGCGGGCGCCGACTGGGTGGTGGGCCGCAACCCCGTGTTCGAGGCGCTCACCGCCGGCATGCCGGTCAAGCAGGTGTACCTCGCCGAGGGCGCCGAGCGCGACGACCGCATCCGCGACATCCTGAAGTACGCGGCCGAGCACTCGATCCCGTTGCTGCAGGTGCCTCGCTCGGAGCTCGACCGCGTCACCGGCGGGCTCGTCCACCAGGGCGTGGCGCTGCAGTTGCCGAGCTACGACTACGCCGTCCCGGAGGAGCTGTTCGCCGACGGGGTACACGGCAACGCCGTGTTCATCGCCTGCGACGGCATCACCGATCCCCGCAACCTCGGCGCCATCATCCGTTCCGCGGCCGCGTTCGGCGCGGCGGGCGTGGTCATCCCGGAACGTCGCTCCGCCTCCATGACCGCCGCCGCCTGGAAGACCTCCGCCGGCGCTGCCGCACGCATTCCCGTCGCGATGGCCGGCAACCTCAACCGGGCACTCGAGCAGGCCACCGACCTGGGCTACACCATCGTCGGACTGGCCGGCGACGGCGACGTCCAGGTGGGCGGGGTGCCCGGCGCCGACGGGCCGCTGGTGATCGTCGTCGGTTCGGAGGACGAGGGCCTCTCGCGCCTCGTCCGCGCACACTGCGACCACATCGCGTCCATCCCGATCACCTCCGACGTCGAATCGCTCAACGCCTCCGTCGCCGCGTCGATCGCGCTCTACGAGGCCAGCCTGCAGCGGCCCCGGGAGGTCTGACCCGACGATCACCCGCGCGTGTTCGAGGTGGGCAGCACCGGCACCCCGAACGCGGGGCGTTCGGGGTGCCGGGGTCTGTGGGACGGTGGTCAGGCAGCCTGCGGCGGGGGCTCGCCGAGGTCGTCGGGGTGGCGCGGCCACGCGGGCCAGTCGTCGGGTGGTTGGGGCGGGTCCTCGGCCCACGGATCGTGGTCTGGCCATGCCGGGTCCACGGGCGGGGGCTCTGGTGGGAGATCGGGGATGGATGGAACCTGGATGTCCGGCTTGCGGGTCACGACGGTGCCGGAGCCGGTGACCTCGAACTCGTAGCCGTGTGGGGACCGCCACAGGAAGACTCCCGGGGCGGGTTGTTCGAGATGCCAGTGGCCGGCGGTCTTCGCGCGGTGCGCCCGCCTGTCCAACGGGCCGAGATTCGCCATCGACGTGGGGCCTTGGCTGCCGGATGGGTGGTGGGCGACGGTGTGGTCCACGTCGCACCGCGCCGCCGGAATGGTGGAGAACGGGAACGTGGAGCGCGGGTTTCGCACCTGCAGCGCGAGACGCTGCGCCTCCGACGGCTCGTGCCCGGCCGCGTCGGGGATCAGGTTGGGGTCGATCACCGGACGCACGGTCACCTTCGCGCCCTCCAGGAACGACGGCAGCGACTTCGTGAGGAGCCCGCCCCAGCGCTCGACGTACGCCGTCGGCGCGAGCGGCAGGCCACCGTCGGTGTCAGGATGTTGGGCCGGGACGTGGACGACCATCTCCACATCCATCAGCGACGCCTGGCCCACGGCCAGACGCGCGAACACCCCGAACGCAGCCGCGCGGCGCTGGTCGCGCACGAACTTCCGCGCCTCCTCCTCCGGGACGCCCTCGGGGAGGGCCGGGGCGGGAAGCGTGTCCGCAATCTGGTCGAGGGCCTGATCGAAGATCACCCCGTCCGCAGCGGACACCTTCCCGAACAGCCCGCAGTGGGCGTCGACGAAGCGCCCGACGTGGACGAAACGCTCGTCGGCCGCCAGCGCTGCCTTGCGCGCGGCGCGCTCGGGATCCGCGTCCAGCACCCAGCGCTCGACCTCGGAGAGGACCGTCCACGCCGAGTGCATGCCCAGCCAGTGCGACGCCCGGCGATCCACTTCGAGGGCAGCCTCCTTCGGGAGCTGTCTGCAGGCATCCTCGACCTTGACGGCCACCCACCACTCGACGAGCCCCTCGACGAAGTGCTGCCACATGCGCGGATGCCTCACTTGCACGCTCCGCGCGCACGCCACCCGCTCGAGCATGGAGCCGAAGGTGCGCTTCGTGACGGCTGCGGCCTCGAGCAGGAAGCGCTCCGAGACCTTCGCGACCCCGTCCCTGCCGGTGGGCAGCCACTTGCCCTGCAGGGCCCGTGGCAGGTGGAGGTCGTCGTGGACCCCGTAGCATGCGGCAGCGTCCAGCAGCGCCACGATCTCCGCCACCTGCGCCGCCCGGACGGACTCCGTCGCGTGCGCCATCGCCGCGAATGCCGTCGCTGCCCCGTCGTGAACCATGATCCCCCCATCGATTTCTCGATTGCATAGTCCATACTACCCGATCATCTGTACGATACAAGACCCCAAAGATTACGATTTCATCACGGAATCTCCCGACGCGTGGCCCGCTCCCGCACGTGCCTGGTCGTCGAGAATCGCGCTCAGCCGCCGAACCTGTCCGGACCGTCGCCGACGTCGACGCGCAGCAGCACCGGCTTGCCCTGCCCGGTGAAGGCGCCTGCCACTCCCGGCATGTCGCGGAAATCTACGCTCACCGTCCCCTGCGCGTTGAATTCGAGGTCGGCCCCGGTGAGCGCGAGCGGCACGCGATGGGTCGTGATGAGGTCGGCGCGCTGCCTGCGCACGTCCTCGGTGGCCAGTGTCGCCGGGTCCAGCACGTCAAGCGTCGCACCGCCATCGATGCGCAGGGTGAGCGAGCGCGGCACGTCGAGCTCGATCTGCGCGCCGATCTGCTCGAACTCCACCCGTGCATTCATGGGGATGGTGAGCCACATCTCCCCCATCGGGGCCCAGCCGTTGACGGGATTCCATGGCGCGAGGAAGGCGTTGTTGGGCGCGAGCGTCATGCGGAACAGGCCCGTCGCGGGCTCATAGCCCTGCGGCTGCGCGGTGAACGCGCGCTCGAACACGCCCTGCTGCGGGCTGAACACCACCACGCGTCGCCGGCGGAACCCCTCGCAAAGCTGCCACGCCTCGTCGACGATGGGTTGCCCGGTCACGAGGTCCACCTGCACCGTCTGCCCCTCGTCGGTGACGGCCAGGACGAGCTTCCCCTCGTCGGGGATGCACGCGACGATGAACTCCCACTGCACCTGGTACTGGCGGTCGCGGTTCATCCCTCCGAACATGCTCCGCAGCGGCTGGGGCGCGCCGTCGACGTGCAGTACGACGCCGGCGGTGCGCGAGCCGGCTTCGGGAAAGGCGGGGCGACCGGCCTGGGCGGTGAACGCGACGAAGCGGTGCCCCGATGGGGCGGTGAGCGGCGTGGTCTGGTCGAGCATCCGTGCCAGCTCGTAGGAGAGCTCGCGCGTGGTCAGGATGTCGCCGATGCGCCCGTCGAAGCGGGGGGTCGCGACGACGAGCTGCGGTTCTACACTGCCCGGCAGGGTGACTCGCCGACCCACCGTCGACCGCGCGACGAATCCAGGCTCCACCGTGATCGGGTCCGGGATGCCGTCGTCGCTGGGCGCCACGCTGCGGTGTTCGGCGGGAGCGAAGTCGATCGGCTCGGAGCACCCGACGAGCACGGGCGCGACGGCGAGTGCGAGCGCATGACGTCTGGATACCTTCACGTCGCCACAGACTAGGGCTTGGGGCGGTCACTCGGCCTCTTGGCCCGGTCCGGGGCGCCCGGGGCGAGCGCGGAGTAGATTGGTGCCCATCGCACCCCCATTCGAAGGAGCTTTCGTGAGCGACCTCTCCGCCGTATCCGAGGCATACCGCACCCTGCTGGGCATGATCGAGCAGGTTGAGCCGCGCATCGCCCAGGCCACCCGCCAGGAGCTGACCGACCAGCGCGCGTCCCTGAAGCTGATTGCCAGCGAGAACTACGCCAGCCTTCCGGTGCTCGCGACGATGGGCACGTGGCTGAGCGACAAGTACGCCGAGGGCACCGTCGGGCACCGCTTCTATGCCGGCTGCCAGAACGTCGACACCGTCGAGGCCGTCGCCGCCGAGCACGCCCGCGAGCTGTTCGGCGCGGACTACGCCTACGTCCAGCCGCACTCCGGCATCGACGCGAATGTCACCGCCTACTGGGCCATCCTCGCGCACCACATCGAGGGGCCGTCGCTGGCCGAGCTCGGCGCGAAGACCGTCAACGACCTCAGCGAGGCCGACTGGGAGGTGCTGCGCAGGAAGTTCGGCGAGCAGCGCCTCATGGGCATGAGCCTGGACGCGGGCGGCCACCTCACCCACGGCTTCCGCCCCAACGTCTCCGGCAAGATGTTCCACCAGCGCGCCTACGGCACCGACCCGGAGACGCAACTGCTGGACTACGACGCCGTCGCCCGGCAGGTGCAGGAGTTCAAGCCGCTGGTGCTCGTCGCCGGCTACTCCGCCTACCCGCGCCGCGTGAACTTCGCGAAGATGCGGGAGATCGCCGACTCGGTGGGGGCAGTCCTGATGGTCGACATGGCCCATTTCGCCGGCCTCGTCGCGGGCAAGGTCTTCCAGGGCGACGAGGACCCGGTGCCGCACGCGCACGTGGTGACCACGACCACCCACAAGTCGCTGCGGGGTCCGCGCGGCGGCATGATCCTCGCGCAGAAGGAATACGCGGCCGACGTCGACCGCGGCTGCCCGCTCGTCCTCGGCGGCCCGCTGTCCCACGTGATGGCGGCCAAGGCGGTCGCGCTGGCGGAGGCCCGCACCCAGGCGTTCCGCGACTACGCCCAGCAGGTGGCCGACAACGCCAAGGCCCTCGCCGAGGGCCTCCTCTCCCGCGGCGTCCGGCTGGTCACCGGCGGCACCGACAACCACATCGTGCTGATGGACGTGCGCGACTTCGGGATCACCGGCCGCCAGGCCGAGGCGGCGCTGCTCGAATCGGGCATCGTGACCAACCGCAATTCGGTGCCGAACGACCCCAACGGCGCCTGGTACACGACGGGTGTGCGGCTTGGCACCCCGGCGCTGACGTCGCGCGGCTTCACCACTTCCGACATGGACGAGGTGGCCGACATGATCGCCGGCGTGCTGAAGGCCACCGTGCCTGCCACGACGAGCAAGGGCGAGCCGAGCAAGGCCAAGTATGACCTGTCCGACGAGGCCCGGCACGCTTCGCTCGAGCGGGCCGCGACGCTGCTCGACGCCCGCCCGCTCTACCCCGGCTTCGAGCTCTGATTCCCACCCACACGCGACGCGGGGACCGGTACCGTGCAGGACCGGCCCCCGCGTCGTCGCTGCGGGAGACTACCGCAGTGTGGCTGCCGCCTCTGCCACTGCGACGACGTCCTCCGGCTTGACCGTGCCGAACCCGGTGAACCCGGCCAGCGTTTCGGGGGACTTCCCCAGCACGACGAAGCACGCCCAGCCCTCCTCACCCGGGTTGACCGTGCACACTCCGCCCTTGATCTCGGCGACGACGGAGCCCTCGTCGCGGAACAGCTTGAACAGCAGTTCGGGATCCTGCTCCAGGCGAAGCACGGCGATGCCACCCTCGGGCTGCCCGTCGACCATGTAGACGTCCTGGCCAATGACCTCGCCGAGCTTCCACTCGCCCACCTGGTCGGGCAGCGAACCCTCGGGCACACGCCCCACCATGTCATCGCCGCCGGACGTGCCGCCGTCGCTGGGCAGGACCGGTTCGCTGGGCAGCACCGACTCGCTGGGCGAGGCCTCGTCGCCGGGCGTGGACGCCCCACCGCTGCCGGGTTCCTCGCTCGCGGGCTCACTCGTCGGCTCGCTCACGGGATCGCTCGCGGGCTGCGTCGCGCTGGGCGAGCTCGTCGCGGGAGCGGCGGACTGGCCGTCGGGACGCAGGACGAGCGCCCACACGAGCGCGGCGATCAGGGCCACGACGAGCACCCCCGCCACCACGACGAGCCACTTCCGCCCCCCGGGCCGACCCTGCTGCGGCGGCTGGCCACCCGGACCATGTCCGCCGGGTCCGCCCGGACCGCCGAATCCTGCGCCCTGCGGGTAGCCACCCTGTGCCGGATACCCACCCTGGGGCGGGTAGCCGCCCTGCGCAGCCTGGCCGCCCGGGGCAGGGTATCCGCCCTGCGGCGGGAGTCCCCCGGACTGCGGCTGTCCGCCCACCGGCTGCCAGCCGCCCGGCCGGGGCCAGCCACCCTGGTTCGGGTAGTTGGGGCTCGTCATCGTCTGCTCCTTCCTGACCGCCCTCGTCAGACGGCGGGTACTTCGGACAGGCTAATGGACGCGACGGCCACCGCCGCCACCCCTTCACCGCGGCCGGTCAGCCCGAGCCCGTCCGTCGTCGTCGCCGACACCGTCACCCGCGCCCCCAGCGCCTCCGACAGCGTCCGCTCGGCCTCTGCGCGGCGCTTCGCCATCTTCGGACGGTTGCCGATCACCTGCACCGCGACGTTGACGATGTCGTAGCCGGCCGCGCGCACCCGTCGCCCTGCCTCCTCGAGGAAGGCGACGCCGCTGGCCCCGGCCCAGGCGGGATCGCTGGTGCCGAAGTTGGAGCCCATGTCGCCGAGCCCCGCCGCGGAGAACAGCGCATCGCACGCCGCATGGGCGGCTGCGTCGCCGTCGGAGTGTCCCTCGAGCCCCGCGGGTTCGTCGGGGAAGTGCAGCCCGGCAAGCCACATCGGGCTGCCCTCGCGGAGTCGATGCACATCCGTGCCGATGCCGACGATCATGCGTCCGCCCTCCCATCGCCGGCAGGTCCCGAGTCCGTCTGACGGGCGGCGGCCAACGACTCGGCCACCACCAGGTCGAATGGTTCGGTGATCTTCAGCGACTCCCGGCTGCCCTCGACGAGCACCGTCGCCTCCCCCAGCGCCTCGCACGCCGAGGCGTCGTCGGTGACGGCCAGCCCCTGCTCGGCGACGTGCGCGTGGGCCCTGCGCAGCAGCTCCGCGTCGAAACCCTGCGGGGTCTGCACGGCCCGCAGCGTCGAGCGGTCGATCACCGCGCTGCCGAAGTCGGTGATCGCGCGGACCGAATCCACGACGGGCACCACCGGCACGACCGAGCGCGCCCCCGCGGCGAGCGCCTCGACGACCCGCCGCACCACGCGGGCCGGGACGAAGGGGCGCGCGGCGTCGTGGACGAGGACGAAGCGGGCGTCGCCGATGGCCTCGAGGCCCTGGCGTACCGAGTCCTGACGTTGCGCACCCCCGACGACCACCCGCACCTCGTCGCGGCCCGCGAACAGCCGAAGGAAGTCGTCGCGCTGGGCGGCAGGGGCCACGACGACCACCCGCGACGCGCCCCCGGTGAGCAATGCGTCGGCGGCCAGCACCACCAGTGGCACCCCGCCGATGGCGACGAGCGCCTTCGGCACGTCCGCGCCCAGGCGGGAACCAGAACCGGCCGCCACCACGATGGCGGCGACCGGCTCGATGTCGTGCGTGCTCACGCGCACTCCGGAATCAGGCTGCGAGGATCTCGTCGAGCTTCTCCTCGGCGGCGGGACCGTCGAGCTTCTCGGCGATGGCCACCTCCTCGACGAGGATGGTGCGGGCCTTGACCAGCATCCGCTTCTCGCCGGCGGAGAGGCCCTTGTCGCGATCACGGCGCCAGAGATCGCGGACGACCTCGGCCACCTTCAGGATGTTGCCGGAGTGCAGCTTCTCCATGTTGGCCTTGAATCGGCGCGACCAGTTGGACGGCTCCTCGGTGTGCTGCGCCTGGAGCACCTCGAACACGCGCTCGAGCCCCTGGCGATCGACGACGTCCCTCACCCCCACGAGATCGAGATTGCAGGCAGGGACTCGAACGACCAGATCGTTCTGGCCCACGATCCGAAGGACCAAGTACATGCGGTCCTCGCCCTTGATGGTGCGGTTTTCAATGTCTTCGATGACGGCCGTCCCGTGATTCGGGTAGACCACCGTTTCACCGATGGAGAAAGTCATGCTCTACGGACCCCTTTCTACGTCGATTCTACCAGACTCCTGCGCGTGTCTTCTTGGACAGTTCTCAGGATTGTGTGGTTGGGTGGCCCTGCGCAGACTACCCTCGCGCCGGTTCGCCCCGTTGCGCGACGGCGCACCCGCGTTCCGACAACGGGTTGAGGGCGACGGATGCGTCGAGTTTTGGTTAGTATGTCGCCCGTACCACGTATCGAAGGGTTGGACATGTCCCCACGCGTTCGCAAGGCTCTCGTCGCCGCCGCCGCAGTTGCCGCACTCGCGTTCACCGGCTGCACCTCCACCGGCTGGGTGGCCGAGGCGCCGCCAGCTGCCGGCTCCCAGGCCGAGCTCTCCACGCGCGACAAGGCACGCAACGTGCTCTTCGTCGTCGACGAGGCCGGCAAGGCCCTGCTCGCCGGCTCCGTCTCCACCGTCGACGGAGCCTCGCTGAACGGCATCTCCTACGTCGCCAAGGGCCCCGATGGCACCGCCGGCCAGCCCGCGACGATCGACTTCACCGCCGACATCAAGCCGCAGAAGGTCGTCCGACTCGATCAGGAGAGCATCTTCGTCGAGGACCCGGCGCTCGTCGCCGGCGGCCTCGCCACGGTCTCCTTCCACCTGGACACCGGAGACATCACGCTCGACGTCCCCGTCTACTCCAACGAGCACGAGGATTTCCAGGCGGTCTGGGAAGCCAACAACTGAAGCCACCCGCGTAGAAGGCCGCGCCCTGCTCGTCGGGGCGCGGCCTTCACGCGTGGGTCAGCCCTCGTACTTGTAGCCCAGCCCGCGCACCGTGACGAGACGCCGCGGGTTCGACGGGTCGGGCTCGATCTTCGAACGCAGGCGCTTGATGTGCACGTCGAGGGTCTTCGTGTCGCCGACGTAGTCGCTGCCCCAGATGCGGTCGATGAGCTGACCGCGGGTGAGCACCCTGCCGGGATTGCGCAGCAGCAGCTCCAGCAGGTCGAACTCGCGCAGCGCGAACCGCACCTCCTCACCGTCGACGTAGACCTGGTGCCGCTCGACGTCGATGCGCACCCCGCCCACCTCGACGACGTCGGGGACGAGCTCCTGCTCCACTCCGCGGCGCAGCACCGCGCGGATGCGGGCCAGCAGCTCCCGATGGCTGAACGGCTTGGTGACGTAGTCGTCGGCGCCCAGCTCGAGCCCCACCACCTTGTCGACCTCGCTGTCGCGGGCCGTGACCATCACGATGGGCACGTTCGACTGGGCGCGCAACTGCTTGCACACCTCCAGCCCGGGGATGCCGGGCATCATGAGGTCGAGCACGACGAGGTCCGCGCCGCTGCGATCGAATGCGGCGAGCCCCTCGGCGCCGTCGGCAGCGGCCGCAACGTCGAAGCCCTCCTTTTCCAGCATGAAGGTGAGCGCCTCCCGGTAGGAGTCCTCGTCCTCGATGATCAGAATGCGGGTCATGGATCCTCTCAATCGGCGTCCGACGGCGGGAGCGCCGGGAAACGTAGGGTGAATGTCGAGCCCTGTCCTGGAATGGACCAGACGGAGACGGTGCCGCCGTGGGTGAGCATGATGTGCCGCACGATCGACAGCCCGAGCCCGGTGCCGCCCATCGAACGGCTCCTACCGTAGTCGACGCGGTAGAAGCGTTCGAAGATGCGCTCTTGGTCCTCCCGCGAGATGCCGATGCCGTTGTCGGAGACGAGCAGGTCGACGAAGCGCTCGTCGTCCTCCTCCACCTCGGCCAGGCTGATGGCGACGCGGGCACCCTCGTCGGAATAGTTGATGGCGTTCTGGATGAGGTTGGTGACCGCATCGACGAGTTGCCACCGGTCCCCTCCGACGTGGATGTGCTCCTCGCCCGCGACGAGGATCGTCACGTTGCGGCCCTCGGCCGACTCGCGGCAGCGCGCCACTGCCTCGTCGATGACCTCCCGCAGCGCCACCGGCTCGTGTTCGATGCCCGGATCCGACGACTGGAGCCGCGACAGATTGATGATCTGGGTGACGAGCTCCGACAGGCGGCTGGTCTCCTTCTGGAGCCGCTGCGAGAAGCGCTCGACGGCGACCGGGTCGTCCTTGGCCGCCTCGACGGCCTCCGCCAACACGCCGATGGCCCCGATGGGTGTCTTCAGCTCGTGCGACACATTCGCGACGAAGTCCCGCCGCACCGCCTCGACTCGCCGGGCCTGCTCCTCGTCGACCCCGATGACCGCGATCTGCTCGTCGTCGAGCTGGGCGATACGCACGCGCAGCCGCACCCTGGGCGAGCCGGGCAGGGACTCGCGCACGGCCTCACCGTCGAAGGGTTCTCCCGTGCGGCGCACCTCCCGCACCAGCTCCAGCAGCTCGTTGAAGCCGATCCGGCTGCCGCGCACCACGTGGAGGCGGCTCGCGGCGTCGTTGTGGGTGAGCAGGTCGTCGTGGGGTCCAACGACGGCGACGGCCACCGGCAGCTCGCGTACCAGTCCGGCGACGAGTGGATGGATCTCCGGGCCGCGCTCGCGGGCGTCCTGGGCGCGACGGTGCTGCACGCCGCGAGCCAGTGCGAAGCCGAAGCCGACGATCAGCAGGGTGACGGCTGACCCGATGAGCGCGGCGAGGAACGGCGGCATGGCCTTCATCGTAGTCCTCCAGCCCCGAGGTGGCCTGCATGAACCAGCGCCCCACAAGACCTTCACCAAGAATTCACTTGCCGTTCAACTGGACTCGCAGGCACCGACAACTCGCGGATACTAGCGTGGACAGCCGGGTCCGCCACCGGTCCCCAATATGATGGTGCGAACACCGTGCCACGCCCGCACCGACCCAAGGAGTTGCCATGCGATCCAGCTACCACCAGGAACTCGACGGCGTGTTCGCCAGCCTCGTGACGATGGCGGAGATCGTCGAGCACGCCATCGCGGAGAGCTCGGCCGCCCTGCTCGAAGCCGACCTCAACCGCGCCGAGGCGGTCATCGGCAACGACCGTCGCCTCGACGAGATGCACGAGGAGATGGAGTACCGCTGCCTGTCCCTGCTGGCGCTCCAGGCGCCCGTCGCCGGCGAGCTGCGCACCGTCGTGTCCGCCATCCGCCTCGTGTTCGAACTGGCACGCATGGGCGATCTGGCCGCGCACGTCGCCAAGGTCGCCCGCCTGCGCTACCCCGCGAAGGCCGTTCCCGCGTCGCTCGAAGCCAACTTCCGCCAGATGGCCGAGGTGTCCGAGCAGATGATCCACGTCGCACGCACCGCGCTCGAGCAGCGCGACGCCGAGAGCGCCCGAGTGCTCGCCGAGACGGACGCCAAGATGGATGACCTGCGTCGCGAACACTTCGGCGTCATGCTCGACGAACACTGGGATGGCTCCGTCACCGACGCCATCGACGTCTCCCTGCTCGGCCGCTACTACGAGCGGTTCGCCGACCACGCAGTCGCCGTCGGGCGTCGCGTCATCTACCTCGTGACCGGCGAGGTGCCCGATGGCGAGGACTGGCCCAACGCCTGACGCACGTTCACCGTCGAGCCCCGGGCGCCGGATCTGCACGGTGCCCGGGGCTCGTCGCTTCCGGTTCGGTAGGCTTTGGCCATGACGTACAAGCTGATCCTGCTTCGCCACGGCGAGAGCGAATGGAACGCAAAGAACCTGTTCACCGGCTGGGTGGACGTCGACCTCAACGAGAAGGGCCTCGCCGAAGCCGAGCGCGGCGGCAAGCTGCTCAAGGAGGAGGGCCTCCTCCCCGACGTGCTGCACACCTCGCTGCTGCGCCGGGCCATCAAGACCGCCAACATCGCCCTCGACAACTGCGACCGTCACTGGATCCCGGTGCGCCGCTCGTGGAGGCTCAACGAGCGCCACTACGGCAAGCTCCAAGGCCTCAACAAGACGGAGATCCGCGAGCAGTTCGGCGAGGACCAGTTCATGCAGTGGCGCCGCAGCTACGACGTGCCGCCGCCGCCCATCGACGTCGACAACGAGTACTCGCAGTTCGCCGAGGCGCGCTACGCCGACATCCCCGAGGCCGAGCGTCCGCTCACCGAGTGCCTGAAGGACGTCGTCGCACGCATGCTCCCCTACTGGGAGTCCGACATCAAGCCCGATCTCGAGGCTGGCCGCACGGTACTCGTCGCCGCGCACGGCAACTCGCTGCGCGCGCTGGTCAAGCACCTCGACCAGATCTCCGACGACGACATCGCCGGCCTCAACATCCCCACCGGCATTCCGTTGTTCTACGAACTCGACGACGACTTCCAGCCCGTCACCAAGGGCGGCCGCTACCTGGATCCCGAGGCCGCCGCTGCCTCCATCCAGGCCGTCGCCAACCAGGGCAAGAAGTAACCGCAGGCCCCTCGACGCCCGGCCCCGCCTCGTGTGGGCGCCGGGCGTCGTGCATGCTTGGCGCATGCCAGAACAACGAGAGATGCTCGTCGACGACGCCCTCGCCACCGTGCGCAGCGGAGAGTGGACGAGCTACGGCGCGCTCGCAGCGGTGGCCGGGACCGGTGCCCGCATCGTCGGCAGGTGGATGGCCAGCGGGGACTTTGAGCTCGCCCACCGGGTGCTGACCGCCGCGGGCCGGCCGTCGGCGGGGTTCGGGCCTGCGCAGCGGGTGCTGTTGGAGGCGGAGGGGGTCGCGTTCGACGAGCTGGGCCGCGCGGAGCCGAGGAGCTTCGTCGGGGCCTCAGAGCTCGCGCGCCGCCTGGCCGAAGGACGTCACCTTCCCCCCGACGAGGGCCCGTGCCGCTGACCTCGGCATGGGGCCACCGGGGCGGAATCGTCGGCCGGCCCCGGACGGGCGGAGCCCGACGACTACGCTTGATACATGAAGACTGCAGTGGTGACAGGGGCAAGCATCGGCATCGGCGCGGCGACCGCGCGCCACCTCGCACAGGCCGGCTACAAGGTGATCTGCGCCGCCCGGAGGCCGGAGCGCATCCAGCCGCTGGCCGACGAGATCGGCGGGATCGCCGTCGAATGCGACGTCACGAAGCTGGAGGACGTGGCAAGGCTGGCGGAGGTCGTCGGCGGCTCGTTGGACGTGCTCGTCAACAACGCAGGTGGGGCACGAGGGCTGGAGCCCGTCGTCGACGCCGACCTCGGCCGCTGGGAGTGGATGTACCGCGTCAACGTGCTCGGCACCGCCCGAGTCACGCAGGCCCTCTTCCCCGCCCTTGAGGCGGCGAAGGGCATCGTCGTGTTCGTCACCTCGACCGCGGCCGACGGCGGCTACGAGGGCGGCGCAGGATACTGCGGGGCCAAGGCTGCCGAGCGCTCGATGGTGGAGTCGATGCGACTGGAGTTGTTCGACACCGACGTGCGCATCACCGAGATCTGCCCGGGCATGGTGGCGACGGAGGAGTTCTCGCTGCGCCGATTCGACGGCGACCAATCGCGCGCCGATCAGGTCTACGCGGGCATCGAGGCTCCCCTGAGCGCCGAGGACGTCGCCGAGGTCATCACGTTCATGGCGACGAGGCCCCCGCACGTCAACCTCGACCGCGTCACCGTCCGCCCCCGAGCCCAGGCCGCGCAGCACAAGGTATTCCGCGCCTGAGCTGGCCGGGCGCTCAGTCCTGCGGCTCGTCCGCGGGGTCCTCGTCGGTGCCCTTCCTGCGCACCCGCTTCGACACCTTCGACAGGACCCGCGTGATCGCGGCCCGCTTCGGGCGGGGGGCGTCCGTGGTCGTCGCCACCTCGGACGCGGGAGCGACGTCGGCACTGCTCGAGCCCCGCCGCAGGACCAGGTCGCGGAAGAACGCGGCCGACTGCTCGGAGCGCCCGCCGACGACGTGCCCGTCGTCGGTGGCCCACTCGATCTCCGCAGCCGTGCGCTCGCCGGTGCGCAGGTCGATCATGTCGCTCAGGTAGCGGAAGAACACCGCCGCCGACGCGACGATCGGCACGGCCAGGAAGGCGCCGAGGATGCCATACCAGTTGCCACCCAGCAGTACGGCCAGGATGATGATGACCGGGTGGAGCTGCATGACCCGCGACTGCAGGACCGGCTGCAGCACGTTGCCCTCCACCTGCTGCACGAGGACGACGAGGCCCAGCGCGAACAGCGCCTGCCACAGGCCGCCGGTGACGAGCGCCACCAGCACCGCGACGAGGCCGGCGCTCACGGCGCCGACGATCGGGATGAAGCCCGCCATGAAGGTGAGGATGCCGATGGGGAACGCGAGCGGCACGCCGAGCAGCCAGAGGCCCAACGAGATGAACACGGCGTCGACGAGCGAGACGATGGCCTGCGCCCGGATGTAGCCGGAGAGCGTGTTCCAGATGCGCGCGAACAGCTCGCTGACGTGGAAGCCACCGCGCCGGCCGACGATCGTGCGCACCCACTCGACGAAGCGATGGCCGTCCTTGAGCATGAAGAAGACGATCACGAGCGTCATCACGACGGTGACGATGCCGCTGGAGACGCTGCCGCCGACGCTCAGCACGAACGAGACAAGGTCCTCCGAATGCCCTTGCAGCCAGCCGGTGAGCTGCTGCAGGTAGCGGTTCAGCAGCTCGTCGTGGAGATTCAGCGGCGGCCCTGCGGCCCAGTCCTGGATCTGTCGAATGCCCTTGACGGTCTGGTCGGCGAGGCTCGGCCACTGGCTGACGATGCTCGGCGCGATGATGCTGACGAGCCCCCCGATGACGACGAAGCCCAGCAGCAGGCTGGCGAAGGCTCCCAGCGAGTAGGGCACGCCCCAACGCTTCAGCACGGCCGTCACCGGATACAGCACCGAGGTAATCAGCAGCGCCAGCAGCACCGGGATCATCGCCTGCCCGACCTGGCTGAGGCCGTAGCCGAGCACGACGAGCGCCGCGACGACGATCAGGAAGCGCAGGCACCACCAGGCGAAGGACTTGGCGCCCTCGCCGATGACGTCCGCGCGATCGACCGGGAACCGCGGGTCGGGCGCGGGAAGGGGCGGCACGTCGCGTTCCTGCCGATGGCGTCCCTGCTCCATGGCCTCCACCAGCTCCTCGATGTGGAGCGGCTGCGTCGCCTCGTCGTCGCCGTGGTTCACATTGCCTCCAATCGCCCTCATCGTACAAAGCCCCGCACCCAATGATGCGGTGCCGGCACCGGACGGCGCGCCAGCCGTCGGGAGATGTGCCACGACGGCGACCCCGCGATTGGCCGCGGAGTCGCCGTCGTGGCTGGAACGTGTCGAACTCAGTCGGCCATGGCGACCAGGGCCTGGCCGCCCTGGACTGCGTCGCCGGGCGCGACGAGGATCGCCTCCACCTTGCCCGCCTTGGGGGCGGTGATCTCGGTCTCCATCTTCATGGCCTCGAGCACGAGGACGATGGCGCCTGCCTCGACCTCCTGCCCTTCCTCCACGAGGATGCGGTTGACCGAGCCGGCCAGCGGGGCGACGATGGCGCTCGCGCTGGTGGCGGGCACCGACGCCTTGCTCGGGATCGGGTTGGAGCCGCCGTTGACGCCGATGATGACGGGGCCGAGACCCTGACGCTCCTCCTCCTGCACCTCGACGTCGATTTCGTACTCCGTCTTGTTGACGGTGACCTTCAACTTCATCTCTGCCTACTCTCGGAAGTCATCGGATGTGGGGCACTGCGCGGTTGTGGACTCGGCTCCGAGCCGCGGCCGCCCAGCCCTCCTGATGGCGGAAGCGGATGGCGCGGACCTTGGCCTTGTGGCCCAGGTATGCCGCCACGGCGGCGCCGATGACGACGAGATCCTCTTCGGGGATCTGCTTGTCGGCGTTCAGCGCGGCGAGCTGCTCCTCCAGGGTGGCCAGACGCTGCGTGAGCGCCGTGAGCTGTTCTTGGAGCGTCTCTACGGAAACTTCGGACATGGCCATGCGCTCCCGATCAGACCGGCCCGAGGCCGTGCTTCTTGGCGGGACGGATCTCGCGCTTGCCGACGAGGATCTCGAGCGACATCGCGATCTGGCGACGGGTGTCGGCCGGGTCGATGATGTCGTCGACGAGGCCCCGCGCGGCCGCCATGTACGGCGTGGAGAACGTCTCGCGGTATTCCTCGACGAGCTCCTGGCGGCGGGTCTCCTTGTCCTCGGCCGCGTCGATCTCCTTGCGGAAGACGACGTTGGCCGCGCCCTCGGCGCCCATCACCGCGATCTCGGCCGTCGGCCACGCGAACACCTTGTCGGCTCCGAGGTCCTTCGAGCACATCGCCAGGTAGGCGCCGCCGTAGGCCTTGCGCAGCACGACGGTGATCTTCGGGACGGTGGCCGCGGAGTAGGCGTACAGCATCTTCGCGCCGTGGCGGATGATGCCGCCGTGCTCCTGGGCGACGCCGGGCAGGAAGCCGGGGACGTCGACGAGGTTGACCAGCGGGATGTTGAAGGCGTTGCAGAAGCGGATGAACTTCGAGGCCTTGTCGGAGGAGTCGATGTCGAGCACGCCCGACATGACCGACGGCTGGTTCGCGATGATGCCGATCGTGCGGCCGTTGATGCGGGCGAAGCCCACGACGATGTTCATCGCCCAGCCGGCCTGTACCTCGAGGAAGTCGCGGTGGTCGACGATCTCCATGATGACGTCGCGGATGTCGTAGCCCTTGTTGCCCTGCACGGGGATGATGTCGCGCAGCTTCTCGTTGGGCTCGACGACGTCGTCGGGATCGACGATCGGGGCGTCCTCGGTGTTGTTCTGCGGCAGGAAGCTGAGCAGCTTCTGCGCGATGACGATGGCCTGCTCGTCGTCGTCGGCGACGAAGTGGACCACGCCGGAACGGCCCATGTGCGCGTCGGCGCCGCCCAGGGCGTCCTGGGTGACGTCCTCACCGGTGACCTGCTTGATCACGCCCGGGCCCGTGATGAACATGTGGGCCTTGCGGGTCTGGATGATGAAGTCGGTCAGTGCCGGCGAGTAGGCCGCCCCACCGGCGCAGGGGCCGGCGATGATCGAGATCTGCGGGACCGCGCCGGAGAGCAGGACGTTCTGGTAGAACACCTTGCCGTAGCCGGAGAGGGAGTCGATGCCCTCCTGGACGCGGGCTCCGCCCGAGTCGTTGATGAAGATGAAGGGCGTGCCGGTCACGAGCGACGCGTGCAGCGCCTCCGCCACCTTGATCGAGTGGGCCTCGCCCGCCGAGCCGCCCATGACGGTGAAGTCCTGGGAGGCGACGTGGACTGGCCGGCCGAACACCGCGCCGGTGCCGGTGACGACACCGTCGGCGGGCATGTCGGCCTTGTCCATGCCGAAGGTGGTCGTGCGGTTGCGACGGAACGCGCCGTCCTCCTGGAACGTGCCCTCGTCGAGGAGCGCGGCCAGGCGGTCGCGGGCCGTCATCTTGCCCTTGGCGCGCTGCTTCTCGAGCTTGTCCTCACCGCCGCCGGCTTCGACCTTCGCCCGACGCTCGTTGAGCTGTTCGAGGCGCTCTGCCATCGTGTACTGGTGCACCATGCTGCCGCTCCTTACGCGGGCTCGACCGTGACGCTGTGCTCGCGTCCGGCCAACTTGACGTTGTACTTGACGGGGGCCGTGATGCCCTGGGCCGGGCCTGCGGCCTTGGCGCGCTCGGCAGCGAGCTGCTCGGGCGACTTCGCCACGCTCTTGGGGCCCTCGGCGCGCGAGGCCAGGAACTTGGCGGCGACGTTCGGGAACATGGCGTGCGTGAGCACGTCCTCGTCGCTGCCATCGAAGCCTTCCAGCTTGCTGGCGTCCTCGACGAGCTTGTCCCACTCGGGCTCCAGGTGGTCGGCCGGACGATCGGTGATCTGTTCCTTCTTGGCCTGCGCCTTCGCCATCTCGATGACCTCGGGGTCGCGCTCGCCCAGGCACTCGCCATAGTAGCCGAGCATCAGGTCAGCGAACTCGCCGGTCATGACCTTGTAGGGGCCCATGAGGACGTTGAACACGGCCTGGGTGCCGACGATCTGGGACGACGGGGTGACCAGCGGCGGATGGCCGGCAGCGGCCTTGACGCGCGGCACCTCGGCCATGACCTCGTCGATGCGGTCGCCCGCGCCCTGCGCCTTGAGCTGCGACTCCATGTTGGAGAGCATGCCGCCGGGGATCTGGGAGCTGAAGATGCCGGTGTCGACGAGCGTCTTCGACTCGAACTCGGCGTACTTCGGGCGGACCTTCTTGAAGTGGTCGCGGATCTTGACGAGACGGTCCATGTCGAGGCCGGTCTCGTAGCCGGTGTCCTCCAGCATCTCGACGAGCGACTCCGTCGGGTTGTGGCCCGGGCCGAGCGACATGGACGAGATCGCGGTGTCCACGACGTCCGCGCCGGCCTCGATGGCCTTCATGAGCGAGACGAGGGTGACGCCGGTGGTGGAGTGGCAGTGGACGTTGATCTGGATATCGCCGTAGGTGTCCTTGATGCCCTTGACGATGTCGTAGGCCGGCTGCGGCTTCAGCAGCGCCGCCATGTCCTTGAAGGCGATGGACTCGGCGCCCATGTCGATGAGCTGGCCGGCGAGCTTTATGTAGCCCTCGACGGTGTGGACCGGGGAGATCGTGTAGCAGATGGTGCCCTGCGCGTGCTTGCCCGCGTTGCGGACTGCCTGCATCGCACGGGCCATGTTGCGGGGGTCGTTGAGGGCGTCGAACACGCGGAAGACGTCCATGCCGTTCTCGGCCGACTTCTCCACGAACTTGTCGACGACGTAGTCCTCGTAGTGACGGTAGCCGAGCAGGTTCTGGCCGCGCAGCAGCATCTGCAGGCGGGAGTTCGGCATCAGCTTGCGGAACGTCCGGAGACGCTCCCAGGGGTCCTCGTTGAGGAACCGGATACAGGCGTCGTACGTAGCGCCGCCCCAACACTCGACAGACCAGTAGCCGGCCTTGTCGATGTCCTCGCACGCGTCGACCATGTCCTCCATGGCCATGCGTGTCGCCATCAAACTCTGGTGCGCGTCACGGAGTGCGAGCTCGGTGACGCCAATCTTTCGCGCACTCATGGATCAATCCAACCACGACGACTTGTCGCGCATACCCGGACCCCCACACTTCGCCGGAAACCGCCGCTGGTAATGTTCGGACCAATTGTTGCCCACGGCGCCCGCCCCCGTGTCGTCGAAGACACCCACCCGCGCGCGTTCCGCCGGTGGGGCCGACTACGCTGGTCTTGCACCCCGACCAAGCAGCGACGGGTGACCCGCACGCTCCCCAGAACAGGACGCCCATGGCCCTCGCAATCCCCGCGCACCCGATCACTTGGCTGTTCCTCGGCGACAGCATCACCCACGGCCTCGTCCACACCCAGGGCGCACGCAGCTTCGTCGAACACGTCAACGAGACCGTGCGCGGAGACGAGGGGCGCATCACCGACGTGCTGGTCAACACGGCCGTCTCCGGCTGGCAGGTCGGTGACCTGCTCGGCGCCTGGGACTTCCACGCCGCCCGCTTCTCCCCCGACGTCGCCATCGTGATGCTCGGCACCAACGACGCGAAGAACGGCCCCGACGGCGTCCCCGCCTACCGCGAGGGGCTCGTCGAGATCGTCCGCCGGCTGCGCGGCGGCGGTGCGCAGGTGGTGCTCATGGTGCCGCCCCCGATCCGCGAGGAGCCGTCGGCCCGCGTCGGCTTCTCCCTCTACTGCGAGGCCGTCCGCGACGTGGCCGCGGAGACTGGCCTGCCCTTGGTGGACCATCCCGCCGACTGGGCAGACAACGCCCCCGGGGGCGACGTCGACGTCTGGCTCAACGACGACATCCACCCCAATGCCGCGGGGCACCGTCGCATGGCCGACGCGATCCTCGACGTCATCTGGCGCTGACACAGCCCGCGGCAAGGCACTTCGGTCACAGCGCGGGCGCGCGCCGGGCACGGGTAGGGCCTGCCCCGTCTGGTGGGTGTGCTCGACGATGACGGTCGGCCACGCCGCCGCTGCCGTCCCCTGCCGATCCCACAGGATCCGCCCTTGGGCTGCGCGCCGACCACCCCAGTCACAGCCGCCGCAGCACGCTCTCCCGCAGTTCACCCGGCGACGGGAAGTAGTCGGACTCGAGCGCGGTCTCGGTCAGTACGCGGGCCACGGAGTCCAGACTGTGCCGCACACCGCCCAGCGCCACCTCACGCACGCCCAAGTCGGAGGCGACCACCTGCGGCGGGAACGGACAGATGTGCTCGAGCTCGTCGCGCAGCCGCGGCAGGAACAGATCAGCCTGCGACGCAAACGCCCCACCCACGACGACGCACTGCGGATCCAGCGTGAGCACCATCGCAGCAGCGCCGAGCGCGAGCACGTGGGCGTACTCACCGACGGCCCTGATCGCCCGTTCGTCGCCTTCCCTGGCCGCCGCGAAGATCGCCTCGCGACGCGGGTGTTCCTCGCCGTACTCCCCGACGGCGAACTGCTCCCGCTCGAGCTCACGCCAGCGCAGCGCCTCGAGCTCACCGATCAGCCCCGAACTCCCAGAGTGGCCCGTGCGGACATGCCCGTCGACGACGCAGGCTGCGCCCGTCCGCACACCGGCGAGGATGTACACCACATCGGAGTATCCAGATGCGGCGCCGAGCCAGGCATTGCCCAGCGCGCCCAGCTGACAGTCGCCGACGACGTGCACCGCGGCCCCCAGCGCGTCGCGGAACGGCCCCCCGACGTCGCAGCCCTGCCACCTTGGCATGTCGTCGCCGCCGAAGAACCGCACGATGCCGTCCTTCACCACGCCCGGCGAGCCGACGGTGCAGCTCAACAGCGGCCCCGGGTCGGTGTCGGCGCGCACGGCGCGCGACGCCTCCACCGCCATGCGGATCCGCGCGTCGCCGTCGATCTCGGGCGAGACCTCCAACGCCTTCTCCACGAGGACACCCCCACCCAGGTCTGCACAGATGATGCGGATGTGCCGAGCGCCGATGTCGACGGAGAGCACGTGCCCCGCGGAGGCGGCGAGGCTGTACGTCGCGGCCGGGCGGCCACGGCTCGATTCCCCCGGTTCCCGACGCGTGAGCCACCCGAGCTCATCGAGATCGGCGAGGATGGATTCCGCCGACGGTCGGCTGACGGAGCACTCGCGCGCCACCTCCGCCACCGTCATCGATCTGGTGATGAATCCGCGCAGTGCAGCGGCCATGTTGATCCGGCGTTCGATGCGCCGAACTGACTTCATGACTTTCTCCTCGTGGGCCTCATTGGCTGAATCGAGCGTAGCGGATCACTGCCCGCCCGACGGTGGCGTCTCCCCGTGCGAAAACCAGCCCGCAAGGGGCGACACCACGTCGACGCACGGTGATACTCCCTTCGTCCTGTCCGGTGGCGCCCGGCGTTGGGCGCGCAGTTACTTCGCCAGCAGCCGATCCGACATGCGGCCCGCAGGCGAGATCCAGGGCTCGAAGTCGACCTCGCGGCCGTCGACGCGGAAACGGTGGCGTCCGAGGCGCTCGACGGTGGGCGTGCGGCCGGGCGCGAACTCGCGGCACAGGGCCCGCAGACGCGCGCGCTCGTCATCGGAGAGCCAGTCGTGGGGATCCGAGCAGCCGAACGTGCCGCAGACGCGCGCGGCGTCCTGGCTGATGGCGTTGGCCTCGGGGCTGAGCAGCGACCCGCGCGAACGCGCGAACGCAACGTCGGGGTCGATGTGCACGAGCCCGCCCAGCCAAAGGCGGGCGATCGAGTTGCGCAGCGCGTTGCGCAAGCCGGGCCCCGACGGGTCCCGTCGCCGCTCCGTGTTGTCCCAGTAGGGGGCCGTGTCGGGGCCGACGCGGACCCCGTCGAGCAGGCCGAGCGACGAGCCGACCACGGCCCCCGAACCCATCAGGTACGCGTCCGGCAGCGCGTCGCGCAACGCCTTGAGACCCTCGCGGTACGCCACCTCGCGGGGTACGTCGCGGTGGCGGCGACCGACGATCGCGGCGGCGTTGAGGAAGTCGAGCTTGAAGTAGGTGAAGCCCCAGCCGCGCGCCTCGCGTACGACGTCGACCACCCACTCGAGCGCCCCCGGGTGGGTGCAGTCGAGTGCGTAGTAGTTGCCGCCCCAATTGAATCCGGCGGGCAGCGGGGCACCGTCCTCGTCGTGGACGAAGTACTCGGGGTGTGCGCGCACCACCGGCGCCTGCTCGACGGCGATGAATGGTGCGAGCCACAGCCCGGGCCGGAGCCCGAGCCCTTCGATGTGCCCGGCGAGTGCTTCCATGCCCGCCGGGAACTTCGCGTTGGGCTGCCAGTGGCCGATCTGCTGCTCCCAGCCGTCGTCCACCTGGCAGATGTGGTAGCCGATGTCGGCGGCCTGGCGGGCCTCGTCGAGGATGATCTCCTGCGTGATCTCCTCGAACCACGAGTACCAGCTCGACCAGACCGCACCGGGCTGCGCCGTCGGATGTGCCCCGACGACGCCCCGCCACGCGTCGACGTAGCGGCCCCAGCACTCGGCCTCGGGCCCGACGGCGACGAACCACTCCAGCTCCGAGCCGTCGTCGTCGAGAGCCGAGGCGCTGAGGTCCTCTGGGCCGACGACGATCCTGCCGGTGCGCGGGCCGACGGCCCCGACGAGCAGCACGTTGTCGTGCGCGAGGGCCACCGTCGTGACCGTGTAGGACTGGTGAAGGTCGTCGCGATCGGTGGCGGAGTCCTCGGCAGTGTGGAGGCGATCGGGGTTGTCCCACACCCGCCACGGCGGCGCCGACAGGCGCCACCACGACGTCGGGGACCATGACGTGAACCCGTGCCGGTAGTACTCGGCGTCGCCGCCCTGCCCGTGTCGAACGACGATCGACGACGCGCGCAGCTGCGCGGGCGAGTGCTCGGTGATCCGCAGGCCGGGGTCGTCCGACGAGGTGATCACCAGGTTGGCGGGGTCCAGGAAGAGGTGCATGGGTTCCTCGATGTCGTGGTGGCCGGGGTCGTCGGGCTACTCGCTGGCGAGCAGATCGTTGACCTTCTTGTTGAGCTCGGGCAGCAGGTCGGCGGGCTTGCCGTCGAGTCGTTCGATGCGCTCGATCACGAGGTCGGCCTCGGAGTTGATCTCCGCCGCCTTGAAGGTGATCGGGTAGAACTCGAGCGACGTCGGATCCTTCGCGATGTCGAGGAAAGCGGACACGTCGACGCCGCCCGCCTCGTGCGCCTTCGCAGCCGCCTCGGAGTACTTGCCGATCGACGGGAACACGACGGCTTCGTTCGCGACGACCTCCTGGCAGGCGGGCGAGGTGAGGTGCTTGACCCACTTCCACGCTTCCTCGGGATGCTTGCTGTCACGCGTGATCGAGGGTGCGAGCCCGTTGATGATCGTCTTTCGGCCCTCGGGGCCCTTCGGCAGAGGGGCGAACGCGAACTGCTGCGCCTTCGACTTCGACCACGTGTTGATGCGCCACGAACCATAGGGCACGAGCGCTGCCTTGTTCTGCTCCATCATCGGCTCGAGACCGAGGTTGCCAGCCTGCTCGACGGGCGTGACGTAGCCCTTCTCGATCTGCTGCTGCCACCACGTGAGTGCCTGGCTGAGCTTGGGGTCGTCGAGCTGGTACTTGCTGCCGAAGGGGTTCTTGTCGAGGTATTTGAAGCCATTCGACAGTGCGAGCCACGACCACGGCCCCTGCCCGACGACACCGCCGCCGGACTCGAGCCCCCACCCGTAGGTGGCCACGTTGTCCTTGTCGAAGCCGGCTTCGTCACCGCGCTTGCCGTTCTTGTCGATGGTGAGCTTCGCGATCAGCTTGCCGAATGAGCCGCCGTCGGTGGGATTCCAGTCGAGGTCGTCGAGGGTGGCCGGGTCCACGCCCGCGTCCTTGACGTCCTTGACGTTGTACACGAGCGCGATGGTGTCCCAGTCCTGCGGGATGCCGTAGCGCTTGCCCTCGTGGACCCACAGCTTGGCGAGGCCACCGGTGTACTGCCCGAGATCGACGGGGTCCTTCTCCAGGAAGGGCTCGAAGTCGAGCAGCACGCCCTTCCTCGCGAGCTCGGGATCGTGCGCGACGTGGTTGGTGATGACGTCGGGGGCGGTCTTGGAGTTGAGGGAGATCGTGAGATTCTGCCAGTAGTCGTCCCAGCCGGACTGTTCGATGTTGACCTTGACGCCGGTCTCCTTCTCGAAGTTCGCGGCGCAGGTCTCGTAGGCGGGCTTCTGGTTGGGGTCCCACAGCCCGTAGGTGAGGCTCACTGCGGAGCCTCCCTCGTTCGCGGTGTCCTCCGAGCTCTTGAGCTCGTCGGGGTGCAGCCCGCGGTGGCGGTGACCGCAGCGAGCGTCACCCCGAGCAACAGCGTTGTCGCCTTGTTCATTTTTGTCCTTGCAGATGGGTGTTCGGTGTTGGGAAAACTTGGGGGTCACTTGGTGGCCGACAAGGCGATGGAGCCGACGAGCTTGCGCCCGAAGAACAGCAGGAGCAACAGCATGGGAATGACCTGCAGTGTGGCGGCGGCCATCAGCCCGGCCCAGTCGGGTCTGGTCGTCGGGGACGCTTCCTGGAATGCCGCGAGGGCGACGTTGAGCAGCCGCACCGCGTGGTCCTTGCCGACGAGTTGCGGCCACAGGTACTCGTTCCAGGCGAACACTGCCTGGATGATCGCAATGGTCGTGATCGGCGGCCAGCTCATCGGCACGATGATGCGGCGGAAGATCGTGAAGTGGCCGGCGCCGTCGAGGTGGGCGGCCTCCTCGACCTCCTTCGGGATGGACAGGAAGAACTGCCGGAGGAAGAAGATCGCGAACGGGAACACCAGGAAGTAGGGCGCGAGCTGGCCGGTGAACATGTTGATCAGATTGAAGTTGTTGATGAGCACGTAGTTGGGCAGCACGATGAAGATCGGCGGGATCATCATGCCGGTGAGGAACAGACCGAAGATGAGGTTGCGGCCCGGGAAGTGCAAGCGCGCGAACGCGTACGCGGCCATCGTCGCCGTCGTCACTTGGCCCAGCACCATGAGCGCGGTGAAGATGATGGAGTTGCGCAGATAGAGCCAGAAGTACATCTTGGCGCCGCTGCCACCGGCCTCGAGGTCGGTCTTCGTGTCGACGAGGCCCAGCACCCGCTCGAAGTTGAGCAGGGTCGCGTCGGGCGGGATCAGCGAGTAGTCGCCGCTGAAGATCTGCGCGTTGGGGGTGAGCGCGGTGCGGATCGCCCAGGCGAACGGCAGCAGCGTGACGACGATGAGCAGGATGAGGACGGCCCAGCCGAGGATGCGTCCGGGGCGGAGGTGCCGTCGGGTGTGTGCGGTGTCAGTCATGCTGGTTCACCCCAAGTCGGATTCTGCCGCGCGAGTGACGCGCAGCTGGAAGAGGGACATGACGAGGATGATGAGCAGCAGCACGACGGACATCGCCGCCGCATAGCCCATCTGGCCATGTTGGAAGGCCTTCTCGTAGATGTAGAAGTAGATGACTCGGGTGGAGCCGACGGGGCCGCCCTTCGTCGCGACGGCGACGGTGTCGAAGATCTGGAACGAGCCGATCATGGACACGACGACGACCATCGCCAGGATGGGGCGGATGAGCGGCAGCGTGATGCGGGTGAGCACCTTCCACTGGTTGGCGCCGTCGATGTCGGCCGACTCGTAGATCATCTTGGGGATGAGCTGCATGCCCGCGAAGATCAGCAGCGCGGTGTAGCCCATGTTGCGCCACGAGTTGACGAGCGCGACGGTGATGATCGCGAAGTCCGGGTTGCCGTAGAAGGCGATGGGCCCGACGCCGACCTGGCCGAGCAGGTGATTCACGAGGCCGACGTTGGGGTCGAGGATGAACAGCGTGATGACCGCGATCGTGACGTTGGGCACGAGCCACGGCACGACGAGCAGGGAGCGTACGACGGTGGACTGGCTCACCTTTTGCATCAACACCGCGATGCCGAGGCCGGCTGCGGTCTGGGTGGTGATGTTGACGACGACGTACACCGCCGTGATGAGCAGCGCGCGGCCGAACGTCGCATCGTACAGCAGGGCCTTGTAGTTGTCGATACCGACCCACTGCGGATCGGTGAGGAGGTCCCAGCGGGTGAGGCTCAGCTCGAAGCCCTTGACCATCGGCCGCAGGTAGAAGACGGCAAAGCCCAACAGGGCAGGTGCCAGGAACAGCAGGGCCACACCGGTCTGTGACCGGGGACCTCCGCCCGTACGTGGGCGTGGCGTGCGCCGCGTCGAGGTAGTCGTCATCGATGTCCTCCCTATGGACCTCGATCTTTACATAAGCAACTTTCGTATGTCATTGGGTTGACGGAAAGTCGCCAGACCGGAAGCCCGACGGCGGCGACGCGGCTGGGTCATACCGGCATGTCGGGCATGCACATGACCATCGCGTCGGCGCTGAACCGCGCCGACGCGACGTCGCAGGGGGATGGAGGGCAGGGAGCGAGCCGAGCTCGGCCCGAAGACACGGTGTGAGGTTGTGGTTGGTGCTCCAACCACAACCTCACACCGTGTCTGGCGGCTCAGCCGGGTGCCTGGCGGCTCAGCCGAAGATCTTGCCGAGGAAGCCCTGCTTGGGCTCCGCGGCGTGGCCTTGGCAGCGCTCCTTCTTCGGCACGCCGGCGAGGGCCTGCTCGATGTGGTTGCCGCAGCCGGCCCAGGTGGGCTTGCCGCACTGCTTGCAGGTGACGCGTCGACACATGGTTGGTGCTCCTTCTGGGGTTGGTGTCGGGATGGATGGGAGGGTGGACTACCGGACGAGGACGTCGTCGAGGGCCTCGCCGAGCTCGGCGCGCAGCGTGAGCATGCCGCCGGAGAGGTTGGCGCTGTCGATGCCGGCTTGCACGAGTTGGCGGTGCGCGAGGTAGGAGCGCATCCCAGACGCGCAGTGGACCGCGACGGCGCGCCCTTCGGCAGCCGAGCGGACCTCGTCGAGGCGCTCCGCGAGCTGCGTGTGGGGGATGTTGAGCGCCCCCGGAAGGTGCCCCGTCGCGAACTCCGCGGGGCTGCGCACGTCGAGGATGAGGCGCTCGGCAAGCATGCGCTCGAGGTCGTCGCCGTGCCAGACGTCCATCGTGTGGTCGAGGACGTTCGCGGCCATCATGCCGATCATGTTGACCGGGTCCTTCGCGGAGCCGTAGGGCGGAGAATAGGCGAGGTCGAGGTCGACCAAGTCGTGGACCGTCATGCCGGCCCGGATGGCGACGGCGAGCACGTCGATGCGCTTGTCCACGCCCGCCTCACCCACGGCCTGCGCACCGAGGACGCGTCCGTCGGCGCCGAAATGCAGCACGAGGTGGATCTGCGTCGCCCTGGGGAAGTAGCCCGCGTGGTTGAGCCCGTGGGAGTGCACCGTGTGGTACTCCAACCCGGCCTCGTCGAGGCTGCGACGGTTGGCCCCCGTCATCGCCGCGGTGAGCTTGCCCACCCGCACGATCGCGGTCCCCACCGTCGTGGGCACCCGGTGCCCGCTTCGGCCTGCGATGTCGTCGGCGACGAGCCGCCCGGCCCTGTTCGCCGGGCCCGCGAGCGCGACGGGGCGTCGCTGGCCGGTGACGCGGTCGACGGACACGGTGGCGTCGCCGACGGCCCACACTCCCTGGACGTTGGTCCGGCCGGCCCCGTCGACGACGATGCCCCCGCGCTCGCACGCGATGCCCGCGCGCTCCCACGTCGCGGTGTCCGGGCGCACGCCGACGGACAGGACGATGACGTCGGCCTCGACGCGGGTGCCGTCTGAGAGCAGCACCTCGTCGACGGCTTCCCCGTGCTCGATCGTGTCCGCGGAGACACCGTCGCGGACGGTGATCCCCATCCGACGCAACTCCTCGGTGACGAGGTACGCCATCTCACGCTCGAGCGGCGGGAGGACGTGCGGTGCGAGCTCGACGATCGTGGTGGCCAGACCACGCAGGTGCAGGGCCTCGGCCGCCTCCAGCCCGATGAAGCCGGCGCCGAGCACGACGGCACGCTTGGCCTGCCGGGCGGTGACGTCGAGCGCGAGCGCGTCAGGGACGGTGCGCAGGGTCGTCACTCGGGGCGAGTCGATGCCCGGGATGGGCGGGCGCAGCGCCTGTGCCCCCGGCGCGAGCACCAGCGCGTCGTAGGTGAGTGCGTACGTGCCGTCGGGCCCCTCGACGGTCAGCTCGCGTCGGTCGGGGTCGAGGGCGACGACGTCGCTGTGGATGCGCACGTCGAGGCGGAGCGCAGCCCGGAGCGACTCGGGCGTCTGCACGAGCAGCGCCTGCTCGTCGGTGATCTCGCCGCCGACGAAGTACGGGAGCCCGCAGTTGGCGAACGACACCTCGCCGCCGCGCTCCAGCACGATGATCTCGGCCTGTTCGTCGAGCCTGCGGTAGCGGGCCGCGGCGCTCATGCCGCCGGCGACGCCACCGACGACGACGAGCCTCACTGGGCGGCCTCCTGCTTGGCGATTTCCGCGCGGACTTCGTCCATGTCGATGTCGCGGAGCTGCTGGATGAGCTGCTCGAGCGCGGGGGCCGGCAGAGCGCCCGCTTCGTTGTAGAGGAGGATGCCGTCGCGGAAGACCATGAGCGTGGGGATGCTCATGATGCCCAGCGAGCCGGCGAGCTGCTGGTTGGCCTCGGTGTCGAGCTTGGCGAAGGTGATGTCGGGGTGCTTGTCGGAGGCGGCCTCGAAGATGGGGCCGAACATGCGGCACGGACCGCACCACGCGGCCCAGAAGTCGACGAGCACCATGCCCTCGGCGATGGTGGATTGGAAGTTGGCCTCGGTGAGAGTCTTGGTTGCCATGCAGACAATGATACCCCTCGGGGTATATACTGTGCAACACTCAACCACCAGCACCAAGGAGGGCCCATGCAACCCACTACCGCGGAGGCCGCAGAGGCCCAGCGCAAGATCCTCAACCGGCTCAAGCGCGCGCGAGGCCAGCTCAACGCCGTCATCGACACCTTCGAATCCGGCGGCCAGTGCCGCGACGTGGTCACCCAGCTCTCCGCCGTCTCCTCGGCCCTCGACAAGGCCGGATTCGCCATCATCGCGCAGGCGATGAAGAGCTGCGTCGTCGAGGGCGCCGAGCCCGACGGCATGACCACCGACGAGCTCGAGAAACTGTTCCTCACCCTCGCCTGAGCCGGAGCGGTCGTCGGGGCGTCCCTGGCCGAACCCTCACGGGCGGCACCTGCGAGCACCCACCTGCACCCCCTCGCTTGCTAGCGTCACCTCGAACAAGGAGACGCCCATGCCAGATGCCCCGTCCCGCCTCGGCGCCGCCGTCGAGCACACGCTCGGCCAGCTCACCGACGACGCCCCCGCCTCCCCGCCACCCCCGGTCTCCGCGCGAGTCTCCGCGCAGGACGGGGCCATCGTCGTCACCTCCGATGGGGCGACGATCACCGTCGAGTTGACCGAACCACTGCGGCTCGACGCCACCCGCCTCGCCGCCGAACTCACCCGCGCCGCCAACGCGGCACTCGAGCAGGCGCGCGCGGCCTTCCTCACGCAGCTCGACGACGCCCCCGCCGGCCCGACGTCGCTCGCCGGTCTCGGCGAGGAGCTGGCGGCCGCCTACGACGCCGAACTGCGCGCCCTCGACGCCCGCATCGACCGGCTGGCGCCGCAATGAGGCGGGAGTTCTCGCCCAGCTCATGGCACGACGGAGGCCACGCCGTCGACGCGGCAGCCCTGGACTTCGCGGGCGCGGCAGGCCCCCTGCTCGGCAGGCTCGGCAACGTGACGGACACCGTCGCCGCCCCCACGACTCGCACGGACGCCGCCGTCGTGCAGATCCTCGTCGCACTCAACGCGGCCGCGCTGCAGACCGTGCAGGGCATCGCCGACGGGCTGATCGCCGAGGGCGGCGTCATGGCGGCCACCGGGAGCGCCTACGAGCGCTGCGAGGCCGCCAACGAGTCCCTCGCGAGAGCGGTGGGCTGCTGATGGGCCTCCACCTTCCCGCAGCACTGCGTGAGGCGCAGGCCTTCGTCGGTCTCCCCTTCCCCGCCACGGACGAGTCGGCGCTGCGCGGGCGCGCCGACGAGTGGGAGCGTCTCGCCACCCTCGCCGCGGACGCCGAGCAGCAGGTGGCACGAGCCTCCGACGACGTCGCCCGGCGCAACCTGGGTCCCACCGTCGACGCCTTCGCAGAGTTCATGGCTTCCGGCGGAGGCAACGTCGGGTCGCTGCGCGACTTCCAGCGGGCCTGCCGCGCCGCAGCCGCCGCGCACGTCGTCGCCGCGACGATGGTCCTCGCCGTGAAGACCCTGATGATCGCGCAGCTCGCCGTCGTGCAGTCTGCGCTCACCGTCGCCAAGGCAGTCCCCCAGGCCGTGCCCTGGGCGTACCAGGTCCGCCAACAGGCATTCGTCGTCCTGCAGCGGGCCGACGCGATGACCGCGCAGCAGTTGAGGGCAGGCTGATGGCCAAGCGCTACCCACCGGAGATAGTCGACCTCGCCAACGGCGGCATGTTCCGTCGCGTCGTGGGCCAGCAGTTCAACCACAAGCCGGTCCCCAAATCGCTGCAGGGCGTCGACCGGGACGAGTTCGAGCAGCACCTCGACGACGCCGAGGCCGAGGCCAGACGTCGCCACGGCAACGTCACCGACAAGCGCAAGAAGTACGTCGGCTCCACCCCGAGCAAGTGGAGCAGCGTCGGCAAGGACGTCCTGGAGCGCATGCACGACGAGGACCCATCCGGCGTCAAGAACATGCCGTCGGGCCCGCCCGAGAGCTGGACGCGCGAGCAGCTCGGCCGCGTGAAGGTGCGCGGCGAGGACGGCAACTGGTATCCGTACTCGGAGCTCGACATGGGCCACTACCCCATCGACGCCGTCGTCTACTGGAACAACGTCGGCCGCTTCCACGGCCCCAAGGCGCCGGAGGTGATCGCCTGGATGAACGACCCCGACAACTACCTCCTCCAGCCCGGCCCGATCAACCAGGGCGACGGGCGCATCATGGGCGCGTCGGGCTTCACGTATCAGCCGCCGGTACGACTGCCGGACGGGGTCGACATCCGCGACGTCGAGGGGCCCGTGCTCGAGGCGCTGAAGGACTTCAAGGGACAGCCGGTCGATCGGGCCGATGAGTAGGATCGCAGCATGACGAGACCAACCGTGGACCCGGCGCTCGAGGAGCGCCTCGACGCGCTGATCGGCGAGGGATTCGACGCCCGCGACGCCTCCGACGTGGCGGGCGCGATCGCCAAGTGGACGGCCGCCTGGGAGCTGCTGCCCGAGCCGAAGCTCCAGTGGGACTACTACGGCCAGGCCCTCACCCTCGACCTGACGAAGGCCTGCATCGAGGCCGACGACCTGGCGCAGGCCGCGACGTGGGTGGAGCGGCTCGACGAGGCCTACCGCCCCCACAACGACAACACGCGGATGCTCGTCGACTTCGAGAAGGCGAAACTCTTCCACAAGGCCGGCCAGCCGGATCTCGCGTACGCCTACTTCGACGCGATCTACAAGGTCAAGGGCAAGAAGGTCTTCGACGCGACGACGCCCGACCACTACGAGTTCTACCGCTCCCACACCCCGACGACGCCCTCGCAGCCCGCCAGCACCGAGGCCGGGTGGGCAGCCAAGGTGCCGGCACCGTCGGGGGGCATGGCGCGCGCCGAGCTCGACGACGCCGCGCACGAGCGCGTGACGGCGCTCATCGAGGAGGGCGATGGCTTCATGGAGGTCGACGCTCCGCAGGCCGCGGCAGAGAAGTACGTGGCGGCGCTGGAGGCGCTGCCGCAGCCGTACACGCAGTGGGAGCACGCCCTGATCGCCTACGTCGCCCTCGCCGACGCGTGCCTCGCGCTCACGCAGTACGCGGAGGCCGAGCAGGCTGCGCGCTTCGCCTTGCAGTCCCCCGACGGTCAGCGCAACGGCTACGTGTGGCTCCGACTGGGCGATGCGCTGCGCGGGCAGGGCCGCGACGCCGACGCGCTCGAGGCCTACACGGGCGCCTACATGCTCGAGGGCGAGGAGCTGTTCGACGGGGAGGACGCGGCGCTGGCCGAACTCGACGCGGCCGGGATTCGCAAGCGCTGAGCACTGGGTGTGTGGAAGTGGTTGGTCCTCCAACCACTTCCACACACCCAAGCCCGGCGACGCGGAAGGGGCGCCGCGAGGCGCTCGACGGCCTGCAGCGAGTTGCGGTCGGCCGACGACACCCCGCCAGCGACGCGGAAAGGGCGCCCTCCCGTCGGGGAGGACGCCCTTCCGGCGTCTCGTGTCAGATCACTTGAGCGCGGTGCCGGCGGAGCGCAGCGCCTCGCAGGCCTCCACGACGCGGGCGGCCATGCCGGTCTCGGCCAGCTTGCCCCAGGTGCGCGGGTCGTACATCTTCTTGTTGCCGACCTCGCCGTCGATCTTGAGCATGCCGTCGTAGTTCTTCAGCATGTGGTCGACGACGGGGCGCGAGAACGCGTACTGGGTGTCGGTGTCGACGTTCATCTTGATGACGCCGTAGTCGACCGCGTCGGAGATCTCCTGCGCGGTGGAGCCGGAGCCGCCGTGGAAGACGAGATCGAACGGGTTCTCCTTGCCGTACTTGGCGCCGCACTCGGCCTGGATCTCCTTGAGGATCTCCGGACGCAGCTTCACGAAGCCGGGCTTGTAGGCGCCGTGCACGTTGCCGAAGGTGAGGGCCGTGATGTAGCGGCCCTTCTCGCCGGTGCCGAGCACCTCGAGGGTGCGCATGCCGTCGGCGACGGTGGTGTAGAGCTTCTCGTTGATCTCGCCGGTGACGCCGTCCTCTTCACCGCCGACCGCGCCGACCTCGATCTCGAGGATCAGCTTGGCCTTGGAGGTGCGGGAGAGCAGCTCGTCGGCGATCTGGAGGTTCTCCTCCACCTCGATGGCGGAGCCGTCCCACATGTGGGAGTTGAACAACGGGTCCTCGCCGCGGTCGACCATCTCCTGCGAGATGGCGATCAGCGGGTTGACGTACTTGTCCAGCTTCTCCTTCTGGCAGTGGTCGGTGTGGAGCGCGATGTTGACGGGGTAGTTCTTGGCGACCTCCTTGGCGAACTTCGCCAGCGCCACGGCGCCAGTGACCATGTCCTTGACGGTGGCCCCGGAGGCGTACTCGGCGCCGCCGGTGGAGACCTGGATGATGCCGTCGGAGCCCGCCTCGGCGAAGCCGCGCATGGCGGCGATGACGGTCTGCGAGGAAGTCACGTTGATGGCCGGGTAGGCGAAGCGGTTCGCCTTGGCCCGGTCGAGCATTTCGGCGTAGACCTCGGGAGTTGCAATGGGCATTGGGGCCTCTTTCTCAAGTACTGCCAATTGTCGTCTCCCAGCCTATCGTCCAAGTTGCGTCGGACGTCGGGCAGGGGCGGCATTGGCCGGGAGTCTCGCCGGGGCGGCTCAGGTGAGCACTTCGAGGCGGCGCCCGTCGAGGTGGTGGGCACCCAGGGAGACGGCTCGGATGGTGGAGTCGATGACCGCCGGCGACGCGTCGAGCATGCTGAGGGGCACTTCGACGGCGGGCTTGCCGTCGACGATGACGGCCAGTCTCGGCCCTGCCCCGCCCCGGCCGCCGACGACGGTGACCGCCTCGATGTCGGCCCAGCGCATGGCCTGCTGTTCGGGCCACCGGAAGGCGAGACCCTCCGGGTCGATGAAGAAGCTGACGCCCTCCTCGATGCGCGCGAGGTCCTTCTTCGCGCGGCTGAGCCCGACGAGGTTCACGACGAGCCACGCCACCGAGCTCGCCACCCAGAGCGTGATGAACGCGCCGAGCCCGACGGGGCCCCAGTCGGGGCGTGCCCAGAGGAGGATGGCGGCGAGGATCCCGAGCGAGAGGAACGTGGAGAACCATCGCCAACGCAGCGCGCGCCGCTGGTGCGTGACCCGCGCCGCCGTCGGGAGCGGCGTCAGATTCACCGCAAAGCGTTCCTGCATGCCCGTCACTCTAGCGCCAGCGCTCGGCAAGCGGTCCGGCGAGCGCGCCGAGCCGGGCGGCGGCCCCTCGGCGTCACCGGTGCTGCAGGGACCAGTGGTACATCGCGATCGCGGCGGCGGCGCCAGCGTTCATGGAGCGCGTCGAGCCGTACTGCGTGATCGCGACGAGCCGCTCGCAGCCGGCGACCATCGCGTCGGTGAGCCCCGGCCCCTCGGAGCCGAACACCAAGCAGCAGCGCTCCGGCAACGCAGCCCGCTCGAGCGGCACCGATCCGGGCAGGTTGTCGACGCCGATCGGCGTCACCCCCTCGGCCGCCAGCCACGCAAACAGCGTGGCCTCGTCGTCGTGGTGGATCACGTGCAGGTAGCGGTCGGTGACCATCGCGCCGCGACGGTTCCAGCGCCGCTTGCCGACGATGTGCACGGCGGCGACGTTGAAGGCGTTGGCGGTGCGCACCATGGAGCCGATGTTGAAGTCATGCTCCCAGTTCTGGATGGCGACGTGCAGGGGCGCGCGGTGCCGGTCGAGGTCGTCGACGATGGCCTCCAGCCGCCAGTAGCGGTAGTGGTCGCGGACGTTGCGACGGTCGCCCTCGCGCAGGAGTGCTGGGTCGAGCCGGGGGTCGTCGGGCCACGGCTGCGGGTGCGGGCCGACGCCGACCGTCGGCGCGGTGGGGTCGTCTGGCTGCTCACTCACCGCGCCAGCCTACGGGGTCGCGGACAGCGCGTGGCAACTGCTTGGCGGGCGCAATAGGCTGAGCGCATGGTCAACATTGCATTCACGATCGCGGGCTCCGAGGCCAGCGGCGGCGCCGGCGCCCAGACGGACATCAAGACGTTCCACGAGCTCGGCACCTTCGGCGTCATCGCCCTCACCTGCATCGTCTCCTTCGACCCCAAGAACGACTGGGGCCATCGCTTCGTGCCCGTCGACGCACAGGTGATCCGCGACCAGATCGAGGCCGCCACCTCGGTGCACGACATCGACACCGTCAAGATCGGCATGCTGGGCACGCCCGCGACGATCGCCGCCGTCGCCGATGAGCTGGGCAAGCGCGAGTGGCGCCACATCGTCGTCGATCCGGTCCTCATCTGCAAGGGCCAGGAGCCGGGCGCCGCGCTCGACACCGACAACGCGCTGAAGGAGCAGATCCTCCCCAAGGCCACCGTGCTCACCCCGAACGTCTTCGAGGCCAGCACCCTCTCGGGTGTCGAGGTCACCGACCTCGACTCGCTGAAGGAGGCCGCCAAGCGCATCCACGAGCTCGGCGTGCCGTACGTCGTAGCGAAGGGTGGCGCCGTGCTGCCCGGCGACGAGGCCATCGACGTGCTCTACGACGGCAAGGAGTTCACCGAGTTCCGCGCCCCGAAGGTGGGCGAACGCTACGTCTCCGGCGCCGGCTGCACGCTCGCTGCCGCAATCACGGCCGAGCTCGCCAAGGGAGCCGACGTGAAGGACGCCGTCCGCGTCGCCAAGGCGTTCGTCACCCAGGCGATCGAGCATCGCGTCACCCCGCACACACCCTTCGACGAGGTCTACCAGGGCGGCTTCGACGCCTCACTGGCCTGACTCCGCGGGCCTCGGCACGACGAGGACAGACGAGCGGCGCCCCCGGTCTTGCGTGACCGGGGGCGCCGTCCGAGTATGGGGGGAAAGCTCAGGCCTGCTTGATGGCCGAGATCTCGAACTCGAGCTTGACCTTGTCGGAGACGAGGAGGCCGCCGGTCTCGAGCGCGGCGTTCCAGGTGAGGCCGAACTCGGAGCGCAGCACGTCCACGGAGCCCTCGAAGCCGACGCGCTCGTTGCCGAACGGGTCCTTCGCCTCGCCCTGGTACTCGAAGGGGATGGTGAGGGTCTTGGTGACGTCCTTGATGGTCAGGTCGCCGGTGATCTCGACGACGTCGCCCTTGATCTCGTACTGCGTGGAGGTGAAGGTCATCGTCGGGAACTGCTCGACGTCGAAGAAGTCGCCGCTGCGCAGGTGGTTGTCGCGGTCGGCGTTGCGGGTGTTGACCGAGGCCACCTGGATGGTGACGTCGAGCTTCGGGTCATCGGTGAGCACCGCGGTGCCGGTGAAGTCCTCGAACGAGCCGCGGACCTTGGTCACCATCGCGTGACGGGTGACGAAGGAGAGGGTGGAGTGGGTGGGGTCGAGCACGTAGGTGCCGGAGAGGTCCTGGAGAGCCATTGTCGTTCCTTTCGAAGTGGATGACTCCATCATAGCCACAGTTTTGTTGAAAGTACAACTAGTTTTCGACCGGGAGGCGTTCGCCTTCGGCGGACACGGTCTGCGGCCGGCTCAGCACCCGATCCATGACCACCAAGGCCAGCACGACGACGGCGCCCACCACCGCCAGCAGGAACACCACCCCCGCATCCGAGCCCGGAGCGAGCAGGGCGCCCTCGTCGGACTGCCACGGCCACAGCGCGCGCAGCGAGCCCAGCAGCAGGCCGGACATCGCAAACATCGTGCCCGTGTGGTGGTGCCCCAGCAGCCAGTGCAGCAACTTGATGAACAGCGCCAGCCCCGTCACCGCGCCCAGCCCGAACACCGCGATGTAGACGAGGTCACGATCGGCGATCGCACCCATCGTCGGCGCATACAGCCCCACCACCAGCAGGAAGAACGAGCCCGACACTCCCGGCAACGCCAGCGCACACACCGCCACCGCAGCGGCGCAGAACACCATCCACAAGGGAGGATTCGCCACCTCGGCGCCCGCCCCCGACGACGTCAGCCAGAACGCCACCCCGGCGGCGACGACGAACCCGAGCACGTGGATCCACACGTGCCGACGCTGCACGCCCGCCCAGTCGACCATGACCAGCGGCACGACCACCGACGCGGCCACCATCCCCAGGAACAGGCCGCGCGACAGCGTCGGCGTGTCCGTCACGAACGACTCCATCACCCCCGCGAGCGACAGCACCATCGCGGCCATGCCGACCAGCATCGGAATGAGCAACCACCAGTCGACGCGACGCATCCCGTCGGCAAACCCCCGCTTGCGGTCCGGGCCGACGACGAGCGCCTTGATGGCGCCGAGGAGATGGTTGCCGGCCGTGAGCACCCGCTCATAGACGCCGGTGATCAGCGCGATCGTGCCGCCGGAGACGCCGGGGATGAGCTCGGCGAGGCCGATCATGCCGCCGCGGACGGCGTTGTAGATCACGCCTCCCACCGAGGGGCGAGCGGGCAGGGAGGATTGCGCCATGGTGGCCTTTCGCTGGTGCGTGGCAGGGGTGCCCGCCGTCACCTCGACGCGGACCCCCTGCGGTGGACGCCTCCAGCCTAACCCGCCACCCGCGACGCCACGACGGCGCGGCGGCAGCGACGACCACGCGCCCGGCTCAGAGCCCCAGGTCGTCCAGCCCGACGGCGTACCGGTACTCGAGCCCAGCCTCGGCCACGCGCTCGGCGGCACCCGTCGCGCGGTCGAAGACCACCGCCACCGCCACGATGTCGGCGCCCGCCTCGCGCAGCGCTTCGACGGCGGTCAGCGCGGATCCGCCCGTGGTGGACGTGTCCTCCACGACGAGCACCCTCCGCCCCGCCACGTCCGCGCCCTCGATGCGCCGCTGCAAGCCGTGCGCCTTTGCCTCCTTGCGCACCACGAACGCGTCGAGCCGCCCCCCATCGGCGGCCGCGGCGTGCAGCATGGCGGTCGCGACGGGGTCTGCGCCGAGCGTGAGCCCGCCCACCGCGTCGAAGTCGAGGTCCTTCGTCAGTTCGCGCATCACGCGCCCGACGAGCGGCGACGCGGCCCCGTCGAGGGTCACCCGTCGCATGTCGACGTAGTAGTCGGCCTCCTTGCCGGACGCCAGGGTCACCTTGCCGCGCACGACGGCCAGCCGCTGGATGGCCTCGATGAGGTCTGCGCGATCGTTGCTCATTTGAGCTCCTTCTTCTTGAGCACTGCGAACCCCACCGCGAGATCGTCGGTGGGAATGAGGTCCTGTTCGGCCGTCAGCGTCAGGATGGATTCGTGGGCGTCGAAGTCCTTGCCGGGCACGGGGTCCAGCACCCACGTTGCGCCGTGTCCGACGGTGAGCGCCGCCGGCGCGACGCGCACCTCGTAGACGTAGCGGGCCAGGGAGGTCTCGAGCCGCACCTCGTCGCCCTCCTGCAGCTCCAGCAACCGCGCGAAGGGGCGGCCCTCGCCCACGCGATGGCCGGCGAGCGCGACGTTGCCCGCCTCGCCCGGCAGGTTGGTGGTCTCGTACCAAGCGACACCGCGGGCGAGCTGGTCGTCGCCGGCGCCCGCGAGCACGGGCACGCGCACGTCGATGCGGGGAATCTCGAGGATCCACGACGGCTCCCCCAGCGTCGGCGCCACCTCGACCTCCCCGCCCGCGGGCTCGGCGACGACACGCTCGGCCTGCGCGAGGGCCTCCCCCGTGGCGTTGGTCGCCAACTGGTGCCGCACGCCATACACCCAGCCTGCGCGCGCGCCGACGATCAGCAGCAGCGCCAACACGAAGGCCAGCACGACGACGACAGGCGAGGGCGCTCGTCGCTGGCTGTGGGTCATGGGGCCATTGTGGCGCACACGGCGACGACGTGTCAGAACCACAGCCTGGACCAGGGCGGTTCGGGCGATGACTCGCAGTCCTCGTCGGTGAAGGGCGTCGCTCCGCCGGCCCACGCGTGCGCCTCCTCGCCGACGATCCACCGGTAGCCCGCGGGCAGGCCGGCGGAGGCGCGGACGATGCCGCGCGCATCCGGCTTGTCCATCGCCGCCACCAACAACAGATTCCCGAAGCGTCGTCCCTTGTGGACGGCAGGTTCTGCCCCGACGAGCAGGTGCCGCCAACCGTGGCGGAGGCTGGCGACGGCGCGCTTGGTCCAGCCGAACGGGGCCTGGTCGGTGACGTTGAGGATCACCACCGCCTGGCCGCGCAGGACGCGGCGGACCTCGTCGAGTGCCTCTTGGGTGACGAGTTCGGCGGGCACCCGGGCCCCGTCGAAGGCGTCGACGATGACGACGTCGGCCCACTCGTCGCGCATCTGGGCAAGCCCCGCGCGGCCGTCGACGTCGCGCACCTTGATGCCGGAACGCTTCGGCAGCGGCGTCTTGCGGCGCACTTCGGCGGTCAGCTCGACGTTGGGTTCGCACACCACCTGCGCGGTCTCCGGGCGCCGCCACTCGATCCAGCGCGGGATCGTCAGTCCGCCGCCACCGAGGTGCACGATCCGCAGCCGCTCACCGGCCGGCGCCCGCAGCGCCGTGTGGTCGAGCACCATCGCGATGTGCTGCACGTACTCGAAGAGCAGGAAGTCCGGCCGCGACGGGTCCACCCACGACTGCTGGGCGCGACCGAACATCACCCGAAACGCACCGGGCACCGCATCGTCGGGCACGAGGTACTCCATCCCCCGCAGCCTACCCGTCGGAGGCGGGGCGTCGACGGGGATAGGCTTACGCGCATGTCCTTGACCCGCCGAGTGCTGGCGCTGGCCGTCCCCGCCTTCGCCACGCTCATCGCGCAACCCCTGATGACGCTCGCGGACACGTGGGTCGTGGGCCGTCTCGGCACCGACGCGCTGGCGGGCCTGGGCGTGGGGTCGGTGGTGCTGGCGACCGTCGTGGGGCTCATGATCTTCCTCGCCTACGGCTCGACGGCGACGGTGTCGCGCCAGGTGGGCGCGGGGCGGCAGCGGCGCGGGTTGGAGCTCGGCGTGCAGGCGATGTGGCTCGGGCTGGCCATCGGGCTCATCCTCGCGGGCGTGCTCGCGCTGGGGGCGGGCTGGCTCGTCGCCGCGCTGGGCGCCGAGGGCGAGGTGGCCCGGCACGCCGTCGCCTATCTGCTGTGGGCGCTGCCCGGCATTCCCGGGATGCTCGTCGTGATGGCCGCCACGGGCACCTTCCGAGGATTCGAGGACGCGGTCACCCCGCTGGTGCTGACGATCGCGGCGGCGGCACTGAACGTCGTACTCAACGTCACGTTCGTGCTGGTGTGGCGTTGGGGCATCGGTGGGGCAGGGTTGGCGACGGCGATCGCGGAGACGTCGATGGGGCTCGTCGCCGCCGTGTTGATCGCGCGACGGGCCGCCGCCAGTGGAGCGCGCCTTGCCCCGTCGGGGGCCGACATGCGGCTGGGGCTCGTCATCGGGCTGCCGCTGATGTTGCGCACCTTGTCGCTGCGCGTGGCGATCCTGCTGACCACCGCCGTCGCGACGGCCCAGGGCGCGGCCGCGCTGGCCGCACACCACGTCGTGATGCAACTGTGGAACTTCCTCGCCAACGCGCTGGATGCGATCGCCATCGCGGGGCAGACGATCATCGGCACCGCGTTGGGAGCCGACGACCGCGGGCAGGCGCGCGAGTTCACCCGACGGATGACGCGCTGGGCGTTGGGCGTCGGGCTGGTGCTGGGCGTCGCGGTGGCGATCACGCGCGCTCCGGTGGGCTGGTTCTTCGCGCCGGATGCGGAGGTGTCCGCGCTGACGAGGGCGCTGCTGCTCGTCGTCGCTGCGGCGCTGCCCCTTGCCGGCTACGTGTTCCTCCTCGACGGCGTGCTGATCGGCGCCGGCGACGGGCCGTACCTGGCGAAGGCGGGCGTGGTGGCCCTGGCCATCTATGCGCCGCTGGCGGTGGCGGTGTTGCTGCTGCCGCGCGGTCAGGCGGGCCTGCTGGGGCTGTGGTGTGCGTTCGCGTTCGGCTACATGGGGGCGCGTGCGCTGACGCTCGGCCTGCGCGCTCGCGGCGACGGCTGGATGCGCGCCGGCGCCGACTAGCGGTGTCGCGGGCCCGGCGACGACTGCGGCCGGGCGCGGGGCACGCCCGCCCGTCACGCCAGCGCGGGGGCCTCGCCCAGCGCGGGGAGCGTGGCGGTCAGCATCGCCGCGAGCCCGGCGGCGAGATCGTCGAAGGAGTTCGGCACTCGCCCCTCCAGGGCTTCATCGGCCCCGCCGGTCTCCGCCCCGACACCTGCCGTGCCCGACGAGCGGAGCGCGGGCACGTGCACGAACAGCGCCGGTTGTTCGAGCCCGTAGGCGAGGTAGGCCGTCCAATTGCAGACGAACCGTCCGGCGTCCTCGCTGGTCGAGGACGCCCAGCCGGCAGCGCGCAGAGCCGAGGTGGCATCGTCGGGGCTCCACGTCGCTGCACGGACGTCCGGGCCGCCGTCGTCGATCCGCTCTCCGTGGGGCTGCCGTCCGGCGTTGTCGGGGATTCGTGCGGTGGCGTCGTTGACTGCCCGAGCTTCGGGCGTGAAGCCTCGACGGCCTCCCGCCTCGCCCAGGCAGAGCACGGCGTCGGGCGAGTGGCGGGCGACGGCTTCGGCCAGCGGGGCACGAGCGAACACGCACGGCAGCTCGACGCCGACGAGTGTGTGCGCAGGGTCCGTCCACCCGGCGACGAGCCGCCGCATCGCCTCGCGGGAGGCGTTCTCGGCGTCCCCTCCGAAGGGCTCGAATGCGGTGATCAGGATGCGCATGACGTCACGCTAGCCCACCCGACGGAGTCCTCCGGCCCCTCGATGACCCCCGATGAGTGGTATGCGTTCACTTTCAGTTAACCTTTCACCGTGGGAACCGACCTGTCCTTCACGCCCGAATCCCCTGCCCTGGAGCCGCAGCCCCCGCGAGCGGGCGAACCTGCCCCCGATGGCGGGCCGACGACCACCTCCCGTTTCCTCGGTCCGGACCGCAACTGGCACCTCGCATTCGGCGGACTCCTCGCCGTCGCGTTCATTGCGTTCTCGTTGTGGTCGGCCGGACACGTCGCAGACCGCACCGTCATGGTGGTGCTGATCACGTCGATCGTGCTGGGCCTGTTCATGGCGTTCAACATCGGCGGCAACGACGTGGCGAACTCGTTCGGCACCTCCGTGGGCGCGAAGACGCTGACGATGAAGCAGGCGCTGCTCGTCGCCGCGATCTTTGAGGTCAGCGGCGCGGTGTTGGCCGGCGGCGAAGTGACCGACACGGTACGCAGCGGCATCGTCGATCTCGACGGCGTGGCGCTGCAGCCGATCGACTTCGTCATCATCATGATGGCGTCGCTGTTCGGGGCCGCCGTGTGGTTGTTGGTGGCGACGAAGTTCGGCCTTCCCGTGTCCACGACGCACTCGATCATCGGCGCGATCGTCGGCGCCTCACTCACGCTCGGATACCTCACCGGTCACGGCTCGCTGGAGATGGTGCAGTGGAGCAAGATCCGCGATATTGCCGTCTCGTGGGTGTTGTCGCCGGTGTTGGGCGGCCTCGTCGCCTGGGCGTTGTTCGGGGCCATTCAGCGCCACATCCTGCTCTACAACCAGAAGGCCGAGCAGCGGCTGCGCGAGCTCAACGCGGCGCGCATCGCCGCCAGCGAGGAGCAGAAACGGGAGTTCAGCCGCCTCACGGAGTTGCAGCAGATCGCGTACACCAACAAGCTCATCCGCGACTCGGAGCTCGCGAAGAACCCGGACATCGATCCGGACCAGCTCGAGTCCGACTATTACCGGGCGCTGAAGAAAATCGACAAGAAGGTCGACGAGGTGCGCTCGCATCGCGCCCTCACCATCGGTGTCCCCCTGATCGGCTCACTGGGGGCGGTCGTCATCGCCTCGATGCTGCTGTTCAAGGGTCTGGGCAATCTCAACTTGGGCCTCAACACCGTCTCCGTGGTCCTCATCCTGCTCATGGTGGGTTCGACGGTGTGGCTTGCGCTGTCGATGTTCGCGAATTCGCTTCGTGGGCAGCAACTGTCGCGGGCGACGTTCAGGTTGTTCTCGTGGATGCAGGTGTTCACGGCCTCGGCGTTCGCGTTCAGCCACGGATCGAACGACATCGCCAACGCCGTCGGCCCGTTCGTCGCGATCCTCGACGTGCTGCGCACCGGCCAGATCGCCGAGGAGGTGCAGATCCCGGCGCCCGTGATGTTCGCCTTCGGCATTGCGCTGGTCTCGGGGCTGTGGTTCATCGGCCGCAACGTGATCCGCACCGTCGGCGAGGGACTCACGAAGATCCACCCTGCGTCCGGTTTCGCGGCCGAGCTGTCTGCGGCCGCCGTGGTCATGCTCGCTTCGGTGCTTGGCCTGCCGGTGAGCTCGACGCACATTCTCATCGGTGCGGTCCTGGGCGTCGGGCTGGTCAACCGTGCCGCGAACTGGCGCCTCATGAGGCCCATCTTCCTCGCCTGGATCATCACGCTTCCCGTCGCCGCCCTGCTCGGCGCGCTGGGCTTCGTCGGCCTGCGCGCCATCCTCTGACCCGGCGGGGCCGAGAGGGCGCCGTCGCAAAGTTGGGGGGTCGACGCCTGCGGTTGCCGCGCGACCTGCGCCGTTGTCGCCCTCCCGACGACGGGAGTGGGTGCCCGCGTCGGTGCCCGGCGATGGTTGGCTGGAGTCACGACAGCACGATCGCCCTTGCCCGAGAAGGATGACCGACACGCGATGGGCCGCGGACATGTGCTGCCTTGGGCATTCATGGACAGGCGCGTGGGCCTCTCGCAGCCTCCGCGCGAGCCGCGGCTCCGCCATAGGTAGACCGGCAATTGGAACTGACGGGGGGGTCCAACACCAGGAGGGTGAAGGTTCAGCGGGGAGCGGCAGTCGCCCTCGCCAGGGAGAGGTCGATCGACGGCGCACTCATCGAGTGGGCTGCAATCCTCCGGGCGGGATGCTGCGGCGGAGATGTGCGTTGATTGGCACCGTGGCTACCGCCATCTGCATTGTTGCGGTGTGGTTGCAGACCACTTCGTTGCAGGGTGGACCCGTTTGGCTGACGCTGAGCGTCGCCCTCGACGTGGTCGTCATGACGCTCGCAGCCACCGCGGCGGTGGGGTTTCGGCCTCGCCCTGGCAATCCCTCCGGCAAGCGGCTGGCCCAATCATCAACGCGCGCTGCGCGGCGGAGCACTCGTCGCGATCATGGCCCTCGCCGCGACGACAGCGCTCCACTGGGCGACGCTGCGTGGCATCGACGGCTCGCGCGATGCGTCGATGACCCATCCACTGTTCCCCCTGCTTGACGTCGGCATCGCGATTCTCCAATGGACGTGCGCCTTCCTGATTGCCACCGCGATGGTGGGTTGGCTCGCGCAGCGCGGTCCGGGCATGCCCGAGGAGCACGACAGGCCCGGTGTTGCCTCACATGACTCCAAAGCTGCCCACTGCCGGGCAGGCGTAACCCCGGTTGTTTCCCAAGCGTTCGAGGCTCAAGGCCTTGCCCGGCCGGTCGGCGCCCCATCCGGCCCAGTTGACGAGGCCCAGACCCGAACTAAGTGTGAGGTTGTGGTTGGTGGACCAACCACAACCTCACACTTAGTTCCCCGAGGTCCCGATCAGCGCGCCCGTTCCCCAGCCGAAGGACTTCGTCGCGCGCGCAGGGAGGTGCATGGGAGTTGGAGCCGGCCTCAGATCAGCGAGCCTCGACGAAGCCCCCGGGGCACGTGAGGACGGGCGTTCGGTGGATAGCCTCCGAGCGGTGCGGAATGCGGGACATGGGCACCTGACGCGAACTGTGGAAAACCCGACGTCAGTGACCCCTTCATCTGCAAGTCTGACCCCCGGTTGCTGATTCGAGGCCGAAGGAGCACAGCACAATGCCCCGCACGAGCGTCCCCATCCTGACAGGAATCTGTACATCACTGGTGCTGACCGCCTGCGCCACTTCGGCTGCCAGCCAGCCGACCGCGTCTCCCACCCCGACGGCCACCTCGCCCACCGCCATCGCCCCGACCACACCAACACCGACGCCCACTCCGGCCCCAACACCGTCGCCCTCGCCCTCCCCCAGCCCGACGGCCTGGCAGTCCTTCCCACCAGCCGACCCGACGGAAACCAAGAATCAAGCAGCCATCCGCGAAGGCTGGGAGGATCACGAGCGACAAATCGACAGATTCGCGAAGGATCCCTCGCTCAAGGACCTCACCCCTCTCACCCTCACCACCACCGGACAAACGACCACCGCCGTGGTGCGGTACATCGGACAACTGCGCGACGACGGTCAGGTCCGTCAGGGCGACATGGCGTTTCGCGATCTGCAAGTCGGACAGCCGGGCACAACGTCTGACGGAACTCGCGTGGTGGAGGTCTCCGCATGCTCGGACTTCTCGAACATGGTCACCATCGTGGCCAGCACCGGTCAACGCGCGGACGCCAGCGAGGGAGAGGAGTGGGTCGACACGATCCGCGTCTCATACACGATGGTCGAACAGCCCAACGGCGAGTGGGTCGTCTCCGAACGACGTGGGGAACGCGAAACATGCTGAGCACCCGCGAGCTGTGGAAAACCCCACGTCAATGAACCCCTCATCTGCAAGTCTGACCCCGGTTGCTGATTCAAGGCCGAAGGAGCACAACACAATGCGCCGAATGAACAAGATCGTCCTCACGGGCATCTGGTTGCCGTCGATGCTGGTCGGATGCGGCACTGCCGAGAACCAGCCCACGACATCCCCCTCCCCGACGGACACCTCCGCCACCGCCATCGCCCCGACCACACCATCACCGACGCCAACCCCAACCCCGACGCCGTCTCCCTCGCCCTCCCCCAGCCCGACGGCCTGGCAGTCCTTCCCACCAGCCGACCCGACGGAAACCAAGGATCAAGCAGCCATCCGCGCGGGGTGGGAAGAGCACGAGCGACAACTGGACCGCTTCATGAAGGACCTCACCCTCTCCGACTGGACCCCCTTGACGCTGACCACGTCGGGTCAGGAAAAGACGGCCGTGGTCCACTTCATCGGAGATCTCCGGGACAAGGGACACATCCGTGAGGGCGACATGACCTTCCGCGACGTGCGCATCGAAGATCCCGACACATCAAGCGACGGGACACGGATGGCCAGCATGTCTGTGTGCGCGGACTACTCGAACACGCGATTCATCGTCGCAGCCACCGGCGAGCTCGTCCAGCCAGAGGAAGGGGGGGAGTGGGTGGAGACGCTGCGCGTCTCCTACACGATGGTCGAACAGCCCAATGGCCTCTGGGTGGTGTCGGAGAGCTACGCGGAGCGCAAGACATGTTGAGACTCGCGTGGCTGGTGCTGCTCTTGGCCTTCGTCTCCTCGGCGCCGCCAGCTTGGGCAGAGTCCTGGTGCGGCCGCTATTACGGCCAGTGCGTCGGTACCGATCACGGCCGCATCCCGGCCCCTGGACGACCGGCCCCCGACGATGAGCCCCGACCGTCTCGCCCCGTCCCTGAACGAGAGTGCCGGTTGGAAGGCCGGATCGTCCCTTGTGAGACGTCATTCGGCACGTGGAGCGCGGGTCGTCAAACCTGGTGCAGGCCCGCGGTGCCCCAACCCCCCAAGGACGACCCGATCTGGCAGGGTCGCGCCGACGGCTCGATCTGGGCGTGCGTCCGGCCGCAGGGCAACGTGCCCGATGCGAGCATGGTGTTCTACGAATGGCGGGCCGCAGGGGACCAACCGCCGCGCCCGGACCCTGAGGCGGTCGCATGGTCGCTGCTGGCGAAGATCCAGCTCAAGCCGGTGGAGCCCGGGGTCGCTCCCCAGCCCCTCGAACGCAAGCCCGACGCGTTGGGTTTCGTCGGAATGCCGTTGTGGTTCTGGGTGCGGGACCCGTCGCCAAACACCGTCGGCCCCATCACGGACAGCGACACCATCGACGGCTACACCGTCACGATCAGCGCGAAGCTGGACTCGCTCGAGTGGGACTTGGGCGACGGCACCGAGCCCGTCCGCTGCCGCCGGTGGCGGGCATTCAACCCCGCCATGATGGACCGGGAGACACCCGTCGTGTGTGGCAGGCAGGAAGGCTACCAGCGCGAGGGCGAATACACACTGCGGGTGACGTCGCACTGGAAGGTGAGCTGGCGCGGTGTGGGTGAGCAGGGCGTGATCGACTTCGACCGCACCACCACGCGCACCCTGCGCATCGGCGAGGCCCAAGTGCTGAGCGGGCCCACGCGCACGCGCTAGCGTCGGGTCTCCGACGACGGTCGTCGCAGCGGGCTCAAGGGTGGAGTCGCGTGGCGCGCCAGCCGCCCGGCGTGCGCGAGAAACGCGCCCGGTCGTGCAGCCGGCTGGGCATGCCTTGCCAAAACTCGAACTCGGCGACATCGATCACGTAGCCGCCCCAGTCGGGCATCGGCACGTCGTCGCCGGCGAAGCGACGCGTGGCCGCAGCCACCGCGTCGACGAGGTCCTCCCGCGAGGCGAGGGGCCGGGACTGCTGCGACACCCAGGACGCCACCTGACTCGACCGCGGGCGGGACCGGAAGTATTCGCGCGACTGGGCATCATCCAGCCTCGCGACGGTGCCCGTCGCCCGAATCTGGCGCATCGGCCCCGCCCAGTGGAACAGCACGCTGGCAACGGGGTTTGCCTCCAGCGCGAGCCCTTTCGCGGAGCCGTGGTTGGTGAAGAACACGAGCCCTTCCTCATCCGCGCCCTTCAGCAGCACCATGCGCACCTGCGGCGTGCCGTCGGCGCCGACGGTGGCCAGCGCCATCGCGCCAGGCTCCGGCACGCCAGCATCGGCGGCAGCGGCAAGCCACTCGTGGAAGAGACGCCAAGGGTTGAGCGAGGTCACGTCGGCCGGCAGCCCGACGCCGTCGTAGTCCACCCTGCTGGATGCCAGCCACTCAGCGGCCAATGCCCCGCTCCCTACGCTCGATCTCCTCGACGGCGGCCTTCGCCTCCGCGAGCCCCACCCCCGTGTGCTCGCGGAAGCGCTTGATGGCCTCGATCTTGCGCCCGGCCAACAGCAGGGCCCGGACCTCGCCCTCCACGTCGCCTTGCCGGAAGTGGAACTGTTGGGGGGCGGGGACGCCGCGGAAGCCGTCGACCATCGGCCCCACGATCCACGTCCACGCCGCCGCCAGCGCCAGCAGCGGCCACAGCCTGAAGCCGGTGAGCACCACCAAACCGAGCACCCCCCAGACAAACCACTGGCTCCTGTGGAAGGGCTCCGACTGGTATTGCGTGACGCTCAGCATGGGCCCGTACACCGGCACGGGCGCGACGGGCGGCTCCGGCTCGTCGAAGGGGCCCCCTGGCAGGTCGGCGAAGATCGCGAGCAGGTCGCCAGCCGTGCGCGCATCGAATGCACGCTGGACACGGTCGTCGAATTCCTCGATCGTGATGCGTCCCTGCGAGTGGTGCGTGGTCAGCCGGCGGACGGCCTCGTCACGCTCCGCGTCGCCGATGCGGATGTTCGGGTCCATCACCAAGCCCCGAAGGGGAAGCCTGTGGCGAAGGTCAGCTCGTCGGGCAGCGGATGCGTCTCGCCGTCGGGCGACTCGCAGAACAGCTCACACAGGCGCCCGTCCTCGATGCGCGCCATCACGAACACGTCACCGTCGGCACGCCCGGTGATCGGGAACCAGTAGTCGGGCACATCGACGACGGGGGCCTCCTCGTCGATGACGAACCGCACCACACCCTGCTCGGTCTGCGGCAATTGCCGCGCCGATGCGAGCTGCTCGCGCAGGACGGGGGCGCCCCAGTCGTCGGTGCGGGCAAGCATCTCCGCGACGATCTGCCGGACGCGATCGTCCAACTCCTTGGGCTCGACGACGTCCTCCGGCGCGGTCTCCCCGACTTCCCCGGCCCGGCTTCGCAGCGCCGCCTCGACGAGACACGTGGCCGCCCCGGCGACGGCGGTGACGCCCGCGGCCCAGGCGCGACCATGACGCACGCCGCACGCCTCGAGTTGGCGCATCGACCAGGCATCGAGGGCGAGCAGGGGATCGCGCAGACCGAACGTGATCCCGGCCGCACCGAACGCCACGGCAGCCTTCTCCGTCGACGACATCGTCGGCGGGTAGGCATACCAATTGAGTTCGCCGTCCTCCCCGGTGTCGACGGGCGCCGTGTCCGGGTCCATCGAAGCCGCTGCCCCCACCAGCGCGGACACAGCCACCCAGTAGGCCTGACGCTTCCAGCCGGTGAGCCGTCGCGGCTCGACGAGCGTCAGCGCGCTCGACGCGCCGACCAATGCCATCTGCCGCCAGTCAATCTTCCCCAGATCCATGCGTTCAGCGTACCGGGCGCCACGGCTGCCGAAGCCGCCGAGGCGCCCGGGACTGGCAGACCGTCAGCCGACGATGTGGATGCCGTCGCGCGTCTCGTCGATGTCGAAGGTGACGGTGTCGCCGTCGTGGACCTCCCCCGCGAGCAGTCTGCGCGCGAGCTGGTCCTCGACCGTCGTCTGGATCAGGCGCCGCAGCGGCCGCGCCCCGTACACGGGATCGAAGCCTGTCTGCCCCAGCCACGCCTGCGCGTCGTCCGTGAGCCGCACGGTGATACGGCGCGGCGCGAGACGACGGTCGAGATGAGCGAGCTGGATGTCGACGATGCGCTGCAGCTCGTCGGCCGTGAGCGCCTGGAACAGCACGATGTCGTCGAGCCGGTTGAGGAATTCCGGCCGGAACGAGCTCCTGACGACGCTCATCACTTCGTTGCGCTTCTCCTCGTCGCTGCGCAGAGGATCCACGAGGAAGTGCGAGCCCAGGTTGGAGGTGAGGATCAGGATCGTGTTGCGGAAGTCCACCGTCCGCCCCTGGCCGTCGGTGAGTCGGCCGTCGTCGAGCACCTGCAGGAGGATGTTGAACAGGTCCGGGTGGGCCTTCTCCACCTCGTCCAGGAGCACCACGGAGTACGGCCGACGACGCACCGCCTCGGTGAGCTGGCCGCCCTCCTCGTAGCCGACGTAGCCGGGAGGGGCACCGACGAGCCGCGCCACCGAATGCTTCTCGGAGTACTCGCTCATGTCGATGCGCACGAGAGCCTGCTCGTCGTCGAAGAGGAAGTCCGCGAGCGACTTCGCCAGCTCCGTCTTGCCGACGCCCGTGGGGCCGAGGAACAGGAACGAGCCCGTCGGGCGGTTCGGGTCGGAGATGCCGGCACGGGAGCGGCGGACGGCGTCGGCGACGGCCTGGACCGCCTCACGCTGCCCGATGAGCCGAGCCCCGATGCGCTCCTCCATGTGGAGCAGCTTCTCCTGCTCGCCCTGCAGCAGCTTGCCGACGGGGATACCCGTCCACGCGGCCACCACCTCGGCGATGTCGCTCTCGGAGACCTCCTCGGAGACCATCGACGGGGACGCGTCGCCCGCCTCTGCCTCGGCGAGCTGCCGCTCGGCGGCCGGGATCTCGCCGTAGAGGATCTGCGACGCGCGGTCCCAGTCGCCCTCGCGCTGCGCCTTGTCGGACTCGATGCGGAGCTGGTCGATGCGGGTCTTGATGTCGCCGACGCGGTTGAGCCCGGACTTCTCCGCCTCCCACCGCGCCTCCAACGCGCGCAACTGCTCCTTCGCGTCCTCGAGCTCCTGCGTGAGGGTCTCGAGCCGCTCCTTCGACGCGACGTCCGCCTCCTTCTTCAACGCGAGCTGCTCCATCGTCATGCGGTCGACGTCGCGGCGCAGCATGTCGATCTCCTCCGGGGACGAGTCGATCTCCATCCGCAGCCGCGAGGCCGCCTCGTCGATCAGGTCGATGGCCTTGTCGGGAAGCTGCCGGGAGGTGATGTAGCGGTTGCTGAGCGTGGCCGCGGCGACGAGGGCGCCGTCGGTGATGCGCACCTTGTGGTGGGCCTCGTAGCGTTCACGCAGGCCACGGAGGATCGCGACGGTGTCCTCCACGCTGGGCTCACCGACGTAGACCTGCTGGAAGCGACGCTCGAACGCCGGGTCCTTCTCGATGTGTTCGCGGTACTCGTCGAGCGTCGTCGCGCCGATCATGCGCAGCTCCCCGCGGGCGAGCATGGGTTTCAGCATGTTGCCGGCGTCCATGGCCCCGTCCCCCGTCGCGCCCGCCCCGACGACGGTGTGCAGCTCGTCGATGAAGGTGATGACCTGCCCCTCCGCGTCCCGGATCTCGCCGAGGACGGCCTTGAGGCGCTCCTCGAACTCGCCGCGGTACTTCGCGCCGGCCACCATCGAGGTGAGGTCGAGCGCGACGAGGCGCCGCCCCTTGAGCGAGTCGGGGACGTCGCCGGCGACGAGCCGCTGCGCGAGCCCCTCCACGACGGCGGTCTTCCCGACGCCGGGCTCGCCGATGAGCACGGGATTGTTCTTCGTGCGGCGGGCCAGCACCTGCACGACGCGGCGGATCTCCTGGTCGCGGCCGATCACCGGGTCGAGCTTGCCCTCGCGGGCTCGCTCCGTGAGGTCGACCGAATACTTCGCGAGTGCGGACTCGCCGCTGCCCTCGGAGTCCTCGCTGGTGACGCGCTTGCCGCCGCGCAGCTCCTCGAACCTGGCGGTGAGCTTCGTCGCGTCCACGCCCTCGGCCGCGAGCACCTTCTTCGCGCTCGAATCGACGGTGGCCAGCGCGATCAAGAGATGCTCGGTGGCGGCGAACTGGTCGCCCATCTGGGCCGCGAGCGTCTCCGCGGTGGCGAGCACGCGCGCGAACGGGCCCGACAACGTCGGCTGTGTGACGGAGCTGCCGGTGGCCGCGGGGAGCCGCTTGATGGCGGCGACGGCGCCCGCGTCGACTCGCTGCGCCGACGCCCCGGCGGCCTCGAGCAGGGCACCGACGGTGTTGTCGGGCGTGAGCAGCAGGCCGTGGAGCAGATGCTCCGGCTCCGCGCTCGGGTTGCCGTTGGTGAGCGCCTGCCTCACGGCAGCGGTCACCGCGTCGCGGCTCTTGGTGGTGAGCTTCTCGGTGTTCATGGGCACTCCTGAAAGGCTAGATTACAAGTTGAGTCTACCTCACTCAACCCTGTTTTCCACAGGCCTATTCCCGATCTTCCGCCCCAATCTCCGCCCATCGTCCGTCGAGGGGCGTCGAGTACGCTGACCCCATGGCACGGCAGGACGACCAGCGCAGGGACATCGTCGCGCTGCCGAAGGCCCACCTCCACCTGCACTTCACCGGCTCGATGAGCCTCGCGACGCTGCACCAGCTCGCCCGCGCCCGCCACATGGAGCTGCCCGACAAGCTCGCCGGCGGCGCGCCCCTGGATCTGCCCTACGACCAGCGCGGATGGAACAAGTTCCAACGCCTCTACGACGTCGCACGCGCTGCCGTCCGCGGCGAGTCGGCGCTCAGGACGGTGGTGGACCGCGCCGCCGCCGAGGATGCGGCCGAGGGCTCGCGCAGACTCGAACTCCAGGTGGACCCGACGTCGTACGCGTCCTCCGTCGGCGGCATCGAGGAGGCCCTCGACATCATCTGCGACGAGGCCCGCGCGGCTTCCCGGCGCCACGGGGTGCAGGTGGGGATCATCGTCGCCGCCTCCCGGGTGCGCCACCCGCTCGACGCCCGCACGCTCGCCCGGTTCGCCGCCAGACGAGCCGGCCACGGCGCCGGCGAGGTGTGCGCGTTCGGGCTCAACAGCAACGAACGCGACGGCCACACCCCGGAATGGGAGGTGGCGTTCCGCATCGCCAGACGCGCCGGCCTGCCCGGGGTCCCCCACGGCGGAGAGCTGTTGGGCCCCGACCATCTCGAGCAGGTGGTCCGCCACCTCGAGCCTGCCCGTATCGGGCACGGCGTGCGCGCCGTCGAGGACCCGGCGCTGCTCGACTCGATGGTCGCCCGCGGGATCGCCTTCGAGGTGTGCCCGGCATCCAACGTGCAGCTCGGCGTGTACCGCGAGGTCGACGACGTCCCGCTGCTGACCCTGCTCGCGCACGGCGCGACGGTGGCCCTCGGCGCCGACGACCCCCTGCTGTTCCGCTCGCGGCTGGCCGACCAATACCGTGCCGCACGCGAGGTGCACTTCCTCGACGACGTCCGCCTGGCCGGCCTGGCGCGGGATTCCATCGACGCCAGCTTCGCCTCCGACGAGGACAAACGTCGGTGGAAGCGCGACGTCGACGATTGGCTCGCCAGCACTTGACGCACGTCAAGGCGTCGTCGCCCATCCCGGAGTTTCATTCATGGTGTCAGCCGAACACCACGAATGAAAGGACACTTCGATGACCAACGCCACCTTCACCACCGAGCCCTTCACCTGCCCCTCCTGCATCAAGAAGATCGAGCACGCCGTCGGGGGCCTGCCCGGCGTCGACAAGGTGGAGGTGGGGTTCAACTCCTCGCGCGTCAAGGTCGCCTTCGACGACGCCCTGCAGTCCGCCCCCGCCATCGCCAAGGTCATCACCGACCTCGGGTACCCGGTCCGCAAGACCGCCGTCGCCTGAGCACCGACCGGCCACCGCGAATTGCAAGGACCCACCATGTCCAGGCTCCGTTACCAGCACGCCATGTGGACTGCCGCCGCCCTGCTCGGCGTCGGCTTCCTCTCCTGGCTCGCCGGGGCGTCCTCCATCCAGGCGGCGGCACTCGCCGTCGCCTCGGTGGTGGCCGGCGCCCCCATCGCCCGCAAGGCACTCGCCGCGCTGCGGCACCGCACCTTCTCCATCGACCTGCTCGTGACCATCGCCGTGATCGGCGCCCTCATCATCGGCGAGTACGTCGAATCCTCGGTGGTGGCCTTCCTCTTCTTGTTCGGCCACCACCTCGAACAACGTTCCCTCGAACGCACCCGCGCCTCCATCCGGCAGCTCGTCGACGCCGCCCCCACCACCGCGCGCCTCCTGCGCGACGGAGTGGAGGTCGAGGTGGGCATCGACGAGATCCGCGAGGGCAGTCTCGTCGTCGTGCGCGCCGGCGACTCCGTCCCCGTCGACGGCACCATCGTCTCCGGAGTGGGGCACCTCCAGCAGGCGTCGATCACCGGGGAGCCCGTCCCCGTCGAGCGGGGCGAGGGCGACGACGTGTTCGCCGGGACCACGCTCGACAACGGCTTCCTCACCGTCCGGGCGAGCAAGGTGGGCGACGACACCACCTTCGCTCGCATCATCGAGCTCGTGGAGGACGCGCAGGACTCCAAGGCCGCGCGCCAGCGTTTCCTCGACCGCTTCGCCGCCGTCTACACGCCGGCGATCGTCGTCGCCGCGGTGCTGTTCGGCCTTGTCACCCGCGACGTCGAGCTCGCACTCACGTTTCTTGTCATCGCCTGCCCCGGCGCGCTCGTCATCGCCACGCCCGTGGCGATGGTGGCCGGCATCGGCAATGGCGCCCGCCGCGGCGTCATCCTGAAGGGCGGCGACGCCGTCGAGCGGCTGTCCGAGGTGGACACGATGGTCGTGGACAAGACCGGCACGCTCACCGTCGGGCACCCCGTCGTGACCGCTGTGCACGCTCTCGCCGGTGACGCCGACGAACTCCTGCGGCTGGCCGGTTCGCTCGAGCTGGCCTCCGAACATCCGCTCGGGCGCGCGATCGTCGCCGCCGGGCGCGAGCACCGGCTCGCGCTCGAGCCGCCGACGCAGGTGGAGGTCCGGCGCGGCGTCGGGCTCACCGGCCTCGTCGGCGGGGTGCAGGTCACCGTCGGTTCGGCGCGGGCGCTCCCCGACCACGAGGTGCCCGGGGATCTCCTGGCCGGGGTCGGCTCCTTCGAGGACGACGGTGCCACCGTCTCGTTCGTGGTCGCCGACGGGGAGGTGTTGGGGGCGCTGGCCATCGCGGACGATCTCCGCCCCGGCGCCGCCGAGGCCATGGCCGCGCTGCACCTCGGCGGCATCCGCACCATCGTCATGCTCACCGGGGACAACGAGCGCGCCGCCCACGCGATCGCGCAGCGGGCCGGCATCGACGAGGTCCACGCCGGGTTGCTGCCCGAGGACAAGGTGGCGCACATCGAGCGGCTCGTCGCCAGTGGCGCGCGGGTGGCGATGGTGGGTGATGGCCTCAACGATGCCCCGGCGCTCGCGGCGGCCCACGTCGGCATCGCCATGGGCGCGGGCACGGACGTCTCGGTGGAGACCGCCGACGTGGTGCTCGCCGGCAACCGGCTCGACCAGTTGGTCCACGCGCAGCGTCTCACCCGGCGCACGGTGCGGGTGATGACGCAGAACACGGCGATCGCGCTGGTGACCGTCGCGGTGCTGCTGGCCGGCGTCGTCGCGCAGCAGGTGGGCATGTCGCTCGGCATGTTCGTCCACGAGGCGAGCGTGCTGCTGGTGATCCTCAACGCACTGCGCCTGAGTGCGTGGCGTCCGAGGGACTTCGCGGCGCAGACGGTCGCGACGCCAGCCGATCGGCGCCGCGAGGTGGTCGTCGCCGCCTGAGCCGCTACTCCTGTGCCGCCAGCTCGAGCGCGTCGGCGTCCAGAATCGTGATCCCTGCGGGGCCATCGAGCTGGACGACGGCGCGCTCGGCCAGTTTGGCGAGCGCGCGGCTGAGGCTCTCGGGCGTGGTGCCGAGCAGGGAGGCGACGTCCTTCTTCGGCAGTGGCAGCGTCACCTTGAGGCCCAACGGGTGGCGTTCGGCCTCGAGCCCCAACAGGTAGTCGGCGAGCCGGGCGCCGACGGGGCGGCTGGTCACCTGGTCGAGGAGGTCCTGCGACTGGGCGAGCCGCTGGCTGAGCACCCCCATCATCGTGAGCCCGATCTGCGGGTGCCGGCCCAGCAGGGAGGCGAAGTCCACTCGTCGAAACGAGCAGGCGACGGTGTCGGCGACGGCGACCGCCGCGTGGTCGGGGCGTGCGCCGGTGAGCAGCGACGCCTCGCCGGAGAAGTCACCGGGGCCGAGCACGCGGGTGACGCGCTCCTTGCCGTCGCGGCCGAGGCGGACAAGCTTGACGCTGCCGGTGTGCAGGACGATCAGGGGCGCGTCCCTGGCTCCTTGGAGGTAGAGCGGCTCCCCGGCTCGCACGTGCAGCGGTCTGGCGAGGCCCGCGACGGCCGACTGCTGGTCGTCGGTGAGGCCGCGGAAGATCGGCACGTGCGCCACGCAGTTGTCGCCCATGAGCCGAGTGTAGGCGAGCCCGGCGCGGGTCCACGTCGCCGGGCGGGCGCACGCTCGCCTGATCCACGCCGTCGGCGGCCGCCCTCTCCCCGCGAGCCGGAGCCAGTCGTCGGAGGCGGCGGAGACCAATTTCCGAGATCCCCTTGACAGCAGGTCCGGGCCAACGCGCACTACTTACGAAAGCGACTTCCAAAAGCACACTTCATATCAGCGAGGAGGCTGATCCCGGTATGAGCGCCACCACTGCCGACGAGGCCAGCACCCGTGCCCACAAGGTGCACGCGGTCCTGTCCGAGCTGCGCGCCCAGGGGCAGGCCACGAAGTCCGAGCTCGCGAAGGCGTGCGGAGTCTCACGGCCCACGATCGCGGGCATCCTCGACGACCTCCAGGCATCGGGGCTTGTCACGGCCCTCCAGTCGACCACCGCAGGGGGCCGCCCCGCCCAGACCTACGGGTTCGCGCCAAAGGCGGGGGTCGTCGTCGCCATCGACATCTGACACGACTACCTCACCCTCGTCGCCGCCACGCTCGCCGGCACCGTCATCGCCGCCGACACCCTCCCGCTCACCCCTGCCACCGCCCAGGCGCGGCTCAGCGAGGTGGTCCGGCACATCAACAACTTCCTCCTCCCCCTGCGCAGCCGCCACGGCGAGGTGCACGGCATCACCTGCTCCACCACCGGCACCGTCGACGCCGACGGCACCATCCTCCGCAGCGACCAGGTGCCCCAGTGGGCAGGCTTCCCCCTGCGCCGTCACCTCGAGGCACAACTGGGCTTCCCCGTGCGCGTCGAGAACGACATCAACGCCGCCGCCTACGGCGAGTACGCCATGCGGGCCGCGGCCGGACAGGTGGCCCCCGACGACGACGTCCTGTACCTGAGCCTGGACGGCGGCTTCCTCACCGGCCTGGTCCTGCACGGCCAGATCCACCGCGGGCACACGTCGAACGCCGGTGAGATCGCGGACATCGTCGGCGGGCTGCGCTACGACGACCCCTCCACCGGCACCGGCCGCTGGGCGGCCCAGGCAGTCACCGCCGTCGGCCTCATGTGCCTCGTCGTGGACCCGCGGCTCATCGTCGTCTCCGGGCCGCGCGGCGCCGCAGCCGACGTCATCCCCGAGCTGAGCGGGCGCCTCAACCAGCTGCGCCCCGTCGACGCTCCACCGCTGCTCCTCGAGGCCAGCCGCTTCCGCTCGGCCGCCGCCAGCGTCGGCGCGCTCTCGCTCGCGCTCACCGACGCCGACGCCGCGCTCGTCGGCGCTCCGGGCGGAGCCCCCGAGCCACTGCGCAACCTCGACCTACTGCTCACCACCCACAAGGAAGGACAACGCACCCTCATGTCGAACGAACTGCCCCCCGACAGCAGCGAACTGCGCGTCGGGGTCGTCGGAGTCGGCGCCCGCGCGCCCTTGGCGCTCAACGCCGAGGACTCCCGCATTCCGGCACGCATCGTCGCCGCCTGCGAGCCACACCCGCTGGCCCGCGAGCGCGTCCGCGACCGCCTCAAGCGGGACCCCGACTCCATCACGATCACGTCGAGCGTCGCGGAACTGATCGAGGCGGGCATCGACGTCGCATTCGTGACCTCTCCCGACGACACCCACGCCGACATCACCTGCGAGCTGCTCGAGGCTGGCGTGGCCGTCTACCTCGAGAAGCCACTGGCCATCCACCTCGACGACGCCACCCGCATCCTCGCCACCGCCGAACGCACCGGCACCAAGCTCTACGTCGGTCACAACATGCGCCACATGAACGTCGTCCGCCGCATGCGCGACCTCATTCGTGAGGGACGCATCGGCGAGGTGAAGGCCATCTGGTGCCGGCACTTCGTCGGCTCCGGCGGCGACTTCTACTTCAAGGACTGGCACGCCACCCGCGAGCACGGCACCGGCCTCCTGCTGCAGAAGGCCGCCCACGACATCGACGTCATGCACTGGCTGGCGTCGTCGCACACCACCGAGGTCGTCGGCATGGGCGACCTCATGGTCTACGACAAGGTCACCGACCGGGCCGACCACAGCGACGAGCTCATGGGCGACTGGTACTCCATCGACAACTGGCCGCCGCTCAGCCAGCGGGGCCTCATCGAGGTCATCGACGTCGAGGACCTGTCCATGGTGCTGATGCGCATGGACTCCGGGGTGCTCGCAAGCTACCAGCAGTGCCATTTCACCCCCGACTACTGGCGCAACTACACCGTCATCGGCACCGAGGGCCGCATCGAGAACTTCGGCGACGGCGAGGGCGGCGTCATCAAGCTCTGGAACCGTCGCACCAACTACAACCCCGACGGCGACGAGCAGTTCCCCATCTTGGGCGACGCCGAGGGGCACAGCGACGCCGACAAGCTCATCGTCGACGAGTTCCTGCGCTTCGTCGCCCACGGCGCCAAGACCGACACCAACCCGCTGGGCGCGTGGTACTCCGTGGCCGCCGGCATCCAGGCCACCGAGTCACTGCGCGACGGCTCCACCCCGCGCGAGGTCCCCGGGCTTCCGGCAGACCTCATCTCCTACTTCCAGAACAACCAAACCAAGTAGCCCAACCCGGGCACCTTCCCCAAGGAGAATCACGATGAAGCGACGCACGTTCCTCACCGCATCCGCTGCCGCCACCTCGGCGTTCGGCCTGGCCGCCTGTGGAAGTGAATCGACGAGCACCGCCGAGCTCACCAAGGACACGGTGGGCGAACTCAACCTCAGCTATTGGGACAAGATGCAGACCGCGACGGTCGAGGCGGGCATCAAGAAGTTCAACGAGGCCTACCCCAACATCAAGGTCACGCCCAGCATCACCGCCTACAAGGACTACTGGACGAAGCTGCGCACCCAGGCCGAGGGTGACAACCTGCCCGACGTGTTCTGGATGAACGGCCCCAACATCAAGCTCTACGCGAGCAACGACATGCTGGCCCCGCTCGACGATCTCGCCAACGTCGACTGGAACGACTACCCCACGGCGCTGGTCGACCTGTACAGCGTCGACGGCAAGCACTACGGCGTGCCGAAGGACTACGACGTGGTCGCGGTCTGGTGCAACAAGGACCTGTTCGCCGCGGCCGGCGTCGACCTGCCGCAAGCGGACTGGACGTGGGACGACTTCCGCGCCATCTGCACGAAGTTCAAGGAGTCGGGCAAGGGCTACGGCGTCGTCTGCGACGTCATCGGCGGCGGCCAGGAGAGCTACTACAACACCATCGCGCAGGCCGGCGGCTTCGTCATCGACGGCACGAAGTCAGGCTACGACGACCCCAAGACCATCGAGGGGCTGAAGATCTGGGCCGAGCTGATCGCCGAGGGATCCATGCCGGAGATCAAGGTGATGACCGACACCAGCCCCCGGAAGCTCTTCCAGGCTGGCCAGGCAGCCATGTTCTGGGCCGGCTCGTGGGAGGCCGGCGTGATGAAGGAGGAATTCTCCAAGCCGGAGTCGCTCGTCGTGGTGCCGCTGCCCAAGAAGGAGCGCGAGGCGACGATCATCCACGGCCTGGCCTACGTCGCTGCGGCCAAGAGCGCCCAGCTCGCGGCGGCGAAGGCGCTGGTGCAGGTGATGACGAGTGAGGAGATTGCGCTCGTCGAAGCCACCAACGGCAGCGCGATTCCCGCCTTCAACGGCACGCAGGAGGCCTGGACCAAGCTCGACGAGCGTTGGGGCCTCGAGGTCTACACCGAGCAGGCGGAGAAGAACTCGGTGGCCTACCCGGTGTCGAAGAACACCGCCGCCTGGAACGAGAAGGAGAACGAGCTCCTCGTCCCGGCCTTCCAGGGCACCACGCAGGTGGAGGACGCGGCGACGGAGCTCGCCTCCGTCATGAACGAGCTGCTGGCTGCGGAGTGACATGAGCGCACCCGCCCAGGTGGGCCGGCGAGGGCGGCGGTCCCCGACGAGCACGGGCTACTGGCCCATCCTGTTCGTCGGGCCGCTGCTGCTCGGCGTGCTCGTGTTCTACTACTACCCCATCGCGAAGAACCTGTATCTGTCCTTCACGAAGTCCAACGCCTTCGGCGGCAACACGAAGTTCGTCGGGCTGGACAACTACGAGGCGCTGTTCAGCAGGCCAGATCTGCTCTCCGCGATCGGCAACACCCTCTTCTACACGGCCGTGGTGCTGCTCGCGATCCCGATCTCGGTGTTGATCGCCAGCCTCATCGAGCTGCCCGGGCTGAAGTTCGCGAGCCTCTACCGGGTGCTGTTCTTCATGCCCTACCTGGCGATGCCGACGGCCATCACCCAGGTGTGGAAGATCGTGTTCAACGGCAACTTCGGCATCATCAACCAGACCGCCAAGGCACTGGGCATCGAGGATCCGCCGTACTGGCTGTCGACGCCCGGCTTCGCGATCGCTGCGGTGGCACTGTTCGGGCTGTGGTCGTCGATCGGCTTCAACGTCATCATCCTGAGTGCGGGCCTCAAGGGCATTCCCCGGGAGCTCTACGAGGCCGCGTCGATCGACGGCGCGACCCAGTGGCGCCAGTTCCGCGCCATCACGGTCCCGCTGCTGACCCCGTCGATCTTCTTCCTGACGATCATGCAGACCATCGGTGGCTTCCAGCTCTTCGACGCCCTGTTCGCCATGATCGGGTCCGGCAATCCCGCGATGGTGCAGTCGCGCTCGCTGGTCTACCTGTTCTACAACCAGGCGTTCATCAACAACGACAAGGGCGGCGGCGCCGCGGTGGCGATGGTGATCCTGCTGTTCGTCGCGATCGTCACGGCAGTCCAGTTCATCGGCCAGAGAAGGTGGGTGAACTATGTCTGACAAGCCCGGACGCAGCGCCTTGCGCACGCAGCGACGATACCTTCCGGCGCACATCCTCCTGGCGCTCGGCGGACTGGTCATGGTGTTCCCCTTCGCCTACCAGATCGTCATGTCGCTCTCGACGAACGCCGAGATCAGCTCGGTGCCACCGACCCTGTGGCCCGAACAGCTGCAGTTCGTCAACTATGTCGAGGTGTTCGAGAAACTGCCCTTCCTGAAGCAGTTCTCGGTCTCGGTGCTCATCACGGTCGTCCGCACGCTGGGCCAGCTCGCCTTCTGCGCGATGGCCGGCTACGCCTTCGCTCGGATGGAGTTCCGTGGACGGGGGCTGCTGTTCGGCCTGATCCTCGCGATCCTCATGATCCCCGGGCAGGCCTACCTCATTCCGCAGTACCAGATCATCCAGGGCCTCAACCTTCTCGAGTCGCCGTGGGGCGTCGTCCTGCCTGGCGTGTTCTCCGCCTTCGGCGCCTTCCTGATGCGCCAGACCTTCATGGGCCTTCCGAAGGAGCTCGAGGAGGCGGCGCGCCTCGACGGCTGCAATCCATGGCAGGCGTTCACGAAGATCATGCTCCCGCTGTCGGCGCCCGGCCTCTCGGCCGTCGCGATCACGACCGTGCTGTGGTCCTGGAACGACCTGCTGTGGCCGCTCATCGTGACGACGCGCGAGGAATCCATGCCGCTGAGCGTGGGCATCGCCACCCTCGCCGGGCAGCACTCGAGCGACTATGCGGTCATGATGGCCGCCTCGGTGCTGGCCATGGCCCCGATCTTCGTGCTGTTCTTCAGCATGCAGAAGCGGGTCATCGCGGGTCTCGCTACGTCGGGCATGAAGGGCTGACCGCCACCTCTTACCACCGACGGCAGCGAGATCGAGGGTCGCCCACATCGTGGGACGGCCGATGGCTAGAGTGCTCATGAACAGGAGGCCAGATGAAAGCCATCGTGAAGACGAAGCCCGAAGAGGGGCTGGAGCTCATCGACATCCCGGTGCCCGAGGTGGGGCCCAACGATGTGCTCGTCAAGGTGCAGCGCACCGGCATCTGCGGCACGGACGTGCACATCGCCAAGTGGGATGGCTGGGCGGCGAAGACGGTGGCCACGCCGCGCGTGATCGGGCACGAGTTCTGCGGGACGATCGTCGAGGTCGGCTCCGCCGTGACCGATCTGCGCGTCGGGCAGTTCATCTCCGGCGAGGGCCACTACGTGTGCGGCCGCTGTCGCGCCTGCCTGGCGGGCCGTCGTGAGGTGTGCGCCAACACCCGCGGCATCGGCTACCACGTCGACGGCGCCATGTGCGAGTACTTCGCGATGCCGGCGGCCAACGCGTGGGTGTACCCGTTCGACATCGACCCGGACGTCGCCGCCATCTTCGACCCGTTCGGCAACGCCGTCCACACGGCCCTGCAGTTCCCCTGCCTCGCCGAGGACGTGCTCGTCTCCGGCGCCGGCCCCATCGGCATCATGGCCGCGCTCGTCGCGCAGTTCCAGGGGGCGCGCAACGTCGTCCTCACGGACCTCTCCGACGAGCGCCTCGCCCTGGCCCAACGCTTGGGCATCCACCAGACCTGCAACGTGGGCCGCGAGGAGTTGCGCGACGTCTACCCTCGGCTCGGCGTGCGGGAGGGGTTCGACGTCGGCCTCGAGATGTCGGGCTCGCCCGTCGCGCTGCGCTCGATGATCGACCACATGGTCCACGGCGGCCGGATTGCGCTGCTGGGCACGCCGGTGCACGACGTCGAAATCGACCTTGGCAAGGTGATCTTCAACATGCTCACCCTGCAAGGCGTCACCGGCCGCCGCATCTTCGAGACGTGGTACCAGGGCAGCGCGCTCATCTCGAGCGGCCTCGACATCTCGGGAGTCATCACGCACCGCTTCGCCTACACCGAGTTTGCGGAGGCGTTCGCCGTCGCAGGCGACGGCAAGTCCGGCAAGGTCATCATGAACTGGGAGGATTGAGCATGTACCCGATGAAGGACGCGCTGCGCGCCGAGTTGGACGAGCTGCGCACGCAGGGCCTGTACAAGGAGGAGGCGGCGCTGACGAGCCCGCAGTCGGCGCAGATCGCCGTCGAGGACGGGCGCGACGGCGTCCTGAACCTCTGCGCCAACAACTATCTGGGCCTCGCCGACTCGCCCGAGCTCATCGCCGCAGCGAAGCAGGCCCTCGACGAGTGGGGCTTCGGCATGGCGTCGGTGCGGTTCATCTGCGGCACGCAGACGCAGCACAAGGAGCTGGAGCGGGCGATCACGCAGTTCCTGCACCCGGGCGCCGAGGGCTACGACACGATCCTCTACTCGTCGTGTTTCGACGCCAACGGCGGCCTCTTCGAGCCCCTGTTCGGCCCCGAGGACGCCATCATCTCCGACGAGCTGAACCACGCGTCGATCATCGACGGTGTCCGCCTCTGCAAGGCCCAACGCTTCCGCTACCGCAACCGCGACATGGCCGACCTCGAGGCCCAGCTCGTCGCGGCCAAGGACTGCCGCTACCGCATCATCGCCACCGACGGCGTCTTCTCGATGGACGGCTATCTGGCCCCGCTCGACGAGATCTGCGCCTTGGCCGAGCAGTACGAGGCGCTGGTGTTCGTCGACGACTCCCACGCCGTCGGCTTCGTGGGCGCGACGGGCGCGGGCACGCCGGAGCTGTTCGGGGTGCAGGACCGCGTCGACATCATCACCGGCACCCTCGGCAAGGCCCTGGGCGGCGCGTCGGGCGGCTACACGTGCGCGAAGGCGGAGATCGTCGAGATGCTGCGGCAGAAGTCGCGGCCCTACCTGTTCTCGAACTCCCTCGCCCCTGCCATCACGGGCGCGACGATGCGCGTCCTCGAGCTCATCAAGGCATCGGGCGACCTGCTGCAGCAGCTGCGCGACAACACCGCCTACTTCCGCGCCGAGATGGCCCGGCACGGCTTCGAGATCCCGGAGTCGACGCACCCGATCGTGCCGGTGATGATCGGCGACGCCGTGACTGCCGCGCGCATGGCCGACGAGGTGCTCGCCCGCGGCGTGTACGTGCGGGCGTTCAGCTACCCGGTCGTGCCGAAGGGGAAGGCCCGCATCCGCACGCAGCTCAACGCGCGCCTGACGAGGGAGGATCTCGACCGAGCGATCCAGGCGTTCGTGGAGGCGAGGGACGCCGTCGGGGGGATCAGACCCGAGTGAGCTCCCGCTGCGGGGCGGGCTGCCCGAGCATCTGCCGGTGCAAGCCGGTGAGCTGGGTGGCGACGACCCGCAGGTCGTGGTCGCGCGCCAGCGCACGCCCGGAGGTGGTGCGGTCGGCCGCCTCGCCGTGGAGGATGCGCTCGGCCGCGACGCGGAAGCCGCGGGCGTCGCTGGCGCGGTGGACCGTGTCTGCCGGAAGCCACTCGTCGTAGACGGGAATGTCGCGCACCAGCACGGGCACGCCGCAGGCGAGCGCCTCGAGCACGACGATGCCCTGCGTCTCCTCGTGCGACATGAAGCAGAACAGGTCCGAGCCGGCGTAGGCGTCGCGCACCTGGTCTCGGCTGATCTGGCCGAGGAAGTGGACGTTGTCGGGGGCCGCATCGATGGCCTCGCGCACCTCGTCGGTCATCATCCCGGTGGGCGCGGACCCGGCCCAGAAGAACGCCGCCTCGGGCATCGATCGGGCGAGCTCGAGGAATTCGACGATGCCCTTGCGCACCATGAGATGCCCGACGCTCAGCACCACCTTCTGCTCGTCAGTGAGCCCGTGGGCCTTGCGGAATCTGGCCCTCGCCTCGGGCGTGCCGCGGAAGAACTCGGTGTCGACGCCGTTGGTGAGCACGCGGATCGGGGCCTCGAGCCCGTAGTGCTCGATGATGCCCTTCGAGTACGGAGTCGGCGTCACGACGACGTCCCCGCAGCGGTACACGACGCGCAGCCACCGCTCGAACCACGGCGCGAAGCGGTGCGACCCGCGCCACGACTCCTCGAAGTCCTGCCGCGTGGAGTGGGCGTACATCACGACGGGGATCCCGCGCAGCCGAGCCATCAGCGCGACGAGCACCGTGTCGGGGAAGACGGTGTTGATCTGCACGATGTCCGGCTTGTCCCAGAACCCGACCAGCTCGGAGCCGACCGAGCGCAGCATCGACGCCTGGTGCCGCATCGCGGAGCCGACGCCGCTGTTCGCCATGATCCGCCCCATGCCCTCGTACAGGCACACCCGGGGGGCCCGCCCGACGGGCGTCGGCCCGTTCACAGTTCCATCCATGGGAACACCACCTTCAACAGGGCCATGACGCCCGTCGTGTAGAGCAGGATCCCCCAGGGCTTGCACAGGAGGATGATGACGAGATAGGTGCGCCACTTGAGCGACGTGACGCCTGCGAGGTAGCAGAGTGCGTCGTCGGGCGCGAGGGGGGCGGCGATGGCGGCGGCGAAGTACTTGGTGAACTTCGGGTGGTCGAGCCACTTGGCGTAGCGTTCGATCACCTTGCGGGGGAACCGCGCGACGATCAGGTCGCGTCCCAGCACCCGCGCGATGCCGAAGACGATGAGCGAGCCGAGACACGTCGCGAGGTAGGCGTAGATGACGCCGGCGACGGGCCCGAACAGCACGGGAGCGGAGATGACGGTGCCGGAGCCCGGAATCACGGGCACGACGGCTTCGAGCGCACCGGCGACGACGAACGCCGCGGGCGCCAGCACCCCGAACTGCCCGAGGAAGCCCCGGAGCGATTCGACGGAGGTGAGCACACCGCTGGTGACACCGACGACGACCAGCACGACGATCCCGGCTGCCGCGACTGCGGTGGAGATCTGGAAGAACAGCTTCAGGCGACGGGCACGCTCGGGGTGCTCGGCAGTGGCGAGCTCCTCGACATCCATGTGCAGCACCTCTCCCAGAGCAACCGAGGGAGCCGCCCCATCGAGCGTCGTTTCAAGCGTGCTCATGCTCTCCATCCTGCCCCATGCGGGGTCCTTCGCGAATCACCCCATCGACGGACTTTGGCCGTACGCCCTCAGTCTGACACAGCCGACGGCGCACTCCCCCATCCGCGCGGGAGCACCCACCCCGAGCACATATGACCGGACATTGTCAAGTACCGATCAATGGCGGATTTCGTCTACCGCGACCGTCGCGGCTAGAGTGGAGACACAACCCGCCAGTACGCGCCCCAAAGGAGTGGAATGAACGCGCTGCTCGCTTCCTCCAGCACCCTGTCCAACCTGCCCGTCTCCGGCCGAGTGCCCGAGCATGAGGGCATCATCAAGTGGGTGGACGAAGTCGCCGCCCTCGTCAAGCCCAAGGACGTCTACTTCTGCGATGGCTCCGACGAGGAGTACCAGCGCATGATCGACGTGATGGTCGCCTCCGGCACGGCCGTTCGTCTCAACGACTCCAAGGAGCCCAACTCCATCTACTGCGCGTCGGATCCCGACGACGTCGCCCGCGTCGAGGACCAGACGTTCATCTGCTCCGTCGACGAGAACGACGCCGGGCCCACCAACAACTGGATGGACCCGAAGCAGATGAAGCACATCATGACGGACCTCTACGACGGCTGCATGGAAGGCCGCACGATGTACGTCATCCCGTTCTGCATGGGTCACGTCGACGCCGTCGACCCGAAGTTCGGCATCGAGATCACCGACTCGGCCTACGTCGTCAACTCCATGGCCATCATGACCCGCATGGGCGAGGAACCGCTCAAGGTCATGGAGGAGAAGCAGACCGACTTCGTCAAGGCACTGCACTCCGTCGGCTTCCCGCTGCCCGAGGGCACCAAGGACGTGCCCTGGCCGTGCTCCGACACCAAGTACATCGTCCACTTCCCCGAGGAGCGCACCATCTGGAGCTACGGCTCCGGCTACGGCGGCAACGCCCTCCTCGGCAAGAAGTGTTACGCCCTGCGCATCGCGTCGGCGATGGGCCGCGACGAGGGCTGGATGGCCGAGCACATGCTGCTGCTGAAGCTCACCTCCCCCGAGGGCAAGTCCTACAACATCGCCGCGGCCTTCCCGTCGGCCTGCGGCAAGACCAACCTCGCCATGATCAACCCGACGATCCCCGGCTGGAAGGCCGAGACCATCGGCGACGACATCGTCTGGATGCGCTTCGGGGAGGACGGCCGGCTGTGGGCGGTCAACCCCGAGGACGGCATGTTCGGCGTCGCGCCGGGCACCGGCGAGGGCACCAACCCGAACGCGATGGCGGCCGTCCGCGGCGGCAACTCCATCTTCACCAACGTGGCGCTCACCGACGACGGCGACGTCTGGTGGGAGGGCATGACCGACGAGAAGCCCGCGCACCTCACCGACTGGAAGGGCCGTTCCTGGACGCCCGAGGCGGGGCCGGAGGGTGGTCGTCGCGATGAGAAGGCCGCACACCCGAACAGCCGCTTCTGCACCCCGATCCGCCAGATTCCGACGCTCGCGCCGGAGTACGACGACCCGCGCGGCGTGCCGGTGGATGCGATCGTGTTCGGCGGCCGCCGCGAGAACACGATCCCGCTCGTGGCGCAGGCCCGCAACTGGCAGCACGGCGTGTTCATGGGCGCCACCTGCTCGTCGGAGACCACGGCGGCGGCGAAGGGCGCCGTCGGTGTCCTGCGTCGTGACCCTATGGCGATGCTGCCGTTCATCGGCTACCACGTCGGCGACTACTTCCAGCACTGGCTCGACATGGGCGAGAAGACGTCGCCGGAGAAGCTGCCGAAGATCTTCTACGTCAACTGGTTCCGTCGCGACGCCGACGGCAACTTCCTGTGGCCGGGCTTCGGCGAGAACTCCCGCGCACTGAAGTGGATGGTGGAGCGCATCGAGGGCAAGGTCGACGCGATCGACACCCCGGCGGGGCTGCTGCCGAAGGTGGAGGACATCGACGTCGAGGGCCTCGACATCGACCCGGACGTCCTCGAGCAGGTCGTCAGCTACCGCGAGAACGAGTGGAAGGACGAGCTTCCGCGCATCCGCCGCTGGCTGCGCTCGCTGGGCCGCAAGGTCCCGCAGGAGCTCAACGACGAGCTGTGGCACGTCGCGATGAAGGTGATCGATCCGCGCTGACGCCAGCATCGACGGTCGCTTCGGGGGCTCGCACCACTGGGTGTGCGGGCCCCCGCGTCGTGCAAGGATGGGACCGTGAGTGACATTCAGCGTGAAGGTGCAAAGGTCTCGATCATCGGCGCGGGCGCCGTCGGCTCCTCGTTGGCCTACGCGGCGCTCATGCAGGGCGTGGCCAGGCATGTGGTGCTGCAGGACATCAACGAGGCGAAGGTTCGCGCGGAGGCGCTCGACCTCGCGCACGGCTCCCAGTTCTTCCCCGAGGCGGTCATCCAGGGTTCGTCCGACGTGGCGGTCACGGAGGGCTCCGACGTCGTCGTCGTCACGGCCGGCGCGAAGCAGAAGCCCGGCCAGTCCCGGCTCGACCTCGCCGCGACGACGGTGCGCCTGATGCAGACGGTGATCCCGCCGCTGGTCGAGCGGTCCCCGGACGCGATCCTGCTCATGGTGACGAACCCCGTCGACGTCACCACGCACGCCGCGCTCACGATCAGCGGCTTCCCTCCTGAGCGCGTGTTCGGCTCGGGCACCGTCCTCGACTCGGCGCGGCTGCGCCAGATCATCGCCGCGGAGACCAACGTCGCCGTCGGCAACGTCCACGCCTACGTCTGTGGCGAGCACGGCGATTCCGAGACTCCGCTGTGGAGCTCCGCGTCCATCGGCGGCGTGCCGCTGGGTGAATGGGAACGGCTCACGGGCCGGCTGGGAGCGCAGCATCGCGCGGAGATCGCGCACCGTGTCGTGCGCGCGGCCTACGAGGTGATCGAGGGCAAGGGCGCCACCAACTACGCCATCGGCCTGGCCGCCACCCGCATCCTCGCCGCGATCCTGCGCGACGAGCGCGCGGTGCTGCCCGTCTCCCGCGAGCTCGACGACTGGCACGGCATCTCGGGGGTGTGCATGTCGGTGCCGACGATCGTCTCCGCCCAGGGCGCCGGGGAGCAGCTCGCGCTGCCGCTGTCCGACGACGAACTCGCCTCCCTGCGCGCCAGCGCCGAGGCGATCCGCGCCGCGCAGACAAGCCTGGAGCGTGAGCTCTGAGCCGCAGCGCTCAGACGAACAGGACGAGCGAGACTGCCATCACGGCCATGCCTGCGACGACGCCGTAGATGGCCCAGTGGTGCTCCCCGTACTCCTCGGCGGTGGGCAGGAGCTCGTCGATGGAGATGAACACCATGATTCCGGCGATGCCGGCGAACACGAGCCCAAGGAGGCTCTCCGAGATGAGTCGGAACAGCAGCAGGTAGCCGATCAGAGCCCCGGCAGGTTCGGCGAGCCCGGACAGGGTGGCCCACCAGAAGCCCTTGGCGCGCGAGCCGGTGGCTTGGTGCACGGGCACGGCGACGGCGAGTCCTTCGGGGATGTTGTGGATGGCGATGGCGACGGCGACCGCCAGCCCCACCTGGGGTTCCTGGAGTGCGGCGATGAAGGTGGCGAAACCTTCCGGGAAGTTGTGGATGGCAAGGGCCATCGCCGTGAGCAGGCCGGTGTGCATGAGGGCCCTGCTGCGCGCCTGGTCGTCGACGGTGCCGGGCTCGTGCGGGTTGATCGTCTCCGGCACGAGCCGGTCGATGATGCCGATGACGGCGATGCCGACGAAGAACGCGACGATCGTCCACCAGTTGCCGGAGACCGGCCCGTGGGCGGCGACGAGGTGGTCTCGGCCCTTCGGGAGGATCTCGACGAGTGATACGTAGATCATCACCCCTGCGGAGAACCCGAGGCCGAGCGCGAGGAGTCTCGTCGACTTCGCCCGCCCCAACACGCCGACGGCGCCGCCGATCGACGTCGACAGGCCGGCCATCGCGGTCAGCCCCAGCGCCACCCAGAAACCCTCCGCCATGCGTCGAATCTACCGCTCGCGCTCGCTGGACGCATGTCGACGCTGGCATGGGTGCGTAGAGTTGGGCACGGATCGGTCGCTGCCAGCGATCCCGACCCGCATCGGCAGTTGCCCAGACGAAGGACACGGACATGGCTCTTCCCTCCCCCGCGCCCGCCAGCGCGCAGATCGGCGTCACCGGCATGGGTGTCATGGGACGCAACCTGGCGAGGAATCTCGCGCGCAACGGGCACACCGTCGCGATCCACAATCGCTCCGTCGAGAAGACGGTCGAGGTGGTCACCGAGCACGGTCACGAGGGCCAGTTCGTGCCCGCGGAGTCGATGGACGAATTCGTCGCCTCGCTGCAGCGTCCGCGCGTGGCGATCATCATGGTCAAGGCCGGCGCGGCCACCGATTCGGTGATCGAGGAGCTGGCCTCGCGGATGGACGAGGGCGACATCATCGTCGACTGCGGCAACACGTTCTTCCGCGACACCCAGCGCCGGGAGGCCGCGCTGCGCGCGCGGGGGCTGCACTTCGTCGGCGTCGGCGTCTCCGGCGGTGAGGAGGGCGCACTGTGGGGTCCGTCCATCATGCCCGGCGGCTCGGTGGAGTCCTACAACCGCCTCGGCCCCATGTTCGAGAAGATCTCCGCGCACGTCGACGGTGTCCCCTGCTGCACCCACATCGGGTCCGACGGCGCCGGCCACTTCGTGAAGATGGTGCACAACGGCATCGAGTACGCCGACATGCAGGTCATCGGCGAGGCCTACGACCTGCTGCGTCGCGCGCTCGGGCTGGCCCCTGCCGAGATTGCCGACATCTTCGAGCAGTGGAACGCCGGCGAGCTCGACTCCTACCTCATGGAGATCAGCGTCGAGGTGTTGCGCCAGGTGGACGCGAAGACCGGCCAGGCACTCGTCGACGTCATCGTCGACCAGGCCGGTCAGAAGGGCACCGGCGCGTGGACCACGCAGACCGCCCTCGACCTCGGCGTGCCCGTCACCGGCATCGGGGAGGCGACGTTCGCCCGCGGCCTCTCGTCCTCCCCGGCCCAGCGCGAGGCGGCCCGAGGCTTCGCCGCCGAGGCCGCGGAGTGGGACGTGCGAGACCGCGAGGGCTTCGTCGAGGACGTGCGGCAGGCGCTCTACGCGTCGAAGATCGTCGCATACTCGCAGGGCCTCAACGAGATGCAGGCCGCGGCCGCGGAGTACGGCTGGGAGCTCGACCTGGGCGCGATCGCCCGCATCTGGCGCGGCGGCTGCATCATCCGCGCCCGCTTCCTGAACGACATCACGGCAGCCTTCGAGGCGCAGCCCGACCTGCCGCTGCTGCTCGCCGCGCCGTTCTTCAACGAGCGCATCGTCCAGGCGCTGCCGGCGTGGCGGAGGGTCGCCGTCGCGGCCGCCCAGCACGGCGTGCCCGCCCCGGTGTTCACGTCGTCGCTGTCCTACTACGACGGCGTCCGCTCGGATCGGCTGCCCGCGGCCCTGATCCAGGGCCAACGCGACTTCTTCGGCGCGCACACCTACCGTCGCGTCGACGCGGAGGGCACGTTCCACACGCTGTGGGCCGAGGATGGGCGCAAGGAAGTGGAGGCCTGACGGCCGGCTGCGCGAGGGCCCTAGCTGCGGGCGGCGACGAGGTCCTCGCTGCCGCGCTCGAAGTCCTCGCGGGTGATCCGGGCCACCGCGGCCGCCGTCAGCGTCGCGGTCACCCCGAACGTGAGGGCCATCAGCGCGAACGCTGAGGCTGCGACACCATCGGGGGGCAGCGCGAGCGCCGCGGCCACTGCGGCCAGCACGTAGGCGCCGTTGAAGCCCATGTCGTAGAAGGTGAAGACGCGCCCCTTCAGCGGCTCGTCGACGTGCGCGTGCACGATGCCGTCGGCGCAGATCTTCACCGACTGCGTCACGAGCCCGACGATGAAACTCATGGTGAACAGCGCCCAGCGGGAGTCGCTGAACGTCGCGATCGCCGTGCCCAGGACGCCGAGCAGCAGCAGCCCGAGAAGGGTCGTCGCCAACCCGGCCCGGCGCACGGCAGCCGGTACGAACACGGCCGCCAGCAGGAACCCGGCGCCCGTGAGCCCGCCCCAGACGCCCAGGTCGACGAGCGCGGCGTCGGGCTCGGTGACGGGGTGCCAGCGGTTGCGCGCCACGAGGATCATCGCGACGGAGACGAGCCCGAACAGGAAGCGGGTGATGGCCATGTCGGCCAGCCCGAGCAGCGCCGCCTTCCGCTCCCACAGATGCCGGCCCGCGTCCGCCAGGCCGTGCAGGACGCGCCGCATCGACGGCAGCTCCCCCGCACGATCGGGGCCGAGGGCGTCACGTGCGAACGTCGCCGACACTGCCGCCGACCACACGAACAGCAGTGCGGCCGCGACGAAGATGACCGCGTCGGCGACGTGCGACGGCACGAAGCGCCCCAGCACGAGCCGGATGCCTAGCCCGAGGGCACCACCCACGACGACGCCCAGCGGCCCCACCGACGGGATGATCGCCGAGGCGGACAGGAATTCACGCTGCGAGACGGTGTGGTGCATGCCCGCGGACAGTCCTGCGAGCATGAAACGGTTCAGACTGAGTGCGACGAGCAGCAGCACCATCAGCGCCGTGGTCCCGCCGCCGCTCGTCCAGCCCGCCCCGACGATCAGCGCAATGACCAGCGACAGCACCGCCCGGATGATGCCCGTGTGCAGCGCGACGTCGCGGCGTGACCACCGGTCCAGCAGGGGCGAGACGAACGGCCCGAGGATCGTGAACGGCAGCAGCGAGATGGCGAGCACCGCGGCGATGGCCCACGCGTTCGGCTGCGACTGGGGCGAGAACAGCACATAGCTCGCCATGCCCACCTGGAGGGTGCCGTCGGCGGACTGTGCGGCCAGCCGCAGCAGGAGGAGGCGACGGAACCCGTCGCGCTTCCACAGCCGCCGAAAGGCTCGCCAGAGCTCCACCGGCTACTTCCCCGCTGCGTGGAGCGCGTGCGCCTTCTCGACGATGTCGTCGTGGTCGTCCTTGGTGTGCTTGTCGACGTGCTTCGACTTGAAGCCCTCGAGCTTCTTCTCGAGCTCCATGATCTTGCGGTACTGCTCCGCCCGCTCCTCAGGCGTCTGCTCGACGTGGCGGTTGAGGTAGGCGCTGGCCTCGCGGTGCAGCGCGGACGCCGTCGAGAGTGCCTTGCCGGAGGGGGTGAGCAGCGACGCGACGATGGTCAGGATGAGGATGCCGAGGATCACGTAGAGCGACTGGTACGGGTCGATTTCTGGGATACCGTGCCACGGCTCGCCGCCGTTGATGAACGGGACGTCGTTGGTGTGCAGCGCGTGCACGACGAGCTTCACGCCGATGAACCCCAGGATGGCGGTGAGGCCGAAGTTGAGGTACACGAGGCGGTCGAGGAAGCCGTCGATGAGGAAGAACAACTGGCGCAGGCCCATGAGCGAGAAGGCGGTGGCGCTGAACACGAGGAAGACGTTCTGCGTGACGCCGTAGATTGCCGGGATCGAGTCGAAGGCGAAGAGGATGTCCGTACCGCCGATGGCGAGCATCACCAGCAGCATCGGGGTGAGCACACGCTTGCCGTTTTCGATGGTGAAGAGCTTGTCGCCGTCGTAGTGGTCGGAGGTGTGGACGAACCTCCGCACCAGCCGGATCATCATGTTGTCGGCCTCGTCCGATCCCTTCTCCGGCATCAGCATGTGGATCGCCGTCCAGATCAGGAACGCGCCGAAGATGTAGAACACCCACTGCGCGGCGTCGATGGCCGCCTTGCCGAGCAGGATGAAGATCGTGCGCGTGATGAGCGCGAACACGATGCCGAACAGCAGCACCTTCTGCTGGTCCTCGCGCGGCACCTTGAAGCTCGCCATGATGATGAGGAACACGAAGAGGTTGTCGACGCTCAACGCCTTCTCGAGGATGTAGCCGTTGAAGTATTCAACGCCGATCTCGTGCCCCAACGTCGCCCACAGGATGCCGCCGAAGACGACGGCCAGCCCGACGTAGATGGCCGACCAGACGGCCGCCTCCTTCAGCGTCGGAATGTGCGCCTTGCGCACGTGGAAGAAGAAATCGAATGCAAGCAGAGCGACGATGACCGTGATGGTGATGATCCACACGGTGGGCGAAATCTCGTTCAACGGGGCGCTTCCTCAGTGGGGGGCAGGGGTGGCCATTGGACCACACGAGAATCCAGAGTACCGCGCAGGCCAAGGCGGGCCCCAAACGGCGGGTATCCTTCCCCCGAGGGAGGCGATCACATGATCCGACGCTGGATGGCCGGAGCTGTCGTGACGGCGCTGCTGCTCGTCGGCTGCGCGAAGGGCCCGTCGCAGCCGCAGGGCTCGGAGTCCCCCACCGTCCCCGCGGGCCAGACCACCACGCCCCCCGACGGGGCCTCGCCCGCCGATGAGGCCGCCGGCGTGATCGCCGCCGCGCTCGGCGCCCTCGACGTGTCGAAGGTGCCCATGCAGTCCTCCGCGTCCGACGCGCAGGCCGATCTCGAGTTGATCTTCGCAGGCATGGACGGCGCGAAGCCGAAGGTGACCGTCGGGACCATCGGCTACGAGACCGACGAGCGCGCCGCGAAGGTGCCGCTCAAGGTCACGCTCGACGTCGGTGTCGAACCGTGGTCGTACGAGACGCAGGCGACGCTGAAGTGGGTCGACGGACAGTGGCGGCTCGTGTGGGATCCGGCCATCACGCACCCGAAGGTCACGAAGGATTCGCGCATGCGTCGCGTGGTCACCAACCCGAAGCGCGCACCCATCAACGACCTCGACGGGCTGGCGCTCGTCGAGGAGATGTCGGTGTTCGAAGTCGGCATCGACAAGGCCAACGTCAACCAGGCCGACTGGGGTCAGGCGGCGCGCGACCTGGCCGTGCTCGTCGACCAGGACCCGGCGGCATTCGAGAAGCAGGTGCTGGCGAGCGGTCCGAAGCAGTTCGTGGTCGCCGCGACGCTCAGGCAGGAGGAGATCCCCGCGGAGATCACCACCGTGCCGGGCGCGCACGTGCGCGAACGCAAGCGGATGAGCGGCCCCTCGGACGGGTTTGCCGCGAGCATCCTCGGGACCGTCGGTTCCCCCACCGCCGAGATGATCGAGAAGTCCGACGGCAAGCTCACCGCCGACGACACCGTGGGCCTGAGCGGACTCCAACACCGCTACGACGAGCAGCTCGGCGGCGTCCGCGGCGTGCGCGTGGAGCTGGTGCCGCGCAAGGGCGCCGAGCCGTTCGAGCCCGTCGCGCTGTTCAGCCAGGAGCCCTCGGTCGGGGCGCCGATCACCGTCTCGCTGCAGCGGGAGCTGCAGACGAAGGCCGAGGAGATCCTCGCCACGCAGTCCGGGATCGCCTCCATCGTCGCCATCGACCTGGCCAGCGGAGGGGTCGCCGTCGCCGCCAACTCCCCCGCGGCCGGCACCTACCCGCACGCCACCTTCGGCAAGTACGCGCCGGGCTCGACGTTCAAGGTGGCATCCGCGTTGGCGCTGGTCCGCAAGGGCAAGACGGCCGGCTCGACGGTGGACTGCCCCGCCTCGCACACCGTGCGCGGCCACAAGTTCAACAACTATCCAGGCTTTTCGCACACCGGCACGCTGACACTCGCCGACGCGATCGCCTACTCGTGCAACACGGCCTTCACGCAGGCCTCGGCGCAGGTCACGGGCGCGGAGCTGCACGCGGCAGCCGGCTCGCTCGGCGTCGGCACCGACTATGACGCGGGCTTCACGTCGTACTTCGGGACCGTCGACCCGAAGAACGAGATCGACCGGGCGGCCTCGATGATTGGTCAGGGCCAGGTGACGATGTCGCCGCTCGGCATGGCCGCGGTGGCGGCGTCGGTGGCGAAGGGACAGACCGTCATCCCGTGGCTGGTCAAGGACCATCAGGCCACCTCGACGGCGACGCCCCTCACCCAGGGGGAGGCCGCGCAGTTGCAGGCGATGATGAAGGCGACGGTCGACCACGGGACGGGCAAGATGCTGCAGGGCGTCGCCCTCGGCGCCAAGTCCGGCACCGCCGAGTGGGGGCCGGCCGGCAAGCAACAGACCCACGCGTGGATGATCGCCTACGACGAGCAGTACGCCGTCGCGGCCTTCGTGGAGGTGGGCGACTCCGGCGGCACCGTCGCCGCCCCGCTCATCAAGCAGCTCCTGGGCTGAACGACGGCGGTCCGTCGACGTCCGCCTTCAGCCGTCGACCCTCGCGGGGCGGGCGACGGTGGTCCAGGCGGCCCCTAGCGTCATCACCACCGTGATCGCCCCCGCAGCAGGGTCGTACGGCCCATACCCCGGCAACGCCCACCACCAGGGGGTACCCAGGCCGTCCTTCGTCCCGAGGAACCAGCACACCAGCAGGTACCAGGTGCCGGGCAGCCACGCCGCCGACGGCCGCAGCACCTGGGCCGCGAGTAGTGAGAGCGACAGCATGAAGGCGTGATTGCGGGCGAACCACACTCCTTCCAGCGATGCGGCCTCGGGGTGGAACACCAGACACAGGGCCACCGGAACGAGCAGGAGCGCACCGAACCATCCCAGGCGCCACCATGCCAACGGCCGACGTGGTGCCCTCAGCTCCGCGTCGCCGGGCGGGGCCGCGAAGCCCGCAACCATGACTCCGGGCAGACACGCCAGCCACGACAGCCGCAGCACGGAGCGCGCGGCGCTCAGCGGCACCCCGTCGAGCTCCGCGACGGCGAACGCTGCGGCGAGCGCGCTCACCACCAGGAACGCGCCGTGCGCGACGAGCCCGCGGGAGCGGAGGAACAGCAGCCCAAGGTGCGGGCTCACGGCCTGCACGCCCTCGTCAGGGCCCGCATGGCGGCTGCTTCCGGGGGCTGGCCGCTCCCCCGAAGGGCCTGTTCCCAGCGTTCGGCGACCCCTATCGTCCGGTCCAGGCACTCGTCGGAGAAGGCGTCCGGCTCGCCCTCCATCATCGCGATGCTCATGGTGAGGGAACCGGCCCAATCCTCGGGCGTCGGGGCGAAGGATGTCTCGACCTGCACATACACCTCGGACGGGTCCTGCCGGGGCAGCGTCGCGGACGAGATCACCAGCCTGCGCCCCTCGCCCACCAGCGGCCGCAGGCCCTCGGCGACGATCTGCATGCCGCGCACGTACTCGTCGTGGGCGGCGCGCATATCCTTGGGCAGGCAGACGGTGGCGAAGTCATCCACCTCGGTGCAGTCCCACGAGGCCATGCCCTGCAGCGTCCACGGGTCCATCCTCGGGCCCGTCGGGCCCAGCGCAAATGCCGTCGCGGCCACCGCCACCAGCGTGACGGCACCCACACGAAGGGCCTGCACGCGCCGCGCCGATGCCCCCACGCCCGCGGTGAGAAGGTACTGCACGGCCAGCGCCGCACACAGCGTCGCGCTTTGCCACAGGGCCAGGACGAGCAAGGCGCGCCCGTCCAGCCGCACGGCCTGCCCGATAAGGGCGGTGGTGCCCGTGAAGCCGAAGATGTGGAAGACCGAGTACTCCGGAAGGAGCCAGGACACCAGGTAGTGCGCAACGGCCGCGACGGCTGCCATCACGTAGGAGGGCACCAGCGTGCCCAGCACGCCGCCCCAGGCCATCAGGCTCGCGACGCCGAGCAGCGCGATGCCGAGGCCGGGCAACGTCGCGAGACTCGGCACCGACCCCGTCGTCCAGGCCAGGACGCCGACGACGGCAAACGTCGCCACCGCGAACGCTGCGGTCCACGTCCACATCGTGCCTGTCGCGCGCATGGCCATGCGAGCACGGGCGTTGCCCGGCCAGGCCGAGAGGCGCTCGTCGAGGCCGCTGCGACGGCGGCGCACCGCCGCGGCAGCGCCGGCGGCCAGGGCCACGGGCCACACGAGGATGACGGCGCTGATCACGGACTCGGTGGCTTGGGCGAAGGAGCGGATCTCGTGGGGGCGTGAGCCGAAGCCGAGTCCGGCCACGACCGCCCAAGTGAGGCCGACGACGACGCCCAACAGGCGGTTCATCGGCTGAGCACCGTGAGGTAGCCGCGCTCCGTCGGGGAGGTGCCGTCGTTGTCGGCCGAGGCACCCAGCCGGGCCAGCTCGTCGACGGTGCCCCGCCACCGGATCACCCCATCGTCCATGATGAGCACCTGCCCGGCCGCGAGCGCCACGTCGTCCATCAGGTGCGTGGAGACGAGGATCGCGCGGCGATCCGACTGGGCCTTGAGGATGCGCCGGAAGCGGATGCGCTCCGCCGGGTCGAGGCCGACGGTGGGTTCGTCGAGGACGAGGATGTCTGGGTCGTGGACGAGGACGGAGGCCAGGTGCACGCGCTGGAGCTGGCCGCCCGACAGGCTCCCGAGCTTGCGGCGTGTGGCCTCCGCCATCCCTACTGCCTCCAGCGCCCTGACGGTGTGACGCTCGATATCTCCTCGCGCCACCCCGAACGCGAGCCCCACGTAGGCGAGGTAGTCGTCGACGGGCCAACCAGCGTCCCACCGCGGGTGTTGAGGAAGGTAGCCGAGGCGCCGGCGCAGCGCATCGACGGTGGGCCCCCGCCGCACGACCTCGCCTCGATGCACGAGGGACCCGCGCTGCGGCAGCGCCGCCGCCGTGATCAGGCGGATCAGCGTCGTCTTGCCGGCGCCGTTGGGGCCCACCAGCGCGGTCACTCCTGGTGTGAGCGCGAGGCCGATGGGCCCCAGCCTGAACCCGCCCCGGTAGGCGTACTCGGCGGCGTCGAGCCTTACCAATTGAAGCTCGCCGAGCACGAATCCGGCATCAATCTCACGTCGATACAGACAGACGCCTTCTTCGTCCACCCTCCTCGCTGCGACGTGCCCAACGGCATGTTGACAGTGGCGACTCTCATGGCCGAGCCGGTCGTTCGCGTGGTCTGCGCCTCGCCCGAGACAGGCGAAACTTTCGGGACCGACCCACCGGGGACCTGGAGATGCCAAAGCCTTTGCGTGTGTGCGGTCAGCCACCCGTACGCGCCCCGCACGCTTCCATTCGACCCACTTTGGCGCAGCCAGAATGTAGCTTGACTACGGTAGTTCGCACTCGAGCCGCCCGAGGTCCGATAGGTGTACTTCACCCCTTGGATCGTCGCGCTTGCTCTGACGGCTCCCCAAGTGGTGCTTCGTTGTACCTTCGGAGTCAGTGGGGTGGGCGAGACAACATCAGCAAACGCGGATGAGGTCGTCACAAGGGCCAGTACAGCAGCTACCCCAATCAGAGCCTTACGCGCGCTGGGGAAAAACACCATTGCGGCTCCTTTGCCAATAGTGGTTGACGTCAGGCAAGCCTAGCGCACCTGTGAATGAGATTCATCGCATCACGGGATACTAGCCGAAAGGCCATTCTTGAGGCCCATAGGAGAGCGCGATGGTCAGTCGTCGTCCTCGAATTCCAGCTCCGGCTCCTCTGCCCGGGCCTGCTCGAAGACCTCCTTGGCCGCGCCGAGGTTGATCGCCGCGAGGATGAGCCCGACGATGACGTCCGGCCACGCGGTGACCCAGAAGATGGTCACGATGCCGGCCGCCAGGATCAGGATGTTGCCGAGCACGTCGTTGCGGGCCGCGAGCCACGCTCCGTGGAGGAGCGCGCCCTTGCCGCGCACGCGCATGAGCAGCAGGGCGCTGACGAGGTTGACGACGAGCGCGAAGATCGCCGTGGCCGACAGCGTGAACGGCTCGGGCGCCGAAGGGTGCAGGATCTTCATGATCGCCGTGACGAGGGCGGCCGTCGCGGGAATCAGGATGAGTGCCGCGAGCCCGTACGACGCCTTGCGGCGCGACCCGACGGACCACCCGAGGGCGAGCAGGACGAGCGCGTTGATGAGGAAGTCCTCGAGGAAGTCCGCCGCATCCGCCCACAGCGACACCGACCCGATGATGCCCGCGATCACGCCCTCGACGAGGGCTCCGAGCAGATTGAGGGCCGCGACGACGGCGACGATCGTGCGGGCGTTCCGGGTGAGTTCCACGAGCGTCACTGTAGTCCTTGGGGCCCCGACGATGCGTCCGGTCCGCGGGTGCGGACGGCCCGCGGGTGCCGCGCCGTGGCGCTGGTGTTCGGGCGCGCCAGGCTCCCCGCGCGCCTTGGGGAGGAAACTCCCCGGAGGCACTTGAATTCGCTCTGATGTATGGTATTGTAGTACATGGATGCGATAGGGGGGCTCATGACCATTCACCACGACGACACGGCGCTGGCGTTCGCCGCGATGGTTCACGCCGACGCCGCGCTGAGGGCTGCGGAGGTGGCGGGCGTCGTCGCGCTGCTCGAGGCGGCGGGGCTGCACACGCTCGACGAGGACCCCTCGCTGCCCCCACATTTGCGAATCAAGCGCGTGCCGTCGGGCCGCGACGGGGTGCTGGGCCCCACGGAGGCGTTCGTGCTCGAGGCGGGCGCGGCACTGGGGTTGGGGTTCTCGGCGATGAAGGAGCGGACGTCGCAGGCGATGAGCGTCCGACTACGGCATCCGCGGATGTGGGAGGTGTTCGTCGCCGGGGCGCTGCCGTGGTGGGTGGCTCGCCAGGTGGAGGAAGCGTCGCGTGAGCTCTCGTTCGAGGCAGCTCTGGAGGTGGATCGACGGGCGTCCCATTGGCTCGGCATGCACTCCCCGTGGACGGTGCTGTGCGAGCTGCCGACGTGGGTGGCCGAGGCCGACGCCGAGCGCGCGGCACGGCGCGTTTCGTGGGCCGAGGAAGAGCGGTTCGTGCATGTGGGCCGCTTCGAGGACGATCACTGCGGCGTGTTCGCGAGGGTGGCAGCCGCCGACGGCGTCCTGCTCGATCAAGCCCTCGACCAGATCGCGGCGACGTTGCCCGCGCCTGACATCCCCGAGCACATCGACGAGCGGGATCGGGCCCGGTTCGTTCGGGGGCAGCGTCGGGCGGCTGCGTTCGGCATCTTCGCGAGGCAGGCCATCGGCCAGGATTCGCTGATGGACGTCGAGATGGTGGTGCACGTCCCCGCACGCGCGCTCTCCCCCGAGGAGCTCGCCGCCGACGCCCGCGCGGCCAACGACGCAATCCCGCTCGGCACTGTGGCGGAAGTGGAGGGCTGGGGGCGGCTGCTCACGTCGTCGCTGCCCAGCTTCCTGGCGGGCTCGAAGGTGACGGTGCGTCCCGTACTCGACCCCCACCTCGTGCCCGACGCCGCCGCCCACGAGCCGACGGCGGCCCAGCGGCTCGCCCTGCAAGTGCGCAATCCGCGCTCGGTGTTCCCATTCTCGACGATCGGGGCCCGGCACTCAGACGTCGACCACACTGTCGCCTTCGGCCCGACGGGCGCTGAGGGCCCCACCACCATGTCCAACCTCGGCCCCCTGGACCGCCGCGCCCACCGGATGAAGACGGCCGGGCACTGGCTGCTGCGGCAGCCCGAGCCGGGGGTGTACCTGTGGACGTCCCCCTACGGATTCCAGTACCTCGTCACTGGCCAGGGCACGGTCCAGACGAGGGCTCCCGTGCTTCCGGTGCCTCCCCTGCCGGCGTTGGAGCCGCCACCTCCGCCCGAGTTCGAGCCGCCCCCGGATCCGTGGGCCGAGCTACCGCCGGACGAGTAGCCCGACGACGACGCGCGCCCTCGTTGCCGCGCCCAGCCCCTTCCACCAGCGAATCCAGCACTGCCACCCCGAACGCTCGAAGCATTCGGGGTGGCGGTGCTGCCTGTGCCCTGGCGGCCCCTACTTGGCCGACGAACGTGCCCAGAGGTTGATCCCGCCCTCGACGGCGTGCTCGTCGATCCGGGCGAGCTCGTCGTCGGTGAAGTCCAAGTTCTCCAGCGCGCTCAGGTTCATCTCCAGCTGCGCCACGCTCGACGCGCCGATGAGTGCCGACGTCACCCTCTCGTCGCGCAACACCCACGCGAGCGCCATCTGCGCCAGCGACTGCCCGCGCTCGGCGGCGAGCTCATTGAGGGCGCGGATGTGGCGAAGGTTCCGCTCTCCGAGGTGGTCCTTCGGCAGGGATCCCTCACGGGCCATGCGCGAGTCCGCGGGCACGTCGCCGGAAAGATAGCGGTCCGTGAGCAGGCCCTGGGCGAGCGGGCTGAACGCGATCACGCCCATGCCGTTGGCTGCCGTCGCGTCGAGCAGGTCTTCCTCCACCCAGCGGTTCAGCATCGAGTAGCTGGGCTGATGGATGAGCAGCGGTGTGCCGAGCTCGCGGGCGATACGGGCTGCCTCGCGCGTCTTCTCGCCGGAGTAGCTGGAGATGCCGACGTAGAGCGCCCGGCCCGAACGGACGGCCTGGTCGAGCGCCATCATGGTCTCCTCGATGGGCGTCTCGGGGTCGAACCGGTGCGAGTAGAAGATGTCGACGTAGTCGAGCCCCATCCGTCGCAGCGACTGATCCAGCGAAGCGAGCACGTACTTGCGCGAACCTCCGCCCTGGCCGTAGGGGCCGGGCCACATGTCGTAGCCGGCCTTGGAGGAGATGATGAGTTCGTCGCGAAGGTGCGCGAAGTCCTGGCGAAGGATCCCGCCGAAGTTGATCTCCGCCTGGCCGTAGGGCGGGCCGTAGTTGTTGGCGAGGTCGAAGTGCGTGATGCCGGCGTCGAAGGCTCGACGAAGGATCGCGCGCTGGGTGCCGAGTGGCTTGTCGTCGCCGAAGTTCTGCCACAGGCCGAGGGAAATCGCGGGCAGTTTCAGTCCGGAGGCGCCGCAGGCGCGGTAGGGCATGCGGCCGTCGTAGCGGTCGGGATCGGGGCAGTAGATCGGGTACACCATGCACCCATCCTGCTGCACGCGGCTGCCTGGCGGAAGGGGACCCCGCCACGGATGCGCGAGCAGGGGTCAGCGCAACTCGTCCAGCAACACCGGCATCGCCCGCTCGAGGACGGCTAGGGTGTGCTCGAAGTCGGCCATGTCGCCGTACCAAGGATCCGGCAGCGGGCTGCCGGGCGTCGCGGTCGGGTCGAAGTCGGTCACGAGGCGGATCCGGGTGGGGTCGACGCCCAGCGCAGCCACTCGTCGGGCGTGATGCTGCTCGGCGACGACGAACAGGTCGACGTCGTCGCACATTTCCTTGCCGAGCTGCCGGGCGACGTGCCCGTCGGCATCGTAGCCATGCGCGCGCAGGAGGCGGGCGGCACGTCGATCGATGGGGTTGCCGGCCTCCTCGGAGCTGGTCCCCGCGGAGGTGAGCCGCACGTCGAGGCCCCGCTCGTCGGCGAGGCCGCGGGCCACCCGCTCGGCCATCGGGGAGCGGCAGATGTTGCCGTGGCAGATGAACATGACGTGCACGGGCTCACTCCTTGGACTGCGACGAGAACACCGCGGCCAGGTCGCGGGCCCAGGCCTCGATCGCTGCGGGATTGAGGTGGTCCTGGGCGGGCTGGCGCAGCGCCCTGAGGAACACCCGGTGCCAGAAGCCCACCTGTTTCGGCTGGTAACGCCCGGCGAACGCCTCATTGGCAAGGGGCGCGACGATGGCGGCGGCCTTGTCGTTGAGGGCTCGGGCCTCGTCGATCTTGGCAGGGTCCGCAGCGGTGAGGCAGACGTTGAACAGCGCAGTGCGCCCGGCCAGCTCATCGACGTGGGACTGCAACCAGGCGATCGCCTCGGCATTCCAGCTGTTGGCGAGGATGCCGCTGCCGACGACGAACCAGTCCGCGTCCGGCGCCGGGTCCGCGGAGGCGGAGGCGACGGCGACGTCGAACCCCGCGTCGCGCAAGTGCCCGGACAGCAGGTTCGCGACGTGGGCCGTCGTGCCCGCACGAGTGCTGTAGACGATGAGGATGCGCGCCATGCCACCACCCTATTGCGCGGCGCACCGCCACCGACGGCTGGCCCCCAATACCGGCGCGGGCAGTGGCGGGTTGGGTATCGTCGGGCATGAACCCAAGTGAGAGGCAAGCATGGCCAAGCGCATCGGAATCCTGACGGCGGGCGGCGACGCCCCCGGGCTCAACGCGGCGATCCGCGGGCTCGGGAAGGCGGCGATCGGGCGGCACGGCATGGAGGTCATCGGCTTCCGCGGAGGTATCCGCGGACTGGCAGAGGACCAGTGGGACGTGCTCGACAAGGATTCGCTCTCCGGCATCCTGACGCTGGGCGGCACCGTGCTGGGCACCAGCCGCGACAAGGTGCACAAGATGATGGTCGACGGGGAGCAGCGCGACATGATCCCCGCGGTCGCCGAGGTGGTCGAGCGCAACAAGCTCGACTGTCTGGCCCTGCTGGGCGGCGGCGGTACGGCGAAGAATGCGCTGCGGCTGCATGAGGCGGGCCTGCCCGTCGTGCACCTGCCCAAGACAATCGACAAGGACATCGCCCACACCGACAACACGTTCGGCTTCGCCACCGCCCTCGAGATCGCCACGGAGGCCGTCGACCGACTGCACTCGACGGCCCACTCGCACCACCGGGTGATCATCGCCGAAATCATGGGCCACAAGGCCGGATGGCTGACCCTCGGCGCGGGCATCGCCGGTGGCGCCGACGTCATCCTGCTGCCCGAGATCCCGTACCGGCTGGAGTCGATCGTCGCGACGATCGAACGCCGCAAGGAGAAGGGCACGAACTTCTCCGTCGTGGCCGTGGCCGAGGGCGCCCGCGACGTGGCCGCGACGATGGAGCTGGAGGCCGCCGAGGCCTTGGTGCGGTCGGCACCCACTCCCGAGGCGAAGGCCAGCGCAAAGCAGCACCGTCGCAACATCGAGGACTCGCACCGCGAGCACCCCTTCCGGTTGGCGCGTGACCTCGAGGCCGCCACCGGGCTCGAGGCCCGCGTGACCATCCTCGGCTACGTGCAGCGCGGCGGCACTCCCGTCGCCGCCGACCGTCTGCTGGGCTCCGTCATCGGCACCGCCGCGGCCGAGATGATCGAGGCGGGCGAGCACGGTGTCATGGTCGCCTCCTGCGGGGAGGGTGCCGCAGCGGTGCCGCTGGAGGACGTCGCGGGCCAGCTCGCGCTCGTGCCGACGGACCACCCGTGGATCCGGACGGCGCGCGACGTGGGCACCGGCCTCGGCGACTGAGCTCGGCTGGTGTGAGGAAGTGGTTGGAGGACCAACCACTTCCTCACACTGAAGGTCCGGGGGCGCCCTTGAAGGCCCGGGCGCGACGTCGCGCGGCGAAAGCAGTGTTGTCCGACGACGCGTAGTACTCCTCGGTGGCGGCCGCCGCCCCCAAGGATGGTGGGCATGTACCACCCCATCCCCGTCCCCGCATCATTCACCGCCCTCCTGCAACGTCAGCACGGCGCGGTCACCGTCGAGCAGGCACGCGCGTGCGGGCTCACCCGCCAGCAGTTTCGTCGGCTCTGCAGGTCGTGGACCAAGCTCGGTCGGGGGCTCTACATCGCCGGCGACGTCACTTGGCATGCGTTCGCATGGGCGTGCGTCCTGCGCGGCGGCGACGCGGCAGGCTTGGGAGGCAGCGCGGCATGCTACGTGCATGGGCTGATCCGACGACCGCCCGACGTCGTGACGGTCTGGACGCAACACGCCCGCCCGGCCCTGGTCCACGGCACGTTCCGGTCGCAGTTTCGGCGCAAGTCCGTCAAGCTTCGGGGTGAGCCTCCGACCGTCGGCATCGAGGACGCCCTGCTCCAACACGCCTCCGAGGCCGACGAGCATGCCCTCGTCGAGGCCGTCACCCGGGCAATCGCCGAGCGGCGCACCACCGGCGAGCGCCTGCGTCGGTGGCTTGGTCGGCAAGGGCGCCAGCCCCAGCGCGCCCTGCTCGACGCGCTCGCGACGCACAGCGACCAGGGGATTCACAGCGTGCTCGAGTGGCGGTTCCACATCGCGGTCGAGCTGCTGCATGGGCTCACCGGGCTGGAACGGCAGGTCACCCCCAACGGCAAGGGCCGGGTGGATGTGCTCTTCCGGGAGTACGGGCTCGTCGTCGAGCTGGACGGCCGGGAATTCCACGACGCCGACCGCGACGCCAGACGCGACAACGAACACGCGCTCCAGGCTGGGCTCGTGACCCTGCGTTTCACGTGGCGTCAGGTGGTCCACGAGAGCTGTGCGGTGGCCCGCGTCGTCCAAGAGGCGCTGCTCATCCGGGGCTGGGCGGGCCCCGTCGGGCACTGCGACGCGTGCCGCCCGGCGAACCGTGAGCACAAGGTGTGAGGAAGTGGTTGGAGGGCCAACCACTTCCTCACACCTTGGCCACGTGCTCGGCTCAGCGGCGCTTCTTTAGCACCCCGAACAGGCCCCGCATCAGTTCGCGGCCAACGGTCGTCGCCACCTTCTGCACGGTGCGCTCCGTCTCCCGACGACGACGCTCGGCCTCGCGCTGGGCTCGGGCCATCTCCTGCTCGTAGCGACGCTGCTCGGCGGCGCGCAGGCGCTCGGCCTCGCGCTCCGCCTTGGCCATCTCCTTCGCCTCCTGGGCGCGGGCCTTCGCCTGCTCCGCCTCGATCCGCTCACGCTCGGCCTCCTCGGCCTCGGCCTTCTCGGCAGCCTCCGCGGCAGCGGCAGCTTCCTCCATGCGCTTGGTCAGGATCTCGTAGGCCGACTCACGGTCGATCGCCTCCGCATAGCGGGGGTACAGCGTCGAGCCGGTGACGATCCGCTGCACGTCCGCCTCGGGTGCGGGATCCATCGATGCTTGTGGGGCCCACATCTTCGTCCACGCGACCGGCGTCGGGGCGCCCTTCTCGTTCATCACCGTGACGATCGCCTCGCCGATGCCGAGCTCCTGTAGCACGCGCTCGAGGTCGTAGTCGCTGACGGGGTAGGTGCCGACGGTGGCCTTGAGCGCCTTCGCGTCGTTGGGGGTGTGCGCGCGCAACTGGTGCTGCACCCTGGACCCGAGCTGGGCGAGGACGTCGTCGGGCACATCCTTCGGGGTCTGCGTCACGAAGAACACGCCCACTCCCTTGGAGCGGATGAGGCGCACGGTCTGCGTGATGGAATCCAGGAACGCCTTCGAGGCGCCATTGAACAGCAGGTGGGCCTCGTCGAAGAAGAACACCAGCTTCGGCTTGTCGACGTCCCCCACCTCGGGCAGTTGCTCGAACAGCTCCGCGAGCAGCCACATCAGGAACGTCGAGAACAGCTGCGGCCGCGACGCAAGCTGCGGCAACTCCAGCAGCGAGATCACGCCCTTGCCGTCGACGGCGGTGCGCAGCAGCTCCGACGGGTCGAACTCCGGCTCCCCGAAGAACACGTCGCCGCCGGCCTCGTTGAGGGTGATGAGCGCGCGCAGGATCACGCCGGCGGTCGCCGTCGAGATGCCGCCGATGCCCTTCAGCGCTTCCTTGCCGTCGTCCGAGGTCAGGAACCGCAGCACCTCGATGAGGTCCTTGAGGTCGAGCAGCGGCAGCGACTGGTTGTCCGCGTACAGGAAGACAAGGCCCAGCGACGACTCCTGCACCTGGTTGAGGCCGAGCACCTTGCTGAGCAGCACCGGGCCGAAGCTGGTCACCGTCGCCCGCACCGGGATGCCCTGCCCCTCGCCGCCCAGGGCATACAGCTCGACGGGGTACTGCGTCGCCTCCCACGGCTGGCCCAACGGCTCGACGCGCGCCAGCAGCTTCTCTGACCCGACGCCGGGCACGGCCAGGCCGGACAGGTCGCCCTTGATGTCGGCTGCGAACACCGGCACCCCGGCCAGGCTCAGCGCCTCGGCCATCACCTGCAGCGTCTTCGTCTTGCCCGTGCCGGTGGCGCCGGCGACGAGACCGTGCCGGTTGAACATACCCAGCGGAATGCGAATCGGTGCGTCCTTGACCGGCTGCCCGTCCTCGACGAGGACCCCCAGGGTCGCTGCGGGGACGTCGAAGGTGTAGCCGTCGATGATGTCTTGCCTGCTCACGCCAGCACTCTACTGAATCGTGCCCACCTGGCGGCGGCGGTTGGCGCCGTCGACGTCACCCCTTGAGGGGCCGAGGGGCGCCGTCGGGGCTGCCAGGGGCCACAGGGTATGCTCCGACTGTGATCTTCAAGCGCGTGGGAGACGGCCGGCCATACCCGGATCACGGGTACAAGCCGCGCGACTGGAGCGCCGTCTCGCCCCGCCAAGTGCGGCTCGACGAGCTCATCACCACCAAGCGCACCCTCGATCTGGAGACCCTCCTGGAGGAGGATTCGACGTTCTACGGCGACCTGTTCGCGCACGTGGTGCAGTGGCAGGGCGAGCTCTACCTCGAAGATGGCCTCCACCGGGCGCTGCGCTCGGCGCTGCAACAGCGCACGACGCTCCACGCGCGCGTGCTCGAATTGGACTAGGTTTGTCCTTACCCCGGCGCTGGTCCGGGACGTTGGAGGAAGGAAGTGCAGGATGCGCCTGTTCCGCATGGTTGCCACCCCGGTGTTGCTCCTGTCCCTCCTCGCACTGCTCATCTGGGGCGCGAGCTGGGGCTGGCGCAATCTCACGGCCCCGCTGCCCAGTCCGTCGCCGACGCCGTGCGTGACGAAGTCGGCGAGCATCATCACCTCCGACATGGTGTCGGTGCGGGTGCTCAACGGAGGGTTCACGTCGGGCCTGGCCGGGCGCGTCGCGGAACATCTCGGCAACAACGGCTTCACCGTGCTGCGCACCGGCAACACCGAGGAGCGCGTCAAGGAGACGATCGTGCGTGGCAGCACCGAGAGCGAGGCGAAGCTCACGATGCTCCAGTCGCACTTCAAGGGGGCCATCATCGAGCACGATGACCGCGTCGACGGCAGCGTCGACGTGCTCGTCGGCACCGGCTACGAGGGCGTCACCGGCAACGGCGTGACCCAGATCGAGGCGCCCGGCGGCGTCACCTGCGACTACCCGTCGCCCTCCCCGACGCCGAGCAGCCCCGCACCGTCGGCTTCCCCGACGAGCTGACCCGCGCCCGTCACACCCGGGCGCCCGGGCTGGCGACTTGGACCCTCGCACGGCGAAGGGCTCCGAAACCCTGCTCTCCAGCGTTTCGGAGCCCTTCGACTCTGGCGGTGACGGAGGGATTTGAACCCTCGGTGGGTTGCCCCACACTCGCTTTCGAGGCGAGCTCTTTCGGCCGCTCAGACACGTCACCGTCGGTTAGCTTAGCGTTTTCCGGCCCTCGGACGCGAATCGACGGCGCCGCGGCCGCGCCCGTGCGGCCCCGACCTGCCCATCCGCCAGATCCACAGCCCCAGATGGGACTCCAGCCGACGCACGCCAACGTCCCAGTCGTCGCCCAGGAGCGCCTGAATGCGCTGCACGCGCTGGCGCACGGTGTTGCGGTGGATGAACAGCGCGCTCGCAGTGTCGGCAAGACTGCGGTCGGCCTCCAGGAACGTCCACGCGGTGACCATCATCGGGTCCTACTTGGGGTCCGCGGTCCCGTCGAGGGACATCCCGAAGTACGTTGAGATGTGGCGCGATGGCAAGTTGCCCGTCGAGAAGCTGATCTCGCACCGCATCCGGCTCGACGACATCAACCGGGCCATGGACGAACTCGCCGAGGGGCGGGCCGTCCGACAAGTGATCATCATGGACGAGGAGTGACCATGCAGGACTTCCTGGAGCTGCTGCCCAAGCAGCACTTCATCGGCGGCGAGTGGGTGGGCGAACCCACCCTCGCCGTCACCGATCCCGCCACCGGCGAGGTGCTCGCCCACGTGGCCGACGCCGACGTCGCCACCGCGATGTCCGCACTCGACGCAGCCACCGCGGCTGCCGAGGAGTGGGCCAACACGAAGCCGCGCGAGCGCGGCGAGATCCTGCGGCGCGCGTTCGAGCTGATCGTCGAACGCAAGGACACCTTCGCCCGCCTGATGACCCTCGAGATGGGCAAGCCGCTCGCTGAGGCCTACGGCGAGGTGGCGTACGGGGCGGAGTTCTTCCGCTGGTTCTCGGAGGAGGCGGTGCGCATTCACGGCCGCTACGGCCAGGCGCCCCTGAGTGGTCAGCGCATCGTCACCGACCGCAAGCCCGTCGGGCCCGTCTTCGCCATCACCCCGTGGAACTTCCCGCTCGCGATGGGCACCCGCAAGATCGGCCCTGCGCTCGCGGCGGGCTGTACCGTCGTCGTGAAGCCGGCCTCGGCCACGCCGCTGACCACCCTGCTGCTCATGCGGGTGCTCGCCGACGCCGGGCTCCCGAAGGGCGTCGTCAACGCGTTCGTGTCGTCGGATTCGAAGGGCACCTCGGCCGCGATCATCGCCGACCGTCGCCTGCGCAAGCTCACCTTCACCGGCTCCACCGCCGTCGGCAAGGGGCTCCTCAAACTCGCCTCCGAGAACGTGCTTCGCTGCTCGATGGAGCTCGGCGGCAACGCACCGTTCATCGTCCTCGACAGCGCCGACATCGACAAGGCCGTCCAGGGAGCGCTCGTGGCGAAGATGCGCAACAACGGCGAGGCCTGCACCGCCGCCAACCGCTTCTTCCTCCACGAGTCCATCGCCGATGAGTTCCTCGCCAGGCTGGGCGCGGCCTTCGACGAGTGGCCCGTCGGCCCGGGCATCGAGGAGGGCACCAAGCTCGGCGCGCTCATCAGCAAGGGCGCCGTCGACGACATCGTTGGGCTCATCGACGACGCCGTCGCCACCGGCGCGACGCTCGTCCGCGGCGGCCGGGCCGCGGACGGCCCCGGCGCGTTCCTGCCCCCGACGGTGCTCACCGGCGTCCCTGCCGACGCGCGCATCGCCGTCGAGGAAATCTTTGGGCCCGTCGTGGCCGCGCAGACCTTCACGGACATCGACGACGTGGTCCGGCGCGCCAACGCCACCGACTTCGGCCTCATGTCCTACGTGTTCGGCGAGGAGGGCGAGGCGCTGCGCGTCGCCGGCCGCCTCGAATACGGCATGGTGGGCGTCAACACAGGCCTCGCCTCCGACGCCGCGGCACCGTTCGGCGGCATCAAGCACTCCGGCCTTGGCCGAGAGGGTTCGTTCGAGGGCATCGACGAGTACCTCGAGACCCAGTACTACGCCCTGCCCGGGTGAGTACTCGCGCCTGGCGTGACTGATTGCGATCCAGATTCTCCCAGCGGGCTCTCAGCGCCGTCTGACGGCATCTGGATCGCAATCAGTCACGCCTGGCCCGGAAGAACCCCTCGAGCAACCCCGCACAGTCCGCCTCCAGCACCCCGCCGGTGACTCGCGGACGATGATTGAGGCGGGGGTCGCGGACGACGTCGAACAGGCTCGCCACGGCCCCCGCCTTCTCGTCGAATGCGCCGAAGACGAGGTGCCCGATCCGGGCCGAGACGACCGCACCCGCACACATCGTGCAGGGCTCCAGCGTCACCACGAGTGTGCAGTCCTCCAGCCGCCACTGCCCCCAGCGCTCAGCGGCGCGACGCAGCGCCACCACCTCCGCGTGCGCCGTCGGATCCCCGAGGAGTTCGCGCTCGTTGCCCGCCGCGGCGAGCAGGGCCCCATCGGGCGCGAGGACCACGGCGCCGATCGGCACGTCGCCGCGCAGCCCGGCCGAGCGAGCCTCGTCGAGGGCGAGCCGCATGGCATCGTGCCAGCGGGAGCCCATGTCAGTCGTCGAAGGCGGCTGCAGCGGCGGCGAATTCGTCGGCGATCTTCAACTTCGCGGCGATGCGCTCGAGGCACTCGTCGGAGTCGGCGTCGTAGTCGGTGGCGATGGCCTCCAGCTCGAAGCCACGCAGCCCGCTGGCCGCGAACATCTCCATGTCGCCGACGGGGTACGAGTCCTCGTCCTCGTCCGGGATGTCCTCGCCCAGGTAGTCGAGCACGTCGCGGGCGAGCGGCCAGTCGTGCGCGGCCGTCGCGTCGGAGAGCAGCACCTCCACCATGCGTCCGCGGGCGCGGACGATGACGAAGATCTCTCCGGCGATGGAGACGAACCCATCGGCGCCTGAATCGCCGGGCAGGCGGGAGAGTTGGCGGATCAGCTCGTCCAGATCGTTGGCGAGGTCGAAGTCCAGTGGGACGACGACGGGCTTGCCGTCCTCCCGGTAGGCGGCGACGACCAGGTCGATGTCGTCCTCGGAGGCGTCCTCCAAGTCGTAGTCGTCGAATTCGTCGTCCTCGTCCAGTTCGGCCTCGACGTCGTCCTCGAGGTCGAACGGCTCTGCATCCTCGGCATCGAACACACCCACGGCGCCGCTCCTTTCCTCGATCGTCCATGCATACGCTGTCCGGGCCCACACTACCCGTACCTTCCCACCCCGGCCAGAGCGGGGATGTGAGAAAGTTGGGGTTGTGGAACTTCGAGTCGTGTCGCACCCCCTGATCGATCACAAGCTCACGCTGCTGCGTGAGAAGCACACCCCCCAGCCTGTGTTCCGTCGGCTCGTCGAGGAGCTGGTGACGCTACTGGCCTACGAGGCGACGCGCGGCGTGCGCGTGCACGATCACGAGATCGAGACGCCGGTGGCGCCGACGGTGGGCACCAAGCTCGACGATCCGGCGCCGATGGTCGTGCCGATTCTTCGCGCGGGCCTTGGCATGCTCGACGGCATGCTGCGGCTGGTCCCCACTGCGGAGGTGGGCTTCCTCGGCATGATTCGCGACGAGGAGACGCTCGAGCCGACGACGTACGCCGAGCGCCTCCCCGAGGATCTGTCGGGCCGTCAGTGCTACGTCCTCGACCCGATGCTCGCCACCGGCGGATCGTTGGGTGGGGCGGTGCAGTACCTCGTCGACCGTGGCGCCGACGACATCACCTGCATCTGCCTCCTCGCCGCACCCGAGGGTGTCGAGCGGCTGAAGGAGCTGCTCGAGGATCTCGCCGTGCCGTGCACGCTCGTCGTCGCGGCAGTCGACGAGAGGCTCAACGAGAAGGGCTTCATCGTGCCGGGCCTCGGCGACGCGGGCGACCGCCTCTACGGTCTCGCGCACTGATCCGACGATGCGCCTCGAGGAGCTCCATCCCCCGTTCGGGCTCAGGATCCGCTCGGGGGATCTGGAGATGCATCCCGTGCGAATGGACGACATCCCGGTCCTGCTGGATCTGATCGCGACGGGCGTCGTCAGCGCCGACATTCCGGGCTACCCGCTGGCCGGGCCGTTCGCGCTCGGTGACGACACGATGGCGCGACGACGCAGCTCGCTTCGCTTCTGGTGGCAGTCGTGGGTGGACGCGACGCCGGAGCGTTGGGCGTTCCCGATGACCGTGCTGCGGGGCGGGGTGGTCGTCGGCGTGCAGGACATCCTGGCACGCGACTTCCCCACCATTCGCTCCGCCGAGACGGGCTCTTGGCTCGGCGTGCAGCACCAGGGTAAGGGCACGGGCAAGCTCATGCGCCAGGTGATGTGCACGTTCGCGTTCGACCATCTGGGCGCGAGGGAGCTCCACTCTGGGGCGTTCCACGACAACCATCGCTCGCTCGGGGTGAGCCGCGCCGTCGGATACGAGTTCAACGGTCGACGGTTGATGCTGCGCGGCAACGGGGAGGCGTCCGAGGAGGTCCTCGTGCGCCTCACCCCGGACCGCCTCGTGCGGCCGGAGGTTCCCGTCGAGGTGGATGGGCTCGGCCCGTTCCTCGACTTCCTCGGGCTCGCCGATTGAGGGGCCCGACGGCGTCCTGCTACTTCACCGAGCCTGCGGTCAGGCCGCCGATGAGGCGCTTCTCGATGAGGCCGAAGAGGACGATCACCGGCACGATCGCGATGAGCGCGACGGTGAACAGGTACTGCCAGTCCTGCACGTAGAGGCCGAGGAAGCGCGGCATGGACACCGTCAGCGGCTGCAGGTCGGTCTGTTGCACGAGGATGAGTGCGGCCGCGAACTCGTTCCACGAGTTGACGAAGACGAACACGATGGCGGTCACGATGCCGGGCCACACCAGCGGCAGCGAGATGCGGAACATGGTTTGCAGGCGGCCGAGCCCGTCGATGAGGGCGGCCTCGTCGACCTCCTTCGGCACGGAGGCGAAGAAGGCCTGCATGATCCAGATCGCGAAGGACAGGTTGAATGCTCCGTTGATGAGGATCAGCGCGGCCCAGACCGCGTAGCCCTGCCAGCCTTTGAATTCCTGGAAGAGGCCGACGCCGAGGACCGTCGGCTGCAGCATCTGCGTGCACAGCACGAGCAGCAGGAACGCCAGCCGGCCCGGGAAGCGGAAGCGTGCGACGTAGTAGGCGGCCGGGGTGGCGACGACGAGCACCAGCAGCGTCGCACCCACCGCGATGACCGTGGTCGAGAGGAGCGACGAGGCGGGGTTGACCGACGAGCTCCACACGTCGAGGTAGTTGCGCCACTGTGGGGTTTCGGGGAAGTAGACCGGCGGGATGTCGGTGACTTCGAGGCGCGTCTTCAGCGACGTGATGAACATGAGCGCGTAGGGGAAGCCGAAGAACAGCACGATCGCGAGCGCGCCGACGACGACGAGGATGCGGTTGGGCGGACGGTCGATGCCGCCGCGGATCTTGTGGGTTTGACCGGCCATGGCTCAGGCCACCTCCTTCGTCGGCTGCACCACGGCGAGGTAGATGCCGATGATGACGAGGCAGAACAGGAAGTTCAACACCGACAGCGCCGACGAGACCCCGGGGCCGAGCGACGTCTGGTACTCGTACATCAGCGTCGTCGTGATGTGTCCGGTGTGGTAGCCGGGCGTTTCCTGCAGGATGCGCAGGATGGGCAGGGAGTTGAACACGTTGATGATGTTGATGAGCGCGGCCACCGCGATGGCGGGGCGCAGCAGCGGCAGGACGATGTGCCAGTAGCGTGCCCAGGTGCCGGCGCCGTCGACGTGGGCCGCTTCGCGCACGTCGGTGGGGACCGCTTGGAGGCCGGCGAGGATCGTGTAGGTGGTGAACGGCAGCGAGACGTAGATGGCGACGAACACCGCCACCCAGAAGGCCGACGTCGGGTCCTTCGTCCAGGCCCGTGCCGTTTCGAGTATTCCGGTGTCGACGAGTAGGCGGTTGAACAGACCCACCTTGTCCTGGAGGCCGTAGCGGAACACCGTCGCGGTCATGACCACGGAGCAGGCCCACGGGAGGATGACGAACAGGCGCAGCAGCTTTCGCCCGCGGAAGGGGAGGTTGAGGAATTGGGCGAGCAGCAGGCTCAGGATGAGGGTGCCGAGCACGACGACGGCCACCCAGACGACGGTGTTGAGCAGGATGCGCCCGATGGGGACCCCGGGGAAGGTGAGTGCGCCGGCGGGGCCGATGTAGTTGTCGAGCCCGATCGGGTCCGGCTTTCGGAGGATGCCCTTGTTGTTGTACTTGAAGAACGAGGTGTAGATCATGAGGCCCGCGGGGTACAGCACCACGCAGACGATCAGCACCAGCGTGGGCAGCAGCCACGGCAGGGAGCGCAGCGCCTCGCGCGCCGGCGTGGGGCCGCGGCGGTCCTTCTGGCCCGCCCGGCGGGGGGCGACGGTGGACGACATCTCGGGTTCTCCTCCTCAGCGCTTGGGGAGCAGGTGGCGCCGCCGTGTTCGACGACGGCGCCACCTGCTCATGCAGGGGTTCGGGTCAGCTCTGGGCGACGACCTGTGCCTGGATCTGCTCCAGGAGGGTCTTCGGGTCCTCGGAACCGACCTTGTAGGCGCTGGCCTTCAGCGCGGCCTGCAGCGCGTCCCACTGCGGGTTGGAGACGGGCTGGAACTTCACGAGCGTGAGCGCGTCGAGGAAGGCCTTGTTGTACTCGTCGGCCTCCGCGATGCCCTTCTCGATGGCGGACTTCGTCACCGGCAGCAGGGTGGTGCCCTTGTACCAAGGGACGTAGAGCTCATCGGAGTAGAACAGCTCGAGGTAGGCCGCGGTGGCCTGCTTGCGGGCGGCGTCCTTGTTGTCGAACGCGAGGATGAAGTCGGTCACACCGATGGCCACGCCTTCGCCGCTCTTCGACGGGACGGGCGCGAGTCCGACGTTGATGCCCTTGGCGGTGGCGTCGGAGACGACCTGGCCGTGGCCGATCACCATGCCGAGCTTGCCTGCGGAGAAGAGGTCCGTGGTGCCCTGGCGGTTGTCCTCGAGGTTGGCCTGGGTGTAGCCGGACTCGTACATCTTCTTCATCTGGGTGAAGGCTTCGACGGCCGCGTCGGAGTCGGCCTTGAGGTTCTCCCCGTCGGCCCAGTCGCCGCCGGCGCCCCACAGCCACAGGGACGACTCGACCTGCGCTTCCTCCTTGCCGAGCGGCATGCCGTAGCCGCGGATGTCGTCGCCGAGGGCGGCCAGCTTCTGCGAGGCGTCCTCGAGGTCAGCCCAGGTCTTCGGCGGCTCGGCGATGCCGGCCTTCTCGAAGAGGTCCTTGTTGTAGGCCAGCAGGCGGGCGGAGGCGATGTCGGGCGTCGCGTAGAGGGTGCCGTCGGGCATCTTGCCGTTGTCGAGCAGGGTGGGTTCGATGGCGTCGAGGGTCTCCTTGCTCAGCAGTTCGTCCATGCGGTAGAGCAGGCCGGCGTCGGCCGACGAGGAGAAGGCGTTGTCGTTGAGGATGTCGGGGAGGTCGCCGGCCTGGATGCGCGCCTGCACCTTGTCGGCGAACGTCTCCCAGCCCTCGATCTGGAGCTCGACCTTGACCTTCGGGTAGGTCTCGTTGAACTTGGCGGTGATCGCGTCCCAGTCCGCCTTCGACGAGTCGCTGTACGACGGGGCGAGGATCTTGATCGTGGTCTCGAGCGCCGCGGGGTCCTCGGAGGACGCAGGCGTCGATCCCTGCTGGTCACCGCCGCCGCCACCACACGCGGACAGGGCGAGTGCCGAGATCAGCGCGACTGCACCGAGCTTGATTGCACGCTTCATTGGGAGCGTCTCCTTTCACAGCCTGGGCGCAGTCGTTGCGCCCACGGGATCATGGTTGCAAGTACAGCTCGTCTGATGTCAGAACTGTCCAGCGTCGTAACCAAACTGATACACAACTGGACGGTTCGCTCACCGCACTTGCGCGTTCGGGCCCTCGTGGCCCCTCGAATCAGTAGTAGTAGGGGAATTTCGACCAGTCGGGCTCGCGCTTCTCCAGGAAGGAGTCGCGCCCCTCGATGGCCTCGTCGGTCATGTACGCGAGCCTCGTCGTCTCTCCCGCGAACACCTGCTGGCCGACGAGTCCGTCGTCGATGGCGTTGAACGCAAACTTCAGCATCCGTTGGGCCGTCGGCGACTTGCCGCAGATCTTCCGTGCCCATTCGAGGCCTTCGTCCTCGAGTTCGGCGTGGGGGACGACCTTGTTGACCATGCCCATGCGGTAGGCGTCCGCGGCGGTGTGCACGTCGCCCAGGAAGAAGATTTCGCGGGCAAATTTCTGCCCCACTTGGCGGGCGAGGTACGCGGAGCCGTAGCCGGCGTCGAAGGAGCCGACGTCGGCGTCGGTCTGCTTGAACTTCGCGTGCTCCTCGGAGGCGAGCGTGAGATCGGCGACGACGTGCAGCGAGTGGCCGCCGCCGGCCGCCCAGCCGTTGACCAACGCGATGACGACCTTCGGCATGAATCGGATGAGGCGCTGCACCTCGAGGATGTGGAGCCGTCCGAGCTTCGCCGGGTCAACCTCCTCAGCGGTCTCCCCCTGCGCGTACTGGTATCCGGCCTTGCCGCGGATGCGCTGGTCGCCGCCGGAGCAGAATGCCCAGCCGCCGTCCTTCGCGCTCGGGCCGTTGCCGGTGAGGAGCACGCAGCCCACATCCGACGATTGCCTCGCGTGATCGAGGGCTCGGTAGAGCTCGTCGACCGTATGGGGCCGGAACGCGTTGCGCACCTCGGGCCTGTCGAATGCGATGCGCACCGCCGGGACGTGCTTCGCGCGGTGGTAGGTGATGTCGGTGAAGTCGAAGCCTGCGACGGGCTCCCACAGCTCGGGCTTGAACGGATTGCTCATGGGCCGAGCCTAGCGATCTGGCGCCCGCTGGTGGCCACGCTCGGGCGAGGTCAGTCGTCGAGCTCCTGCAGCGCCTGGAGTGCCATGTCTGGGAAGTCCGTCATCACCACGTCCACGCCGAGCACGGCCGCGCCGACGACGTGCCCTCGCGTGTTGACAGGCCAGGCACGCACCTGCAACCCGGCGTGGTGCGCGGCGTCGACCCAGCCTGATTCCTGAAGCAGGTGCAGGCCGGGGTGCACCGCGGCGATGCCGAGCCCAGCCACGTATCGCCACGGCTCGACGAGCGCGTCCGACAGCAGGATGGCCAGCCGTGACGCATCCACCGCACCGACGAGCCCGGCCACGGAGCCGTGGTGGAAGGACGAGTACACCACCTGGTCGGCCAGCCCATACTCCTCGACGAGCGCCACCGTCTCCTGCTCCATGCCCGGGTACCGCTCGATCGAGTTCTTCAGCTCGATGTTGAGCATCAGGTCGCCCTCCCGAAGCCATTCGAGCACCTCCCGCAGGGTGGGGATGCGCTCGCCGGCGTATTGGGCCATGCCGCACGACGCGTCGAGCGCGGAGAGCTCGTCGAGCGTGAGGTCGACGACGGCCCCGCTGCCGTCGGCGGTGCGGTCGACGGTCTCGTCGTGGATGACCACGAGGTGCCCGTCGGCGGTGCGCTGCACGTCGATCTCGACACCGTCCGCCCCCTGCTGCTGCGCCAGCCGCAGGGCCGCCATTGTGTTCTCGGGTGCGTGGCCGCTCGCGCCGCGGTGTGCCCATATGCTCGTCATGGGGCCAGTGTGGCACGCGGACGCAGCCGAGGGTGGTCGTCGGGAATGCAAAACCCCCGGCCGAGACCGACCGGGGGAGCCGCGCGCACGGGAGGACTCGAACCCCCAACCTTCTGATCCGTAGTCAGATGCTCTATCCATTGAGCCACGTGCGCTGGTGCGAAAGAAGACTATACCCGCGGCATCAGGCCTTGCCAAATCGCCCGCCGGGAGCGGGGCGAATCAGCTTGTCAGAAGGAATTCGATGCGGAGGCGACTCGGTCGTCGCTGAAGACCCGCCGTCGGCGCAGCTTGTGGGCGCGCACGGCCGCACCGATGGCGTCGGCGCTCGCCCGCTGGCGCACGAGCGCGAGGATGGCGCCGTGCTGTTCGACGGAGAGCATCACGTTGGTGGGCACGAAGGTGATGGTGCTCCGTCGGATCACCTGCACGCGTTCCCACTCGGACTCGAGCAGCTCCAGGAGGTGGGTGTTGCGGCAGCCCGCCCACATGGCGGCATGGAATTGGCGGTTGAGGGCGTTGAATTCCGCGACGTCGACCTCGCCGCCGGCGAGCTCGCGGATGCGCTCGTTGCATTCCTCTGCGGCGTCGAGCTGGGCCGCGGTGATGTGTGCCGCGGAGAGGCTGATCGCCATGGCTTCCAGCCCGGCGAGCGTCTCCATGACCTGCTCGTAGCGCTCCGGGTCGACGCCGGCCACCTCGGCGCCGACGTTGAGGGTGAACACGACGAGACGCTCGGCCTCCAGCCGGCGAATGGCTTCGCGCACCGGCACGGGGCTCACCCCGAACTCCCGGGCCAATTGCCCCAGCACGAGCCTCGACCCCACTTCGAGGCGCCCCGAGACGATACGACCGCGCAGGTCGCGATAGACGAGCTCGGACTTGGCCAACTGTGGCGCCGGTCGATTCATGGCGTGTTCCTCCGGACTGCGCGCCCCCCATTGGACGCGGAACGCGCCCCCCAGAATATTCGACACCGCCCGTTTCGCAAAGGGTCCGCAGTGGAGACGGCAACGGCCCGATCCCCTGCAGGGACCGGGCCGGGCTGGCGGAGGTGGCGGGATTTGAACCCGCGAGGGGGCTTGAAACCCCCAACCCGCTTAGCAGGCGGGCGCCATAGACCGTACTAGGCGACACCTCCAACGTCGGTCAACAATACAGAAGCGGAGCCCAAAACGCACGCTGCCCGGGACCGCGCCTCGCGGCGCACTCGTCGGGCGTGGCTAGACTGACGGGCAGGAGGGATCAGATGGACGAGCCTACTGACGCACCGCGGCGCGCCGACGCAGACCATGCGTCGTACCTGCGGGCGCTCTACCGCGACGAGGCACCTCGTCGGGTCTACATCGACGACGAGGACGCCGTCGCACGCACGTCCTCACGGCAGACTCTCTGGCGCGCGGAGTCGTCGTCGGATCCCGTCCCCCCGCCGCCTCCCCCGCCGGAGGGTGACCTGCTCCCGGTGCCGTTTGCCGAGGAGCCCGCGCCACTCATCTCCGTCGACGGTCCACGCCACGTCCGCGACGATGAGCCCGACTCGACGAGGTTCCGGCGCACCGTCGGCTACACACTCCTGTCCACGCTCGTGCCCGGACTGGGGCTGGTGGGCAGCCAACAGCGGGGGCTTCGTCGCACCGGCGCATTCATCGCCGTCGCCTCGATCTTCGCGCTGGTCGCGCTGGCCGGCTTCTTCGCGATCCGCGTCCAGCCGGAGCCCGGCCAGGGCTGGTTCGCCGCCGCTGCGGCCTCGGCCGTCGGCCTGGCGTCGGCCCAAGGCATGTTGCACGTGCTGACGGTCGTCATCGCCGCCGTCGGCCTGCTGTGGGTGGGGCTCATCGTCGCGACGCACGTCGCCACCCGCAGTTGGGACATTCCGAGGGGCAAGCGCACCGTCGGAGCCGTGCTGGTGGCGCTGCTCGCGTTCGCGATCTCGGCGCCGCTCGCCGTCGGCGCCAACTACGCGCAGGTGCTCTCGGCGTCGATCGGCCGGACGTTCGGCACCGAGACGAACGTCATCTCCGGCTCGAAGCCAACCGTGGAGGCGGGCAACAACCCCTTCGCGGGCATCCCGCGCCTCAACATCCTGCTGCTCGGCTCCGACCTCGATCAAGAGCGCATCGAGCGCTACGAGAAGCTCGGCTATGGGCTCCGCACGGACACCCTGATCCTCGCGAGCGTGGACACCACCACGGGCGCGACGGCGCTGATCCAGATCCCGCGCAACGTCCAGCGCACTCCCTTCCCCGAGGGCAGCGAGATGGCCGGGCTGTACCCGGACGGGTTCCGTGGCGAAGGGGATCCGGCCGAGTGGTACGTCAATTCCATCTGGGAGCGCGTCGTCGCGGACCACCCTGACCTGTTCGCCGGCCAGACCTATCCGGGGGCCGAGGCCCTCAAGCAGGGCATCGAGGGCATCACCGGGCTGCCCGTGCACTACTTCGCGATGCTCAACATCGACGGGCTGCGCGGCCTCGTCGACGCGATGGGCGGAGTCACGGTCAACATCAACGAGCGCCTCCCGATGGGCGGCAGTTCCAACAACAAGTCGGCCACGTGGGGCTGGCTGGAGCCGGGCCCCAACCAGCATCTCGACGGCACCCACGCGCTCTGGTACGCGCGCAGCCGCTGGAACACCGACGACTATTCGCGGATGCAGCGGCAGTCGTGCCTCATCAAGGCCATCACCGATCAGGCGAACCCGACCACGCTTCTCACCCGATTCGAGGCGATCGCGGGGGCGTCGTCGGACATGGTCACCACGGACATCCCGCGCGAGGCCCTGGAAGGGCTGACGGAGCTGGCGCTCAAGACGCAGACGCAGCCGATGAAGCGTCTCGTCTTCGTCAACGGCGCGAACGGCTACGACCACGCCAACCCCGACTTCGAGATCATGCGGGAGCGCGTCGACGAGCTGATCCACCCGGCCCCGTCCCCCAGCTCCTCGTCGTCGCCGACGGCCACCGTCGACGAGGCCACTCCAAAGGAATCCCCGTCGGCCTCCGAGCGCTCCAATGAGGGCGCGCAGGACATCGCCGACGCCTGCGCCTACAACCCCGTCGAAGAGGAGGGCTGAGCGGTCCGCGTCACCGCCGGGCGCTGCGGACTCGCGTGAGCATCTCGTCGAGCACGTCGTCCAGCATCGACTGTGCCGGCCCTCCGGGGAAGATGACGTGCGTGCAGCGCTCGTTGCCGTGGTAGATGGTGAATCGTGCGGCGTCGACGTCGCGGGTGACCTTCGTGACGTCCCGCCACTTGCCCTCGTGCCGCTGGCCCGTCCCGCTGATCTCGTAGCCGTCGTCGTCGACGACGATGCGCACTCCGAGTCTGCCCATCGCGACGACACCGGCGACGCACAGCAGCACGCCCGCGGCGAGGACGAGCACGGCGAGCAGGATCGCTGCCGGATGCCATCCCTGCTGCAGCGCAAGCACCGTGAGCACGCCGCCTGCAAGGCTCAACACGGCGGCGATGACGAACGCCCGGATGGGCGGGCGTGGCTTGAGGAGGAAGACGCGCTCGGGCATGCAGCAAATCCTAACCCGCCCGCGAGTCGGGCCCGGGCAACCGTCGGCGCCGACACGCTAGGCTGGAGTCCCCGGCGAGATCGCATAGTGGACTAGTGCAGCCGCCTTGAAAGCGGCCGAGGTGCAAGCCTCCGTGGGTTCGAATCCCACTCTCGCCGCCATGTCGGGTGCCGCACGGACGGGCACCGTAGGCTGGCCGGGTGCCGCCCAAGTCGCCCCTGCCTCCCCGCCACGGCCTCCAGGCCGCGTGGGTGCGCACACCCGATCGCGACCCGTCGAATCCCCTGCCGTGGCCCACGATGCGCGACTTCCTGGTGTGGAAGCTGGCGCCGGGCCCGGACGTCGTCGATGCAATGCTGGCCCGCGGGGCCTTCGTCGACGATCGCGGCCGGCCCTGGACTGGGAGCGAGCCGTACCGTCCGCACACGTTCGTGTGGTTCCACCGGGAGCTGCGCGACGAGCCGGAGGTGCCGGGGGCGCTCACCGTCCTGTACCGCGACGAGCGCATCGTCGTGCTCGACAAGCCCCATTTCCTCTCGACGATCCCCCGCGGCCGCCACGTGGTGCAGTCGGCGGTGGTGCGGGCGCGCGCGATGCTCGACCTGCCGGAGTTGTCGGCCGCCCACCGGCTGGATCGTGCGACGGCCGGGGTGCTGCTCATGACGACGCAGCGCCGTTGGCGGGCCGACTACCACGGCGTGTTCGGGGCCCCGACGACGCGCAAGACGTACGAGGCACTCGCGCCCGTCGACCCTGCCCTTCGGTTTCCGCAGCGGGTGTCGTCGCACCTGGTGAAGGAGGTGGGCGTGCTGCAGGCGCGACGACTGGACCTCCCACCGAACGCGCACACCGACGTGGAGCTCCTCGAGGAGCGCGACGGGTGGGGGCGCTACCTCGTGCGGCCGCTGACGGGAAAGACGCACCAGATCCGCATGCACTTCCTCGAGCTCGGGATCCCGCTCGCCAACGACCCGCTCTACCCAAGGGTGCGCGAGGTCGACGTCGACGACTTCTCGGCACCGTTGGGGCTGCTCGCCCGCGAATTGCGCTTCGTCGACCCCGTCGACGGCACCGAGCGGGTGTTCCGGTCGCGACGCGAACTGCCTTGGCCCGACGAGCCCGCGGGTTGATGCGCTGTGGCATCGTTGGGGCCATGAAGGCAGTCATCGTTCCCGAACCCGGCGACGCGTCGGCGCTGACGCTGTCCGAGGTCGAGCGCCCCTCCCCCGGCCCCGGCGAGGTGCTGGTGCGCACCGTCGCGGCCGGCGTCAACCGCGCCGACATCCTGCAACGCCAGGGCCACTACCCGCCCCCGAAGGGCATCACCGACATCCTGGGCCTTGAGGCCTCAGGCATCGTCGAGGAGGTCGGCGAGGGTTGTGAGCGCTGGCGGCCGGGCGACGAGGTGGTCGCCCTCCTCGCCGGTGGCGGCTACGCCGAGTATTTCGTCGCGCCCGAGGGTCAGCTCATCGCGCCGCCGCCGGGTGTCGACATGGTCACCGCCGCCGGCGTCCTCGAGGTGGCGGCGACGGTGGTCAGCAACCTGGAGGTCACCGACCTGAAGGCGGGCGAGACCTTCCTCGTCCACGGCGGCGCGGGCGGCATCGGCACGTTCGCCACGCAGTACGCGAAGGCGCTCGGGGCGACGGTCGCCGCGACGGCCGGCTCGGAGGCGAAACTGCAGCACTGCCGCGACCACGGCGCCGACATCGCACTCGACTACCACGACGACTGGGTGGCGGCGCTGAAGGACGCGACGGGCGGACGCGGCGCGGACGTGATCCTCGACATCATCGGCGCGAAGTACCTCGAGGCGAACGTGAAGGCGATGAACCGCCGCGGACGCATGACCGTCATCGGTCTCCAGGGCGGAGTGAAGGGCACGCTGAACGTCGGGCTCCTGCTCAGCAAGCAGGGCACAATCACCGCGACGTCGCTGCGATTCCGCCCCGACGAGGAGAAGGCCGAAATCTGCGCGCAGGTGGAGAGGAAGGTGTGGCCACTGATCCGCTCGAAGCAGATCCAGCCGTCGCCCGAGACGCGGATTCCCTTCGACGAGGTCCGGCGTGCCCACGAACTCCTCGAGTCTGGCGACAACGTCGGCAAGATCATTCTGGAATTCTGAGCCACTCCCGGGGGCGCTGAGGCGGGATCTCGCCATGTCCGGCCTCCAGGCTCCATCTCGCCTCGATGGCCTAAGGTGGAGCCGTGGCTAAGGTTTTGACTTCTCTCCCCGTCGGCGAGCGTGTGGGCATCGCCTTCTCCGGTGGCCTCGACACCTCGGTGGCCGTGGCTTGGATGCGTGAAGCGGGCGCGATCCCGTGCACGTACACTGCCGACATCGGCCAGTACGACGAGCCGGACATCGCGTCGGTGCCGGGCCGCGCCGCGCAGTACGGTGCCGAGATCTCGCGACTGGTCGATGTGCGTGGCCCGCTGGTCGAGGAGGGTCTGTCGGCGCTCGCGTGCGGCGCGTTCCACATCCGTTCGGCCGGCCGCGCGTACTTCAACACGACCCCGATCGGCCGCGCCGTCACCGGCACCATGCTCGTGCGCGCGATGGCCGAGGACGACGTGATGATCTGGGGCGACGGCTCCACCTACAAGGGCAACGACATCGAGCGGTTCTATCGCTACGGCCTCATGGCCAACCCGCAGCTGCGCATCTACAAGCCGTGGCTCGACGAGAAGTTCGTGGGCGAGCTCGGCGGCCGCGACGAGATGAGCGTGTGGCTGACGCAGCGCAACCTCCCCTACCGGGACTCCAAGGAGAAGGCGTACTCCACGGATGCCAACATCTGGGGCGCCACCCACGAGGCGAAGACGCTCGAGGCACTCGACGTCTCGCTGGAGACGGTCGAGCCGATCATGGGCGTGAAGTTTTGGGATCCGTCCGTCGTGATCGACACCGAGGACGTCCGCGTCTCGTTCGAGCAGGGCCGGCCCGTCGCGATCAACGGCAAGCGCTACGACGACGCCGTCGCGCTGGTCATGGAAGCCAACGCCATCGGCGGCCGCCACGGGCTTGGCATGAGCGACCAGATCGAGAACCGCATCATCGAGGCGAAGTCGCGCGGCATCTACGAAGCCCCCGGCATGGCGCTGCTGTGGATCGCCTATGAACGACTGCTGAGCGCCATCCACAACGAGGACACCCTCGCCAACTACCGCCAGCAGGGCCTGCGCCTCGGACGGCTCCTGTACGAGGGCCGCTGGCTGGACCCGCAGTCTCTGATGCTGCGCGAGTCGATCCAGCGCTGGGTGGCGTCGGCGGTCACGGGCGACGTCGTCCTCCGGCTTCGTCGCGGAGACGACTACTCGATCCTCGACACGACGGGCCCGCACCTGTCGTATGCGGCGGAAAAGCTGTCGATGGAGCGCGTCGAGGACGCAGCCTTCGGCCCGACGGACCGCATCGGCCAGCTCACGATGCGCAACCTCGACATCGCCGACTCGCGCGAGAAGCTCGAACTGTACGCATCGCAGGGCACGCTGGCCGTCGAGCAGGCACACCTGTTCGGCGAGATCCAGGCCGGCGGCGCGGCCGCGATCGCCGAGCTCGGCGCCGACGCGCCCGACGACGACATCGACGCAGCCGGGCTCCGGTCGTCGTTCGACTCCGGCACGGACTGACTGCGCCAGAGACGGGAACCGTCGAGTCGCCTCCGCCAGCGCAAGGGGGCTCGGCGGCCTCACCACGGGATCGGTCTTCGATTCACCGTCCCTCCGGCGCTCCAAGCGGCGATGACACCCAGCGGATACCGTCACAATGCAGGAAATTCGCTGCTCCGAGGCTAGGATGGGCCCCGCTGAGCCAATGCCGATCCGCACCCGCACAGCAGCGGCTTGGGGTGTGGTGAGCCGATCACTGCCGCATCCAATTGACCACGGGGAGAACAACGATGACCTTCAGTACATCCCGAGCTATGCGCGCCGTGACCCGCGCAGCTGGTGCTGTGCTGCTGACCGCAGCCCTCGTCGGCGCTGGTGCTCCCGCGCAGGCTGCGCCCACCGGTGAATGCACCGTAACGGTGGCTACTGCCTCCGAAAAGCCTTACGGCCTTGGGACCAATGCATGGGGATCGGTCCGCGGATGCTTTGCAGGTCCCATGCGCTTGGAGGTCTACGTTGACGGCCGGTGGGTAACTGACAACTCACGTGAGTCCACCGGCAACGACTCCTATATCCTGCCACTCACTCGAGTGGCCACGCCGGGCACGCATCAGGTGCGAGCTGCCATAGGCGATGTCGTCTCAGAACCCACGACGATCGAGCGTTACAAACCGATCACAATCGGCCACGTCTCTCAGAAGCTCATCGGACTGGGCACAAACGTCTGGGGCAACATCGGCGACACCCAGTCAGCAAAGGTCTGGACCGAGGCATACTTCGACGGCAAGTGGCAGGTCTCGCGCGTCAGCACGGCACAGAGCAACGGCAACCTACTCATCCCGCTGACCTACGGGATCAACAGCTCTGGCGTACACCGCTACCGCGTCGGCGTCCAGTACGCGGATGGCTCCGTTGTCCGCACGCAGTCCTTTGAGCTCCGCCGTCTCGCGCGGCCGACGATCGCAACCGCCGGGACCAAGGAGATCGGCAAGGGCACAAACGCATGGGGCAAGATCGACGGTGGGGCTGGCGTCAAAGTGTGGACCGAGGTCCTGGTGGATGGGAAGTGGAAAGTCTCCCGCATTGGTCAGGCTGATTCCTATGGCAACTATGTGCTCCCCCTCACCTACGCACAGGATGTGGCTGGCACCCAGAAGTACCGCGTTGGGGCCCAGTACGCAGATGGCACCGTGGCCCGCTCAACTGAGGCCACGCTGACCCGTACGAACCCTGCCTATGACCTCGACAAGCGTTGCCTGACGGGCCGCGCGCTCTGTGCCTCGAAAACCACCCGCAAGCTGCACTGGGTCGTCGACGGCAAGGTCTTGGCCGTCATGGATGCACGCTTCGGCAAGCCGAGCAGCCCCACTCGGGAAGGCCAGTTCTCGGTCGGGTGGAAGTCCCGCTACCACGTCTCGAGCCTGTATGGCTCGTCGATGCCTTGGGCGATGTTCTTCAGCGGAGGCCAGGCGGTCCACTACTCGGCCGACTTCGCGGCCTACGGTTACTCGCGCCCGGGATCGCACGGATGCATCAACATTCGCGATGCCAAGACCCTCGACTGGGTTTACAGCCAGGTCCGTGTCGGGGACAAGGTCGTGGTCCACTGGTGACATCAAAGTGAACGTTTGAGGGTCCACGCTCCCAACGGTTGCGGCCCCTCAAACGTCGGTGGCGGCGTTCCTCAACCAACAGTCAACAGGCTCGTCAGTTCCTTCACGTTGTTGGGCTGAACGACCACGCTCTGCAGGGCGCCGGTGGCCAAGGCAGCCCCGACGACTGCCGGATCCTTGCTGCGCGAAATCCCCAGTGAGATGCGGCCAGCCGCCCTCCAATCGCCCAAGACCTCCAGCGTGCTGTCCTCCCCCAGCTCGGCCGCCACCACTTGAACGTACGGATAGTCACCGACGGAAATGCGCTGACCCGGTGAAAGCAGCACGCCGATCTCGGAGACGGCCCCCTCCTTGACATAGTCGTCCAAGACGGCAAACAGTCCGCTGGCATGCTCCGTGGCGAGGTCGGCACCGTCGAGGAGGACACCACGCAGCACGGCGTGGCCGGAAACCACCCTGGTTCGCTCCAGCAGAAAACGAAGGCGGGTAGCAGGCGATTCCTCTCCCGAAACAGGCGGCAGCGCGATCGTGACACCCATGCGCTGCTTGAGCATGGGCAAGATACCGATGTTGACAATCGAGGCCTCGTCGGCCCTACAAACGACATCGGACATACCGGCCTCCACTGCGCGTGTGAACACTGCACGCGTGACCGCCGCTTGGCTCACGCTAGGGTGTGTCCTGAGGGCGCCGACGCCCAGGAGTAGCGACGTGACTCGCCGGGATGCCTCCGGCACCTCACAGGCCGTTGGCCCCAGCGCTCGGACCTGCGCGACAAGCAGGTCCATGATGTCGGTCCATGACACGGTGACAGGGTCCGCAAACGCATCGAAGAGTCGCGAGACGCGTGTGAAGTCATGAAGGCAGTCGACGGAGACACGATAAATCGTCGGACTGCCAGGGTTGGCCTTGGGCGCGTAACTGAGCTCGTTCGTGTGCCGCCGGATCCACGGCGTGACGTGCTCACGGTCGAACGCCGATGTGGCCTCTCGCGCCGCTTGACGCAGAAGTCCCACTGGGAAGACCTCTACGCCCAATCCCTCGGGTACGCGACCCATGTCGTAGAGGCCATACTCGAGGCCAGCCTCATCGACGGCGTCAATGAGCTCCTGAATCAAGTCAGCGTCAATCACGGGGTTGTCGCCAGTAAGGCGGATGACCGTGTCGGCCTCGGCAAGGTCGGATGTCGCGATGAGGAACCGCCCCAGGACGTCGTCGAGAGACCCGCGCACGACCGGCACATCAGTCCCGTGTAGCACCTGCGCGATGCGGTCATCGTATGACTCCTCACTGGTCGCCACGACGACTTCGAAGCCTGTGCGGGCAGCTCGTCGGGCGATGAGTTCGAGCAGCGGCATGCCGCCGACCATCATCAGCGCCTTTCCCGGGAGCCGTGACGAAGACAGCCGGGATTGGATCACCACTCGTGTGCGCATGGTGTGATGCTACCCCTCAACGGATGGTCCAGCCGCCATCGACGACGACGTTCGACCCGGTAACGAAGCCGGAGTGACGAGACGCGAGAAACAGCACGGAGGTGCCCAGCTCGTCTGGTTCGCCGATGCGACCCAGCGCCGTGCGCGACGCGAGACGCTCCATGAACGCCAGGTTTTCGCGAGCAGCTGTGGCTGGGAAAGGGCCGGGGGAAATCGAGTTGACGCGGATGCCCTCGGGTCCGAGCTCACAAGCCGCGTAGCGCGTGAGCTGCAGCAGACCGGCCTTTGCAGCGCCATACATCGGCGGTGTCCGCCCCTCCTCGGCGTCGTAGAGGGACAGATCGGGCCCAACGAGGCCGTACATCGACGACACGTTGATCACGGACGGCGCACCTCCGGCCTGCCTAGCCCTCGACATCCACGGCCGCGCGGCCTGAATTCCCTTCCATGCGGCGGCCACTGAGAGCTGCCACGCCTCGTCAAACAGCTCATTGCTGACAGTCTTCATGGATCCGCCGTGGCCGATGTGCGCGTTGTTCACGAGCACATCGATGCGACCATATTCCTCGCCGAGCTTGCTCAGGAGAAGCGGCCATTCCCCGGAGGTGATGTCCGCCGTCTCGCAGCAGGCGCCCGTGCCGTCAAGCGCGGCCTCCAGCGAGTCCCGGTGTCGGGAGATCCCGACGACGTCGGCACCTGCCAGCCGCAAAGCGCGGACTATGCCCGGGCCTAGCCAACCGGATGCTCCGGTGACGACAGCGACGGATCCGGTGAGGTCGAACAGTTCCATGGGCGTTCCTATCTGGGCCAGAGGGCGGGGTTGACAAGGGCCTCCGACCCGGCGGGGACGATGGCTCGGACAAGTGAGAGCTGGTCGGCCGTCAGTGGAGGGACGTCGAAGAGGGCGCGTTGGTCCCGGACCTGCCACTCAGTCTCGGCACCGAGCACCACCGAGGTGACGAACGGGAGGCCCCGCACGTAGGACAAAGCTAGCTGCGCGTACGATGACGAGCCTACGGCTTCCAGCGCGTCCGGCAAAGCGACGCGGATCCGTGAGACTTCCTCGAGAGCAGGCCATCGGGCATGATCGGGCACGGCGAGCAGGCCTTGGAGAAAAACGCTGCGGACCGTGACAATCACATCAGGGCGGGCATCGAAGGCCGCCATCACCTCGGGTTCGAGCCATCGTCGATCGAGAAGATTGCACGGCAACTGTACATAGCTGAGGCGCTGGTCGGCGAGCGCCAACAAGAGCTCTCCGGGTGTGGACAGGGAGACGCCGATGTGCTCAGTGACGCCTTCGGCGCGAAGCCCCTCGAGGGCCTTGGCTCCCGCGCCGTTGGCGCGAAGCCAGTCCTGCCACCGGTGCATGAGGATGGCGTAGATCGAGTCGGTGCCGAGGGCAGCGAGCGAGGTCTCGACCGAGGCACCGACCGCTGCGACAACCTTCGCGCTTGTGACCTCGTCTAGCTCATCGAGGGGGCGCACCTTGGTAATCACTCCCACCCGCCCTTCGAGCCCACGTCGCAGCGCGAATCCTAGTGCATCTTCGGAGGTACCGTAGGCACGCGCGGTGTCCAGATGAGTAGCCCCCAGTCCTGCGGCTAGTTCCAACAGGCGTCGGGCTGCGACGGCCGAGGGTTGTCCGTCGTGGTTTGCGGCCCCATACGGCACCCCCAATTGCACAGTGCCCAGCACCCACGGCCCCTGCTGGCTCGGAGCCGGAGGCAAACCGGCGGACCAAGGTCTCCGGTCGGTGCCCTCGATCACGTCCACCACGCGCGTCCGGCCCTCGCCGTCAACGAGCTCACGCCCCCCGACCCGCAGCTCGGCGCGCCAGTCGTCGTCGATCATCAGGCGGGTGAGGGCCGCACGGGCGGCATCGCGGGCCTCGTCATCGCTGCGAAGCTGATCAAGGCGCCCTACTGGTACGGCGAGGGTCTCCGTCGCGGCCTCGTAGCCTGTGATCTGGTTGTCGACCACGCACACGAGCGCTGTGGGGATGCCCAGGCACGCGAGCTCCCACACGCTGCTGCCGGACGCGGAGATGACGAAGTCACAGGTCATCGCCAGCCCGGGAAGGTCATCTTGCGCCCCAAGGATCACCAAATTCTGTCCTTCCCGCACGGCCAGCGCCTCGAGTTCGGCGCGACGTTCCGGTGACGCTGCAATGGCAACGACCTCCACGGGGAGCCCGACTGAGAGGAGCAGCTCCGCCGCAACGGGGCATCCGCCGAAGGGATCAGAACCGCCGAACACGACGAGCACCCGCGGCGGATCGTTGCGGGCAGGCTCCATGTCCCTGCGCCGGAGCACCACGTCCCTCAACAGCACGTACTGCGGCCCGACGAGCCAGTTCGCCTTCCCCGGGTCGAAGGAGCCGAGGTTCTGGTCGACGTACACGTCGGCGTCCTGGTGGCGCCCGAAGTCGCCGTCCACCATTGCCACGACGGGCACACCCGCCTCCCTCGCTGCCGCACCCACCGACGCGGGGAAGTCGTACCCGTCGATGAGCAGGGTGTCGCAGCGTGCAGCCAACATCTGCGTCACGAAGTCGTCGGCCGGCTCGACAAACTCCAGCCCGACGCGGGCGGCCTGTTGACGAGCCCACTCCACCTCACAGCGCCCGAACAGCGTCGCCCGATGCCCTCGTGCCAAGAGCTCCTCCACGAGCGCGGTCTGACGGACCAGATGCCCGGTGCCGGTCGCGGCGAGCGCATCGCATCGAATGGCGAGGTGGACGGGCGCGGAATCACGGCAGGTCATACCATGAATGCTAGGCTGCGAAGACGGTGGACGATGCCAGCCCCGGCCGTGACGCACCAGACAGTTCAGACCTACTAGGAGATTCCGTGAGCCTGCTCGAGAATTCGTCAATCCTCATAACCGGTGGCACCGGCTCATTCGGCAAGGCATTCATCACCAGGTTGCTCAAGGACATCAACCCCCGGCGCGTGGTGATCTTCAGCCGCGACGAGCTGAAGCAGTACGAGTGCCGTCAGCTCTTCGGCGACGATCCTCGGCTGCGCTGGTTCATCGGTGACATCCGCGATCAGCACCGGCTCGCGCGTGCGATGAAGGGCATCGACTACGTCGTGCATGCGGCGGCACTGAAGCAGGTCGACACCGCGGAGTACAACCCGTGGGAGTTCGTGAAGACCAACGTCATGGGTTCGCAGAACGTCATCGAGACGTGCATGGATGCCGGTGTGAAGAAGGTCGTGGCGCTCTCCACCGACAAGGCCTCCTCCCCCATCAATCTGTACGGCGCCACCAAGCTCACTGCCGACAAGCTCTTCATCTCGGGCAACCACTACGCGGCCGCCTACCCGACGCGATTCTCCGTCGTGCGCTACGGCAACGTGATGGGCTCGCGAGGCTCGGTCATCCCCTTCTTCCGCAAGCTCGCGGCCGAGGGCAAGTCGCTGCCCATCACCGACTTCCGCATGACCCGCTTCTTCATCACCCTTCCGCAAGCCGTGCAGTTTGTGCTCGACAGCTTCGAGACCATGCAGGGCGGCGAACTGTTCGTGCCGCGCATCCCGTCGATGCGCATCACGGATCTCGCCCAGGCCGTGGCTCCGGGTGCCGAGATGCATGAGATCGGCCTGCGCCCCGGCGAGAAGCTCCATGAGGAGATGATCTCGGCCGAGGAGGGCCGCCGCACGATCCAGGTCAGCGAGACCCGCTACGTCATGCAGCCCGACCTCGCCACTTGGGGCTACGAGGCCCCGGATGGCACCCCCGTGCCGGAGGGCTTCCACTACACCTCGGACCGCAACGACCTCTGGTTCACCGGCGAAGAGATGATGAAGATCCTCGAGACCGAGGTCTGATCCGATGCTGCCCTACGGACGCCAGTCCATCAACGAAGCCGACATCGAGGCCATCGCGGAGGTACTGCGTGGTGACTGGCTCACCACCGGCCCATTTGTCGCCCGCTTCGAGGAGGAACTCGCGAAGTACACCGGCGCGACGCGCGTCGTCTCCTGCACCTCCGGCACCGCTGCGCTGCACATCGCGTACGCCGCTGCCGGTGTCAAGGAGGGTGACGAGGTCATCACCACCCCGATGACGTTCGTCGCCACCGCTTCCGGCGCCGTGGCTTGCGGTGCGAAGGTCGTCTTCGCCGACATCGACGAGACCGCCAACATCGACCCTGCGGCTGCGGAGTCGCTCGTCACCGACCGCACCAAGGTGATCGCAGGAGTCGACTACGCGGGTCAACCCGTCGAGATCGACCGCCTCAACGAGATCGCCCACGCCGCCGGCGCGATCACCGTCGAGGACGCGGCCCACTCCATCGGCTCGCACATCGGCGAGCGCGCCGTCGGCTCCATGGCCGACATCACCACTTTCTCGTTCTTCCCGACGAAGAACATGACCACCGCGGAAGGTGGGGCCGTCGCGGTCCTCGACGAGGTCCTCGGCCAGCGCGCGCACGAGTTCCACTTCATCGGACTCGTCCGTGACAAGGCCCGCATGCGCTACCCCGACGAGGGCCCCTGGCACCAGGAGGTCCACGAGTGGGGCCTCAACTACCGCCTGTCCGACGTGCACGCCGCCCTCGGCATCTCGCAGCTCGCCCGCCTGGAGCAGTTCAAGGTGCGCCGCCGCGAGATCTTCGAGCGCTACCAGCGCGATCTCGCTGGCATCGACGGCGTCGAGATCCACCAGGTCCGCGACGGCGTCGACCCGATCTGGCACCTCTACCCGGCGCGTATCCTCGGCGGTCGTCGTCGTGAGGTCTTCGAGAAGATGCGCGAGCGCGGCATCGGAGTCCAGGTCAACTACATCCCCGTGTACTGGCACCCCCTCTTCGAGGACATGGGCTACCAGCGCGGCATGTGCCCGAAGGCCGAACAGTTCTACAGCGAGCAGCTCTCGCTGCCGTTGTTCGCCGACCTCACCGACGACCAGCAAACCCAGGTCATCGAGACGCTCGCGGACGTGCTGAAGGGCTGAGCGGTCGCCGCTATTGGCGGGCGAAGCGCCTCTCGTTCGTGACGCTCCGCCCGTGTTGTGCGCGATCAGTTCCAGCGAGCGCCGACTGCCTTCAACAGTCCGTCGCGGGCGGTGACATTCACATACTGGTCCGTCTCGGTGTAGCGGTACTCGATGGTGATGGCGGCACCCGGCAGCGTCTCGTTGTGCCACAGCGTCATCGTGCCTCCGCAGGTGCCGCTCTTGCAGCTCAGGTACTTGATGGGGATTGACAGCTCACGGGAGAGGTTTTCCATAAGTTGCTGGTCCTTGACCTTGAAGCTGTCAACGGCGAACAGGGGCTGATGGATTGAGACGAACTGATCGGGCTTGAGCCAAGTGAGAAAACGCATCATGGCCTGCGTCTCAGGTTCGCTGGCGGCCGATGTGCCCGCCCAGTATTGGTTCCTCGTACTGCGATAGCTCCAGCCGAGGGGGAAATTCGAGTTGAGGTCCACTCCGTGGGCATTGGTTCGTCGGCCGACTGCGAGACCATCCGGATTCATGGTTGGAATCACCCACAGGTCCACGCCTGCGACGAGGCGCTTGTCACGCATCATGGCATCAATCGTGCGAGTACCCAGTGGCTCCTCCCCGTGCATGGACCCTAGGAACAGGACGCTCTTGGATGCCGTCGGATCGCCGATTTGGAACGCATAGATCGGACGCCCCTGGACGGATCGGCCCACAACCTTGACGTCGTGGGCCTTGAGAGCGCTCGAGTACGGTACGCGAAGTACCCGGAATTCGCTAGAACGAACGATGCTGCCATTGGGGTAGCGCCCAGCAACGCGCCAGCGGGTCCAGCCGACTTGGTTCGCTCCGTACGTCAGAGGAAGCGCGTACCCTCCGTCTGCAGTCGTGGTCCCGATCTGCGAACGGGTCCATCCGCGCGGGGTGAACACTTCAGTCCAGACCGGTACCGGACGATCAGTAGCGATCGTACCCCACGTATAGCCGCCAACATTGACTACCTTTTTCGGCGCGGCTGACGCGGAGACCGATGGGACTCGCTTGAGCGTGAACTCCCTAGTCAGTTGATAGCTGCCGTCGGGCATCATGCCCACAACGCGCCACGTGGTGATCCCTGGCACGCTGCTGCCGTATGTCAAGGGGATGGAGTAGCCGCCACTGCTGTCCGTACGGCGCTTCTGGGACGTGGCCCACTGCCCCGACGGGAGTCGGACCTGCGTGAAGACGTCAATCACCGCCTTGGTGGGGAAGCGTCCCCAGACGAAGGTCTGCGCGCCCACTGGCTTTTCCGGCACGTTCGTGGCAGTCGGCGTTGGTAGCCCCTCGGCCACTGCCACCCTCGGCACGAGTGCCATGGCCAGAGCCAGCACGGCCCCGACGATCCCCGTTCGCTTGTCACCCATGCGCCCGCTCCTCATCGTACCCATTGGGTCGAACGCTAGCGATGGTATTCCTCCTTATCGCTATAGGCGAGACCAACACGCGACGCAATGGCCTTACTCACTAGGGGCGTCGGGCAATATGGCACCTGTGAATAGAACCCAACCGAGAGTGAAGCGGCCAGAGCTGCCTGCGCTGACGGGAATCCGCGCGATTGCTGCCGCGATGGTGGTCATCTGGCTCTTCGTACCTGAGCGTGGGGTGAGCGTGGATCCGACGGCGGGCGTGTCGGCGGGGTGATGGGCGTCGAGGCCCTCAAGAATCGGGGTTACCACACCAACTGATCTTCAAGGACCTCGACGATGCCCGATTCTACTTCCTGCTGCCGTGCCGGCGGCGGCTACTGTCAGCGCTGCGACCTTCTGCTGGGCCTGCCCGGGCTCCACGTGGTCGGCGTCCAGCGCGACGACGCGGGGCTTCGGGTTGAGGTCGAATCCGTCCGGCCGGAAGTGATGGGCTGCCCCGCCTGCGGCGTGATCGCGCATGCGCATGGCCGGCAGAGGG